>CAYXAP010000051.1:0-36356 GCA_964462035.1 uncultured Sandaracinus sp.
GTCTGCCAGGGCACGTCGGGCCACCACTGGTCGAGCACGCGGGTGACCTCGGGCTCGACACTCTGGCCGGGCTTCGGCGTGAGCAGGCTGACGCCGGCTTCGCGCGCCGCGACGACGGAGCGCTCGACGGGCTCGGTCCAGCCGTGGTTGGCGAGATCGAAGAGGCCCCAGTGGACGGGGATCATCACGTCGCCCTTCACCCACTGGTGCGCGTCGACGGCGTTCTCCGGGCCCAGGTGCCAGTCGGGCCAGGCCTTGTCGTAGGCGCCGACCTCGATCATCGTCACGTCGAAGGGGCCGAGCCGCTCGCCGATCTCGCGCATGCCATCGAAGAGACCGGTGTCGCCGCTGAAGTAGACCTTGTGGCTGGTGCCGAGCAGGGCGTAGCCGGTCCAGAGCGTCGCGTTCTGATCGAAGACCTGCCGACCGGACGCGTGCCGCGAGGGCACGGACACGAGCTCGACGGTCTCGCCGAACGAGTGCCGGTCCCACCAGTCGACGGTGACGACGCGCTCCTCGGGCACGCCCCAGTAGATCAGGTGGGCGCCGACGCCGAGGGGGACGACGAAGGTGGTGTCCCATGAAGCGATCGCCTCGATGGTCGGGTAATCGAGGTGGTCGTAGTGGTCGTGGGAGATCAGCACCGCGTCGATGTCGGGGAGCTCGTCGAGACCGATCGGCGGCGGGTACCAGCGGCTCGGGCCGAGCCAGGTGAGCGGCGAGCTCTTCTCGCCCCAGACCGGGTCGGTGAGGAAGACCTTCCCGTCGAGCTCGATGAGCATGGTCGAGTGGCCGAGCCAGGTGATGCGCAGACCGGAGGGCGGCGGCTCGGCGAACGTCCCCGGCTCCGGTTCCACCACCGGGAGCGGCGAGGTCGGGACCGTGTAGTCGCTTCGCCGGAAGAGCCCGGTGAACATGCCCATGGCGTCGTTCCAGAGCGGGTCCGGGTTCTCGAAGACACCGTCGGCCCATTGCGGTGAGGCCTCCATCGCCGCGCGTCGGTCACCCTCCGCGGCCTTGCCGAACGCGCGCCATCCGCTGACGACGACGACCAGGATGAAGAGGGCCAGGAGCGCGAGGAAGATGGCGAGCGTTCGCTTCGTGCGCGCGAAGCGCTTCCGCGTCTTCGGCTTCTCGTCGCTCTTCGTCTCGCGCTCGGGCTCGGCCATCGATGCATCGTCGCGCGACCCCCGTCAGCGCAACGTCCGCATCAGACCGGCTCGAAGGTCGCCAGCGCAAGACGTGTCGTCATTCGCATGTCGATTCGCCGCCGGTGAAGCTGAACGCGGGGCCGTCCTCGTCGGGCAGCCACACGCGGTAGAAGCCACCGGGCATCAGCCGCTCGGGGATGGCGCAGCGCCGGACGTGCTCCTCGCAGCTCGGGTCGCAGGCGTCGTCGCGGCAGATGTCGACGTTCGGCTGGACGTAGATCTCGCCGCCGGCCGGGAGGTCGTCGGTGAGGCGCTCTTCGTAGATCACCGTGCAGGTGCCGTTGCCGGCAGGGCACTCGGCGCAGGTGTCGACGAGCTCGATCCAGCTGCGTTCGAGCTCTCCATCGACGCAGGCGGTGTCGAAGCGGTCGGGGCGGTTGCTGACGTCCGAGCTCCCGGTCGGGCACCCCTCCTGGAGCATCACGCACGCGGGCGGCGGGGGCACGAGACCGGAGTCGAAGTCGACGACGAGGTCGGCTGCCGGTGAGCCGTTGACGTCGAGTTGGTAGACGTCGCGCGGGAGCGGCGGCAGCTCGCACGAGGCCTCGATCTCGGGCTGGCACTCGGCGCACAGGGCGAGGCTCTCGCAGACACCGGTCTCGATCGAGATCCGGTTGCCGTCGACCCGCACCTGGCAGGTGGTGCGCTCCTCGCAGAAGCAGCCGGCGAAGCGCAGCGGCAGCGTGAAGGGCATCCGGGGCGGGATCAGCGGGTAGTCGAGACAGAGCAGCTCGGCGCGGCGCGGCGGACAGAGGTCGGGCGTTCCGGCGTCCGGCTCGCGGGGCAGGCCGGCATCACGGCGGGGTGGGGCGGGAACGCTCGAGTCGACGCGCTCGCCGGGCCCGGCGTCGACGGCGATCGTCCCATCGTCGCGCTCGTCCGGGTCGTTCTGATGAAAGAGGTAGCAGCCGCCGAGCAGGGTCACTGACACGAGCTGGCACAGGATTCGGAGCATGTGCCGCAGGACAGCAAGAACCGCTCCGTCAGAGCGCCTTGCGCGGTGGGAGCGCGAGGTTGGCGATCATCAGCCCGGCCACGAGCGCGATGGCGACGATCGCCACGTCGAAGGCGGTGCTGATCGCGACCAGGAGGTTCTCGTCGAGGAAGGAGGTCACCGAGCGGAAGCCGAGCGAGCCGGGGACGAGCAACAGGATGCCGGGCACGATGAGTAGCGCCGCGGGCCGGTTCCGGAAGCGCGCGAAGGCGTTGCCGACGAGACCGAGGCCCAGAGTGGCCACGCCGGCCCCGACGTCCGGACCGGCGAACTGCACGCCGACGAGCCCCATGCCGTAGGCGACGCTGCTGGCGAGCGCGATCCATCCGAAGTCACGCGGCCTCGCCTCGAGCAGGACGGTCAGCGCGACCATCGAGCCCACCAGGCTCGTCGCCGTCACCCACAACGTCGGCGTGTCGGCCACCGCGGCGCCGGGGCCGACTCCGGGGACCAACCCCGCGAGCTCTCCACCGAGCGCCGCGCCGAAGCCGAGCATGAGGAAGGCGACCAGTGCCTTCGCCAGTCGAGCCGTGCCGCTCACCAGATGCCCGGATGCGATCTCGTTCATCGCGATGGTGAGCGTGAGGCCCGGCACCAGCATGATGATCCCGGCGACGCCCACCACCGGCACCGCGACGCTCGGGTCGATCAGGGTGCCCAGCGCGCCGCCGCCTGCGGCGACCAGCGCGCCGAGCGGTAGCGTGAGCCGGAGCAACGGTGCCGAGCGCTCGGCGAGGATCTCGAGGATCCCGACCGCCAGTCCAGCGAGGGCGGCGAGGATGGCGGTCGGCTGGTTGCCGCCGAGCAGGAACGCGATGGTGAACGCGACGATCGAGTGGGCCGCCAGCCGGGCTGCGGTCGGATAGAGAGGCTTGCGACCAACGATGGCGCTGACCCGCTTCGACCCCTCCTGAGGCGACACGGTGCCCTCGGCGACTTCCTGCACGAGCTCGTCGAGCTCGGCGAGCCGGCTCAGGTCGAGCTCCTTCTGCCGGGGCGTGACCATCACCGTGCGCTGGCGCGGCGGCTCGCCGAAGCTCGCGAGGATGACCGTCGGCGTCGTGAACGACTGCACCGGTAGGTCGAGGCGCTCGCTCATCGCTTCGAGCATCGTCTCCAACCGATCGGCCGGCATGCCGTACGCGTGCAGCGCACGCGTCAGGTCGAGCACGAAGATCAGACGCGGATCGTCGACGTCACCGCTGGGTGGATTCGAGATGCGCATGGGGCCGTGGAGCTCAGCCGCGGAGCGCGGCGAGCTCGGCCGGGTCGTGCGCGCAGAAGACCTGCACGTCCTCGTGGCCGTAGCGGAGCTCGCGGAGTCGCTCGAGGTTGGCGAGGCGCAAGTCGTGGTCGATGGCGGCGGCCTTCTGGAAGAACCGGAAGCCGGCGGTGCAGGTCATCGGCTGCTCCATCTCGCCGCGATAGAAGTAGGCGTCACCGGCGTGGATGAGCCAACCCTCGGCGCCGGTGTCGACGGCGACCGCCGTGTGACCCCGGGTGTGGCCCGGCATCGGGAGGAGAAGGAACTCGGGGGGCAGCCCGTCGAGCTCGCGCACGATGTCGAAGCCGCGCCAGGGCTCGCCCTCGGGGGTGTAGCTGCGCCAGATCGGGTCGTGGTCCCACTGCAGCGGGCGGTAGCGCCGCTTCTCCGCCTTGGTGGGCGGATCGAGCGCGGCGTTCTTCTCGTCGGCGAGCAGGTGCACCTTCGCCTCGGGAAAGTCGGTGAGCCCACCGGCGTGGTCGAAGTCCAAGTGGGTCAGGACGATGTGCCGCACGTCGCGCTTGTCGAAGCCCATCGCCTCGATCTGGCGGATGGCGGTCATCTCCTCGTCGAGAACCGGCTTCATCAGGTGCCGAACCGGACCCATGCGCTCCACCGGGTTGCGCATGTCCTGGAGCCCGAGGCCGGTGTCCACGAGCACCAGGCCCGAGCTCTCGGTCTCGATCAGCAGGCAGTGGCAGACGATCTCCGCCCGCGAGAAGATGCCGCCTTCGCCCTGTAGCCAGCGACGAAAGCGCGGGCAGATGGTCCCGCAGCTCAGGTGATGGATCTTCATGGCCCACCCATCCCACGATGGGCGGCCCTGGGCAATGGAACCCGGCTACCCGCGGCTCAGCCGCCCGAACACATGCTGGCGATGGCGATGGCGCCTTCGCAGAAGGTCAGCGAGTCGTTGATGCAGCCGCCGGAGCTGGGGCACCACGAGCAGAAGCCGTCGCCCGCGCAGCTCCCACACTCCATGTGGCCCGAGCAGTCCACGCACGCGGAGCGCTCCACGGCGAAGTCGCCCGCGCAGCCCACCTCCGCGCCCACGCAGGCCCCGTCGCACCAGCCGCAGTTGGGCTCCTGGGTGCAGCTGTCGCAGTCCACCTGCATGTTGCAGGGGTCGTCGACCGGGTTGCAGATCGCCTCGACCACACCACCGCATTCCCCGGCGCGGTCGCAGTTCAGGCACCCCACGTCCGGGCACCAGCCGCAGGCGAGCGAGCTCCCGTTGCAGTCGGACTCGGTGGTGATCAGCTGGCAGCCGCTGTCGTCGAGGGCGCCCTGGCAGATGCCGCCGGCGAGGCAGAAGGTGCCCTCCGGGCAATCGCTGGTGGTCGTGCAGTCCCAGGGCGTCGCCATCGGCTCGACGCAGCGACCAGCCGGTGAGCACTCTTGGCCCCCCGCGCAGTCGGCCGAGCTCTCACAGTCACCGACCGGCTCGCAGGCGTCCATGCCGGCGCAGGCGTCGGCGTTCTGCTCCGGGTTGTAGACGCAGGGGCAGTTGTCCTCGTCGTCGTCGAAGCAGTCGTGGTCGCGGTCCTCGGCGCCGATGCCCACCGCGGCGAAGGCGTCGAGCAGATGGCCGCACTCCTCGTAGGTGAGCTCGGCGGCGCCCGTGCCTTCGATCATGTCGAGGGCGGAGCGGCGAACGCCCGTCCGGTACTCGAGGAAGACGCTGCTCGCGTGGAGGTAGTTGGTCAGCGTTCGGTAGACCACGTGGGCCACCTTCTCGACGCCGATGCTCTGGACCGTGATGCCGCTGACGGTGTGCGTGCCGCCGACGGAGGCCAGGTAGACCGCGTGGTTCGGGATGCCGCTGTTGATGTGCACGCCGTGGTAGTCGGTGTCCTCGCTGTACCAGGGGGTGCAGAAGCCGCCGATGCAGGCGAGCTCGCCGCACTCCGTGTCACTCGCGCACGTGCGCTCGGTGGCCGGGTCGTAGAAGTGCGCCATGTGGTGCGGCTGTCGACCGTCGACCTCGCCGAGCTCCGCCGGTGGGTAGACCAGGTCTCGGAGCGTTCCCGTGGCGGTGGCCTCGCCCATGGTCCAGTTGCCGTCGACGAAGGCGCCGAAGACATCGGCCATGCTCTCGTTGAGCGCGCCGGATTGGCCCATGTACTCGAGGGCCGCGGTGTACTGGACCATGCCGTGGACGAGCTCGTGGGCCGTGACGTCGGCGGCGACCAGATCGGGATGGAAGACCATGAGCGCGTTCTCGCCATCCCAGAAGGCGTTGAGGTCGTCCGTGTAGTCGACGTACGAGACGAGCTCGAGGCCCATGTCGTCGAGGCTGTCGCGACCGTGGGTGTCGTCGAGGTAGGTGTAGACGCTCTGCAGGTGGCTGTGCATCGCGGTCGCGGCGTCGGTGGGCACGACCCCCGAGACCAGGCCGTCTTCGGTGTATTGGAGCTCGGCGTTGGCGAGGTAGGCCTCCCAGCTCTCGGCGGTCGAGATGTCCACCGGCGCCAACGAACGCGTCTTCTCGAGGTAGCCATCCGGGTGCCGGTCGTGCGCCGCGAGGATGCTGCCGCTCTGCGCGTCGACGAAGACGCGCACGTGGGTGTTGCTGAGCGCGGGGCCGCGCACGAGCATCGTCCACGCGAGATGGGTGCTGGTCCGGCGGCCGGAGAAGAGCCCGGGGTTGTAGCCGACGAGCTGGCCGGAGCCGCCGAGGATCGCCGTGGGCAGCTTCAACGCTTCGCGGGCGGCGGCGAGCGCCTGGGTCTCGTCGAGGACCGGGTCGCCGAGCGGGGCGGATGGGTCGGGCACCACACCGGCGGCTACGTAGGTCACCTGGTCGCCTTCCACGTGGACGATCACCTGGGACCCCCACACCGGGCGCCCATCCTGGGTGCCGTCGTAGACCACGGTGTCGCCGCTGCCGTCCGGGTCCGGCCGCGCCTGCGGACGGATGACGAGATCCGCGCGGTCGACGCCGAGCAGGCTGCCGTAGCGCTCGAGGAAGTCGGTTGCGCGGGCGTGGGGGGTCGCGCCGGTCACGCTCACTCGAGTCGTGATGCTTCGGGCGCGCCCATCGGCCGTGCGCGCGATCGAGGTCGGCGCGGTCGCTTCCGCTTCGAGCTGCTCGAGCAGCGTCGGGTCGGGCGCTGGCTCGTTCGTGCACGCGACCAGCAGTAGCAGCGCCAGAACGCGCATCCCCCGACTCGACCTCATCCCCTCCTTCTAGCAGCGATGGACGGACCGGCCCACGCCGGAACCGGACGACGTATGACTACCAGCCGTGGGTGCCGGGACCACCCTTGAAGGGTCCGACGACGTCGCGCGTGATCCAGCCGCCGTAGAACGCACCCGCCTGCGCCGTGACCCGTTCGTCGTCCACGAAGCACGCGTCCACGCGACCGGGGTAGAACGCGAGGTAGCGCGCGAGCGCGCCGTACGTGTCGGTGGGTTCGGGGTAGGTCCAGACCGCTCGCTCGAAGCGTCGGCCGTCGACCACCACGTCGTAGTAGCGGGCGATGCCCTTCCACTCGCAGAAGGACTGGCCGCCGACGGATTCGAGAAGGTCCATCCGGACGTCGTCCGGCGGCAGGTACCAGCCCGGCGGGTGGCTCGTCTCGAGCAAGCGCATGGCGTTCGTGGTGTCCGCGATGGTGACGCCGCCCGCCACGACCCGGACTCGCCGCTCACTCGGTTCGAGCCGGGGTGGCCTCGGATAGTCCCAGACCGACTCTTGCCCAGGCCCCGGCGTCTCGCGCTGCATGTCCCGATGCTGGGGCGAATCGGTCGGGGCGCCAAGGCCGGCCGATCGCCCCCGACGGGGTGGGAGCGACGGAGACCCCTTTAGCCGGCGAGGTGACCACTCGATCCGCCACCGGGGTGTCGGGACCCTGGTGGAACGGGCGAGATCCTTCGGTGATCCGCCGATCGTCCTCTGGATCTGCGCTGGCCCCGGTCTTGCACACGTTGTCCCACATGTGTGTAGCTCGCCGACTCTCCGTGATTCTCGCCCTGGCCCTCGGGGCCTGTGGAACCCCTGCCGAGACCTCCCCGGACGCCGAGGACGCGGTCGCCTTCGTCGACGGCAAGACCGACGACAGCGGCTACAGCGAGTGCGAGCTCGAGACCGCGGTCGCGCACCTGAACGACCCGGCGACCACGGTCGACGGTCTGCGCGCCGACGGGATGCACAGCCGAGCGGCGCGGAACCTCATCGAGCACCGTGACGGCCCCGACGGCGTCGCCGGGACCGATGACGACGATCTCTTCGACGACATCGTCGAGGTCGACGACGTCTACTACGTCGGTCCGGTCGCCATCAGCCAGCTCGTGGCCATCGTCGCCGACCTCTGTGTCGCGCCGACCGACTCGAGCGTCGAGGTCTTCCTCTCGCCGCAGCCCAAGGAGGTCTCGCACCTCGCTCGCGCGGTCGAGCTGATCGACGGCGCGACGCGCAGCATCGACGTGGCGATGTACTCCTTCCGCGACAGCGACATCGAGGCTGCCCTCGGCCGGGCCATCGACCGCGGCGTCCGCGTGCGCCTCATCCTCGAGAAGGCCAACGAGGACCGTACCGATCCCGAGGGGAGCCTCAGCGCTGGCCTCGAGGACGCGGGCATGGACGTTCGCTACGTGAACAAGATCATGCACCACAAGTTCCTGCTCGTGGACGGCCCGCAGGACCGCGCCGACCAGGCCTCCGAGTCGATCCTCATGACCGGCAGCGCCAACTGGTCCTACAGCGCCGCGACCCGCTACGACGAGAACACGCTGGTCTTCACCAACCACCCGGAGCTCGCGCTCCGCTACCAGCGTGAGTTCGACTTCGTCTGGGGTCACAGCCGCGACTTCGTCTGGGGCGACTACGACCAGGTCTTCACCACGCCCATCGAGGACGCGGCCATCGAGGCCGCCGACCAGACCGACCTCGAGGCGCTCTTCACCAGCGCGAACTTCCGCACCTACGAGTCCTCGCGCTACGGCTGGACTTTCTCCCGCGAGCGCGGCAACGCCGAGGTCGCGAACCGCCTCGTCGAGCTCATCGAGGGCGCGACCGACCGCATCCTCATCGCCAGCGGTCACCTCCGCTCGCGGCAGGTCGCGGAGGCGCTCCTCGCGAAGGTCCAGGCCAACCCGACCATGGACGTCCGGGTCTACCTCGACGCCCAGGAGTTCCTGAGCGAGTGGTACCACGGCGAGCAGGTCGCCGACCGCGAGGACTGCCTCGCCGAGGCCGAGGGCAGCGACGCCCGCACCGAGGACTGCCTCGACTACGGCTTCCTCTACGCCTACGAGCTCGTTCAGGCCGGCGTCGACGTCCGCTTCAAGTACTACAGCTACCGCTGGCACTACTCCTACGCGGAGCAGATGCATCACAAGTACCTGATCATCGACGACCAGCTCGTCACCGGCAGCTACAACCTCTCGGCCAACGCCGAGTACGACACCCTCGAGAACGTCGTCGTGCTTCGCGGCCTCCGTTTCGCGACCGTCGTCGACCGCTTCGCCGCGAACTTCGCCACCCTCTGGGAGACGGGCCGCGCCGAGGGCCTCTACGACGACCTGATGGCCGACGTCCTCGAGGGCGACGACAGCTTCCCGATCGTCTTCGACTCGATGGCGCTCACCTGGGACGAGGTCGACGCGCTCAAGAACGCGATGCGAGACGCCTGCTCGGAGATCAACGCCGAGGACTTCCGCAACCACCCCGAGCGCCACTACACCTGCAACCCGGCGAACTGAGTTTCTGGGGGGCTCTTGAAGAGGACCCCGGCTCGTCGGGAGTGAATCCCTCCTCGCCTCCCCAAGAAGCTGAAGGAATCGCGCCGTAGGCGCTCGGTGCGTCCTCGCGTTTGCTCGTCCTCCGTGGCCGGCTCGCGCGTCAGGCGAGGTCGGCGAGGCCTTCGGCGAGGTGGTCGACGAAGGCGCGGACCCGCGAGGGGACGTGGCGGGTCGAAGCCATGAGCGCCTGGATGGGTGCCCGGGGTGGCTCGTGGTCGGGCAGCAGCCGGACCAGCCGTCCGTCGGCGAGGGCGTCGTCGACCAGCCAGCTCGCCAGCAGCGCGACGCCGTGGCCCGCGACGGCGAGCTTCGCCAGGGTGGCGCTGTGGTTGGCGGAGATCCGGCCCTGGACCGAGACGGAGCGGGTCGCGCCGTCCTTCGCGAGCTCCCAGCTCTGCTGGGTCCCCAGCCCCGAGTGCAGCAGACACGGCAGCTCCGCGAGCGCACCCAGCGAGTCGGGCGCTCCATGGCTCTCGACGAACGCGGGTGACGCCACCAACCGGCGCGGCGTGTCCGCGAGGACCCGTGCCCGGTAGCTCGAGTCCACCGGCCGGCCGACGCGGATGGCGACGTCCACTCCGTCCGAGACGAGGTCGACGTAGCGGTCGCTGAAGCGAAGGTCGAGCTCGACGCCGGGGTGCTCGCTCAGGAACGAGGGCATCAGCGGGGCGATGAAGCGGTCGCCGAAGACGACGGGCACGCTGACGCGGAGTCGCCCCTGCGCTTTCGCGTGCTGGCCCCGGGTGGCCCCGACCGCTTCTTCCCATGCGCCGAGCACTTCGAGCGCGCGCTGCTGGAAGGCCTCGCCGGCAGGTGTCACTCGGACGCCGCGGGTGGTCCGGTCGAGGAGCTGGACCCCGAGCTCGTCCTCGAGCGCGGCGACCCACTTGCTCACGGTGGGCTGGGTGACCTGCTGCTCCTTCGCGACGGCCGTGAACGAGCCCAGCTCGACCAGCCGCACGTACGCTCGGAGCGCCTCGAAGTGGTCCATCGCTCTTCATTTCGCGGATGGGGCCGCCGCTGCGCAACCTCGATCTGCGAATGAGTCCTAGGCCCGATCGCCCGAAGACGGCGAGGCCCGCGCCGCCCAGGGTGTCCTCACGGTCGACGCGACCGAGAAAGGACCACCCAATGAACTTCGACAACCCCACCATCGCCCTCGTGACCGGCGCCAACCGCGGCATCGGCGCCGCCCTGGTCGACGCGCTCCTGGCCGCCGGAGCCACCAAGGTCTACGCCGGCGTTCGCGACGCCGCCGCCTATCGAGCGCCGGACCCGAAGGTGACCGCCCTCGAGCTCGACGTGACCGACCCGGCCAGCTGTGAGCGCGCCGCGGCGAAGGCCGGCGACGTGAACCTCCTCGTCAACAACGCAGGCACGCTCGCGTCGTTCGACGTGCTCGACATGGCGATGGAGTCGTTCGACCTCGATCTCGCGACCAACTTCTTCGGGCCGCTCCACATGGCGCGGGCCTTCGTGCCGGTCCTCCGCCGGGGGACCGACGCGGCGCTGGTCAACGTGCTCACGGTGCTCTCCGTCGCGAGCATGCCCGGCATGGGCGGCTACGCCGCGAGCAAGGCCGCGACCTGGTCGCTGACGATGTCGCTGCGCCATCGCCTCGCCGCGGACGGCATTCGCGTGCACGGCGTGTTCCCCGGACCGGTGGACACCGACATGCTCGCCGACGTCGAGATGCCGAAGACGCCGCCGCGGGCGGTTGCCGAGGCGATCGTCCGCGGCGTCATCGAGCGGAAGGAGGACATCGCCCCCGATCCCATGTCGGAGCAGGTCCTGGGGACCTTCCTCAGCGACCCGAAGGCAGTGGAGCGTCAGTTCGGCGCGATGTGAGCACTGCGGCTCGCGAGCGTCATCGACGGACGCTCGCGGGCCCGTCCGTGTCAGAGCTAGAGTCCGCGGCGATGGGGATGTATCCGGCCTACGAGGAGATCCGCGAGAGCACGCTCGAGGCGCTGCTCGCGAATCCGCACGACGCGGCCCACGTGGACGGTGTGCGCGCCGAACGGCCGATCTCTACCTGGTCTGGTAGCGGCTCGCCGTTCGTGTAGAGTCCCGCCGTGGCCAAGCCCAACCTTCGAAAGTTCGCCCTCGGTTGCCTGGGGCTCCTGGGGCTCGCGATCGGCGTGGTCGTCGTGCTCGCGCTGATGCAGCCCGACTCCTACTCGGTCTCCGTCACCCGCGACATGAGCGTGCCGCCGGAGGCGATCGAGCCACAGGTCACCGACATGGAAGCCTGGGCCGCCTGGAACCCGTGGGCGGAGATCGATCCGAACGCGGCGCTCGAGTTCTCGGACCCGACGTCCGGCGAGGGTGCCTGGTACACGTGGAAGGGCAACGAGGACATGGGCTCGGGCAAGATGACCATCGCCGCCATCGACGGATCGCGGGTCAGCTACGACCTCGAGTTCATCGAGCCCTTCGAGAGCACCGCCGACGTCGCCATCGCCTGGGAGGCGAAGGGCGAGGGCACCGAGGTGACGTGGTCGATGGAAGGACAGAACAACTTCGGCTCGAAGATCGCGAGCCTCTTCGTCGACTTCCAGGCGGCCATCTCGAAGGACTTCGAGGACGGCCTCGCGAACCTCGAGGCCGCCGCCTCCGAATGACGTGTGCAGCGCTTCGAGGGCGCTGCTAGATGGAGGGCATGGACGACCCGTCGCAGCCCACGAAGGCCCAGCTCCTCGAAGAGGTGCCGAAGACCTTCGACACCACGAAGCTCCGCTTCGACGGGCTCCGCGGCGATGCGGCGCGGCACCTGAGCCGCGAGGCGCTCGAGGCGGCGATCGCCGCGCTCCCGCCGGCGCCGAAGGACGAGGGCACCGTGGATCTGCTCGTGGCACGGACCCCGAAATTCGGGCGCATCCTCCACGAGAGGGCGCTGCTCACGGTGGCGGGCGGGATGCCCCAGGACCGCTTCGCCGACCAGACCAAGTACGGGCCGGACCATCAGCTGGCCACCACCCGCACCGACTTCGCGCGGCTGATCGCCAACGGGCAGCCGCTCGAGCTCCACGGGGACAACCTCTTCCTCTCGCTCGACCTCTCGGACGAGAACCTGCCCGCCGGCTCGCAGATCCGACTCGGGGAGGCGCTCGTCGAGGTCACCCCGGTGGCCCACAATGGGTGCAAGAAGTGGGTGCAGCGCTTCGGCCTCGCGGCGATGCGGCTCAACATGAGCGCCGAGTACCGCCCTCGGCATCTGCGCGGCATCTACCTACGCGTGATCGAAGACGGCGAGTGCGCGGTCGGAGACCCGGCCATCGTCGTCTCGCGCGGGCGCTCGGTGGCTGCGGCGGAGTAACACCGTCGCATTCGATCGGCCTTCGCGGTACCGTCGGCTCCCATGAGCGACGTCGGAACAATCACCGAGATCGAGCCCGAAGATCAGCTCGGCTGGATCGAGATGCCCAACGGCGACCGCGTGCGCTTCGGCGGCACGGCCTGCAAGGGCTTCGTGCCGGAGATCGGCATGACCGTGAAGGTGCTCGGCACCAAGCCGGGCTACGGCGGCACCGTGAAGGCCACCGGCCTGGAGAAGGTCGCCGACGTGGCCGGCAAGGGTCCGGCCGCCGTGGCGGCCGCGGCAGGGAAGTCCTCGGCGCCAGCCCCCGCGCCCAAGCGCCGGACCAACCTCCACATCGTGCAGAACGCCGGCATTCGGGCCGACGAGCTCCTGCTCAAGATCATCGGGCGCGCCGACATGGACGACGCGCTCCACGCGGACCTCGAGTCGCTGATGTTCGAGGTCCAGCCGATGCCGGCGAGCGAGCTCGATTGTCACAACCCCTGGCTCTACGTGATCGCCATGAACGGCGGCGGCGACGCCTACGGGCTCTACCAGCACCCGGTGGTCGCGGAGTTCCCGCAGGCGCCGTGGGTCGTCTGGCAACACGAGACCGACCACGTTCGCTTCCTCGCGGCGGACACGGGCGTGTTCTTTCAGGGGATCCTCGCCGATGCCCAGGCGGCCGGCACCGACGTGACCCGCGCGCGGCAGACCCTCTCCATGCTCGGCGTGCCCGCCGAGCCCGGCGCTCAGCTGGTGGAGCAGAAGATGACCTGGCTCCCCCCGGAGGACGACGAGCTCCGACCGCTCGACGAGTACCTCGGCGAGAGCGACGGGGCGGAGATGGAGCGCGGGCTCCTGGCCTACGTATCGCGCAAGCAGGACGCGCGCGCGAAGCAGTCGCTCCAGGCGCTCTACCAGGCCTGGGGCTGGAACGCGCCCGGCTTCTGAGAACGGGGACAGCTCGCGGGGCACCCGCGCCCACTGAGCACACGAACGCCGCCCCGGCGTCGGTGGCCACGTCCGGGCCCGACCCGGCCAGAATCGACGAGGACCACACGTTTCCCCGTTGGCTTCCGCGTGCCGCAGGCGCATAAGCGAAGGGGTGGAACAACACGGGCGTGGAGGTCCGGCGCTGGCGGCCGGAAGTCCTGATCGCCATGGTCACCGGCCAGAAGGGCGCCCGCGTCGGACGGGGTTCCGAAGCGCATTGCGGGGCGGTGACCCATGATGCACCCGGCCACCGAGCTGCACGTGCGAACCGACGGGGTCGGTGTGGGCGTTCGGGCCACCGAACCCATCCCGGTCGGCACGTTGCTGTGGGTCCGTGACGTACTCGACGTGGTGCTCGAGCCCGACGCCGTCAGTGGGCTCGACTCTGTGTTGCGAGCCACGGTTCGGCGCCTCGGCTACCGCAACGCGCGCGGTCAGTGGATCGTCTGCTGGGACGCCGGCAAGCACGTGAACCACAGCTGCGAGCCGACGATGCGAGGGGTCGGCCACGACGCGATGATCGCGGTTCGGGCCGTAGGGGCCGGCGAGGAGATCACCTGCGACTACGCGGAGTGCAACCTCGACGAGCCGCTGAGCTGCCGCTGTGGCGCACCCTCGTGCCGTGGAACGATCGGGGCCCCGATTCCGGAGCTCGAGTGGCAACGCTGGCAGGGAGAGGTCGAGGCTGCGGTGGCCCACGCGCCCCGGTTCCAGCCGCTGTCGAGAGTCTGCGAAGACGCCGACGTCCGGCGCGTCCTCGCTGGGGAGAGACCCGTGCCGGCACTTGCAGATGTCGCGATGCCCAAGGGGAGCGAGTCGTGAAGAAGTCGAACTCGAAGCTCGCGGCGGGGACCACGGCCCCTCGTCGTAGGTCGAGGCATCCGCGGAGAGGGCGTTCGAGCGTCCGAGCGGTGGCGCCGCTCGAACGCTCCACCTCGATGGCGTCCGCCGCCACTCGAACGAGGGTGCGATCCGATGGCGAACGGGCGCTCTTCGCCGAGGAAGACATCGCCGCCGGCGCCGTCGTCGTCGTCTTCGGCGGCCGAGTCGTCGATGCCGTCGAGCTCGCTGCGCTTCCGCGCGAGCGACAACGCTTCGCACTCCAGGTCGAGGAGGGGCAGTTCCTCTACTCCGATCGCGACGGCCCCGGGGACTGGGTGAACCATTCGTGCGATCCGAACAGCGGGCTACGTGGGCAGATCGTGCTCGTCGCGCTTCGCGCCATCACCGCGGGCGAGGAGATCTGTTTCGACTACGCCATGACGGATACCCACGACTACGACAGCTTCGACTGCCGCTGTGGGGCTTCGCTCTGTCGCGGTCGGGTCGGGCCCGACGACTGGCGCTCGCCCGAGCTGCAGAAGCGCTACGCGGGTCACTTCGCGCCCCACGTCGAGCGCCTGATCGGCGCACGGCTCCGACCTCGGTAGCGTCACCAGCGATCGGGGCATCCGGCCACACTCGGGGCCGAATGGACGACTCGACACGCTGTCCCCATCCAGCATCGGCGAAAACGTGCGGTCCCCGTTTGCATGAAGTCTCACGATTTCGTGGGTTGGCCCGGGAGCTGCAACCTCATCGGGCGTCGACCCGAGGAGGTGACTCATGGCCCTGACGATTGGACAGCTACTCACCGACCGCCCCAAGCCGGTCGCGGTCCGCGCGGACGACCCCGTGCTCCACGCGGTCCGCGCGATGAACGACGAGGCCGCCGGCTCGGTCTTGGTGCTCGGTCCGAACGATGAGCTGGTCGGCATCTTCACCGAACGCGACGTGCTCACTCGCGTGATCGAGGGGCGTTGCGCCGCGCACGACACGTCGGTGGGTGAGGTGATGACGCCCGCGCCGTTGACCGCCGACCACGAGACCCCGCTCGACGAGGCGCACTCGCTGATGCGCTTGCACGGAGTCTCGCACCTACCGGTCGTCGAAAAGGGGGAGGTGATCGGCGTGGTGGCGCTGCGCGACCTTCGCGCCGCGATGGCCCTCGCCCTCACCTACGAGAACCGTGCGCTCCGCGGCTACATCCACGGACCGGTGGCGCGGGCGAGCGAGAGCTTCTTCTGACGGCGAAGGAGCTCAGGGTCGGAAGGCGACCGCCATCGTGCGGTAGGTGAACCGCACGGCGCCCTCTTCGGCGTGAGCGTCGAAGAGGGCGCCGAGCGCGTCGTCGAAGCTCGCGCGGGCGGCGGGGTCGTCGCCCACGCCGTGGCGTACGTAGGAGCTCGACCACACACGGCCGAAGAAGGCGTCTCGGTCGAGCGTCTGGTGGTGCGGGAAGAACGCGCGCTCGGCGTCGTCGAAGCGCGCGGCGACCGCGTTCGCTCGAGGTTCCGCGCCGACCTCCACGTACTCCGGGCAGCGCTCCTGCAGCAGCGCCTCGTAGGCGGCCATCAGGGGATCGGCGTGGTCGCGGAGGTTCCAGAAGGCCACCACCTTCCCGTCGCCGAGGAGCTCCCGGAAGCGCGGGAGACAGCGGTCGAGATCGAACCAGTGGAACGCCTGCCCACCGACGATCGCGTCGCATCGGTCGAGGGGTAGGGCGAGGGTCTCGGCGTCGGAGCGGACGTATTCGACCGACGCGCCTTCGCTGTCCTCGCGAGCCGCGTCGAGCATCTCGGCGTTCGGGTCGACGCCGACCACGCGCCACCCGCGCTCGGCGAGCTGGCGCGTGCTGATGCCCGTCCCGCATCCGATGTCGACCACCACGCTGCCATCGCTGAGCTCTGCGGTCTGCTCGATCCAACCGAAGAGCGCCGCGGGGTAGTCCGGCCGGTAGCGCCGGTAGTCGTCGACGGTGCGGCTGAAGCGGGCGCGAGGATCCATCGGTCTCGATCGAGTCGCCTAGGCCTGGACGCTGCGCACCGTCGTTCCGATGGCGCCCAGGAGGTAGTAGAGGTTGGCCACGACCAAGAAGATGCCCGTGATCACGAAGAGTGCGTCGTAGAAGATGACCAGCCCCGTGAGCCAAGGGAGCACGGAGAAGATCGTGAACGCGAGCGCGATGCTGGCGCGCCGGCCGAGCACGTAGAGCTTGTCGAGGAGCCGAAAGAGCGCTCCCCGCTCGCCTTCGGTGCGAATGGTGGTGGCGACATCCTTGAGCTTGGTGCCGGCCTTCTTCGAGAGCAGGAAGAGGAAGAGGCCGGCGATCAAGGTGAAGGAGAGGACGACCTCCGCGAGCGAGAGCGTCGGGATGAGGTGCGCCCAGGGGACGTCGCGGCCCTCCGCGAAGCGGCCGTAGCCGATGGCGAGGCCGAGCACCCACGCGAAGTTCACGACGTGGTCACCGACCGTGTCGAACCACGCGCCCCACTTGGACTCGAGGAGCTTTCCGCGAGCGAGCTCGCCATCGACGCAGTCGAGCACCGACGTGACCTGCATCAGCATGCCGCCGGCGGCGAAGGCCGCGAGGTCGCCCAAGGTCCAGAGCCACGCCGCCAACAGCCCGAGGAACGTGTTGAGGAAGGTGATCATGTTCGCCGTGACCGGTGTCTCGGCGAGCAGTCGGCTGAGCGGCTGGCTCCCGCGCTCGTGCAGGTGGCGCGCGACGGGGCTGCTGCCCGCGCTCCGCGCGTGGTGCATGACCACCCGGCGGGCACGGCGGAGGTCACTGGGGCCATGGACCTCCGTGACGAAGCAGCCTTCGGGCGGCTCCCCTTCCCAGAGCGGCACGGGGTCGTCGTCGCCATCGACCCGGATGCTCGGGGCGCCGGGCACGAAGGTCGGCTCGGCCGAGTCGGCGAGGAGGGAGAACACTCTCGCGGGGACGATCACGTTCGCCTCCGCATCGATGCGCCGCGTGGTCGAGTCGACCTCGGCGACCGCACCGAAAGCCACCGGCACCTCGCCGATGCGCGGCTCGTTCCGAAGGAGTCCCCGTGCGCGTTCGACGTCGGCGTCGGCACCGACGATCGACACCTGCGATGCCCCGGCGCGTTTGGCCACGATGGCCATTCGGCCGACGATGCTCACGTTGCCGACCTCGAGGAAGGCCGGGCTCGGGTCCCCCTCGGGGAGCGTGATGACCAGGTGGAAGGGTGTGCTCACGAGTCGCCCTCCCAGGGGTAGCCGTACCAGGGATCGAGCTCTGCTCGGACGAGCTCGTCGACCCGCTGGATCTCTTCGGGCGAGAGGTAGTCCACGTAGCCGCCGGCCTTGCCCCGCCGCGCTTTGAACGAATCCGGGTCGCCCTCGATGCCCGGCGTGAGCTGACGATGTTGATAGGCGCCCGCCTTCTCGCGTTCGCGTGTCCGGCCGATGTCGTTGTGAGCGACCGACTCGTCGATGATTGCGTCGTCGACATCGTCGACACCGACGAACTCGAGTACCTGGCGCAGGGCCGCCGCGGGATCCGCGTGGACGTCCTCGTAGCGGATGAGGTGCAGGTCGCGCGGGACTTCGCGGTTCCGAGCCCAGATGTTGTAGTAGCGGATCCAGGTCCGCAGCGAGCCGCTCGGCATCTCCAGGAACTCGCCGATCGTCATCTCGGGGTCGACGACGCGGAAGCGCTTCGTCATCTGGAAGTAGTGGGAGACCATCGCGTCGCGCGGGTCGCGGGCCAGCAGGATGACCTTCTTGTCCCGGTACTTGCTCTTGTCGGTCGCGAGCTGATCGGGGCGCTTCCAGTGAGGCTCGTCCTCGTGGAATGCGTGAATCCTCGGCACCCGATGGTCGGCCTGGTAGAGCCCTTCGAAGTTCAGGGGGCCCACCCCTTCGATGCCGAAGTGGCGCGCCATCGCCCGATGGAGCAGCAGCCGGGTCCAGGTGCCGCCGGTCTTGGGGAACCAGACGATCAGCACGTCTGCCCGCCCATATCGGTTGCGGTAGACGGGAGAGAGGGTCTCGCCCAGATAACTCTTCACGGGCTTGTAGAGCGCCCGCCAACGTAGCGCTGCAGAATCGAACATGGTGTGGGCAGACCCTCGAGAACTGGAGGCCGAGGTAGCGCGGCGGTCGGGCCGCAGCAACTCGGCGAGCTGAAAGGAAGCGGCGATGTCGGTCAGGCTGTCGCCGCAGCCGGCAGGTTCTGCAACTCCTGCGCCATCTCGACCACTCGGGTCACGACCAGACGCATCGGGTCCACCAGGGTCACCGGCGAGTCCTCGCTGTGGAAGGACGAGAGCTCGGTGCAGCCCAGGATCACCGAGCCAGCGTCGACCTCCGCCACGAAGCGGCGGAACCCCTCCACATCGAGTGGTTTGCGCTGTTTCACCTGCTCGATGAACTCGCGAATGGTCACCAGTTGGGCTTCGCTGGGGTTGCGGATCCGGACGCCGAGGGGCTCGTGATAGTCCTCGTAGACGCGCGTGGCCACGGTGCCCTCCGTGGCCATCAGGAAGACTTCCTCACGGCCCGCAGTCGCGTTCGCGTCGGCCACGCACTGGAGCATGTCGACGATCCGATCGTCCGTGATCCCATGCGTGCGGTTCTCCGCCCGGACCTCGTCCAGGAAGCAGTGGGCGGTGTTGCACGGGATGGCGATCGCGTGCGGCTCGTAGGTCAACAGGCGACGGATCGAGTCCGCCATGCCCTGGGTCAGCTGCTCCCGCCGTTCCTCATAGAGGATGGCCCTCACGCGGCTCGGCAGGACGCAGTTGTTGTCGATGATGACCCGCGGACGCTCCCACTCCTTCTCCACGTCGAACGCGGCGAGCACCTGCTCGAAGAAGTGGAGGGTGCTGTACGAGCCCATGCCTCCGAGGACGCCCAGGACGAGGGGGTTCACGTTCTTCACGGCGGGTCAGTATGGCCGACGCGGCGGATTTGGCCACCGGGCGCCCCGCCGAGGTGCCGTGAGGATCCTGCCCCACCAGCGTGACTCCGCGGCACGCCGAGCCGACCCCATCGAGGGGGGCTCGCAGTCTTGCGCGGGGCCAGCGCTCAACGTAAGCCACCCGGATGGGAATGGAGCTCCTGCTGGGGGCATCGGACTTCTGGGAGCGCTTGAAGGGGGACATCGCCGCTGCCCGGTCCGAGGTCGTGGTCCAGATGATGACCTTCGAGGGCGACGAGACCGGCCTCGCTCTCGCCGACGCACTCAACGCGAGCCCCGCACCCAAGCGACGGGTCCTGGTCGACTCCTACACGCGCCACGTCCAGAGCGACAAGTTCATCTACGGCCCCGGCGCCTGGTTCGACGGCGAGCTTCGAGCCGAGGTCGCATCCACTCGCGCGATGTTCGCGGGGCTCGAGGAGGCGGGCGGTGAGGTGCGCTTCACGAACCCCGCCGGGTTCCTCTACGTCCACATGCCGGCGCGGAACCACAAGAAGCTCATCGTGATCGACGGGCGCGTCAGCTACATCGGTGGGTTCAACTTCAGCGACCACAACTTCTCGTGGCACGACATGATGATCCGAATCGAGGACCCAGAGCTGGCCGCGTTCTTGCTCTCCGACTTCGACGCGACCTGGCGAGGCGAGCCTCGCGCGGCGGTCGGCGAGTTCCCCGGCGGTCAGATGTTCATGCTCGACGGAGTCACCAACGACGAGACGTTTCAGGGTGTGATCGAGGCCTTCGAGTCCGCGCAGCGATCCGTGGTCATCATCAGCCCGTACTTCAGCTTCCCCTTCACGGACCGCCTCGCGGCGTTGCCCGAGCGAGGGGTGAAGGTCACGCTCATCACCCCGCGCGACAACAACAAGGGGCTGCTCCGTGACTACGTCCTCTGGGAGGCGGAGCGCTACGGCTTCGAGCTGCAGATGATCGACGGCATGAGTCACATGAAGGCGGCGCTCATCGATGACGACCAGCTGATCGTCGGCTCGTCCAACTTCGATTTCCTCAGCTACCGAATCGAGGGTGAGATCGTCGGGATCCTCCGAGACCGCGCGGTGATCGAAGACTTCAAGCGCATCGTGCTCGAGCCCGACCTGGCTCGTTGCGAGCCCCACCGCGGTCCGGTCCGCGGGTTCAAGGGGCGCATGGCGTTCATGGCGCTCAAGGTGGTCGACTTCCTGGCGAGACTCAGCCTCGCCCTCCGGAGACCATGAGCACGGCCGTCGGTGGAGACCCGCTGCCTCCCGAGGGGGAGGCACGTGCCGAGGACGCTGGCGGCAAGAAGTCCCGGCGCTGGGGACCGCTGCGAGTGCTCCTGCTCCTCGTGGGCATCGGGTCCCTCGTCGCCTTCGTGTGGACGGCTGGGCCCGAGACGATCGCGGCCAACGTCGCGCAGGTGGGTTGGGGCTTCGGCTACCTCGTGATCCTCAGCATGCTGTGGAGGTTCGTCGCGGCGATCGGCATGTACCTGCTCATCGACCCCGTCCACCAGGTGTCGTTCTTCCGAGTGATGTGGATCCGAATGGGCGGCGAGGCGGTCAACACGCTCACCCCCTTCGCCAACATGGGGGGAGAGCCCGTCAAGGCGGTGCTCTTGGCGAAAGAGATCGGCCCCTCGGCGAGCACCGGCGTCGTCGTGCTCGACAAGACCGTGCTCTACATCGGCAGCGTGATCTTCATGACCACCGGGATGGCGTTCGGCGTCGTGATCCTCGCCGACCACCCAGCGGTCTTGTACGGGGCGCTGGCGATCATCGCTGCCTGGCTGCTCTTCCTGGTGCTCGTCGTCTGGCGACAAGTCCGTGGTGACCTCGTGGTGAAGGCCAGCGCGGCATTGCGGGTGATCGGCATTCGTCTCTCCGACGAGCGCCGCCGAAAGCTGGAAGCGATCGACGCCGTCATGGCCGCGTTCTGGCGCGGCCATCGCGCGCGGGTGCTGGCTGCCATCGGCTTCCACTTCATCGGTCGAGCGATGCGCTTCGCCGACGTGGCCATCTGCGTCTGGCTGCTCGGGGAGACCATGAGCTTCTCCGTCGCCTACTTCGTCGCCGCGGTCGGGATGCTGGTGAACACCGCCTTCTCTTTCATCCCCGGCTCCCTCGGCGCCTCCGAAGGCGGCCATGGGTTCGTCTTCGAGGTCATCGGCCTGGGCGTGTCGGCGGGCGTCAGCGTCGGGTTGATTCGCCGCATCCGCACCTACGCGCTGGCGGGGGTCACCTATCTCGTCTTCGTGGGCTTCTCTCGGGAGAACCGGGCCCCGAGCGCCTCTCGCTCCTGAAGCGGCGTGGCCTGGCGTTCACGTGGTGGCGCAATTCGGGCCCATCGCGATCGCCCTCGACCGGCGTGTTCGCCCCCCATCGTCTGCCTGACGGTTGGCCCGCATTCTGCTAGCCGGTCTCCGCATGCACGCTCTCTTCCTTGCCGCCGGCACCGGCACCCGCCTCCGTCCGTACACCGACACCGTTCCCAAGTGCATGGTCGAGGTCGACGGACGCCCGATGATGACCTGGGCGCTCGATGCTCTCGACGAGGCCGGAATGGAGGAGGCCGTCATCGTCCTAGGCCACCTCGAGCACGTGGTTCGTGAGACCTACGGCGACCGCTACAAGGGCCTCCGGATCTCGTATCTGACGAACCCGGACTACGCGACGACGAACAATCTCTACACCGTGCACCTCGCGCGCGAGCACCTCCGGGACGACCTGATCCTCCTCGAGGCCGACCTGGTCTACGACGCCGCCGTCGTTCGGGAGCTGATCGAGCACCCAGCCGACAACGTCGCCCTGGTCGACCGCTTCACGGAGCACCTCAACGGCACCTGTGTCACCGAGGACCCGAACGAGACGGACCGGGTGCACCGCATGATCCTCGGCAAGGACCAGGGCGAGGGTTTCGACCGCAGCAAGGCGCTCAAGACGGTCAACCTGTACAAGCTCTCGGGCGAGATGCTCCGTACCCACTACCTCCCGGCCGTGGAGCAGTGGGTCGCCAGCGAGCGCACCGACCAGTACTACGAGGCCGTCCTGGCCGACCTGGTCAACGAAGGCATCGTGCCGCTGCACCTGCTGCGCACCGGTGACCACCGCTGGTTCGAGGTCGACACGCCCGAAGACCTCGAGCGCGCCGCGGCGCTCTTCCGCTAGCCCGGAGCGCTCGAGGGCGACTGGGGCGCCTCACCTATCAGGGCGTTCGCGCTCGCTGGGCCGCGCTCCGCCGGTGGTATCGTCCGCGGTCGAATGGACGTGATCGACCGATACGAGCTGCTCGAAGAGCTCGGGGCTGGTGGCTTCGGTCGGGTCTACCGCGCGCGTCACCAGGTCCTCGGGCGCGAGGTCGCTCTCAAGGTGCTCCTCGACCGGAGCGAGCGTGATCGGTTCTTGCGAGAGGCGGCGATCCTCGCGCAGCTCGACCATCCGCACATCGTGAAGGTCTTCGATTCGGGGACGACCCCGGACGGGCACGCGTTCCTCGCGCTCGAGCTGCTCGAGGGCGAGACCACGGCGCAGCGCCTGCGCGCCACCGGCGCCCAGCCAGTGGCGGAGGCGACCTGGATGGTCGACCAACTGCTCGATGGTCTCGCGGCGGCTCACGAGCGCGGCATCGTGCACCGCGACCTGAAGCACCCCAACGTCTTCCTCGCCCAGGGCGCGGATGGAGTGACGCTCAAGATCCTCGACTTCGGCATCGCCCGCCTCCCGGGCGCGGGGCGATTGACGTCCACCGGAGTGCTCATGGGGACGCCCCGCTACATGGCGCCGGAGGTGCTCGGCGGCGGAGAGGCGGACACGAAGGCCGATCTGTGGGCTGCGGCCTTGATGCTCTACGAGCTCCTGCTCGGTCAGCCGGCCTACGTCGGGACACCGGAGGAGGCGATGAAGGCCATCGTCCAGGGACCGCCGCCGCCGCTTCGGAGCCGTGCCCCCGATCTTCCCCCGCTGCTCTACGACGTGATCGACACTGCGCTCGCTCACGACCCCAGCGCTCGGTTCGCGACCGCGAGCGCTTTCCGCTCCGCGCTGCGAGCCGCCTCCACGGCGCGGCCCGTGCGCCGCACGACCCAGCGGAAGTTCGCGACCGGCATGCTCGGTCCGGCGAGCCTCTCGGACCCGATGGAGGGCATCGCGACGACCGCGCCCGAGCTCGCTGCGCCGAGACCCACCGCCAGCACGAAGCGCGCGAAGCCCCAATCCCCGTTGCCCGCGGCCAGCGGTGCGACTCGTGGCTCCGCCGCACCCGAACCCGCCGCACCGGAGCGACGCCGAAGCGGCAGGCTCGTCGCCGGTCTACTGATCGCGGTGGCGGTCCTCTTGGTCGTCTCGATCGGCGCCCTCTACGCGCTCTTCTCGGGGCGAGCCGCGGCCGGGGTCGAAGCGGCCCGCCCGGAGCCCGTGCCCGAGCCAGTGCCGACCGAGCCCGCCGTCGCCGAGGAAGTCGAGAAGCCGCCGCCGGAGCCGCACACCCTGCCGGAAGGTTGGGCGGAGCCAACCGCCGAGACCGAGGCGAGCGCCGCCGACGAACCGCCCGCCCCGGAGCCACGGCACGCCAGGATGGAACCACGGGCCCGGGCGGCGCCTCGGGCCGAGCCGTCGACGGAGTGGGGCGCGCAGCCCGAGGGGAGCGCTGGCGGGCGGTTGGTCGGCGTGCGCTCGTGCACCGCGCTCGACGGCGGCTTCACCGCGCCGCAGGTGCGAAGAGTCCAGCGTCAGATCGGCGCCCGCGGGATCCGCTGCCCACCCGACGAGTGGAAGCACACGATCGTCATCCGCTACGAGAACGGACGCAGCCAGGACGTCGGCGACGGGGAGGGGTGGTCCGTGTACCGCTGCCTCCGCGACGGGGTGCTGAGCGCCACCACGAACCGCTTCGGGTCCACCGACGGCCGGATCCGCTGCGAGCTCCAGTGAGCTCCGTCGGCTCTGGAGTCCGCCTGAGCCACCCACGACCGGCTCGGCGACCGTCGATCACCGCTTGGGGGCCGCCTGCGACGTCTCACGGGGCCCCGCTGGATCCCCCTCCTGGGCGCGGTAGGCTCCGCCGCGATGACGGCGACCCATACTTCCGCGAGCACCACGGGCTCCTCCACGACCCCCGACCCGATTCCCTGCGTGGAGCCGGCCACCGGTCGCTCCCTCGGGACCGTGCCGGTCACCTCGCCCGACGAGGTCCGGCGGAAGATCGCCATCGCCCGGGACGCTCAGCCCGAGTGGGCGGCCAGCTCGTTCGCCACGCGGCGCTCGGTGTTGCGGCACATCCAGCGCTCGCTCCTCGAGCAGGCGGACCAGCTCTGCGAGCTCATCGTCCGCGACGCGGGCAAGACCCGCGAGAACGCGATGGTCGGCGAGCTCTGGCCGGTCAGCGAGAAGATTCGCTGGACGATCGCCAACGGCGAGAAGCACCTGAAGGCGGAGCGGGTCTCGAGCGGTCTCTTCGTGCACAAGAAGGCGACCATCGAGTACCGGCCGCTCGGCGTGGTCGCGAACATCTGCCCGTGGAACTACCCGCTGCAGAACATCCTCGGGCCGACCATCCACGCGCTCTTCGCCGGCAACGCGGTGGTGGTGAAGCCGAGCGAGCACGTCGCCTTCTCGGCGCAGGCCATCGCCAAGCTGGTGCACGACGCGCTGCGCGCCCACGACTACCCGACCGACCTCTTCCAGGTGGTCCACGGCTACGGCGAGACCGGCGCCGCGCTCGTGAGCGGTGGCGTGGACCTGGTGGTCTTCACCGGCTCGATGGGCAACGGCCGCCGCGTGCTCGCGGAGAGCGCCAAGAGCATCACGCCGGTGATCCTCGAGCTCGGCGGGAAGGACGCGATGATCATCTGCGACGACGCGGACATCGAGCACGCTGCCCACGCCGCGCTCAACGGCTCCTACATCGCGGCCGGCCAGAACTGCCTCGCGGCCGAGCGCTCGCTGGTGCACGCGACGATCTACGACCGCTTCGTCGAGCGGGTCACCGAGCTCGCCGGCGCGCTTCGGCAGGGCCACTCGCTCGAGGAGCGCGTCGACGTCGGCGCGCTGGTCACGCCGCAGCAGCTCGCGATCGTCGAGCACCTGGTCGACGACGCCGTCCGCAAGGGCGCGCGCGCGGTGGTGGGCGGCAAGAAGCTCGACCGCAAGGGCAACTACTTCGCGCCGACCGTGCTCGCGGACTGCACGCCCGACATGCGCATCATGCAGGAGGAGACCTTCGGCCCGGTGATGTGCATCGCCAAGGTGAAGGACGACCTCGACGCGATCCGGATCGCCAACGGCACCCAGTACGGGCTGAGCGCGACGGTGATCAGCAAGAGCCGCAAGCGCGCGAAGAAGATCGCCGACGGGGTGGTCAGCGGCAGCGCGTCGGTGAACGACTTCGGCTTCACCTACATGGCGCAGGACCTGCCCTTCGGTGGCATCAAGGGCTCCGGCTTCGGGCGGCTCAACGGCCGCGATGGCCTCCGCGCGATGACGAACCCGCGGGCCGTGCTCGAGGATCGACTCCCGCTGCCGAGCATGCCCGCGAAGGTCTTCCCGGTCGGGGCCGACGACTACGATCTCGTCCGCGGCGTCCTGCGCACGCTCTACGGCGCCGACTTCACCCAGAAGGTGAAGGGCCTCGGCGACCTCGCGTTCACCCTCCGAGCCAAGCTCGGTCGCAAGAAGTAGGTCCTCGTGACACTCATCGTCGACGCCATCGTCGTCGGGGGCGGCTCGTCCGGGTGCATCGTCGCCGCCGAGCTGCTGAAGGCCGGTCGGAGCGTCGCGCTCCTCGAGGCCGGCCCCGACGCCGAGGACCACCCCGAGACCCTCGTCGCGGACGGCTACAAGCAGGCGTTCATCAACGACGAGCTCATGCACGAGCGCTTCAGCGTCACCCGCACCGGCTGGGGCGACCGGCGGCTCTTCATGGGCTCGGGCCGTGGGCTCGGCGGCAGCGGATCCATCAACGCGATGGTCTACACCCGCGGCGCCAAGGAAGACTTCGACAGTTGGCCCGAGGGCTGGCGTTGGGACGACGTGGTCCCCGCCTTCGAGTCGGTCGAGGCGGTGCTCCGGCCGCGCTCGCGCGAGTCCACCGACTTCACCGAGCGCTGCATCGCCGCCGCCGAGGGCGTGGGCTTCCGCCGCAAGCGCGACCTGAACGACGGCGACCTGCACGGCGTGCTCGGTCACGAAGCGATGAACTACGAGGGCGAGGCACGCCGCTCGTCCTACGTCGCCTTCCTCCGCGAGCACCGCGAGAACCCGAAGCTCCACGTGTTCACCGAGGCCGCCGTCGACCGCCTGGTGATCGAGCACGGTCGCGTGGTCGGGGTGCGCTGGTACGAAGGCGACCAGCGCCACGAGCTTCGCGCGGCGGAGACCGTTCTCTGCGCCGGCACCCTCGCGACGCCCGCGATCCTGCTCCGCTCCGGCATCGGCCCCGCCGAGGACCTGCGCTCGCTCGACATCCCGGTGGTGCTGGACCAGCCCGGCGTCGGCGCGAACCTGCACGACCACCCGAACGTGCAGCTCTTCTTCCGCGGTGACCGCGACGTCGACACCCGCTACCCGCAGCTCTACGGCTTCGACCGGGTCGGCCGCGGGCCGAGCCTGGTCAACGGCCAGGCGGACACCTGCTACGTCTTCTACCCGGCGCGTTCGAGCTTTCGCGAAGGGCTCATGCGGCTGCTGCCCGCCATCGCGCTCCCCGAGCCGCTCTACGAGCAGGACTGGGTGCGCGGCGGCATGCGCAAGGCCATCGAAGGTCTCTTCGGCGTCGAGGCGACGCAGTCCTTCGTGAAGAAGCTCTGGGGCATCGTCGTGATCTTGGGCAAGCCCGAGAGCCGCGGGCGACTCTGGCTCCGCAGCGCGGACCCAGGCGCCAAGCCCGCGATCGACCCGGGCTACTTCAAGGACCCGGCCGACATGCAGACCCTCCTGCACGGCATCGATCGTGCGCGAGAGATCGCCGCGAGCGCGCCGCTCCCCGGCTTCGGCAACACCGAGCTCATCCCGGGCCCGCTGCAGCGCGACGTCGAGCGCTGGGCGCGCAAGAACGTGATGACCACCTACCACTACGCCGGCACCTGCCGAATGGGCACCGACGGCGACGCGGTGGTCGACCCCCAGCTCCGCTTCAACGGCCTCGAGGGTCTCCGCGTCGCCGACGCGAGCGTGATGCCCGTGACACCGGTCGCTGCGCTCAACGCCCCGTCGATGATGATCGGCTACCGCGCCAGCCAGCTCCTGCTGAGCTGAATGGCATGACGAATGTGCCGGTCTGCGGACCGGAGAGCGCCCAGATTGGGTAGGATCGGCAGATGGGGCAGCGTCTCGATGAGGAGATGGTGAAGGGGATCGTCCGAGCCGCGCGCGAGTGCGGGCGGACGACCGTCTCTCTTCGGATCTGGACGAACGCCGAGTTCATCGTCATTCACGCGCCGGCCCCGGGCGAGACGACCTTCGCGGTGAGGACGCGGATCTTCTCGGACGACCCGGTCTGGAATCCGCCGGCGAGGGTGGTCGAGCAAACACTGACCGAGGCCGAGCTGATCACCTACCTGCTCGGACGTACGCTGGAGCTGGACTGCGGGTAGGCGAATACGGACCGCCTGATGGAAGGAGGTCGCCCGATGGGCTGGGTTGACCGCGGAGCGTCCCGTCCCCGACTCTGAGAGCGAACGGGGATCGCATGGGAACGAAGAGATGGTGTGTCGCGGTGGGCATGGTGGTGCTCGTCGCGGCCGGGTGCGGTGACGACGACGGCGACGACGGGGCCGACGCGATCGTCGATGGAGGCGAAGCCGACACGGGGCCGTCCGACGCGGGTGAGCCGGACGCGTTCCGTACGGACGCTGGCCTGCCGCCGGCCGACGAGACGGAGAGCGAGACGGACTCGAACGACCCCTACCTCGGGTCGGCTGCGCCGACTGGACTGGACATCGGGGAGGGCTTCGACGGGTGGAGCGTCGCCGGAACGATCGCCACCGATCAGGCCAACGAGGCCTGGGCCGACTCCGATGGCTACGCCTTCCGGGTCAGCGCTCCGACGTTGGTGCGCGCCGAGCTCGATCACCGCGGCGAGGGATCACTCCGAGCGGTGGCGATTCTCCGCGCGAACAAGGAGCCGGTGGCCTGGTGGTCGATGAGCGCGCGAGAGCCAGCGCTCTCGAACGCGGTCGAGCTCGAGCCAGGGGACTACCTGCTCCACGTGTCGGCGGCGTTGCCGGCGCCCGCCGTCCCCGAGCCCTATGTGGCCTCGATCGTGGTCGCCCCAGCGCCCTGTGAGCCTGCTGCTCGCACGGCGGACCATGCCGAGACGGAGGCCGCCGGCGCGCGGACCAATGACGCCGTCGCTCTCACGCTGCTGACCTTCCCCGAGCTCGTGACCGCGGCCGCCAGCGCGGAGGCGTCCGGCGTCGCCGCCGTCGCGGGCGAGGCGCGGGTGATCGAAGGGGTCCTCGGCGACGTGGCGAGCCTCGACGACTCCTACCTCGATCGCGATGTCTACACGTTCACGGCCGATGGGACCGAGGAGGTCGAGGTGGTCGTGGAGAGCGCGGCGGACGACGTCGACGTCGACGTGGTCGTCCTCCGGGAGGCGGGGTCCGGGCCCGGTGAAATCGTCGCGACCGGACTGGCGCTCGGACGACGCATCGCGCGCGTGGTCTTCGGAACGGAGCCGGGCGCGAGCTACCGACTCTGGGTCGCGACCCGGGACGAGTCCGACTTCCCCGGTGCCGGGGCGTCCCTCCCGATGGCGTATCGAGCGACGGTGTGCGGACGATGAGGCCGTCCATCCTCACCGCCGCGCTGCTGCTCACGCTCCTCGCCGCCTCTCCGGTACGCGCGAACCAGGTGCTGAGCGAGGACTGCGACTCCAACCCGACGGACCGTTTCGCCGTAACCGACTCGGTCTGCGTCATGGGCGACGTCGACTACACGTGCCCCGACGGCATCATCGACTTGCCAGGGGCCGACGTCTACGTGGTCCCCCGAGGTGCCGCGCCCTTCTCCACGCCCGGCATCCACTTCGACACGCTCGGTGGTGCCGGCGGCTTCTGGAACATCGCCGTCCTGATGCCGGAGCTGGTGCCGGGGACCTACGATCTGATCCTCGACGAGCACTGCGACGGGGTCTTCGACACGGACGACGTGCGCGTGGACGAAGCCTTCGTCGTCGAGGGTGAGCTCATGTGCACGATGCCGCCGGGCGAGCCGATGAACCCGGGGCTGGCGAGCGGCGCGCTCTGCCGCGGGGCCTGTGGACCCGACTGTCCGACCACGTGCTCACCGGCACCGCCCGTCATGGCATGTGAGGAGGACGTCGATCTCTGCGAGCACGTGGAGTGCTCCTACACCGGCGTGACCTGCGGTACGCATGAAGGCTGCCGAGTGCACGACGACTGCTACGACGCCTGCGCGGCCGCCGGCGCCGGGATGCTCTGTTGGCGCGAGTGCGACCTCGAGTGCATCCGCGAGTACGGCCCGCTCTGCTACAACTGGATGAACGGTCACGGGCCCTACGACTCGACCGTCACCTACTACGGCCCACCGACCACGAGCGCGCCGATGACCGGGCTCTGCTCGGGTCCCTGCTGAGCTCGAGGCGACCGAGGCGCGCTGCGCGGCCGGGAGTCGCGAACCGGACCCTCAGCGCCTTCAGCTCCGGCGACTGGCGAGTGTAAACTTCCGCCCCCGCTTCTACATGAGCGAGACTCGCGATCTCCCTCGGGTTGGTGACTGGAATACGTTACAGTCGTCGGGTCGATGCAGCCTCGTCGCTCTGCGTTCCTCCTCACCATCGTCCTACTGCAATGGGCCGGCTCCCCGACCTCCACCATCGCCCAGACCGAGGGGGGCACCGAGAGCGAAGCGGAGGCACCGAGCGCCCCCGTCGACGAGGCCGTCGCCGCCTATGAGGGGGGTGAGTTCGAGCGCGCGGACGAGCTCCTGAATCAGGCCATGGCGTCGGCCACCCTCTCGCGCGAGCAGGTGGTCCGCATCCTGACCCACCAGGTGCTCGTCTCCCGAGCGCTCGGCAACGAGGAGACCCTGGACGCGGCGGCCCTTCGCCTCGTGTCCCTCGAGCCCGACGCGCTCTCGGCCCAGGCACCGCCCGATCTGGAAGCCCATCTGGCGGCAGCACGCGATCGGGGGCAGGGCCTGCTCCGTGTCGAGGTCGTGCACCAGCAGCGCCCCGATGGCGTGCAGGTGGAGGCGAGGGTGGTTGGAGACGCGGGGGGTCTCGTTCGTACGATCGAGCTCGGGGCCAGGACCGCCGGTCCGTGGTCGATCGACCCCGTCAGCACGGTCTTCGTGGAAGACGCCCGCGCGGCCGAGGTCGAGGTCTTCGCTCGCGCGACCGGCCCGGGCGGGTCGGTCCTCGCGCACCACGGCTCCGAAGACGCGCCCGAAGCGCTCGTCACTCCGGTCCCGGCCGCGGCGCTCGTCGCCGACCCGGAGCCGAGCGACGAAGACGGCGGCAAGGGCGTGCTCTGGGGCGTGCTGATCGGTGGCGGTGTCCTCGCGGTCGCCGCGGCGGTGCTCATCGGTGTGCTGGTCGCACGCTCTGGCCCGGACGACGGCGAGGCCGGCTCGCTCGGGGTGGAGTGGTGACCTCGACTCACTGGCGCGCCCATCACACCGTGCTCGCACTCGTGGCGACCGTAGCCATCGTCGCTGCCTGTGACGGCGGCACCAGGGACTACGACTTTCGGGTGAGCTTCGAGGACGAGTCCACGGGCGCGGCGGCGCGTGCGGTCGTGGCGCGCATCCGTACGGGTGGCTGCGATGGAGCACCGCGCATCTCGGAGACCTTCGCCCGCGACGCGGCGCCGGCGATGAGTCTCGGCGCGCTGCCCGCGGACTCCTACGGCTTCGAAGCGGAGGCGTTCGACGAGAGCTGCTCCGTGATCGCGCGGGGCTGTGTGGCCTTCGACGTTCCAGACGCCGACAGTCAGGTGACCCTCGTCCTGCCCACCGTGACCGGCAGCCCCGCGTGTTCGGCCACTCGGTGCTCGGACGGTGTCTGCGGCGAGGAGGTGCCCATGGACGGCGGCCCCCCGGACGGCGGCGGCGATGGCGGGTCCTCTAGTGATGGCGGCGACGCGAGCGACGCCGGCCAGGAACCGGACGCCGGTCCTTCGATCGCGGCTCCCCGGATCGTCGCACCGTGGAACGGCGTGTCGACCGGCTCGGCCAACGCCGATCTCGGAGCCACCGGGCCCGTCGACCACCCGCTCTTGCCGGAGGTCCGATGGGAGGCCGTCGCCGGTGCCGAGAGCTATGTGCTGGAGATGGCTCCCTGCAGCGGCGTCGACGTCGGGAGCTGTGACCTCTCGTCACCGCCGGTCCGGGTCGTGACCGCCGGCGACATGCTCCGTGCGCGCCCGGCGTCGGCCCTGGCCGTGAGCGAGACGGCGCCGCTCGGCGCGCGCTACGGCTTCCGAGTCGGCGCTTGTGAAGACGTCGCGGGCACTCGCTGTGTGTTCTCGGACCCGCGCTATCTGAACGTCGGCCGCATCGCCCAAGACGTCGATGGAGACGGGGACGGCGATCTCTACGTGGTCAGCCGTGACGGCTCGGGCACGACGGCGCTGCACGAGATCGTCTCCTTCGACTCCAGCGGAGCGGTCGTCGACGCGCCGGTGACCTTCGACTCCATCCGCGCGATCAGCTGGATCGGGGACTACGACGGCGATGGCGTTGGCGAGCTCGCGATCGCCACCAACCGCGGCGCGACCGGAAGCGAGATCCTCTACATCGACGCTCTCGCCGAGGCCGGCGCCCTGACCGAGACCACGAGCACCGATCTCGGGGACCGCGTCGTGGGCATCGGCGACGTGAACGGCGACGGCTACGCGGACTTCGCAGCCAGCGTGCGATCGCGGGACGAGGTTCGAGTGCAGTTCGGCGGACCGACCTTCGACGCCGCCGACAACGCGATCCTCCGCGCGGGGCCGGGCCTGCAAGACTTCGGCTTCGAGCTCGCGGCCGTCGGGGACCAGAACGGCGATGGCCTCGCAGACCTCGCGGTCGGCTCGCGAATCGCCATGGACCAGGCGCGCTTCGACGTCTACAGCTTCGCGGCGAGTCCGCGGGTCGTGGCGATGACCACCATCGCCACCGGTGAGACGGGATTGAGCGGCGTGCCACCGCCCGTCGCTGCCGCCGGCGGCATGGACATGGACGACGATGGCATCCCGGAGATGGCGTTCGGCCGTCGCCTGGTAGACAGCATCACGGTCATCTTCGCCGAGAGTCAGCAGACTTCTGAATCCGAGGCCGACAGTAGCTATGGGTGGTCGCTGGGCATCGGCGACGTCGATGGCACCGGCCGAGCGCGGCTGATCAGCGGCATGCCGGACCGCCCGGCGGCGTTCGGCGACAGCATCTCCGGGGCGACCTCCGTGACCGTGTTCACGGCGGGCGCCTTCGAGGTCTTGATCAACCCCTACTTCACGCCTGACGACGCACGTGCGGGGGTCGAGGTGACCGTCGTGGACCTCGACGGCGACGGCCTCGACGACTTCTTCACCCGAGCGCAGAATGGCTTCTTCATCGACCGGCAGGCCTTCGACACCGAAGTCGGGGGGATCGCCGGAGGGCGTTTCGTGTTCCGCCCGTCCGGGAGACCATGGTCGACGATGACGCGCTGACACGGATCGACCAGGAGGGCGAGTCCACTGGCTCCATGGGCGCGACTCCGAAGTCGACCCCCATCCACGACGATCGAGTCGGCCGATACCAGCTCGCCTTCGAGATCGCCTCCGGCGGGATGGCGACCGTCTACCTGGCGGCGACGCATGGACCGGCAGGCTTCGAGAAGGTCTTCGCCCTCAAGCGCATCCACCCGCACCTGGCGAAGGAGAAGAACTACGTCGAGATGTTTCTCGACGAGGCGCGTCTGGCCGCCCGCATTCAGCATCCGAACGTGTGCGGCGTGGTCGACTTCGGCGAGGAAGATGGCGAGTACTACCTGGTCATGGAGTACCTGCTCGGCGTCCCGCTCAGCAAGTTGCTCCGCGAGGTCGCCAGGATGGAGCAGAAGCCACCGCGGTGGCCTGCGATCGCCGGGCGGTTGATCCAAGACGCTTGCGAGGGTCTGCACGCCGCTCACGAGCTCCGCGGAAACGATGGTTCGCCGCTCGGCGTCGTGCATCGCGACGTGTCCCCGCAGAACCTCTTCGTCGGCTTCGATGGCGTGCTCAAGGTGGTCGACTTCGGCATCGCGAAAGCCGCCGACAAGGTCTCGGTCACACGCACTCTCGAGCTCAAGGGCAAGGTCGCCTACATGTCCCCCGAGCAGATCCATCGCGGGACGGTCGACCGCCGAACGGATGTCTTCGCGCTCGGTGTCGTTCTCTGGGAGATGCTCACGCTCCGTCGACTCTTCCGGCGGAGCCAGCAGGTCGACACGATGTACGCGGTGCTGGAGGGACCGATCCCGCCGCCGAGCCAGCTGCGGGATCTCCCCGCCGAGCTGGACGAGGTGATCCTCGCGGCCCTCGACCGATCGCCGGAGACCCGCACGCCCGACGCGCGTGAGTTCGGTCGGGGCCTCGGTCGTGTCTTCGGTCGGACGCTGGACCAACCGGTCGACCGTGGAGAGATCAGCCAGCTCCTCCACGAGCTCTTTCCCGGGGGGGAGGAGTCGGCCCGAGCGCTCGTCGAGATCGCCCGGACCGAATCCCGCCCACGCTCGGTGGTGTCGGTCGTGCCGGAGGCGGCGGAGTCGTTCCAGGACGTCCCGCTCGCCACGCTCGGGGCGTACCAGGAGCCGGCCGCTCCCCCGGTCCGATGGGGTCGCGCCGCCGCGCTGCTCACCCTGCTCATCGGTGGCGCCGTCGCGTTGGCGTTCATCCTTCCGCCCCCCGAGGGAAGCCCGGTCGCGGAGCCCACGAACTCTTCCGAGTCGGTCCCCGCCGAACCGGCGGATGAGCGCGAAAGCTCTCCGGGTGTGGCGGACACCACCGACGACTCGTCCACGGCGGCTCCCTCCCCCGCAGTGATGGAGCCTGCGGAGGAGGTGACGGCCGGTGAGGTCGACCGCGAGGCCACGGAGCCGGCGACGGTCAGCCCTCGACGACGGAGCCGGCGACGCCGCCCAGCGCCGACCGAGCCCGTCGCGGCGGTCGACACGCCCGAGCCCGCCGCAGCGTCCGCCGAGCCGACGATGGTGGAGGCGACGACCGGGGTCGTGAACATCGTCGTCCCCGGCGGTTGGGCCAACGTATACGACGCGAGCGGTCGGCTACTCGGGGCGACGCCGCTGCGGCGGCGGCTGCCGGCCGGACCGCACACGCTCGAGCTGCGCTTCTCCGGTCAGCCACCGCCGGTCGCGGTCCAGGTCGACGTGCCCGCGGGCGATACGCTTCGGGTCAGTCGCCAGCCCCCCTGACTGCTCAGAGCGCGAGCTCGAGCGTGACCATCGCTTGGAGCCGCTCCGTCAGGAACGGCGAGGGCTGGATCCGGTTCGCACGCTGGTAGGCCGCGTATGCTCCGCTCGCGTCGAAGGGAGTGCCCTCTCCGAGCCGGCGCGCCTCTCCGAGTTGGATGCACGACCAGGCATCTTCCGCATCGCAGCCTTCGTCCCAGGCGGGGACCGCTCGCTCCGGTCGCCCAGCCTGCTGCTCGTAGTCCCCCAGATATCCGCAGTGGATCGGGTCGGCTTCGCACGCTCGCGTGGCGAGCTCGATGGCGGCGTCGTAGTTCGGCGGCGCCAACCGGGAGAGCGTCAGGTACTCGGCCGCATCCAGGCACGCGGTGGCGTCGCCGCGCCGACAGGCGCCGACCGTTGCGCGGTGCGCGGCGGTGATGGGGCGCTCCGGTGGCTCCGTGGGCTGACGGGCGTGCGGAGGACCATCGGGCGGCCCGTCGTCCATGATCCGGATCCTCCAGGCGGCCGCGTCGTCCGCCGTGGTGGTGTAGACCACCACGCCATCCTCTGGACACACGCGATCGACCAATGGCGCGCGCGCTCCCTCGGTCTCCACGACCCCGTCCGAGAGGAACGCGACCCGATGGAGCGAATCGGGTGGCGTGTACAGCCGATCGACGCGCACCTTCGAGCAGGGGACCGGGCCGTCCACCGGCAGGTCCCTCGCGTCGAGGATGAGCACCACGCGCCGGTTGGTCAGGGTGTTCATGGGGACGGCGGTCCCGACGGACGGTTCGCCGTCCTGGCTCGTGAGCTTCGCTTGCGAGTGGCCCGGTCCGGCGAGCCGCCGCGCGGTCCACCGGGTCGTGGCGGAAAGGGGCACCGCCCAGGCTTCGGTGGGGGCGACGTCGCGTTCGAAGAGAACGCTGCCATCGAGCTCGGCGCGTTCGGCGCGCGCCTCGGCCGCCATGGCGGTGCGCTCGCGGTAGAGCGTCTTCAGCTCTCGCGACATGTAGGTTCCGCCGATGATCGTCTTCCAGGACTCTCCGGTCACGACACCCCGGTGGAGGTGATGGAAGACGCGGGCGTCCGGGTCGCGCCGGTCATGGAGGAAGCCGAGCTTCACGTGCAGCTCGAGCTCGACCGGATCCCGCGCTGCGCACCAGCCGATCACCAATGCGCGTCCGGAGCTCTCCCTGACGAAGCCGTAGGACCCGTCCTTCTCGCGAAGCTCGACCTCCAGCTCGTCGGCCAGCGTGCCGCTCACCACCAGCTGCACGCACTCCTCCGCTCCGATGTGGACGTCCATCGAGCCCTTCCCGGCGGTGATCGTGACCTCGCCCTCGTCGACCAGTGGCAAGAGCACCTCGAGCTGGCCAGAGCGGTGGTCGAGGAGGGTCCGAACCTGATCGCGTGTGAGCGGGTCGCCGATCTCGGTCGTCCACGCCAGAGCGCCGAAGGCGAGAGCGATGAGCGCGGCGATGACGATCAGCTTCGTCACGGTGCGAGCATGCCCGAAGGAGGCGGGACCTGATACCGTCTTCCCCGGATGACGGTGCTTCCCATCAGCCTCGCGGTGGCGCTGTCGTTCGGTGCCACGGTCGCGAGTGCCCAGTTCTCCGGTGGGTCGTTCGGCGGCTCGCGCGGTTTCGGAGGGTCGAGCAGCTCGTCGTCTTCGTCGTCTTCGTCGTCTTCGTCGTCTTCGTCGTCTTCGTCGTCTT
>CAYXAP010000051.1:36456-68576 GCA_964462035.1 uncultured Sandaracinus sp.
TCGTCGTCTTCGTCGTCTTCGTCGTCTTCGTCGTCTTCGTCGTCTTCGTCGTCTTGGTCTTCGTCGTCTTCCTCTCGTTCGTCGTCTTCCTCCCGCCGCTCGCGCCGTTCCACTTCGCGACGCAGCTCGATGACTCGGACCCGGGTGCGCAGGGCGGTGCCTCACGCGGTGGATGGGCGGAGCGCGGAGCTGCGCGACGCGCTCCGGCTCCCCGAGTCGCAGCGCGCGCGCTCCGAGGGCTTCTTCGGCCCGCGCCCCACGCGTCGTGACGACCTCGCCGCCAAGCATCAGTACCCGGAGCCGCCCTCGCTCGCGGTCCCAGAGCGTTTCGAGGAGGGCGCGGTGGAGCGGTCGCCTGACATCTGGGGACCACACTGGGCGACGGTGACCTTCGAAGGTCGGAAGCCGAACTGGCCGGCGGCCTTGATCACCTTCCTCGTGACCTTCGTCGTCTGTGTCGGCCTCGGCTATCCGATCGTGCGTGCGCGTCGGCGAGCAGGGATCGGCGCGCCGACCCGCTGTGAGGTTCGCTGCATCAGCCTGGGGTTCGATTGGCGTGAGCGCGGCGCGATCCAGGAGACCCTTCGCCGGCTCGCCGCCCAGTCCGACATGAGGAGCGCCGATGGCATGCACGACGCGGCCGGTGCGGCGGTCCGGGAGCTGATCCGTGCCCTCCCGGCGGCGCGCTACGCCGCGGTCCGGCGGTCGGAGGGGCCACCACGAGTCGCGGAGTCGGCCTTCCACCGGATCACGACCGAGCTCAAGGCCCGCTACCGCCACGACGTGGTCGAGCGGGGTCGCGATCCGTCCGTGGCGCGGCGGGCAGAAGAGGGGGAGGGGTGGGTGATCGTCTCGCTCGTGGTGGGCGTGACCCGCTTGCTCCCCTGGGTCCCGGTCGGCCTCGATCGCGAGACCCTCGGTAGCGCCATGTCGGCCATCACCCGCGCGAGCCCGGACGAGCTCGTAGCGCTGGAGGTGGTGTGGTCCCCCGCCGTGGAGACGGACCGCATGAGCTCCCTGGAGCTCGAGACCCTCTACCCCGAGCTCCAGAAGCTGGATCCCGACGACGCGGCCGGCGCGCGATCCTGCGGGCACTGTGGCGCGGCGCGCGCCGGCGAGATTGCGGTCTGCCCCGCTTGCGGCTCCGCCCTCTGAGTCCGCGGACCCTCCGGATCTGACCGTTCGGCTCGCGACGGGTGTCGCATCGCCGCCGTCGCATGGAAGCGACACCCGCGCCCTGGTCAGGGGCCGGGGACGGTGAACTCCCACGTTTCTAGGGGGGATCCGCCCTGGCACATCGGTTGCTCATCTCCTCTCCAGGATGAGCTCCCCCCGACCCACACACCGGCTCGCTCCTCCTGGCACTCGCCGCCGGTGGCTCGGCGAACGACCGCGAATGGAGAACTGGCGATGACGAACACGAGAACGACCACCGGACGGATGAGTGCCACGCTGGCCGTGGTTGCCCTCCTCGGAGGCTGCAGCACCTCGCTCGGCGAGGGCGCACCGCCGGATCGGACCGCCTTCAGCCGTGAGCCGCTGGTTCTCGAGCCCAGCGAGGCCCAGCTGGACGAGCTCGGCACGCGGCGAGTGACGGCGGACGATCGCGGTGACGCGCGGGAGGTGGGCTACCTGGACTTCGCCAACTCGAGCAGTCGCATCGACGTCCGCGAGGCCTTCATGCGTTGGGATGTCTCGGCACCCCCGAACACCTACCGTGTGGTGATCCACTACGCGCTTGGAAGCAGCGCCCGCCCGGGCCAACTCCTCATCAACGGCGCGGCCGCCGCCGACATCGCCTTCGGTGGCACCGGCTCCTGGTCGACCTGGGACAACGAGGCCTTCGAGGTCCGCGTGGACGGGCCGATCGAGAGCGTGGCCGTGGTTCCGACCACGTCTCGGAGCGGACCGAACGTCGACTACGTGGAGCTCTACCCACTCGTGGTGGACGAGCCCACCGAAGGTCTGGAGCCCGGGGACCTGTCGACCCCGAGCGCGGCGACCTATGCGCGGCTCGACAGCCGCCCGCGAGCCTTCGCGGAGCGCGTTCGCACCCCGTTCAACGGCAACGGCCACGCGGAGAGCTGGGACGGCCGCATCTTCGTGGTCCGCCGTTCGCCCAGCGGCCGCGGCGGCTGGTACGCCAGCGCCTTCCGCCCGGAGCGAGTCACGCTCGACGGCGACGGACTGCCCGACTTCTCCCGCGCCTTCGGCGAACGGGTGACTCTCGAGACGGACGACGAGAACCCGGACCTGGACCACAACTGGCTCGGTCTGACCCCCGATCCGTCGGTGACCACCGAGAACCCCTTCCCCTCCGATTCCCGCGGTCGCTACGACCTCGACGGGACTCATCGCACCTACCGGGCGCTGGTCTGGGCGACGAACGAGCGCGGGCGCGGCGGCTTCGGTAGCGAGTTCCGGTCCATGGGAATTCGCCCGGCGACCTTCGTCATCGAGGACGCTCACACGCGGGACGCCGAGATCCTCAGCGCGGACTTCACCGGCGACTGGGTGCCTCTCGAGGTGAACGGCACCCGTGACGGATTGGACTGCATCGAGCCGACGATCACCAACGACGGCCGCCTGATCATCTGCCAGGGCCACCAAGACAACAACGGCCGCATCGATCGGCTGGTCTACTCGTGGAACCCGGCGCCCGGCCAAGCCGAGGGGTGGAGCTTCCCGCGACCGCTGGCGCAGATGCACCAGCTCGCCGACGTCGACGTCCAGGGCATCCCCTTCGGTGTCCGCTTCCCCCTCGCGCAGCAGCCCTTGCGGGATCAGCGTGGCGTCGAATACGCGCCGGACGACGAGATTCGCGGCGCCTACCCGTGGATCAGTCGCGACGGCTCCGAGCTCTTCTATCAGGCCTCGCGACAGGGGGTGAGCGCCCGCCGCTCGGCGACGACGGTGGTCGGCCGCTGGACCGGCTGGAACATGCGCCACATCGATGGGCCCATCAATCACAGGATCGGCGACTCGCGCCTCTTCCTCTCGTCGCCGGGTGCGTTCACCACCATGTGGTCGCCCTACAAGGACGTGCCCGAGCTGCCGTTGCCGTATTCGGTTCGCGGTCCGAGCTACCCGCTCTTCCACTCGAACGGCGGCGACTACTCGGAGGTGAGCTTCGAGGACTACCTCGATGGCGACTACGTCCTCTTCTACGGCATGAACCAGCAGGTGGACCGCGACGGCAACTACCTGACGGACCGGACCAACGACACCTCCGGCCACTTCCACAACGGCACCCTCGTCGACGCTCGCTTCCCCATCGAGCACGATGGAACGGACGAGACCGTGGGGCGCCACGGTCAGGCGATCTACTTCCGCGACGGCGGCCACATCCAGGTGCAGCGGAGCGAGGCGTTCGACCGCCTGAGCCAGGACGCGAGCGTCGAGATGTTCCTCCGCCGAGAGGTCGCCCGCTCGCGGGAGCTGCCCCTCTTCGAGATGGCCGGTGGGCTCTCGCTCTCCCTGAACGACGAGGGCCGCTTGGTGGCGCGGGTCGAGGACCGGTCCGGCGCCTCCGACACCCTGGTGGCTCCCCGTGAGACGGCGATCACCCGCGACGAATGGGTACACGTGGCGATGACCTACGCGGGCGACACCAAGGCCCTTCGGCTCTATGTCGACGGAGAGCAGGTCGCTTCGAGCTTTGCGGCGATCGACGATCTCCGTACCTCCGGCGCGGTGACGGTCGGCCCCCGCGGCGCGTCCGGCGGGCTCCTGCTCCTCGACGAGGTGAAGGTCTCCAGCGTCGAGCGCGAGCCCTTCGAGATCCGCCATGGCGCCAACGTGCTCAGCAACCGTGGGACTCAGCCCGAGCTGGCCAGCGCCACGCCGAGCCACCTTCGCTCGCTGATTCGCTTCGCGCCGACGATCGAACGCTTCAGCGGCGCGGCCGCGGCGCTCGGCGAGGACCTCTTCGCCGCCGAGATCCTCTCGGCGACCCGCTCCACTTCGTGCGCGACTTGCCACGTGCAGTCGTTGTCCTTCACCGACGCCTTGCCGATCGCCGAGAGCGCCGAGCCCGACGCAGGTCCAGGGACTCGCAACACTCCGACCATCGTCAACCGCCTCTTCTCCGGCTTCCAGGGCTGGGGTGGCGAGGCCGGGTCGCTGGCCGCGCAGGCGCGGATCCCCATCGCGGCCGCGCACGAGATGAACCTTCCGCTGAACGAGGCGGTGCAGCGGCTGCGCACCGAGGGCGATTGGAGCTCGCGCTTCCGCGCCGTGTTCGGTGAGGAGCCGAGCGAGGACACGCTGGCAGCGGCGCTGGCGAGCTTCGAGGTGCTCCAGTTCTCGCCGCGGACCCGCGTGGATCGCTACCTCGACGGCGAGCTCGGGGCGCTCAACGCGTCGGAGCGGAGAGGCCTGCTGCTCTTCGAAGGCAAGGCGCGCTGCAGCGGCTGCCACGCCGGCCGCAACTTCACCGACGAGAGCTTCCGCAGTACCGGTCTGGTGAGCAACGGCGACGCCGGTCGGGCCGGGGTCACCGGTCGCGCGAGGGATCTGCAGACCTTCCGGGTGCCGACCCTGCGGGCCATCGGACAGACCGGTCCCTACATGCACGACGGCAGCATGGCGACGTTGCGCGAGGTGGTCGAAGCCTACGACCGTGGCGCCGCCGTCGACGATGCTCCCCTCGACACCGACATCCGTCCGCTCCAGCTCGACGACCGAGAGATCGATGACCTCGTAGCCTTCCTCGAGGCCGTCGGCGAGACCTCTGGCGTTGGCGCGCCGCCCGAGGACCCGACCCCACCCACGCCGGAGGACCCGACGCCGGAGGATCCGACCGCGGACTCCTGCCTCACCTCTCGGCTCTCGATCGGCGGGCGCATGGACGTCGGTGACACCATCCTGTCTTGCGACGGCTCGCATCGACTCGAGTTCCAGAGCGACGGCAACCTCGTCCTCTACCGGAGCGGTGGCGGCGCGACCTGGGCCAGCGACACCGTCGACATGGGCGCGGACGCCGTCCGCTTCCAGAGCGACGGCAACATCGTCATCCGCGACGGCGCGGGGCGCTCGCTGTGGAGCACGAGCACGCACGGCACGGCCGCCTCCTCCCTGGTGGTGCACGATGACGGACGACTGCAGGTGCACGCCGACGACGGCACGGTGGTGTGGGACGCCGCCCTGGACAGCTCCGATCCGGAGCCCCCGCGCGCCGACGCCTGCGGGACCAGCCGCTTCGACCAGGGCGAGACCCTCCGCCCCGGCGACACCATCGAGTCCTGCAACGGAGCCCATCGACTCGCCTTCCAGGGCGACGGGAACCTCGTGCTCTACCAGAGCGGCGGGGGCTCCCGTTGGTCCAGTGGGACGCACGACCGGGGCGGCGACCGCGTCCGCTTCCAGAGCGACGGCAACATCGTGCTCCGCAGCACGTCGGGCAGCTCGCTCTGGAGCACGGGCACCCACGGGACCGCCGCCTCGTTCATGCTGGTGCACGACGACGGTCGGCTGAACGTGTACGCGGCGGACGGGGCTCTGCTCTGGGAAGCGGAGACGCGCTAGAGACCGATCTCCAACGGATTGGAGCTCCGCATGGTCGGGCGCTCGCGCGATCGCTGTCGCGCGGGCGCCGGCTCCATCTCGGCCTCGGCCTCGGCCTCGACCTCGACCTCGACTTCGGCTTCTTCCGCGGCGGGCTCGACCACCTCGTCCGCCGGCTCCTCGTTCGCGGCCTCGGCCGGGCGCTCGTCGACGGGCTGCTCTGGTGGCTCCGGATCGACGCGCGTTCCCGTCGTCCTCGTGGACTCCGCGAGAGGCGGCGGGGCGGCGGCCGCGTCGTTCGTGGCGGTCGCCGGCCGAGTGGCGAACCAGAGCGCCCCCGCCCCTGCGACGAGCGCTACGAGCATCCCCACGGCGAGGACGGCCCGGCGTCGTTCCGCCGGTGGCTCGAGCGGAGGGCCCACCCTCGCGCCGGACGCAGGATCGAGCTCGGTGTTCGTCGCGAGAGGCTCGATGGCGCCGTGTGGATTCAGGAGGGTCGGGTCGCCCGCGACGACCGTGTCCGGCTCGCTGCTCTGGGTTGCGGGCGCTCGCCGTTTCGCGGCGATCGTGGTGGGCGCTTCCGTGAGAGTCGAGACGTGGTCGCCGGCCGGTCGCTTCCGGGCGACGGGGCTGCGGGTGCGTCCGGGAGAGCTCGCGGATACGCCGGTCGCGGCGAGCAGCCCCGCCACGAAGGCGGCCATCGGCGGTCGCGAGGCTGGGTCCTGGGAGAGCGCGTGATCGATCCACTCGCACACGGCGGGCGGCAGCCCATCACCGACCTGGCCGATCGGAATGGGCGGCTCCGAAGCGACCGCACCGACGGCGACGACCGGATCCGTCGTCTGAAAAGGCCGCTTCCCGGTGAGCGCTTCGTAGAGGACGACTCCCATCGACCAGACGTCGGCGGCGGGGCCGATGCTCGCCTCACCGCGGGCCTGCTCCGGCGCCATGTAGAAGGGGCTCCCGAGGAAGTAGCCCTTGCGCGTGACCTGCTTCTTGGCGGAGGTGTCGAACGAGGAGCTCGACAGCGAGCGCACGCCCGCACCCTTCGCGGCGCCAGCCTTGGCGTCGTCCAGGATCTTCACGAGGCCGAAGTCGAGCAGCTTGGGCACCACTCCCTGTCGTGGCGTCTTCGCCAGGAAGATGTTGGAGGGCTTGATGTCCCGGTGGACGAGCTGCCGCTCGTGCACGTAGACGAGCGCGTCCATGATGGGCTCGAGGAGCTGGACCGCCTCGCGCGCTCCCATGGGCCCCCGCCGCATCCGCTGCTTGAGCGTCTCGCCCTCGAGCATCTCGAGGACCATGAAGACGAGCCCATCCTCGGTTCGTCCCATGTCGAGCACGTCGACGACGTTCGGGTGGTCGAGCTGCGCTGCCGACTGCGCTTCCCGAAGGAATCGGGCGCTGACCGAGGCGTCCGAGAGCAAGCCCGGTTGGATCACCTTCAGGGCGACCTCGCGCCGGGTCCACACGTGCCGGGCCGTGTAGAGCATCCCCATGCCGCCCGCGGAGAGCGCCTCGATGACCTGGTAGCGATCCGCCAACGTCTGTCCGATCAGGCGCTTCGAACTGTGGGCGGGTAGTGGGGACATCAGCGGACGATGGTTGCGATCAGTCTAGCTCACGCGCCAAATCGGCTCCAACGGACGCTCGACCCCCGGATCTTGGCAGTTCTGCGATCCGCGTCGAGGTGCGGCGCCGATGCTGCAGCATCGATGCGACACCACGCCGCAGAAGCGCCTCCGTACGAGCGTTTGCAGCAATCCGAGCCTGGCATGGTTGGTGCTCCAGCAGACCTCATGGCAATCGCTGACCTCGGCTCTTCGTCGCGCTCACCACGGGTGGCGCCCTTGGCGGCGCTCCTCGCTCTCGGCTGTACCGGTGTCATCGAGGGGGGCGGTGGCGTCTGCCTCGAACCCGAGCGGGTGGACGAAGGGGAGTCGGTGTCCAAGGTCGCCGGGGGCGTGGAGACCGACGCGGACTGGGCGGTCGTCGGCATCCTGGGGACCGACGGCGAGCTCTTCTGCACGGGCACGCTGGTCGGCGAGCGCGTCGTCCTCACGGCCGCCCACTGCATCGACGGCGAGGAGCCGGAGACGCTCGAGGTCCACTTCGGTCCGACCGCCGACGAGGGCGCTCGCGTCGGCGTGCTCGCCTCGGTGATCCACCCCGACTACCAGCCCAGGCCGGTCTACCAGAACGACCTGGGCCTGCTGCTTCTGGCCGGGGTCGTCCCCCGTGAGCTCGCGAGCCCGGTCCCACTCGCGGCCTGCCTCGCCGGACCGCTCGATGGCGCCGAGCTACGAATCATCGGCTTCGGGCAGCTCGACGCCGACGACGAGGGCTCGGCGCGCAAGCGGACGGGGTGGGGCTCGGTGAGCGTTGCGGAGCCCACGACCTTCACGACGCGCTCGACCCCCGCGCAGCCCTGCAACGGGGACTCGGGCGGGCCGGCCCTCATCCGTTCGGGTGGCAGGGAGTACCTGGCCGGCATCGTCTCCCACGGAGACGGGGCGTGCGAACGCTACGCGAGCTACACCCGGGTGGACGCCTTCTACGACTCGTTCATCGTCTACTACCTGGACCCGAGCGACGAGGAGTGAGGCATCAAGGCGATCGGTGCGCCTCGGCGAGCGCGGCCCGCTGAGCCGCGAGCTCGTCGGGGAAGACCTGCTCCAGCCATTGCGCGACGTCGTACGACTCCACGCTCTGCTGCTTCGATGCGAGGTAGCGCGAGAGCTCCCGTGCGAAGGCTCGAGCGCTCGGGAAGCGCCGGTCCGGGTGCCGCTGCACGGCCCTCTCGACGATGGCGTCGAGCTCGTAGTCGAAGCGTGGGTCGATCTCTCGGAGGCCCGGGACCGGTTCCTTGGCTTTCCTGGCGACCTCTCGAATCGGGACCGAGCTCGGGATGAGTCGGCGACTGGTCAGCGCCTCCCAGAGCGCGACGCCGAGGCCCCAGATGTCCGCTCGCCGATCGACGGGACCGCCCTGAAAGCGCTCCGGCGCCATGTAGCCCTTGCTCCCTTTGATCATCCCCAGCGCCGTCCGGGCCAGCCGCTGCAAGCCGTCCGCGATCCCGAAGTCCAGCACCCGCATGAAGCCATCGGCGCCGACCATCAGGTTCTGCGGTCGGATGTCGCGATGGACCACTCCGAGGGGCGTCCCCTTCTCGTCCCGGAGCTCGTGGGCGGCGTGAAGACCCTCCGCCGCCTGAATGAAGCAACGGACGAGGATCCCCGCGAACGCCTCTCGCAGCGGGCCCTCCGGGAGCCGCGCGGCCTTGGTGGCCACCCGCGCGAGGGAAAAGCCGACCACGTAGGGCATCGTGTACCAGGCCTCGGTCTTCTCGACGCCGAAGTCGAGCACCCGGACCACGAAGGGGTGCTCGATGCGCGACGTAATCCGGACTTCGTCGAGGAACATCCGTCGAAACTCTTCTTGGAAGACCAGGTGCTCGTGCACCTGCTTGAGCGCGACGATCTGCTCGTAGCCGGCGGAGGTCCCGTTCTTGCGGGCCAAGAAGACCTCCGCCATGCCGCCCTCGCCGATGGAGGCGAGCCGTTCGTAGGGCTCGAAGGGGAGCGCCATCTCGAGCGTTTGGTCCGTCGAGGCGCTCTCGTCGGGCTCCGGCCAATCCTCTTCCACCACCAGCGATGATATAGCGTTATCCGTGACCCGTCAGGACGACGCGCCCGACTCCAACGACGCTCCCGAGACGAAGCTCTTCAGCCACGTCGAGCCGAGCTGGCTGAAGAGCGCCGAGCTCCAGGGCTTCTCGTTGACCGTCGTCGAAGGCCCCGACCCGGGCCGCCGCTGGACGATGGAAGAAGACGAACGCTGTTCGATCGGCTCCCATCGCTCCAACGGGCTCGTGATCGACGAACCCACCGTGTCGCGCTTCCACTGCGAGCTGGTGGCGACGGACCGAGGGGTACGGATTCGAGATCTCGAGAGCCGCAACGGCACGCTCGTGGACGAGGTTCGGATCGTCTCCGCCTGGCTGAAGCCAGGCTCGGAGATCCAGTTGGGCAAGGTCCGGCTGCGCTTCGAGGTCGCGGACGAGCGCCGCCGCCTCCCCCTCGACGAGGCTGGTCACTTCGGCCAGATGGTCGGGGCTTCGGTCCCGATGAGGCGGGCCTTCCACACGCTCTCGCGCTGCGCGAAGAGCGAGATCACCGTGCTCATCGAGGGTGAGACCGGCACGGGCAAGGAGGGCGCGGCGGCGGCGATCCACAGCGAGAGCGAGCGTTCCGAGGGCCCCTTCGTCATCGTCGACTGCTCCGCGCTCCCCACCAACCTCTTCGAGAGCGAGCTCTTCGGCCACGAGAAGGGCGCCTTCACCGGAGCCACCAGCCGGCGCATGGGCGCCTTCGAGCGAGCCGACGGGGGGACCATCTTCCTCGACGAGATCGGCGAGCTGCCCCGGGATCTGCAGCCGAAGCTCTTGCGGGTCCTCGAACAGAAGACCGTTCGCAGAGTCGGCTCCAACGAGCACCGGGCGGTAGACGTGCGGGTGGTGGCGGCGACCAACCGGGATCTTCGGGCCGACGTCAACACCGGGCACTTCCGGTCGGACCTCTACTACCGGCTGGCCATCATGAAGGTGACCCTCCCACCGCTCCGGGAGCGCCGTGGCGATCTCCCGCTCCTCGTCGGGGCGCTCCTGAGCCGGCTTGGTGCGAGCCCCGGTCAGCTGGCCCGCTTCAGCGCCGAAGAGTTCCTCGACCGCATTCGCCTCGGTACCTGGCCGGGGAACGTGCGCGAGCTGCGGAACTACCTGGAGAGCTGCCTGGTGATGGACGAGGAGATGCCGATCGCACCCGGCGGCGACGGGCCGGCCGACGAGGCGAACGACTCGCCCCTCGTCGTCGGCGACCCGCTCTTCGGCATCGGTTTGGACGTGCCTCTGCTCGAGGCCAAGAACATCATCACCAGCGCCTTCGAGCGCGCCTACCTGGTCGCGGCGCTGCGTGAGCACGACGGCAACAAGGCGGCCGTGGCGCGCGCGGCGGAGATCGACCGCGGGCACCTCTACCGCTTGCTCAAGAAGTACCGCATCGGCGACGACGAGGTGTGAGGCTCGCGGACGAGAGTCGCGGATCCGACCCCGTCGTCGCTTCGTCCCTACGTCTGCGGTATCGTGCGCCGGTGCGAGCAGGCGTCATCGCCCTCCTGCTGATCGGTGTCGCGTGGCCGCTCACGACCGCGCGAGCCCAAGCGGACGAGGCCCAGGTGGAGGCTGCGCTTCGTCAGGGCCTCGCCCATCGTCGCGCGGGGCGACTCCACCAGGCGGCGACCCTCTTCGAACGAGCGTACGAGCTGGAGCCATCGCCGCGGGTGGCCGTGCAGCTCGGCATCACGCTGGCGCAGCTGGAGCGATGGGTGGAGGCCGAGCAGTACCTGGTCGAGGCGAAGACCGAACCGGACGACCGGTACGTCCGGCGAAGAGGCGAAGCCATCGAGCGCGCCCTCACGGTCATTCGCGAGCACCTGGGCAGCATCGAGCTTCGAGGCGGCGAGCTCGGCGCGAGGGTCCTCGTGGATGGAACCGACCACGGGACCTTGCCCCTCGAACCCATCCGCGTGGTTCACGGGCGTCATCGAGTGGAGGTCCTCTACTCGACCGGACCCGTTCAGCGTGAGGTCCTGGTCGAGGCGGGGAGCTCCGGTACCATCGAGCTCCCGGAGCCGACGCCACCGCCGAACGAGGAGGACCTTCCCGAGGAGCCTCCCCCGGCCGACCATTCGACACTCTACCTCGCGGCGGGCGGGGCCAGCCTCGGCGTCGCCGTGGCCGCGCTCGCGATCGGTGCGGTCAGCAGCCGGAGGATCCGGGACATCGACTCCGATCCGGCCCTCCTCGAGGCGCGCGCCATGACGCCGAGCACGGACGACTCGGTGTGCGACAACAACGCCCTGTCCCGGCGGGTTCGGAACCTCTGCGACAGCTATCCGCGTTGGAGAGCGCTGCAGATCACGGGCTACCTACTCTCGGGTCTCGGCTTCGCCGCCACGGCCCTGCTCGGAGTGCTCTGGCTGCGGGGGGGCGGCGGGGGGGATGAAGCGCAGGCGCGCTGGCGACTCGACGTCGACGTCGACCGACGGTCGGGCTCGCTTCGCCTCTCGACCCGCTTCTAGCGAACGGCGATCGAGAAGCGTCGCGTGGAGCTGCATTGGGTCGCGCTCCAGCTCTGGTGGCTGAGGCTGCATCGATCGACGTCGCCGGAGTGGGTCGCGCTGTAGAAGGGCGCCTCGGTGCCCCGGATGCAGATCCGGCCGTAGTCGACGTCCCAGGTCTGCCAGCCGGTGTCGCACCGACCCGTGCTCGTGTCGGTCCGGAACTCTCCGAAGCCGAAGACCAGCTCTCGAGGGCTCGGTGCCGCGTCTCCCTCGACGAAGGTCATCACCGTGCGCTCTTCCCCGGCGAAGGCCGTGGGGAACGCGGTCCGCCACTCCGCAGGCATGCTGACCCGCGCCCAGGGCGTGCCCGGCGTGAGCGGACGACCGAGTCGGTCCGCCCGGAACGAGAGCAGGGCCTCGGTCGCGCGCGCGAGGATCGCCCTCGAGCCTTCCTCCGTGTAGTCGGTGAGCGTTCGGTCGTAGTCGTCCTCCTGCGCGAGGAAGACGAGCGTCCAGCCACCGCCATCGGTGCTCATGTCGCAGTGGGCGGCGATCGGCGCCGGCAATCCGGCGGGGTGGATCCAGTAGCTCTGCGACGCGAGCGCCAGCCCCGAGCCCGCCAACCCCTGGCAGTCCGGGTAGTGGCCGCATGTGCCCTCGACGCAGCGGAGACCTGGGCAGAGGGCCGGATCGCACGTCGGCCCGGCGTCGGGCTCGATCGACCCACCGTCGGTCGAGCCAGCGTCCGGGGCGAGCATCCCCGCGTCTGGCTCGTCCTCCCAAGGGTCTTCATCGGGGCCCGAATCCGCGGAGCGCGTGCCTGCGTCCAGGCCGGAGGGTGCCCGCCGAGTCGCCGCCAACACCTCTGCATCGACCTCCCACCGCATCCATTCGGTGGAACCCTCGGTTCCCGCCGCGCACCCCCCGAGCGCCAGCAGCGCCGTGGCCATCGTGGTCAGTCTTCCCGGGGTCCTGCTCGTCATCATCGTCCTCCAACGCCGGCGCTGCGGGGATGCGCGCCATCGATGGGAGGAGCTAGAGCAACTTCGGTGCCACGCGCCCTCGGGCCGTTCGAGCTCGTGTTGGGCGGGGATCGGGGCCCGCGCTGGGTCCCTGCGTGCGGTTCTCACGCGACAGCGTCGCGCTGGTGCGACACTCCGCACGCGGCCCTTCGGAGGGCTCAGCGCACCGCGATGGAGAAACGGCGATTCGCGCCGCACTGGACGGCGTTGAACGGCTGGCTGCTGTGTGGGCAGAAGTCGCCGAAGGACGAGTCGAAGGCGTTGAAGAAGGGCGCTTCGGAGCCGCGGATGCAGATCCGCCCCCAGTCCGAGCCCTCCGAGGTGTCCCAACCGGAGTCGCAGGTGTCGTCGAAGTCGCGAAGGCCGTAGCGCAGCACCTGGAGCGTGGGCGCCGCGTCGCCTTCCACCAGGGTGAGCACGGTGGTGTCGCGGCCGCGCGCTTCGGTCGGGCAGAGCGACTTCCAGTGGTCGGGCAGGTCGATCCGAGCCCAGCGTGTCCCTGCGGTCACCGCGAGCGCTTCCGCCGGATCCCGGTACGCCAGCAGCGCCTGCGTCGCCGGCTCGAGGATCCAGCCGGCGCCCAGCTCCGTGTAGTTGGTGATGTTCCGGTTGTGGTTCGGCGTGCTCGTGAGGAACACGAGGGTCCAGCCGCCGCCGTCGGTGGTCATGTCGCAGGTCGCGAGGATGGGGCCTGGTGCTCCGTCGGGGCGAATCGGGTAGCTCCCGGACGTCGGGGCCAGGCCCGACTCGAGTAGCCCGCGGCAGTCGGGGTAGTAGTCGCAGAGGCCATCGACGCAGCGCAGGCCGTCGCAGTCGGTGGGAGCGGTGCATGCGGTCGGGGGCCCGGCGTCTCCGGGATCCGCGAGGCCGCCGAACTCGGCGGAGCATCCTCCGATGCCGGCGAATGCGTATGCGACGGACACCAAGACGGCTGTTTGGAGTGCAGCTGGTGCCCCCCTCGCTGCGCGTCGTCGACTCATCGTCCCGTGCATCCTACACGCTGAGCGGGGCGTCGAGGCCGAAGCCATTGGATATCGGTCGACCCGACGGCGGACCCGATCGTGTGTCGCGTTCGCGCCGCAGCATCGAAGCGACACCCGTGACCCCAAAGGCCGTCGATCACGACGATCTCCCGCGCTTTCAGGGGTGTCCGATCGTGGCACGAGCGTTGCTGAACCTCCCTCCCAGGAGGCACCGATGCAGAGAGAGACCCCCCACACCCCCACTGAGACCCCGCTCGCCCACCGGCGACCGCTGTTGGCGATCGCGCTGACGCTGGCCACCGGATGCACCGCCGAGCTGGGCGGCGAGCCCGGCGCATACGACCCTGCGTTCGGCTACGCGCGGGACTGCGACGCCAGCGATGGCTGCCACGAAGCGTCGGCAGACACCTACGTCGACCGGTCGGCCCGGGACCGCAACTACGGAAGCCGCGAGAGTCTGCTGGTCGACGAGTCACCGCGAGTCTACCGGACGTTCCTTCGTTTCGAGATCCCCGCCGGTCGTGTCCGGCGAGCGACGCTGCGACTCTTCACCACCGACGCGAGTCCCGACGGGCCACGGATCTTCCGAGCCAGCGACGACTGGGACGAGAATCGGGTCAGCTGGAACCGGCAGCCTTCCACCAGCGGAGGCGAGATCGCGCGGACCGGTCGGGTGGACGTCGGCTGGGTGGACATCGACGTGTCCTCGGGTGTCCGCGAGGGCGGGACCGTCTCCCTCGCGCTGATGCCGTCGCATGCCGATGGGCACGACATGTCGTCGCGCGAAGGCGCGAACCCACCGCAGCTCGTGGTCGAGTACGAAGGCGGCGAGTGCGACGTCGCTCTCGGCTGCCACGAGGTGGCCGCGGACAGCTACGTCAATCGGGCGAGCGCCGATCGCAACTACGGGAGCGACGAGACCCTCTTGGTCGACGAAGCGCCCGAGACCTACCGGACGTTCCTTCGCTTCGAGCTCCCCGAAGGACCCGTGCGGCGCGCGACGCTGCGGCTCTTCACCACCAACCCGAGCCCCGACGGGCCGCAGATCGTCCGGGCGAGCGACGACTGGGACGAGCGCGGGATCACGTGGAACCGCCAGCCCTCCACCAGCGGAGGAGCGATCGCTCGGACCGGTCGAGTGGACGTCGGCTGGGTGGACATCGACGTCTCTTCGGGCGTCACCGAGGGCGGCACCGTCTCTCTCGCGCTGCTCCCCTCACACGAGGATGGGCTCGACGTCTCTTCGCGTGAGGGCGCCAACCCGCCGCAGCTCGTGGTGGAGTACGGTGAGCCTGCCGAGCCCTCCGGCGAGATCCTCCACGTCGGCACGACCGAGGACTACAGCTCGAGCGGTCGCATCGAGATCGCTCGCCCGTCCGGTAGCCGGGAAGGAGACCTGCTGATCCTCGCGCTCCACCGGACCGATGACGACCTGCCGCTCTACGTGTCCGGCTGGACCCGGCTCGCCGAGTGCTACAAGCGCGACAACGGCTACGACTGCTCGACCGAACCAGAGTGTCGCGACTGGCACACCGACGAGTTCTGCGCGGACTTCGGGCGAGGCGGCAACGGTCACGATCTCGCGCAGTCGATCTTCTACCGCGTCGTCGGCGCCAGCGAGCCCAGCACCTACCGCACGAATCTGAACTACGACGGCGGCAGTGGCGCTCCGGGCTGGGCCATCCTCACGGCGCTCCGCGGCGCGGACACGCGCAACCCGCTGCGCGACTGGGCCCACGAGGGCTGCGACGGCGATCCCGACAGCATCTTCCCCGCCGTGGACGGTGAGGCCGGCGACATGCTCTTGCTCTCCATGTCCTTCGACGACGCGGTCGCGCAGTCGAAGTTCGGCGCTCCGAGCGGGATGGAGACGCTCGGCTACGTCAGCCGGAGCGACGAGGCCGGCTTCCTTTACGGTGCCATCCTCACGACCAGTGGGAGCACCGGCCGCGTGGAGACCCGCGGCGAAGGAGGCTCGGGCTGCAAGGACGCGCTGGTCTCGCTGACCATCCGCAGTCGCTGACGGTGTCTTCGCGCTGGCGCCGCTCCCTCGGACGGGGGAGCGGCGCTTTCGTGTGTCACTCGTCCGGGTTCACGCAGAAGATCTCGAACGAGTCGAAGTCGCCTGCACCGGCGTCCCGGCGCTCAAGCGGGCTCAGTGATGTCGAATATGTACCCCAACTTGGGGTTGGTCTCTCCCCGGGTCGGATCAGCCCTGGAGCGGGGTCAGTCGCACCTGGACGGTGCGCTGGTTCCCGTCGCGGGTGACCGTGACCTGGGCGTCGTGACCGACCTCGAGGCCGTCGAGGACCCGGTAGAGGTCGAGCACGTCGGCGACCGCCTCGCCGTCGATGGCGACGATGAGGTCGCCCAGGATGATGCGGCCGGTGCGCCGGTCTCGGACGGTCGGCCGCAGGCCCGCTTCGGCGGCTCCGGAGCCGGGCACCACGCCGATCACGAGCGCACCCCGCAGCCCGAGCCGGCTGGCGAGCTGGCCCTCGTCGATGCGGATGCCGAGGCCGGCCCGCTCGACCTGGCCGCTGTTGATCAGCTGCGGGACGGCGCGGGCGATCGCCGCGACCGGGACCGCGAAGCCGACGCCGGCCGAGGCGCCGCTCGGGCTGTAGATCGCGGTGTTCATGCCGATGAGCCGACCCGCGCTGTCGAGGAGCGGGCCGCCGGAGTTGCCGGGGTTGATGGCCGCGTCGGTCTGGATGACTCCCTGGATGGGCCGGCGGCTGAGCGACATGATCTCGCGACCGAGGCCACTGATGACGCCGGTCGAGAGGGTCTGGTCCAGGCCGAAGGGGTTGCCGATGGCGAAGACGTGTTGGCCGACCTGGAGGTTGGCGGACGAGCCGACGGGTAGCGGTCGGAGCACTTCGGCCGGGGCGTCGATCTTCAGGACGGCGATGTCCTTGTCGGGGTAGGTGCCCACGAGCTGCGCGGGCCAGACGCTCTGATCGTGCAAGGTGACGTGGGCGCCCTGACCACCGGCGACCACATGGAAGTTGGTCACGATGTGGCCCTGGTCGTCCCATACGAAGCCAGAGCCGGTGCCGGCGGGGATCGTCATCGCGTTCCGCCGGAAGGGGTCCATCTGCACCGAGAGCTTGGTGATGAAGACGACCGAGTCGCTCGCGTTTCGGTAGATCTCGATCGTCGTCTCTTCCGAGTCGGAGAGATCGCCGCGAGCGGTCACGGTCGGGGGTTCCTCGGGCTCCTCGGGCCGAGCCACTGGGGAATCGCTGGTTCCCTGGGGCATCAGGACCGGAGTCTCGGACTCGGCCCCGCCGTAGAGGTGGTTCGCGAGAATGACCAGGCCGGCGCCGAGGATCATCGAGAGCGGAATCACCACCGCCGGCCAGAGGGCTTTTCGAGCGGACGCCATCGGGGCAGGGATAGTCCGTCAGCGGCGCGTGTCGAGTCCCGGTCCAGCTCGGGCCGCGCGCGGCCCGAGTTCGCGCTATTCTGTAAATGTGAGGCCGGAGCGGCAGCTGGAGGCAGGACGGGTCATCGCCGGCAAGTACCGGATCGACGGCGTGCTCGGCCGCGGCGGTATGGGGACGGTGTATTCGGCGACCCATCTGGTCACCGACAAGCCGGTCGCGCTGAAGCTGATCGGCGCCGACGCCCACGAGCGCACCCGAGCGCGGCTGCTCCGAGAGGCCAAAGCCGCCGGGCGGGTCGACCACCCGAACGTGGTCGACGTCTACGACGTGGGCGAGGACACCGACGGCTCGATCTTCCTGGTGATGGAGCGGCTCCAGGGGATGCCGCTCGAGAACGCGATGGCGCCGGGCCCGATGGCGGTCGGTGAGGCGATCGGGCTGCTGATGCCGGTCATCCGCGGGGTGGCGGCGGCCCACGCGCAGGGCGTGGTGCATCGCGACCTCAAGCCGGAGAACATCTTCCTGGTCGAGCACCAGGACGGCTCACCGCGCACGATCAAGGTGCTCGACTTCGGCATCTCGAAGATGGCCGGCGTGCAGATCCAGCTCACCCAGACCGGGATGGTGCTGGGGACGCCGCACTACATGGCGCCCGAGCAGCTCAAGGGCGACAAGGCGATCGACCACCGCTGCGACCAGTACGCGCTGGCCTGCATCCTCTACGAGATGCTCGAGGGGAAACCCCCCTACGACGCGAACACCTACCCCGAGCTCGCGGCGATGAAGCTCGAGCACGACCCGCGGCCCTTCAAGCAGCCCGTCCCGAAGGCCCTGCAGCTCCGGATCTTTCGCGCGATGGACAAGCGGCCATCGAAGCGCTTCGCCGACGTGCGCCAGTTCGCGCTCGAGCTCGAGCCCTACGCACCCGGGGTTCGCTTCAGCGACACCGGGACCGACTGGTCCGGCGCCTACCCGCGCAGTCCGCGGTCTTCGCACGAGACGCTCTCGCTCGAGACGCCGCTTCCGTCCAAGCGCCGCTGGCTGGTCCCGCTGGCCTTGGTGACGGCGGCCCTCGGCGCGGCAGCGGCGGGCTGGGCGCTCCGGCCGGCGCCCCCTGCGCCGGTGGAGGGAGCGGTCGCGCCGCCGCTCGCGGAGCCTTCGGTGGCGCGGTCGGAGACCGAGGAGACCGAGGAGACCGAGGAGACCGACTCCGAGATGGCGTCCGACACCGCCTCGGCCGCTGACACCGAGACCGACACGGAGACCGAGTCTGGCTCCGTGTCCGACACCGAGGCCACGACCGAGGCGGAGCCCGACGAGGAGCCCCCGCAGCGGGTCCGGCGAGCGCGGCGGACCCGGCGTGAGGGCGCCGAGGCGCGTTCCGGCAGTCTATCCATCGACGACTTCTGACCCCGTCCGGTATCCTCGCCCTTCGTGCGTGCCCTCCTCTTCACCGTGGCTCTCGGCGTTCTCGTGGCGTCCATCTCGACGGCGGAGGCTCAGAACGCCCGGAGCCTGACCCGGGAGGCGCTGCGGGAGTTCGAGCGGGGCAACTTCGAAGAGGCCCGAGCGCTCTTCCTCCGTGCCCACGAGATGGAGCCTTCGGCGCGGCTCGAGCGGGGCGCGGGCATGGCCGCGTTCGAGGTGCGCGACTACGTCCAGGCCTACCGCCTGCTCCAGCGTGCGCTCGCCAGTGACGAACGGCCGCTGACCGCCGCCCAGCGCGCCGAGACCGAGGAGCTGGTCGCGCGGACGCAAGCCTTCCTCGGCCGCTTTCGCTTCTCGGTGCAGCCCGCGGAGGCCAGCGTGCAGATCGACCTGCGCGACCCCGAGCGTGAAGGCGACGGGACCATCTTGCTCTCCGTGGGCGAGCACTCGGTGGTGGTCGAAGCCGAGGGCTATCGCAGCCGCGAGCAGCAGCTCGAGGTCCGCGGCGGCGAGGACGAGACGCTCATCATTCGACTCGAAGCGGAGGGCAGCGCCAGCGAAGCGGTGCCGCCCGAGGAGCGCGGACGGGAACTCGACGCGCTGAGCTGGGGGCTCATCGGCGGCGGTGCCGGCTTCCTCGTCCTGGCAGGCGTCGGCATCGGCGGCTGGGCCCACGCCGGGGGCGAGCTCGGCACCTGCCGAGACTTCGAGGCCGCGGGCGGCCACTGCGCCAACGAGCCCACGCTGGCGACCCGTCGCCGCACCATGGCCACCATCACCCTGGTCGCCGGGGCCGCTGGGCTCCTCGGTGTCACGATGGGTATGCTGCGCTGGCTGTGGAGCGACGACGACGAGGACGAGCAGGCCGGGTGCAGCCCCGGAGTGCTCGCGCTGGACTGCCGTTGGCGCTTCTGAAGCCGAGCCTCGGGCTCCTGCTCCTCGTCGGGTGCGTCGAGGCGGAGCTGATCGGCGAGCGCGACGCGGGCACCCCCGACGCCGGCATGCGCGACCAGGGACCGATCGACGCCGCTGGGATGTGTCTCTCCGGCCCAGCGTCGCCCGACGGAATCGCCGCTGACGGGATGAGCTGCGTATTGGCTCGGCCACCGAGCGCCCCCATCGGCTGCGACGACCCGACGGAGAACGTGGACCCGATCGTCGTCGCGCTGAAGGATCCGGTCTTCGGCGATCGGATGCTCGGTGTCGACTTCGACGGCTACTGCTCTGGCGCCGAGGGGGTGCCCAACGGCTGCACGCCGAGCGCCGACTTCAACGCTCCCGATCCCATGGGGGGGATCGACAATATCTTCGGTGTCGCCCTGTGGGAAGGGATCCTGATCATCGATTCCTCGATCGGCACTCGGGCCGAGATGGCGTTGGAAGAAGGCGAGCTCAACATCATGCTCCGGATCGAGGGCTGGAGTGGCGAGCCGCGCGACCCGCGGGTCGAGGTCACCTTGGCCGTCGCCGCCGCGACCACGCCGAGCCCGCCGGCGTGGGACGGCTCCGACGTCTTCCAGCCGGCAGAGTCGTTCTTCCAGGAGGGTGACCCCGATCGCCCGATCGCGCGCGACGACAACGCCTACGTCGCCGACGGCATCCTGGTGGCCCAGCTCCCCGACCGGATCCCGCTCGGCTTCGACACCGGCGACCGGCAGCTCGAGCTCAAGCTCTCGCAGCCGCAGCTGACCATGTCCCTCCTCGGCGCGAGCGCGTTCACCGACGCGGTGCTCACCGGCCGCTGGTCTCAGTCCGAGGCGCGCGCGGCGGCGCCGCTGCTCGGCCTCTGCGCCGACAGCACGGACCCGATCATCATGGCCCAGCGCAACGCCTATATGAGCGCTGTCGACCGCTTCGCCGACATTCGTGAGTCGGCGTCGGACACCAACCCGGCGCTCCCCTGCGATGCGCTCAGCTTCGCGATCGGCCTGCGCGCCTACGACGTCACGTGGGGTGCCCCCACGCCGCTCCCATCTGGCCCGCCGCTCTGTCCCTGACCGTCAGGCTCGACGGCGAATCGCGAAGAGCGCCAGCAGCAGCCAGGCGCCGCCGGAGCCGGCGCTTCCGGTGCGGCAGCCGCAGCCGCCCTCGATGCCATCGCCGGTTCCCCGCTCGCCCCCGTCGACGCCACCGTCGCGGACCTCGCCGGCGTCCGGAGCGCTCGAGCCCGCGTCCGCCCCGGCGTCCGCCATCGGTGCGCCCATGTCCGTCGGCTCTGGCTCTGGCCCGACGTGCACTCCGAGGTGACAGCAGACCCGCCGCTCGCTGCCATCACTGGTTTGGTTCACGATGCCCTCGGGCCGACCGCCGAGGCCGGGCTCGCCGGCGACGAAGAGGGTCGACGAGCCGCCTCCATCGAGGTTCAGCCCGTCGGTGCAGCCGAGGTTGTGGAAGAGGAACCGCCCGAGGGTGATCCCGCGCATCCCCACCCGACCGGCCGCTCGGCCGTCCACGACGACGAAGGCGAGGGTCTGCCCGTCCGAGTGCAGGCAGACTGCGGTGCGTGGGTTGGCGACAGCCATGTGGCTCGGGTTGGGCGGTGACTCGATCACGGCTTGGTCCACGATGGCGCCGTCCCGCAGCACCATCGGCATCCCGCTGACGACCTCGGTGACGCCATCGGGCAACGGACCCATCAGCAGGTCGTCGCTCCGGAAGAACGAGACCATCCGCTCGGGGGTGATGCCCATGCTGTCGGCGCACGATCCGCCGCCGCCGTAGACCGACGACCAGGGCACGCCCTCCGCGGCCATCAGACCGCAGGAGTCGTAGCTGCCGCTGAAGAAGTTCGCGTTGATGGCGCCGGCGAGCTCGTGCCGCTCGGCGAACTCGCTCACCACGATCGCTTTGTCGTCTTCACCGCTCGCAACGAACGACAGCCGCGGGTTCTGCGTGTCGACGTAGAGGACGTAGATCTCCTGGTCGCTGGTGCCGCTGCCCGGGATCTCGATCGGGCCGGACAGGTGCCGGTAGATCAGCCCCGGGCCCACCTCGGTGCCCGGATGGGGCCACGCGTGCGCGGTGCCGGTCGCGAGCAGCACCAGAAGCGCGGCGAGCAGCTTCATCGGCGCGACTCGGCGAGCGCGACCAACTCGAAGCGCGAGGCGACCCCGAGCTTCTCGTAGATGGCCCGGAGCTGGTTGGCGATGGTCTTCACCGAGACCCCTCGCTCGGCCGCGATCTCCTTGTTGGAGCGGCCGGCGACCACGGCCCGTGCCACGGCGTTCTCGGACTCGGTCAGCTCTTCGAGCTCGAGCGGCGAGTCGTCGACCTCGACGATCAGGAGCTCCTGATCGCCGACCGCCAACCGACGGACGTCCTTGCGCTCACTCACGGGAGAGAGCGTAGCAGCCGAACGCGTCAGAGGAGGAGGGCCACTGCCACGCTCAGTGAGGGCACCCAACCGCGCATCACGAGCTCGGCTTCGTCGCGGACGAGGAAGAGCGGGAGCTCCACTGCGACCCGGAGGGAGAATCGACTCGCCGCGCTGCGGAAGAGCTCGGTGCCGGTCGTCAGCCCGAGGTAGGGGCCCGTGCCGAAAGCGTCGTCGTCGAGGTCGGGCCGCCCCCTCACCGGGCCGTTGGCCCAGATGTGCATCAGCCCGAGCTGAAAGCCGAAGATCGCCACGTGCTCCGCTTCGGCGGAGCTCGCCCAGGTCGCCGTGAAGCCGAGCCGCGCCACCACGCGGGCGTGCAAGGTCTGGAGCCCGGGCGTGAGTCGCGGGTTCACACCGAAGACCGCACCCACACTCCACTGGGGCAGCTCGCGGCGCAGGCGGAAGGCGAGGCCCGGGAGCGTCTCCACCGAGCCTCCCAGCAGCGCGACTCGCTCCTCGAGGGCGACTCCCCACGATCGCCGGGAGCGACGCAGCCGCATGAGCGCACCGGCGATCCCGCTGTCCGATCCAGGCGCGTCGAGGCGCACGGGATCGTTGTGGAGCAACACCGTGACCAGCTCCTCGACGGCGTCGGTCAACTCGTCGACCTCCACTCGCTCCGGTACCAGTGCGTCGAGTCGGCCGGTCAGGAAGCGTGTGTCACCCACCGAGAAGAGCTCGACTCGAAGGTGCTGGTCGCAGCCACGGTCCACCGCACGATGGGTCTGGTGCGCGTCGACTTCGCTGCGGATCAGTCGAGCCAGCCCCACCCGATCCTCGGCGCTCTCGACCTGGACGCAGACCCCCACCACCTGCGCGCCCGCGGGCGCGGCGGCGAGCATGGCCCACGAGGCGAGCGCTGCCTGGACGCTCCGGCTCATCGGCTCAGTGGAGCAAGCCGATCTGGAGGACCGCCGCGGGGATGTAGCTCTCGAGGCGTGCGCCGCGCCGCTCCGTGTCGAAGCGGTACGCCGGCACGCTCGCGGTGAGCTCCACGAAGAAGTGCAGCGAGCTCGCGCGCATGAACTCGTGACCAGTGAGGAGCTCGAGGTGCATGCCCCCGCCCCAGAGACCGCCGGCCCCAGTCGCTCGGTAGCGATCGACCACGAACGAGGCGCCGCCGCCGAGATAGAACGAGCTGACCGCGTCCGGCTTCAGGTAGCGCAGGAAGTGAAGCCCGGCGGTGAACCCGGCCGTGTAGTCGATGTGGCCGTCGGCGGCGGTGCTCGACGAGCGCCGCGAGGTGCCGACCCGCATACCCAGGAAAGCGTCCAGTGCCCACGCTCGGTAGAACGAGCGCATCCCCATCACGGCCTGGAGCGGCACCATGAGTCGGAAGCGATCGTCGAGGGTCTCGGCGCCTCCGCCGTTCACCGAGGTCGGGACCCGTGCACCGAAGAGCATCACCGCACCGAGCCCGAGCAGGAACTGCTTCCCACCCCGGATCCGTCGGAGCTCACCTTCGCTGTCGCTGTGGAGCACCGTGGTGCGCGTCAGCGTCTCCTGGACCGAGACGTCGTCGAGCAGCGCCGTGGTGAGCCGCTGTGCGAGGGCGTCGAGCTCGCCGATGGTCACGCGGTTGATCTTCTCCTCGCGAGAGTGACCGCTGTAGCGCGCGAAGATCGTCCAGCCGCTGTCGAGGGGATAGAGCTCGACGGTCAGGTGCTCGGTGCAGCCTTCGTCGACGGCCCGGTACCCGTCCGCGTGGGTCACGTAGTGCTCGAAGAGCCGCTTCAGGTAGGAGCGGGCCATCAGCGTGTCACCAACTGGCACCCAGACTCGCTGCTCCGGTGCTTCCTCGTCCCGCTGCGGTCGGATGCGCACCGGGCGCGGGTTGGACGTCGCTGGCGTCGGTGCGCGCGGGACCGGACGGGGCTGTTCGGTCTGCGCGTTTCGACTCGTGAGCGGGTCGAGCGCTAGCGCCTCTGGCGCGAGCGTGTCGTCGGCGAAGCCGGAATCCGACTCCGCGGGCGGACCGCCGACATCCGACTCCGACTCGGACTCCGCGGGCGGACCGCCGACATCCGACTCCGACTCGGACTCCGCGGGCGGACCGCCGACATCCGACTCCGACTCGGACTCCGTAGGCCGACCGCCGACATCCGGCTCGGGCCGTCGCCATTCCACGGGCGCCTCTGCCCACGAGCGCTCCACGATCGACACGCACACATCCGTCTGGGCTTCGCCGACGTTCGCGCTCGCACACGACCCAATGGTCGTGAGAGCAAACGCCACCCCTCGAGCCCACCTCGTCTTCCAAGGTCCTCGTTCCACAATCCACCTCGCTCTCTCGCGCGATCGCGTTGCAGCGCACGTGCCGAGCAGTTCGATTCGGCCGGCGAGCCGGGTTTCGAGCGTCGCTCGCGACGCGATCACCAAGATGGGTGGGGCGTGCGACTCACACCGCGTGGTGGGTCTTGCGACAGATCAGCGGAGCAATAGCGCGGCGACCACGATCGCCACGACGGCGACGACCAGCCCGACCCACACGGGTGTCGCCGTCGCCCCGCCCGATTCGTTGACCGGGATCGCCGTCGGGCTGTCCGCAGGGACGACGGATGGGGGAATGCGAATCGCGATGTAGAGGTCGCCTGGCCCCTTGCCGTCGGAGTTGTCCGAGCCCTTGCCGCGCAGGCGAAGGATCTGACCGTCACGGATCTCCGGCGGGATGGTCACCTGGAGTGTCTCGGCGCGGGTCCTGCGAGCCTCGCCTCCGCAGCGCCTGCATTCCTTGGCCGAGCCGCTGCCGCCGCAGTCGGGGCAGGTGGTGCCGATCTGAAAGGCGCCGCGCTGCATGAGCTTCTTGCCCTTGCCGTCGCAACTCCCACAGGGGTCGCTCTCCGCCGGCTCGCGCCCGCTGCCGTGGCAGCCCGGACACCCGATCAGCCGTTCGACCCTCACCGTGCGCTTGCCGCGGAGCAGGTCGTCGCGATCGAGCTCGAGCTCGATCCGAAGGTCGGGTCCCTTGGTCGCGCCGCCCCCGAAGAAGTCACCGAGGAGCCCTTCGAGCTCTCCGAACATCGCTCGGACGTCCTCGTCGTCGTCGCTCACTCGACGCGCTCCACTCGAACCCGCCGGTCGTAGCGGTTCACGTCGGGTGCGCCCGGTCCGGTGAGCTCGAGCTCCGCCAGCCCGGCGAACCCGTCCGCGCGGTCGACCGATACATGGCCCTCGCTGCGCCACTCGTTCACGGCCGTGGTCACCGTCGACGTGACCGAGAAGGTCACCGCGTCCGAGTCCATGTGGGCCAGCTGGAAGCTCGTTCGACGGGTCCGTTCCATCCCGTCGACCCAGCGCCGGATGGAGGCCACGTCGGCGCACACCGGGTCCATGGTCAGCCCGGCGGGGCGAAACGCGAAGGTGGTCAGGTTCTGGAGCACCCCCGGGTGCGCCTCGCCGCTCACCCGCGGCGGCTCGAGCGGGACTCCGTCCTCGTCGAGCTTCCACCGAAGCTCCGCTCCATCGAGGGAGCCCAGCGCGCTCGAGGCGGGCTCGACCGTCAGCTCGTTCTCCACGGCGGACCAGCCATCGTCGGCCGGCTCGAAGCGGAGGGTGCTGCGGTAGGTCTGGCCGCGCTCCTGGATCTCGACTCGATAGGTGCCACTCGGCCGAAAGCGGAGCGCCGGTCCCTCGCACGGGGGGTCGATCGCCGCGGGCTCGGCGGGCGACTCTTCGTTCGCCTCGCAGCCAGCGAGCACGAGCACCATCATTCCGAGCGCGCGCCCCACGGGGCGACCTACGCTCGGCCGAGCCAGGTCTTCCCTGCGATGGCCGCCTTCCACTCGGCGGATGGTGCCTTCAACGCCACTCGCCGTCGATCTGTAAGACCGGCGGATCGACGGACTCGTCGAGCGAGTACTCGGTCGACAGATCGTGGGCGCCGACGAGCTCGAAGAGCCGGTGGACATAGGCGTGCAGGTAGATCGCGAAGAAGGGATCGAAGGGCGCGACGCCGCTCAGCACCCCGGTCGCACGGGTCGGCGAGTGGCGGGTCACCTCCCAGCGCCCCTGGTCGTAGAAGCGCCGCCAGTACTCGCCGGCCTTCTCGAGCACGAAGGCCGGGTTGGCCAGTCGGAGCACGAGCCGAAGCACGATCTTCAGGTCCCGGTCCGCCTCGTAGCGACCGATCTCGGGTACGAGCGATCCGTCGCCGTCCCCGAGGACCCGATCGATCGTTCGGAGCAGGCGATGCTGTAGCGCGAGGTCGTGCCAAGTCATCGGGACCAGCGACCGGACCTCGGCGGCCTCGTGGGGCTCGAGCTCGGCGAGCACGCGTTCCATCGCATCGGGACCCCACCGCTGGAGCACGAAGCTCCGCATGTAGTGCATGTTCGATCCCTTGGCGCGTCCCATCGACGGGTCGCCCATCGTAGGATTTTTGGCGCCCAGCTGAAAGGCTTCAGGCCTTCTTGGTCGCGTCGCTTCGGATGTGCAGGTCGCGCTGCGGGAAGGGAATCTCGATGCCGGCGGCCGCGAGGGCTTCGTCGATCGCGAGTCCCAGCTGTGACTTCGCCTCGGGCATGTCCGGCGGATGGGCGATCCAGATTTGCACCTGGAAGTCGATCGAGCTGTCGCCGAAGCCGGTCATCAGGATCGCGGGGGGCGGGCTGCTCAAGGTGAGCTCGAGGCTCCGCGCCGCCTCCGAGAGGATGCCGTGGACCTTTCGGAGGTCGCTGCCGTAGGCGACACCGACCGAGAGATCGACCCGCATCGAGGCGTCATCGTGGGTCCAGTTCACCAGCTCCCCCTCGATGAGCTTCGAGTTGGGAATGATGACGTCCGCGCCGGTCCACGAACGGATGGTGCTGGAGCGGATGCCAATCTTGGTGATGGTCCCGCGGAAGCCGACGATGTCGATGGTGTCGCCGATCTTCACCGGTCGGCCGAAGATGAGCAGCAACCCCGACACGAAGTTGCTGACGACGTTCTGCAGACCGAAACCGACACCGACGCCGAGCGCACCCGCGAAGAGCGCGAGCTGGGACATCCCGATGCCCGCCGCCGCGGCGGCGAGCAGGAAGCCCAGCGCGAGCACGGTGTAGCGAACGATGAGCGCCGCCGCCGCGGGGACGCCGGGGCCGAGCTTCAAGCGTGGTGCGACGTCCTCCTCGAGCGCGGTCGAGAGCACGCGCGAGACCACGACCGCTGCCCAGATGCCCAGGCAGAAGGCGAGCACCTCGCCGAGCGAGATGTCGACCTCGCCGAGCTGCACCGACTCGCCGAGCGCTGCCGTCGCGTGCGCGACGAACGCGTCGCGCAGGCGGAAGTAGTCGAGCGTGACCCAGAGGAAGCCGAGCGAGAAGATGACGCCCGCGGCCCGCCGCATCGCGACGCGGGTGGTCTCGGCGTGGCGCCCGAGCACCGTGCTCCGGGCAAAGGCGGTCGTGAGCGAGCCCTCGACCAGCCCGGTGAACGCCCAGTGCAGCGCGAGTAGGACGACGAAGACGAAGGCGCTGGCGATGGTGCCCTCGACGAGGAGCACCGCGAGCGGCACATAGCCCGCGACGCACGCGCCGAGGCCCACCAGCGCGGTGATGCTCGCGACACCCCATGCTGGTCGCGCGACTCCCTCGGAGCGCCAGGCGCACCAGGCGAAGCCGACCGTGGCGCTCACCGCCGTGGCCTGGAGGGCTAGCCGGTGCTCGATGTTGTGTTCGTCGAGGAGCAGGCGGATCCACTCGAGGCCGTAGAGCACGACCACCATCGCCGTGATCTTCCTGACCTTCGGCGAGGTGCGAATCAGCAGGAGCGGGACGATCGCGCCGAGCTGCGAGAGCTCGACCACCGCCCGTGGCGCGAGGGGGTAGAGCGGCCGGACGAGCAGGAGCCCGATCAACACGGTCAGCGCGATCGGGTGCTCGATGGCGCCGGCGGAGCCCTCGAGCGAATCGAGGCGGTGCTCACGCCGCAGCCAGTAGAGGAAGACCAGCAGGAGCACGACCAGGATCGCGTGAACGTAGAGCCGGCCACCAGCCGTGGTGCCGAAGCGGTCGATCGAGTGGACGTGGTGGATGAATGCGTGCTCGAGCTGCTCGGGCAGCGACTCGTGCCGCCGATCGACCATCCCGCCGAAGCCGGTGGGATGCGTCTGTGAGAAGATCCGTGACTGGCTCTCGTCGAGCGCGTGCTCGAGCTTGGTCAGCACGTCGCCGCTCGCGATCGCGTGCGCCGCGAGCCGGGTCTGGGCGGCGAGCACTCGCTCGAGGGTGTGGTCGACCTCGGCCTCCACCTCGAGGAGGGTCTCGAGCACTTCGTCGATCTGCTGGACGGCGGCCTCGGGGTACTCCTCCGAGGCGGCCTTGGTGGCCTCCCAGCGTGCATGCTGGGCGTGGATCCCTGCGGCTTCCTCTTCCAGCCGTGAGGCCGACTCCTCGAGCGCTTCGCCGGTCTCTTCCAATCGCGCGTCGAGCTCGATCCAGTGCTCGCGGAGGTTGCGCAGCTCCCGGCGCGGCTGCACGTCGAGGGTGTCCAGGTCGCTGTCGACCTTCAACCGCTCGACCTGCCCCCCGAGCGCTCCGATCTCGGCGACGTGGTGCTCGATCTGCGACACGTGGTGGATGCGCGCCTGGAGTCGGTAGAGCCCGGTGATGACCGTCTGTGCCTCGGCCGCCACACGCGACGGGCTCAGCACCGTGGGCGTCGACTCCACCGCCGGCTCGCGGACCTCCGGCTCCTCGCCCTCCTGGGCGACGACGGGCGCGGCGACCATCAGCAGAACGCCGACGAGCCACCCAGCCGAACGAGGTCGTGTGCGAGCCACGGCGCATGGTCGCGGTCGGCCCCCTCACACGCAACAGCATTCACGATTGGGAGGGCATGCGCTGTCGGGGGAGGTCGGCGCCGAGCCGACGTAGGATGGGCCGATGACGGCACTCCTGCGTTCGCTCCCCATGGCTCTGATCTCGCTCGCGGCGTGCACGGGCGGTGACGCGCTCGACGTGTCCTTGAACCACGGCGCCGGGCTGGCCGAGGGCACACCGGTCGAGGTCCGCGGGGTCGCGGTCGGAGCGGTGGAGAGCGTCGAGCTCGAAGGGGGCGCGGTCCGGGTCCACGCCGAGGTGGAGTCGCGTGAGGACCTGGACCTACGCGCCGATGCGTGCGCGATGGCTGGTGGTGAGCCAGCGAAGCTCGTCGTGGTTCCTGGTGAGAGCGACAGCCCCCTGCCGGCCGAGAACGTGCTCCCGGCGTGCTCGCTGGCCGACCTGACCGTTGACCTGGCCGAGGCCGCGGGCGAGATGCTCCAGGGGCTCGGCGAGGCCTTCGGTGACCACGCGCGCGAAGCCGGCCGAAAGATGGGCGAGACCGCGCGAGAGGTCGGTGAAGGCTTCGTGGAGGGCTCCACTGGCGGCGACCTGCGAGGCACGGGCCAGGCGCTCGGGATGGCCGCGCGCGAGCTGGGCGAGGGCTTCGCGGAGGGCGCGGGGGTCGACCCCGACACCGGCCGGCCCACGATGCAGCCCTGAGGTGGCGCTTCGTGAGTGACCCGAGTCCCAATGCGAGCGGTCGACCTCGGGTGTGGCTGCTAGCGTCGCCGCCATGACCGACGAGCTCGATTGGGTGCGCTTCTCGGGGACCGTCGCCGGCGCCCTCCGCATCGCTCGGGGCGGCAGCGCCGGGCGGATCCTCTTCCTGCCAGCGATGGGGGTTTCGGCGACCTACTACGATCCCTTTCTCACTGCGCTCGCTGCGGAGAACGTCGAAGCCGCCGTGCTCGAGCTGCGAGGGCAAGGCGAGAGCCCGATCCGCGCGAAGCGCGGCACCGACTTCGGCTACCTCGAGGTCCTCCGGGAGGATGTGCCAGCGGCGCTCGAGGCGTTCGGCGGACCACCACCGGTGCTGGCCGGTCACAGCCTCGGCGGACACCTGACGATCTTGTTCGCGGCGGAGCGACCGGACGCCCTCGCGGGCGTCGGTCTCATCGCGTGCAGCTCCCCCTGGCACGGCGGCTATGCCGGTCGCGGACGGGCTCGCGCGTTCTTCGGTACCCGGGCGGCGGCGGCGGTGTCGACGGTTCTCGGCTGGTACCCCGGGCACCGGCTCGGCTTCGGGGGCAAGCAGCCCAAGCGGTTGATCCACGATTGGGCCGCGATGGCTCGGGACAATCGCTACCACGTGCACGGCTCGGACTTCGACCACGAGTCCGCGCTCGGCCGCCTTCCGCTGGACGTCTTCGGTGCCTCGATCGAGGGAGACACCGACGCCCCACGGGCCGCCGTCGATGTGGTGCTCGCGAAGCTCCCTGCCGAGCGGGTCGTCCGCCGCCACATGACCGGCAGCGATCTCCCGGAGCGCGCCCTGCACCATCAACGCTGGGCACGGGACCCGGGCCCGATCGCCGTCGAGCTCGCCGCTTTCGCGCGCGCCCGGTGCGCCTGAAGGGGAGAATTCCGCGCGGGCTCCGTAGAGCAGCCACGAGATGACTCGTTGGCTCGGCTGCCTGCTCGTGTTCGTCGCCGCGTGCGGTGACGACGACCGCCTGGGTGACCGCGATCGAGCCCCGGTCGACTCGGGTGTCACCGACGCCGCGCGCCCGGACTTCGGTCCCGCGAGGGACTTCGGGCCGCCGGTGTGTCTCTCGGGCACTACACGCGTGGACGTCGAGCTCATGGTCTCCATCGAGGAGAGCTGCGCGATCTGGAACAGCCTCGACCAACTCGCCGGCGAAGCGACCATCAGCCGCACCGGAGACACGCTGACCATCGACTTCGGCGATGGGGTCGTGTTCGAGGGCACCATCTCGGGCGACACCGTCTCGCTGGTCTACCGCCACCCGCACGAGTTCACCGACGGCTGCGGTTGGGAGGCCACCGAGACCCTCGATGGCTCCTTCGAGGCCGACTGCTCGCTCTCGCTCAGCTACGACTACGTGGAGAGCGTCGCGATCGACCGCGGCTTCTGCGCCACCCCGTGCTCCGCGGCGGCGGACGTGGACCTGATCCTGACTCCGCTGATCTGAGCCGTCTCGGGCGTCGTCACGGGGGCGTGCCATGCTCCGCCGCATGAGCTTGGACCAGAACGAGTACGTCGAGGCGACCCTCGAGGCGATCGAGCTGAGCGGCGAGACGCTCGACGAGGTGCGCTTCGATGGCTGCACGCTCGACGGTTGGAGCGCTGCGGACGCCACGCTGCGCCAGTGCGCCTTCGACGATTGCGTGTTTCGGGGCTGCGACCTCTCGAACGCCAAGCTCTTCGATACGCGCCTGCGCGGCGTGCGCTTCGAGCGCTGCAAGCTGATGGGCGTGGACTTCGGCGCGGCGTACGCGCTCGGCCTCGAGGTCAGCTTCTCCGGCTGCGTGCTGAGCTACGCGAGCTTCGCAGCAATGGCGCTGCGCGAGCTCGAGCTGATCGAGTGCCGGGCGCACGAGACCATCTTCGACGACGCCGACCTACGCGACGCGCGCTTCACCGAGAGCGACCTCCGCGGTGCGCGCTTCGGTGGCGCCGATCTCCGGGGCGCGGACCTGAGCGAAGCCAGCGGGTACGCCATCGATCCCAGCTTCACGAAGGTGAAGGGCACGAAGATGTCGATGGAAGGCGCGCTCGAGAGCGCGCGGCTGCTCGGCATCGAGGTCTGATCAGGCGGCGTCGGCGTCGGCGTCGGGGAAGCCCTTCGCGCCGGACTCCACTCGCAGGGCGCCGGTCGCACGAAACGCGTAGCGCGCTGCCTCGAGCTCTTCGGGGGTCTCCGCCACGACACCGAGCGCCGTGCCGCCGCGTTTGGCGTCCGCGTCGAAGAAGTCGGCGCGGAGCACCCGCTTCCGGAGGCCCATGATCCCGCCGATGGCCCCGCCGAGCGGCGCGGCGACCGCGAAGCCGACGAGCGCCGACCAGAGGTGTCCGCCCAGGACCATCGGTAGACCCTCGACGGTCGCGGTCGTCACGGCTCCCAAGAGCAGCGCTCCGATGCCTCCCCCAGCACATGCCCAGAGCCACGCCACGCTCGCCGCCTGGTGGTGCGGGTAGGTGGCCAGGTGCGGTCCATCGGTGTCGTCCGGGCTCAGCAGCGACGTGCGGCGGTCGGGGATCCCTCGCTCGCTCATGAGGCGCTTGGCCTTCCCGGCGGCTTCCATGGTCTTGTACAGTCCGATGATCTTCACCCTCGATCCCTTGGGCCAGAAGGGGGATTTGACCAGGGTCCGATCTCGCTCGTCCGGCGGTGGCGTTCTTTCGAATCGCGGCAATGGGCATGGTCGCTCTGGGGCTCGAGTGCCCTTCGCCGTCCTTCTGCGACCGAGTCGGGCTAGCGTTCGCCCATGCAGCTCGTGGTCCTGCCCGGGATGGACGGCGGCGCCGA
>CAYXAP010000052.1:0-1233 GCA_964462035.1 uncultured Sandaracinus sp.
GAGGATCTCGACGCGCTTGATGCTGTCGACGCCGAGGTCGCCCTCGAGGTCCATGCCCAGCTCGAGCATCTCGGTCGGGTAGCCGGTCTTCTCCGCGACGATCTGGAGCATCAGCTTCTGCAGGTCGACGGCGGGGGCAGCGGTCGGCCCCGGAGTCGGCGGTCGGACGTCGGCGGTCGGAGTCGGCGGTCGGACGTCGGCGGTCGGAGCCGGCTGCCGGACGTCGGCAACCGGAGTCGGAGTCGCGGTCGGAGCCGGAGTCGGCATCGGAGCGACGTGCTGCCGCTGCGGCGCCGCGTACTGCGGTTGCGCCACCGGCTGCGGCGCCGCGTACTGCGGTTGCGCCACCGGCTGCGGCGCGAGGTGCTGCGGCGGTTGCGCCACCGGCTGAGCACCGGCCATCGCCGGGAGCACCTGCATCGCGTGCTGCTGCGCCTGGATGAACGCGCCGTGCGCCTGCGCCATGGCCTGCGTGTACGCGGTGTGCGCCTGGATCGCCTGCGACTGGATCGCGAGGTAGGCGCTCGCCCACTCGCCGGTCGGCGCGGGCATCGCGACGGGCGCCTGCGGCGCGACCATCGGAGGCGCGACCGGAGCGGCGGGCCGCGCCACGGGCGCGGGGGTCGGAGCGGAAGGAGCGGTGGGCTTGGTCATCGCGGGAGCCTTCGGAGGAGTCGGGGCGGCCGGCGTCGGCGCGGCGGCGGTCGTCGAAACGGAGGTCTTCGGAGCGGCCGGCTTGGCAGCGGCGGGGGCGGCGGCCGAAACCGCTGCGCGCGGCAGGTTGGGCTTCGGCAGCGCGGCGGCGCCCTCGGGCGGCGGGTACGGCTTGCCGTGGTTGGCGCCGCCGATGGCGACGGTGAGCTTCGGCTTCTTGGTGGTACGCGGATCCTCGAGGGGCTCGAAGGCCTCCCAGAGCGCCCCGAGCTGGAGCGGCGCGCCAGCGGCGGCGAGCTGTCCGAGCGCGGTGTTCAGGCTGGTGAGCCCATGCTTGCCCTTGCGGTCGAGCGCGACCGCGAGGTGCGGCCGACCCTTCAGGATCCGGCCGACGAGACCGGTGAGCACCGAGCCGGCACCGACCTCCACGAAGGTGCGCACGCCCGCGGCGTACATCGCCTCGATCGACTCGACGAAGCGCACGGGGTTGGCGAGCTGGTTCGCGAGCAAGGCGCGCATCGCCGCCGGGTCGCTCGGGTACGGCGCGGCCTCGGTGTTGCCGTAGACCGGCACGCTCGG
>CAYXAP010000052.1:1333-24221 GCA_964462035.1 uncultured Sandaracinus sp.
GGCGTCGAGGCGGGCTCGCCCTTGGCGACGAGCGCGGCGGCCTTGTCGAGCTTCTTGGCGAGCTCGTCGGCGTCCTTGGCGACGATGGACAGGCGACACTCGGCCTTCGGATCGAAGGTCTCCTGCGTGTGGCGCGCGAGGAAGGCGAACATGCCGTCTTCGATCGCGACGTCGGCCTTCAGCTGGGTCGCGGCCTTCGCGAGCGCCTCGGGCGTGGGGGCGCCGAGCACGAAGAGCTCGGTCGGCGACACGCGGCGGCGGAAGGCCTTGGTGCCCTCGCCGACGTACTCCTCGACGGCGATGTGGAAGTTCGATCCACCGAAGCCGAAGGAGCTGATGCCCGCGCGCCGCGGGTGGTCCTCCGGGCGAACCCAGGGCCGCGCCCGGGTGCTCAGGTGGAAGGGGCTCTCGGCGAGCTCGAGCTTCGGGTTGGGCTGATCGATCTTGATCGTCGGCGGCAGCACCTTGTGCTGGAGCGCGAGGATCCCCTTGATGAGTCCGGCGGCGCCGGCGGCGGCCTTGGTGTGGCCGATCTGCGACTTCACCGAACCCAGCGCGCACCACTGCCGGTCTTCACGACCGCTCTCGTCGAAGACCATCTTCAGCCCACCGAACTCGGCGGCGTCACCGGCGATGGTGCCGGTGCCGTGCGCCTCGACGAGCTCGACGGTGTCGGGGCCGTAGCCGGCGTTCTCGTAGGCGCGGCGGATGGCCTTGGCCTGCCCCTTGGGCACGGGCGCGTAGACCGCGGTTCCTGCGCCGTCGCTGCTCGAGCCCACGCCACGGATCACGCCGTAGATGCGGTCGCCGTCCTTCTCGGCCTGGTCGAGGCGCTTGAGCGCCACCATGCCGAAACCCTCGCCGAGCATCGTGCCGTCGGCCTGGTCGCTGAAGGGCCGGCAGTCGCCGCTCTTGGAGAGCGCTGGCGTCTTCGAGAAGCACAGGTACATGAAGATGTCGTTCATCGTGTCCGCGCCACCGCAGATCACGACGTCCGAGGTCCCCAGGTAGAGCTCGCTGACCGCCATCGAGAGCGCGCTGAAGCTGCTCGCGCAGGCCGCGTCGGTGACGCAGTTGGTCCCGCCGAGGTTCAGCCGGTTGGCGATCCGGCCGGCGACCACGTTGCCGAGCACGCCCGGGAAGGTCGCCTCCTGCCACGGGGTGTAGTGCTCCTCGATGCGCTCGCAGGCTTCCTGCACCTCGTCCTCGCCGAGGCCCATCTCGCGGAGCGCCTTGGTCCACACCGGACGCTGAAGTCGGCTGACCATCGCGCCGAGGAGCTCCTGGGCGCTGGTCACGCCGAGGATCACGCTCATGCGATCGCGGTCGGCGTAGTCGAACTGACCCCGCGCCGCGTCCTCGAGCACGCGCTGCGCGACGATGAGGGCGAGGAGCTGACAGGTGTCGGTCGCGGGGATGGTGCTCGGCGGCACGCCCCAGGCCATCGGATCGAAGTCGACCTTCGGCACGAACGCACCGCGCTTCGCGTAGGTCTTGTCCGGCGCCTTCGGGTCGGCGTCGTAGTAGTCCTCGATGAGCCAGTGGCTCGCCGGGACGTCGCTCATCTGGTCGTTGCCCTCGAGGATGTCCCGCCAGAAGCCGGTCGAGTCGACCGAGCCGGGGAAGAGGGTGGAGAGGCCGACGACCGCGATGGGCGGTCGGGCGTCGGAGGAGGGCTTGTTGTCGTCGTGCTTCGTCATCGTGCTGCGTTCGTGCGATTCGGAGGGGTTCAAGCCAGGGGCCGGGGTCGGAACTGGAAGGCGGTCGGGGGCACCGGCGCGCCGTAACTGCGGAGCTGGTTGGCACGGGTCACGGTCGCGGCGCCCTCCAGCAGGTTCAGAGCGATCTGGACGACCGTGCGGTTCTCGGGCGGCTCGAGGAACGAGCCGCGGACCCAGTCGTTGAAGGCGCCCATCGCGGGGCCACACCAGATCTGGTAGTCGAGGCGCCGCTGTTCGTCGCCGACGATGGCCCAGCGGCTCGAGAGGCCGAGGTACCAGCGGAAGCAGAGCGCCATCTCGTGCTTCGGGTCGGCGGCGGCCTTGGCGTTCTCTTCGGGGTCGCGGTCGGCCCAGAAGGCCTTCGTGGACGCGCGGACCTCGTCGAAGGTCGCGCCGAGCACCTGCTTCTCGAGCTTCGCGCGCTCGGCGGCGGGGATCGCGTCGAGGCTCGGGTAGGCGCGATAGGCGACGAAGAGGCGGTGGGCGCGAGCGCCGAACATCGTGCCGCGCTTGAGCACCTGGACCTCGACGCCCTGCTCGAACATGTCGGCGGCCGGCGCCATCACGACGTCGGCCATGGTGGCTTGCGCGAGCATGGCCTTGCCGGCGGGGGACAGGCCGCTCTCGATGGCGGACTGGTTCACCGAACCGGTGAGCACGTAGGCGGCGCCCATGGAGAAGGCCGCAGCGACCGAACGCGGGGTGCCGAGGCCACCGGCGGCGCCGATGCGGACCGGGCGTGTGTAGCCGTGCTCTTCGGCCAGCCGGTCGCGGAGCTCGCAGATGACGGGGAAGACCGCACCGAGCGACTGCTTGTCGGTGTGGCCACCGCTGTCGGCCTCGACCGTGAAGTCCTCGGCGACCGGCACGTGGCGGGCGAGGCGGGCCTCGTCCTGGGTGAGCAAGCCGCGAGACACGAGCGAGTCGAGCATCTCGGCGGGGGCCGGGGCGAGGAAGTGCTTCGCGGTCTCGGGGCGGCTGATCTTTGCGAAGACGTGGGTCTTGCGGTGGATGGCGCCGCTGGCGTCCTGCGTGAGGCCGCTGCACGCGTAGCGAACGATGGCCGGGGTGAGCGCCAGGTAGGCGGCGGCCGACACGTGGGTGACGCCGCGGCGCAGGTAAAGATCGGCCACCGCCTCCTCGAGCGCGGGCTCGTTGGGCGAATGGATGAGGTTCATGCCCCAGGTCGGTCCGGTGCCCGCGGTGCCGAGCGATGCTTCCAGCCGACCGAGCGCGGCCTCGACGAGCGGGAAGGCGAGGCCCGCCGCACCGAAGAAGCCGAGGATGCCAGCGTTCGCGGCCGCGATGACCAGATCGGTCGTCGCGATCCCATTCGCCATGGCGCCGGTCACGTAGGGGAAGCGGACTCCGTGGGTCTCGAGGAAGCTTCGGTCGCCCAGCCACTCCGGATAGAGCGGTGGCAGCGTAGCCAACAGCGGATAGCCGGCGTGCCCGTTCAGGTGTCGAGGCGGCGTGACCTCGCCTTCGACACCGATGCCCACGCGACCGCCGTCGAGGCCTTCGCGGAGCACGTGCACGGGGGAACGGAAATCAGCGGCCGCCGCGACGAGCGCGGCTCGGCCGAAACCCGGGTCTCGAGGACCGGGGGACCACATGGCGATCGGGGAGAGCATGAATGTTGTTCGCGAATATGCGCCGGGCGAGGAAATTCCTGAGCCGGACCAACGAGATAGCGGATCTCCCGGCGCCCGTTTGTCATCGTTTGATAATCATCGGCCGGGTGACACTTCCTGCGTTCAGACACCCCCAGGGGCGTCGACGGAGTCCGATTCATCGGGCGGACCATGCCAAATCTGCGCACCCCGATGTTGACGCGTGGCGTCATGTCTCAGGTGAACATGTTCTTCGCGTACCCTCGCCCCATGACGCGACTCGGGTGGTTGGGGCTCTGGATCGCGACGGCGTGTGCCGCGCCTCGACCGGAGGCTGCGCCTGCCGAATCGACCCCCACGGAGGCGACCCCGGTGGACGACCACTCCGCCGAACCCGACGACCGAGAGCCGACCGCCGACGCCCGAGAGCCGACCGCCGACGCCGAGCCCGACGACCGAGAACCCACCGCCGAGCCCGACGACCGAGAACCGACCGCCGACGCCGAGCCCGACGACCGAGAACCGACCGCCGACGCCGAATCCGAGGACGCCGACTACGAGGCCGACCTCGGCACCGACCCGGACGACTCCGACGCCAACGCCGACTATCCCGACCCGACCCCGGTCGACGAGCCCGAGCCCGCCCCGCCACCCCGCCGTCGGGTCTGCTCGGTCCCCGATCCTCCTGCGGGCGCGGGCGGCGCCTGCCCGGCCACACGACGCCACTGGGTGAACGTCCCTTCCCGCCACATGCGCTGCCAGACCGACGCCGACTGCGTCGCGGTCGCCGCCGGCCACTGTCGACATGTCGCGCTCAACCAGCGCGCCGCGCGAAGCCACCGCTACCGGCGCGCCGTCTGTGCGGGCGCCGGCGAGGGCGCCTGCGGCATGCCGGTTCCCCGAGCCATCTGCGAAGCCGGCTGCTGCGTCGCCGACGGCCTCGGCGGCCCCGGCCACCGCAGAGGCCCGCGCTGACCGAGATCTCGGGGACGCTGACCGAGATCTCGGGGACAGGATCACCCCCCGCATCCCCTACGAAGACAGGGCCTCCGGACGACGAACGAAAACCGTCGCCGGACCACGTCGCGGCGGGTGTCGGAACCGGTCGCTCACGAGTGTTTTCGTTCTTGGTTCGGAACGCCCGATTTCTGCGGGTGTTGCGGAGGGTGATCCTGTCCCCGGAACTTTGGCGGCTGGCCGGGTAGAGTCCGGGCATGCGCTGGATCTTCGCCGAGAACGATGAGGAGCTCGAAGCCCGCGAGGCGACGCTCGCCCGCATGGACGCCTTCTGGCGGGGCTTCGCCGAGCACACGAACGACTTCGCCGCCGTCTTCCGCCAGCAGAGCGACTTCGATCTCGTCGGTTGGATGCAGACCCACCTCGGCGGCGTGGACCCGCGCATCATGTGGGAGTTCGGTCCGGCGCTGAGCGGCCAGGGCCACCGGCTCGTGGCCACCACCGAGGGCGCCCACGAGCTGAGGCCGATGGTGGACGCGCTCATCGAGCGCGCGCCGACCATCGAGGGCTGGGAGTTCTACGGCTACCGCATGGCAGACCCGCCCGAGCTCGCCCTCCAAGGGGTCCAGGCGCGTACGGGCATCGACATGAGCGACGCGAAGGTGAGCGTCTCCCTCGGCGAGGAGCGCACCATCGAGCTGCGGGTGTACACACCGAAGATGAGCTTCGGCGCGAACGACGCCGTCTGGAGCGCGGGCCTGGTCGCCATCGAAGCGCTCGCCGGCGAGGAGACGCTCGACCGCTGGATCGGGGCCATCGAGGTGGCCCCGATGCCCAAGCCGGCGAAGAGCTGGGGCTTCGCGAAGCACGCGCCCGTGGACGACACCCTCGTTCCGCTCGGCGAGCTGAAGGCGCGCGTCGACGGCCTCATCGCGCGGCTCGAGGACCAGCGAGCGGCCGAGCCCTTCGTCGCGATGGACCCCGACACCGCCGAGTGGACGATGCTCCGCCTCGAGCCGGAGCCCGCCGACGACTACCCCGGACAGGCCGACCTGGCCGTGGTGCGGACCTGCGCGCTCGACGTCTGGAAGGCGAGCCACGGTCCCGGCCTCTTCTTCGACGAGCGCTTCAGCGCGCACGGCGAGACGTTTGCGTTCCTCAAGATCGACCAGGACCACGTCGACCCGGAGCGCCGGGTCGACGCCAAGACCCCCATCGAGGAAGCGGTGCTCGCCCACCTCGCCGAGAATGGTCGCGGCGCCCTCATCGCGAGTGGGACCGGGCTCCGCTACGCCTACATCGAGGTGGCGCTCGCCGACCGAGAGCAGTCCGTAGCCGAGCTGCGGGCGCTCCTCCAGCGCCTCGAGGTCCCGCGACGGAGCTGGCTCTTCTTCTTCGAATCGCACCTCGGTGGCGAGTGGATCGGGGTCTACCCCGAGACGCCCCCGCCCCCGGTCACGCCGGGGCAGAGCTGACCACGACCACGAGCGCACCGCTTGAAAGGGGCCCGTTCGGATCGTATCCAGTGAGATGCGATTTTCTTACCCGGCCCTCCTCGCTTCCCTGGCCGTCGCGGGCCTGGGAGCCTGTGCCGAGGGCTCGTCCGACAGCGGCGACACCGCACGGGACCTCGGCGGCATCACGGACACCGGCGCTCCGTTGGACGCGAACAACGAGGACGACGCGGGGCCGGTCGACGCGGGGCCGATCGACGGTGGACCACCCTGCACCATCGACGCGGAGTGCAACGACGGCATCGGTTGCACGGTCGACACCTGCGACCCGGTCGACGGCTGCATCAACCTCGTCGACGACACCGCCTGCGACGACGGCCTGGTCTGCAACGGCGCCGAGACCTGTGACGGCTCTGGCGCGACGCCGGGCATGGGCTGTCTCGACGGGACGCCGGTCGACTGCGACGACGGCGACTCCTGCACGACCGACATCTGCCAGGAGCCGGCGGGCACCTGCATGCACGCGGGCAGCGACGCCGACATGGACGGCGTGGCCGCGGTCGGCTGCGGCTCGGGCACCGACTGCGACGACACGAACGACGCCATCTACCCGGGCGCGGACGAGGTGTGCAACGCCGTGGACGACGACTGCGACGGCACCCCCGACGATGGGTTCACCTGCCAGCAAGGCTCCACCGCGAGCTGCACCACGGCATGCGGCTCCGGCGGCACCCTCACCTGCAACTCCAGCTGCGACGGCTTCGGCGCATGCGTGGGCATCGAGGTCTGCAACGGCTGCGACGACGACGGCGCCGGCGGCCCGGACGACACCTTTCCTTGCGTGCAGGGAGAGACCGCGAGCTGCATGACCAGCTGCGGCACCCCGGGCACCCACACCTGCAACGGCACCTGCACGGGGTACGGGAGCTGCTTCGGCTCCGAGGTCTGCGGGAACGGCTGCGACGACGACGGCGACGGGATGACCGACGAGGACTGCACCATGCCGCCGCCGAACGACACCTGCGGCGGCGCCATCGCGCTCAGTGGCGCGAGCGGCAGCCGCTCGGACGCCATCGACATGGCGACGAGCACCGTGAGCGGTTGCGGAACCGGCGGTGAGATCTGGTACACGATCACGCTCTCGAGTCCGGCGATCCTCTACGTCGACACCATGGGCTCGACCATCGACACGCAACTCTCGATCCGCACCGGGTGCGGCGCGCCGCTCCTCCAGTGCGACGACGACCACTGCGGCGGCAGCAACGAGCAGCTCGCCCGGCAGATGCCCGCGGGCACGCACCACATCGCGGTCCACGCGAAGTCCGGCGCGCCCACCGGCTCGGTGAGCATTCGTTGGGAGTCGCTCCCGCTCGTCGGCGGCTCGCACACCCGCATCACCGGCAACGGCACCTACTCGGGCATCACCGGCGGTTCGTCGAGCTACACGTCGACCTGCGGCGGCTCGGGCCCCGAGGACATGCTCTTCTTCACCCTCTGCCCCGGCGTGACGAGGAGCGCGAGCGCGAGCCTCTGCAGCGGCGCGACTTGGGACACGGTGCTCTCGTTCGTGTCCCGCGCCGGCGAACGGTCCTGCAACGACGACGACTGCAGCGTGCAATCGTCGACCACCGCGTCGCTCACCGGCCCGGGCGTCTTCGGCCTGGTCGTCGACGGCTGGGGCGGCGACAGCGGGAGCTACTCGGTCGCCATCTCCGGCCTCTGACTCCGAGGGCCACTTGGGCCGGGAGCGACGGCGACTCGAGATGCGGGGCTGCTGCCGCGCGCTTCGAGGGGGACGCTCTTCGTAGACGGTCGACGAAGCGCCCGGCAGGAGTCCAGCCTCTCACGCCAGGCAGCACACCGCGGCTCACTCCCGGTAGAGCTCGATGAGCGGACCGGTCCCGAGCCGGCCGACCCACGTCGCGAAGCTCGGACCGAAGTGGCCGTCGAGCATCGTGGTTCCGTCTTCGGAGGTCCAGCGCGCGACGCCCTCGTGGCAACGCATGTCCTCGGTGCCCATGATCACGGTTCCGTCGGGCAGGGTCAGCTCGCCATCGGTGACGGTCACCCCAGTCTGGAGCGCGCCCTCTTCGTCGCGAATCGTGCCGACCCAGTGCCCCTCCGCGAGCGTGCATGCGGGGTGGGGCTCGATGTCGAAGACGATGCGCCACTCCGGCTCGACGAGCGTCAGGCTGTCGCCGGTGAAGGTCATCATCGGGTCGGTGTCCGCAGCGCTCATCTGCGTGTCCTCGACCGAGCCGGCGATCTCTCCTGCGGCCGGCGCGGGGATCCACCCGGAGCGCCCGGCCCCGTAGAGGATGCGGTCGCCGCAGCGGGCGACGAAGCGCGCGGTGAGCCCGCCCGAGGTGCGCGGCACCGGCTCGCTCCGAAAGACGCAGTCGTCCCTGTCCAAGTCGCCGAGGGCGCCCGGCACCTCTCCGCGGACGACGAGCTTCGCGATCGTCCCACGCGCGATCGTCGCCTGGGTGTGGTCGGCGCGCGTGGGCTCGCCGGGCCCGAAGTCGGAGCTCTCGAGGTGGAGGAGCACGTCCCGCGCCTCGATGCCCTGGAGCCAGATGCGCGCCGCGTGCTGGTCGGGATCGATCTGGATCTGCGGGGTCGACCCCGACCACTGGCCGGTCCGCGAGTAGGTCATCGTGCGGCTCACGTAGCCAGGCACGGTGGTGGCTTCCATCAGCAGGTCGCTGACCTGGACGATGCCCATCGGCGTGGCGCCCGCGCCGTCGTAGATGGTGGCTACGCGGTCGCCGGCGCCGCAGCGAACCTGCAGCGTCGAGAAGCCCTGCGCGATGCCGAGGTCCGCGACGCACCCGTCGCCCGACTCGAGGCCTTCGACGCCGTCCGCCGATCGGACCACGCCCGCGAGGCGGACCCGCTCGAGCGGTGTCGCCGGCTCCACGGCGGGCTGTGGTGGGATCGGCTCCGCCGCCGGAACCTGCGCCGCGGGGACCGCCGGAGCGGCTTCCTCCTTCATCTCGGCCGGCACCATCATCAAGTAGCCAAAGACACCGCCGGCCATGACCACAGCCATCGCGGCGACGACCGCGAAGACCGCCGGCCCCTTCGACGACGTCGGCGCCTTCGGCTCGAGCTTCGCCAACCGCTTCTCGAGCTCTTTGATGCGCTTCGCGTCGGCGACGTCGTTGGCCTTGGCCTCGGCCAGCTCGCGCTCCATCCGCTCGCGCTCGGTCTCGGCCTGCTCGGCGCGCTGCTCGGCGGCCTTGGTTCGTGCCCGGAGGGCCTCGTTGTCGTCGCGGAATGCCATGGGAGCCAACGATACACGGGGCCGCCCATCGGCACATCGGCGGCGGCGAGCGCGACGACCTTGCACGCCATGCGCGGAGTGCAGTCCGCGAAAGCGACCGAAATCGCGCTGCTTTCGCCAGAGTGAACGCGGCACGCTTCCTGCTCTTTCGTCCCGCCATGGTGGCGACGGCACGTTGGGCAATGGTGATCTGGGCCGGCTGCGGGCTGCTGGCCGGCGACCTCCAGGCGCAGCGGATCAGCAGCGAGAGCTGGTCCGAGCCGCGCCCCGGCCTTCGGCTCCTGACCGGCCGAACCACCGGACCGACCACGCGCTTCTGGGCGCTCCACGTCGACCTCTGCGCGGACCGGGTGCACGTGGCCTCCACGGCGCGCGCGTCGTCACGGCGCAGCGCGTCCAGCTGGGGCAACGCCGTCGGCGTGCAGGCCGCCGTCAATGGGGACTTCTATCGCACCGACCGCTCGACCCCGACGGTGTACGGCCAGGCCGTCGGCAACGGCGCGGTCTGGCCCGCCAGCCAGACGGGCGAGGGCTCGGCGTTCACCAGCGAGTGGTACTACCGGGACTACGGCTGGATCGCCTTCGGGCCGAGCTGGGTCGAGATCAACCACACCAAGCTCGTGAAGCGAGCGGGCGTCGAGACCGGCTGGAACCCGTCCGGACCGACCGCGTCGGTGCCCGAGGGAACGCTGGCGCTCGTCAGCGGCTTCCCGGAGCTGGTGGTGGAAGGGGAGCCGGTCACCTGCTCGAGCCCGACCGCGAGCAGCTGCTTTCCGGACCGGGGCGACATGCGCTCGCGACACCCGCGCTCGGCGATGGGGCTCAGCGAGGATCGACAGACGTTCATCTTGTTGGTGGTCGACGGACGCTCGAGCGTCTCGGCCGGAATGTACGGCACGGAGCTGGCGTCGCTGATGCATCAGCTCGGCGCGCACACCGCGTTCAACCTCGACGGCGGTGGCTCGTCGCAGATGTGGCTGCAGGGCCGGGGCACGGTGAACTCACCCTCCGACGGGTCGCCGCGCCCCGTCTCCAACCATTGGGGCATCTACGCCGGCACGGCGGGCGGCCAACCGGTGATCCCCGGGAGCTGCATGCCCCGCCGCTACGACGAGTGCTTCCTGAACGGCGACGCCGAGCGCTGCGGTCAGCTGCAAGCGATCCTCGGCGAGGATCGAACGCCGGGCACCACCGACCTGGACGGCGACGGCCGTGCCGACGTCTGCGCGCGCGCGAACGCCGGGCTCCGCTGTCGGCTCGCCACGGGGAGCGGCTACGCGGCCGCACCCGAGTTCAATCTGGAAGCGCTCTCCGACGCGAATGGCATGGACCAGCCGGACCACTACTCGACCCTCCGCATGGGCGACATCGACGGCAACGGGCTGGCGGACGTCTGCGTCCGCACGGGCGACGGCATTCGGTGCTGGCCTTCGACCGGCGCGGGCTGGGACGAGCCCGTGAATGGTCCCGGGCTCGACGACGCCGGGAGCTGGAACCAGCCGACCTACTACAGCTCGATTCGCCTCGCCGACGTCGACGGCGACGGACGGGACGACCTGTGTGGGCGCGGCTACTCGCGACTGCTCTGTTGGCTCTCGACCGGCGACGGCTTCGCCGAGGAGCCCATCGAGGGGCCGGCGTGGGGGCAGACCGCGGGCTTCGACGACCCCTCGCTCTACGGGACCGTTCGCATGGGTGACGTGAACGGCGACGGGCGCATCGATGCGTGCGCGCGAACCAGCGACGGCATCGAGTGCGGGCTGTCGGACGGCACCGGGCTGACCGACGTGATCGCTGGACCGCGCTGGAGCGACGCCAACGGCTGGGACGCCGTGCGCCACTGGAGCACGATCCGGCTGGCGGACCTCGACGGCGACGGCCGCGCGGACCTCTGCGGACGGAGCAGCTCGGCGCTCGTCTGCCACTTCTCGACCGGCGACGGCTTCGGTCCGTCCGTGGAGGTGCACGACCTCAGCGACGAATCCGGCTGGAACGACCACGGCAACTACGGGTCCCTTCGAGTGGGCGACCTCGACGCCGACGGCGCGCAGGACCTGTGCATCCGAGCCAACGCGGGGGTGTGGTGCTGGCGCTGGGACGGTGAGCGCTTCATCCGCCACGACGGACCCGCGCTCTCGGACGCGGACGGCTGGGACGACCCCGCCTACTACGGCACGATGCGGCTCGCGGACGTGACCGGCGAAGGACGCGCCGACGTCTGCGCGCGGGCGCCGACGGGATGGACCTGCTGGCCATCGACCGGCGACGGCTTCGGCGAAGCGATCGCGAGCGACCACTTCGCCGATGACTCTGGCTGGTCCCCGCCGGAGCACTGGGCGACCATCCGTTCGGCGGGTGCGCCCTGCGCGGCGGGCGTCTGTGACGACCCGCCGGTCGCGAGCGACGGTGGCGTCGTCTTTCCGGACGGCAGCGTCGCCCGCACCGACGGCGGCGCTGATCCCGGCATCGATGACGGCCCCGACACCATCGACGGCGGCTGCGGCTGTCGAACGAGTGGCGGCGCGCCGGGCGCGGTCTTCCCGCTCCTGCTGCTGCTCGCCTTGGGCCGTCGCCGCTGACCGCGCCGGCCTCGCGTCTCGCGAGCCGCTTCCGCCGCCGAGGCACGTCTTCTCACAGCTGGCCGCCGCCACCGCCGCATCCCCGGTGAGTCGCCGGCGGGTGCCCCCGCGACACGGTGGCCGCGTTCGTGCGCTTGCGAGTCCGGGGCGCCGTCGAGCCCGCCGAGCCGTGCTCGGCATCGATCGTCTCGATGGCGGCTTCGTCGAGGTCGAGGGCGCCGCGCAGTCGCGCGAGGAAGGCGCGCTCGTCGTCGGTGAGCTCGCGGTCGAGCCAGACGATGCCGTTCTGGAATTTCCGAGGCGGCGCTCGAAGGGGCTTCGACGCGACGATACTCCGATGACGCACGGCGCGTGGCAGGTCGAACCCGTGGTCGGCGAAGACGGGCCCGAGGGCACCTCTGCTATGCTCCATCGAAACGTGGACAGAGGCGACCCGGAGCAGACCACGGTCCCCGAAAAGCAAGGCGCTGGCGGGGCCGAGCGCGTCGATGGGTGGGTCGCCCAGAGACGCGGCGAGCGGCCGCGGGCGTCAGCTCGGTCGTCCGAGCCTCCGGAAGCGCCGGTCTTCGAGGTGGGTCAGGTGCTCGACGGCCGCCTCGAGATCCTCTCGCTCCTCGGCGCCGGTGGGATGGCGCAGGTGTGGGAGGCGAAAGACCACGTGCTCGCGCGGCGGGTTGCCATCAAGACCGCGAGGCCGAAACCGAACCTCCCTCCGCTGCGCAAGGAGGCGCAGGCGCTGGCGGCGTTCAGTCATCCCAGCCTGGTCGCGGTCTACGGGCTGGGGAACGAGAACGGCGTCGAGTACATCGTGATGGAGCGGATCTTCGGCGTCAGCCTCTCGGAGAAGCTACGGCGGCGGCAGGCCGAGAAGCGGCCCTTCGCGCTGAGCGAGGCGCTCCACTACCTGGAGGCGATCGCCGAGGGGCTCGCCGTGGTGCACCAGGCGGGCCTCGCCCATCGGGACGTGAAGCCCGCCAACGTGATGCTGACCCCCGATGGCCGCATCGTGTTGATGGACTTCGGGTTGGTGATCCCCGAATACGACAGCGACCTCCGCGGCGTGATCGCCGGGTCGCCTCCTTACATGGCGCCCGAGACCCTTCGCGACTGCGTGACCAAGGGCGGCGGCCCCCTGGTCGACATCTACGCGCTCGGCGCGACCTGCTTCGAGCTGCTGACCTTCGAGCCGCCTTTTCGGGCGCCGACGGTCCAGCGCGTCTGCCAGATGCACGTCGACGCTCCAGTCCCGTCGCTACGCGCGCGGCGGGCGGACGTGCCCGAAGAGCTCGACCGGTTGGTCGCGCAGATGCTCTGCAAGGACCCCTCCGACCGACCGCCGAGCGCTCGGGCCATCGCGTGGCACCTGCGAGAGATGGCGGACCGCTTGGCGCGGGCCAAGGACCCCTCGTTTCCGCCGCCACCGAAGCAGACCATCGACGTCCTCATCGTCGAGGACGACGAGGCGCTCGCGCGCATCGAAGGTTTCTACGTCGAGGAGCTCTTCGGCCGAGACCACGTGAGCCTGCGCCACGCCCGCGACGGCCTGGAGGCGATCGAGCAGGTGCGCGTCCAGGCCCCTGATCTGCTGCTCCTGGACCTGCACCTGCCAAAGCTCAACGGCATCGAGGTCGGCATGCAGATGCGCGGGGACCGGCTCGCGCCGCAGACCAAGTTCGTCGCCATCAGCGCCGGCGCGCAGGAGCGCGATCTGCAGCTGCTCCACCTGCTCGGCTTCCACCACTTCGTGCCGAAGGGCGAAGACATGAAGGAGCGGCTTCACGAAGCGCTCCGCCCGCTCTTCCCGCAGCTCACGCGGTGACCCGCCCTTCCCCGGCGCGACCCTTGTCGTGCCCGACGCGCTCCGCGATGCTCGCTTGGCGTGTTCCTGCTCCACGAGGACGACTACTGGATCCGATGCGGTAGGCGTGTCGCGTGGTGGCGTACCGGCCACCCGGTCGTCGCCTTCGCGGGGCGCTGCCCGGCCGAGGGTGGGCCCGATGCGCTGCGCGAGGAGTGGGCAATCGAGATCGGCGACTTCCCCGAGGAGCCGCTCTACGCGCTTCACGTGGATGGCGCGTGCGTGGGGAGGTTCGACGACTGGCCCGCCTCGTGGGAACCGGAGGACGCGATCCAGCGCAGGGGACCACTCCCGTTCTGGGCGCCGCTGGTCGCCGACGAGGAGCCGAGCGCGGATCCCTGGCCCCACGCGCGCCTGCACGCGCCTCACCTGCGCGCGATCGCCCTCGCGCCGGACGACGACACCCCCCGCGCTCGGTATGCCGACTGGCTCGAGGAGGAGGGCCAGCCCGTGCGCGCGGCGTTCCTGCGCTGGGAGCTCGGCCTTCCGCACGACCGCGAGCACACCGACTACGTGCACCCGGTGCTTGCCTACCAGGCCGACCCGCGCTGGCGCGCGCGTCCTCCGGCCTGGTACCGCTTCGACCCGCTCCGATACCGGCGCGGCTTCGTCGAGCGCCTGTGGCTGGCCGGCCACGACGTGCGGATGCTCCCGCTCTACCTCGCGTCGCCCGAGATCGTCCCGCGGCACCTTCGCCTCGACGGGCGGTGGATCGAAGGCCGGGCCGCACGCGCGCTCGGAGGCGAGATGCTCGCGGCGACCCGCACGCTCTTCTGCCATCGGGCCGGCCTCTTCCGCGAGGCCGTCGACGCGCTCGTCGACTCGCCGCACCTCGACGGGCTCGAGGCGCTCGTCCTCGAGCGCTGCCAGATCCCTGGATCGCAGCTCGCGCGGCTCGAGTCGCGCTTCGGGCCACGTCTCCACCATCTGCGTCCCGGCGAGTATCGCGTGCAGCTCGACCGGGGAGGCACGATCTCGAGCTACGACTTCAGACGCCTCGTGGATGCGATCGGCTTCGCCGACGACGCGGCCTCCGAGCGCGACGCGATGCCCTTCCCCGAAGCGCGCGTGCTCGACAGCCGGCTCCGCGAGCTCGATCACGGCGTGCACTACGGGGCGCGCCCGGGGCGGCCGACCGTCACGCCCATCGTGGACGAGCACGACCGGCGTGCGCTCGCGCGCCCTCCGGATGGGTGGACCTTCTGCTCCGAGCTCACGGTGACCGAGGCCCTCGCGGCGCTGAACGCCATCCACATGTCGTGGACCTGGCACGTGGTCGACGACGAGCCGTCCTGGCGGAAGCTCATCATCTCGCGGGCCGTCGGGTTCGGCGGCTGGATCGTGCTCTTCTGTGGGCCTCCGACCTGGCACCTCGAGGTGACCTACCCCAGCTCGGTCTCTCCCCCGGCGGCCCGCCTCGAAGACCTCGAGGGCACGGTCGTGAACGCGGTGCTCCCCGCCCTCGACGCGAAGGAGGTGAGGCGCACGTGAGCGAGCGGATCGCCACGGTTTTGGGCCGGTACCGAGCGGGCCGACGGCTGGAGGGGGCTCGAAGCCCGAGACGCACGTCGAGCGCGATCCATGGTCAACGTGCGCCATGAGTCGTGGCTGCCCAGCCGCGGTGAAGTCGGTGCGGCGCGTCTGCCAGAGGCTGCGTGGCGGCTCCTTCCGGCGGCGAGCTCAGAGCGTGGAGCGCAGCGACCGTGCCGTGGTCGTGCCCGGGAAGCGGCGAAGGTAGGCCTCCGCCGCCGCCCGGTACGCGCCTTCACGACCGAGCGCATCGAGGAGCCGCAGCTGGAGCGAGAGAGCCCGCTCCTCGACCGCCGAGCCTTGGGCGAGCGAGCGTCCCTCGTTCAAGCAGCGGAGCGCTTCTTCGGGGTCGCCGAGATCGGCGTGGAGCGTCGCCGCTGCGTAGCCAGCCTGTGCGCGGCGAGCATCGGCGAAGTGGTGGGCCGCGGCGCAGTAGCTTCGCGCGGCCTCGGCGCGACGGCCCAGCCCATCGAGCGCGTCGGCTCGGAGCAGGCGCCACTCGGGATCGGGGTCGCGCCCGCGGAGGGCGGACGTCGCGGCGGCCAAGGCCCCGGCGGCGTCGCCGGCGCGGAGCTGGGCCTCCGCCTCGGCGAGCGTGACCCGCGGTCGGGGAGCGGGCGCAGGGGCTCGGGTCGGCGCCACCCGCTGCCACTGCTCGTCCGAGCGCTCCATCCATTCGGTGCTCGGCGCAGCGCCGCTCGAGACCCAGAGCTCGCCGGCCTCGAGCACACGGACTCGATCGCCACGCGCGACCTCGACGCGGCCCTCGAAGACCCGCACCGCGACATCGTCGGCGTCGCGCCACACGGAGAAGACGGTGCCGAGCACCTGCACCGACACGTCGCCGGCGCTCACCGTGAACGAGCCCTCGCGGGGCACGACGTCGAAGAGCACGTCGCCTCGGCGTAGGGCCACGATTCGGTGCTCGGTGGTCGAGACCACCTCGTGGTGACTGCCAGGGGATGCGATGAGCCGATCGCCCGAGGGTAGCTGCGACGTGGAGGTCGCCACGGCTTCGGGAGGAACGACCGGCGCGGGCGGCAGCGCGTGCTTCCACGCGCGCCCGACGAACGCGTCCGGCGAGCGGCTGGCGAGGCCGACCGCGACGAGGGCCACCGCGGCCACGGCGACCGTGGCGTAGAGCGGCCACCGAGCCGGGCGCGGAGCGGGCTTCGCTCTGGCCTCCGAGAGCACCGAACGCACCAGCGCGCGGGCCTCGTGCTCGGGCATCGGGCGGGGCGCGCCATGACGCGCTCGACGGAGCGCTTCGTCGAGGAGCTCTTCGGCGCTCATCGGCCACCCCCCAGCAGCTCACGCAGATAGGGATCGTGGCTGAGGCGGCGCGCGACCTCCGCGCGGGCATCTCGTACGCGGCTGCGCATGGTCGCCTCGCGAGTCCCTTCGCGCTCGGCCGCCTCGCGCGCGGAGAGCCCTTCGATGCAGCAGAGGATGAACGCCCGCCGCCGCCGTTCGGGGAGCTTGTCGAGCGCGCGATAGATGCGGCGGAGCGTCTGGCGCCCCATGGCTCGGGACTCGGGGTCGAGCGTGTCCGCCGGCGGCGTCGCGAGCTGCAGCCCGGCGCGCGCTCGCGAGCGGCGGCGGTGCGCGCGGGTGACGCGCATGGCGATTCGGTACGCGTAGGTGTCGAGGCTGGAGCGGCCCTCGAAGCGGTCGAGTGCTCGCACCAACGCCGTGAGCGCCTCCTGGGTGGCGTCGTCGACATCGGCGGCGTCCGGCCCGAGCTCACGCGCGATCCAGCTCTTCATCCTCGGCGCGAGCTCGACCAGGGTCTCCTCGAGCTCCGATGCCGGGGCATCCATGAGCCTCCGTCGAGCCATCGGCTTCATGGCCGCGGCGAAGAGAGCCAGGCGCCACTCTCTCGGGTGGGCGACGGCCACGTGTAGGGCGGCGGCGTGGGCTCTCGGAGCAGCCCGTCGACGAGTAGGGCGACGACCCAATCGAAGCGCCGCGAGTCGGCTGGCGGGAGTGGGCTGACGCGAGGCGATCCCTCGGCGCTGGTCAGCACCACGACCCGCTCGAGCTGGCCGATGTGCTCGATCCAGGCCACCGCGCCGTGCTCTGGCACCGAGAGCCGCGCGTAGTCGAGCCGGTCCCGGATGCAGCCGGTCACGTTCGGTCGCTCGATCACGAGCCAGTCCGGGAACTGCAGCCGCAGTCGACCCGCGACCTGGTCGTTCGGACCATGCAGCCAGAGCAACACCGGCTGGACCGACGAGCTCTCACGCTCCGACGGACCTGCCTGCGCCACCGCCGGAATGGCGAACGCGAGCAACGCGACGACGAACCCCCTCATGGCCTTGGTCTCCACTGTTGACCCTTCGTGGGAGCGACGCCCCCCGACGTGCGCTTTTTCTTCGGCCGTCGAGCATCGACAGCCAGGCAGCGAGGGTTAGGGTCGGCGCGCGATGGAACGGATGCTGGCGGTTCTGCGGCGCCCCGACGGCCTGTTCCGTCTCATGCGCCACCCCAGCGGAGCACTGAACGAGGTTCGGGGTTCCGGCGACTCGGAGCTGGATGCCGCTTGGGCCCGACTCGCTCGGGTCAGTCCGGCTCGGGGCGATGTTGGAGTCCGACCCCGCGGGCATCGCGCTCGACGTGAACAAGCAGGTCGTCTACGCCCGGGACGCCAAAGGACGCGTCGTCGCGCGCCAGCTCGTGGCCGTATCCGAATCGAGCGAGCTGGTCTGCTACCCGCTCTACTACGCGAGCTCGCAGAGCGACTCGCTCGACCAGGTCTTCCTGGCCTATGACCGGGCTCTGGCCGCGCACCTCGAGCTCCCGCTGGCCGAAGGAGGCGAACACGAAGTCGCCCTGATCCTGTCGCAGGAGTACTGGGACGATGGCGAGTGGGAGCGGCTCGGTGGAGGCTAGCCGTCGTTTCTGTGGTACCGGGTACCCATGACCGAGAAGGCCGCCCGCGAACGATCGAGCCCGGCCCGTCTGCTCTGGCAGGTGCCCTTCTCCGCCTATGTGTGGACCTCGGCCTTCGGCGTGATGATCGGCTCATCGTTGGTGTCCGTTCTCGCCGCGCCATTCCGCAGCCCCGTGGAACAGTCCCTCTGGTCCGCGAAGGCCTTCTCCCGGGTCCTGCGGCTCACCCGGAGCAACGTGACCGTTCACTACGACGACGCCTTCGATCGTGAACGAAGCAGCGTCTTCTGCTTCAACCACGTCAACCTCTTGGACGCGCACACGGCCTGCGAGACCATCCCCCAACCCTTCGTCGGTCTGATGCTGGCCTGGCACTTCAAGGTCCCCGGCTATGGCTGGATGATGAAGGCCACGCACGGAATACCGGTCCATCCCCGCTCGGCTGGCCGGACCGACGAGCTCATCGCCGAAGCGCGAGACCGGGTCGAGAAGGGACTGAGCATCCTCGTGTTCCCGGAGGGGCACCGGACGCGGGATGGCAAGGTCGGCCCCTACAAACGCGGAATGTTCTTCTTGGCTCGAAGCGCCCAGATCCCGATCGTCCCCGTGGCCGTCCGTGGCATGTACGAGGTCAACCGGAAGGGCTCGGCGCTCTTCTCACCGGGCGAGGTCTCCGTCTACGTGGGCCCGCAGATCGAGGCCGCCGACCTCGACGACGAAGGGGTCAGCCAGCTCGCCGCCGACGTCCAGCGCGCGGTCGCCGACTACGTGGAAGGCCGCGACGAGAGCGGCGCCGGGCTCGCCGCGCTCGCGGGCTGGACAGCGCATACGTCAGAGTCGCGCGAAGACTGAATCACGCGCCACGGCGGAAGCCGTGGTGAGCGTCGAGGCGGCGGACGTCGGCTTCGGTGAGCTCGAGGTCGGCGGCGCGCGCGCTGGACTCGGCGCTGCGGATCTTGCTGGCGCCGGGGATGGGAAACATCGTGTCGCTGGTCGTCAGCAGCCACGCGAGAGCGACCTCGAAGGGGCTGGCGTCGTGGGCGCGGCCGACGTCGATGAGGGTCGGGTCGTCGGCGACGCGGTTCTTGCCTCTGCCACCGCCGACCGGGCTGTAGGGGAGGAACGCCAGGCCGAGCTCCTCGCAGCGCGCGACGACGTCGGACTCGAACGAGCGCAGGTCGAAAGGGTTGCAGCGGTTCTGGACGCTGACGATCGGCACGATGTCGTTGGCCTCGTCGAGCTCCGCGCGGCTGACGTTGCTGAGGCCGACGTGGCCGATCTTGCCCGCATCGCGGAGCTCCTTCAGCGCGCCGATGGACTCGGCGAAGGGAACGTCCGAGTCCGGGGCGTGGAACTGGTAGACGGGGATCTGGTCGACGCCGAGCGCCTTCAGGCTGCGATCGCAGGCGGCCTTCAGGTGGGCAGCGCTGCCCTCGGTGCGCCACGCGCCGCCAGGACGGGTGAGGCCGCCCTTGGTGCACACGAGCACGCCGCTCGCGTCGCCCGACCAGCTGGCGAGCGCCTCTGCGATGAGGCCCTCGTTGTGCCCGATGTCGTCGTCGTCGAGGCAGTAGACGTCCGCGGTGTCGATGAGGCGCATGCCCGCGTCGAGGGCCGCGTGGACGACGCGCAGGGCCTCGGCGCGCTCCGGCCGCCCCTGAATCGACAGGGGCATCCCTCCCAAGCCGAGGATGGTGGTCTCGATGCCCGTCGTCCCGAAGGTCTTCGTCTGCATGATGGACCGAGCATGGCACATCGCCGGGCTCGCGATCCGCCCCCTTACAACTGGGGCGGTGGCCATTCACCTGTCGCGGCGCTTCGCGTAGGCTCCGCGGCTCTACGGTGTGACAGGAGGAACGACATGGTGCTGAAGAGCCCCTACGCAGATGTGACCATCCCGGACGGCCCGCTGAGCGCGGTGACCCTCGCGAGGGCCGATGAATTCGGCGACCGGCCGGCCCTGGTCGATGGCCCGAGCGGCCGCACGATCACCTTCGGCGAGCTCGCCCGGGCGGTGAAGTCGCTCGCCGCGGGGTTGGCCAAGAAGGGACTGAAGAAGGGCGAGGTGGTCGGCATCTTCAGCCCGAACCTGCCCGAGTATGCGGTGGCCTTCCATGGGATCGCGACGGCCGGTGGCGTGGTCACCACGGTGAACCCGACCTCGACGGCGGAGGAGCTCTCTCGCCAGCTGCAGGCCGGCAAGGCGCGCTTCCTGATCACGGCGCCGCCCTTCCTCGAGACCGCGACCGCGGCCGCGAAGGAGGCGGGCGTCGAAGAGGTCTTCGTCTTCGGTGAGGCAGGCGGTTCGGATGGTCCGAGCGCGACGCCCTTCGCGTCGCTGATGGGCAACCCCGATGACGCACCGGACGTCACCATCGACCCGGCGAACGACCTAGTCGCCCTGCCCTTCTCGAGCGGCACGACGGGGCTGCCCAAGGGCGTGATGCTCACGCACCGGAACCTGGTCGCGAACGTCGCCCAGGCGAAGGCTTGCCTCGCCATGAAGCCGGGCAGCGTGGCGATGGGTGTGCTGCCCTTCTTCCACATCTACGGCATGACGGTGATCATGAACCTCGCGCTGAGCGAGGGAGCGACCATCGTGACGATGCCGCGCTTCGACCTGCCGCAGTTCCTCGAGCTGCACCAGAAGCACGGGGTGACCCACAGCTTCGTGGTGCCACCGATCGTGCTCGCGCTCGCCAAGCATCCGCTGATCGACCAGTTCGATCTCTCGAGCATCGAGATCCTGATGAGCGGTGCCGCACCGCTCTCGCCGGAGCTGGCGGAGGCCGCGGCGAAGCGACTCGATTGCGTCGTGCTCCAGGGCTATGGACTCACCGAGACCAGCCCGGTCACGCATTGCAACGCGCCGGACACGAACGTCCCTGGTTCCGTGGGTCAGCTGATCCCGCAGACCGAGGCGCGCATCGTCGACGAGGACGGCAACGACGTGGCCCAGGGCGAGCGCGGCGAGCTCTGGATGCGCGGCCCGCAGATCATGAAGGGCTACCTCGACAACCCCGAGGCGACGGCCGCCATGGTCGACGCGGACGGCTGGCTGCACAGCGGTGACGTCGCGACGGTGGACGAGAAGGGCTTCTTCCGGATCGTCGACCGGCTCAAGGAGCTCATCAAGTACAAGGGCTTCCAGGTGCCGCCGGCGGAGCTCGAAGCGATCCTGCTCGAGCACCCGCAGATCGCCGACGCCGCGGTCATCGGACGGCCCGACGAAGAGGCCGGTGAGATCCCGGTCGGCTTCGTCGTCACCGACCTCGATCCGGAGGCCGTGAAGAAGCACGTCGCCGACCACGTGTCGCACTACAAGCAGCTGCGCGACGTGAAGATCGTCGAGAGCATCCCGAAGTCCGCCTCGGGGAAGATCCTCCGGCGCGTGCTCGCCGAGCAGGACCGCGCCTGAGGGACCGTGCGTCGCGCTCATGGGAGCGCGGCGCACGTGGCGGTCAGCCCTTCCGCACCACTTCGGACTTCAGCTTCATGGCGCCGAAGCCGGGGATCTTGCAGTCGATGTCGTGATCGCCTCCGACGAGGCGGATGTTCTTCACCTTGGTGCCCGCCTTGAGCGGCCCGGGGCCGCCCTTGACCTTCAAGGTCTTGACGACGATTACCGTGTCCCCGTCCTGAAGGACGTTACCGACCGAGTCGCGCACGACGCCTTCCGCTTCCCCGCTCGTGGCCGCGCCCGGCGACCACTCGTGGGCGCACTCGGGACAGATCAGGAGCGCACCGTCGGGGTAGGTGTACTGGGAAGCGCACTTCGGGCAGGCCGGAAGGTCCTCGCTCATGCGGCGGACGCTAGCACCGGAGTCGAGCGCAGATAGCCGACCAATGAGACGTGAGTCGCACAGCCGGCGGTGTTCGACGCTCAGCCGGGCGCGGCGCGCGTGGCTTCCCAGTCGGCGTGGAGCAGGCGAAGGCCCAGCACGCCGAAGATGGCCGGGAAGAGGATGTAGGGGTACTGGGTCCAGACGAGCGCGAGCAGTGTCTCGGCGACGCCGCCGGACATGTTCGCGAAGCCGTCGAAGACCTCGGCGAACGAGAAGATGAAGGTCGCCGCGATGGGCTCGCCGCAGCCGAGCACGGGCACCAGGTAGCGCGAGGGTGAGCGCCGGCGGTTGGCTCGGAAGAACCACACGATCGAGGCGACGTTGATGAACGCGTAGAGCTCGAGCGCGTAGAAGGTGCCGTCGTGGTTGATGGTGCGCAGGTCGACCGACGAGAACGACGCGAGGACCCACCAGTACATGTTGACCGGGCTCTCGCGCATCCACTCGGTGCGCGCGACCACGTCGCCGAGGGTGTGCAGGTCCTCGAAGACGAAGGGCGACGCGAGGACCCACGGGATCTCCCAGAGGAGATTCGTCATCGCGTAGGAGAAGAGCCAGAGCGCGAGGCACTCGTGGATCAGCTGGGCGCGGTCGCGGGTCTTGGCGCCGGGCAGCGCGAGCGGTAGCAGGCAGCCGTTGAGCCAGATGCTCGTGCCGTAGAGCGAGATGCGCGTGCTCGTGGGGAAGTCGAGGACGCCCAGGTAGAAGAGCGCTCCGAGCACGCCGGTGCCGCCCCAGAAGATGGTGGTCCACGCCGCGAAGACCTTGCGGGTCAGGGGCGCGATGGCCCGGGGCGGAGCGAGCGGAGCGGCGTCCACCGGTTCGCTCTATCACGGCGGCGCTGGAATGGGAGCCGTCGCCGACGCGGAAAACCCTTGCCGAACGCGAGCGGATCCCTAGGAATCGATCCCATGGAGCCCACCACACTCACCGACGACGAGATCGAGACCCTCGAGACGGATGCCGATGGCATCAGCGAGCCCGGGGCCGACCCGGACGCTAGCGACGCAGACAGCGACGCTGGTGATGCCGACTCGGACGCCGCCGACAAGGACAGCGACGCCGGTGATGCCGACGCCGACGCCGCCGACAAGGACAGCGACGCCAGCGATGCGGACGCCGACGCCAGCGACGCGGACGCCGACGCCAGCGA
>CAYXAP010000052.1:24321-25935 GCA_964462035.1 uncultured Sandaracinus sp.
GACGCCGACGCCAGCGATGCGGACGCCGACGCCAGCGATGCGGACGCCGACGCGAAGGACGCCTGAGTCCTTCCGTGGGCCGCGCGCCGATCGAGCGCTGCGTCGGTGATCCGGAACGCTTCGCGACCGAGGTCTGGAGCCGGCGGTGGCACCGCTACCCCGAAGCCGACGCGGCCGCATTCGCAGACGTCCTGAGCCTCGCCGCGGTCGACGACCTGCTGGCGGCGGGCGGCCTTCGTCACCCGGCCCTGCGCGTGGTTCGCGATGGGAAGACGCTCCCGCGCTCACGCTTCTCCCGCAGCCACACCACCGGGGGTCGCCGGGTCGGCGACGCCGTCGACGCCGACGCGGTGCTGCGCGCGTTCGCCGATGGGGCCACCGTGGTGCTCCAGGCGCTCCACCGCTTCCATGCGCCCGTGCAGGCCTTCTGCGACGGGCTCGAAGCGTTCTTCGGCCACCCGCTCCAGGCGAACGCCTACCTGACGCCGGCCAAGTCGCGCGGGCTGTCCGTCCACCACGACACCCACGACGTACTCGTCCTCCAGCTCCACGGGACGAAGGAGTGGCTGCTCTACGACCCCGTGGTCCCCGATCCGGTGTCCGCTCATCCGAAGAGCCCGCGGCACCCGAAGCCCGGGCCCGTGGTCGAGACGGTCTCGCTGGCGGCGGGCGACTGCCTTTATCTCCCGCGCGGAGTGCCTCATCAGGCCCTCGGGCTCGACGGCGCGTCGTTGCACCTCACGCTCGGCGTACGCAGCCCCACATGGCTCGACGTGGTCGGCCGCGTGATGAAGGGGGTCGCCGAGATCCCCGAGCTCCGGCGCGCGCTGCCCCTTCAGTACGCCACCCACCCGGGCGCGCTCGAGGCCGAGCTGCCCGCGATCCTCGAGCGAGTGGCGCAGTGGCTCCGCGCGCGCGACACCGCCGCCCTCGCCGCGTCGGAGGTGCGCCGGGCGCGTTCGCTGCGCCGGCCGAGCGACCGCGGGCGGCTGCGGGCCATCGCCGAGCCGGGCGCCATCGACGACGAGACGTCGCTCATGCGGGCCGACGAGGTTCCCTGGCGCCTCGAGAGCCGCGGTGACTCCGTGGTGCTCCACGCCGGGCAGGCCGCGCTCCGGTTCCCGCTCCGCATTCGGCCGGCGCTCGAAGCGCTCGTCAGCGCACCGGCGCTGAAGGCTTCGGAGCTCGCAGACCACCTCGACGAGCCCGGCCGCCTGGTGCTGGTGCGGCGCCTCGCGCGCGAGGGCCTGCTCCGTCGCGAGGCCCGATGAGCGAACGCTTCTTCTGCAGCGACGCGAGCGTCGAACGCGAGGAGCCGCTCCACGGAACGGCCTCGACCATTCGCCGGTGGATCTGTGTCGAGCAGAGCGGCCCTTGGGGCCCCAAGGCGCTGCAGGAGAGCCGGCTGGGATCCGAAGCCTCCGCCCGGCTGCGCGCGATCGGAAAGGCTGCGGGCGCGCGGGTGCTGCTCATCCGGCGCCACGGCCGCTACGAGCAGCGCGGCCACGAGGTGCGCGTCGCGTTCACCGGCCGGGACCGTCGCTGGCTCGAGGCGCTGCGCTTCGAGCGCATCGAAGAGCTGCTCGCCCACGACTTCTCCCCGCTTCGCCGCGG
>CAYXAP010000052.1:26035-32020 GCA_964462035.1 uncultured Sandaracinus sp.
GCAGCGACTGGATCGGGGGCTGCTCGATCTCGCGCACTACCGCGGACGGAGCGCCTATCCGTTCGCCGCGCAGGCCGCCGAGTGGCTCGTCCGAGAGAAGCTCACACTCCACGCCTTCGACGCGCTGAGCCTGACCGAGCACGCCGAGAACACCGACCGCGACGACGCGGTGACCATCAGCACCTTCCGGCTCGGCGACGGGACCAGGGTGCGCGCCACGGTGGAGGAGACCGCCGCCGCCCCCGCGCAGCTCACCTGCCACGCGGGAGGCGAGCACCGCGCCCCGCGCTACGCCCTCCGCGAGCTCACCGAGCTCTGAGATGTCGTGCGCTCCGTCGACTCGTTCGACGCGGGGCTCCGAGAACGAAGAAGAATTCCTCGCAAAGACGCAGCGGCCGCAAAGGAAGACCCGAACGGGGCCAGCCGGGTTTCTCTTCGCGGCGTTGCGTCTTTGCGAGAGAACTTGTGTTCGGAGCTACTGGCCCGCGCGCGGACCCACGGGGCGCGCGCTCAGCCCAATCGCGCGGCGTGGTGGCGGAGGTGATCTTCGACGAAGGTCGCGATGAAGTAGTAGCTGTGGTCGTAGCCTTCGTGGCGGCGGAGCTCTAGCTTCTGGCCCGCTTCCTTCGCGGCGGCTTCGAAGAGCTCGGGCCTCAGCTGCTCTTCGAGGAAGCCGTCGGCGAGGCCCTGGTCGATGAGGATGGGCTCGGGGTGCTGGGTCTTCTTCACGAGCTCGGTCGCGTCGTGGGCGGCGTGGGCGGCGGGGTCGTCGCCGAGGTACTTCGGGAGCGCCTTCTGGCCCCAGGGGACCTGGGTCGGCGCGACCACCGGCGAGAAGGCCGAGAGCGAGCGCCACTTGGTGGGCTCGCTCAGGCCGAGCACGAGCGTGCCGTGGCCGCCCATCGAGTGGCCGAAGAGGCTCCGGTGGCCCGCGCCCTTGGTCGGGAAGTGCTCGTCGATCAGCGCGGGGAGCTCCTCGGTGACGTACGTGCGCATCTTGTAGTGCGTCGACCACGGTGGCTCGGTGGCGTCGAGGTAGAAGCCCGCGCCCTTGCCGAAGTCGTAGCCGTCTTCGTCCGGGACGTCGTCACCGCGCGGGCTGGTGTCCGGCATGACCAGCATCAGCCCGAGCTCCGCAGCCACACGCTGAGCGCCGGCCTTGGTGGTGAAGTTGTCGGCGGTGCAGGTCAGGCCGCTGAGCCAGTACACGACCGGTACGGGCCCTTCCTTCGCCTGCGGCGGCTGGAACACCGCGAAGCGCATCGTGCAGGAGCACGCCGCGCTCTCGTGGGTGTAGAAGCCGTTGACACCGCCGAAGCAGGCCTTCTCTTCGAGGGTCTCGATCGCGGTCACGAGTGCGTTCTTGCCTTGGGCGGGGGAGTTCGGGTGAATCGAGGAGGCCTAGCCGACGAGAGAGGGGTTGGGTGCCAACCCCTCATCAGAAGAGCACGACGGAGCGGATGGACTTGCCTTCGTGCATGAGGTCGAAGGCGTCGTTGATCTCCTCGAGGCCCATGGTGTGGGTGACCATCGAGTCGATCTCGATCTTCCCCTCCATGTACCAGTCGACCAGCGTGGGGACGTCGGTGCGGCCGCGGAAGCCACCGAACGCGCTGCCGCGCCAGACGCGGCCGGTCACGAGCTGGAAGGGTCGCGTGCTGATCTCGACGCCCGAGTCGGCGACGCCGATGATGACGGACTCGCCCCAGCCCTTGTGGCAGCACTCGAGCGCCTGGCGCATGGTGTCCGCGCGGCCGACGCACTCGAAGCTGTAGTCGGCGCCGCCGTCGGTGATCGAGACCAGGTACTCGACCAGGTCGCCGTCGATCTTGGTCGGGTTCACGAACTCGGTCATGCCCATGGCCTCGCCGAGGGCCTTCTTGTCGTCGTTGATGTCGACGCCGATGACCTTCCGCGCGCCGACCATGCGGGCGCCCTGGATCACGCTGAGGCCGACGCCACCGAGGCCGAACACGACGACGTTCGCGCCGGCTTCGACCTTCGCCGTGTTGAGCACCGCGCCGATGCCGGTGGTCACGCCGCAGCCGAGCAGGCAGACCTTGTCGAAGGGCGCGTCCTCGCGGACCTTCGCGACCGCGATCTCCGGGAGCACGGTGTGCGTCGCGAAGGTCGAGGTGCCCATGAAGTGGTGGATGGTCTTGTCGCCCTTCGAGAAGCGGCTGGTGCCGTCGGGCATCAGGCCCTTGCCCTGCGTCGAGCGGATCGACTGGCAGAGGTTGGTCTTTCGCGAGAGGCAGAACTTACAGACGCGGCACTCCGGGGTGTAGAGCGGGATGACGTGGTCGCCCTTCTTCACGCTCGTCACACCGGGGCCCACGTCGACGACCACGCCAGCCCCTTCGTGGCCGAGGATCGAGGGGAAGATGCCCTCCGGGTCCGCGCCGCCGAGGGTGTAGGCGTCGGTGTGACACACGCCGGTCGCCTTGAGCTCGACGAGGACCTCCCCAGCCTTGGGACCCTCGAGCTCGACCTCTTCGATTTCCAAAGGCTTTTTCGCCTCGTACGCGACCGCTGCCTTGACCTTCATCGTGCTTCCTCCTGCCTGTCGTTCGGGCGGCGCACGCTAACAGAGGCGAGCAGCGAGGTGTGTGATGAGTCGCGCGGTACGCAATTGGGTCGCGATGGCGTTACCATGCGCCCTCGATGACCGCCCCCGGTCCAGAGTCACGGCCCTCGCTCCGCCCCGCGCTGCCGCTGCAGATGGGGCGGTTCACCCTCGCCGAGGAGCTGGGCGCCGGCGGCATGGCGACCGTCTATCTGGGCAAGATGAAGCTCGGCGCGGGCCTCGACCGGCTGGTCGCCGTGAAGACCATCCATGGGCACCTGGCCAAGAAGCAGGCCTTCGTCGACATGTTCCTCGACGAGGCGCGCATCGCCTCGATGATCAGCCACCCGAACGTGTGCGCGGTGCACGACTTCGGCCAGGAGGAGGGCACCTACTTCCTCGCGATGGAGCACCTGCTCGGCGAGCCGCTCTTCGACGCCATCGGCGCCATCGATCGGGACCGCGGCGAAGAGCTGATGCAGGCGGTGCCCTTCCTCGCGGCGCGCATCATCGCGGATGCCTGCGAAGGCATCCACGCGGCGCACATCACGAAGGGCAGCGACGGCAACGAGCTCGGCATCGTTCACCGCGACGTGTCCCCACAGAACATCTTCGTGACCTACGAGGGCACGGTGAAGATCGTGGACTTCGGCTGCGCGAAGGCCCTCGAACGAGTCACGCAGACCAACACCGGCATCATGAAGGGCAAGGTCTCGTACGCCGCGCCCGAGCAGCTCCGCGCCGAGGAGATCGACCACCGCGCCGACGTCTTCGCGCTGGGCGTGTGCCTCTGGGAGACGTTGTGCATCCGTCCGCTCTTCCGCCGCGACACCGCGATCAAGACCGCGATGGCCGTGCTGGAGGAAGCGACGCCGCGCGCCGACGAGGGGCGCCCGTGGGTGCCCGCCGCCCTCGCTGACATCGCGGCCAAGGCGCTCGCGGCCAACGCCGACGATCGCTACGCCAGCGCCCGTGAGATGGGTCGCGACCTGCGCAACTGGATCGCGCGCAGCGGTCAGCCCTTCGAGTCGGCCGAGGTCGCCGAGTGGATGGACTACCTCTTCGCCGACCGCCACGAGAAGCGGCGCTCGGTGGTACGGAAGGTCGAGGCCCTCGATGGGTCCACGATCCAACCGGTGAGCGTGGTCGAAGAGGCGCTCGCCGCCGACGTCACCACGGAGGACGAGGGCGAGGCCGAGGACTCGAAGCCGCAGACGCTGCGCTTCGACACCGACGACGAGCCGCGCGGCGTGCGTGGCGGCAAGGGCAACCTGGTGCTCGCGCTGCTGCTGCTGCTGGTCGGAGGCGCGCTGGCGGCGTGGCTCTTCGCGGAAGACCAGGTGCGGGAGATCCTCGGAATGCCGGTGGCCGAGGCGACGGATGCGGAGCCCGAGCCGGAGCCCGAAGACCCGCCCGCCGTGGTGGACGAGAACGATGGCTACGAAGGCATCGACATGATCTTCGAGCCCAACGACGTGACGGTCGAGTCGCTCGAGGACGCGCCGCCGGCGACCGAAGAGGAGACCCCGGAGGTCGTTCCGGACGTGGCCGAGCCCGACACCTCCGCCATGGCTGCGTCCGCCATGCGTGAGCGGCGCCGGCGGGCCCCCCGTGAGGAGCGGCTGTCCGAAGCCGAAGAGGTCGCGCGCGCCGGAGCGCTCCGCGTGCGCGCCATCGGCGGCTATGCGCGGGTCGTGTACCAGGGCAACGATCTGGGTCGCACGCCCGTGCGTTTCGATCTGCCGCCTGGGACGCACAGCATCCAGGTGCTCCCCAACGGCGAAGAGCCGGGTCAGACCTTCCAGGTGAGGATCGAGGCCGGGACGCTGAAGACGATTCAGGTGCAGATCCCGGGCGACACGCCCGAGCGCGAGCCGGAGCCCGAGCCCGAGCCGGAGCCTCCGAGCTCGATGGGTGGCGACGTCGACTGGACGCCTCCGCCGAACTGAGCGGCGCTGGACGCGGCGGCGGCGACCGCTATCGTTCCGCGATGGCGATTCGCTTCTCTCTCGCTCTGCTCCTCCTCGTCCTCGGCTGCGGTGACGACGACACCACCGATCCGCGACCGGATGCCGCGCCACTCGACTCCGGGGCCCGCGACTTCGGTCAGCCCGACCTGGGCGTGTCGACGGTCCCCGAGAGCTTCGCGCGAGGCGTCGAAGCGCTCTCCCTCGCCGTTCGTGCCACCGGGCCGATGAAGCCCCTGGCCGAGCGACTCCGAGACGAGTCGTTGACCATCACGGAGTTCGAAGCGACCCGCACCACGTTCAACGACGCGATCCTGATGGAGGCCGACACGCTGCTGCACGCGACCGCGTGCACCACCATGGAGGAGCTGGGGGCAGGTCAGGTCGGTGTGTCCATCGACCGCGGGGACTGCCTCCTCGCTTTCGACGACGCGCCCATTCGAACGGTCCTGGGCGCGGGCTTCCTCGAAGTGGAGCCCCGGAACGAAGGCTGGTGGGCGTTCCGCGAGAGCTGGGAGGTCGGCGACCTGACGTGGTCCGCCGCGGTCGACCTCCGGGTCGGGGGCGACTGTGCCGAGGGCTCGACGTCGTGCGTCTGCGAGCCTCCGCGGCGTTGTGGTGTGAACCTCCAGGAGTGGCGCATGGAGATGCAGGCCCAAGGAGATTCGGTGAGCTACGGCGGCGGTGGCCTGCTCGTAGTCCGGGAGGCGGACGGATCGCTCGAGCTCGGGTCACCCTTCTTCTCGCCGGAGCCGCGGACCTACAGCGTGGAGACGATCGGTGGAGCTGGCGGATCGCTCGTGTGGCAGGCCGGCGATTGCCTTCCCTCGAGTGGCACCCTCCGAGTCGTGACCCTGGACGAGCCGAGTGGAAACGCCGAGGTCGAGTTTCTCGAAGACACGCCCACCACGGGTGAGGTGATCGTCTCCGAGATCGAGCTCGAACCGAGGACGGTTCAGCTCTTCGAGTCCTGCGAGTGAACCCGGTCCGACGCTCGCCGCGGTCATCGCGACAGCGGTGAAGCGTAACGATCCCCCCCAGCGGTGTATGCTTCGGCACAACGGGCGTCGCGGACGGCGTCCGAGGAGGAGACGCACGTGAGCTGGATGGTCGTCATGGGAATCGGAGCGGTGCTCGGGCTCGCGGCCCTGGGAGGCATCGGCTGGTCGCTCCGCAAGCTCGAGCCCCCCAAGAAGTGGGGCGTGCTCGTGGCGTCGCTCCTGGTGGGTGCCGGTGGCGCGTTCATGGTGATCAACGCCACGGCGATCGCCGGCCCGACCGACCTCGAGGAAGAGGTCGAGGAAATGGAAGACTTCGACGCACCGCTCGATGACGACTGGGGCGACGACGACGACTGGGGTGACGAAGAGGGCGCCGAGGGCGGCGACGACGACTGGGCCGAAGAAGGCGAGGCCGAGGAAGGCGAGGCCGAGGAAGGCGAGACCGAGGAAG
>CAYXAP010000052.1:32120-68571 GCA_964462035.1 uncultured Sandaracinus sp.
GCCGAAGAAGGCGAGGCCGAGGAAGGCGAGGCCGAGGAAGGCGAGACCGAGGAAGCGGCCGAGTAGTCAGAGTCCGAGCGGAGCGGCGAGCTCCTGGACCAGGTCCGAGAGCTCGCCCCGCAGCACCGCGTCCGCCTCGTCGTCCATGCCGGTGGTCTCGCGGTTCAGGATCACCACCCTCGCGCCGGAGCGCCGCGCGAGCGGCACCAACCCGGCGACCGGGAAGACCGCCAGCGACGACCCGAGGCAGAGCAGCAAGTCCGCGTCGCGGATCTCCTGCTCGGCTTCGGCGAGCACGGGCCCGAGCATGTCCCCGAAGAGCACGACCGAGGGCTTCAGCCGGAGGCTCCCGCAGCTCGGGCAGATGGGCGGCTTCGCGTCCTCGCGCAGGTCGAGCGAAGCCTGCAGGTCCATCGAATGGCCGCACTCCTGGCAGCCGATCCGTCGAAAGGAGCCGTGCATCTCCAGCACGCGGCGCGAGCCCGCCCTCTGGTGGAGCCCGTCGACGTTCTGCGTGACCACGGCCTGCATCCGGCCACGGCTCTCGAGTCGCGCGAGGAAGCGGTGCGCGGCGCTCGGCTGGGCGTCACGGATGGCCGCCAGCTTCGGAATCCAGAAACGGTAGAAGCGGGCCGGGTCCTCCTCGAAGCCGGCGGTGGAGGCGACGTCCATCGGGTCGACGTCTTTCCAGAGACCGGCGTCGCTACGGAAGTCGGGGATCCCCGAGTCCGTCGAGACCCCTGCTCCGGTCAACGCCACCGCGTGGCGCGCCTGGTCGATCCATCGAGCGACCATTCCGATCATCGAGCTACCTCCGACACGAAGTCTTCGATCACGCTGAGCACCCCGGGCTGGTCCTGCACCATCGCCAGGCCGTGGCCGCTCCCGTCGACGAGGCGGGCGCTGCCGCTGGCCGCGATGCGGGCCATCTCTCGCGCGGTCTCGGCCGAGGCGACCTCACCTCGAGCGGCGATGGCGAGCAGCGGACGCTCGGCCGGGTACTCGGCGAGGGGTGTGATGGCATCCACCCCGTGATAGGCCCGACCGGGCGAGAGCGCGAACACACCGTCGACCTCCTCGGCCACCGCCGCGCGAATTGCGACGCTCGAGCCGATCGACGAGCCACCGAAGACCCACCGCGGCGGGAGGTCGGAGCGCAGCCGAGCCCAGGCCACCACGGCCTCGCCATCGGCGGCGACCTGGGCCCACTCCTCCGGCCCGAAGCTCTGCCAGCCTTCGGGACCGCCGGGGCTGGTGCCGTGGCCCCGCAGGTCGACGCGGAGCACCGTGTGACCCGCGCGCCGCAGCCCGTCGGCGATCGGTCCCCACTCGGTGCGATCGGCGCCGAGCTGGTGGAAGAGCACCACCGTGGCCCCATCGTCCGGGCCGGCGGCCAGGTCCGCCGCCAGCTCGAGGCCGTCGGCGGTGGGGATGGTGACCGGGGTCGGGTCGGGGAGGCGCACCGGGGGACTCGGCTCGGCGCGCTCCGCTCGCGGCTCTTCGGCCGGCGTATCCACGACGACGCTCGCGTCGTCGCCACACCCTCCGAGGAGGATGAGCCCGAGCAGCACGTGGGGGGAGCGCACCATGTCGCGGGACCATAGCTCAAAGCGAGATCGGTTCACGTGCTCGCTCCTCGCCAGCCGGAAGCCCGCTCGTGCTATGCCGTGGCCATGGGCACGGAGCGGAAGGCCGCCATGCTGGTCATCGGCAACGAGGTGCTGACCGGCAAGGTCGAGGAGAAGAACGTCGCGGTGCTCGCGCGGGTGCTCTTCGAGCTGGGCATCGAGCTGCGGCGCGTGGTGATCTGCGTGGACGAGATCGACGTCATCGCGCGCGATCTGAACGAGCTCCGCGAGACCCACGACCTGGTCTTCACCAGCGGCGGCGTCGGCCCGACCCACGACGACGTGACGGTGGATGGTGTCGCAGCCGCGTTCGGCCGAGAGGTCGTGCGATCGCAGGAGGTCGAGAAGCTCATCCGCCGCTACCACGAGGCGAAGGGCGAGCCGCTCACCGACGCGCACCTCCGGATGGCCAACGTGGTCGAAGGCTGTCGCCTGGTGCGCGAAGCCGCCCTGCCCTGGCCGACGCTGGTGATCGAGAACGTCTACGTGCTCCCCGGGGTGCCGCAGATCTTCGAGATGAAGCTCGCGGTGCTGAAGGACGAGCTCGACGAGGGCGAGGCCTTCACCTCGGAGGCGGTCTACACCCAGCTCGACGAGGGCTCGATCGCCGAGACGCTGCACGAGCTGACCCGTGACTTCCCGGGTGTGCTGATCGGCTCCTACCTCGCGTTCCGCGAGACGGCCTACCGGGTGAAGGTCACCTTCGACGGCCGCGACCCCGAGCGAGTCCACGCGGCCGCTGAGGCACTCCGGAAGGCGCTGCCGGCCGAGAGCCTGGTCGACCCGAAGCTCGTCTGAGCGTCTGGCGGCGAGCTAGTCTCGACAGCGAAACTCGAGTCGCCAGAGGGCGGAGCGCGCGTCGTCCAGGAACGCGTTCGCCTCCATGTCGTGGCTGCGTCCTCCGAACCCGGTGGGGCTTCGATCGTCGCCGTCCTCGATGGCGGCCGCCCGAGCCCGCGCTTCTGCGGGGGAAGGTGGGGCGAAGTAGGGGTCGGGTTCATCCACGGGTGGAGGGCGCGCCTCCACACGGTCCGCGTAGGACCGCAACGCACGTGCCGCCCGCGCTCGGAGCGCGTCGCACTCTCGATGCTCGGAGTACCCGACCGAGAGGAGGAGGACACCGAGGAACGAGACTCCGAGCAGCGGGATCGAGACGGCGGGCTTCTCGGAGATCCAGCCGGTCGCGCGATCCAGGCCGCGGCGCGCGGAGCCCCATGCGCGCGGACGAGCCGGTCCCGGCTTCCGAGGGCGGGGCAGCCCGAGTGCCTTGAAGCCGAGCACGATGATGGCCCCGGACAGGAAGCCACCCAGGTGCCCGAGCCAGGCGACCGAGGGGTCGGCGAGCGCCGGGATGAGCACCTCGCTGGTCAGCCAGCCGGCGGCGATGAGCACGCTCTGCAACACCGTGGGGGCCTTGCTACTGCCGACCACGACTCGTCGGCGGGGCGCCTCCACGAGCAGGGCAGCGACGAGCCCGGAGACGGCTCCGGAAGCGCCGAGGACGGGCACGCCCGTCGACGTCGTGAACGCCGCATGAACGAGGAACCCACCGAGTCCCGCGCCGACGAAGAGCAGGCTGAAGGGGATGGGGCCCAAGTGGCGTTCGAGCGAGGGCCCCAGGATCGCCAAGAAGAAGAGGTTCCCCACGATGTGCCCGACACCGTGGTGCGCGAACATGTGCGTGAAGAGCCCGTAGGGTCGCTCTCCGCGCCAGAGCTCCGCAGGCTGGTACGCCAGCCAGCGCACCATCGGATCGTCGCCGACCAGCACGAACACCAAGACGCAGATCGCGACGAGGGCCAGCGTGAGCCACGCCCGGCGGCGGGTGGCGCCGGCCGCGACCTGGCCTGCGAGGACGTCGTCGCTCTTCACGGCGGCGGCGAACACGTCCAGCTCGTCGGCCCCCGTCAGCTCGGGAGGCAGGCTCGCGCGCTCCGCCGCGTGCACGGCGTCGACCATCTCGCGGAGCTGCGCGCCCTCCCCGGCGTCGAGCCAGATGGCGGCACACTCGCTGCAGACATCGACCTCCACCGAGGCGTCCTCGTGCCGTATCGCGAAGCGCTGCATGCCAGGCCGCGCCGCGCCGTGGGCGGGACACCGCAGCTCGGATGAGCCTTCGGGGTGCGCGAGCCCCCGTTCGGTCCAGGTCTCGGGTCGAACGTGCGGGCCGAGCGCCGTGGCGAGCGCCGCGGGTGTCAGCAGGCCGCCGCCGCATCGGCCACAGGCGAGCATGCGGGCGCCGTCCAGCACCCACGGGTGCAGCACTTCGGTGCAGCGGGGACACAGGGGGTCGGCGATCACGGGTCGCACGATGGCCGAAGCGCGCCTCGGTCCTGGACTAGGCCGTCTCGAGCTCGGGGGGCGGGGGCATGGTGGAGCGGCGCTCGCCCATGGTCTCGAGCTTGGCGATCTGGAGCTCGTTGCCGATCAGGACCAGGCTGTCCTTGGGCTGGACCTCGAAGTCGCCGCCGGGGTTGTCGATGAAGCTCCCGTCCTCGCGGTAGACGCCGATGAGGGTCAGACCGGTGCGCTGTCGCAACTGAGCCTCGCGGAGGGTCCGATTGGCGAGGAAGGAGAAGTCGGAGGCCTGCGCCTCGACCAGCTGCAGGTCGAGCCCGCGCTTGCCGTGACCGCCGAACTTCTCGCCCACCAGCGGGTCGAGCTCGACGGTCGCGAGCTTCCCGTCTTCCTTCTGGCTCTTGCGCATCATGCCGTAGATGGCCGGGCTCGAGATGCACGTGACGATCGCGACGAGGATGATGGCGGTGTTGATCTCGGGCGTGATGACCCCGAGGCGGAGGCCGATGGCCGAGGCGGCGATGATGAGCGAGAGCCGCGAGCTCAGTAGGAAGCCGGCGGCGATGGCGTTCTTCCGGCCGAAGAACTGCTTCAGCATGAGGCTCGGGACGACCTTCACCACGAAGGCGAAGGCCACGAGCACCGGGACGAGCACGAGCGACCCCGGGTCCTGGAGCAACGACTGGATGTCGAACTTGGCCCCGACCATGATGAAGAAGATCGGGATGAAGAAGCCGAAGCCGATCGCGTCGAGCTTCATCCCGAGCAGGCCGTGCACCGACTTGGGGCTCAGCGAGCTGACGGCGGTGCCGGCGAGGAAGGCGCCCAGGATGATCTCGGAGCCGATGAACTGGGAGAAGACGACGAAGAGGAGCATCAACGTCATCGCCGTGCGGACCTGGAGCTCGGCGGTCTTCGGCGCGGCGAAGGCCAACCGTTTCACCAGCGAGGTCTCCCGGTTGAGCAGCTTCTTGCCGGCCCAGACGACCCCGCCGAGCAGGATGAAGAGGGTGAAGACCACGAGGAGGTTCAGCGTCAGGCCGGACGTCTCGTAGAAGGTCACCACGACCGTGATGAGGAGCATCGTGACGAAGTCGGCGATCACCGCCGAGAGGATCACGATCTGTCCGAACTGGGAGCTGCCCTCCCCGCGCTCCTTCAGGAGAGGCATGACCAGGCCGACCGAGGTCGTGCTCATGATCAGCGCCATGATCCATGGGGTCTCGAGGTAGTCGAGCCAGACCAGCACGAAGCTCAGCGCGGTCGACGTGACCAGCGTGGCCATGAACATGCCGCCACAGATCACCAGCAAGCGGCGCAGCGAGGGCGCGTCGCCGGCGCCCTTGCCGTTCTTCGCTTCTCCGCCCACCGCGAGCGAGCGGAAGTCGATCTCGAGCCCCGATAGGAACATCAGGAACGTGAACCCGAAGAGGCTCATCAGCTCGAGCCACGGGTCGGGCTCTTCGGGGATCAGCCCGAAGCCGCTCTTGCCCACCGCGATGCCGATGAGGATCTCTCCGACCACGAGCGGAACCCGCAGGATCGTGATCCTGGGGAGGAGGATTCCGGTGACCATGGCCGCGGAGACGACGGTCAGGAGCGGAATGAAGGAGTGCTGGTCGTGCACGGTGCGCGGGGATCATCCACCCGCGACGCTCCTCTGGTCAAACGCGATTCGCGAATTGGGGGTCCCGCTACGGGGGAACGGGTCGCAGCGAGATCTCGATCTTGGAGACGCCGGGTGGCAGCTCGGTCTCGATATCGTGCGGAAAGTAGCCCGGAGCCGTAATGGTGATCTGGTGAACGCCGGCTGGCAAGCGGTGCGCCCGGTGGGCCAGCACCCGCGCCGACGCGACGAAGCGACCGTCCACGTAGACTCGGGCGTCTTCCGGGTCGGCGACGACCTCGAGCCCGGCGGGCGTGGGTCGGGGCTCGCCGCCGCAAGCCGCTGCCAGGAGGACGAACGCGAGCCCGATCGTTCGGAGACTCACCAGGGCACCCCGTCGAGCGGAGCGACCGCCCGCAGCGCACTGAGCGGGAGCGAGAGCTCGACGACGGCGCTGGCGTCGACCAACGGTCGGACCCGCACGGCGACGTCGTCGCCGGCCACCCGCTCGTGGACTCGGCTGGCGACGTCGGGCTGCGCCATCACCTGGTCCATCGCCTCGTCCACGAAGTCGTGAATGGCCGCTCGGCCGCGGCTCTCGGCGCGGGCTCGGGAAGAGAGCCGCCGGGCGGCCAGCGGGCCGACCCGCTCGTCCGGCGCCGCGAAGCGTGCGACCACGATCGCCTCGTTCTCCACCCGGAGCTCCTCGTCGCCCATCGGCTGAGCGGAGCTGGGCACCCCCGGCACCGAGAGCGCCAACCCGAAGGCGGCCGTCGCCAGCCGGCTCATTCCCACTCGATGGTGGCCGGGGGCTTGCTGCTGATGTCGTAGACCACGCGGTTGCATCCTCGTACCTCGTTGATGATACGGGAGGAGACCTTGGCGAGCAGCTCGTAGGGCAAGCGGGCCCAGTCGGCCGTCATCGCGTCCTGCGACTCGACCGCCCGAACGGCGATGACCCACTCGTAGGTTCGGCCGTCGCCCATCACGCCGACCGTCTTCACCGGCACGAGGACGCAGAAGCTCTGCCAGAGCTTCTCGTAGAACCCGGCAGCGCGGATCTCCTCGTCGAGGATGGCGTCCGCCTCGCGCAACACGGCCAGCTTCGATTCCTCGATGGCGCCGGGGCAGCGGACGGCGAGGCCCGGCCCCGGGAAGGGCTGTCGGTTGAGCACGTCCTTGGGCATCGACATCGCCGCCCCGACCTCGCGGACCTCGTCCTTGAAGAGCAGGCGGAGCGGCTCGACGAGCTCGAGGTTCATGCGCTCGGGGAGCCCACCGACGTTGTGGTGGCTCTTGATGGTCGCGCTCGGACCCGCGTGCGAGACGCTCTCGATCACGTCCGGGTAGAGGGTGCCCTGCACCAGGAACTTCACCCCCTCGAGCTTGTTCGCCTCGCGGTCGAAGACGTCGATGAAGACCTTGCCGATGATCTTCCGCTTCTTTTCGGGGTCGTCCACACCGGCGAGGGCGTCGAGGAACTCTTTGGAGGCGTCGACGTGGACGATGTCCAGGTGCAGCCGCCCCTCGAACATCTCCATGACCCGCTTGGCCTCGTCCTTCCGGAGCAGGCCGTTGTCCACGAAGACGCAGGTGAGCCGGTCGCCGATGGCCTTGGACACCAACATCGCAGCGACCGAGCTGTCGACGCCGCCGCTGAGGCCGCAGACGACGCGGGCGTCGCCGACCTGCCGCTTGATCTCCTCGACGGAGCGCTCGACGAAGCTGGCCGGGGTCCAGTCGGGCTCGAGGCCGGCGACGTCGAACATGAACGCCCGGAGGATCTCTGCGCCGCGCGGCGTGTGGGCGACCTCGGGGTGGAATTGCAGACCGAAGATCCGCTTCTCGAGGTGGGCGACGGCGGCGTAGGGGCTGTTGGCGGTGTGGCCGACGACCTCGAAGCCCTCCGGGAGCGCGACGACCCGATCGCCGTGGCTCATCCAGACGTCGGTCTCCTGACCGGCGTCGAAGTTGGACAGGATGCCCGTGGGGGCGTCGACCATCATCTTGGCCGGGCCGTACTCCCGCTCCGTGGACGCCTCGACCTTGCCCCCCATGAGGTGGGACGTGAGCTGCATGCCGTAGCAGATGCCCAAGATCGGGACCCCGAGGTCGAAGAGGCCCGGATCGCAGCTCGGAGCGCCCTCGGCGAACACGCTCGCCGGTCCACCGCTGAGTACGATTGCGCGGGGCTCCATCGCCTCGATCGCCGCGAGATCGAGGGTGCAGGGATGGAGCTCACAGTAGACGTTCTGCTCCCGGATACGACGCGCGATGAGCTGCGTGTACTGGGAGCCGAAGTCGAGGACGAGGACGGGGAGGCTCGACATGGGCGCCACTTATCACGGGGCGCTCCCGCGGTCGACGCCGCTGACCCAACGGGTGGCGGCGGCCCCGGTTCGTTCAGCTATACTGGCCGCCTTGGGAGGTACTGGTTTGAGGAGATTGGCTTGGACTCTGGCGGCGATCATCGCTGCCTTCGGCGCCTTGGGGCCTGCCCCGGCGGCCGCACAGGACGCGGAGGGGGCGCCAGAAGGGCAGGAAGACGACGCCCGCATGCACTTCCGGCTGGGCCGCGCCTACTACGACAGCGGACGCTTCGTCGAGGCGGCGCAGGAGTTCGAGAAGGCCGCGGAGATGTCGAACCGTCCGCAGCTCTACTACAACATCTTCCTCGCCTACCGAGACGCCGGCGATCTGGGGAACGCCATTCGCGCCCTCGAGATCTACCTGGAGCGGGTCCCCGATGCGGCCGAGCGGGCTCAGCTGGAGGCTCGGCTGGAGTCCATGCGGCGGCTCTACGAGCGGACGGGTGGGACCGGCGATCCGGCGGCCGGGGACGGCCAGACCGACCCGGAGCCCGAGGCCGACCCGGACTCGGACGCCGATACGGGCACCGACGGGGACGCCGACGCGGACACTCACGCGGACCCGGACTCGATCGGGGCGCCCAGTGGCGACGAGGGCGGGACCTGGATGCCCGGGTGGATCATCGCCGGGGCCGGCGGCGCGCTCGCGCTCGGTGGCGTGATCACCGGCGTGATGGCGCTCGGCCGCCAGTCGGACCTGGAGGACCGCTGCGTGATGGACGGCGATCGTTTCCTCTGTGACGACGCCGCCCTCGCCGACGCCGACGGAGGCAAGACGCTCGCTCTGACGACCGACATCCTGCTGATCGCCGGTGGCGTGACCCTGGCGACCGGCGTGGTCTTGGCGCTCATCCTCGGGGGCGACGCCGACGAGGACGACCCGAGCGTCGCCGTCGCCGCCGACCGCAACGGCGCTTCGTTCTCGGTCCGGGGGACCTTCTGATGCGAGCGATTCGAATCCTCACGCTCGTGGCGCTCGCCGGCTGCAGCGCCCTCACCGACTTCGACCAGTTCGAGCCCGGCACCGACATGGGGCCCGTGGAAGACGGCTCCGTCGACGCCCAGATGCTCCCGGACTTCGGCCCGTGCGACGAGGAGCGCGTGGAGGAGTGCAACGGGTTCGACGACGACTGCGACGAGATGGTCGACGAGGGCTTCGACTTCACCGACCTGCTGAACTGCGGTGGCTGCGGCAACGTCTGCGTGGCCAGCTCGCGGGCGGAGCCGGTCTGCGTCGACGAGGCGTGCGACATCGTCTGTGACGATGGCTACGGCGACTGCGACGACGACGGCCTCAGCTGCGAGACCGCGCTCGACACGGCCATGAACTGCGGCGGGTGCGGCACGGCGTGTGGCGACGGCCAGGTCTGTTCGACCGCGGGCGAGACCCCGCAGTGCGTCGAGGAGTGCCCCGAGGGCGAGCTCATCTGCGGCACCACGTGCGCGGATCTGGAGACCGACCCGAACAACTGCGGCAGCTGCGGCGCGGCGTGCCCGGAGCCGACCGGTGGCGAGCCGGCCTGCGTGGCCTTCGAGTGCACCCTCGGCGCCTGCGACACCGGCTTCGCGGACTGCAACGAGATGCCGGAGGACGGCTGCGAGACCATGACGGCCTTCGACCCGTTCAACTGCGGCGCTTGCGAGAACGCGTGCAGCTTCACCAACGGCATCCCCACGTGCTCGGGTGGCTCCTGCGTGCTCGGCGGCTGCGTCGGGGGCTTCGAGGACTGCGACATGGACGGGATGAGCTGCGAGGCGCAGCTCGGCACCGTCGAGACGTGCAGCGACTGCGGCGAGAGCTGCCACGAGGTCACCAACGGCACGCGTAGCTGCGGCGCCGGCGGCTGCGAGTACGCCTGCAACATGGGTTTCCAGGACTGCGACGGCGACATCGAGATGGCCGCGGGGAACGGCTGCGAGACCCAGCTCGGAACGAACATGAACTGCGGCAGCTGCGGTGACACGTGTGGCGGCACGGACGTCTGCAGCGGAGGCGCGTGCGTCTCGAGCTGCGGTGGCTCCACCCCGGACTCGTGCCCGACCGGTTGCACCGACCTGGACACCGATCCGACCAACTGCGGCGGCTGCGGGACCATCTGCACGGACGAGCCGAACTCGTCACCGACCTGCTCGAGCGGCTCCTGCGGCTTCGGCTGCGACCCGGGCTACGGTGACTGCACCGCCGCCGCGGGCTGCGAGACGGCGCTCAACACCGCCGCCAACTGCGGCACCTGCGGCAACGACTGCAACGCGGCGTTCCCGAACGCCACGGTGGCCTGCGTGAGCGGCGCCTGCATGCAGACGGGCTGCGACCCCGGCTTCGCCGACTGCACCGGCGCCGCCGGTTGCGAGACACCCATCACCACCGTGGACGACTGCGGCAGCTGCGGGAACAGCTGCTCGACCGCCAACGGCACACCGGCGTGCTCGAGCACGGCCGACGGCTACGCCTGCACCATCGGCTCCTGCGACGACGGCTTCGCCCAGTGCGACGCCGACCTCGACTGCGAGCCGCAGGAGGCGACCTACCCGGACGCCGACGGCGACATGTACGGTGACGAGCTGGCGAGCTCGATCCTCGAGTGTCCTGGCGCGAGCAGCCGAGTCACCAACAACCAGGACTGCGACGACACCGACGACGCGATCAACCCCGACGGGGTCGAAGTCCTGAACATGGCGGACGACGACTGCGACGGCGCCGTCGACGAGGGGCTGGTCACCAGCGAGATCTGCAACCGCGCCGACGACGACTCGGACGGGCAGGTCGACGAGGGGCTGCTCCAGACGAACCCGGCGGTCGAGATCGTGACCTTCAGCGGCGTGGACCGGCTCCGGGCGACCCGCGGTGGCGGCAACATCGGCGTCGGGTTCTACGACGGGACCAACATCCGCTTCTTCGCGCAGACGAACCCGAGCCAGCGGGTGAGCGTCGCGGCGCCGCCCGACGGCGCGCTCGACATCAACGGTGAGTTCGACGTCTGCTGGGACGGGTTCACCTTCGACGTCTTCTACGCGATCAACGGTGGCTTCGTCGGCTCCTCGGAGATCCGCGTGCGGCGCTACGCCTCGGACGGGAGCTTCATCCGCGAGACCCCGCTGGTCTCGCGATCGATGGGCAACTACGGCCGCATCAGCTGTGCCCGCCACCCGACGGAGGGCACGATGGGCCTTCTCTTCAGCGAGCCGAGCGGGACCATCGGCCGCGACGACCTGGTGCTCGTCCGCTACAGCGTCAGCAGCACCAGCTTCCGCGAGGACGGCCGGAACACGGTCGCCAGCGCGCCGCTGGTGGGAGCGACGGTGGAGGGCAATCAGGGCGGCTTCCTCGTCGCCTACTCCCTCAACGGCGGCAACATCACCACGCGAACGGCGAGCCTGAGCGGTACCCTGGGCACCGCGCGCAACATCGACACCGACACCACCACGGAGACGGTCGTCGACCTGGTCCGGGATCCACGAACGCTGCGACAGGTGCTCACCACCTTCGAGTCGGGCGGCGCCTACGCGATCGCTCTCGCCGACAACGGGACGCGGATCTCCGGGACGGACTTCGTCCAGCTCACGGAGAACACGCCGGCCTACGCCCGCGACTCTGGCGACACCCGCTTCGGCATCATCCGCACCAACGACGGCGTGGCGAATCGCTTCTCGATGCCGGGCCTCGTCAACGAGGCGCCGGACGAAGGGCCGTTCACCATCGTCTCCTCACGAGTGGACGGGGACGTCCTCGGCTTCATCACCGGCCCGTTGCGCTACGCGAGCTACTACTTCACGACGACCGGGATCTTCTCCCAGACGATCGAGTGCCCGCTCGCGACGGGCACGCCCTGACGAGCGCTCAGACCCGGTAGTTCGGGGCTTCCTCGGTGACCATCACGTCGTGGACGTGACTCTCGCGGAGGCCCTGAGCGCTCTGCTTCACGAACTTCGCGTCGGTCTGTAGCGCGGCGATCGTCTTGCAGCCGGTGTAGCCCATGCCGGCGCGCAGGCCGCCGAGGAGCTGGAAGATCACCTCGCCGAGCGGGCCGCGGTAGGGCACGCGACCCTCGATGCCTTCGGGCACGAGCTTGCGCGCGTCGACGACGTCGCCCTGGCCGTAGCGGTCCTTGGAGCCCTTCCGCATGGCGCCGAGCGAGCCCATGCCGCGGTAGCTCTTGTAGGTCCGGCCCTGGTAGAGCACGAGCTTACCGGGCGCCTCGTCGGTACCGGCGAGCAGGCTGCCCATCATCACGGTGTCCGCGCCGCACGCGATGGCCTTCACGACGTCACCGCTGAACTTCACGCCGCCGTCGGCGATGACCGGTACGCCGTGCTTCCGGGCGACCTTCGCGCACTCGGTGATGGCGGTGATCTGCGGGACGCCGATGCCGCTCACCACGCGGGTGGTGCAGATCGAGCCCGGCCCGATGCCGACCTTGATGCCATCGACGCCCGCGTCGACGAGCGCCTGCGCGGCGTCGGCGGTGGCGATGTTCCCGGCCACGAGCTGGACGTCGGGGTGGTCCTTCTTCGTCGCCTTCACGGCGTCGATGACGCCCTTGCTGTGACCGTGGGCGGTGTCGATGACCAGCAGGTCCACGCCCGCCTTCACCAGCGCGTCCACGCGCTCGTTGCGGTCCGGGCCGACGCCGACGGCCGCGGCGACGCGGAGCCGACCCATGTCGTCCTTCACCGCCAGCGGATGGCGCTCGGCCTGGAGCAGGTCCTTGATGGTGATCAGGCCGACGAGCTTGCCGTCCTCGACCACGAGGAGCTTCTCGATGCGGTTCGCGTGCAGCGTCTCGCGGGCCTTCTCCTGGGAGACGCCGGGCGAGACGGTCACGAGCTCCTTGGTCATGAGCTCGCGAACGGCCTGCTGCAGGTTCTTCTCGAAGCGGACGTCACGGCTGGTGAGGATGCCGACCGGTGTCTGGCCCTCGACGACCGGCAGGCCCGAGATGTCGTGCTCACGCATCAGCTCGAGCGCCTGCTCGAGCCGCATGTCGGCGGTGATGGTGATCGGGTTGACGATCATGCCGCTCTCCGCGCGCTTGACCGCCATCACCTCGCGAGCCTGGTCGGCCGGGGTGAAGTTCTTGTGGATGATCCCGAGCCCGCCCTGGCGGGCCATGGTCACGGCCGTCCGCCACTCGGTGACGGTGTCCATCGCCGCCGAGAGCAGCGGGATGTTCAGCTCGAGCCCGCGCGTCACCTTGGTCCGGAGGTCGGCGTCCTTGGGCAGGAAGTCCGAGTACCCGGGCAGAAGGAGGACGTCGTCGAATGTGAGTGCCTCGGGAAGACGGTCTTCGATCACGGCAGCGTGCTCCTGCAGGTGGGGGTTCGTCGCGTGGGGTCGCGATTCGGCCCTATAGCGTGTTCCCCCAGCGAATGCCCGCGAAATCCAGGCGTGGCGCGCGTCAGCTCACGGTGACGGCCCTGGAGGTCGGCGGTCGCACGGCTCAGACCGGTGTAGAGTGGCGCCGATGGTCACGGGTGACTCGGAGCATGGCTGGCATCGAACGATGGTCGCTCGCGTCGAAGCCGAGCTGGCTGCCCGCGCGGAGCTCCCGGATCTTCGAGGGATGCGGCTCTCGACCCGCGAGTGGGTCGAGCGCGCGGTGGCCGCCGGACTCCGTCCGCTCTTCGACATCGAAGGCCGACCGGAGGGAGCCGGCGACGACGACGCCTACGACGCGGTCGAGCGGCAGATGCGCGCCGAAGGGCGGGACCCCGATCCCTTCGCCGACATGCGCCCCCCGCGCGCCGAGGGCTGGGCGGGGGCCCTGCCCCCGAACGAGTACATCCAGGGTGGGGACGGCTTCGAGCTGCGCGTCGCGCCCGATGGCGAGGAGATCGTCGCGGGTGTCCTGCGCGCGGGTGCGGCCTCGCTCGCCAACGGCCGCGAGGGGCTGGTCGCCAAGGGGAGCTGGCGGGAAGTCGACCGCCGGCCGCTGCTCGATGCCGTGGCGGCCATCTTCGGCGAGGTCCCTCCCTATGACCCGCCGCCTCCACGCGACCACGTGTTCGTCGCGAGGGGTGGCCGGTGCGACGCGTGCGGGGAGGCGGTCGAGGGTGACGCGCTGACCGTCTCCATCTACGGCGAGGAGGAAGCCCGCTGGCAAGGCGCCGAGGTCGCGCGGCTGCACCTCGGCTGCGCGCATCGCTTCGCGTCCGATCGAGTCACCGCGCTTCTCACCGCGGAGCCGACGATGCTCGATCGGTTCGCCGACCTCTTCGACATCGACCGAGGCAAGCTCGTGCGATGCCGGGTGTGCAGCGGCATCGTGAAGAAGCCCGAGTGGCGGCTCGTCGCCCCGTGGGCGAAGGAGGCGCTCCACCTCGAGTGCGCCGTGAGCGCGGCCCCGGCCGGCTTCCGCGACGCGCTCCTCGCGCCGCCGGTGGGCTTCGATCCCGCGCCCTGGCTCGCCCGGGTGTAGGGCTCCGCGAGCCGTCGCCCGAGCGGACTCAGAGCTCGATGGCTTCGATGCGGCGGTTCCGCGAGCGGCCCTCGTCGGAGTCGTTCGGGGCGACCGGCTGGGTGTCGCCGTAGCCGACGGCTTCGATGCGGTCGCCGTCGATGCCCTTCGAGACCAGATACTCGCGCACCGCCTGGGCGCGCCGCTCGGAGAGGCGCTGGTTCTGGCGCGGGTTGCCCACGTTGTCGGTGTGCCCGGAGATGCGAATGCGGGCGGCGGGCTTGTGCTCCATGTACTCGACCACGCGGTCGAGGCGCGGGTACGAGCCCCGATCGATCGTCGCGGAGTTGACCTCGAAGTTCACGCCGTCGAGCCGGAAGCCCGGCTCGTCCGCGGGCGGCGCCGGCGGGCGCCAGCGGCGGTAGCGCAGGGTGAGCCGAACGTCTCGGCGCGGTCCGTCGGGCACCTCCACGGTGGCCGTGGTGTTCCGACGACCGAGGCTCAGATATTCCATCTCGTAGCGGGTCGAGATGGGCACGAGCACCTCGGCGTAGCCGTGGCTGTCGGTCGGCTCGGTGAAGTACGTATCGCCGTTGGGCGCCGTCATCTTGATGACCACGCCCGGGATCGGGACGTCGTCGCCGTTGACCACGAAGAGGCGCATGGCCGCCTCGGTCTCGGTCGCCTCGATCTCCGAAGGCCGCTCCCCGTGCGCCTCGCCGGCGTCCGTGGACCCGTGGTTCAGCTGGAACTCGTTGTCGGCCGACCCTTCCTCGGTCGACTGCTCGTCACCGGTGGTCGCGCCCCCGCCGCTCCCGGCGGCGGTCGAAGACGACGCGGTGTCCCCGCCGCCACCGCCCTCGGACGACGAGCCACCGCCGCATGCGGTGATGAAGGACACGATGAGGACGAAAGACGAACGGCGCATGGTGATCTCCTCGCGGTGAGCGAGTCCCAGTCTTACCACTACCCCGTCGGGGGTTGAACCCGGGTCGACGACGGCGGCCGTACACGAGCCGACGCGAGCGGACCGCGAAGGATCGACACCGGCGCCACCCCACCGGAGACCACGACGGTCCCTACGGGCTGCGACCAAGGCGTTTCGGTGCGTCGACATCGAGTAGCCTAGCGCCATCATGAGCGACGTTCGTGGGGAGGTGGCCGCGCTACTGCGAGAGTTCCGCCGAGCAGCTGTCGACGACCGAGCGGAGGTCGCGGCCCGGCTCCGCGCGCTCCTCGATGGCGACAAGCGCGACGAAGCGCGCCACTACTTCGAGAAGCTCCGGCGCGCGGAGTCGCTCGAGACCCAGTCGGCGCTGACGGCCGTGCTCCCGAGGAAGAAGGCGAAGAAGAAGGCCGCTCCGAAGCGAGCCCCGCGCGTGTCCCCCGAGGCCGAGGAGTGCCTCTCGATGCTCGACGCCTGCGCCGAGTACACGTTCACCGACTACGCGTGGCCCTCCGATTGGGCGGCCCCGACGGACGTGGAGCTCCGCTTCGAGCCGCTCCGCTCGAACGTGCGCGTCATCGTCTCGTTCACGCTCGACGGCACGCGCCACACCATCCGTGTGGTCGCCAAGAGCCGCGAGATGAACCCCGACGACACGCGCGCCTGCGAAGAGCACCTCGAGGCGATCTTCGGAGACGCGCTCCGCGAGCTCGCCGATTCGCTCTAGCGCGGGGGGCGCTGGACGTAGAAGTTCGGGCTGGTGCCGCGCTCTCGGCCGACCCTCACCTCGAACCGGCCGTTGCCTGGCTGGTTGGGGAGGACGATCTCCAGGGTGGTCGCGGTCGCGCGGCGAACCTGCACGGCGGCGTTGCGGAAGACGACGCGGTTGCGACGCGGGTTCGCGTCGAAGCCGTGACCGCGCAGGATGGCGGGACAGCCGATGTAGGTGCACTCCGGCTCGATGGCGGTGATGTCCACGCCGGTCGGGGTCTCGCCGACGGTGAAGGTGCCGAGCGCGATCTGCTGCCCCGGCAGGAGGAGCTCCACCGGGCCGGTCTGGGCGCCGTTGGGGACGATCACTCGGAGCTCGACGGGGCTGACGCGCGTCGCACGCACGGCCCGGCGCGGGCCGGTGAAGGCCACCCGGATGTCGGCGCGCGGGAAGTTCTCCCCGCGGATGACCAACTCGCTGCCGACGATGCCGGAGTCGGGCGAGAGCCCGCCGACCCGCTGGCGGGCGCCGATGCGGAACTCGGTGCGGGTCTCCGTACCGCCGCGAGTTCCGACCTCGATGGCGATCCGACCGGTGCGCGCGCGGCGCGGGATCTGAACGACCAGCCGGTCGTCCTGGACCGAGAGCACGCGCAGGCGCGATCGGCCCATGGTCGCGCGGACCAGGTTCGCCGAGTCGCCAAAGCCCGAGCCCTCGATGGTGACCTCGGTCCCGGGCGGGCCCTGGGGCGGCGAGAAGCTGCGGATGCTGGGCGGCGACTCGAGCAGGAAGGGCCGACGCGAGCGGTCCCGGTCGCCGTGGGCCGCGACCTCGAAGGGGCCGCTCGGCGATCCCTGCGCCACGCGCACGCGGAGCTCCTGTGGGCTCGCCGCCAGGACCTCCTGCCGGACGTTGCCGAGCGTCACCACGTTGTCGTTCGGGTTCGGCGCGAAGCCCTGACCCGAGATCGTCACCTCCGTTCCAGGGGCGCCGCGCTGCGGGCGGAAGGCGCCGACCTCGAGGTTGCGGAGGAGGTGGAAGGTCCCGTGGCTGTTCGCCGCGAGCCCGCCGATCGACACCGTGAACGGAGCCGAGGGCGCGCCGCTGGGCACCATCACCCGGATCTGGGTCGGGGTGACCGAACGAACGCGGAGCCGCTGCGGGCCCATCGTCACCTGGACCTGGCGGACGTCGCGACCGAAGCCGCTGCCCTGGATCATCACGTCGGTGCCGGGCGGCCCGGAGGTGGGTGCGAACGACTGGACGACGACGGGCTCGGCGACCTCGAACTGCGGAGAGGTGGTGCTGCCGGCGCCGCGGACCGAGACCTCGAAGCGGCCGGAGGCGGCACCGCGGCGCGGCAGCCGGACCAGGAGCTCGGTCGGGCTGGAGCGTAGGACACGTACCCGACGGCCCGCGAGGGTGACCCGGTTGTCGTTGCGCCGGGACGAGAAGCCGCTCCCGCGGAGGAGCACGTCGGAGCCGGCGGGCGCACGCGGCGGCTCGATGGCGGTGACGGCGAGACCGACCGAGACCTCGAAGCGTGGGCTCTGCGCTGCGGCCATGGCGCCGTCGACGCGGACCTCGAAGATGCCGGAGCTGGCGTCGGTCGGGACCAGCACGCGGATCTCACTGGGGGTGGCCGAACGAACGACGACCCGCTCGCCCGCGAGCGTGACCTGGTTGTCGCCGAGCCGAGAGGAGAAGTTCGCGCCGACGATCGTCACCTCGCTGCCGGGCGGGCCGGAGCCGGGCTCGAGCCCGCTGATCGTAGGCGCCGGGGCGGCCGCGGTCACCCGAAAGCGCGGCCCCGAGTAGGTGCCCTGGCGGGTCCGGAGGAGGATCGGTCCCGAGCGCGCGCCGGCGGGGACCTCGAGGGTCCAGCGGTGGGGGTGACGCTCGAGGACCCGGAGCTCCTGGTCGCCGAGGAAGACTTGGCTCTGGTAGCCGAAGTGCCGGCCGATCAGCTCGATCTGGCTCCCGGGAGGCCCGGCCGAGGGCCGCACCCGCTCCATCACGGGGCGCTGGGCCGACGCGCTGGCGGCGACGAAGAAGACGAGCAGGGCGGGAATGAGTCGGTTCACCATGAGTCCTCGGGTCGGCCGAGCGTCCCGCGCCCGGGTGTCACCCGTCAACGACGGCCTGGCCCGACGGAGATTCAGGTGTGAGCGGACGGGTTGCCTCCCCCGCGGCGCTCGCGGTAGCCCCGGGCCATGGCGAAACCCCGCGAAGTCCGCGCTCCCCGTGGCACCGAACTGACCTGCAAGGGCTGGCCCCAGGAGGCCGCCCTCCGGATGCTGATGAACAACCTGGACCCGGAGGTCGCCGAACGACCGCAGGACCTGGTGGTCTACGGCGGCACCGGCAAGGCCGCCCGTTCGTGGGAGGCCTTCGAGGTGATCGTGAAGGAGCTCGAGGCGCTCGGCGACGACGAGACGCTGCTGGTCCAGAGCGGCAAGGCGGTGGGCCGGTTCAAGACGCACGCCGACGCGCCGCGGGTGCTCCTGGCCAACAGCTTGCTCGTGCCCAAGTGGGCGACCTGGGAGCACTTCCGCGAGCTCGAGAAGAAGGGCCTGATCATGTTCGGCCAGATGACGGCCGGCTCGTGGATCTACATCGGCACCCAGGGGATCCTGCAGGGGACCTACGAGACCTTCGTCGCCGCGGGCGTCCAGCACTTCGACGGTGACTGGGGCGGTCGGTGGATCCTCTCCGCCGGCCTCGGCGGCATGGGCGGCGCGCAGCCCCTGGCCGCGACGATGGCGGGCGCGAGCTTCCTCGGCGTGGAGGTCGACGAGGCCCGCGCGAAGCGGCGCGTCGAGACCCGCTACTGCGACCGCATGACTCACGACCTCGACGAGGCGCTCCGCTGGATCGAGGAGGCCTGCGCGAAGAAGGAAGCGCTGAGCGTGGCGCTGGTCGCGAACGCCGCCGAGGTGTACCCGGCGCTCGTGGAGCGGGGCACGATCCCCGACTTCGTGACCGAGCAGACGTCCGCGCACGACCCGCTCAACGGCTACATCCCGCGCGGCCTGTCGCTGAGCGAAGCCGCCGCGCTCCGCGAAGAGGACCCCGAAGCCTACGTCGAGCGCGCGCGACTGAGCATGGCGCTCGAGATCCAGGCCATGCTCGCCATGGTCGAGAGAGGCGCGTTCGCCTGCGACTACGGCAACAACATCCGCGCCGAAGCCCAGCAGGCGGGGGCCGACCGCGCCTTCGAGATCCCGGGCTTCGTCCCGCAGTACGTCCGGCCGCTCTTCTGCGAAGGCAAGGGGCCCTTCCGCTGGGCGGCGCTCAGCGGTGACCCGGAGGACATCGCGATCACCGACGCGGCCGTGAAGGAGATGGTTCCGGACGACCCGCACCTGCACCGCTGGCTCGACATGGCGGCCGAGCGCGTCGAGTTCCAGGGGCTGCCCTGCCGCATCTGCTGGCTCGGCTACGGCGACCGGCATCGGGTCGGGCTGAAGTTCAACGAGCTGGTCCGCGAAGGAAAGGTGAAGGCGCCGATCGTGATCGGCCGTGACCACCTCGACTGTGGGTCGGTGGCGAGCCCGAACCGCGAGACCGAGGGCATGAAGGACGGCTCGGACGCGATCGCCGACTGGGCCATCTTGAACGCGCTGGTGAACACGGCCGCCGGCGCGACCTGGGTGAGCGTCCACCACGGCGGCGGCGTCGGCATGGGCTACTCGCTGCACGCCGGCATGGTCGTGGTCGCCGACGGCACCGCGGACGCCGACCGACGGCTCGAGCGCGTGCTCACCAGCGACCCGGGCATGGGCGTCATCCGCCACGTCGACGCCGGCTACGAGAAGGCCGTCGAGACGGCGAAGGCCAAGGGCGTGCACGTCCCGCACGGCCTGGGCGACTGAGCGTGTCGATGGACCTCGCGCTCCGCGGCCGCTTCTGCACCTGCGTGGACGGAGACGTCTCCGTCCACGAGGGAACGATTGGCGTCCGCGACGGGGTGATCGCGTACGTGGGTCCGGACGCGGTGGAGGCGACCGCGGAGCGGAGCTTCGACGGCTGCCTGCTGCCGGGGCTGGTCGACCCGCACACGCACCTCGTCTTCGGCGGCACCCGGGTGGACGAATTCGCTCGGCGGATGGCCGGCGAGGACTACCGCACCATCGCCGCGGAAGGCGGCGGCATCGCGCGGACGGTCCGAGGCACGCGCGAGGCGAGCGAAGAGGCGCTCTTCGAGCTCGCCGCGGGCCGAGCTCGCGCGCTTCGGGCGGGCGGCGTCACCACCGTCGAGGTGAAGAGCGGCTACGGGCTCAGCACCGAGCACGAGCTCCGTCTGCTTCGGGTCGCCAAGCGCCTCGAGACCGAAGGGCTCGTTCGGGTGACCACCAGCTTCCTCGGCGCCCACGCGGTTCCTCCGGGAAGCGAGCGTGGCGCCTACGTGGACGAGGTCTGCAGCGAGCAGCTGCCGGCCGTGGTCGAAGCCGGCCTCGCGGACACCTGCGACGTGTACTGCGACGGCGGCGCGTTCACGCTGGCGGAGACGCGGCGGATCCTGGAGACCGCGAAGGCTCTCGGCCTGAAGGTCCGCGCGCACGTCGGCCAGTTCGACGACCTGGGCGGCGCGGCGCTCCTGGCGGAGCTCGACGCGCTCAGCGCCGATCACCTGGAGCAGGTGAGCGACGCCGACCTCGACCGGATGGCGGACGCGGGCGTGGTGGCGGTGTTGTTGCCCGGCGCGTGGCGAACACTCCGCCAGACACCGCCGAGCGCCGAGCGGCTCCGGGCCCACGGGGTGACCATGGCCGTCGGGACCGACCTGAACCCGGGCACCAGCCCTACCCCGGATCTCTCCCTCTGCGCAGGCCTCGCCGTGCGCGACGCGCGGATGACGCTCGAAGAGGCGTTGCTCGGCGTCACCGCACACGCCGCGATGGCGGCCGGAACGAAGGGCGGCCGGCTGGCGGTCGGCGAACCGGCCGACTTCGCCATCTTCCCGGCGACCGATCCGCGCGCGCTCGGTTACGCGCTGGGCGGCCTCCGGCCGAGCTCGGTCTTCCTCGCCGGGACCCTCGTGCACGAGGGCCGTTCCGACGTCCTCTGGTGAGCGGGCCCACCCCATGGCGCCGCCAAATGGGGTACGCTGGAGCAGTCCATGAGTATCGATGTCGCGCGCGCTTGGGAGAGCTACCAGATCCGCTTTCAGAACCGCTTCGGTGACGACAAGAGCGCTGGCGCCTACGTGAAGTTCGGCAAGCACATGGTGCAGCGACTCGACCGCAAGACCTTCGAGGCGCGCCTCGAGGAGTACGTGCGCTGGCACCAGGAGTGCAAGACCGCCCTCGAGAGCGGGACGACGATCAGCGACGCGCTGATCCTCGAGTTCGAAGAAGCCGCCGCCTGGATCGCCCTCGAGCCCCCGAAGGTGCTCGACATGTTCAAGGGCGAGATGGGCGACCCGCTCGCCACCGAGTAGCCGCCGAATCACGCGCGGCAGCGCCATGGGCGGGGGAGCTCGGGTGAATCGAGGAGGCCTCGCCGACGAGAGAGGGGCTGGGTGCCAGCCCCTGGCAACGAAGTGCTCGACATGTTCAAGGGCGAGATGGGCGACCCGCTCGCCACCGAGTAGCGAGCGCTACGTGTTCTTGGGGGCCATCGCCGCGAGCCGTCGCTCGACGCGCGCGAGCTTGTCGGCGGGGAGCTTGCCCGGATCGAAGTAGGTCGGGAACGCGTGGTGGTTGGCGTGGAAGTAGAGCCCGAAGCACAGGAAGTTCCCGAGCTTGTAGAGGCCGTGGTTCAGGTTCACCGGCCGGAACTCTCCGTCATCGGCCCAGCCGCGATGGGTGGCCCAGTTGAAGTGACTGACGTGGATGGCGCCGACGACCAGCGAAGGCAGGAACACGTAGAAGAAGCCGACGGTACCGAGCACGGCATGCCAGAAGGCGAGCATCACCATGCCGACGGCGAAGGAGAAGAGCGTGCGCGCCTTGTCGAGCTTGACCATGCGCGGGGTCTCGCCGAAGCGCTCGAACGACTGGGTCCGAATGCTGGTCTCGAGGCCCATGAGCATCTTGTTGACGAAGAAGCTCCAGAAGCTGCGCTCGTTGGGATGCGGGTCCTTCTCCACGTCGTCGGTGAAGGCGTGATGGCGCTTGTGGAGGATCTCCCAGGAGGCGTAGCGCGTGCCGATGATCACCCCCAGCACCTCGCCGACGAGTCGGTTGATCGGTCGGGGGAAGTTGCCGTGGGTGCAGTTGTGGACGCAGACGCCAGCGAGCACCTGGATGTAGCAGGCGATCAGGAGCGCGGGGATGGCCCAGAGCGACGTCCAGGTCAGCCCGAGCCCGGCCCAACCCGTGGTGTGAGCGGCGATCACGACGGCCGAGAAGATCCCGAGCCAGACGAGGTCGTACTTGAAATAGAAGAGGGGATCGCGGGCGAAGGCATCGGATGGCTGAGACCGCCACCAGGGGCCGCGGGAGGACTTCGTGCGGAGACCGTCGTCGATCGCACTGGCTTCGGTTTCGTCTACGAGCGATTCCATGGCTGACTCCTCGCGCGGCCTACGAGCTCCGCAGGGCCCCACACGAATCGCGGACCCTACCATGCCGGGAGCAGGAGGGTCGGGACGGCCATCGTCGCGTCATGGCGCGAGGACGTCGGCGGCCGCCTCGCCCATCCGCCGGTAGCCGGCGTCGTTGGGGTGGAGGAAGTCGCCGCCGTGCAGCGAGGGGAGCATCTGCTCGGGGTCGGCGGGGTCTCGCGTGGCTTCGTCGAAGTCGACGAAGCCGTCGTGAACGTCGGTGGTGCGGATCCACTCGTTGATCGCCTGCCGCTTGGCCTCGTTCACGGGGGTCCAGTACTCGGGGATCAGGTCCGCCTCGGCGAAGGGCAAGAGCGTGCCCACGAGGACCAGCACGTCTCGATCGTGGGCCTGGTCGATGACGGTCTGGTACCCCGCGATGATCTCGTCGGCAGAGACGACCGGGCCGAAGGAGTTGCCCATCCCGAGGTCGTTGACACCCTCGAGCAGGAGCACGTGGGTCACGCCGGGTTGGGACAGGACGTCTCGCTCGAAACGGCTCACGCCGCTCGCGCCCATGCCGAGGGCCGGCGGCCCGTCGCTCAGGAGGCGATTGCCGCCGATGCCCGCGTTCGTGACGGCGGCCGTGACCCCACGCCGCGCGAGCTCTTCGGCGAGCACGTCGGGGTAGCGGGCGTTGGCGTCGTTGGTGGAGCCGCTGCCCTCGGTGATCGAGTCGCCGACGGCGACGATCACCATCGGCTCGGGGAGCGAGGGCTCGACCTCGACGGCGGTGAGCCAGTGCATCGAGGTCTCGCTCTCGCTCTCGAGCAGGTCGGGCGCGTCGACCTGATCGCCCTCCGCGATGAACGCCGTCTGATGAGCGGCGCGATGCCTGCTCGCGAACCCGGAATCGCTGCGAAGGTAGAGGCTCACGACCACGCTCCCGAGCGTGGGCACCTCGAGCGTGACGGGGTCGCTCCAGAGCTCCTCGCCCGGGGCGATGTCCGCCGCGCCTCGCCCCCCGAAGGTCAGCGTGCGGAGCGTGCCCGCCTGGACCGCGGCACCACCGGCCGACAGCCCGATCGTGGCCGCCCCGATCCTCGTCGCGTTGGGCCCGAAGGCGTTCGAGAGGCGGATGCGCACCCGCTCGCCGCCCAGGCTGACCCGCGCGACCTGGCGAATGGTCTGGTCCCGAAACCTCGGTCCGCTCTCGGCCATGCTGCTCGACCAGCTGCTCACCCAGACTCGCGAGCCGTCGCCACATCCCAGCGTGGCCAGCACGACGCAGAGAACGAGTCGAGCCCCAACCTTGGACTTGGCCATCACGGATCCCTGCGCGAAGTATAGCGATGCTCTGACGAATCCGATGTCCACAGGCTGTGACAGCGCGGGCATCGTCTCGGCCGACGCCTTGAAACGGCCCTCCGAAGGGGGGAGGCTCGCTCGCGGAGGGACGATGCGTTTTCGACTCGGGTTCTTGATCACGGTCTTCATGTTCGGCTGCGGCGACGACGCGCCGGTGATGACCGACGCCGGCTGCGCCACGGACGTGGATTGCGACGACCGCATCTGGTGCAACGGAGACGAGAGCTGCTCGATGGGCATCTGCCAGCCGGGCGAGGCCCGCTGCGAAGGGCCCTGCGACGAGATCGCGGACATGTGCCTCGAGATCTGCACGACCCCCGACGCCGACGGCGACGGCTTCGATTCCCTCGGCTGTGGTGGCGACGACTGCGACGACACCGATCCCAATCGCCATCCCGGCAACCCGGAGATCTGCGACGCGGAGGGCGTCGACGAGGACTGCGACCCGGAGACGGTCGGTGACGTCGACGTGGACGGCGATGGCCACATCGCGGCCGAGTGCTGCAACGGTGCCCGCTGCGGCGACGACTGCGCCGACCGGCTCGCGGACGTGTTCGCGGGTGCGGCCGAGGTCTGCGACCTCCGCGACCAAGACTGCGACGGAGACGTCGACGAAGGGGTCGCCGTGATGCTCTTCGAGGATCTGGACGGCGATCTCTACGGCGACATGACCACGGTGCAGGCGTGCCCGGGACTGGCGAAGACGTCGACCTCGGACATCGACTGCGCGCCGGGCATCGCGACTCGCCACGGCGCCCAGCTCGAGGTCTGTGATGGGATCAACAACGACTGCGACGACGCCATCGACGAGAAGACGGTCGAGCAGCCGTGGTACCCGGACACCGACGGGGACGGCTTCGGCGACCCGGGCGAGGAGCCGATCGTCGCGTGTGCGCCGCCGGACGGCTACAGCCTGCTGCCGCTGGACTGCGACGACTCGGACGCGACGCTGCACCCCGCCGCACCAGAGCTCTGCAACGCCCGGGACGACGACTGCGATGGCTATCCGGGCTACGTGATCGAGCGCGGGAACACCGAGGACGACGACCGGGATGGCTTCGCGGACGCGAGCTGCGGCGGCGACGACTGCGACGACGAGGACCCCTTCAACCACCCCGGCGGCATCGAGCTCTGCGACGAGCTCGACAACGACTGCGACGGTGAGGTCGACGAGATGGTCACGGACGTCGATTGGTACCTCGACGCCGACGGCGACGGCTTCGGCGACGAAGGCGACGTGGTGACCAGCTGCGAACGGCAGGTCGGCCGGGTTCTCCGCGGCGGCGACTGCGCCGACGGCAACCCGGTGATCCACCCCGACGTCATCGAGCGCTGCAACGGCGTCGACGACGACTGCGACGGAACCGTGGACGAAGGCGGCCTCGGCGGCGTGCGTGGCTACCGCGACGACGACGGCGATGGGTTCGGATTGACCAGCGACTCGGTCTTCGCCTGCGGCGACGCCCTGCCGAGCGGCTACGTCCCCTCTCCCGGCGACTGCGACGACGGCGACGACGCCCGCTTCCCGACGGCCGCGGACGACTGCGATGGCGTCGACGACGACTGCGACGGCGTCACCGACGAGGACGGCGCCCTGAGCTGGTACGACGACGGTGACGGCGACGGGTACGGAGGGGCGGCGGTCATCGCCGTCCAGTGCAACACCCCCGGGGGATCGGCCACCGCGATGGGGGGCGACTGCGACGACACGGACCCGAGCATCACGCCCATGACCGGCGTCGAGACCTGCGATGGCGTCGATCAGGACTGCGATGCTCGCATCGACGAGGACCTGCCGCTCTCGAGCTACTTCCAGGACGGCGACGGCGACGGCTACGCGTTGAACACGGCGACCGCCGTCATGGGCTGTGGTCCCGAGGCGGGCTTCACCGACGCGACCGGCGACTGCGACGACACGAACGCCAGCGTCAGCCCGGACGGCACCGAGATCTGCGACGGCCTCGACAACGACTGCAACAGCACGGTCGACGACACCGCGACCACCAGCCTCTGCGCCGGCGGGGACAACGCCACCGGCCTCTGCCTGCCCCCACCGGCGGCAGCGGACACCTGCGAATGCACCGACGACACGCTCTACGCGGACTGCGATCTGGCGAGCTTCAACGGTTGCGAGTCGGTGCTGGCGAGCGACCCGATGAACTGCGGCAGCTGCGGCAACGTCTGCCCCGTCGGCGACGCCTGTAGCGGCGGCAGCTGCGTGCCGGCGACGCTGATCCAGGTCGAAGCCGGCACCCGCTATCACTGCGCCCTGAGCGACCAGGGCCAGGCCTGGTGCTGGGGAACCGACTCCAACTTCCACTTCGGCTTCCGCTCCAACACGGCCGTGCCCTCCGCCGCCGCGAGCGTGATCGGTGGCCGGCTGGTGCAGATGGCGAACAACCGGTACTCCAGCACCAACCCGCACGCCTGCACGATCGTCGAGCTCGACACCGGCGAGCGCGACATCCGATGCTGGGGCGCCAACGCTCGCGGACAGCTCGGGACGGGAACGGCGAGCAGCGGTGACATCACGACGCCGACACCCATCGACCGGACGGTCGACGACGTCGTCGACGACTGGCAGAGCGTGTCGGTCGGCGAGGACTTCACGATCGCATCGACCGCGAGCGGCGACGTGTACACCTGGGGCGGCAACAACTCCGAGCAGCTCGGCCGGACGGGCGTCAGTCAGGACCCGGTCCCCACGCTGGTCCCGGGCGTGACCGGCGCGACCGCGGTGGCCGCGGGAAGGCTACATGCGTGCGCCATCGTGGCTGGCGGTCGTGTGCTCTGCTGGGGCTTCCTCAACTTCCGCGGCTACACCGGTGGCGGCTCGGCCGACGTGCCGGGGGCCATGCCCCAGCCCGTTCGGTACGTGCCCGCTGGCGGCGAGACCGACCTGGTCGACATCGTGGAGCTGAGCCTGCACGGCGAGGGTGGCTGCGCTCGGGCGTCCACCGGCAGGGTCTACTGCTGGGGCGCCGAGAGCGTCGGCGACGGCGTGAGCACCCAGACGAACCTCGCGGTCCAGGTCGCCGGCGTGAGCGCCTCGACCAGCATCGGCTGCACCGGCGGCATCGCCAGCGTGAGCGTGGCGGCGTGCTGCGCCACGGCGGGCACCAACGTGCTCTGCTGGGGTGGCAACGAGGTGGGACAGCTCGGCCGCGGGACCACCTCGACCGAGGAGCTGATGCCGGCGCTCGTGCAGACCACCTCCGGCAACCTCGGGAACATCGAGCAGGTCACCGGCTCGGACGCCTCCATCTGCGCTCGCACCACCGCCCACGACGTCGTGTGCTGGGGCAGGGGCGGCGGCGGGCAGCTGGGTGATGATCTCGCCACGGACCGATCGGACGCCGGGGCGCCGACCTTCGTGGTCGGCATCTGAGCGCGCGCTCCGAGAAGATCGTTCTCTCCTCTCGTCCGTCTCGCGAGGCGAGTCGGGCGCGGCGTCCAGGTCGGGCGCGGTCCGCCGACTCGTCTCGGAGACGACGAACCGATGCCCCATCTCGCCCGCTTCCTCTGCGCCCTAGCGGCCCTCGGCGTCACGTTCACCTCGAGCTCGGTGGAGGCGCAGTACTGCATCGGCAGCACCGCCTACACCGTCCGCAACGCCGCGGGCGACCCGATGAGCCCCGAGGAGATGCAGCGGCTGACGATCGTCAGCGTGAATGGCGAGCCGGCGCGGAGCTCCGTGGACCGTGCGAGCCAGGCCGTCTACGAGGCCCCCTTCGGCACGAACCACTCCCCCTACCGCATCCCGCTCGCGAACCCGCTCGAGCTGGCCACCATGGCCCAGTGCGGCGAGATCCGAGAGCTGGTGCTGCGCTTCGATGGCGTAACGATGCGGCTGACCTTCGCCGTCCCGCACCACAACACGCGCTACCACTTCGACTCGCTGCCCTTCCAGGCAGGTCACTTCCGGGCCCGCTCGGTCGACCCCTGGCACACGTTCCCGTGCGACGACGGCGGCGGGCCGCCGCTCATCGACAACGAGAACCACGGCGAGTGTCGCGTGCCCCCGAGGAACTGGGCCCGCCTGCGGCGACGCGCCCGACGTCAGTAGCTGGGCGGGAGCTTGCTCAGGTCGACCTGATCGAGGGCGAAGCGGATGAGCGCGCTGCGGCTCATCTTGCGGTGCCCGCTCGCTTTCAGGTCGGCGACCTTGTCGTCGAGGCGCGCCAGATCGTCGAGGTACATGCTGATGCAGATGACCTTGTAGTGATCGGGCTTCGGGGCCTTCTTCTTCTTCTTGGGCGGCGAGAGCGTCTTCGGCGCCGTGTAGAAGGTGTCGCGAAGGACCTCTTCGACCTCGTCGCCGAGGGCTTCGTCCATCGCGCTGCGCGCGCTCGAGTCGTCGTGGCTCATCGTCCTCTCCTCATCCCGCCATCCGAACCGGCGCCGGCGCGAGGGTCTCGTCCAACGTCTGCACCAGCCGGCTGTAGTCGTTCGCGCCGTGGCTGTCGGGCGCGTACTCGAAGATGGTCTGCCGCGCGCTCGGCGCCTCGCGGAGCTTCGTGTTGATGCGAACCGGCGGAAGCGCGCGCTCGCCGAAGCGCTTGTGCAGCGCCTTGAGCGCGTCGTTCGAGATTCTATTCCGCACGTCGAAGAAGGTGGGCAGCACGCCGAGCAGCCGGACCTCGTGGCGGAGGTGCTCGCGCACACCCTTGATCGTCTTGAGCACCTGCTTGACGCCGATGAGCGAGAGGTAGTCGCACGCGACCGGGACCACGACTCCATCGGCGTAGACCAGCGCGTTCTGGTTCATCAGGCTCAGCGCGGGCGCACAGTCGAGCACGACCACGTCGTAGCCCTCGGACCCGGGCCCGTCGGCCATGAGCACGCGGTCCCCGAGACGCTCGCGCAGGATGCGGTCGCGGTTCGGGCGCTGCGCCAGGTAGAGCTCGGCGGAGGCGAGCAGCTCGTTCGAGGTCAGCACGTCGAGGTTGTGCCGCACCGGGACGGCGGCCTCCGCGGCCGACACGCCCTGCACGAGCACGTGGTAGAGCGTCTTCTCGCCCTGGATGCCGAGCGACGCGCCGACGTTGCCCTGGCCATCGCAGTCGATGAGGAGCACTCGGCGCCCGGCTTCGGCGAGGCCCGCGGCGAGGTTCACCGCGGTGGTGGTCTTGCCGGTGCCGCCCTTGTGGTTGAACACCGCGATGCGGCGGGCGGGGCGGGGTGCGTCCGGTCGCAAGCTCTTGAGCCGCGCGCGACAGTCCGTGGAGCAGAAGTACGCCCGCACCCCGTCGTGGACGACGGCCTGGAACGGGTACTCCAGCTCGAAGTCGGTGCCGCAGACGCTGCACTCGCAGCGGCCGGGGCCCGAGAGCAGCCGGCGCTGGCAGACCTGCGAGCAGATGTAGACGTAGCGCCCCTCTTCCTCGCGGACCTGGTAGCGGAAGCGGGGCTCGAACGAACGCTGACAGACCTCGCACGTCGAGCGGGGTGCTGCGGTGGGGCTTCCTTCGCTGCCGATCTCCATCGTCGATCTCCTGGGCGCCGTGCGCCTCACGAAGCACCTATCGAAGTGCTTCTCGATCTCCGTTGGATCAGATGCGGAGGGTCGCGGTCAAAAAACCGACCGAATCCGGCTCAGTCGTCGCCGGAATACGCGAGGATCGCCTCGGCCGCGTGAATCGCGCGCCGAGCCGTCTCGGGATCGCTTCCTCGCAACCGGTCCCCGAAGTTGGCGACCACGTCGGTCGCCTCCGGTAGGAGCAGGTCGTTCGGCGTGCAGCCGAGCGACTGGCAGAGCCGTAAGAAAGTCTCTAACGATGGGCTGGTCACCCCCCGCTCGATCCGACTCACGAATTCTGGTGAGAGATTCGCGATCTCAGCGAGATCGCGTTGTGTCAGTCTGGCTTTTCTGCGCTGACGCTTCAGCTGTCGCGCAAGGACCCCCCGGTCCCTCGGTCGTTCGCCCATGGCCCCCCCATCGTCTGATTAACGATGGCATTGTGACAGAACCTGGGCGGTAGGTTCCATCGTATATGTGGTACGAAATGAACCCCTACCATCGGGGGGGTCAGTCAAAACGACGCTCGTGTGTTCACTCACACGACCGCCGCGTCACCGAATGGTGTGCGGAAGGTCGCATGGAGGATCGGGTGCACTGCCTGTACCATCCGCGCTCCCGCGAGTCCGCTCGCGAAAAAAAGCCGTATGACGACCACGACCGACCTTCTTCGCGGCGAGCTCGAGAGACTCTTCGAGCTCGATGAAATGACCACCCTCTCCGCCGAGCTGATGGGCTATCCACCAGCCGATGTCGGAGAGACGAACGGCAAGGGCGCCTTCGCCCGAGCCCTCGTCGAGAAGGCCGCGGGCGACGCAGCCCTCGAAGCCCTGGCCGATGCCATCCGACTCTTCGGGAAGAAGTCGAACGCGCTCGCACAGATCTTCGACGTCCGTGTCGGCAACGAGCTCGAGCCCGGGAGCGACCTCGGTGGCTTCCGCGTGCTCAAGAAGGTCGGCGCCGGTGGCCTCGGCAAGGTCTACCTCGGCGAGCAGGGCGAGGGTGACGACCGCGTCCGCGGCGCGATCAAGGTCATCCGCTCCAGCCTGGCGCAGGACCGGTCCGCGGTGCGCCGCTACCTGACCGGCCAGCGCGCGTTCAAGCGCGCCGACGTGGCGGGCGTCGCCAAGATCCTCGACTGCGGAATCCTCGACGACGGCCGGCCCTGGGTCGCCACCGAATTCGTCGATGGTCAGACGCTCGAGGCACGGGTGGAGCGCGTCGGCCCGATGCACTTCAACGAAGCCCGGCCCATCTTCGCCGGCATCCTGAAGGCGCTCGCCGGGCTCCACGAGCACGGGCTCGTCCACGGCGACGTGAAGGCGTCGAACGTCTTCATCACGCGACCGACCCGCGAGGACGGGTCCCGCGGTGAGCCGACGGGCGTGCTCGTCGACGGCGGCGCGCAGAAGCTGCTCGCCGCAGGCGCGACCAAGCCCGACGCCATCGGCGCGCTTCGCGTGTTCGGTCGCGCCGAGGCGATCGCGCCGGAGATGGCGCGCGGCGACGCGATCAGCGCCGGCAGCGACGTCTACGTCGTCGGCGTGTTGCTCTACCACGTGCTCTCGGGCCGGCTTCCCTTCGACGGGTCGTCGGCGTTCGACGTCATCGCGCAGCACATCGAGCGCGAGCCGGATCCGCCTTCGTCGCACGCGCCGAAGGGCTGGGTGAGCAAGGAGGTCGACGCGCTCGTCCTCAAGGCCCTCGCCAAGGATCCGATGGACCGCTACGGCTCGGCCGACGAGCTGCGGAAGGCGATGGAGGCCATCGCCAAGGCCACCGAGAAGAAGGAAGACCTCGACCAGAAGGCCTTCGACGAGGCCGCCGAGGCCATCCGCAAAGACCCGACCAGCGAGGACGCCGCGTCCGAGCTCGAGAAGGTCGTCGGCGTCGCCGGCGAGTGGGCGAAGGCCGTCGAGCTCTACGAGGAGGCGCTCGGCAAGGTCGAAGAGGAAGAAGACAAGAAGGGCCTGCTCTTCCGCATCGCGCGCATCCAGGAGGCGGAGCAGGACGACGCCGCCGCGGCGACCGCCACCTACGAGAAGCTCCGCGAGCTCGACCCGAGCGACGACATCGCGCTCAGTGGTCTGGAAGAGATCAAGCGCGAAGCGGGCGATCACGAGGGGCTCGCCGAGCTCCTCCTCGAGCGCGTGGAGATGGTCGAGTCGACCGGCGAGCGCGCCGGCGTGCTCCGCGAGATCGCCGAGCTCTACGAGGACCGTCTCGAGGATCCGGACAACGCGCTCGTGGCCTGGACCCAGGCGCTCGCCGACGAGCCGAGCGACGAGAAGACCGCGCGCGCCATCGAGCGCCTCTGCGGCAACCAGCAGGACCGCTGGAACGAGGTGCTCACCACCCTCGCCGAGGCGGTTCAGGACCCGGAGAGCCAGAGCGAGGCGACGCAGCTCTACGTGCTGATGGGCCGGTGGTACGCCGACCAGCTGAAGCGCCCCGACTTCGCGATTCCCTGCTACTCGCAGGCCATCCAGCTCGACCCGAGCTGCGACGCCGCCTACGAGGGCACCATCGAGCTCTACGAGCGGGCCCAGTCCTGGCAGGAATACGTCCAGGTGCTCGAGACCCGCGCGGGCGCATCGAACAACCCGGCCGCCGCGCGTGACTTCCGCGCCGAGGCCGCCCATGCCGTGCTCCACAAGATGGGCGACAAGGAGCGCGCGGTCGCGCTCTTCCGCGAGGTGCTCGAGGACGACCCGACGCACCCGAAGGCGCTCGACGCGCTGGCGACCATCCACGAGGAGAACGAGGACTGGAAGGCGCTCGCCGAGCTCCTCGTCGAGCGGGTGAAGCAGACCGCCGGCGACCGAAAGCTCAAGGCGCAGCTGCAGCTCGCCGAGCTCTACGAGGACCGGCTCGACGACCTCGAAAAGGCCTCGGTGCAGTACGAGGCCGCCCTCACCCAGGACCCGCGCAAGCTGGACGCGCTCAAGGGCCTCGAGCGCATCTACGCGCGCCAGGGCAACTCGCAGGAGCTGCTGGGTGTGCTCGAGCGGGAGCTCGACGTGCTGCCGACGCCGCGACAGAAGATCGCCGTCCTGGAGCGCATCGGCGCCATCCAGGAAGAGGAGTTCGTCGACTCCGAGAAGGCCATCGAGGCCTACGAGCAGGTCGTCGAGATCGCGCCCGGCCACGAGTCGGCCGGCCCGGCCCTCGCGCGCCTCTACCGGCAGGTGGGTCGCTTCGACGACCTGGTCACCGTGCTCGAGAACCACGCGCGCGCGTCCGATGACGAAGGCCGCAAGACCGATCTCCTGGTCCAGGCCGCCCGTACGCTGATGCAGGACGTGGGCGCTCCCGAGCGCGCCATCGAGCTCTGCGACGACGTGCTGCAGATCGACCCGAAGAACGTCGAGGCCCTCGGTCTGCAGGCGCGCCTCAAGGCGCAGCTCGGCGACGCGACCGCGGCGGTGGAAGCGGTCGACAAGCTCGCCCAGTCGGAGAGCGACGCAGCGAAGAAGGCCGAGCACTATGTCGAGGCCGGCCGCCTGCTCGAGGAGTCGGGCGACAAGGACCGCGCCATCGAGCGCTACAAGCTCGCGCTCGACGCGGACGAGACGAACGCCGAGGCCGCCGCCGCGCTGCGCCGGGTGTACGGCTCCCGAGGTGACGCGAGCGGCGCCGCGGAGCTGCTGCTTCGCGAGATCGCCCAGGCGGGTGGCTCGCGGGAGAAGGCGAAGCTCCACGCCGAGCTCGGCCATCTCTACCTGGAGCGCCTCGACGACTCGGTGAAGGCGCGCGATGCGTTCACCGTCGCCCTCGAGCTGGACCCGACCTGCACGCCCGCCGCGCGAGGCTTGGGCGACATGGCATTCGAAGCCGAGAACTGGGCACGCGCGGCAGAGCTCTACGAGCCGCTGCTCACGCGCACCACGCAGATGGACGACGAGGTCGCGCGGCAGCTCTGCATCCGCACCGGCGACACCTTCCGCGCCCTGAACGACTACGCGAAGGCCGAACGGGCCTACCTGAACGCGAAGGCCTACGCCCCGGACGAGCGTGAGGTCCTCGAGAAGCTCGCGGACGTGACCTTCGAAGGCGGCGACGCCTCGGCGGCCGCGGAGCTCTACCGGGAGCTCGTCGAGAAGCTGGGTGACCAGCTCGCCGTGCCGGAGAAGGGCATGATGCTCTACCGCCGGGGTGAGGCGCTCCGCCGGGCGGGTGACACCAAGGACGCGATGAAGCTCCTCGAGGAGGCCGCCGACCTGCGCCCGGACGATCCCGCACCCCTGATGGCCATCAAGACGATCCACGAGTCCGCCGAGGAGTGGGACAAGGTCGTGGCCGTGATGCGACGGCGCATGGAGAACGCGCCGGACGAGGAGCGCTACGCCCTGCTCGTCGAGGCGGGCGACGTGCTCCAGCAGAAGCTCAGCGACCGGAACAAGGCGGCCAAGAGCTACGTGGCCGCGCTCGAGATCACGCCCGATGATCGGAACCTGCTGACCAAGCTCATGGGGGTCTACTCGGAGACTCGCGATTGGTCGCGGCTCATCGAGGTCATCCTGCGCATCGCCGAGCTCGTCGAGGACAAGCGGCAGCTGGCGAAGTACTACCAGACAGCTGGTTCGATCGCGCAGGCCGAGCTCGGTCGGCTCGACGAAGCCGCCGACTACTTCGAGCAGGCGCTCGAGAACGACCCCGGGTCGTCGAAGGCGTTCCAGGGGCTCGTCGGCTGCCTCGAGCAGGGCGAGAGCTGGAGCGAGCTGGCGAAGGTCTACCGCTCCCGGCTCGACCGGCTCCGCGAGGACGGCGCGAGCGCCGACGACCGGGCCGAGCTCTGGGACAAGCTCGGTGATCTCTACCGCGACAAGCTCGAAGACCTGAAGCAGGCCACCGAGGCCTACGAGGAAGCACAGGAGCTCGCGCCGGACGGCCGCGCGCGCCTCGAGATGTTGGCCGAGATCTACGAGGCCAACCCGAAGCGCTTCCTGCACAAGGCCGTGGACGTGCACGCGCAGCTGTTGCGGAAGAGCCCCTACCGCGTCGAGAGCTACCAGGCGCTCCGCCAGCTCTACACGGACGTCAAGCGGGCGGACCAGTCCTGGTGCGTGTGCCAGACGCTCAAGGTCCTGAACATGGCCGACCCGGAGGAGGAGTCCTTCTACAAGAAGCACCGCTCCAAGCACCCGGCCGCCGCCGAGGAGTTCTTCGGCGAGGACATCTGGTTCAACCACTTGGTGCACCCGTCGCAGGACCCGCTGCTCACGCAGATCTTCGCGGCGGTGATGCCGGCGGTGGTCGCGAGCCGCGCCAAGCCGCTCGACGAGTACGAAGTCGACCCGAAGCCTCGGGACCCGGCGAACGACGACGTGGCGATGATCCAGACGCTCGGCTACGTCGGCTCGGTCGCGCAGCTCGAGCTTCCGCCCATCCACGCGCGCCCGAAGGACGCCGGCGGTCTGAGCTTCCTGGTCTCCGACCCGCCGGCGATTGGCGTCGGCAAGGGCGCGATGGCCGGCGGTCCGCCCCAGGCGCTCGCCTTCGTCGCGGCGCGTCAGCTGAGCTACTTCCGCGCGGGCCACGTGGTGCGCCACCTGGTGCCGACCGGAAGCGGTCTACGCGCCTGGCTCCTCGCGGCCATCAAGCTGGCCACTCCGCAGTTCCCGGTGCCGGGCAACCTCGGGTCGAAGGTGAACACCTGCCTCGAAGCGCTCACGACCCACGTGTCCGCGACCGAGCAGGACCGGCTCCGTGGCCTCGTCCAGAAGCTGCTGGCGGCCGCGCCCGAGCTCGACATGAAGAAGTGGATCGCCGCGGTGGACCTGACCGCCGACCGACTCGGCTTCGTCATGGCGAACGACCTCGAGATGGCCATCGCCGTCATCAAGGCGAGCGCCCCCGAGGCGGTCGCTCAGAAGGAGCGACTCAAGGAGCTCTATCTCTACTCCGTGAGCCAGGCCTACATGGACCTGCGGCAGCGGATCGGCATCGCGATCGATTGACGGGGCTCGGAGAGCCGACTCCGAGAGCCGACTCCGAGAGCCGACTCCGAGAGCCGACTCCGACTGCCGACGCCGAGCTCCGATAGCTTTGGGTGCGTTCAGCCGGTGGTGATGTTGGTCTCTCGTCCTGGTCTGTTCACCGTGCCCTCGTGCTCGGCGGCGCAAAGCCTGCTCCGCCTTCGGCTACGCACCGTCGCTTCGCGACGGCAAGGGCTTGACTCCGCCTGCGCTCGAGGGCGGGGGCCTTCGGCCAGGACGAGGTGTCCACGGCAACGCAAACCGGAGGTTCCCAGTGAAGATCTGTTCTCTCTCGCTCGAGGCTGTTTCGGCGGTCCACGAAGACGTCATGCCGATGCTCTCCGCTCGTGATGCCGACCTCGCTCGGCAGCTGCATCGCGCCGTGCGGTCGGTCGCGCTCAACGTGTCGGAAGGGCTCGGGCTGCTCGCGGGCAAGCGACAGCGGAATCACTTCCAGATCGCGCTCGGGTCCGCTCGCGAGAGCAAGACGTGCATCGAGCTCGGGCTCGCGACGCGGGCGCTGAAGCGCAGCGCGCGCGTCGAGCGCGCGCTCGACCGGCTCGACCACGTCTGCGCGATTCTCTGGAAGCTGACTCGGCGACAGGTCGCGTAGCGCGAACGTGGCGGAGACCCGCCGGGCGCGGTGCCCGGCGGGTCTTCCGCGCCTCGCTACTTCGTGAGGCCGAAGAGCATCTTGTTCACTCGATCGCTGAGTGCCCGCGACTCCTCGGCCGAGCCGGTCTTCACGCCCCCCGTTGCGACCAGCAGCTCGAGGCACGTGAAGACCTCGCGACCCGAGCCGAGCGCGACACGGAAGTGATGCTTCTGCCGACGAGAGCGACCGTAGCCCGAGCCTTCCGCGATGTTGAGCGGCGTCGAACGAACCGCACGACCGAGCTGGTCCGCGAGCTCCGGATCGCTGACGCGAGCCTGAGGCATCACGTCGCGATGAACGACCGACACGAGCTGAAGCGAGAGCTGATGAACGATGAGCATGAGGGACGAAGTCCTTTCGAGCGCCATCGACGACGTGAACGCCACGCCGTCCTGCGCGCGCACTGCCCTCCCGCCCTCGTGGTCGGGGTCAGTCAACCCCGTAAGCCGCCGTAGGCGGGGCGAGCGCAGCGAGTCGGGTTTACTTAC
>CAYXAP010000053.1:0-27580 GCA_964462035.1 uncultured Sandaracinus sp.
GTCGACGTCTCTCGCTGGAGCCGGGGGGCCTTCGATCTCAGCTGGGCGGCGCTCCGTGGCCTCTACGACTTCCGGCCCGGCCGGCAGCGGGTGCCCGACCGCGCGGAGGTCCGCCCGCGTGTGCGGCTGATCGACTACCGAAAGATCCGCCTCGACGAGGAGGCGCGCACGGTCTTCCTCGAGCAGCCGGGGATGGCCATCGGCACCGGCGGCATCGGCAAGGGCTACGCGCTGGACCGGGCCGGTCAGATCCTCCGAGAGGCCGGCATCGAGAGCTACATGCTCTTCGGCGGCGGCCAGGTGCAGGTCCACGGCATGCGCGGCGACCGGCCGTGGCGGGTGGGCATCCAGCACCCACGCAACGAGAGCACCTACTTCGCCTTCTTCGAGAGCGACGGCGGCTCGATCTCCACCTCCGGCGACTACGAGCGGGTCTTCGTCGACAGCCGCGGCAAGCGCTGGCACCACATCCTCGACCCGCGCACGGGCCTCCCGGTGGAGCGAACGATGTCGGTGACCCTCATGGCGCCGGACGGGCTCTACGCGGACGCGCTCTCGACCGCGGCGTTCGTCCTCGGGCCGCGGCGAGCGCTCGAGATGTTCGAGCGCATCGACTACCGGGCCGAGGCGGTCATGGTCGACGATCAGTGCCGGCTCTTCACCACCCCCGGCACCGACGAGCGGCTCCAGATGCGCGTCGAGCTCGACCGGCGGAACACCCTGCCCGAGTGCGAGTAGCCGTTCGGCATCAGCTCGATTGGTTTACGCCGGTGTGAAGTCACGGTAGCTTCGCGAGGTCCGAACGGCAGCACCACTCATCCTCAGACTTTGCTCCGTGCTTGAACGAATCACTCTCCGGGTGTCCAACTATCGGTCTTTTGGCAACACTCCCCAACAGATCGAAATACACCGTGGGCTCACCTCCCTGGTCGGACCAAATAGCGTCGGCAAGTCGTCGCTCATGCGACTCCTGTACGATCTAAGACCCTTCTTTGAAGGTCTAACAAATCGCAACGGCAACCTTCAACAACTGCTACTGGGCAAGCCCATCGGAGTGGCTCACAAACTCCCGGATCTAGACGCTGTTTTTCGTGACTCTAGCAACGAGGATCTACTTCTTTCGCTCAGCATGCACGACCCGTCCTACCTAGGCCGTGCCCACCCCTGCTTTCGCGATATTTCAATCAAGATCGGACGCAACGACTACAAGGCCAGGCTCGTTGATAGCCCCCTAAATATGGATGGCGCATGGCACTCAGACCAGACCAGCTACTGGCGCTTGCGAACCACGCCGAGCCGACTCTTGGACATGGAACCCCTACTTTCGGCGTTCAGAGCGCTAGCGAACACGGTCTACTTCGGACCGTATAGGAATCCTATCAATCACGGCGCATCCCCGCAGTATTTTGATCTTACGGTCGGCCAGGCATTCATCAAGCAATGGCGTTCGCTAAAGAGCGGCAACTCGGTCGCCCAGCGGCGAGCGGCGAGAGAAATCACGCGGGAAATCAAGAGAGTATTTGGAATGTCCAGGCTGGAAATCTCAGCCTCGGCTGGAGAGGCAAATCTCCTGGTCGACATCGGAGACGAGACCTACTTACTCGATGACGTGGGTGCGGGCATCGCGCAGTTCGTGATGCTTCTTGTGACGGCTGCTACGAGATCCGCGGACCTCATTCTCGTGGACGAGCCTGAGTTGCATCTCCACCCCGCTCTCCAACGACAGCTGCTCCTGTCGCTCTCGGCAAGAGCGAGCATGGGGGTGGTCTATTCGACTCACAACCTGGCTCTTGCACTGGATGTCTCGGACGGGGCGTACTCGCTATCCGAAGCTCCCGACGGAACCGTGGTTTCGGAGTTGGATAGATCATCGATTGACCCGGCCTTGGCGGCGGCTCTCGGTGTCCAATCGCTCCGCCTCACTGGTCGCACCCGAATGCTTCTCGTTGAAGGACCGCATGACTCGAGAGTGCTTCATGAACTACTGGCCAAGACGGGCAAACTAGATACGTACGCGCTCGTCTCGCTCGGAGGGTCTTCCGGCATTTCTCATCACGCGGAGCGAATCTTGCCGCAGCTCGCAACTCTTGGTCTTCCGCTCCACGCGATCATCGACAGCGAGCGCGACTCTCCCGGCGCAAAACTGCACCAAAGCCGACTGGACTTCCTGAAGGCGTGCAAGAAGAACAAGGTGGACGTGAAGGTTCTGGACCGACGAGCTACGGAGAACTACTTCACGGACCGGGCAGTGAAGGCGGTAGATCCGAACTTAAGCGCCTTGGCCGAGTTTCAGTCGACCAAGGGCTGGCCGAAGGGTGTTGACTACCAGATCGCCAGGAGAATGAGTGTGTCTGAGCTCTCCTCCACCGATCTCGGTGTCTGGCTTGATCAGCTGCCATCGTAGTACTGCGTCTCCGCTATCCTCGGAGGCATGCGGAAGGTGATCGTGCGGCAGCTGGTGCCCGATCAGACGGAGCCCTGGGAGTTCCGGCTGGAGCCCCTCGAGACCGGTGGAATCGTCTCCGTGCCGGCGGCGATGCACGGCCAGCCCATCGACTGGCCGCCCGAGTCGGGGGCCCAGGACGCCTGGTTGGCCGAGCTCGCACCAACGCGCGAGGCGAGAGCGGCCGCGGCCTGGTTCCTGAAGTCGCGGGCCTGGAAACGGCTCGTGCGCGTCCTGGAGGAGCAGGTCGCGGGCGAGCGGGACGAGTGACGCTCAGCGCGCGTCGATGCCGGGGACGGTGCGGTCCGCTTCGCCGACCCAGATCTGGCTCGGACGGAAGATGCGGTTGTCCTGGAGCTGCTCGAGCAGGTGCGCGAGCCACCCGGCGACGCGGGCGATGGCGAAGACCGGCGTGAAGAGATCGACCGGGATACCCATCTTCTCGTAGACGATGCCCGAGTAGAAATCGACGTTCGGGTAGATGCCCTTGTGGCCGACGAGCTGCTCCATCTGCTTCTCGAGCTCGGTGGCCACGCCGTAGATCGGGCTGGAGCCGAACTTCTCGAAGAGCTGGGCGACGAGGCCCTGGAGCACGGAGGCGCGCGGGTCCTTGGCCTTGTAGACCCGGTGCCCGAAGCCCATGATCTTCTCCTTGCGGGCCAGCTTGTCCTCCGCCCAGCGGCGCACGTTCTGCGGGGAGGCGTCCGGGATGGTCCGCAGGAGCGAGAGCACGCGCTCGTTGGCGCCGCCGTGCAGCGGGCCGGCGAGCGAACCGATGGCGCTGGCCACGGCCGCGTAGGGGTCGGCCAACGTCGAACCGGTCACGCGAGCGGTGAACGTCGAGGCGTTCATCGAGTGTTCGGCGTGGAGCGTCAGCGCGACGTCCATCACCTGGACCGCGAGGGCGTCCGGCTCCTCACCGCTCAGCATGTAGAGGAAGTTGGCGGCGTGACCGAGGTCGGCCCGCGGCTCGATGGGGTTGTCGCCCTGACGAATGCGGTGCCACGCAGCAACCACCGTGGGCAGCTTGGCCACCAGCCGGATGGCGCTGAGGCGCCGGAAGGCGAGATCCTCCACGTGGTCGCCGGGGTAGAACATCCCCATGCAGGCGACGGCCGCGGTGAGCGCATCCATCGGGTGGCCGCGCTCCGGCAGGTTCTTGAGGACGTCGATGATCCGGAACTTGAGCGAGCGCTCCGACGACAGCTCCGCCTCGAAGCCCGCGAGCTCTTCCTTCGTCGGCAGCTCGCCGAAGAGGAGCATGTAGGCAACCTCTTCGTAGCTGCACTTCTCGGCGAGCTGTTCGATGGGGTAACCGCGATACTGGAGCTTGCCCACCGATCCATCGATGAGACAGACGCTCGACCGGGCGGCGGGGACCCCGGCGAGACCGGGTACGTAATCGGGCTTATCGGCCATGGATGACTGCTTCTCTCCTTGCGGGCTCTGAGCCGGGGCGGCTCCATAGCACGATTGGGGCGCCGAGATCGACACCCCCGAAGCACGGACCCCGGCCCTCGCCGGCTCTCACGGCCCAATCTGGTGCCCCGGCTCAGGCCTGCTCGTCCGAGAGAAGGGGCAAGAGAACCGATACCCAGCCCTCTCGGAGGGTCAAATCCACTGTCATTCCGCGGAGAATCGGGGGAAGCGCGCCCGCACGGAGCCCAGGGTCGATCCGAATCGAGAGGCCGGCGACGAACCCCCTCGCGGCGCCCGCTCCGAGCGCCACGGGTGGTCCTCCTGCCCGCTGAGCCGCGTCGACCAGGCTGGCGCCTCGCCCGCGCACGAGGGTCCCGGGTCCGAGCTCCGGTGGCAGTGACTCGGTCAGGGGTGCTCCCTCCAGCGTGAGGAGGACCGGCCCCTGGAGGCCCGCCTCCCGCAGCACGGAGAGCAGCTCGCGGTCCCGAAGACCCCCGCGGGCGTCGTGAATCGTGACCCGCGGCGCGTTCACCCGGCTGGGCTCGGGCCAGGCGCCGTCGACGGTCCTGGGCGCCGCCTCGCCAACGATCGGGAGCTTCACCGGCCGATGAGCGCGACGGAGCTGCTGGCCCCGAGTCGGCTGGCGCCCGCGTCGATCAGGGCCTTGGCGTCGTCGAAGGTCTTGATGCCCCCCGACGCCTTCACGCCCACCGTGGGCCCGACGACCGAACGCATCAGGGCCACGTCCTCCACGGTCGCGCCCCCACCCCCGAAGCCCGTGGACGTCTTCACGTAGCCCGCGCCCGCCGCCACGGCGAGGGCGCAGGCCACGACCTTCTGGCGCTCCTCGAGCTGACTGGTCTCCAGGATCACCTTCACGAGGCGGCCCGCCGACGACTCGACCACCGCACGAATGTCCTGCTCGACCGAGCGATATTCCCCGGCTTTCAAGGCTCCGAGTGCCAGGACCATGTCCATCTCGTCCGCACCATCGCCAGCGGCTGCAGCGGCTTCGGCAGCCTTGGCGGCGGTGCTCGCGTCGCCGTGCGGGAAGCCCACGACACAGCACACCGCGACCGAGGTCCCACGGAGCTGCGCCCGCGCCTCGGCGACCCACCGGCTGGCGACGCAGACCGACGCGAAGCCGTGTTCGGCAGCCTCGGCGGCCAAGGTCGCGACGTCACCACGGGTGGCGGTCGGCTTCAGCAACGTGTGATCGATGTATGGTGCCAGGTCTTCCGGGCTCTCGATCCGCCTCACCCCGTCGGCCGCTCCAGCGTCCTCTTCGCTCATGGGGCGAGCATAGCCGAACGCCGAGAAAAGGTGGCGCTCCGCCCGATTTCGCGGAGCGAGGGTCGCGAAGGCGGCCGCAGGGGGCTACACAGGATCCGATCATGGCGGGAAGTGAGGCAGCGTCGGAGCCGCGGTCGCCGGGCCCTCCCCCGGAGCGGCCGCCCCCGGTCCGTGACCGTGAAGAAGCCACGGCCGCCGTACGGCGTGGACTCCGCTCGCTCCAACGTGGCGTTCGGCTGGTCTTCGGCCTTCGCGCGCTCGCGCTGGGGCTGGGCGCCGGTGGGCTCGCTCTGGCGCTCAGCGCCCTCGCGGTCGGTCCCGTCAGCAGCGTGGTCGGGGCGGCCATCGGCTGGTCGGTCGTGGGAGTCGGCGTGGTGGTCGGCCTGGGGTTCGGTTGGTGGCCTTCACGGTCCCTTCGAGCCGGAGCGGTCTCACGGCTCTTCGCCTCCGTCAGCCCCCCGCTGGTATCGGCCACGCGAAGCGTCCTCGAGCTGGCCAACGACCGCTCCGCGGGCCGAGACCTCGTCGAGGCACACGCCGATCGGGTCGCCCGCGCGATGAGTGAGCTCCAGCTGCGGCGGCTGTGGCCGTGGAAGCAGCTCCGGTCCTGGCCCGTCGCGCTCGGTCTGCTCGCGCTGATGGCCGGCGCCGCCCTGCTCGGCACGGTCGACCGAGCGCGATCGGGTGTCTTCGCGCTGACCCACCCTGGCGCGCGGACCGAAGGCACCCACGTGGCCAGCGTCGTAGGCGCCAGCCGCGCGCACCTCCGCTTCCCCGCGTACATGGGACGGGAGCATCAGGAACGGCTGGACGTCGAGCGGCTCGAGGCGCCACTGGGGACGGCCGTCCGCTTCGGCTTCCGTCCGCTGGTCCCGATCACCGAAGCCACCTTGGACGCGCCCGGCCAGCTCTCCGCCTTCGAACGCGGCGACGACGGCTGGTGGACCGCCCCCTTCGTCGTCCGCCAGAGCGGCGCGCTGGCCATCGAGGTCCGTGACGAGTCCGGCCGCACCCTCCGGGACGCGTCGACCCGAACGGTCGTCGCCATCGCCGACGAGGCGCCGACGGTGGTGCTCGAGAGTCCCGAGGACGATCTCGTGGTCGATCTCGCCGAGTCCGTCCCCCTCGCCTACGAGGCGACCGACGCGCTCGGTGTGACGCAGATCGATCTCTGCATTCGGACACCGGGCGGCCCCGTCGAGCGCCGCTCGCTGCAGACGTTCCCAACGGCGGTTCCCTTCCATCATGGCCGCTCACGGGTCGCGCCGGTGGAGCTCGGCGCCCGGCCGGGCGACGCGATCACCTTCTGGATCGAAGCGCAGGACTCCGACGACGTGAGCGGCCCCAACGTCGGCCGGTCGGTCGAACGAACGCTCCAGGTCGCCAGCGAGGCGACCCGCCGGGAGGCCTTCGCCGGCGACCTCCGCGAGGTCCTGGACGCCGCGCTCGACACGCTGGCGGACCGCCTCGAGCGGCCGGTCCCGGAAACACCCGCCGACGCGCGGATTCGCGACGAGGCCCTCGCGGGCCCCACCGACGCCTACCTGGACGGGCTGAGCGCGCTGGCCGAAGGGACCGATGAGAGCTTCGACCCCTCCGTGCTCCGCTCGATGTGGCGCCAGGCGGGCCGCGACCGCGCCCGGGAGGCGCGCGCGGTCGACGAGGATCGGGACAGCCGAAGAGAGGCCAACGAGGCGATCGTCGAGCGGCTGGAGGAGCACTCGCTCTTCCTCGCGGACCTCCTCGGGCGAGCTCGGCTCCAGGACGCCGCGGCGCTCGCCCGCGAGCTCGAGGCGCTCCGGCGCGAGATGCGGTCGCTGCTCTCCGAGCTCCGGCGGACCGAGTCTCCCGAGGCGCGCGAAGCGCTGCTCGCCGCGCTCGCCCGAGCGCAAGCACGATTGGCCGAGCTCGAGCAGCGCATCGCCACCATGGGCGAGGAGGTGCCCCAGGAATTCCTCAACACCGACTCGCTCGAGATGAGCGAGACCGCCGACGCGCTGACCGACATGCGAGGCGCGCTCGAGCGCGGCGACCTCGACGCCGCCGAGCGGGCCCTGACCGCCTTGGAGCAGCGCATCGACGCGTTGGCGAAGACCCTCGGCCAGGCCGGGGAGAGCTACGGGGAAGCGCGCTTCGGACCACGCCAGCAAGCCATGGCCGAGGCCCTCGACCGCTTGGCGGGTCTGGAGGCCGAGCAGCGCCAGCTGGCGGAGCGAACCCAGGAGGTCCGGCGGGAAGCGGCCGAGCGGGCGCTCGGCGCCGCTGGTGCGGAGGCGAGGGACGCCGCACGTGGGGTGGCGGAGCGCGCCCGCGCCGCAGCCGAGGCGTTGGAGCAGCTGCCGAGGGAGGTGCTCTCGCCGAGCGACGAAGAGAACCTCGACCGCGCCCGACAGCGGCTACGCGACACGGCCGCCGCGCTGGAGACCGGAGACCTGGGCGAGGCCCGTCGCATGGCCGCGGAGGCCGAGCGCGAGGCCGACCGTCTCGCACGTGACCTCGAAGTGTCGGCGATGATGTTCTCGGGGCGCGAAGGGCGAACGGCGCAGGCAGCGCAGCAAGCGCGACGGGCCAGCGAGTCGGTGCGCGGGATGGGCCGTGCGCTCGACGACGCCCTCCCCCGAGTCGCGGACTTCGTGGAAGACCGACAGAACGAGCAAATGGAGGCGGACTCGGAGCGCCAGGGGCTGGCGCGCGAGGTCGCCGGTGAGCTGCGCGAGCAGTTCGGCGCGGAGCCCGACGGAACCCCGCTCTCACCCGAGGGCGCCGAGGTGATGGAGCGGGTCGGGGAGGCCATGGGCGAAGCGCGCGACGCGCTCCGACGAGGGGATCCGCTCGGTGCGTCCCGCAGCCAGCAGGAAGCGGCCCGTGATCTGACCGAGCTTCGAGAGAAGCTCGAGCGCCAATCCCAGTCGCAGTCGAACGGCGGCGGCGAAGGAGGCGAAGCGCAGCCAGACTATCGTCGACGGGTCAGCATCCCCGAGGCACGCGAAGATGCGGAAGCCGCGCGCCGCCGGCGGCGCATCCTCGACGCGATGCGGGACGGAGCGCCGGAGGGCTACGAAGATGCGGTCCGCCGCTACTACGAGGAGCTGCTCCGGTGAGGTGCACCATCGCACTGGCGCTCCTCGCCTCGCTCGCGGTCTCGCAGCCGGCGTCGGCGCTCGATGGGGACGACGCCCAGCGGCTGGCGGAAGCCGAGCTCGCGCTTCGCGAGCTTCGCGTGGAGGACGCCGGTCGGACGCTCGAGGCGCTCTATCGGGAGCATGGCGGGGACCCGGAGCTCTTGAGCGTGCTCTCGCTCCATCGCTTCCACATCGGCGACTACCCAGGCGCCGTCACGACCATGGAACGCAGCCTGGAGCTGGCGCCCGAGAGCAGCGGCAACCGAACCGAGATGCTCGCCCTCTACCGGGGCGCCGCAGAAGTCACCGATGGCTTCGCGCGAGCGACGAGCGCGGATGGTCGCTATGTCGTGCTCCACGCACCTGGCCGCGACGCCACGCTCGTGCCCTACGCCATGCAGGTGCTGCAGCGGATGGACGAGGCGCTCCAGGAGGAGCTCGCCTACCGACACCCGGGACCGATCCGGCTCGAGATCTACGGCTCCGCCGATCAGCTCGCCTCGGTCTCCACGCTCACCGTGGCCAACATCGAGCGCACCGGCACCATCGCGCTCTGCAAGTGGGACCGGCTGATGGTGACCTCACCGCGGGCGCTGCTGCGCGGCTACCCGTGGATGGACACCATCGCCCACGAAATGGTGCACCTCTACCTCGCCCGGCAGAGCGAGGACCATGCCCCGGTCTGGATCCAGGAAGGGGTGGCCAAGCTGCTCGAGCGGCGGTGGCGGAAGCCCGTCGCGCGCGCACACCTGACGCCCGCGGTGCGCGGTCTCGTCGACGAGGCGCTCGAGAACGACTCCCTCATCCCCTTCGAGCGGTTGCATCCATCGATCGCGCTTCTCCCGAGCCAGCAGGATGCCGCGCTGGCGTTCGCGCAGGTGTCGACCTTCCTCGAGAGCTACGTCCAGCGTCATGGAGCGCAGACGCTCCGCGATGCCATCGCCCGCATCCGCCGCGGCGCCGACGCGCGGGTCGCGCTCGGCGTGGCCGCCGACCAGACCTTCGGGGCGCTCGAGGATGCGTGGCGCGAAGACCTCGGAGACCGCGCCCGAGAGGAAGCGCCGGAGTTCCGCGACATGCGGTTCCGGAACGGTGAGAGCGAGGACGACCTGGCCGAGGTTCGAGAGGCCGCGCGACGGAAGGTCCGGCTCGGCGACCTGCTGTGGTCGCGCCGGCGCTACGGCGCTGCCGCTCGCGAGTACGGCGACGCCCTCGAGGTCGCCCCCGGCGATCCGATCATCGCCTCTCGCCTCGCGCGGGCAGCGCTCGCCGCCGGCAACACCGAAGAGGCGTTGCGCGCCATCCGACCCGTGGTCCGGCGCCACCCGGAGCACGAGCCCGCTCGCGCCTTGTTGGCGTCCATTCTGCGGCGCCAGGGCGCGACCGAAGCGGCCCGTCACCATGCGCGCCTCGCGGTGGCGCTGAACCCCTTCGACCCCCGGCCGCACTGCGACCTCGCGGAGGTGGAGCGCGACGAGCGCACTCGCCGGGCGGAGAGTCGGCGCTGTGCCGAGCTCGGCGGCGCTGGGCTCGGTCCCTGAGCAGGAAGGTCCAATCCGCGACTCGCGTACTAGGGTGCGGGATGGTCGTTCTCTGAAGGAGGACTCGATGCCGACCGATCTGCGGCTGACGAAGCAGGAACCCATTCCGAGCACTGGGCGCCAGGAGATCCAAAAGCTCCGGTTGGCGCTGCGGACGATGCGAGAGCTCCCGCCCGAGCTGGCGAGCATGCCCGCGCTCGAATTCGTGCACTTCGACAACTGCACCATTCAGCACCCCTCCCTCGATGCCTTCCGCCAGCCAGCCAAGGGCAAGGTGCAGGTGGTCTTCGCCTACTGCCAGGTGGATCCGGAGGCACTCTTCGAGGACATCCTCGCCAATGGCGCCGGGCGAGCCAAGGTCGGGTGGGAGAGCTCCACGGTCGCTGCGAGGCGATGGAAGAAGGCGCTGCTGCTCGTTCAGAAGCTGGGCGACATCGCGCTCGACCGCCCCGACCACCGTCGGCTCCTCTATTCCCTCCTCGCGGAGGACGTCGGCTATGCCTCCCCGGCGCGAACCACCACGTTCCCCGACGACCCTTCCCCGGACCTCCTCGAGCTGCTGAACGTCGGCAAGACGAAGCTCCGCGAGCTGGTGCTCTCGCGACTCGAGGACGGCTGGGACGACCCCACACCGCTTCCCCCGAACGCACGACTCTTCGTCGCCGGCAAGCCGAAGTACTACCCGAAGGAAGAGCTCATCCGCCGATGCGAGTCGCACGGCTGGAAGATCGCCGAGAAGGCCAACGAGTCGACGCACGGGCTCATCATGGGCTCACCGAAGCGGAAGCTCGATCAGGCGCGCGCTGCGCAGCTACCGATCGTGCTGGAGGTTCACCTTCGGCGAGTCTTCGAGGTCGAGCACGAAGAGGTCGATGGCGGGAACGAGGCCGTGGCGGCGAGTGAGGGCGAGCTCACCGAACCGTTGCTCGACCCCGACCCGAAGCGAGTGGAGGAGGCCATCTCGACACTGCGAAGTGGATCGATCCTGAAAGACGAGCTCGAGGCGCTGGCAGCGGTCATGATGCGACACCCGAACGCCGCCGTACGAAAGCTCGCGAAGCAAGCGGTACTCACCAAGGCCGATGACGCCTGGGTCCTTCGCTTCGAAGCGGACCACCGCCGCTACCACTCGATCACCAACCACCGCGAGCTGGAGGCGCTCGTCGAACATCTGGAGGCCGAGCTGGCCTTCGACGGGGACGCCTTCGTCCGCCGGATGGCGGTCCTGGCATCGCACCCGGATGGACCTTCGGGAGCGGTCTCGTACGAGCTGGTCGGTCCCCTCTCGTTGGCGGTCGGCCGGCTGGGCGACGACCCGGTCCTCTTCGACCACCTACGCCATCTCCGGCGTTTGGACATCGAGCGCTACTCGGGGCCGATGCCGACGGGGCTCCGGCGCCTCGAGAAGCTCGAGTCACTCGACATGCGCGATGGAGAGCTCACCGGCTGCAACGACACGGGCGTGCTCCCACCGTCGTTGGTCGACGCCCATTTCATGCGGATCGGCCTCGACGGGCTGGGCATGTTGACCGGCTGCCCAGCCCTGGGGTCGGTGGTGCTCGACACCGTCGTGGTGGACGACCTCGGCCCACTCGCCCGGGTGACCGGCCTGAAGCGTCTGACCATGCGCGCCGTGGACGCCGACCTTCACCCGCTGCTCGAAGCCTCCACGCTCGAGGAACTCAGCTTGCAGGACATGGTCGCGCCGCGGGACCTGACGGAGAAGCTCGACCGCAAGTGCAAGCTCAACCGGCTCAGAGCCAAGCAGGCCGAACGCCAGCGTCACTGACAGGCCACCAGTCGTCGTGAAACACTTTCGTGAAACATCGAAAACCGTGGCGTCGACGGGCGATCGACGCTAGACCAGGGATGTGAGCGACGAAGCCGCCGCCCGAGTGCTCCCCGCGGTCCGACGGACCCCGACGGATGTGGAGCGGGTCCAGGCACTGGGCCGTGCGCGGGAGGCGATCCTCGAGCAAGTGGGTCGACGCATCGTCGGGCAGACCGACGTGGTCGAGCTCCTCCTCGTCGCGCTCTTCTCCCGCGGCCACGGTCTCTTCGTCGGCGTCCCGGGTCTCGCGAAGACCTTGCTCATTCAGACCCTGGCCGAGGTGCTCGGACTCGAGAGCAAGCGCATCCAGTTCACGCCCGACCTGATGCCCGCGGACATCACCGGCACCGACGTGCTCGAAGAAGACCAAGCGAGTGGGAAGCGTTCGTTTCGGTTCGTGCCCGGGCCGGTCTTTACGAACATCCTCCTCGCCGACGAGATCAACCGCACGCCGCCGAAGACGCAGGCGGCGCTCTTGCAGGCGATGGCCGAGGGGCACGTCACCGCGGGTGGGCACACCTACCCGCTCGAGCCGCCCTACCTCGTCTTCGCGACGCAGAACCCCATCGAGCAGGAGGGCACCTATCCGCTGCCCGAAGCGCAGCTCGACCGCTTCCTCTTCCAGATCGACGTGCCCTACCCGACCGCCGAGGAAGAGCTCGCCATCGTCCAGCGCACCACCACGCCGGCGACCGACGGGCCCGAGCAGGTGCTCGACCGCTCCGAGATCCTCGACCTGCAGGAGCTCGTGCCGCGCATCCCGTGTGCGGAGCACGTCATCCGTCATGCGGTCGCGCTGGTCCGCGCGAGCCGCCCCGGCGAAGAGGCGGCGGAGCTCGCCCGCGAGTACCTCTCCTTCGGCGCCGGGCCCCGCGCGAGCCAGGCGTTGATCGTCGGCGCGAAGGCACGAGCCGCCCTCGAGGGCCGTTTCGCCGCCGAGGTCGAGGACGTGCGCGCGCTCGCCATGCCCGTGTTGCGTCATCGGCTCGTGCCGAGCTTCCGAGCAGAGGCCGAAGGCGTGACCGCCGAAGCCGTGGCGCAAGCCCTCCTCGATTCCGTCGAGCCTTGAGCGCGCACGAGCCGGCTTCGTCCTACGCGACGCTCGACGCGGAGACGGCGCGTCGGGTCGCTGGCCTGAAGGTGCGGGCGACCAAGGCGGTGCAGGGGCTGCTCGGTGGCATGCATCGCAGCCCCCACCGCGGCGCGAGCGTGGTCTTCGTGGAGCACCGCGCGTACCGCCCGGGCGACGACCTCCGGCTGCTCGACTGGCGCGCGTTCGCTCGCACCGACCGTCACGCCGTGAAGCGCTTCGAACAGGAGACGCAGCTCCGCGCGAGCCTCCTCATCGATCGATCGGCCTCGATGGCGTGGCGTGGCTTCTCCGGCGAAGGGCCCAGCAAGCACGAGCACGCAGCCACCTTGCTCGCCGCCCTCGCCTACGTGCTCCACCGCCAAGGCGACGCCGTCTCCGCCATCGGTCTCGGCGACGGCGTGCATGGCGACGCCATCCCGCACGGCACCCGGCCGAGCCACCTCGAGGCCGTGCTCCGCGTGTTGGCGACGGCGCCTGCCGAGCGTGAACGCACCGAGCTCCGTCGGTCGCTCGAGGACGCCGCGCAACGGACGAAGCGACGGGGTGTGGTCGTGATCGCGAGCGACCTCCTCGGCGAGGGCGACGCGGCGCTCGACGGTCTGGTCGGGCTCACCGCGCGCGGCCACGATGTCCTCGTCCTGCACGTGATGCACCCGAACGAGCTCGAGCTCCCCGACGTCGGTGCGGCCCGCTTCGTCGACTCCGAGAGTGACGAGCGACTGGACACGGAGACGGAGCCGGTTCGCGACGCGTATCAGGAGCAGCTGGACCGGTTCCTCCGCGACGCTCGACGGCGGTGCACCGCGGCGGGCGCTGGCTATGTGCTCGCCTCGATGGCGGAGCCGCCCGAGCGCACGCTGGCCCGCGCGCTCGGCCCACGGAGGCGGCGCTGATGGGCTTCGCCACCCCGCTCGCCCTGCTGGCGCTCATCGCCGTCGCCGTCCCCGTGCTGGCGCACCTGATGCGGCAGAAGGACCTGCCCACCATCGAGCTGCCCACCCTGCGGCTCCTGGTGGCGGCCCGGGCCGAGAGCCGCCGGCGCTTTCGCATCCGCGACCGCTCGCTGCTCGCGTTGCGCATCCTGGCCATCGTCGCGATCGCTCTCGCGGTCGCCGCTCCGTTCGTGTGGAGGGAGAACGCCTTCGCCGATGGGAAGGTCTCCTCGCTCGTGATCGTGGTGGACGACTCGATGTCCATGCTCCGCGCCGACGGCGCGAGCACGGCGTTCGAGACCGCGGTCGCGCGCGCCGAGGGGAGCCTGGCGGGTCTCGGCGACGAGAGCGAGGTCGCGCTGGTGTGGGCCGGCGAACCGGCGCGCTTGGCAGTCGCCCGTGGAGGCTCCGTCGCCGCCGTTCGCGAGGCCCTGCGCACGGCTCGCCCCGCGGCTCGTGGCACGGACATGGAAGGCGCCGCGAGCCTCGCGCGACGGGCCCTCGCGAGCGCACGACATGCCAGGCGAGTGATGGTCCTGTCCGACTTCGCGGCGAGCACCGACTCCCAGACCGTCGAGTGGCCCGACGCGGAGCTCGCGTTCCAGCGGCTGGGCGACGAAGCGACGAACGTGGCCGTGACCGAGGTGATCGCGGCGGCGAACCCCGCGACCGGCCGGACGTCCCTTCGCATCGAGGTGCGGACCGGAGCGCCGGTCGACCTGGTGATCGAGACGACCGAGGGGGAAGCCCTCTCGCACGCACGCGCGACCCCGGAGGACGGGCGCGCCACCACGAACGTCGAGCTGGACCCCGGCGACGCAGACGCGCTCGTCGTCCACGCGTTGGCCGATGACGCGCTCCCGATGGACGACCGTCGGGCCGTCCTGCTCGAAGCGCCGGCGGCCGCGCGTGTGCTGCTCGTCGATGGAGACGCGGCCGGCGCTGTCGGCCGCGGCGAGGTCGCCTACCTCTCCCGCGCCCTCGAGGTTCAGCCGGCCGCGCGGGAACGCGAAGGGCGCGTGCGCGTTCGCGTCGTGGACGCGGGTGCATTGGATCGCGAGAGCCTCGCCGACGTCGACGTCGTGTTCATCGCGAACGTGGCAACGCTCTCGCAGTCCCAAGCCGAAGCTCTCCTGGAGCACCACGCTGGCGGCGGAGGGTTGGTCCTGGCCGCTGGCGAGCGCATGCGTCCGCGGTCTTGGCGCGCACGGCTCGGGTCGATCCTGCCGGCGACCTTGGGCGCGCCCAACGACGGCGAGCGGACGCTTCAACCGGTGGCGGCGACGCTGCGCGACCTGGTGAACGTTCACGCGAGGCGCGCGCTCACGCTGAACGCCGACCCGAACGCGAGCATCCAGGCGCGATGGAGCGACGGCACGCCGGCGCTCGTCGTCGGCGAACGGGTCGCGGTGTGGGGCAGCACCGTCGACGAGGAGTGGACCGACCTCCCCTTCCATCCCGGCTTCGTTCCCCTGGCCCACCGCCTCGCCCGCGAGCTGAGCGCCCACGCCGTGGCCCCGGCCTCGACGGGCGCGGGGGAGCCGGTCGAGCTACCGAACGGAAGCCGCGTCCGCGATCCGAGCGGACGGGATTGGGCGATCGGCGACGAGCCCTTCGACCGCACCGAGACCCCAGGCGTGTACCGCGTGCTCGCGGACGACGACTCGGTCGCCACCCGCTTCGTCATCACCCCTCCGGCCGAGGAGAGCGACCTCTCGGCAGGCGCTCTCCCGGATGACCAGCGAGACGCGACGGCCGCCCGGTCCACTCATCAGGCCCCGGTGGGGCGCTGGGTCTTCTTGCTCTTCGGGCTCCTCGTCCTCGCCGAGGGTGCGCTGCGCGGCACCCGTCGCCGAGCGAGCTGAGCTCGGCTCAGTAGCGCTGCTCGGCGCGCTCTTCGATCGGGAAGGGAGCGACGCGACGCGCGGGTCCCTGCATCGCGCGACGGAACATGCTGTAGCGCGCACCCGGATGCCACATGAGGAAGCCATCGGCGCCACCGCGCTTGGCCCCCAGGATCTGACGAGCGATGAAGAGCGGGTTGAACCCTTCGTGACCGGCGCCACGAGCGAAGGCCTGAAGGAAGGGGCGAATGACCGGGCGAGGCCCGAGTCGCTCGCGGAGCCGAGCGACGCCAGACTCCACGAGGAAGCGTGAGCGGTCCTCGACGTCACGGTGCCAGCTGCGCATCGAGTTGATGTAGAGCATCGGCGAGTAGACCTCGACGTGATCGACCCACGCCTCGAGGTCCTGACCGAGGCCGCTCGGGTCGCCGTCGCGATAGGCGCTCAGCCCGAAGACGTCCACGCCCACCGGGATGGTCAGCGAGCGATCGATGCGGCTGAGGAGCTCGATGAGCAAAGCCGGTCGCTCGGTCCCATCCTCCGCAGGATAGCGGGCGTACTGCACGCCCTCGTCCACCGGGAAGCGCACGTAGTCGAGCTGCACCTCGTCGAAGCCGAAGGACTGCGCTTCCTTCGCGAGCTCCTCGATCATCGCGTGGTTCTCGCGGTTGTAGGGATCGAGCCAAGTGCCCCCCGTGCCCCACGAGACCCAGGGCTCGTCCCGGCGGATGTGCTTGATCGATCGCTCGGGCACACGCTCCGGCATCTGCGGGTCGGCGAAGCACGTGATGCGGGCGATGGTGTAGACGCCGCGCTCCTTCAGTGTGCTCACGACCTCACGGGGATTGCCGAGGTAGTTCACGACCTGCGGCTTCAGGATGTCGATCTCGGTCTCGTAGGTGACCCGCCCCGAGCCATCCTTGAGGTCGATGACCACGGCGTCCGTGTGCGTCCGCTCCGCGAGCGCGAGCGCTGCGTCGGTGCCCAGCCGCCGGAAGTACACGCCCGGCAGGTAGACACCGGTGGCGCGCTGGCCGGCCAAGGAGACGGGGTCGTGCAATGGGTCGCGGGGGGGATGACGTCGCTCCGTCCGAGGAGCGCGAGCACTCCGCTGAGGCTCATCCGCTTTGGGAGCCCCCGGGAACGCCACGATGCCCAACATGAGGGCCGCCACTACCACCGCGAATCGCATCGACTTCACCATCCTTCCGTTCGTGCAGAGTCATTCTCGATACACACAATCGCGTATCGAGGTCGAACGAGCCGCACTCACGGCCCCCTGACGCCTGCATCAACGTGCCGGAATTAGGCTACGGAAGTCCAGTTATGGCGCGAAATCAGCGGAGCCGGCGAGCCTCGACGACCCGCTCGATTCCGCCGAGATCCCGGTGGGTGGAGACCCCACCGAGTCCCTCCACGGCCCGAAGGCGGTCCGCGAAGGCGGCCCCCTGCCGGTGGCCCACCTCCACCAGCAGCGTGCCGCCCGGCTCGAGGTGCGTCAGGGCATCACGCGCGATGCGCTCCAGAAACTCGTCTCCGCGCCGTCCGGCCACCAGCGCCATGGTCGGCTCGTGGCGGGCGACCTCGGGGGCGCACTCCGCCAGCTCGGCCTCGCTCAAGTACGGGGGATTGATGGCGATCAGGTCGAAGCGCCGGCCGCCGATGGGAGCGAAGAGGTCGCCCGCGAGGAGCTCGGTCCGGCCGTCGAGACCCAAGCGGTCGGTGTTGCGCCGGGCGACGGCGAGGGCGTCTTCTGACAGGTCGGTCAACGTCACCCTCAGCCCGGGCCGCTCGGCGGCGAGCGTCAGCCCGATGCACCCGCTGCCGGTGCAGAGATCGGCGACCGAGGCGTCGACCGGGTTTGGCGCCGACCGGCTCGGCGAAGCAGCGGGTGCGATCTCGCGCACCTCGGACTCGGCGTCGTCCACCACCACTTCCTCGATCGGCTCGAGGTGCGACTCGCCCGCCACCCCTTCCGCGTGTGGCGCCTCGTCGAGAATCACCTCGCTGTCACCCGAGACCTGCACCTCGCCATCCAAGATGGCCAGCGCTCGGTCCACCAGCGTCTCGGTGTCGGGTCGCGGCACCAGGACGGCGGGCGTGACCTCGAACGTGCGCCCGTAGAACTCGCGCTCACCGAGGATGTACGCGATCGGCTCTCGCTCTCGACGGCGCTGGACCCGCTCCCGAATGCGCGTGAGCTCCTCCGGCTCGAGCGGCCGGTCCATGTCCAGGTAGAGCTGGATTCGCTCGCACCCGATCCCTGCCGCGACGAGCAGCTCCGAATCGATCCGCGCCGAGTCCACACCACGGCGCTCCAGATCCTCACGGGTCCAATCGAGCACGCGGCGTACGGTCCAGCTCACCCGCGGCGCGTAGCGGAGGCGGGCCCCTCGGTCAACGGCTCGGGCTGGGCCGAATCAGGACTCGCAGTCGGTCCCCATCCAACCGACCACCGAAGACCCCCGCGCCACCGAGCGTGCCCCGGCGGCGGGGCTCCGGTGCCTGCTGAGCCCACCCCCCCTGGGTCACGTCGACCTCGAGGAGCTGGTCCCCCTCGGCGCCACCGCGATAGAGCGCCAGGACCCGGTCACCACGGACGAAGAGCTGCCCCTCGTCGATCAGCCCCGGCCGAGACGCCCACCAGGGATGCTCCTGAGGTCGGAGCGTTGCCGCGTCGATGTGGACCCCGCAGAGACGGGTCTGCCTCGGGTCCGAGCCTCCATAGAAGAGGAGGAAGTAGAAGCGGTCCGAATCGGGCATGTAGGCCGCCGCCGCGAGCGGCCAGACCGCCTGCACGGCCTGCGGCTCGCCGGTGGGTTCTCCGGCGCGACCGAGACGTTGCATGAAGGTCTGGTACGCCGCCCCCGGGTTTCGATCGTTCGCTTCCTGCCAGAAGAGCGCGAAGCCATCGGGCATCGGTGCGACGGCTGCTCCGACCGGTGAGTGCCCGCTTCGCGCCGGCCGCGTGATGCGGCGCGCCCTTCCCGGCTCACCGAGCACCCCGTCGTCGAGTGGCACGAAGACGGCCCGCAGCGAGTCTCGACCGACGAGCGCCAGGAGCACCCCGTCGTCGCTCGCCCCCGCGTAGGCCGAGGCTCCGTTCGAGCTCGGGACCGCCCTGGTGCGTTCCCCCGACACGACCCGGACCCGCCGATCGACCACCACCTCCACCGGCGTGTCGCCGACGTAGCGAATCTCGGCATAGCTGCTCGGGGGCTGGGCGCTGGCGCTGGCCCCGACCAGCAGGAGGAAGGCGAAGAGACTGGCGCGCATACCCCCGGTGGCCACGGGACGCGAAAACGTGACCGACTTTCTTCAGTCGTCGCTCGGCTCGGCTCCCGGAGCCCGATGGTGAAGCGCCACGTCCGGGTCCGGGCACCGCTTTCGTTCGGGGCGCATCCCCGGCGAAGGGGCCTCGAAGAGCCCGACGAGCGCCTCGTCGATCGCCACGAAGTCAGGCTCGAGGACGTAGCGCCCGTCGGCGGTTCGGGCGGCCTGGGTCTGCCTGGTTCCGATCAGCACCCCGTGCATCCGCTCGGGGCGAACCCGCGATACCCGGCGGGCCAGGCCGATGAGCTCGAGTCTGCTCATCGTGGTGATGACGCCGGCCTCGAGGGTCTGACCCACGACGGGCAACCAGCCGGTCGGTCCCAGCTCCCGCAGCCGACTCCGCAGTCCCGCGAGCACCGCCTGCTGCCGCCGAGCGCGATCCCAGTCGCTTCGGCCATGACGACTCCGCACGTACATGGCGGCGGTGACTCCATCCATCCGTCGTTCACCAGCATCGACGTCGAGCATTCGCCGCCCTCCCTCCACCCGAGGATCGTGAAAGCGATCCCGGATCGTGCATGGCACGTCGACCACGATCCCTCCGAGGCCGTCGATGCTCTGCTCGAAGGCCTCGAGGTCTCCGACCAGCACGTGGTCGACCGGTGCGTCGAGCACCTCCTCTACCCGTTCGCGCATCACCTGCAGCGGGTCGCGCTCCTGTCGCATGGCGATGCGGAGGGTCGCGTTGATGCGAGCAGGCCCGTGGTCGGGCACATCCACGAGGAGGTCCCGCGGAATGGAGACGACGCCCACGTGCCCGCTTTCGTCGTCGAAGAAGGCCACGAGGATGGAGTCGGCTCGCCCCCACCGGCCGCGCGTGTGGTCCACACCGATGAGCAAGTAGGACTCGGCGTTCGCGAGCTTCGGCGTTTCGACCCGCTCGACGGGGCGGTCGGGATGGAACTCGGTGGCGAGCTCTTCGGTCCCGCCGTCCGCGTCGCTTCCGAGGTCGGGCGGGCCGGCGTCCACGAGCTCGAGCGGCGCCTCTTCGGGCTCCTCCTCCCACGCCGCCGGTTCGGGGCCGCGGGCGGCGAAGGTCATCGGGCGCCGGGTCAGCCACCAGGCGGCCGCGAGCGCGAGCGTGAGGGTGGCCAGCGAGAGCGAGGAGAGGATGCGACGACGGGTCACGGCCTCACACGTCGCAACGAATGGGCCAAAGCCCGCGCTCGCGTTCGTGAAGCGTTTTCGCCGCCAGATGTGGGGCGAGCCCCACGTCCGCGTGGCTGCCCGAGGACGATCGGAGCGTTGCGCTCACGCCTGAGAAAAGTACTCTGTCAGGACTGAGCCGGCGTTCACTCCCGCGGGGGGAGGCGACCGGTGGTGTTGGCTTCGTTCGGCGCTCGGGTGGGTGCCGATGACTTGCGCGGGAGCGCACGAAAGGGTGTCGATGAGGAAGGGTCTTCCAACCCCTGCCCGGAGCGGCGGGGCCTTGCGGGTCGTGCTGGTCTTGGGCCTGCTGGCCTGCGGCTCCGAGTTCGACTCCACCCGAGTCACCCGCGAGCGCGGCACCCTCGGCGAAGAGATGTACCGCCTCTTCTGCCAGCGGCTCGCCTCGTCCGAGGTGCCGAACGACGTCTCCGGTCGCGAGACGCGCGCGCTCTGCGACGGCGAGGTCGGCCCCGAGGCCGCCCCGACCGAGCGGCTCCGTGTCTTGGCGGAGAACCGAGACCGGCTGGTGGTCGCCTTCGACACCACGATGCCGGAGCCCATCGAGGACGACCTCGACCACTTCATGCTGCAGCTGCTCCCGCTCTACGACCCCCCGACGGAGCGACTCCCGGAGCAGACCCGAGCGACGGCCGAGCTCCTCGACGCGCTCGTCGAGGACGACGAAGCCCTCGGTGCGCTCGAACGCCTCTCCCATCGGGGTGGTTACCGTCCGCTCCGCCTCGCCCTCGGGGTCGCCCGGCCCGCGCTCTCCTATCCCGGGATCGTGGGCCTCGCGGACAGCACGCTGGACGCGATCGGGCCCGGCGGGACCGCCGAGAGCGAGTGGGAGGACCTGCTCGACGCGCTCGCCCTCGACCTCGCCATCCCCGACGAAGAGGTGGAGGAGGATGGTCCCTCCACGCTGGAGCTCACCCGCCAGCTCCTCTTCACCCAGCGTGATGCCTTCGGTCGCGGCCCCGGTCGGCTCCTCACCCTTCGAGACCGACGGGGGGTCGCCCTCCCCTTCAGCGTCGACGGAAGCGTCCCGCCACCCTTCGTCGACCGTGACGGCGACGGGCTCGCCGACATCGACCCGCTCGGCCGCTTCGTCGACGGCGACGGAAGCCCGCTCGACGTGGCCACGCCCTTCCCCGTCGCCGGGGAGGCGACCGTGCTCCGCGATCCCAACGGACGCGCGCTCCGACCGGACGACTCGCCCTTCTACACGAGCTTCGACGTGAGCCGCACCGCGCTCGCCGGCATCGCACGCGACTCGGCCGAGCTCTTCGACCCGGACGCTCCCGCCGCCCTCGACCTGGCCAGTGGCCTGCCCGCGCTGCTCGGCCCGGCCGCCGAGCGAACGGAGACGATGGGCTCCCTCGACTACACCTACCAGGGCTTCGACACGAGCCAGAGCCCGATGCTCGATCTCATCGATGCCAGCGCCGCGCTGCTCGGTCGCGACGAGACCGACGACGTCTTGGCCGCCCTCGAGGTCGTGGTCCGCGACCACGAGTCGGAAGTCGCCGCCCTCGTCGACGCCGGTCTCTTCGGCGACGCGGTGGGCGACGCGACGCCCAGCGCCGCCATCCCCGAGGACAGCGAGCTGTGGGACGATGTGATTCAGGTCGCCATCTGGATGGCGCAGGAGCCCGGCCTCCTCGAGGCCACGCTCCGGGCATTGGCCGACCCACAGAGCAAGCGGCTGGGCCAGATCTACGCCGAGATGATGGTCCACTCCGACGACGTCGGATACGACATGTCCGATCTGAACCGCCCCATGCGTGAGCAGGTCTGGAGCCGGCGCGTCGACCCCGCCGCACCCGAGTCCGCGACGAACACCAGTCTCTTCCAGGAGTCGATCGGGCTCATCCACGATCTCGACGGAGTGCGCCTGTGCAACAAGGAAGGCGCGCGGCTCGGCATCACCCTTCCGCTGCTCGGCTACACCCGACTCCCGGGCAGCTTCGCCGAGTGCGAGCTCCTCGAGATCGACAACGTCGCCGAGACTTACGCCCAGGCGATCATCGGGCGCGCCTCCATCGAGATCAAACCGGCCTTCCTACGGGGGATCCTCGACCTCGGTGGCGCCATCGGCCTCGGCGCCGACGAGGTGTTGGAGAACGAGAGTGGGATCGACGGGCTGACGACCTCACCCACCCCCGAAGCGATGAACCGACTGGTGTTCGCCCCACGGAACCAGTTCCTCACGGACCTCATGGACCCGCCGCAGACCCGCGACGGCGCCAACGTGGAGGACCGCTACGATGGCACGACCTTCGCGTGGGAGCGTCGCTTCCGCTTCTGCGGCGACTCGTTGGTGACCCCCGACACGCCATGCTCGGACCCGGAGGAGGTCACGTTCTACGAGGCGATGGGTCCGCTCATCGCAGCGTTCGACACGTTCGACCGTCGCACCGACGACCGCTACCTCTTCGGCCGACTGATCTCGGCGCTCTATACCCACTGGCCCTCGCCCGACGACCCGCAGACCCAGGCCAGCGACCCGTCGGGCGCATTCTTCGCCCACGACGACGACGGCCGCAGCTACGAGCCGGTCGTCGCCGCGCTCTTCGCAGACTGTCAGGGACCGGTCGCTGGCGTGGGCAGCTGCAACCCGCGCGAGGCGGGGCAGATGATCCAGCGACTCCACGACCTCCTCGTCGTCATGGACGACATCGAGGTTCGCCCGGGGGTGGATGGCATCGACGCGCTCGCCATCGCCACCGAGACCCTGGTCGACCCCGCCCGAAACGACGGCCTCACCGACCGGCGCGGCCGGACGGAGAGCACGACCAACGCGGGCAGCCGAACGGTGGGGATGACGCCGCTGCTCGCCCTGCTCGACGCGCTCGGCGCCATCGACGATGCCTGGGCGGCCAACCCCGACCGCCATGCCCATCACCTCACGGGCCGCAGCCGGATGGTCGACGTCCTCCTGACGGTCGAGGAGAGCGGCGGCGAACACCAGTTCGTGAAGCGACGCATCCCCCCGCTGCTCGAGGTCCTCATCCCCTTCCTGCGTGACCGCATCGCGGACCACCGCGCCGCCGGTGACCTGGACGAGTGGTCCCGCGGGATCGCGGATCGGGTCGAGACCTCCATCGGCTCCGCCACCGGGGCCGCGATGCTGAACCTGGTCGACGCGCTGCGGGAAGACGACGCCGCCACCGACGAGCTCAGCGGCCTGGTCCGGTACCTCATGGACGAGGAGGCCGGAGCCGACGCCTTCGACAACACGATGATCGCCAGCGCGGACCTGCTCCAGCTGCTCGAGGACGACACCAACCTCGACCCGCTCTTCCAGGCGTTGTCCACGGGCGTGAGCCCGGACGCCCGGACGGTGGCCGAGGGCGGCGGCAGCGTCGATGGGAGCGCTCTCTCGAGCGAAGGCAGCGCCCTCGACGAGACGCTCGCGCTACTCCGGGACATCGTCGACGTGGACGAACGGGAGACCCTCCCGGTGATCCTGCGGAACCTCGTGTCACTGCCTCCCGAGACCGGGGGGGAAACCCCGCTCGAGATCATCATCGACGTCGTCGCCGAGGTGAACCGTGCCCGTCCCGGAGTCGGCGGCGCGATGCTCGCCGACGACCACGCGGAGGTGCTCGGCACCGCGCACGACTACCTGACCGACGAGTACCGCGGCCTCGAGCGCATGTGGGACGTCGTCCAGAACCGAACGATCAACGACGGCGACGACGCACCGTGAACCGGACCATTCTCCTCTGCCTCACCGTGCTCGTCACCGTGGGGGCCCTCCCCCAGCGCGCGGAGGCCGGCGGCCTCTTTCTCACGGACCGAGGCACTCGCCCACTCGGCCGAGGCTTCGCCTTCGTGGCGGGCGCCGACGACCCACAGTCCATCTGGTACAACCCCGCCGGTCTCGGCTGGTCCGGCCAGCAGCTGCTCCTCGACGCCACGGTGACCTTCCTGCGCGCCGACTTCACCCGGATCGACTCGGGCGGGAACGTGCTCCCCACGGTCTCCGTCGACGCGGCGAAGCTGCCGATCCCCATGATCGCCTACAGCCACCCGCTCCGAGACGACCTGGTGCTCGGCTTTGGCATCCACGCGCCGAACGCGTCGCTCCTCCGCTGGCCGCGAGGTGTCACCGTGGACGGCAGCGGCACGTGTGACGCGACCGGTGAGCCCATGGCGGACTGCGAGTCCGCGCCCCAGCGCTACAGCCTCTACTCGCTCGAGGGCAGCGCCTTCGTGAACATCACGCCCGCGGTGGCCTACAAGCCCATCCCCGAGCTCTCGATCGGTGTGGGCATGCACCTGCTGCTCGGACGCTTCGTCGGCGAGACCGCGATCAGCGCATGCGACGGCTTCATCTGCACCCAAGCGGAGAACCCCGAGTACGACGGTCTCGCCCGCTTCGACCTCAATCCGATCGTTCACCCGGGCTTCACCCTGGGCGCCACCTACGACGCCGGCATCGTCCGCGTGGGCGCATCGATGGTCTGGTGGCCCGGCGCCGTCAGCGGTGACGCCAAGCTCGACGTCCGACTCCCCTCGGCGCCACTCTTCGACGGAGCTCGCGTGGAGGGCGACACCGCCCGGCTCGAGCTCGACCTCCCGCTCATGGTTCGCGCCGGCGTCGAGGTCCGGCCGATGCGTCAGCTGCGTGTCGAGGCCGCCTTCGTGTGGGAGCACTGGTCCACCCAAAACGCGGCGAAGATCGAGCCCAACGACATCTGGATCCGAGACGCGGTCGCCATCGGCGACTACCAGGTCGGCGACATCAACATCCCGCGAAACATGAACGATGTCTACAGCTTGCGCTTGGGCGCGGAGCTCGAGGCGGTGCAGGACACCCTCACCGTCTCGCTTGGCGTGAACTATGAGAACGGGAGCTTCGACAACGCCTACTTGTCGCCGCTGACGTTGGACTCGCGGAAGGTGGTCGTGGCGCTCGGCGCGAGCGTGCAGGTCAAGCGGGGGCTCTTCCTGGACGTCAGCTACGGCCACGTCTTCATGGCGGACCCGAACGTGACGAACAGCGCCGTGCCTCAGCCGAACCCGATTCGTCCGCCGCGCTCCTCCGACGTCCCAGCGCCTGCTGGTGGGGCCGCGTTCGTGGGCAACGGTCAGTACTCGATGGAGGCCGACATCGTCGGCATCGGGCTCCGCTGGCAGGTGGACGCCGTCAGCACCGAAGCCACCAGCGACGAGGGCTCGGCCGAAGAATCCGACGAGGAAGAGGCGAACCCGTCGGACGATGTCCGACCCTGACACGGCGGAAGCGAGACCCCGTCGGACGCCGACGATACCGAGGCGAGCGATGAACCTGCCGATGAGTCCACCGACGACGGTGGCGCCGAATCGCCCTGGTACGAGCGCCCATAGGACACCTCTGACCCTTGTTGGCCTGGCCGGCGGCTGGTAGGGACAGCCCGATGGCCGAAGACCTCGGTGCGCGCGTTTTGCGAGAGGGTCTGGTCGACCGCGACCAGCTCGCGGACGCCCTCGCCGAAGGTGCCGCCGGGGGCGTCCTCGCAACCGCCCTGATTCGGCACGGCCTCGACGAGGACGCGCTCCACCGCCTCCTGGTCCGCGAGGGTCACCCGGAGGCCAGCTACGCCGAGCTCGACGCCGGCGCTGGCGCCGTCAGCCGCTTGCTCCATGGCCGTATGGCCCACGCGCTCCAAGCGCTCCCCATCGAGGATCGTGGCCACGAAGTGATCGTCGCGATGGTGGACCCGAGTGACGCCCACGCGCTTCGCGAGCTCCGCTTCGCCGTCGGCAGGATGGTCCGCGCGAAGGTGGCCCGAGCCACCGATCTCCGGAACGCGCTCGCGAGCGCCTATCCCGGCGACATCCCACCCGAGCCGCGAGAGACCCCGCTGGCGCTGATCCGCCGCCGTTCTCCCTCCGGCGCCGTCGAGCTGACCGCCCAGAAGCGCCGGAGCACGCGGCCGATGGAGCAGATCGTCGCGCCGCCTCCGAGCTCGAGCGCCGGGACGGCCAAGGCGGTGCCGTCTCATGGCTCGGTACCACCCGAGCGGACCTCCTCGACCCCGCCGGGTACGACCCGCTCCTCGATGCCACCAGCCGGTGGGTCCATCCTCACCCTCGAGGAATCGTCCTGGGGCGACCTGCAGCAGAGCGTCGAACCTGCGCCTGCGTCACGCAGGTTGGAACCGCGTCGTCCGCGTCACAGCGCCCTCACCCCGCCGCCGGTCGGCCCGGTGCTGGCGTCGCTCCGTCGCGCCAACGACCGAGACTCGATCGTTCGATTCACCTGCGAGGGCTGCGTCGGGGTCGCGAAAACCGTCGTCTTCCTGGCCCTCCGGCGAGGCGTACTTCGGGGTTGGGAAGCGCGCGGCGGCAACGTCTCGGCCGACGCGATACGCAACCTGTGGATCCCAGCGACGAGCCCGTCGATGTTCAAGCGGGTCCTCGAGACCGGTGAGAGCTACGAGGGGCCCTATGGGACGACGGCCGCAGACGACCTCTTCCGAGCCGCGACCGGTTCCCGTGGCGGTCGCGTCGTGGTCCACGCCGTCCGGGTCGGAGGCAAACCCCTCGGTGCGCTCTGCGCCGAGGGTGTTCGCTTCGACGCGGTAGGGAAGCGTCGGGTCGAAGAGCTCGTCCTGGCCGCGGGCCGGGCGTTCGAGCGACTCCTCGAACACCGCTAGCAGAGCCCCCACCTTTCGCGGGGAGGCGAGGAGACGAACCTCAATCCAACAGCGCGCGCTCGGGGCGGATGTCGGCCTTCGCCAGTCGAAGCAGCTCGATGCGGGACTCGAGCACCCGCTCGGAGTAGGCAGTGACCTGGCAGATGCCGCTGTTGTACGCGCCGAGACCGGCCTCGACGGTCCCGCAACGCTCGATCGCAGAAGCGACGTGTGCCGCGCCTTCGTCGACGACCTCGCCCTGGCAGGCGTCTTCTCGCTGCTCGCAGCGACGGCGGTAGCCTTCGCTTCGAACGAAGCGCACCCGGCTCCCCACACCCCGCGGATGGAGCTGGACGATGCCTCGCTCGCCGAGCGATCCCTCGGCGAAGGGGTTGAGCCCGCTCTCACGGAGCGCCATGGCAGCCAGGAGGAAGGGGTCCACCCCGTGCTGGTACCCGGCAGAGGTCAGAATCCGTGCAAAGGCCACCAGACGCGCCCGGCAATCGACCCGGGCCCCTCGGCAATGACGAACGTAGACCCGACGATCGCCGGCCTGCCAGACGGTGAGCCGTTCATCGAGCGCGCGGGCCAAAGCGACCGCCGTGGCGGCCTCCGCTTCTCGCTCCTCGACGGAACGTTCGTCTGACGCTGGAATCGGTGGCCCATCGTCCTGCGCCTCGGCGCCGGATACGGCGACGAGGAGCGTCATCAGAACGAAGAGGTGAAATCGCAACATGCCAAGCTCCACACCCCCCTCCCCCGCGAGCCGCGCTCACGAGGACACAGGGGGGTGCATAAGCCAGGCGCCAGCGCCCCGCCAGCCTACACTGAACAAAACATCAGCAAGGCGAATTTCCCGGATCAGTCGTCGTCGTCGTCGTCCGAATCGTCGTCGTCGTCGTCCGAATCGTCGTCGTCGTCGTCCGAATCATCGTCGTCGTCGTCGTCGTCGTC
>CAYXAP010000053.1:27680-52815 GCA_964462035.1 uncultured Sandaracinus sp.
TCCGAATCGTCGTCGTCGTTCTTCGACTTCGAATCACCGCGACCCTTCCGACGGCGGCGGCGGCGGCGGCCACCCTTCTCATCGTCGTCGTCGTCGTCGTCCTCGTCGTCATCGGAGTCGGAGTCGGACGGCGTATGACCGGGTCCGTGAAGGCCCTCGAGCAGGTCGAGGTCCAGCGCAGCGAGCGGGACGGAGTGCGTCACGATGCCGATCCCGCATCGCTCGAGCGCCTCGCCCAGACCGTCGGCGTCGAAGAGGGCCACCGGGACCGCCCCTTCCACGTCGAGCTCCTCCTTCGCACCACGAAGGATCTTGCCCAGCGTGATGAGCCACGCAGCCTGCGCGTTACCGTAGTGGTGTAGACCTCCACGAAGGTCGATCACGTGCTCGCGGCCCAGGTCGCCGGAGCGCCGCACGAGGATCGCCACGGGAATGGCCCGCGGACCCGAACGCCAGGTGCCAGCGAGGTGGAAGTCCCCAGCCTGGGTTCCGGGCCGTCGCACGCCACGGAGGCCCGTCACACCCTCGGCGTTGAGCCATGCAGCCACGAGCTCGAGGAGCCCGGCCGCCGGCATCTGGCCAATCCGGTCGATGAGGGCCCGACGGATCTGCTTGCGCTGCTGCTCGGCGGCGGCGATGGCCTTCCGCTCGGCTTCCGCCGCCTGCTTCGGAGCCGCCCATGCGAGGAGCTCCACCGAGCTACCCACCATGCGGAACCGCGGCGCGAGCCCGTCCCGGCGTCGGCGGGCGACGTCTCCGCGAACCGCCGCGGCCAACGTCGGAGCCAGCGCGTTCGCATCTCCCTGCAGCCGGCCACGCTTGACGAGCTCCTCGGCGGCCTTCGTCAGCGCGATGGCCTGCCGGTTGCGGCGACCATCGAGCACGGTCTCGAGCGCATCGGCCAGCTCCTGACCGAGCAGGTCCTCGCCACCGGGTGTGCGCTCCCAATCGCCGTCCACCGGGCCGGACTTCCCGCGCTTGGGGCGACCACCGTCTCGGGATCGACCACCGCCACTACGGCCGCCATCACGACCACGGCCACCATCGCGGTTGGACCGACCACCGCCATCGCGGCCCGAACCGCCATCGTCGTCCTTGCGACCGCGGCGCCGACGCCGGCGCTTGCGACGCTTGCCCTTGCCGTCGTCACCGTCGTCGTTGCTCTTGTCGTTCGGCTTCTTCTTCGACTCGCGCTTGATCTTCGCCAGGATCGGCTCGTCGTCGCCCTCCTCCTCCGGGAAGACGTCGGCGCCAGGGTGGGAGGGGCTCGGTGTCGGGGCCGTGCGGGCCTCGTCGTCACCGTCGTCGTCGCTCTTCTTCTTCGGGGGCAACTCGTACTCGTGTCCCGACTCGGACTTCGCGGCCTCGAGGACCTTGGAGTCGAAGTCTCGAAGCCCGAAGATGCCGGGCTTCACCTTGATGATGGGCGCCTCTCCGTCGTCTTTTCGCACCATGGTCGCGAGGCGGGAACTCATGGTGGTCTCCGGGGTCTTGCCCACGTGAGAGAGCAGATTTCGCTCGATCGCGATCTGCGTGATCTTCTTGTAGTGAAGGGGCTTACCGACGAGCCTCAACACCTCCGCGGCGGCTTCCGTAAACGTCATCTGTCAAATCCTCGAACGCTGATTGTTCCGTTCGGCCGGACCGGGGCCCCTTCGGGGCATCCACGATAGTCGGCCAGTTGTGGCGCAGCTCACGCTCGAGGAGTGTCATCCTCGGCGTCTCGCTGCCCTGATACCGTGCGCCGTCCAGCCGAGGGCCGGAGGCGTTGGGGCGGCTGCACACCGAATCGGTGTGGGCCTGGTGAAAGGCACCCTGAGTCGCGACGGCGGGGGTGATCCGATGCATCATCGGAGTCTCAGCTCCCGGAGTCCGGGCTCGGCGTCGCGTGCTTCATGAGGCGCTGGCGAACGAGTACCACCGGCGGATGCCGCTGGCAATCGCCATGCGCGCGCACCGCTCGCCTTTGCTATAGGGGGGCGTGCCTCGCATCCTCCTGGCTCTGCTCCTGCTGACCACCGCCTGTGAGGCGGAGGAGCGCATCGCAGTGCCCGACGTCGCGTTGACCAGCGACGAGTGGCCCCCCGCCGGTCCGCTGCCCGAGGCCATCCCAGAGGACCAGCCCTTCGACGTCCGGCTGGTCCGACTGGACCCCAGCACCCACGAAGGCCAGGAGCGGGTGTGCGACGTGGCATGGACCGGACGGCTGGTTCGACTCGGTGCGAGCGCTCGCACCGACTACCCGATGGCCGTCTCCCGCCGCCGGCTCATCCGATGCCGAGCCGAGACGGGCGAAGGCTGGGCCGACCTGGTCTTCGACGCAGACCACGCCGCGCTCGCGAGCTATGTCGAAACCGGGGACCGGATCCGGGTCCGAGTCCTCACCGGTCGGGGATTCGAAGACCACCCCCTGCTCGCGTTCGTGGCGGCCATCGACCATGTGGAGCTCGCCCCACGCCGCGAGCAGGTCGTGCCGATCGGAGCCCCGATCGAGCAGCTCGTCACCAGCGGCGCGACGAACCAGGTTCACCCCTGTGCGATCGCCTATGTCGGGGGCATCGAACCGATCCCGGGGGCCGGCGAAGGTCCCTCCGCGGAGACTCATCGTGTCCAGATCCGATGCCGCCACGCCGCGGGGGCGGATTGGCTGGACCTCCGTCTCCCCCGTGTCACCGCCCCCTCCGCCCTACGTTTCCGGCGTGGGGTGGTCATCCCCGTCCGGCTCCTCTCGGCCACCGGGGGCACCGATGGCCTTCCGACCGGTCGCTACGAAGGCCCCTGAGCGCTTGACCGGGGGCAGCCGCCCCGCCATACGCAGCGCTTCCCAGAGCCGTGAGGAAGCGCGCCTTTTTTGACCGACTCGAAGCGCTTCTGATAGCGGACGTGGCTGAGACATGACGCACACGTGGCAACGAGGACGCGGTCGGGATTCGAAGGAATCCTCCGGTGCGCCCACCCAACGCGGACGAACGCGGGGGAACGGGAGCCGGCACGCATCTCGCATTTCATCGCTGCACGGCGTCGTGGCTCTCGGCTCGGGACGCCAGCGCAAGGAGCAAAGCGAATGACGACGAAGGAACGAGTGGGTGTGCTTCTCGGGGGGATCGGTCCCGAACACGACATCTCGATCGCCACCGGTGAGGCCGTTCATGCGGCTCTCCTCCGCCAGGGCTACGACGCGGTGAAGGTCTATGTCGACAACGACATCGACCGAGTGCTGCGGCAGGACCCGATCGACGTGGCGTTCCTCGCCCTCCACGGCCCCTACGGCGAGGACGGGTGCATCCAGGGCCTCCTCGAGCTCATGGGTATCCCCTACACGGGCTCGAACGTCCTCGCGAGCGCGCTCGCCATGGACAAGCTCAAGGCCAAGGAGCTCTTCCGCCTCTACAACGTGCCGACCCCGCCGTACTACGCTCTCGATGCGGGCGACCTGGATCGGCTCGAGGCCATCCACGGCTCCTTCGGCTACCCGGCGTTCGTGAAGCCGCGCCGAGCCGGCTCGAGCGTGGGCGCGGGCAAGGCCAACAACCCGAACGAGCTCTTCGAGCGCGCCAAGGACGCGGCGCAGTTCGACTCCAGCATCCTGGTCGAGCGCTTCGTGGCCGGGCGCGAGATCGCCGTCGGCATCCTGGACGGGCGCGCGCTCGGTGCCATCGAGATCGCTCCGAAGGGGCGCTTCTACGACTACAAGTCCAAGTACCAGCCGGGTCAGAGCGAGTACCACCTGCCCGCGCGGCTGAGCCCCACCCGCTACAAGGGCGTGCTCAACCTCGCCGAGCGCGCGGTCCGCTGCGTCGGTGCCACCGGGGTGACCCGAGTCGACATGCTCGTGACCGAAGGCGAGAACGAGTACGTGCTCGAGGTCAACACCCTGCCGGGGCTCACCCCCACCTCGCTCTTGCCGAAGATCGCGGATGGGGCCGGCTATTCCTTCGACGACCTCTGCGTGGCGATCCTGGACCGAGCGTCGCTGGGCATGAAGGCCTCCGTTCGCTCAGCCGTGAGCGCGACCGCGCTCAGCGGTGGGCGCCCCGCTGCGCTCGCGGACGCGGAGTAGGTTCCCCCGGCGTCCCGACGCCGACCCAGACTCGACCTCCGCCGACCGAACCGACGCGGGCATGGGACCCCTCGACGCAACGCTCGACCGAGCGCTTCGTCTCCGAGGGGTCGCCGAGCCAGACCCCCTGCGAGCCTTCGCCAGCGCGCACGCGAACGGGCGTGCACCCGTCACCCGTGGGGAGCACGAGCTCTACGACCTGCGCGGGCTCGAGCTCGAGACGGCGACTCTCCGGCACGTCGACCGCTTCCGTGACCGCGGGCGCACGCTCACCCAGCCAGAGAGCGGCGTCGCCGCCGAGCGAACGCCGGTCGGCGTCGTAGAGCCGCACCTCCGCGTCGCCCCCTCGCTCCGAACGCACCACGGCGACGAGCCGCCGCTCTTCGCCATCGCCACAGAGCTGGACCGCCTGCTCCCCACCCGCTCCGTCCCGGACGACGGGCTCGTCGCGGTCGAAGAGCTCGATCTCGGCCTGCGCACCACGCACCACCAAGGTCAGACAGCGCTGCGGTCGCAGCACGACCGGGAAACGCTCCTCTTCGCCGGGCGTCAGCACGAGCGCTCGAGGCGCTCCGCGCGAGACGAATCCTCGACGTCGGAGCGCGAGCGCGAGCGCTCCGGTGGCATCCGCAGGGTTGACGAGGCTCGCTGCGGCCTCGGCCCCCGGGGCGATGGAGAACTCGAGTCCCCGAACGAGCCCCGCGCCTCGCACCGAGCTGTGCCAGTAGAGCGCCAGCGGCGCCTCGCCAGCGCATGCGCCGACCTCGGGCGGTGTTCCGTTGCGCCCCAGGTCCCGACCGAGCCTGCGCCCATCCGGCAGATAGAGCGCCGCGGATGCCTGAACCACGCCACTGGCGCCCACCAGGACGAAGAGACGACAGCTCTCCGGAGGCACGACCACCGCTTCGACATGGGGTCGGGCCTCGACGGCGAAGTGGGTCTCCCCCACCCGCTCGAGGGCGAAACCGCGGCGCTCGGCGCCATTCACCGCGTCCCGGGTCACTTCGCGGAGAGCAGGGTCGGGCTCCGGGAGCTCGACCGTCGTCTGCGGGGGAGGCGACGTCGCCGCGCAACCGAGGAGCGCGAAGAGCGTGGGGACCATTCGTCTCATCGTTCCCACTCCAGGAGCCATCCGACGCCTTCGCCACGGGCCGCGCGCACCTCGACCTGCCTACGCTCCTGGCCGCAGAGGTGAACCATCGACGCGGGATCGGGGCTGGGGTCGCTCGCGCCGCCCTCGACCGAGAGCCGCAAGTCCGCCAAGTCTCCATTCGCGGGGACCGCGGCCAGGGTCACGCACTCCGAGCTCGTGGTGACCTCCAGCGCCATCCGTTCGCCGGCCCGAAGGTGAAAGCGGCCGACGAGTCGAGGCTCTCCGCTTCGCGGAGCGAGCGCTGCCGCGCCCTCGCTCGAGGGCGGAGCCCAATCGGGGCGGGAGAGCTCGGCGATGCCGATGGCGTAGGCCGCGTCGTGGGCGCCGCCGACGAAGACCTCGAGCGGGGCGTCCACGTCGGGACAGCCACGCAGAATCGCCCGACGATGCGGAGGGGTCCGCCAGCGAGCGGTCGGAAGCACCCCTTCGGCGACCACGGTCGGGTCCGTGGAGCGCACGACGATGAGATAGCAGCGCCCCGCCTCCACGCCGAGCGTGGTGGTCGCCCGCCCTTCGCGGAGCCGTCCATGCTCCGTTCGAGGCTCGGGCCATCCGAGGGCTCGAGCCACGCGCTCGACGGCTCCACTGAGCGCCCGCTCGTCCTCTGCCGGGCTTCGGTGCGCCACTGGATCGTTCGCGCGACCAGGCTCCCCGGCGAAGCAGTCTCCGATCCGCCGGCCGAGGTCCGGGCGCTCGGGGGGCGCCCCACGGAGCACCAGCAACTCGAAGTGACCCAGCGTGTGCGTGGTCACGGTCGCATGGACCCGCTGACCGGCCACCCCGCAGTGCGAGCCATAGGCCCACGCGCGGGATGCGGTGTCCCGCCCGAGCTCGAGACCACTCGGCGCGAGGACCCGCAGGTCGAGGTCCTGCTCGGGTCGAGAGACGGCGAGGAAGGCCACGCACGACTCGGCGGGATAGGTGTAGGGAAAGACCTCGGGCTGGCCCGGAAGGGCGAAGCGCTCGTCATGCTCGAGGATCTCGGCGCCCAGAGCTTCCGCGGCACGCTGGGCGCACTCTTGCGCGCTGGCGGGTGCGGCCAGGGCGACGCAGACCGTCGCCGTGAGTACGAGAATGCGCATCATCGGACGAAATGCTGGAGGAGCACCGGCCCCTCCCCCGTGAAGGGTACGATCTCGAGCTGGGATGCGCCGAGCGGTGGCTCCTCGTCGTTGCACCGCTCGACCGTCGCCCACGGCTCGGGGCCGGTGTCGGCGGTGAGGAGGCGGTCGTCGCTTCGGAGCAGGAGGTCCACGTCGCCCAGCCCTTCGCCGCCGGAGATCACGTAGGCGACGCATCCTGGGGGAACGGCGATCGGCTCCTCGATGGCTTCGCCGACCAACGTCTCCTCCCGGACCATTCGAAAGCCGCGTTCTTCGAGCGCGGCGCGCGACGGCTCGGCCCGCAGCTGGGCGAGCTCCTCGAACCCCGGGGGTGCCCCGAGGAGCGCGAGCGCGTACTGGCCACGTCCGTAGGCTTTCACCGTGATGCGACGGGTCCGCCGCTGGTTGCCGCAGGCTGCGACCGTCGCGCTTCGGCGGACGCGGGTGTCGCGGTCGACGATGCCCTCGTCCGTGGCCAGGTAGAGGTCGAGATCCACCTCGCCAGGACCTGCGGCCCCCAGCACCAGCGTGCACCCCGCGGCAAAGGCCACCTCGTGCGTCCGGCTCTCGCCGGGACCGATGGGCCCATCCCGGACCAGGAAGATGGGCTCGCCGTAGCCTCGGGCCACGAGCGGAGCCGCGACCGTCGCCAGGGCCGCGAAGGGCTCGTCCGCAGGCTCCGGTGTCGGGTCGTCGGTGGTCAGCGGTCCATCTGGGGCCTGGTCGAGGCCGGACCAGACGACCCACCCGACCGCGCCCGCGCCTTCGAAGACCCGGAGCTCGAGGGTCGCGCGTCCACCCTGCGACGGGCAGTGCTCGATGCGGGGAGCCGCGTCGGCTCCCAGGTCCCGGGCCACCTCGGCCCCACCCTCGTCATAGAGGAAGAGGTCCACGTCGGTGACCCCTTCGCCCGAGCGGGCGACCACGACGTAGCAGCGGCCCTGCTCGAGCGACACGGGCACGCGCCGCGCCTGCCCCTCTGCCAACGTGGCGAAGACCGGCTCCGACTCCGGCCTCAAGCCCCGCTCTCGCATGCTCGAGCGGACCTCCGCCAGGGCCTCCTCGGCGTCGAAGAAGGGGGCCACGGGTGCGAGCACACCCTCGAAGAGCCCGTCGAACCCCTCACCGGCAGCCGGCGCCGTGGTGAACGCGGCGAGGACCACGGCGCCATCACCCACGAGCGGCCGGGCCACCAGGTGGTGGGCGGCGCTCCAGCCGGGGCCATCCTCGGAAGGGCAGACGTGGACGAGACCCGCTTCTCCCGGCGCCGCGTCGATGGCTGCTTCTCGGCCGTTCATGTCGTAGAGCGTCAGCTCGAGGTCCCGGATCGCTCCGCCCCCGAGCGTGACGATGGTGGTGCACTCCCCTCGGGGGAGGTCCAACGGGAGCGAGACCCCCCGGCCCTCGAGGGCGAAGAAGCGCGTGGTGAGCACCGCGGAACCGTAGGCGCGGTTCTCGAGCCGACGCTGGAGACGTCCGAGCCGGCGCGCGAGCGCGTCGAGGGGGCCGATGTCGGGCAGCTCCGCCATCGAACGATCGGGCTCCGGTGGCGGCTCCGCACACCCGACGCCGAGCGCCAGCGCGAGCAGCGGCCCGACCCACCTCAAGGCGTCGCGCTCCGACCGGGGGGCGGCGGGGGCTGGAGGGCCTCCGTGGGAGCGACGCGCAGATCGTCGAAGCGAATCGCCAACCCGCGGGGACCATCGAAGCGGCGGACGGCGAAGAGTCCGTCGCCCTCCGCTCGTGCCACGACGAAGTGGACCCCGGAGGTCGCCGCACAGTAGCGGACGCCCCACTCCCCGGGCGCGCTGCGGACCATCTCCGCTCCGTCACCGTCGTGGACGGCGAGCTCGAGCGACACCAGCTGCGGCGACGCCACCGCGACGAGCACCACACACCGACCGCTACGCAGCGTGAGGCGCTGGGTGGCGGTCGCCCCGTCGACCAGGAACCCCCGCCAGGGATCGTCCGCGGGGGAGAAGCCTCGCTGTCGAATCCGCTCTGCGATGCCGTCCAGCTCGCCATCGAGCTCTTCCGACACGTAGTCGCCAGCCTGTGGCCCCTCATCGTCCGCCTCCACCGGGGGCGGCTCGGTGCAGCCCACGAGGGGGAACCCGAGCGCGATCAGGAGGGCGACGAAAGAACGCACGCCAAGCCCGTATCGGACCGCGAGGGCGTGTTCAACCCCCCCGCGGTGCCGTCGGGTCAGTCGCCGCCCTGCTCGCGGCGCTCACGGGCGCGCTGCTGAATCTCCCGGATCGCCGTGTCGACGGCGGTTCGGTTGTCGCCCCGCTCGCTCGAACGCTGGCGCCGAAGAGCCGGAATCGCCAAGGCGTCACCGACCTGACCGAGCGCCTGGATGACCCGCAGGCGCACCCGATCGTCGTCCACGCTGAGGAGCCGGGTGAGCGCGTTCACCTTGTCGGGCGACTCGATGGACGCGAGGGCGTTCACCGCCTCGAGCCGTTCCTCGTCTGCCTTGTCGTCGTTCTTCGCGACGTCTTGGAGCGCGGACATCGCACGAGCATCACCAATCCGACCCAGCGAACGGATCACGTCGATGCGCACGGAGCTCTCGGGGTCGTCGATGATCCGGAGCAGCGCCTGAGTCGCACGCGGGTCGTGAATCACCCCGAGAGCGAGCGCGCCCCACTGGCGAGCGGCCGCGTCGCGGTCGTTCAAGAGCTCCACGAGCGCCGGCACGGCCGCCGGGTCGGGCAGGCGCCAGAGCGCTGCGGCCGCGACGACGCGGACCTCGACCTGCGGATCTCGCAGCGCACGGACCAGGTCGGGCACGGCGGAGCGGGTGCTCAACCGACCGATCGCCCGGCCCGAGGACGCCCGGACCCGCCAATCGGGGTCGTCGCGCAGCAGCCGCTGGAGGCGAGGCGCGATCTCACGCCGGAGACGCCATCCGCGTCGCCCGAGCACCTCCACCGCGTCGAGCCGCGCTTGCGGATCGTCGCTGCCGAGCTTTTCGAACTGCGCGCGCATCTCCTCTTCGGTGAGGCGCTGTGCGTAGCCATCGGACGGAGCGAGGAGCTGGGCCACCAGCGTCAACACCACCGCCAAACCAATCTTTCGAGCCGACATCCCCCTGTCCCTCATCTCTCGAGCGCCACCCCCGATAAAGGGCGCGGTCTTTGTCGAGTGTTCTGGTCCCACGGTACCACAGACGGGTGAGGTGCCCGATCCATTCATCGTGGGCTCACCACGGAGCAGCCGTCACCCGCCGTGGGCGGCCCGCACCTCGTCCCGAAGGTGTGAGAAGCCCATGAAATGCTTCACGACCGGCGAGGCCTTCTTCACGATCTCGTCCAGCCGGTCCTGGAGACGCCGATCGAGGTTCCGGGCCTCGGCCCGCAGATCCTCGAGATCGATCTCGCTCATCGCGCTCAACCCACCGAGCCGACCCTTGAGCTGATCCATCTGGAAACGTAGGTCGGTGTGCTCCCGCTCCAGGGTCTGGACGCTCTTGCCCTCGCTCTCGAGCGTTCGCTCGGATTCGAGCCGGATGGTGGCCAACGCACCAGCTTCGGCCAGGGCCTCGAGCACGACCTCGTCGGGCTCGGCTCCGGCCGTCCAAGGCGGGATCTTCGACCAGGCCTCCGTGAGCGCATCGCCGACTTGGGCGAGCCGTGCGCGCGCCTCTTCCAGCTTTTCCCTGGACGAGGCCAACTGGCGGCCGATCCGGGTCGCATCGGCAGCCAGCTGATCCAGCGCGTGGCCGATGCGCATCTGAGCCTGTCGGGCCTCTTGCTGCTGGGAGCTCGCGACCGTCACCCGTGTCATCAGGTCGTGGCGGAGCACGTCGAGGGCGTCGACCTCCTCGGCGATCGAGTCCAGGGCTTGGGTGAGCCAGTCGGGCGCCTGGCCCTCTGGGTGAGCGCGAGGCACCAGGCTTCGAAGGACCGTCACCCGCTGGCGCCAGCGATCGACCAGCTGGCCGCCGGTGAGCGTCTCCTGGGTGGGCTCGCCATCCTCGTCCGCCGGCGGAAGCACGGGCGCGGGCGACACGGAGGTGTTCGAAGTGCGGTTCGCCTCGAGCCAGTCCTGGATCTCCGCGGCGAGCTCGTACGCGCTCGAGTGCCGCTGCTCCGGCTCCTTCTCGAGCAGGCGGAGGATCATCGCGTCGATCTCCGGCGGCACCGACGGCTCGTGGAAGCTCGGGGCCTTCGCGGGTTCCCGCAGGTGCTTGAGGATCAGATCGGGCGTGCTGCCCTGGAAAGGCAGTTGGCCGGTGAGCATCTCGAAGAGCACGACGCCGAGCGAGTAGAGGTCGGCCCCTGGCCCGATTGGGGCGCCGCGCGCCTGCTCTGGCGAGATGTACTCTGGGGTCCCGAAGACGGCCCCGGTCGCGGTGACTCGCAGCTCCCCGCGCATGTGGGCGAGGCCGAAGTCGAGGATCTTCACGAAGTCGCCCTGATAGCCCTTGAGCAGATAGATGTTGTCCGGCTTCAGGTCTCGGTGGACGACGTGGAGCTCGTGCGCCCGCGCCATGGCCTGCGCGATCTGCAGCCCGATACGCATCGTGCGCTCGAGGGGGATGGCTCCCTGAGCGATCGCGACGTTGAGCGGAGTCCCATCCAGGAACTCCATGACCAGGTAGACCAGGCCATCGTCGGTCTCACCGAAGTCGGTGATGTCGATGATGTGCTCGTGGTTGATGCGGTTGGCTGCCCGCGCCTCCCGGAGGAAGCGGGTACGGTTGGCCGGCTCGAACGCGAGATCGGGCGAGAGGAATTTGATGGCCACGTCCCGCCCGACCACTTCGTGTCGGGCGCGGTACACGACCCCCATCCCGCCGGCGCCGATGCGCTCGGCGATGACGAAGCGCCCCGCCACGGTGCGCCCGAGCAAGGGATCCGGCAGCTCGACGAGAGCACCCCCATCGAGGGGGCACGTCTCGGGGTTCCCCCGGAAGCGTGCGCCGCAGATCTCGCAGACCCTCAAACGTCCTCCCCCGCCATACTCTCATCCCTGGTGGGTTTTCCACAACGACCACGCATCATCCGACCCCTCAGACGATTGTTGACTTTTCCGATGCATGATCACAAAACGACCGTCGTGAAGCTCTCGAACAAGGCTCGCTATGGGGTTCGCGCCATGTTCGACATCGCGTACCACAACGACGGTTCGCCCACGCAGATCCGCACGATCGCGGAGCGGCAGGCGATCCCCCCGCGCTTCCTCGAGCAGATCTTCCAGGACCTCAAGCGCGCTGGTCTGGTGACCTCGAAGCGCGGCCCGAAAGGTGGTTACGCCTTGGCCATGAAGGCCGACGAGGTCCGGGTGGGCGACGTCATCCGAGCCGTGGAGGGGCCGATCGTGCTCACGTCGAGCGATGCCCATCGCCCGGGAGGCGACGCCACGAGCCGCCGGATCACCGAGGAGGCCTTCGTCGACCTCGGCCGTGAGATCGAGGGCTGCCTCGACGCCGTCACGCTCGCCGATCTCTGCGCCCGCGGCGAGGCCGAGGGCGTCCGGCGCAAGCCTCCCCGCCGCTACGTCTACTCCATCTGAATCCGCCCGATGCTCGCCCCCGTCGTCGACAGCGTTCTCGACCTCATCGGTCGGACACCCCTGGTAAAGCTCCGCCGCCTCCCCACCGAAGGCGGTGCGACGGTCTGGGCCAAGTGCGAGCACCTGCAGCCGGGAGGTTCGGTGAAGGATCGCATCTGCCTCGCGATGATCGAACGAGCCGAGCGCGAGGGCTCGTTGAAGCCAGGCATGACCGTGGTCGAGCCGACGAGCGGGAACACCGGCATCGGCCTCGCATTGGTCTGTGCCCGCAAGGGCTACCCGCTGGTGCTGACCATGCCCGCCAGCATGAGCCTCGAACGGCGTGCCCTGCTCGAAGCCTACGGCGCCGAGATCGTGCTGACCGACCCCGAACGGGTGATGGAGGGCGCGCTCGAGGCCGCGGAGACGGTCGTGCGCGACCGAGGCGGGTTCATGCCTCAGCAGTTCACCAACGGCGCCAACCCGGACGCCCACGCCGAGACGACCGCGCGGGAGATCTTCGAAGCGATGGGGGACACACCGATCGCCGCCTTCGTCGCGGCGGTGGGCACCGGTGGAACGGTCAGCGGCGTCGGTCGCGCGATGAAGCGCGAGCTCCACGAGACTCGGGTGCTGGCGGTGGAGCCCGAGGCGAGCCCGGTGCTCACCGGGGGCAAGCCGGGGCCCACCAAGATCCAGGGCCTGAACGCCGGCTTCGTTCCTGCCAACTACGACCCGAGCGTCGTGGACGAGGTCCTGCTGGTCGGGGACCGGGAAGCGTGGACCACCAAGCGTCGGCTCGCGCGCGAGGAAGGTCTGCTGGTCGGTATCAGTGCTGGCGCAAACGTGTCGGCGGCGATCCGCGTGGCGGCCGAGCTGGGCCCCGACCAACACGTGGTGACGCTCCTCTGCGACACCGGCGAGCGCTACTTCAGCCTGGACGAGTACTTCGAGTGATCGAGCTCGCGAACAGGACGGTGCTCCTCGTGGGCGCGGGCGGTCTCGGCTGTCCCGCGGGCCGCGCGCTCGCGCTGGCGGGGGTGGGCCGGTTGATCGTGGCCGACGACGACACCGTCGACGGGACCAACCTGCATCGCCAGATCCTCTTCACCGAGACGGACCTCGGAGCGCCGAAGGCCGACGTCGCGGCGGAGCGCCTCGGCGCGCTCGGGGCCGACACCGAGGCGCGACGGCTCCGCTTTCTCCCGGAGACCGCGGCGTCGCTGCTGGAGGGTGTGGACCTCGTGGTCGAAGGCAGCGACAACTTCCCGTCGAAATTCGTCGTCGCCGACGCCTGCGCGCTCCACCGCGTCCCCGTAGTGCAGGCCGGCGCGGTGCGCTGGGGTGGCTGGGCGCTCGCCGTGGCCGCGAGCGGCCGAGGCGCGAGCCACCAGACCTGTCTTCGCTGCGTCTTCGAGGAGGTGCCGAGCGGGCCAGCGCTCACCTGCGAGCTCGCGGGAGTGGTGGGTCCGGTCGTCGGCGTGCTGGGAGCGCTCCAAGCGACGCTCGCCCTCGGCCTCCTCGCCGGCGACCCAGGCGGGACGCTCCACAGCTACGACGGGCGCCGGGACCGCCTTCGCTCCACCCGCCCGACCCCACGCCCCGACTGCCCGCACGCCCTGGGCACCATCGACGACCTCGAACGCATCGAGTACGTCCCAAGCTCCGCGAACGCCTGACGTTCGCCCCATCGACACACCACCTGGAGACAGACCATGGCCGTGACCGTTCGCATTCCCCCCGCCCTCCGCAGCCTCACCGAAGGCTCCGACGAGGTCTCCGTCGACGGAGGCACCGTCCGGGCCGCCATCGACGCCCTCGAAGCCGCGCATCCGGGCCTCAAGGAGCGCGTGATGAGCGAGGAGGGGAAGGTCCTCCGCTTCGTGAACCTCTTCGTCGGCGAAGAGGACATCCGCATGCTCGACGGTCTCGACACGGAGCTGAAGGACGGCGACGACCTGAGCATCATCCCGGCCATCGCGGGCGGTTGAGCTCGGTGGCGCTCTCGGACGAGGCCCGCTTCGCCCGCCAACGGCTGGTGCCGGAGGTCGGCGAGGCTGGTCAGGCGCGCCTCTGCGCGGCGACCTTCGACCTGAGCGAGCTCGGGCCGGAGGCGGCGGCGGTCGCACGGCTCTACCTGGAGCGCGCCGGCCTGAGCGACGCCAGCACCGGCGCGCCCAAGGGCGCGAGCGAGGCTCCGGCGGAAGCGACCCTGAGCGGCGCGCGCTTCGCCGTGCGGACGATCCACGACGCCCTGGAGTCCGAGTGACCGCGACCATCCGACATCGGCGGATCGAGAGCGTGGTCGACGCCGTCGGCAACACGCCGATGGTTCGGCTGCGCGCCATCGAGAAGGACACGCCTGGAGTCCAGATCTACCTCAAGCTCGAGTACGCCAACCCGGGCGGCTCGGTGAAGGATCGGCCGGCACGACAGATCCTCCTCGATGCCATCGAGTCGGGAGCCTTCACGAAGGACAAGACGCTCATCGACGCGACCAGCGGCAACACCGGGGTCGCCTACAGCCTGATGGGTGCGGCGCTCGGCTATCGCATCTCGCTGGTGATGCCCGCGAACGTGACCAAGGCGCGCAAGGACATCACCCAGGCCTTCGGGACGGATCTGATCTTCAGCGACCCGATGCTGGGGAGCGACGGAGCGATCACCAAGGTGCGCGAGCTCGTCGCCGCGGAGCCGGACCGCTACTTCTACCCCGACCAGTACTCGAACCCGTCCAACCCGCGCGCCCACTACCTCGGCACCGGTGCGGAGATCCTCGACCAGATCGGCGACCGGATCACCCACTTCGTCGCGGGTCTCGGCACGAGCGGGACGTGCATGGGCACCACGCGACGGCTCCGTGAGCACAGCCGACCGATCAAGTGCGTGGCCGTCGAGCCCGCGGAAGCGCTGCATGGCCTCGAGGGTCTCAAGCACATGGAGAGCTCGATCGTGCCGCCGATCTATCAGCCGGAGACGATGCACGAGATCCTCCCCGTGAAGACGGACGACGGTTGGGACATGTCGGACCGCCTCGCGGAAGAGGAAGGCCTCCACGTAGGCCACAGCACTGGCGCGAACGTCTTCGGCGCGCTCGTGTTGGCGAAGCGGATCGCGGCCGGGCAAGAAGACTCGTGGACCGAAGGTCGGCCCGGTGGCTGCGTAGTCGCCATCGCCTGCGATCGGGGCGACCGCTACTTCGCGCCGATGAAATGGGAGAAGAAGTATGTCTGGTGAGCACCCCCAGTTTCCCGGCAAGCCCTGGATCGCCTCGGACCTGACCATCGAGGGCGACGTGATGGCCGCCATCGAGGCGCACGCGCTCGAGACCTACCCGAGCGAATGCTGTGGCTTCGTCTTCGGCCCGGCGGAGGCGCCGACGCACCTCGACGAGGCGAAGCGAGAGACGAACGAGGCGGACAAGTACCACCAGCTCGATCCGGAGACGTTCCCGCGCACGAGCGCGACCTATTTCAAGATCAACGAGCTCCGCGCGACCCGAACGCTCGACTCGGCCGCGAAGGACGGTCGACCGCTGAAGGTCATCTACCATTCGCACTGCGACGCGGGCGCCTACTTCTCCGAAGAGGATGCGGCCACCTTCGCGCACCAGGGCCAGCTGATGTGGCCGTGCGCCTTCATCGTGGTCAGCGTCCAGCGACACGATGGCGGCAACCCCGCGGTGGTGGAGCGCAAGCTCTGGCTCCACGTGCCGGACTCCGGTGACTTCCGCGAGGCGGCCCTGACCGTCGGCGATCCGGAGTAGGCTCCGACCATGGCCAATCCGCGAAACCCCTACCCCACGGTCGACGTCGTCGTGGAGGTCGACGGTGGCATCGTGCTCATCGAGCGCAACAACGAGCCGAAAGGCTGGGCGTTGCCTGGCGGGTTCATCGACTACGGGGAGCTGGTCGAAGACGGCGCGCGCCGCGAGGTGATGGAGGAAACGGGCCTCACCGTGGAGCTCACGGCGTTGCTCGGCGTCTACTCCGCGCCGGGGCGCGACCCCCGCCAGCACAACCTCTCGGTGACCTACATCGGCCGCGCCGAAGGCGAGCCGATCGGCGCCGACGACGCGGCGCGGGCAGAGGTGTTCGCGCTCGACGCCCTCCCCGAGCCGCTCTGTTTCGACCATGCCGAGATCCTCGCCGACTACCGGCGCTACAAGGAAACCGGCGAAACCCCCAAGCCCAAGTAGGCGCTCAACGAACGGTGAGCGTCGCCTCGAGCGGTCGCTCGAGCGAGCTCGGGCCCACCTGCAGCGCAACGTCGCCGGGCTCGAGGGTCCACCCCTCGTCCCAGTAGGCGAGATCGCGCGCGTCGAGGGTCATCGTCGCCGTCACCGTGGCGCCTGCCGCCACCTCGACCGTCGCGAACGCGCGAAGGTCGTAGGGTGCCCGCGTCACCGCCGACCCGGGCATCGCGACGTAGAGCTGCACGGTGGTGAAAGCATCGACATCACCTTCGTTGGTCACGTCGACCTCGACGTTCACCGTCTCGCCCTCCCCGATCTCGGCTGCCGAGACACGAATGGCGTCGTAGCGGAAGCTCACGTAGCTCAGCCCGAAGCCGAACCCGAAGAGCGGGTCGGTGCCCTCGGCTGCCAGGTGTCGATAGCCGTGGAGATAGCCGTAGGTCACGGAGTCGCTGACGTTGTCGAAGGGCGGCAGGTCGGCCTCAGCACGAGGCCACGAGACCGGCAGCCGACCGCTCGGCGCGTGCGCGCCGTAGAGCACGTCGGCGAGCGCCTCGCCGCCCCGGGAGCCGGGGTAGCCAGCCCATACCAGCCCCTCGATGTCGCCCAGCAGCTCGGCGACCAGCAGCGGTCCGCTGCCTTCGAGCACCACGATCACGCGATCGCTGAGCCCGGCGACCTCGGCGATGAGCGCCGCCTGGTCCAGCGGCAGCGCGAGGGACTCGCGGTCACCAGCGCCGACGGAGGCCTCGCCCTCGTCCTCCGCCACCAGACCGACCACGACGACGACGGCGTCGGCGGCCGAGATCGCGTCGGGGTCCGCGCTCGGGTCCGCCACCAAGGTGACGGCGCCCACCGCGCTCAGCCCCTCGAGCGCGTTCACCACCTCGGTCGGCGTGACCGAGCTACTGCCCTCGTCGCCGATGTTGTCGACCTCGGCGAGCGGCCCGGTCAGGACCACGGTGTCGGCCACGTCGAGCGGCAGCGCAGGCTGGCCACGCACCGTCTCGTTCTGAAGCAAGACGATGCCGCGACGCGCGGCCTCACGGGCCAGCGCCAGGTGCGCTTCCGTCTCGCGAGCGCTCGGATCGTCGACGGGCCCGTGCGCCTCCAAGCCGTAGCAGAGCTGGGCCCGCGCGATGCGCCGAACGGCGTCGTCGAGGAAGCGCTCTTCGAGCTCCCCGTTCGCCACCTCCCGGGGCAGCGTGACGAAGCGGTTCCGGGCGGGCATCTCGATGTCGAGCCCGGCGCGGACGCTCTGTCCGCCGCCGTGCGTGCCCAGCAGCCAGTCGGACTCGACGAAGCCCTGGAACTCCCACTCGCCCTTGAGGATATCTCGGAGAAGGTGGGTGTTCTGGTCCGCCCAGTCGCCGTTGATGCTGTTGTAGGCGCTCATCACCGAGGCGACCTGCGCATCCCGAACGGCCCGCCGGAACTGCGGGAGATACACCTCGCGCAGGGTGCGCTCGTCGACCCGCACGTCGACCTCGTGGCGCGTGTCGTCGATGTTGTTGGCCGCGTAGTGCTTGGCGCTCGCCATGACCCCTTCCGACTGCACCCCCCGGATGAACGCCACGCCCATGGCGCCCATGTGGTGCGTGTCCTCGGAGTAGGTCTCCTGGCTCCGTCCCCAGCGCGGGTGAGTCACCAGGTTGATCGTCGGCGCGAGCAGCACGTCCGCGCCCGCCGACGCGAGCTCGCGGCCCATCGCCGCGCCGATCCGCTCCTCGAGCGCGGGGTCCCAGGCCGCGCCCCGAAGGATCGCGACGGGGAAGGCGGTGCCGGCCTTTCCGGAGAACGAGCTGAGGCCCCGCGGACCATCGAGCATTCCGAGCCCGGGCAGCTCGACCCGATCGTTGCCCTCCACCCGCCAGACCCCGTCGACGAGACCCACGCGCTCGCCGTGCATGAGAGCCACCTTCTCGGCGACGCTCAGCGTCCGGAGGATCTCGCTGATCCGCGCCTCGATGCCATCGACGTCGCCGGCGGGGCAGTAGGCCCGAGTGGCGTCCGTCGGCTCGAAGGGCTCGGGCTCGTAGTCCCGAGGCATGTCCGGGGCGACCGCCATGTCGTCGGCCGATCCGTCGCCGCCGTCGTCACCACAACCAAAGGCGGCAAGCACGCACAGACAGAGAATACGCCGGCCCATTCGCATGAACGCATCTGACCCGAGGGATGGGGCGCCGCGCAAGGAGAGCAACTCCCTCGCGACCAACTCGCCGGCTCGCGAGGAAGAATTCCTCGCAACGGCCCAAGCCGCAAGGAGGGAGCCCATTCGCGCCGACGGGGCGTCCTCTTCGTCTTTGCGAGAGATTCGTGTCCCGGGGCCAACAACGCACGTCGGCCCGACGACGGGAGTCGCCGAGCCGAGCTCCGAAGATCCGAGCGAGCGCCTGAGCGCCCGGACTCAGTTCTTCTGGTCGCGGATGGTGTCTTCGGCGCCGTGACGGCGGCTCGCGCGGAGGCGGGCCTTCTTACCGCGGAGGTCGCGAAGGTAGTAGAGGCGCGCCTGGCGGACATGGCCGCGGGCCGCGATCTCGACCTTCTCGATGCGGGGCGAGTGCATCGGGAAGATGCGCTCCACGCCAACGCCGTACGAGACCTTGCGGACGGTGAAGGTGGCGCGAACGTCGCCCCGACGGCGTCGAATCACGACCCCCTCGAAGACCTGCACGCGCTCCTTCTCACCCTCGCGGATGCGGAAGTGGACGCGAACGGTGTCACCCACGCGGAAGGGCGGGAGTTCACGAAGCTGGGCCTGCTCGATGGCGGCGATCTGGGGGACCGTGTTGCTCATGGGACGCTTCTGGTCGAAATCGTTGAAGAATCGTTAGCCGCTGACGCGGTGGCCGAGGCACTCTCGGCGGTGAGGGGCGACGAAGGCCCCATCGGAAAGGGCGGGGTAGCTAGCATGGGGGCCAGAGACGGTCAACGGATCTGGCCCGCTTTTGCTCTTTGCGGGGTTGGAGGACGTAGCGCGAAGCGCGAGGGCGCACCGAGCGGCTCCGCCGCGAGAGCTTCAGGTGTTGGGGGGAACGAGGAGCGATTCACTCGCGACGAGTTGGGGGATGTCGAACATCCCCCGATGACCTAGCGTGCTCCCAGGAGCCGGTCGAGGATGATCGCCACGGCGGAGCGGACGCTGAGGTGATTGAACTCGTCGTCGAGCCCGTCGATGGGCGCCAAGAGGCCGTCCGCGCCGTCCAATGCCGGGTCGGCGAGCCCGTGGGCGGTGCCGAAGACGAGGAGCGTGGGTTCGTCCTTCAGGGTCGCGCGGGCTTCGGCGAAGGCGATCGTCTCGCGCCCGCGGGGGTCGGCAGCGGTGGCCCAGACACGCGGCCGGTGCCCGGCCAGGTCGCCGAACGCAGCGATCGCCTCATCCAGGCTGGCCACGGGAGCGACCCGCTCGAGGGCCTTCTTCCGGGCCGGGATCCGGTCCTTGCCGGCTCCCTCGACCCAATGGGCGCGGATTCGGCGGACCAGCTCCCGCTGCGCGTCGATCGGGCTCACGACGAAGAGCCGCGCGCTGCCGTAGGTTCGGCCCGTCCGTGCGATGTCGTGGACGTCGATGTTGGTGATGGCCGAGCTGATCGTCTCGCCCTTCCCGTCCCGCACCGGGTAGTGCACCAGCGCCAGACCGATCACGACTCGTCCTCCTCGGCCGCCAGCTCGGCGAGGAGCTTTCGGTCCTCGTCGGTCAGCGGAGCGGTCTCGAGCAGATCGGGGCGCCGCTCCTTGGTGCGGCGGAGCGCCTCCTTGCGGCGCCAGCGAGCGACCCGAGCGTGGTCCCCGCTCTTGAGCACCGCGGGCACCTCCTGGCCGCGAAAGACCGCGGGGCGCGTGTACTGGGGGTATTCGAGCAGCCCGGTGCTGTGGCTCTCCTCGGTGGCGGACTCGTCGTTGCCGAGGACGCCGGGACCGAGCCGCGCCACGGCCTCGATGATGGTGGCGCCGGCGATCTCCCCGCCCAGCAGCACGAAGTCGCCGAGGCTCACCTCCTGATCGACCATGCCGCGGATCCGATCGTCGAAGCCCTCGTAGCGACCGCAGACCAACGTCAGGGCGGGCAGCGTGGCGAAGTGCTCGGCCATCCGCTGGTCGAAGCGATCGCCCTGTGGGGTCAGCAGCACCTTGTGACTCGGACCCACCCGCTCCGCGTCGAGCGCGTCGAGGGTCTCGGCGATCGGCCCCGGCATCAGCACCATGCCGCTACCACCGCCGTAGGGCGCGTCGTCCACGCTCCGATGCTTGTCGGTCGCGAACTCACGCGGTGAACGAGCCACGACCTCGATGGCGCCGGAGTCCATGGCCTTGCCGAGCAGGCCGATCCGCAGGGCCTCGACGACCTCTGGGAAGAGCGTGACGATCTCGAAGCGCATCAGGCGGACCGCTCGGGGACGTCGTCCCAGCTCTCGCAGCGGACCCAGCCCTCTTCGACGTCGATCTCCGCGGTCCACGGCGGAACCAGCGGCAGCTCCTTGGTGGCCTCGCCGCCGCTCACCACGAGGCAGACGACGCTCGGGTAGGTGATCACCTCGGTCACCTGACCGACCACGCGATCCTCGTACCGAACCTCGAGCCCCTCGAGATCGGCGAGGTAGAGCTCGTCCTCGTCGAGGTCCGGCAGCTGGTCTCGATCGACGCGAAGCTCGACGCCACGCAGCGCATCGGCGGCCTCTTTGCCGTCGACGCCCTCGAAGGTGACGATCCAGTGCTTGGCGGCGCGGCGCGCGCGGACGATCGCCATCCGGCGCTCGCCTTCGTCGTACGCGCCCCAGACGGCATCGAGCTTCCCGAGGAGCTTCGAGTCGGCGTTGAAGGGGTGCACGCGCACCTCGCCGCGCACGCCGTGCGGGCGAGTGATCACGCCGAGGGGAACTCGCTCGCTCACGGCTAGAGCGCCGCTCTGCTCACTCGAGGATGTCGAGGAGCACCCGCCGGCGGGAGCGGGTCTGCATCGAGGACAGCAGCGTGCGCATGGCGCGCGCGGTTCGGCCGTCCTTGCCGATCACCTTGCCGAGGTCGTCTTGTGCGACGGTCAGCTCGAGGGTGACGCGGCGATCGCTCTCGACCACGTCCACCTGGACGTCGTCGGGCTCGTCCACGAGAGCCCGAGCGAGAAAGAGCACGAGCTCCTTGTGGGCTTCCACGAGGAGCTCAGCTCGGGTTGGCGGCCGCGACGGCGCGGGTGACCTTGGTCACGCGCGGCGAGACCTGGGCACCGACGCTGACCCAGTAGGCCAGGCGCTCGTGGTCCACGCGGGCCTCGGAGTCGGGCTTCGACGGGTCGTAGAGACCGATCTGCTCGATGAAACGGCCGTCGCGGGCCTTCTGCTTGTCGGCGACGACGATGTGGTAGAAGGCGCGCTTCTTGGAGCCGGCGCGGGCCAATCGGATCTTGACCATGGGATTCTCTTCCTCGAAATCTTTGCTGCGATCCCGAGAACGTCTCGGGGGATGGCGCCGGTCGTAAGGGGCGGGCCGAAGTCAGGGGCCCAGCCCGAACGGGCCGACACGAAAGGGAGCGGACCCTAGCCGGGGGTTCGGGGAGCGTCAAGCGGACATGGCCCCGCAGCCCCACTCTGGTGGGTGCCGGCGCCTCAGGCCCATGGTAGGGAGCAGCCCATGGGCTCGTTCCCCCGGCTCCGCTGGCTCCTCTTCGCCCTGATCGGCTCGACGTTTGCCGCTTGCGGCGACGACGACGGGGACGAGACCCCGCCCGAGCCTCCCGCAGCGGTCGACCTACCGACCCCCGATCTGCGGCTGCTCGTCCTGACCGATCTGGACGGCACGCTCGAGCCTTGCGGGTGCACGTCCCGGCCGCTCGGCGGGATCGACCGGCTCGCCTCCCGGGTTCGGGCGCTGAGGGAAGAGGCCCCGAGCGTCTTCGTCGCGGCCGGCGATCTCTTCCTCGGGCACGAGGGCCACGCCGGCCCGGACGGGGAGGCCCAGGAGGTCTGGCGGGCCGAGACGCTGACCACGGTGCTCAACGAGCTCGGGTTGGCGGCCGCCGCGCCAGGACCCCGCGACCTCCGGCTCGGGCTGGAGACGTTCGGAGCGCTGAGGGAGCGAGCGGAGTTCCCGCTACTGGCGGCTGGGAGCGCCCTACCCTCCGACTCCGACTCCGACTCCGACTCCGACGGTCAGGCGTTCGAGGGGCATCGGGTCGTCGAGGCCGGTGGCGTGAAGGTGGGGCTCTTCGGGGTCAGCGACCTCGGTCGGGCGGCGGACAATGGCGATCCGATGGAGGCCGCCGAGGCCCAAGCCACCGCGCTGCGGGAAGCCGGGGCCGAGCTCATCGTGGCGCTCACGCGGCTCGATCGGCGTCAGCTGCGGGACGTCGCCCGGATCGAAGGCGTCGACTTCGTGGTGCGGGCGGGCTTCGACCAGGAAGAGGTCCTGGCGCCGACCGCCGCCGGGAACGGCGTCCTCCTCCACGCGGGCCGGCAAGGGCAGCACCTGCTGGTCGTCGATCTCTATCGGCCGACGGCCGAGGGTGAGTGGGCCGACGTGAGCCAATGGACGGTGGACGAGGCCCGCGAGCAACTCACCGAGGACATCGCGGAGCTGAAGGAGCGGCTGGGCGGCGACGAGACCAACCCACGGCTCTCGGCGCTCGAGGCCGAGCTCGAGGCGCTTCGCGCGCCGAGCCTCCCAGAGACGGGGCGCGCGTACTCCGCCCGCGCGGTCGAGCTCGATCCCGACGCCGAGCGAGACCCGGGCGTTCGGCAGCGTCTCGAGCGCCTGGACGTCCGGATCAACGATCACAACCGCGAGGCCTACGCCGATCGCGCCCCCCCGACCGTCGCCGAAGGGCAGCCGACCTTCGTCGGCTCGGCGCGCTGCCAGTCGTGCCACGGCGCGGCGTTCGAGTGGTGGAGCGGCCACCCGCACGGCAACGCCTACGAGACCCTCACCAGCCGCCACAAGGAGTTCCACCTCGAGTGTGTCGGCTGCCACGTGACCGGCTACGAGCTCCCCGGGGGCAGCACGGTCACGCACAACATGGACGGCGCGCTGGTCAACGTCGGCTGCGAGACCTGCCACGGTCCTGGCAGCCAACACGTGGCCGGACCGGCGAGCCACAACATCCGTCGGGACCCGAACGAGCGGCTCTGCACCGGTTGTCACAACGAGGAGCACAGTGACCTCTTCGTCTTCGACGCCTACCGTGCGACCCTCCTCGTGCCCGGCCACGGTCGACCAGAGGGCTCATGAACACACGACTGTCCATCTTCGTCGCGATGCTCGGACTCGCCATCGCCCTCGTGCCGGGCGGCTGCGGCGGTGAAGAGGAGCCCACGACGACTGGGAGCTCGGCCACCGCCGAGAGCAGCGGCGGCGAGAGCCCCGGTGAGTCGGAATCCGTGGCGGTCGAGGGTCCCGTCGACGAGGGCGCCGCGGACGTCGCGGTCAGCGAGGTGCTCGAAGGGCGCGCCAGCTACTACGCCGACTCGCTCGCCGGCAACAGCACCGCCAGCGGCGAGCCCTACGATCCGCAGGCCTACACCGCCGCCTCGCGCGACCTGCCCTTCGGGACCCGCGTCCGCGTCACCCGCCTCGACGGCGACGGCCAGCCGATGGCCTCCGTCATCGTGCGCGTGAACGACCGCGGACCGCACCGCGACCACTCGCGGATCCTCGACCTGAGCCGCGCCGCCGCGGAAGCCCTCGACATGATCCGCGCGGGCGTCGTCGACATCCGCGCCGAAATCCTCGCGGAGTAGGAGTAGTCCGGGGTCAGCCCGTGAGTCGCTCGGCGATGGTCACGCGCGCCGCGTCGACGCCGCCGACCATGCGCACCGAGCGCAGATGCCGCTCGACGGGGTACTCGCGGGTGTAGCCGTAGCCACCGTGGATCTGGAGCGCGTGGTCGGTCGCGCTCAGCCCGGCGCGAACGGCGACCGCGCGCGCCTGGGCGGCGTCGGCCGCGTCCAGCGAGAACGCCGCCTTGTGGACCAGCAGCGCCGCGCCGTCGATGGCCATCACGCCGTCGGCGATCTTCCACTGGATCGCCTGAAAGTCGGCGATCGGTCGCCCGAACTGCTTCCGCTCCTTCGCGTACTCGATGCCGGCGTCCATCGCCGCACGAGCGCTGCCCAGCGCGAGCGCCGCGAGCCCGAGATCGTGCCAGACCGCGGGGTCGTCGCCCTCGGCCCCGAACGGAGTGACGTCGCCGGGGGTGACCCGAGCGAGACCCGCACCCCGGTGACCCATCGTGTCGACCGCGTCGACCTGCGCGCCCGTCGCGACGCCGGTCGCGGTCACGTACGCATCCGCCGGCGCCGGGGAGAGACCGGAGACGAAGGTGGCGAAGGCGTCACCACCGCAGAAGGCCTCGAGGTCCCGCTCGGTGCGCGCCAATCCGGCCAGCGCCGGACCGGCGTGAACGGCGACCCGGCGAGCGACCGAGGGGGCACCGGTCGCGAGCGCCTCGACGACCAGCACGTAGGCGAGCGCGTCGAAGCCGACCCCACCGCGCTCTTCGTCCGTCGCGATACCCCAGAAGCCGAGCTCCGCGAGCTGGTCGGAGATGGCCGGGGGCACGGGCTCGCCCGCGTCGATCGTCTCGGCATGCTTGCTCAGCACCTCGCGCGAGAAACGGAGGGCGGTCTCGCGGACCTCGGTGTGGAGCTCGGGGAGTACGAAGGACGTCATTCGGGAGTCTCCTCGGCCGGGCGGAAGCGCTGCTCCGGGCCGGGCGGGTCGTAGACCTGGTAGGCGCGGAGCGGCTCGGTGCCGGGCTCATAGCCGTGCTCGACGTCGGGCGGCACGTAGATGACCATGCCCGGCGCGATCGGGAAGCGACGCTCGCCGAGGACCATCGTTCCATCGCCGCTGTCGATGAAGAGCACCTCGGCCGTGCCCTCGTGGGTGTGGACGGGCACCGGCAGGTCGGCCTCGCCCTCGAGAATGGCGAAAGAGCCGAAGGTCGCGCCTCCGTCCCGGTCGAGGACGATCTGCACCTTCAGCTTGCCGCCGGCGTTCGGCAGCACCTCCACGCTCCCGATGTCGGCGACGATGTCCCCCATCACCCGCTCCACACACACCGGCGCAGCATCGGTCTCGGAGTCGGCGTCCGTGGCGGAGTCGGCGTCCGTGGCGGAGTCGGCGTCCGTGGC
>CAYXAP010000053.1:52915-67618 GCA_964462035.1 uncultured Sandaracinus sp.
GGCGGAGTCGGCGTCCGTGGCGGAGTCGGCGTCCGTGGCGGAGTCGGCGTCCGTGGCGGAGTCGGCGTCCGTGTCGGCGTCGGTCTCCGAGCCGCCCTCCCCCGCCATCGCCGCCGGCACGTTCAGGCTCACGATCGCCGTCGACGCCTCGATCGCCGTCAGCTGCGTCTCGCGCTGCGTCCGGTAGAGCGTCCCGCCCGGCAGGTCCTCGTCCGCCGGCGTCCGGAGGTTACCAGACTCCACGAACACCACGACCTCGGTGCACGGCCCACCGGACAGCTCGAGCGCCTGCCCCATCGGGACCACCACGCGGCCCAGCCGCACGCGCGGCCCGCCCTCGGTGGGAAGCTCGCGCGCGACGTCCGTCCCGGTCTCGCCGCCACCGCCGCCGATCATCGACTCGTCGTCGATCGGCGGAATCTCCGGGGGCGGGGTGGTCGTCCCCCCGCAGCCGAGGGCCACGAGTAGCGCGATCGCGAAACGTCCAGCCATGGGGGCGGAGCATGCCCACCACGGCACCACCCACGCAACCCACCATCGGCCGAGCCGGCACGCGAACCAGAGCTTCTTCGCGGCGCTGGGCTCGAGGAGCAGTACCATGAGCCTCAGACCGAGGTGTCCTCGGACGGGAGATTCCAGCGATGAGTGCGTCCGCCAAGCGACCCAATGCACCCTTCGAAGACTGGCCGGTGCACCGCTACGACGAACACTACGGCTTCGTATGGTGGGCCCGTCCCGCTGCGTTCGTGAGTCAGTCTCATATCCCCTGCGGCACCCGCGAGGCAGCCGAGTTCGTGCAGCGCTGTATCGACGTTTGCATGGAGGCCAAGGCGGATGAGATTGCGGAGGCAGGCGGGCTCTTCGTGTTTCACGACTGGCGGGTGACGCCTACGTACGACTCGGCTGGGCGTCGCCACTACTTGTCTCGGATGCGAGCGCGGCCACGGGACTACCTTCGTCATTCGGTCGTGGCCGTCGAGGCAAAGCCCCTGTTCAGGATGGCCATCGAGGCAGGCAATCTCGTCGCTGCGCTGACGGCGCGCGCCAAGGTCGAGATCGTGCGCGACCCCCTTTCGACGCTGCGAGCGAATCAGTTCACGCCCGTGGCCGACCACCCGTTCGCGGGCGTGTAGCTCCTCCCCGAGGAATCGGTGGACCCGCCGCGCCTTTGGCTACGCGGTCGAGCCGCCGCAGCTCGATCCCGCGCCGGCGGTGCAGCCGAAGCAGTGGCGCTCGGTGGCGATGGCTCGGCCCGCGAGACCGTCCGCGTCGAAGTCGCGGATGTGAGTGATGGGCCCGCGCACCGGCATCTCGAGCATCTGGTTGAAGTCGCAGTCGTAGAGCTGTCCGTCCCAGCCGACGCTGAGCGTGTTCCGGCACATGACCCCGAGCGCCGCCGCGGGGTTGAAGGCGCCGACCAGCTTCTGCATGTAGCTCTCGAGGTTGCCGCTCTCGTCGAGCCACTCGAGGTAGCGGCTGATGGGCATGTTCGTGATCGTGTAGAGCGCGTCGAAGCGGACGTCGTAGCGGCCCGCCATCTCCCGCATCCACTCCCGCTCGAGCGAGGCCTGCCCGCCGGGCAGGAAGGCCCCCGCGGGGTTGGTCACCAGCACCAGCCGCAGCCCCGAGCGGCCGTCGCCGTAGCCCAGCGCGTTGAGCCGCTGCAGCGCGCGAATCGACTTGTCGAAGACTCCGTCGCCCCGCTGGCGGTCGGTGTTCAGCGCACGGAAGTGCGGCAGCGAGCACACCACCTCGACCTGGTGCTCCGCGAAGAACTCAGGCAGGTCGCGGTGCGCCGCGGTGTCGAGGATCGTGAGGTTGCAGCGGTCCATCACGTGGCGGCCGAGCCTGCGCACCTCTTCGACCAGGAAACGAAAGTGGGGGTTCAGCTCCGGCGCCCCCCCGGTGATGTCCACCGTCGGGATGTCGGTGCGAGCCAGCGCCTCGAGGCACTGCTCCATCGTCTCGCGGCTCATCACCTCGCGTCGGTCGGGCCCCGCGTCGACGTGGCAATGGCGACAGGTCTGGTTGCAGAGCTTGCCCACGTTGATCTGGAAGATCTCGATCGGTCCGGTCGCCAGGGGCGCGAGCCCGGCCTGGGCGACGGTCTCGTCGAACTCGCGCGCGATCGGCAGCTGACGCAAGCGCTTCAGCTGGTGCTCCGCCGACGCCAGCGGCGAGCGGCGCTGCTGCAGCGAGGGGAGCGTGCGACGCGGGCGGGGGGTGAGAGCGGGCTGGGTCACATGCTGATCTTCTTGGCGTGGTTGCGCATCTGGGTCCCGTGGACGAGCGACGCCCCGCCCCGGATCGCCGCGGCCACGTGCACCGCCTCGGTCATCTGCTCGAGGTCCGCGCCCTTCTCGAGAGCGCCCTTGGAGTACGCATCGATGCAGTAGGGGCACTGGACGGCGTGGGCCACCCCGAGCGCGATCAGCGCCTTCTCCCGAGCGCTGAGAGCGCCATCGGCGAAGACCGCGCCGTACCAATCGAAGAACTTCTCCGCCAGGTCGGAGCGCACCTCGCCGATCTCGCCGAACTTCCCGAGGTCCTCGGGGTGGTAGTAGTGGTCGTGGCTCATCAGGTCCTCGCGTTCCTCTATGGGGATGGCGGCGGGCCGTTAGCCCGCGGGAGGAACGATCTAGCCGGAACCACGGAGGGTCGCCACGAAGGCCTCCGGCGCGAGGGCCTCGACCCGGTCGAGCCGGAGCAGCATCCGCCGGTAGTCCTTGTGGACCCCGACCGCGCCTTCGGCGCGCAGGTGGAAGTCGGTGATGCGGGTCACCGTGAAGCGAAGTGCCGCCGCGCAGCACAGGTCCCGCAGCGAGCGCGCCTCGAGCTCGGAGAGCGGCCGCTCGGCCTCGTAGCCAGCGAGCATCGCCCGAGCGAGCGCCCAGTCGAAGTCGTCGCCCACGCACCAGGCGAGGATCGCCACCGCGAGGTCGTAGGCCAGCGTATCCCAAGCGGCGCTCTCCCAGTCGATGGCCGCCGAGAGGGCGTCGCCTTCCCAGAGCACGTTGTCTCGGAAGAGGTCGCCGTGGGTCAGCCCGCGGGGGAGCTCTGGTGGGACGTCGACCATCGCGAAGCCCGCCTCGAGCCGGTTGCAGACCGGGGCGAGCTCGCCACGGCGAGGGATCCGACCCATGCGCTTGGCGAGCGAGCGGCGATCGAAGCGGCTCGTCCGCCGCCACCCGAGGTCGGCGCCGGCGACGTGCACCCGAGCCAGTAGCCCACCGACCGCCGCGCAGCGCGCCTCGGTGACCGCGCTCTGGCAGCTCATCTCGCCGCCGGCGAGCTCGAAGAGGGCCACCGGCTTGCCTGCGACGCGGACGCCGCCCGGCTCGGGGCCCTCGATCCGCGCCGGGATCGGGACGTCGTACTGGGCCAGGTGCCGGAGGATCGCCCACTCGAACGCGACGCCATCGGTCTCCTGCTCTTCGTAGATGCGCAGGAAGACGCGGCGCTGGTCGGCCAGGTCGAGGAAGAAGTTCGAATTCACCGACCCGGCGGCGATCGGATGGATCTCGGTGACCGACGGCAGCCCGTGGGCCTCGGCCACGCGGGTGGCGTCGGCGGTCGGCAGCGCCGTCAGGACCGCCATGCGCGCGAGACGGGGTCGAAGAGATCGGCGAAACGCTCCGTTCCCTGCGGAAGCGTGCCGCGATGATGACGCCAGAGGAGCTGGGCCGCCTCGTCCACGGCGCGCTCGAGCGGCTGGGTCTCGAGGCCCTCGACGTCGAGCCGGTCGTGGACGGCGACGCGACCGCGAGCGATCTCCAGAGCGCCTGGCTCGTCGTTCGCCACCAGGAAGACCGACTCCCCGTTGCGGAAGGCACGGCCCGGCGTCACCGGAGCAGCCGCGAGCGCGCGGGCCTCGGCTGGATTCGCCGCGGCCCCGACGAGCCGTGCGAGCAGACGGCCGAAGTCCGACCCATACGTCCGGGCGAGCACACCGAGGAGCGCGTCCCGCTCGGCGTCGGTCAACGCCGCCAGCGCCGCGGAGAGCGCACGGGCGGCCTCGTCGCACTCCAAGGCGCGGGCCGCGAGCCCTTCGAAGGACGAGGGCAGGCGAGCGCGCTGAAGCCCTGGAGAGCCGGGTCCTGGTCGCGAGCGGCGCACGCCCCACCTGTGCCACGCGTGCCGCGCGAGTCCAACCATGGATCCGCGCGTCAGCCATCCTTGACCACCGGCGCCGACGGTGTGTAGAGCAGTTCGCAGGGGACGGAACACTCGATGAACCCGGAACAATCGGACGCTGACTTCGTCGAGGAGTACCGCCCGCTGGTCGCGAGCATCGCCCAGAAAATTCGCGCCCGCTTCGAGCTGCGGGCCGAAATGGACGATCTGATGGCTTACGGGTACGCGGGTCTGCTCGAAGCGAAGCGCCGCTACGACCCGACGCGAGGCGTCCAGTTCAACAGTTTCGCCTACTACCGCATCCGCGGCGCGATCATCGACGGCGTCCGTGACGGAGGTTTCCTCTCGCGCCGCGCCTATCAGCAGCTCAAGGCCGCCGAGGCCGCGCTCTACGTCGGCGAAGCGGTGGGCGAGGCTCGCGCCGCGGACCCGAAGGCCCGCGCCGACAAAGAAAAAACGGCCGCCACCCTCCGCGACGCGATCACCAAGCTCAGCGCCTCCTGGACGATGGCCGCTCTCGGCCAGAGCGAGGAGGAGCAGACCAAGGACGATCCCGAAGAGGCGCTGCTCAGCCAGGAGATGAAGGAGCGGGTCCGGACGATCGTTCCCACCCTCCCCGAGCGCGAACGGCTCCTGGTCGAGGGTTTCTACTTCCAGGGTCGGCGCTTCGATCACGTCGCCGAGGAGCTCGGCATCTCCAAATCGTGGGCCTCCCGGCTGCACCACAAGGCCCTCGGCCGGCTCCGCGACGCGCTCGCCGAAGAGTAGACGCAACTCGCCGGCGCCGGGGACGAGAAAGGCGGCATGCCTGATCCCCTCACCACGCTGAGCGGCGCCGGTCCGATCCGCGCCGAGCTCGAACCCGCCCCCCAACGACGCGAATCGCCCAGCCGATCGTTCGCCGACCACCTCGAGGCCACCGAGGCGCCACCGACCGACGAGCCCTCCCCCGTCCTCGACGCGATCGGCGACGCCGTGCGCTCGATCGGCCGGGGCGAGCGCTTCGTCGACGGCGCCATCGCCCGGGCCCGCAGAGGAAAGGACCTCGAGCCGGGTCAGCTGCTGGCGCTCCAGGCCGGCGTCTATCGCTACACCCAGGAGCTCGAGCTGGCCGCGAAGCTGGTCGACAAGGCCACCGGCGCGGTGAAGCAGACTCTGCAATCGCAGCAGTAGCCCTTGGAAATCGCGGGGCCTGGGGCCGACCCAGTTCCGTGCGCCTCCACGTCCTCTTCCTCGGCCTCCTCGTCCTCGGTTGCCCGAGCGCCACCACCCTCGAGCCCTGCGTGAACGATGGTAACTGCGCCGTCGGGGACTACTGCGCCGACGGGCTCTGCCGTTCTCGTCCATGCGAGCTCGCAGGGACGGTGGCCTACGTCGAGCGCCCCCGGGCGCGCGAGGTCGATCTGCTCTTCATGGTCGACAACTCCGGCGGCATGACCGAGCAGCAGGCGATGCTGATGGCCGAGGTTCCGCGAGTCGTCGAGGCGCTGATGAGCGGTGTGGATCTGCGTTCGGGCGAGCGGACCCGGCGGGTCGACTCACTGCATGTGGGCGTGGTCACCTCCGACATGGGGACGGGCCCTTCGGGCGTGTGTGGCAGTCAGTTCGGGGACGACGGTCTACTCCAGAACCGCGGCAACACCGCGAACCCCTCGTGCACGGCGACCTACCCCAGCTGGCTCAGCGCCTTCTCCGACACCGACTGGACCACGCTCGCGACCGACACCCAGTGCGTGTTCGGGGCGGTCGGGACCGGTGGCTGTGGCTTCGAGCAACCCCTCGAGTCCGTGCTCAAGGCGCTCACTCCGTCGACCTCCGGGGTCGTCTTCTCCGCGGGTACCATCGGCCACGGCGACGGTCAGAACGCCGGCTTCCTACGCGAAGACTCGCTGCTGGTGGTGGTGGTCCTCAGCGACGAAGACGACTGCTCCGCGATCGATCCGCGCCTCTTCGACATGGACGCTCCCGAGTTCGACCTCAACCTGAACCTCCGCTGCTTCAACCACCCCGAGGCCGTGCATCCCACCGACCGGTACGTCGACGGGCTCCTGCAACTGCGCGCCGATTCGCTCCAGCTCCTCTATGTCCCGATCGCTGGGATCCCGCCCGACCTGGTCCCCGCGGACGGGACGCTCGACGAGTCGATCCTCGCGGACCCTCGGATGGTGGAACGAGTGACCCCCGAGGACTCCGCCAGCCTCCAGCCGAGCTGCGAGCGCCCTGGCTCTGGTCGCGCCCATCCGCCGCGTCGGCTGGTCCAAGTCGGGCTGGACCTCGACGCGCGGGGCGCCCGGACCATCGGCGGCTCGCTCTGCGCGGAGTCGCTCGAGTCGACGGCCGACAACATGGTGAGCCGAATCTTCGAGATGCTCGGGCCCCGTTGCCTGCCCAGGCCGTTGGAGGTCGCGGAGGACGGCTCGGTGGATTGCACCCTGATCGAGCTGGCCGATCCCGCCATCGGCTGCCCCGAAGGTCGTAGCGCCGATGGCCTCGATGGGGGAGGTCGGCTCCGCTGCGTCGTGCCGCAGAGCGCGACCGCTCCCGTGGGCTGGTTCTACGACGACGCGAGCGCCACCGGCGCGCAATGCCCGCACGGTCGCTTGGCCTTCACGGACGGCAGCGAGGTGGATCTGGCGAACCCCTTCCGATTGGTCTGCGGAGCGAGCGACGCGACGACGCCCGAGATCGGGACCAGCTGCTCCGGCGACCCGACGGTATGCGGCGGAGCGCCGACCAGCTACCCAGGTGGTCTGGGCTGCGACTCCCTTTCTCGGACCTGTCAGCCGCGCTGCGACGACGCGAGCGACTGTGGCCCCGGCGAGGAGTGCATCCGCCGGTGGTGCGTGAACCCGACCTGCGACTGACCCGGGTCAGCCGAGGGTGACTTCGGCGTAGGCGCGCTTGCCGGCGCGGATCACGTAGGGGCCGCCCTTGGGGAGCGTCGCGTTGATGTCGGTGACCTTCTCGCCGTCGACCTGGACCGCGCCACCCTTGATGCGGCGGCGGCCCTCGGAGGTGCTGGGCACGAGCTTGGCGCCGACGAGGACGTGAGCGACGCTCATCTCCGGGTCGTGGAGCTCGAGGGTCACCTTGGGCATGTCCTCGGGGACCTCGCCGCGGGAGAACTGCGCCTCCCACTTCCGCTCCGCCTCGTCGGCCTCGGGCTGGCCGTGGTAGCGGGCGACGATCTCCTTCGCGAGGGCCATCTTGGCCTTCTTCGGGTTCATCGACCCATCGGCGCAGGCGGCCTTGCGCTTGGCGATCTCGGCCTTCGGTTCGGCGCTCAGCAGCTCGTAGTAGCGCCACATCACCCCGTCCGAGATGCTCATGAGCTTGCCCAGCTGGGTCTCGGGCGGCTCGGCCACGCCGACGTAGTTGTCGAGCGACTTGCTCATCTTGTCGCCGACGATCTTCCCGTCCTCCTCGCGGGCGCTGAGCCCCTCGAGGATCGGCGTGGTCATGACGATCTGCGGCCGCTGGTCGAAGCGACCCATGATCTCGCGGCCGACCATCAGGTTGAAGAGCTGGTCGGTGCCGCCGAGCTCGACGTCGCACTCGAGCGCGACCGAGTCGTAGGCCTGGACCAGCGGGTAGAGCAGCTCGTGGATCGAGATCGACGCGTGCTCGGCCCAGCGCTTGGAGAAGTCGTCCCGCTCCATCATCCGCGCGAGGGTGTAGCGGCCGGCGAGGCGGATGACGTCGTCGAACTTCATCTCGCCCAACCACTCCGAGTTGTAGACGACCTTGGTCTTCTCCGGGTCGAGCACCTTGAAGGCCTGCTCGGCGTAGGTCTTGGCGCCCTCGAGGATCTCCTCCCGAGTCGCCACCGGGCGGGTGGCGCTGCGGCCAGAGGGATCGCCGATCATCGCCGTGAAGTCGCCGACGACGAAAATCACCTGGTGCCCCAGCTCCTGGAACTGGCGCATCTTGTTCATCAGCACCGTGTGGCCGAGGTGCAGATCGGGCCGCGTGGGGTCGAAGCCGGCCTTGATCTTCAGGGGCCGGCCCTCCTTCAAGCGCTTCAGCAGATCTTCCTCGACGTGGAGGTCGACGACACCGCGCTTCAGCTCCTCGAGCTGCTCTTCGGGACTGAGCTTCGCCATGGGGGCGCGAGTATGCACCGGTGCGCGCCGAGCGCCACCGGCCCGCGGCTCAGGCGGTGGAGCCGGGCTCGTCGGCTTCGGACTTGGGCGCGGCCGCGGCCGCCTTGGCCTTCGCCGCTGCCTCTTCCTTCGCCTTCTGACGGGCGACGAGTGGCGCGTTCACGAGCTCCTTGAGCTCCTTGCCCACCTTGAAGAAGGGCAAGCGCTTCGGCGGCACCGGCACCGGCTTGCCGGTTCGCGGGTTCCGGCCGTTGTAGGCCTTGTAGTGGCGGACGGTGAAGCTTCCGAAGCCGCGAATCTCGATGCCCTGGTCTCCTTCGAGGGCGGTCGTCATCGCCTCGAACACGCAGTTGACCACCTGCTCGGCACGGCTCTTTGTGATCCGTGTCCGCTGGGCCACGGCGTCGATCAGCTCACTCTTCGTCATGGTGCTCTCCCGGGGCCCCCGAGCCTAAGGGGAGGCGTTGGGCGGGTCAACAGCGATTCCGGGCACTTGCACCCGCTTCAGCCAATCGTCGAAGTCTGTTGATGCGAAATTCCCCTTTCGGGTATGGTGGCGCCGCTTCGCGAGGGGACCGCGGGCTTGCGCTCGTGCGCTGAGCGCCCTCCCCTCCACACTCAAAGGCACACTGGAATGGCGAACGACCCCTTCGATATTGAGAGTCAGCCCAACGACGACCTCGCTGCTTTCGACGAACCCGTCGGTGGCGGCATGGTGCTCGGCGACGACAACGCGACGCTGAAGAAGATCAATCAGCGGAGCTCGATGGTCGGCAAGCTGATCTTCTTCACCATCGTCCTCGGCGCCGCTGGCGTCGGTGTGTGGGCGTACCTTCAGAGCGAAGCGTACGACCATCGGATGGAGGTGTTCGAGCCGGTCGAGGAGATGACCGACGCGAGCCAGCGCAACGCTGCCCTCCGCGAGATCCTCGCCAACGCCGGCTTCGAGGACGTGAAGCAGCGGGCGATCATGAACCTCGGCCACTTCGAGGACGCCGAGGCCGTGCCCCTCCTCACCGAGAAGCTGCAGGAGGCCGGCGTCGTTCGTCGCTCCGCCGCCTGGGCGCTCGCCGAGATCGGCCCGCCCGCCGCCGACAGCGCCGTGCCCGCCCTGCTCCAGGCGCTCCCGGACACCGACGAGCGTGACCGGAACCAGGTCATCTGGACCCTCGCGGTGCTCCGCTCCCAGGACCAGAGCTTCATCGACGCGATGCTCGATGCCTTCTCCAAGGGCGACCTCCAGCACATCCCCGGCTTCGACCACCGCCTGGTGACCGAGGTCCTCGGTGTCGACCGCCTGAGCTCGGAGACGCTGACCGGCCACGAGACCGAGGCCGTCCGCCTGCTCACGGCCCACGCCCTCGCCGAGGTCGAGACCGCCGCGGTCATCGAGCCGCTCTCGCGGATGCTCACCGCCGAGATCGCCATGGACGAAGACACGCAGTCCACCGAGGTCATCCGTGCCTCCGCCGCCGGCCTCGGCCGCATCGGTGAGGCCGCCGCCGCCCGTCCGCTCTTCGCGGCGCTCCAGGCGAACCCGAACCTCGAGAGCACCATCTTGGACGCCCTCGAGAAGTCGACCGCCGGTCCCGACCTGGCCGTGTTCATGCACGAGGCCTCGGAGGTCGAGATGAAGCGCTCGCTCGCCCGCCTCGTGGAAAAGACACACGACCGGCGCACTGCGGACGCGCTGGCCGAGCTCCTCGACCACGAGGACCAGGAGCTCCGCTCCATCGCGGCCCTCGCGCTCGCGAACTTCGGCGACCAGCGCGCCAAGCCGGTCCTCTACGCGCTCACCGCCGTGGAAGACAACGACGACCTGGTCAGCGACGCCATCGAGCACCTGCGCTGGGTCGTCGACGAGTCCGACACCGAGCGCCTCGTCGAGATGATGGAGAGCCACCCCTTCCGGAAGGCGGCCATCCTGCGGAACCTCGGCGCCACCGGCGACCCGGCCGCCGCCCGTCCGATGGAGAAGGAGCTCGAGGGTGACGACGTCCGCGCCGCGGGCATGTCCCTCGGTGATCTCAACGACGATGGCTCGTTCCGCGACCTGCTCAAGATGGTCGAGCGCGGCGACGTCGAGATGGCCGCCACCAACGCCGCCGACCGCTCGCTCGTGAACGAAGAGCTGCTCGGCAATCGCCGCGCCGCCATCCTCGCGATGGGCCGCTACGGTCGCCTCGAGGCCATCGAGCCGCTCATGGAGATCGTCGAGGACGACATGGACGACTACGAGCTCCGCGGTCTCGCCGCGGCGTCGATCGGCCAGATCGCCGACGACGACGCGATGCGGAACGTCATCAACAAGATCCAGTCGCCCGACGTCCGCGACAACGCCAAGCGCTACTACGTGCAGGCGCTGTGGCAGAAGCCGCACCGCGATCTGAACCCGCTGCTGCTCGAGCTCATGGCGAGCGACCAGCCGGCCGAGGTGAAGCGGGCTGCGGCCATCGCCGTGGGCTACTCCGGTGACCCCGCGGTGGAAGAGCGCCTCAGCAACATGCTCGACGACGAGGCCCATCGCCGCGACGCCGCCGTGGCCATCGTGCTCGGTGGCGGCCAGGCGTCGGCCGAGAAGCTGGTCGCGACCCTCGCCACCGACGGCGACCTCCGCGAGGTCCTGCAGATGTGGGTGATGAACGAGGAGAACGACTGGTTCAACCTGCTCACCACCGACATGTTCGAGAACGGCGCCATCTGGCGGCGGCTGAAGGTGGCCATGGTTCTCCGTGAGGGCGACGGCGACAACAGCTACGCCTACCCCTGGGCCAAGGCCGTGGCGGTCCTCCGCAGCGGCTGGGACGGCGTCGGCGGTCTCCGCCCGCAGCTCGTCCGCGACAAGCTCTGGGAAGCCATGGAGGGCGACGACGAGGAGCGCCGCATGCTCGTCGCCGCCGCGTTCCACGAGATCCCCGAGACCGGCCTCCTGCTCCGCGCTCGCGACGAGGGTGGAGAGATGGAAGAGGCGGCGCGCTCGGTCCTCGACGGCACCGAAGACGAGTAGGCCCCGCCCTACCCGCCACGCGAAACGAGCCGCGCTCCCTTGGGGGGCGCGGCTCTTTCCGTTCCGTCACCCACTCCGCCCCAGGCTTCGTTGTGCCCGCTGTGCCCTTGCCTCGCGCAGAGCCGCGGAGCCGCAGAGGTCGCAGAGAGAACGCAGGGTTTGGATGGTCGGTGGGAAGGCGGGCGCGAGACGGTCGCGCTTCGCTTCGGGCGACGCGTCTCGAGCCCCCGCTGATGTCGAGGACTCTTCCTATTTTCGAACTCTGCGACCTCTGCGGCTCTGCGCGAGGCAAAGCTGAAACCGACTCGACTGGGCGACGAGTGGCAGGGCTAGGCTTGGTCGAGGGCGCGCAGCAGGTCCGCGAGGAGGTCGTCGGGGTCCTCGACGCCCACCGCGTAGCGGATCAGTCCGTCCTTGATGCCGACCGCCTCGCGCTGCTCGGTGGTGAGCTCGAAGAAGCTCATCAGCGCGGGCTGCTCGATGAGGCTCTCGACGCCCCCGAGACTCGGAGCGATGCGCGGGATGCGCGCCGCGTCGACCACGCGGCTGCCGGCGTCGAGGCCGTCCTTCAGCTCGAAGGTCACGACGCCGCCGAAGCCGGTCATCAGGTCCTTGGCCGTCTCGTGGTTCGGGTGGCTGGCGAGGCCCGGGTACCAGACGCGCGCGACCTTCGGGTGGCCTTCGAGGGTCTCGGCGATGCGCTGGGCGCTCGCGTTCTGCTGAGCGACGCGGAGCGCGAGGGTCTTGGTGCCACGGAGCAGCAGGTACGCGGCGTGGGGGTCGAGCACGCCGCCGAGCACGTTGCGGAGCTCGCGGACGATGCCGACCAGGCCTTCCTTGCCGGCGATGACGCCACCGAGGACGTCGTTGTGGCCTCCGAGGTACTTGGTCGCGCTATGGACCACCAGGTCGATGCCGTGCTCGATCGGGCGCAGATTGATCGGCGTGGCGAAGGTGCTGTCGATCATCGTCTTGATGCGACGCTCCTTGCAGATGGCCGCCAGCCGCTTCAGGTCCGGCACCGTCTGATAGGGGTTCGTCGGCGCCTCGCTGATGACGAGCTTCGTCTCCTTCCGGAGCGCGCCCTCGAGCGCATCCACGTCGGCCGGCGGCACCAGCGTGCTCTCGACCCCGAAGCGGTCGAGGAAGTGGGTCACGAACTGCCGGGTGCGCCGGTAGCAGTCGCTGAAGAGCACCACGTGCGACCCGGCCTTGGTGAGCGCGAGGATGGCGGTGGTGACCGCGGCCATCCCGCTGGAGAACGCCGCGGCGTCCTGGGCCTTCTCGAGCGCCGCGAGCTTCTTCTCGAAGAGCCGCACGGTCGGGTTCCCGTAGCGCCCATACTCCTCGGTGCGCTCGGTGCGCCCCTCGAAGAAGGCCCTGAGCTCCGCCGTGTCCTCGAAGGTGTAGGTCGCCGTCTGGACGATCGGCGCGGTCATCGCCGCCTCCGGGTACCGGCGCGGCTCGCCGCCGTGAACGGTGACCGTGCCCGGGGCGTGGCTCTTGCTCTCGTCGCTCATCGCGCGGGAGCCTAGCTCACTCGCCTGCCCTCGTCCCTTTCGTCCGCCCAATCATCCCAAGCGTCACCCGCTCGTCCCGATTCCAGCTTTGCCTCGCGCAGAGCCGCAGAGGTCGCAGAGTTGGAAAAAGAAGAATGGTCGCGTCGGGGCGCGGCGATCGATCGGCAGGCCTGAAGCGAAACGAAAGCGTCTCGCGCCCGCTCCGCACCGACATCCCAATCCCCTGTGTTTCCTCCGCGACCTCTGCGACTCCGCGGCTCTGCGCGAGGCAACGGACCAACGGGCACATCGAAGCCCCGCGGGGTGAACGGGGCTCAGAGATCGCGGATGTCGATGCTACCGATGTAGTCGCGCTTGCCGAGCTCGACCCCGTTGGTCCGCAGGATCGCGTAGGCCATGCAGAGGTGGAAGTAGCAGTTCGGGAGCGCCCAGCTGTTGAGGTACTCGCCGGCGAGGGCGCCCTTCCCTGGAAGGAAGGGCAGCGCGACCACGCGCTCCTCGGCGCCTTCGAAGTCGTTCGGCTCGAAGGTGCCGAGGTACTCGCGGGTCTTGGCGATGCGCTCACGGAGCTCGGCGAGCGTCTTCTCGTCGTCGGGGAACGAGGGCGCCTCCTTGCCCGTCATCCGAGCGGCGGCGAACTTGGCAGTGTCGCAGGCCGACTGGACCTGCTGGGCCAGCGCGAACTGGTCGATGGCCAGCCGCGCGGTCACCCAGCGTTCGGGGTCGGCCTTCTTGGCGTCGGCGTGGGCGGCGGCCTTCTCGAGCCAGGCATCCAGGTTGCCCAGCATCTTGTCGAGCTGCGGCACGGTCGCGTCGTAGAGCGGCATTCGGGTTCCCTCCAGGCTCCACTCGTCGCCCTGCCCCGCGTCGCGTTACCCCGCGGGCTTCTTTGGACCCGATGAGCCCTTGCCTCGCGCAGAGCCGCGGAGCCGCAGAGGTCGCAGAGGAACCACAGGGATTGGATGGTTGGTGCGAAGCAGGCGCGAGACGCTTTCGTCTCGCTCCGGGCCGACGGTCTCGAGCCCCGGCCCGCGCCGACGATTTCGATTCCTAAACTCTGCGACCTCTGCGACTCCGCGGCTCTGCGCGAGGCAAAGCTGAAAACGCCACGAGTGGGTGACGGACGAAGAACGCCCCCGCGCCGGGAGCCACGCCAGCACAATGCAAACAGGCCGCCAGAGGCGGCCCGTTTGGGAGGGAGCGAGTCGAGGGCTCTGCCCGAGCGAAGCGGGAGGGTCTTTCGAAGACCCTCCTAGAAAGTCAGTGGCCCTTGAGGCGGTCGATGCCCGGGTGGGTCGGGTCGCCGGGCTCGTGGCGGGGGTTGGCCGTGAGGTAGGTGCCGTCGCGGCCGGGGAGCTCGAGCAGGGTCTCCTTCTCGTAGAGGAAGTGGGACCGCTCGGTGCTCGGGGGCATGTGCATGCCGGTGTCCATGCGGATGGCGTCGCAGGGGCAGGCCTCGACGCAGTAGCCGCAGAAGATGCAGCGGAGCTCGTCGATGACGAAGCGCGCCGGGTAGCGCTCGTAGCCGTAGCGCGGGTCCTCGGGCTCGTACTCGGCCGGCTCGATGTGAATGCACTGCGCCGGGCAAGCGGTGCTGCAGCACAGACAGGCCACGCAGCGAGGCGAGCCGTCCGAGCGCTGGGTCAGGCGGTGGATGCCGCGGAAGCGCGCGGGGTACTCCCGCTTCTCCTCCGGGTAGCGCACCGTCGCGATCTCCTTCTCTTCCTCCGGACCGAAGGTGTTCTTGAAGAAGCGCTTCATGGTCTTGCCCAGACCCGCCGCGATGGCAGGCACGTAGACCTGCTCGCTCATGGTGCGCTTGGGCTTGGTGATGACTTTGACGCCGATGGTCATGGCTCGTCCTTGGAGTTTGCCGAGAAGCAGGCGCGCGGCAGCGCAATGGGCGGGGGAGTTCGGGTGAATCGAGGAGGCTTAGCCG
>CAYXAP010000054.1:0-64198 GCA_964462035.1 uncultured Sandaracinus sp.
CAGGCGGTCCCAGGGCTCGCGTGCTCGCCGTCGAGGGCATCGTCGAAGGCGGGGACGATGCTGTCCTCACCGTCGAAGCTCTCGCCGAGCGCGACGATGAGCGTCTGGTTGGTGGTCACGCGCGCCTGGTTCGAGTCGTTGGTGGGCCAGGTCGCGAAGAAGCCCGGGGCCGTGAAGAAGCCGACCTTCGGGATGGAGAACACCATCTCGCTGTCGTTGCGGAGTGCGTCGAGGTCCCACCACTTCGTCGTCTCCTCGCCCGGATCGGGCTCGCGGAAGGTGATCTTCCGGTACTCGGTGAAGTCGGCGAAGGAGAGCATCGGGACGCCCAGGCGCCGGCCCGCCGGGGTGCAGTTGCCGTTGTCGTCCGTGTAGAAGCCGAAGAGCGAGTGCATCACGTGCTTGGGCAGGTTGCGCGCGTCCGGCCGGCGAAACTCGTTGCCGGCGCAGGGGCCGAGGTCGACCTGGTCCGGCGTGACGTAGAAGCGCATCCACTCGGGAGAGCTCGGGTTCAGGGTCTGGGCGAGGGTGGTCGGGGTGTGGCCCTGGTAGACGAGCTCCTCGATCAGGTCGCCGGCGACTCGGTAGGTCTCTTCGTCTTCGTCGGTGTGGAGGAGGTCGTCGCGATAGGCCATCGCGAGCAGCTGCGCCGTGGTGAAGTAGCCCTCCTGGCTGGTGAGGATCTCGTCGAAGCTGCGCCGCTCGCGGACGATCTCCATCACGAGCCGCGCGAAGCTCTCGCGGAAGCTCTGCTGAAAGAGCTCGCCTGCGTCGGTGCCGTCCTCGAAGCGGCCCATGTTGATGCGGTCCATGCCGAGCAGGTCGGCCAGGCCTTGGGAGTCGAAGCCGTCCTGCTGCAGCGCCGTGCCGAAGAAGCGGCGGAGCTTGTCCTCGGACTCCGGCGAGTCGACCCACGTCTCGACCAGCGTCGAGAAAGACTCCGGGTCGGCGTTCACCGAAGCGAGCTCTTCAGCGGTGAGCGGCATCGAGGTCAGCAGCGACTTGACCTTCGCGGCGTAGACCCGCGGCGGGACGGCCTCGAAGGCGTCGTCGCACTCTCGCACGAGCCCCGGGCGCGTCGGGTCCTCGGGCGGCAGGTCGGGGGTCCGCGGGTCGTCCGGCCCGTCGTCCATGCCCTGTGGCATGCCGATCTGCCCCGAGCAGGCCGCGGTGAGGGCCGCCAGGAGCACTGCGCCGAGGAGGGCGCTGGGGTGCGAGGGGAGTGAGCTCCGCGTCGCGCGTCGGGGTCGTCGGCTTTCCACACTTCGAGTGTGGGGGACCGATGAGGAGCGCGGTCTCACCGCTTTTGCGTCGTCGGCGGGTGCCCCGGATCCGGGGTCAGATCGCGGTCGTTGGGGTGCAGAACGTCGTGTCTTCGACGCGATATCGCAGCTCTCGCCCGGCACGTTCCACGACGCAGACACCATCGGCTGCGAGCGCCTTGAGGCTGTGCTGAGCGGTCCGGAGCGGGATCCCGAGCCGCTTGGCGGTCTCCCGCGCCGATGCGTTGCCGAGCTGCGCCACGAGCGTCAGCAGGGCGCTCTCGGCGGGCGGGCGAAAGCGCGGATCGGGCGCGGCGACCGAGCGTACGAGGCGGAGGGCCAGCCCTTCTTCCCCCCGCTCGAGCTCCCCGACTCCTTCGAGCCGGCTCCGGATTCGGTAGTAGAGCGTGTCGCGGGCGCCCTGATGGTTCGCGGGCTTGTAGCGAAAGCCGTAGAGCGCTTCGAAGAACTCCGGCTCGGGGATGGGGGCCCGGGCGAAGAGTAGGCTGGCGATCGCGCCGTCGGTTCGCGCGCGGCCACGCTGACCCGGCGCGAGGCGGATGAGCTCCGCCGGGAGCAGCCCGAGTCCGGGGGAGAGGAGCCGACGGGCACCGCCCTCAGCGAAGCCGTGCACCCAGATCGGCTCGCTCTGGAACACCGGGTCCGGGTGATGGAGTGCCAAACCGTGGAGCCCGAGCGGCACATCACCTTCGTCGCCGCGCTCGAGCCAGCCAGCGGCCGAGTTGGGGGCGAGCGCGTAGGGCACGAGCAGCGCGATCAGCGCGTCCACGGTCGCGCGGTTCGGGGCCAGCGCGCCGGGGCCCGCCCGCAGCGCCGCGATCGCGCTCTCGGTGCCGCGCTCGTCGCCGGTCGCGGCCGCCGTGACCAGCCCTTGGATCGCTGGATCGCCGGCCTCTCGGTCGCCGGCGAGGCCGCGCTCGAAGGCGACGAGCGCACGCCAGGACTCCGGCACCACCCGGGCCAGCGCCCGCAGGATGTGCACCGCGAGGTGTGGCTTTCCCGAGACCCGGCGCAGTCGCGAGAGGACGAGGTTGGCGAGGTACTCGGGCTGAGGCAGGGCTTCGGTGCGCGCCATGCGCGAGGCGATTCGCGCCGAACCGAGCGCTTCGGTCGGGTCGCCCGAGTCGAGCGTGAGCACTGCCCCGAGCGCGGTCGCCTCGACCACGAGTCGAGGTAGCCCCGCATCGCGGGCGCGCCGCGCGAGGCTCGCGCCGTCGACCTCGCCTTCTGCAGGCAGGCCGAAGGCGGCGCACCAGAGCTCGATGAGCGCTCGCTCCACCGCGGCTGCGTCGGAGCCCGGCTCGATGGCTCGTGCGCGCGCGGCGAGAGCCTCGGCTCGACGCACGTCGAAGCGGACCAAGGCGTCTCGGAGCGCTTCGCCCACGGCGAGGAGGAGCGGGTGCGCGGTCGCCGGCGACCCTGGTCCCGGGTCGAGCTCGTCGAGTCCCGGCATCGCCAGTCGCTCCGGTTCGGCGCGCGCCCGCTGCGCTCGAAACGCGAGCTGCCAGGCGCGGGTCACCGGGTGAGCCGCGTTCAGGCGCAGCCCTTGTTCCGACTCGAAGCGCCCTCGGGTGCCCCGCTCGTACCGTTCGATTTCGCTCACTCGTCGGGGAGCGCGCCCGTTGGCGCGCGGGCCGTGCATGCTACCATCGAGCCTCGTGAGCCGTCCCGGAGATGCGCGATACGGGGGGCTGACGTGACCGGGAAGTCGGCCGACGTCGGCGCCGGCGAGTACCGACCGCTGCTTCAGCTCGGTGCCGGTGGCATGGCACGCGTCGACCTGGCGGTTCGGGCCGTCGGCACCTTCCGCCGGCTCTACGCCGTCAAGCGTCTGCATCCACACCTCGTGGCGGACCCGGGCGCGCGGGCGGTTCTCGAGGAAGAGGCGCGCATCGCCGGGAGCCTCTCGCACCCCAACGTCGTCGGTGTGATCGACGTCGGCGAGGACGACGATGGGCCCTTCCTCGTGATGGACTACGTCGAGGGGCTGACGCTCGCCGAGTTGCAGACGCTGGCCGTTCGCCACGGCGAGGCGGTCCCGATCGAGGTCGCGTGCGCCATCGCGCTCGCGATCGCCCGCGCGCTCGACTGCATTCACACGGCCACCGACCCGAGCGGGGCGCCGCTGGCGCTGGTCCACCGCGATCTCTCGCCGCGGAACATCTTGCTCGGCTACGACGGCGGGGTGCGCCTGACCGACTTCGGGATCGCCCATGCGGACGGTCGCACGATTCAGACGACGACCGGGCTGCTCAAGGGGACACCCGGCTACGTCGCGCCGGAGCGGCTCCGTTTCGAGGACCCGGACGCCCGCGCAGACCTCTTCAGCCTCGGCGTCGTCCTCTACGAGCTCCTCGCGGGCGAGCGGCTCTACAAGGGCAAGGCGCAGGCCGTGGTGCGGCGGGTGCTGCAGGAGCCGCCGCCCGATCTGGGCGAGCTGCGACCCGAGGCGCCACCGGAGCTGGTGGAGCTCCTCTTCGATCTGCTCGCGAAGCGACCCGAGGACCGCCCCGCGAAGGCGGCCGACGTGGTGGTGGCGCTCGAAGGGATCGTGGGCGGGCTGTCGCTCGAAGGCGACGGTGTCGCCGTGGGCGCGTACACCTCGTTCCTGGGCGCGGAGCGGCGAACGCTGCGCCAGGCGGAGGTCGAGCGCGCGCTCGACGCAGCGAGCACCGAGCTCGCGGGGACCACGCTCCGGCTCGGGGCGATCGCACCGGAGCCCGAGAAGAAGCGTTGGCCGGTCGCGCTCGGCGTGGGGATCGTCGTCGCGTTCGCCGGTGGCATCGGGGTCATGGCGCTCACCGACGACAGGACCCCGACCGAGCCGATGGCCGCGCCCGCCCAGACCGCACCGCCGGAGGTCGCGGAGCCCGAGCCCGAGCCCGAGCGCGAGGAGACGAGCGAACCGGACGAACGGGACGAGCCGGTGGTCGAGGCGCCAGCGGAGCCGTCCGTCGAGCCACCGGGCCAGCCGGCGGTCGCCGAGGAGAGCGAGAGCGAGCCCCGACGAACGCGACGCCGCCGCCGCCGTCGTGGGAGGATGCGTGCGATGGCCGCCGCCACGAAGATGACCGCCGGTGCGTTCCCGCGTGAGATGGACTGGGACGGGGACCTCCGATGAGCTTTGGGCGCGTCGGGGCCCTGCTGGTGTGGCTGTCGCTGGCGACGGCGGCCCGCGCCGACGCGCCGTGTGCCGACGAGGCGGGGGCTCGCCAGGCCTTCGTCGAAGCGCGTACCCTCGGTGAGCAACGCCAGCTTTCGGCGGCGCGGGAGGCGTACGAGCGCTCCCTGGAAGCCTGCGCTCGCATCCCCACGGCCTACAACCTCGCCGTCGTGCTCTTGCAGCTCGGGGAGCCGGTGGCCGCAGACGCTCGCGCGCGAGCGCTCCTCGTCGGCGAGCTCGGTGCTCTCGACGACGCGCAGCGTGCCGCCGCCGAGGCCATCGTGGTGCAGGCCGATGCGGCCATGGGCACTCTGCGAGTCGCAGTGGAGCCCGGAACGGACGCATCGATCGTGGTGGACGGTCGCGAGCCGGTTCCGTTCGGCGATGAGCCCGTCCTCGCGATTCGAGTCGACCCCGGCGCCCATCGGGTGGTCGCGCGCGCACCCGACGGACGTTCGGCGGAAGGCCAGGTCCGGGTCGCGTCGGGGGCGGAGGCGTCGCTGCGACTCACGCTGCCACCGCCGATCCAGCCATCGGAGCGTGCGATCCCGCCCCTTCGCCGTCGTCCGGCGCTGTGGCTGGTGGTCGGCGGCCTCGCGGTGGCCGGGGCGGTCACGGCCGCCGTGGTCGTCCGCCGCCGCAACACGAGTCCGGTCGAGGACGACGTCTGGGGACGCGCCGAGCTTCCACTGCTCCGTTTCTGACGGGGGACGGTGGCTCGTGGGGGGTCCCGATATGGTCTACAGTGGCCCCGTGCCCTCGGTTCGCGAGTTGCTCCTGGGGTTCGTCGGCGCGCTGGTTCTGCCCCACCTCGTCGCCTGCACGGAAGCGCCGGCGCAAGTGCTGGTCTACGTCACGGCCGACGACACGATGCAGGCAGCGGCCTCCGACCTCCGGATTCGCGTCTGTGCCGCGTCCGACGCGCCCACCTGCCCCGATGGCTACGACGAGCGCCGTGCGCTCGAGGACGCACCGCTGCCGGCGCGTATCCCCATCGGGCCTCCGAGCCGGCTCGACCAACGCTTTTGGGTCGAGGCCTCTCTCTTGGACGGCAGCGGAACGATCGCCACGCTCCATGCGGAGGGCGGCTTCGTGGCCGGGGAGCGTCGATCCATCCGGCTCCACTTCTCCGGGGACTGCGCCGGCGAAGTGTGTGGTCCGCGGCAGACCTGCTTCGAGGGTGGCTGCACCGACGCCTGCTACACGACCGAGCCCGATGAAGGTGGGGAGGGGCCGCCCAGCATCCCGGGGCCTTGCGGGGGCCTCGCGGACGCCGGGCCCGCGGACCAGGGTGTCGACGCGCAGGTGGATGGCGGGCCGACGTGTGACTGCCCGTGCGCCAGCGACGCGTGCGTCGATGGTGAGTGCGTCCCGAGCGTGGGCGTCGCGCGCGTGGCGCTCGGTGAGCAGCACACGTGCGTGGCCGGTGCGACTGGCATCTACTGCTTCGGCGAGAACACCTACGGCCAGCTCGGCCTCGGGGCCGAGCGCGTCGGGGTGAGCACCGACGTGCCCGAGCAGGTGGCGCTCGATGGCGTGGTGATCGATCTCGCCGCTGGTGCCCGCAACAGCTGCGCGGTGCTCTCCGACGGCACGCTCCACTGCTGGGGTGATGACGGCGACGCGCGACTCGGCACGCTGGACCGCGGTGACCAATCCGTTCCCACGCAGGTCGGGGCCGAGCTCGGTGTCGACACCGAGTTTGCGCGTGTCGCCCTGGACCTCCGCCACGGCTGCGCCGTGACGACGACGGCCCGCGCCTATTGCTGGGGCCGGGCCGACGAGGGACAGCTCGGCAGCCAGGAGGAGCCGCTCCCGACGAACGTCGTCGGGCCCACCCGGATCACGGGCACGGCCTTCGACGCCATCACCGTCGGCGACGACTTCTCGTGCGGGTTGACCAGCTCGTCTGGCAGCCCCCGGTGCTGGGGGGCGAATGGTAGCGGCGAGGTGGCCCAGCCCGCGACGACCGACTACGTGATCGCGCCGGAGTCGTTGCCTTTCCGGCGCTACTCGCAGATCGATGCCGACCACCGGCGGGCGTGCGCGCTCACCGCCGACTCGGGCCAGGTCTACTGCTGGGGTCTCAACGGTGGCAATCGCTCGGGGCTGACCGACACCTCGATGGGCACGGCCGTTCGGGAGCCCACCCGAGTGGCGGGCGACGTGGTCTTCGCGCGCATCGCGATCGGCCAGGAGCACAACTGCGGCATCGACCGCGACGGTGCGCTCTGGTGTTGGGGGTTCAACCGCGACGGCCAGCTCGCCCTCGGTGACACCATGGATCGCGACGAGCCGACGCAGGTGGGCACCGACACCGACTGGGCGATGGTCGGCGCCGGCGCGTTCCACACCTGCGCGACGAAGACCGACGGGCGCCTGTTCTGCTGGGGCCGCGGACTCTCGGCGCAGCTCGGCGCCTCCTGTGGTCGCGATGACGTGGCCACGCCGTGCCGAGTCTGTTTTCCCTGAGGTTCTCGTGCTCCGCGGTGGCGCTCGAGAGGGGTAGACTGCAGTCGTGCGACTCCTCCTGCTCGTGTCGTTCTGTTTGGGCTGCCCCGCCGGGCCTGGCTCTCGAGCGCGGGAGCCTGCTCCGGAGTCGCCGCCTGCGGCCGAGTCCTCGGTCCTCGAGGAGGAGTACGTGTCGCCCTGCGTGGACGCGGAGCCGGTCGAGCACTCCGAGCCCGAGCCCTTCGATCTTCGCTGCGAAGCAGTCGAGCGACGGCAGGGGGCCGAGCCCGAGCGTTCGGGTGCGGTCGCGCGCTTGCTCCGTTCGGCGCGGGCCGCGCAGCGCGAGGAGCGATTTGCCGAGGCGATCGCTACGTTCGAGCGCGCGAAGCGAGCGGCGCCGAACGACGCGGGGGTGCTCGGCGAGCTCGGCTGGGCGCGCTTCACCGCCGCGCTGGCCTGCGACGAGGCCGACCTCGAGGTCGATGACGAGAGGGTGGTGTGCGCCGGCGACGTCACCCAGGCCGAAGACGACCTCACGGCGGCCGTCACCGCGGCGCAGAGCGACCAACGGCGCGGCATCCTGCACTACAACCTCGGGCAGATCCTGCTCCACCGGTCGCAGCTCGATGAAGCCGCCGAGGCGTTCCGGCTCTCCGAATGTCTGCGCCCCAACGACACCGTCCGGCAGGCACTCGCCGAGGTCTGGGCGCTACGGGCCATGGGTGCCTGGGAGTCGGTCGACGGCGAGGGCGCGGTCGCGGCGCTGAGCTTCGCCGGCCAGCTCGACGAGTCGCGGCGTGAAGCCGCTGAGCGCGCACGGCAATCTCTCCAGAGTGGCCTGATCCTCCAGCGACTGGCCGCACCGCCGGAGGACGCCGCCGAGGGGCTGGAAGCACTGTGCGAAGGCGAACCCTGCGAGCTGGTCGGTGACTGGGTCGAGCATGACGACTGGGCGCTCGCTCAGCTGCGCATCGAGGACGGGGTCGCCAGCGCGTACCACGTCCTCGTCGCACGCACCGGGCGTGGATTCAGCGTGGTCGGTGAGCTGGGCTCGGAGCTCGGTGACAGTCGCGAAGGAAATGGATATGTCCGGGAGGCCTTCATCGAGCCGGTGGAAGACGCGCCCTTCTCCGTGATGAGCGCGACCTTCAGCTGGGGCTCCGCGATGGCGGACGGCTGCGACTGGCTCACCGAGGCGTGGGTCACGTTGCTCCTCTGCGCGCACCACGAGGGATCCGTCCATTGCTTCGCCTCGGCGCGGCTCGGGGCCGAGGTCTTCGACAGCGACACGATGCTCCCGACCGCGCAGGAGTCGATGGGAGCCTGTCCGGCGTACGCCAAGCCGCAGGTCCGAGACGTCGACGTGGCGCCCACCTTCGCCGTGTCGTTCACCTCGCTGGAGATGGTGGTCCAGCGCGAGCACGACGAGAAGCTCTGGTGCACGCCGCTGCGCGAGGCGTTCTGCGAGGGGGAGCACGTCCCCACGGCTTGCTCGGTGGAGCCCTGAAACGTCACACGAAGCGGTCGGCGCCGGTGGTTCCTTCGCTCACGTGGTCGTCGGAGAAGCGGTAGGGCTCGTCGACCAGCCCGTCGATGCGCTCCATGACCTCGTCGACCACCGCTTGGAACGCGCTCCGGTGGGTCTCCTCGTCGCTGCGGTCGAAAGGGGTGAAGGGCACGGCCGGCGCGACGCCTTCCCAGTGGGACGCTGGGATCGGCTCGCCGATCCGGTAGGTGATCGCGCCGGGCTTCGCGATGAACGAGCGGCTCGTGTAGACCTCGTCGCTCCCGCTGCACCCGACGGGCACGATCGTCGCGCCGAGGTGGAGCGCGATCTGGGCCAGCCCGATGTGTCCGCGCGACAGGCGCCGCGAGCGCGTGCCCTGGGGGAACACGAGCACGTCGAGGTTCGCGTCGAGGGCCTCTTCGTTCTTCTCGATGAAGCGCCCCATCATGCGCTGCATCAGTCGGTCGATCGCTTCGTGGTAGCCCTCGCGGCTCGGGTCGAAGTGGCGACCCAGGATGTCGCGGGGCTGCTCGAGGATCGCGGCGGGCACGTCGCCGACCACCGGCGCGAGGTCGTCCACCGCGTTCCGAAGCGCGCGGTACTCCTCCTTGGTGGGCTGGCGGCCGACGGTGTTCACGAAGTCTCGCGTGATCACGTAGCCGCGTGATGCGATGGGGATGTTGTTCGTCCAGCGCATGAAGGCGCCCGACACGACACCCTCGTAGTTCTTCCCCTTCACCCAGGTCGCGGTGTAGCGACCGAACTCGCGGTGGAGGGTGTACTGGAAGGGCCAGTAGTTGAAGTTGTCGGTGTGGTTCATCGCGTAGATGACCGGCGACTCGGGGATCCGCTCGAGCCCCTCGACGCGCAGATCGACCTTTCGGTAGTCGAGGCGCAAGAAGCCCTCGGCGATGGCGCGCTGCAGCGGAGGTTTCGTACGTAGCCGCACGCGATCGTAGAGGGGGAGGGTGAGCATCCCTCGGCAGTGGGGGTTGGCGGACCGGGGGTCAAGGACGATCACCGTTCACGGAGTGATTGACAGCGCGTTGACACGGAAGCGCGAGCGACGTTCTCCGCCGCCGAACGATTCCGGGGTATACGAACGCCATGTCGCTGCTGCGGAAGAAGCCGCTCGCGCAGGTCGTCGAGGAAGCCGGCGATCCGAACCTCCATGAGCATGGACACGACGCCGTCGCCGGGGGTCTGAAACGCTCTCTCGGTGCGTTTCACCTCGCGATGCTAGGGGTCGGAGCGATCATCGGCGCCGGCATCTTCTCGCTCACGGGCACCGCCGCCGCACAGTACGCGGGGCCGGGCATCGTCTACAGCTTCGTGCTCGGCGGGGTGCTCTGCGCCTTCGCGGGCCTCTGCTACGCGGAGCTGGCCTCGATGATCCCCGTCGCCGGGTCGGCCTATGCCTACACCTACACGACGATGGGCGAGTTGATCGCCTGGATTGTCGGCTGGGATCTGATCCTCGAATACGCGTTCGGCGCCGTGACGGTATCGGTGGCCTGGAGCGGCTACGTCTACTCACTCGTCCACGACTCGCTGGGGGTCACGCTTCCGGATTGGGTGGTGCGCTTCACCCAAGGGCCCTGGGAGCAGGTCACCCTCGCCGACGGAAGCGAGGCGAGCGGCCTGTGGAACCTGCCCGCCACCTTCGTCGCCCTCGGCGCGACCGTCGTGCTCTACCGCGGCATCAAGGAGGCCGCGTGGGTGAACAACCTGATCGTGATCGTCAAGGTCGCGATCGTGCTCATCTTCATCGCGCTCGGTATCGGCGTGGTCTCGGAGCTGAACCTCTTCGCCGACCCGAACGCCGGGGGCCTGGGTGCGCTCGTGCCTCCGGTGGAGACGGTGATGGACCACGGCCGCGAGGTGACCCGCTACGGCTGGGGCATGGGTGGCGTGCTCACCGGTGCCGGCGTCGTCTTCTTCGCCTACATCGGCTTCGACGCCGTCAGCACCACGGCCCAGGAGACCCGCAACCCCTCGCGGGATCTGCCGATCGGGATCCTCACCTCGCTCCTGGTCTGCACGCTCCTCTACGTCGGTGTCGCGATCGTCCTCACCGGCGTCGTGCCCTACCAGGAGCTCGACGTCGCCGAGCCGATCGCCCTGGGCATCGACCGCATCGTGGAGCTCCGCGGCTGGGACCCGGGGGCGCGCAGCCTCTTCACCGCGACCATCAAGTTCGGCGCCATCGCGGGCCTCACCAGCGTGATCCTGGTGATGATCCTCGGGCAGACCCGGGTCTTCTACGCCATCGCTCGAGACGGTCTCCTGCCTTGGTTCGGCAAGACCCACCCGAAGTTCCACACGCCGCACGTGGGCACGACGGTCACCGGTGTCTTCATCGCCTTCTGCGCGGGGCTGATGCCGATCCACATCGTCGGCGAGCTGGTGAGCATCGGGACGCTGCTGGCATTCGTCGTCGTCTGCATCGGCGTGCCGCTTCTGCGACGCACCGAGCCGGATCACCCGCGCGCCTTCGCCGTGCGCTTCCCGAACGCCATCGGCTTCGCCGGCGCGGCCGCGTGCCTCTGGGTGATGATCGGCCTGCCGTGGGACACCTGGCTGCGGCTGCTGGTGTGGCTGCTGATCGGCTTCACGATCTACTTCACGTACGGCCGCAAGCACAGCAAGCTCGGCCGAAGCTGAACGCTCAGAGGGACTCGAAGAAGTCCCAGAAGGCCGGCGCCGCCAGGTCGTCCTGGCGAGAGTGGTTCATGCCCGAGGTCTGGCACCAGACGACCGGGAGTCCATCGCGGCAGCCGTCGTAGGCTTCGCAGGGTGAAGGGTCGACCGCGCCGGTCGTGTCGCCACAGCCATTGCGCTCCAGGTGTGCATCGCGCGCCCGCACGCTGGCGCCGATGTCGACGGTGGTGTCGTTCTCGTCATGGATCAGGAGCGCCGCCGTGGCGCCGACGCAGTCGCGTCCGGGCTGACCGCCGGCGATCGTCGCCACTCCTCGCAGCTGGTCGCCACGGTTGCACGCGAGCTGATGGGTCATGAACGCGCCACCCGAGTACCCCGCGGCGAAGCGGCGGTCGGGATCCGCGCAATAGGTGGCCTCGATCTCCGCGACGAGCGCGTCGAAGAAGAGCACGTCCGGGCCTTCGCTCATGGTGTCCCAGCAACGGTCGACCGCGCGACCGCGGACCACGATGGCGTCGGCGCCGGACTCCCGCTGGGTCGGTACGTTGTTGTTCTCGCGCATCGGGCCGTCCGAGCAGCCGTGGAACTGATAGACGACCGGGTAGCGGCGGTCCGGGTCGTAGCCCTCCGGGAGCCACACGGCCCAGTCGCGCGTCGCGCCGCCGACCTCGAGGGTCTGCAGCACGAACTCGCCGGTCGCGATCGTGGGCGCCCGACCGCAGCCGTCGGTGCCGACTGGTGGACCGCCGTCCGACCCCATCCCCGCGTCCGCCGGCATCGTGTCGCCGGGCGCGGTGTCCGAGTCGCCCTCGTCGTCGTCGCCGCAGGCCAAGGTCAGGGAGAGAGCGAGGGTGAGCAGCGTTCGCATCATGGTGCGGAGCATATGCCCTCCGGGGGGGCGGTGTCCCTCAGCTTCGGCGCTCCAGGGCTCGCATTCGCTTCCGCACCCACGGCGAGCACGCCTCGCCGCTGAAGAGCGCCTCTCGAAACCACCGACGCGCGGCGTCGCGTTGGTGTTGGCGAGGCCACCAGGCGATGATCTCCGCCTCTGGGAGCTCCACCGGTGGGGTGAGCACTCGGAGGCCGTAGAGCTGCTTCGCTCGCTCCGCGATCGTGCCCGCGATCGTGCACACCATGTCCGAGCCGTGGACCACCAGCGGCGCCGCGGCGAAGTGCGGTACGCGCAGCGCGACGCGCCGTCCGAGCCCTTCGGCGGCCAGGGCCCGATCCACCGCCCCGAGCGCCTGCCCTTCGATCGACACCAAGAGGTGGTCGAGCGACACGTAGCGCTCGAGGCTCAGGCGCCCACGCACCGTGGGGTGGTCCTTCCGCACGATCACCTTGAAGGGATCGCGAAAGAGCGTTCGCTGCATGAGCACCGCAGGCATCGACATGGTGCCGCCGCCCAGCACGAAGTCGATCTCGCCGGCGACGAGCCGCCGGACCGAGCGCGGCTCGAAACGTTCGACGCTCAGCCGGACCCCGGGCGCGTGTCGGCGAAGGAAGGCGAGGAGCTCCGGGAGCATCGCCAGCTCGAAGTAGTCGAAGGTCGCGATGCGGAGCTGCAGCTCCGCCGTCTTCGGGTCGAAGTCCACCGGGGCGGTGAGCGCGCGCCCGAGCTCCGTGAGCAGCGGCGGGAGCGAGGACGCGAGCTGCTCCGCGCGGGGGGTCGGCGCCATCCCCCGGCCGGCCGGGATCAGCAGCGGGTCGTCCAGCACGTCACGGAGCTTGGCCAGCGAGTGGCTCATCGCCGACTGCGAGACGTTCATCCGCGCCGCGGCGCCGCTCACGCTCTGCTCCTGGAGCAGGGCAGCCAGCGCGGGGAGCAGGTTCAGGTTCACGCCGCGCAGGCTCTCGGTGGACTCGCGATCACTCATACTAGCTATGAATAGTATGAGTTTTCGGTCATGGCCGTCCGCTCCCATGCTCTGCCCATGACGATTCGAGCAGACAGCGTGGTGACGGGCGGTACGGGGTTCCTGGGGCGGTGGTTGGTGGCCGCGCTCACCCGAGAGGGACGAGAGGTGGCCGTGCTGGCGCGCGGTGGGGCCGAGCGCGCTCCCGAGCTCGAAGCCTTCGTCGACGCGCACGGCGGAGACGCCACACGACTGACGCTCGTGCATGCCGACCTGGCCGCGCCGGAGCTGGCCCTCGCCGACTCCATCGAAGGTGTGCGCGACGTCTATCACCTCGGCGCGGTCTTCGGCTTCGGGCTCGAGCGCGAACGGACCCGAGCCGTCAACGTCGGCGGCGCGCTCGCGCTCGCGGCGTGGGCCCGCGCGCAGCCGGGGCTCCGCCGTTTCGTGGAGCTCGGGGGCTACCGAATGACGAAGATGCCGCAGTGGCTCCTCGACGCGCCCCGGCCACTGCCGACGCCGATCGTCGATCGGCTCTATGGACACTACGGGGCGTACGAAGCCTCGAAGTACGAGTCCCACCTGATGCTCGAGCGCTTCGCGGCCGAGCACGCGATGCCCTTCACCGCGGTCCATCCCTCGACGGTCATCGGCAGCTCGGCGACCGGAGAGAGCTCGCAGGTCACCGGCCTCGGTGAGATCGTCGAACGGCTCTGGCGGGGAACGATGCCGGCGCTCGCGGGGTCGCGCGAGACGTGGGTGCCGCTGGTCACGGTCGACTTCCTCGCGGACTTCCTGGTGTCCGTGCCGACCCGGCCCGAGACCGTCGGGCAGGAGCTCACGGTGCTCGATCGGCGCACGCCGAAGCTCCCGGAGCTGGTGGCTCGCATCGGCGACCACCTCGGTGTCCCCGTGCCCGAGCGCCTGGTGTCGGTCGGGCTCCTGCGGAAGCTCCCGAGCGCGCTGACCGGCGTGGAGCGCGAGACGCTCACCTTCCTGAGCGAGGACGACTACGACACCGCGTCGGCCGAGGCGCACGCGGCGGCGGTGGGCCTCGTCATGCCCGACACCGACGTGGCGACCGGGCGGTGGGTCACGCACCTGGCGGCGACCGACTTCGCTCGCGAGCCGCTCCACGAGCGTGCGCGCTTTCACTCCGCTGGTGGCTCACGGAGCTTCGCGACCGGAGACGTTCGCACGGCGGACACCGTCTTCCTGCACGGCCTCCCTTGGGACGGCGAGAGCGGCCGAGAGCTCGCTCGGCTCCTTCCGGGCGATGTCGCTCGGGTCGACTTGCCGGGCATGGGGCGCTCCTCGCGCGCGACCGTCCCTCACACCGAGTGGCTCGAGGCTCTGCTCGCGGATCGGGACACGCCCGTTCATCTCGTCGCCCACTCGCTCTCGACCGGGACCGCCCTTCGCTACGCCACGTCGAATCCGGACGGGGTTCGACGCCTCACGTTGATCTCTCCCTTCTTCCTGCAGCGGCGAGCCCCCTGGTACCTGCGCTGCGCGGCGCTCACGGGCCGGGTGCTCCGCAGTGGTGACGTGGGCGCGCTGCAGCGGCGGCTACTCGGTCGGGGCGGTGAACTCTCGCCTGCGGTGGTCAGCGCGCACCGGAGCCTCGCGCGGAGAGGCGTCGCCAAGACCGTCGCGCAGGCGCTCGCTCGCGCGTCTCATCCGCGCGAGCGAGCCGAGCTGCGGGTGCTGCTCGACCGGTGCGCCCACCCAGTGCAGCTGATTCACGGGGAGCGCGACCCGCTCCTGGACGTACCGGAGGGCTCGACCGTCGTCACCATCGCCGACGCTGGCCACGATCCGCACGTGGTGCGGCCGAACGCCGTGGCCGAAGCCATGGGCGATCGAGCGCAGGGCGGCCGACCCTCACCGCTCGTGGAGGCTCAGGGCTCGCAGGACTCGCCTTCGAGCAGCGGTTCGAGCGCGTCGAGGATGCTCCCGAAGTAGCTTCCGTAGTCGGCGTCGCAGATCGAGCCGAGCACCGAGTGGCCACCCTGTTCCTCGAAGAGCTTCGAGAGCTCCACGAAGCGAGGCGCGGGCTGTGCCGAGGTTCCCGGCGACTCGCACGCCGGTGTGAAGCTCACGCTCGTCTCTGGGTCGATGACGAACTGCTGCGACTCGTCCGCGAGGATCGTGTCCCAGTCTTCGCCGATGAGCGAGGGCGGCACTCCGACGAGCGGCGCGAAGATCACGTCGGTGTCGCGGGTACCACGGACGTAGGTGAGCATCGTGTCCACGTAGCGGCTGACCGGATGGAGCGCGGTGTCCGCGTACTCGCCACAGCGCGTGTTCGCGTTGGTGAAGTCTCCGCCGTAGGTGGCGCTGGATGGATTGAAGAGCTCGAGGTCGGACGCGGAGCAGTCCGACTCGTCGGTCACCACCGAGACGATCAGCACCGAGCCCTCGCGCAGGAATCCGTCGTTCGGTCCATCGGCCTTGCCACGATCGATCGCGGCGGTGGTGCTCGGGACGAGCGCGCGCGCCATCGCCTCGAGCTGTTGCTCGAAGCCGCAGCCGGTGAGACCGACACTCGCGAGGCAGGTCAGGTCGTCCGCGAGCGCATTGATCCCGACCGTCGGGTCATAGGTGAGGAAGCGTTGCTCGAACATCGCATCACAGCTCGCGGCGCCGTCCCGGGTCTCGTTCAGGAGGACTCCGTCGTCGCCGGGCATGACGCAGGTGCCGCCTGGAATCATCGCCGGGCCCGCACCGATGTCGGTGGTGATCACGCCCACGTGGAGGTCCTCGACGGGCGCGAACGCGCCGATCGTTCCCTCCGCGTCGCGGCCCAGCGCGAGCGCTTCGAGGAGCCCACGAACGCTGTCTTTGAGGCGGTTCTGTTCTTCGAACATGGACATCGAGTTGTCGACGACCAGCAGCAGGTCGACGGGCCGCTGCGGTTCCGGCACGCAAGCGTCGGTGGGCATGTCCGCGACGAGCATGTCGGTGACGAGCATGTCGGGCACCGAAAGGTCCGCGACCCCCATGTCCGCTTCCGGGTCGGGGTAGCAGCGTTGGTCCGAGTGGCAGGACCAGCCCTCGGGGCACCCGTCGGAGTCCGTGCACGAGTAGAAGCCGGGCTCCGGATCGAAGCAGCCGACCACGAGCCCGAGGGAGGCCAACATCAGCGAACCCAGCCGCATCAGAAGCTCCCCGTGAGCGAGAGGTTCGCCGGACCGATGCGTAGGGCGACCTCGTCGTCGCCATCTCCCGAGCTCGCGACGAGCACCAATCCGACCGTCGCCAGCACCGCTCCGACGGCGAGCAGACCGATGCCGAATCCGGTCCGTCGGTCCGCGCGCGCGGCATCATCGGATACGTCGGTCCAGGGCGTGCCCTCGTCGACGTCGGTCGCGGCGTTGCGGCTCGACGCCGCCAGCCCGAAGGAGAGCGCGCCACCCGCGAGCATGGCGAAGCCACCAGCGGCGAGGCCCCACGCGAGGCCCTTGCTCGAGCTCTCCTCCTCCACGGGCTCGGGCGGCGGCACCGGCGTGGTGTCTCGCACCTCTTCCCGCGTCTGGTCCCGCTGCTGCTCCTGCTCACGGAGTAGGCGAAGCCGCCCTTCCACGTTGGCCCGGAGCGACGACTCGGGGAGCTGCTCGAGGAAGCGCTCGTAGGCCTCGATCGCTCGGGCATCGATCCGAAGCCGCTCGGCGGTCGTCCCGATGTTGTACAGGAGCTCCGGTCGCTCGCTCAGCTCGTACGCGCGCTCGAAGTGTTCGAGGGCCTCCTCGAAGCGCCCGCCCTGGAACGCAGCCTCGCCCGCCAGGAAGAGGCCACGCGCTTCGCTGTCCTCGTCGCCCTGCGCGGCCGCGGGGCTGGCCCCGAGCACGAGACCGCAAAGCAGCAGTGGCACGGAGAATCTCAGGAGTTGGCTCATATCGGCACGCATCGTACCAACATTCTGCGACGAGTGTGCCAACCCGCCCCCGTCAGGGCGCAGACCAGACGTATCCGGCGATCGACTCGTAGAGCCAGCCGTTGCCGACGGCCGTGTCACGTTCGCCGGCGCTCGTCGTGTAGAAGTGGCTGCCGTCCCGGTAGAGCCGGAAGAGCGGCCGCGACCCGCAGACCTCGCTCTCACCGATGAACCCGAGCACGCCCTCGCTCGTACCGCCGCCCTCGCACACCGAGGATGCCGTGTAGAAGCGGCGACCGTTCCCCTTCAGGCAGCGGTAGAAGGCCCGGGTGCCGGGGCTCGCGCTCGAGTAGAGGTAGTAGAAGTTCGCCGACTCGAGGGTGTAGGGCGCGGAGCTCGCCTCTCCCAGGTCGGTCGTATAGAAGTGGCTCCCGTCCCCGTAGCTGCGGTGGACGCCGACCCGGCAGCCAGGGAGTGCGCCCTCGTCGCACATGCCGTCGCAGTCGTCGTCGGCGGCGTTGCAGGTCTCGGCGGGTACCTCGCAGCTCGGCGCGCAGCGGTCGGCACAGCCGGTGGTGCCCGTGCTGCCACAGCTCGTCGAGCAAGCGGCCCCGGCGGAGCAGCTGTCGGGGCTCTCGCAGCCGTTGATCGGATCGGCGTCGCAGTCGAGGAAGCCGGAGTCGCAAGTGCCGACGTCGCAGCTACCGGCGACGCATGCCGCGCTCGCGTTCGTCACGACGCACGATCGGCCACAGCCACCACAGTTCGTCGGGTCCGTCTGGGTGTCGGTGCACGACGAGCCACATCGGGTCTCCCCGCTGCCGCAGCTGCCCCCGCCATCGACGCTGCCGAGGTCGCGGGAGCCCAGGTCGCGGCCCCCGCCGAGATCGACCGGTCCGGCGTCGACGCCGGTCGGGGCGCCATCGACCATGCTCCCGTCACGCCGGTCCATGGTGTCGACGCCGGTGCTCGAGGCACAGCCGGCGATCAAGAGCATCGAGAAGAGCGCTCGCACGGCTTCACCCTACCAAGGGGGGCGCCGGCGACCTACAAGGAGACACCATGCGAAAGGTGGAGCTGAGGCGGGGGCCGGAGGAGGAGCAGCCCGACGGTCCGAGCGGGACCGACGTGGACGAGCGGCGGCGGGACCGGGATCGCCGGCGTCGCATTCGCTGCCCCAAGTGCGGCTACCAACCGGCGCCGAGCGACCGCTGGTTCTGCGACTGCGGCCATGCGTGGAACACCTTCGACACCCGTGGCCGCTGCCCGGCGTGCCAGCGGCAGTGGCTCCGAACCGCCTGTCTCCGATGTCACCAATGGTCCCTGCACGAGGACTGGTACGAGCCTGAAGAGGGGCCGAATACCGGTTGAGTGGCCGGTGCTGCGTACTTGCGGTTCGCGAGCCCAAGGGCTAGCTATCCCCCTGTCATGCTGCGCTATCGAGCCGATCTTCGAACGATCTTCTTCGTCGCGCTCTACTTCGCGCTGACGGCGGTGCTCTGGCTCGTCCTCCCGGGCGATCTGTGGAGCGAGTACGGCGCCATCCGATGGGAGCTCGCGGTTCCGCTCTTCATCGCGGTCTGCGTGACTTCGTTCATGGGTGCGGTGAGTACCCACAACGCGGTCCACTCGCCCATCTTCAAGAAGCGCAGCCTGAACAAGGTGTGGCAGGTGATCCTGACCCTCACCTATGGCCACCCGGTCTCGAGCTACGTGCCCGGGCACAACCTCAGCCACCACAAGCACACGCAGTCGCGGCGCGACGTGATGCGGACCACCAAGCTCCGCTTCCGTCACAACCTCTTCAACGTCCTCTTCTTCTTCCTTCGCTGCGTCCCCTCCATCATGCGAGCGGACACCGCCTACTCGAAGCAGATGCGCACGAGGCACCCGAAGTGGTTCCGGCAGCTCGTGATGGAGGGTGCGACCCTCTGGATCATCACCGGCGCGCTCCTGATCCTCGACTGGCAGAAGACGATCGCGCTCTGGATCATCCCGCACCTCTACGCGCAGTGGGGCATCGTGACGATGAACGTGCTGCAGCACGACGGCTGCGACGTGGACAGCGAGTACAACCACTCGCGCAACTTCGTGGGCAAGTTCGTCAACTGGTGGACCTTCAACAACGGCTTCCACACGATCCACCACGAGATGCCCGGGCTCCATTGGAGCCTGACTCCCGAGGCGCACGCGGAGAAGATCGCGCCGCACATCCACCCGAACCTCGATCAGAAGTCGCTGCTCGCCTACATCTGGCGAGCCTTCATCCTCGGCAAGCGCGAGACCTGGGACGGCCGTCCCTACATGCCGCCGAAGGATGGGCCCGACGAGGAGTGGATCCCCGATCCGCAGAGCACCCCGAACGACCTCGGCGCCGAGGGCCTCGAGGAGCTCAACGCCGCGGTCGCTCACCGCGCCAGCGCGACCAGCTGACGCTCGCCGAGGCTCCCGTTCTCGTGGGACGGTAGCGACCGCTCGTGCGTCCGCCGCGCCCCCACACGCTCCGCTCACTGCGTCTCGTCGGAGCTTCGCTCCTCGCCGTGGCCATCCTCGCGCCCTTCCTCGCGGCGGCGTCGTCGCCCGTTGCGGCCGCACCTCTCGACGACGCCTACATCCACCTGCAGTACGCCCGCTCCATCACGGAGGGGCACCCCTTCGCGTACCACCCGGGGGAGGCTCCTTCTTCGGGCGCGTCGTCGGTGCTCTGGGTGGTCCTGCTCGCGCCCTTCCACCTCTGGATGGATGGGGTCGACGTGCTCTGGGGCGCGTGGGCGCTCGGCGCCATCTTCCTCGCGCTCGTCTTTGCCGCGGTCCATCGCTGGCTGAGCGCGCGACACGGCGTCGGTGCGGCGAACGCTGGCGTAGCGACGCTCGCGGCGTGGGGCTGGCTCGGCTGGCACTCCGCGAGCGGCATGGAGGTCGGGCTGACCGCCGCGGCCGTCGCCTGTGCCTGGCTGCTGACCGACCGATGGGACCGGAGCCCGCAGCGGCGTCGCTACCGGGACGTCGCTCCGCTGCTCGCGCTCGGTGTGGTCCTTCCGTGGATCCGCCCCGAGACGGCTCCCTTCGCGTGCGCGATCGGCGCGCTGCTGATGGTTCGTCCGCCCGGCGATCCCCGAGCGCCACGATTCCTCGCGAGGCTCCTCGGGGTGGTCCCCCTCCTCTTCGTCGCCTCGCTACCGCTCTTCTGGTGGGCGGTCACGGGGGCCGGTCGGACCAACGGGATGAGCGCGAAGTGGCTTCCGGTCCACCCCTACTTCGACACCGAGTCGCTCCTCCACCGTGTGGGCGTGTTCCTGAAGGTCTTCCGCGATTGGGTCGACGGCTCCGGTCGGCACTACGCGGAGGGCTACTTCCCCATCGGAGTCGTCGCCGTCGCGCTGGTGCTCGGTCTGGTGCTGGCCTTGCGGCCGGCTCGGGGGCGGCTCGCGACCGTCCTGATGATCGGCGCCTCGTTCGGAACCCTGGGAGTGTTGCTGACCTACGGAACCTTCCACGACCACAAGTTCCGCTACCTCGTCCCCTTCATCGTCCCGCCGCTCGCTCTGGCGGGTGCCGTCGTCCATCGGCTGGCTCGGCGCTCGTTCCGACGCCTCCGCTCCTGGGCTCCGGCTGCGGCGAGCGTGCCGGTGCTCGCGTTCTGTGGAGTCATCGCCGTGGTCAGCTGGCCCCGGGCCGTCGACCACTACGCGCGGGCCACGGGTGAGATCCGAGCGCAGCACTACGTGATCGCGGCGGCCATGCGTGAGCTCCGCCCCGAGGCGGTAGTGGCGGTCAACGACGCGGGTGCGCTCGCGTATCTCGGTGGCCATCGAACCATCGATCTCGTCGGCCTCACGACCAACGGCTGGGCGCTGGCGTTCCTGGAAGGTGGCGGGTCGCGGCACGAGCTCCTGGAGAGCCGGCGCCCTCGGGACCGACCCTCCCACTTCGCGACCCACACCGGATGGTGGAGCGGCACGTACCTCTTCGGACCCGAGATCCTCGAGGTCGCGGAGGTGCCCCGCCCCACGGCCATCGTCGGTGGCCCCATCCTGACGCTCCGCGAGTCGGAGCTGGCAGTCTTGGACCGTGGCGCGGAGCCGGTCTCGTACGAGCTGCGCGCAGAGCTCTCGGGGGCCACGCTTCTCGACGAGCTGGACGTGGCGGACGCCGAGAGCGAGTCCGCTCATCGGTACGAGAACGGCGAGCGTGAGTTTCAGGACAACCTCCTCGGGGCTCACCCGGGCCTCGGGGTGACCGTCTACGACGGCGGCTGGCGGGCTCCAGCGGTCGAGCGCTTCCAGCTGGCTGGGGACCCGGAGCGCGAGCTGGTGCTCGTGATGCGGACCGAGGGCTTCGGTGCTCTTCGCTTGCGGGTCAACGGCGAGGACCTCCCGACGGAGCACCTGGAGGGGGCGGGTTGGCTGGAGGTGGCGTTCGAGGTGCCGACGGCGCCGACGCTCGTGGTCGAGGTGCGGCGCTCGCGGCACGCGCTCCCGAGCTATCACTGGTGGCTCTACGCGCTTCCGGAGAACTGGGGCCGGAAGCGTGACCCGCGGGGCCGGTGAGCCGATGAGCGTTGCGCCCGAGGGGGCGGTCCCCGCATCCTGAGTCGGTGCCACGTTCTCGATCGTGCGCTCAGGGGGCGCTCGTGCTCGCCGCGGTGGTCGCTTGCGGCGAGCCGATCGAGCCGCTGCGCGCGCCGCCGATCGAACGCCGCGATCGGGTGGTCGACTACGCGCGCGACATTCAGCCGCTCTTCGCGGAGCACTGCTGGAGCTGTCACGGCGCCGACGAGGCCGGGCGCGAGGCGGACCTGAGGCTCGACACGCGCGCGGGCGCGGTCGCACCGCGAGAGGGTGGGGCGGCGATCGTTCCCGGCGACCCCAGCGCGAGCCAACTGGTCCACCGGGTGCGCGATCCGGACCCGGCGACTCGCATGCCGCCAGGCACCTTCCTCGACTCCGAGGACATCGAAGCCCTCGAGCTCTGGATTCGCGACGGAGCTCGCTACGATCGCCACTGGGCCTACGATTCGCCCGTGCGCCCCACCGTGCCGAGCGGTGCGACGAACCCGGTGGACGCATTCATCGACCAGGCGCTGACGGAGGCAGGAGTCGACCCATCGCCGGTCGTCGACCCGGCCACGCTCTTGCGCCGCCTGAGCTTCGACCTGACCGGGCTGCCGCCGACCCTCGACGAGCTCGACGCCTTCCTCGCGGACCCGAGCGAAGAAGCCTACCGGGCCACCGTGGATCGTCTGCTCGCGAGTGATCGCCACGCCGAGCACCTCGCCCGCGACTGGCTCGACTACGGGGGCTACGCCGAGTCCGGCGGACTGGGCATCGACGTCGCGCGAGAGGTCTGGGCCTATCGCGATTGGGTCATCGACGGCTTCCGCCGCGACCGACCGCTCGACGAGCTCATCACCATGCAGCTCGCGGGCGATACGCTCGGCGACCCGCTGGGCACGACCTACCTACGACTCCACCAGACCATTCGCGAAGCGGGCATCATCGATGAGGAATACCGCATTCGCTACGCCATGGACCGCGCGGCGACCGTCGGCTCGCAGCTGCTGGGTCTGACCGTGCGATGCGCCCAGTGCCACGACCACCGCTACGATCCGATCCCGCAGGTCGACTTCTACCGACTCACGGCGTGTTTCGATCGGATCTCGAACCCGGGCGACGACCTGAGCGGCCAGCCGGTCCGTCGCATCGCGACACCGTTGCAGGAGGAGCGGGTCGCCGCCCTCGTGGAAGAGCGCGACGCGGCGCTCGAGATCATGGGCGATCTGAGCGCGGCGCTTGCGGCGTGGGAGGCGGACCTCGAGCTCGTGGAGCCCGGCTGGCGAGCTCCGACCGAGCTGCGGGCGCACTCCGAGCGGGGCGCCACCCTCGACGTCGCCAATGGTCGGATCACCGCGACTGGCGCGACCCCGATGGGCGACGTGTTCGTTCTCCAGCTCGAGGATCCCGAGCCGATCCGGGCCATCCGGCTGAGCTTCGGCCTCGCACGGTGGGGCGGCAACTCGAGCCTGGGTGAGGTGAGCGCCTGGATCGAGACCCCCGAGGCGCGGCAGCTGGTGACCTTCGAGTGGGTTCGCGACGACGAGGGCGAGCGTTGGGAGGTCGCCGACGGCATCGGCGACACGCAGCTCTACGTCGGAGGGGAGTCGCTCTGGCTGGTGCCGAGAGAGCCGATCGCGCCGGGCGACCCGCTGAGCCTCCGTCTCGATCAGCTCAAGGGCGCACAACGGACCTTCTCGTGGGTCGAGGTCGAGGTCTCGAGCGATGCGAGCGGAGCGATGAGCCCGGCGGTGCGGGACGCGCTCGCGGTCGCGCCCGAGTTCCGGCCGAGCGACGCGGCCGCGGCCGTCAGCGATCACTTCGCGCGCCTGCACGCGCCGACCGAAGCTCGGGCCGCCGCCCAGCGGGTGGCCGAGCTCGACCGAGCGATCGAAGCCGCCCGGGAGCTTCCGCGGATCCGCGTGATGGTCGACGACGAGCCCGAGCGCCGCACCTTCGTGCTCGAGCGCGGCAACTACCTCGAGCCCGGAGTCGAGGTGCACTGTGGCGTCCCCGAGATCCTCACCCTCGACGCGCCCGTGACCATCGCCGACCGCGCGGACCTCGCTGCGTGGATCGTGAGCGACCGGAACCCGACGACCGCGCGAGTGCTGGCCAACCACTACTTCCAGCACGTCTTCGGCGAGGGGCTCACGCGCACTCCGGACGACTTCGGGAGTCGCGGTGAGCGGCCCACCCATCCGGAGCTCCTCGATTGGCTCGCGGTCGAGCTGTGGGAGTCGGGCTGGGACCTCGACGGTCTCTTGCGGCTGCTGGTCACCAGCCAGGCGTACCGGCGTTCCAGCCACTCGCGCTCGGATCTGGAGGAGCGGGACCCGGACGATCGGCTGTGGGCCCGCGCCATCCCGCGCCGGCTCGACGCGGAGGTCCTTCGCGACCAGGCGCTCTCGGTCGCTGGCCTCCTGGTCGAGGACCTCGGTGGACCGAGCGTACGTCCCTATCAGCCTCCGGGGCTCTACGCCGTGCTCAACCCCCAGGCCGTCTATCGGGTGGACCGCGGCGTCGAGCGCCTGCACCGGCGGTCGATGTACACCCACTGGCGCCGGGGACTCCTCGTTCCCTCGCTCGAGCTCCTGGACGCGCCCAAGCGGGGCGAGCCGATCGCTCATCGAACCGTGTCCAACACGCCGACGCAGGCCCTCGCGCTGCTGAACGAGCCGCTCTTCGTCGAAGCCGCTCGGCACCTCGCCGACCGCATGCGCACGGAGGGCGGCCCGACGCTCGAGGCTCAGATCGCGTTCGGCTTCCGCACTCTCACCGCTCGGGCACCCACGGCCGAAGAGCTCGCCATTCTCCTCGGGTCGTACGACGCCGAGCTCGCCGAGGCTCGCAGCACCGGCGGTCTCGGCCCGTTGGTCATCGGCGAGTCGGCCCGAACGTCGGACGACCCCGCGGCGCACCGCGCGATGACCCTGGTCGCGCGCGTCCTCCTCGACCTCAGCGAGACCATCAGCCGGCCATGAGCGACGACGATCAGAAGCGCGACCTGACCCGCCGCTCGCTCCTCCGCGGGAGCCTCTCGCTGCTCGGAACCGCGGCGCTCGGCTCGCTCCTTCGGGGCGACTCGCGTGCGCACGCCCTCACCCACTTCGCCCCCCGCGCGCGTCGCGTGGTCTTCCTCTTCATGGCTGGCGGTCCGTCGCAGATCGACAGCTTCGACCACAAGCCCGCCATCGCGGAAGGAGCGCGCCTGCCTCAGAAGGTGCGCGGCGGCCAGCGCCTCACGGGCTTCGCGCCGGAGGAGCTCATCTGCCGCCCCTCGCACCTGAGCTTCGCCCAGTACGGCTCCGGCGACGGGACCTGGGTCAGTGAGCTCTTCCCGCACACCGCGGCGATCGTCGACGACCTCTGCATCATCCGCTCGATGCAGACCGACGCGGTGAACCACGACCCGGCGATGCTCTTGATGCAGACCGGTAGTCAGTTGGCCGGGCGCCCTTCGATGGGCGCGTGGGCCAGCTACGGTCTCGGCTCACCGACGCGGGACCTCCCCACCTTCTCGGTGCTCTTCTCCGCCACCCGCGACCTGCAGGTCCCTTCCCAGCCATTGCTGACGTCGCTCTGGGGGAACGGCTTCCTCCCCGGGCAGCACCAAGGGGTGCCGCTCCGCTCGGGGCGAGAGCCGGTCCTCTATCTGCACGACGGCACCGACGTCTCCGACGCCTCGCGCTCGCGTCTCGTCGACACCCGCAACGCGCTCGATGCGCTGCACCTCGCCCGCACCGGCGACCCGGAGATCGCCACTCGGATGGAGGCGTTCGAGCTCGCGCACCGAATGCAGTCTTCGGTGCCGGAGCTCGCCGACCTCTCATCGGAGCCGGAGAGTACCTTCGCGCTCTACGGAGACGATGCCCGGACCCCTGGGACCTTCGCTCACAACTGCGTGCTGACTCGCCGCTTGCTCGAGCGGGACACGCGCTTCGTCCAGCTCTTCCACGGCGACTGGGATCACCACGCCTTCTTGCCTTTCAACCACGCGGCCGCGGCGCGTGACACCGACCGCGCGTCCGCGGCGTTGGTCACCGATCTGAAAGCCCGCGGCCTGCTCGACGACACGCTCGTGATCTGGGGCGGCGAGTTCGGACGCACCGCCTACATCCAGAACCCGGCTCGCGGAGAGTTCGGTCGTGACCACCACCCGCGGTGCTTCACGATGTGGCTCGCGGGCGCGGGCGTTCGGCCGGGAATCGTGTTTGGCGAGACCGACGAGTGGTCCTACAACGTCGCCGAGAACCCCGTGCACGTCCACGACCTACAAGCGACCGTCCTCCACTTGCTCGGTTTCGACCACGAGCGGCTCACCTTCCGCCACGGAGGGCGCGACATGCGGCTGACCGACGTCGCCGGCCGCGTAGTCACCGACATTATCTCGTGAACCGCGCTCTGCAGGCTCTGGCGCTCCTCGCGTTGGGGTGTGCGCCGACCGTCGATCCCGGCGAGTGCGATCAGGACGGGGCACTGGCGTTGGTCTATACGCCGGAGGGGTCGCCGGCCTTCGCAGGCCAAGCGATGGTGATTCGCGACTGCGGTGGCGGTGGCTTCTGCCACTCGGGGAGCGCGTCCGGCGCGAACCGTTTCGGGGCGCCGGCGGGCCTCGACTACGATCTGCGGCCGGCGTCCAGCGGCGCCGAGCTCGAGGCCGAGGCGGTCGCTCGACTCGGTGCCGACCAACGGCGAATCCTGGACGAGGTGCACCGGCTCTGGGGCGAGGTCTCCTCCGGACGGATGCCGGTCGGCGGCGCCGACGGAGCGGTGGTCCGCGAGAACGTCGATGTCGGCTTCGAGCATCCCGGCGCCGACGGTCGAACGTTCTCGCCGCTGCCCGCCATCGACTCCGCCGAGGGGGAGGCGATCTTCCGCAACTGGCTCGCGTGTGGCGCGCCGGTCGTGGAGCGAACGGTGCCGAGGCTGGATGGCCGCGACAACGACGTGGGATTCACCGCGCCTTCGTGTGCGCGCCGGTGCGTGGAGCCCAGCTGGCCGGCCATCTACACCGCCATCGTGGCCGCACCCGAGCCATCGGGTGAGCACTGGACCGGAGGCAGCTGCGCCGGCAGCCGGTGTCACTCCTCCGCGGAGGCAGCCGGCGCGCTCGTGCTCGATCAGGGCCCGGAGTTGGCGTGGACCGCGCTGGTGGGCGCTGCGCCGGCGGGCGACGAGTGCATGGGAGTGAGCGCACCACTCATCGCGCCGGGCGACCCGGAGGGGTCGCTCCTCTGGCAGAAGCTCGGGAGCGAACCGGAGTGTGGCGAACGCATGCCGCTCAGCGGCGACGACCTCACCGTTGGAGAGCGATGCGCACTGCGGGAGTGGATCCGGTGCGGGGCCTGCGCGGACCCCGACGACCCGGCGTGCGCGAGCTGCATCGACGAGGCGAGCGTGGCCTGCGGCTTCGACGCCGCCGGTCCCGGCGGGTGCGCGGAGCCGAGCCCCTGCAGTCCGACGCTACCGGGCTGACGGACTCAGGGGCACCACTCGCCGCTGGTCTCCGCTCGTCCCGCGAAGCAGAGGTCCTCCGGTGCCATCCCATAGTGCATCTCGACGAACTCGGTCAGCGACGCCTCGTCGATGCCCGTCGCCGTGTAGGCGTGCTCCCAGGCCAGCGCGACGATGGGCGTGTCGAGGCCACTCATCGGGGTGACGATGAAGCGCGCGTCGGCGCTCGGGTGCGCTTCACAGAGCGGGTCGGCGCCGTGGGCGTCGATCACGCTCGCGTAGGCGGCGAGCACGTCGGGGCAGCCGGTCGGACAGTCGTAGCCGAGCACGATCGCGCCGTGCTCGAGGCTGTGCACGAGGAAGCCCCAGGGGACCTGGTCGTCGTAGGTCAGGAAGTCGGCCCAGACCCCGAAGTGCGGTCCGCTCGCGGGCGGGATGCTCGGGTAGCTGATGTCGCTGCACGGATCGCGGTGGTCCCGAGCGCCGGCGGGCTCGGACCACGTGGTCACTACACACTCGGTCGCCGGAGCGATGGGCGCGCAGCCCGGCCGGGTCTCCGTGACGTCTTGGCGGACCGCCGCGTCGGCGCTGGTGCCCCCGTCGTCACCACAGGCGACGGCGAAGAGGAGGATGGAAAACAGGGAAGAGAGGCGCACCGCGCGAGCATCGCACGGTGATCCGGTCAGCCCAAGCCGGGGCAACGTTCGGTCGCCGTGGCGGTGTTGTCGTCCTCGGTGCACTCGGCGGCCGCGTCGGCGCCGTCGATGCGGACCTCGTAGACGAGGTCGGTGTCCTCGGGCACGCTCGTCGCCACCCCGGTGATCCGCTCGCTCTGCCCCGGCAGGAGCGGACCGCTCGTCGCGCCATCGAGAATGACCACCTCCGGCGCCGGGGCGGTCTGGACGATCTCCACCGGCACTCCGGCGGGCACGCCGCGACTGCCGATGTTGGTCACGACGGCGGACAGCCGGATCTCGTCGGTGGCGCAGGCGGCGGTGGCCTCGAGGGTCACGACGAGGTTGGGCGCGTTGAAGACGCCTGCGCCTTGGACGTTCTGGCGATAGTTGTTGAGCCCCTCGACGCTCCAGTTGTCGGGTTCGCTCATGGGCACGACGCCGCGGTCGGTGACGTTGGTGACGTGGTAGGCGAACTGGTTCCAGATCGGTCGCGTTCGGACCCAGCGGTCCGAAGGATCGCCGAAGGCGTAAACGCCGCTGGTGCCGGTCGCGATCTCCGCCGGGAGCTCGCCGACGCTCACGCCGAGGGCCGCGGCGTAGGCGTCCGGACAGTCGTCACGGGTCACCGCCTGGTCGCGGTTGGCCGGCACCACGAGCTCCGAGTTGCCGTCGCGATCCACGTCCACCACGATCGGGTACTCGAGCCCCGTGCGCGACGAGTTCGGGCGCGGGTCGGCGAGCACCTCGGTGCCGTCGTTGCCGTCGTAGACGTGGAGGAAGCACTCGTCGTTGTAGACGACCTCCGCGATGCCATCGCCCTGGAAGTCGAAGACGCTCGAGCCGGTCACGGAGGAGCTGAGGTCTTGCGTCGCTGACGACCAACGCAGGAAGTTCGTCGTCCCCGGCGCGCAGTCGCCGCCGAGCCGCGGTGGGATCGAGAGGCAGTCGGGGTCGTAGACCGCGTACGCGCCCTGGCCGGCGGCGCTGATCTCCGGCATGCCGTCGCCGTCGAAGTCGGCCACCGTGGGTGCGCCCCCGTTGCCGCCGCCCGGGATGGTCACCGTGCCGTACCAGCTCCCGCCGGTGCCGACCCGCACGGTGCCCGTGGCTCCGTCCAGCACCCGGACCTCGCCATCGCGGACGACGATGACCTCTGGTGTGCCATTCACGTCGAGGTCCGCGACTGCCGCGAGCGCGTGCTCACCGCCGACGCTCCCCCACATCACCGTCCCATCGGTCTCCAGGGCGACCGCGCCGGTGGTGATCTCGGGCGCGCCGTCCCGGTCGAGGTCGGCAACGACCGACGTGATGAAGGTCTGGACGTTCAGCTGGCACTGGCCGAGGTCGAAGAAGTCCATCCCGGCATCACCGATGTCGAGGCCGTTCATCGCGTGGCAGCCGAAGACGACGTCCGGGGTCCCGTCTCCGTTCAGGTCGGCGACCGTCGGCGCGGCTCGGCCGCTCCCGCCCGCGCTCCCGGTCGTGCGCCGCCCGAGCTCGGTCACGCCGTCGCCGTCCACGATGCGGATGCCGTTGCCTTCGAGGTGGTAGAGGACCTCCAGCGCGTCGTCGCTCGGGTCGAAGTTCGCCACCACCGGCACGCTGATCCAATCCGGATCGTCCGCCGAGTCCGGGCCGATCCGCCAGTGCGCGACCCCCGTCTCGCCGTCGAGCGCCACCATGATCGTGTCCGTCGACGCGCCGCCGGTGTAGGCGGTGACGATGACGTCTGGGATGCCGTCGCCACTCACGTCCCCCACGACCGGCGTCATGATCACGTTCTCATAGAGGCTCCCGCCGACGGTCTCGCCTGCCCAGTGCCACTCGACCTCCAGGTCGATGTCCTCGAAGTCCGGCAGGATCTCGCACGCCGGATCCCGTTCGGGGATCGGCAGACAGCGGTCGACGACGGTCTCGCAGTAGTCGCCTTCGGTCAGGCAGTCGAAGTCGTCCATGCAGGCCATCCCGGGGGTCGCGCAGGCGTCGTCGAGGCACACGTCGCCGGCGTCGCAGCAGAGCTCGTTGCTCGCTCCGCAGAGGGCCTGGTCGGCTGCACAGTCGGCGGCGCAGACGACTCCATCGAGGCAGATCTCGCCGGCGCCGCAGCACACGGACCCGTTGTCCCCGCAGCGCTCGTTCTCGCAGACGGGGAAGCAGTAGAGCTCGTCGACGCACTCCTCCGTCTCCGCGCAACAGAGGCGGCCTGCGCGGCACGTCTTGTCCGCCGCGCAGTCGCCGGCGTCCACGGTGCTCATGTCGAACGGCCCGCCGTCGGACTCGTCCCGGTCGCGGCAGACGTTCTCGATGCAGAGCTGGCCGGCGTCGCAGTCGCTGGTGGTTTCGCACGCGCCACCACCGTCGTCGCAATCGCAGGCGACCAGCAGCAGCAGGACCAGAGGGGTGAGTCTCCGCATCGGTAGCCCCATCGTGAGGGATCGAAGCCGCCGTGGCGAGAAAGTCCTTCACGCGGGACGGCCTGAACGCCGGCTGGCGATCGGGCCGCGCCGTCGAACGCGCTGCCTATTCCCCTTCGAGAACCTCGTCGGCCGCTTCGCCACTCTCCGGATGCTCGACTACGTTGTCACCGTCGGCGCTGGCGGTGCGGTCCGGCGGCGTCTCGTCCTCGGGCAGGCGGGCCTCGTCCGGCAGGTCCCCCTCGAGCGCGCCCAGGAAGGCGACGATGTCACCGATCTGGTCGTCCTCAAGCTCCTTGCCGAGCTGAACCAGCGCCATGATGCGGACCACCTCGCGGAGGTCGGTCTGCGTCCCGTCGTGGAAGTAGGGCGACGTCAGCGTGATGTTGCGGAGCGTCGGCACCTTGAACTTGTGCCGGTCGTCCTCGTTCTCGGTGACGTTGAAGCGCCCGAGATCGGCCTCCGTGAGCTCGCCGCCCCGCATCTCGAAGTAGTCCCGGACCAGGCCCATCTTCATGTACATCGTGCCGCCCAGGTTCACGCCCTGGTGACAGGTGGTGCAGCCGACCTCCTGAAAGGTCGCCCAGCCGCGCTTCTCCCGTTCGTTCAGCGCGCTCTCGTCCCCCTCGAGGAACTCGTCCCAACGGCCCGGAGTCACCAGGTAGCGCTCGTACTCGGCGATCGCGTTGGTGATGTTCTCCTTCGTCACCGGGTCGTCCTCGCCGTAGACGGCCGCGAAGCGCTCGGCGTACCACTCGTCGGCGGCGATCTTCGGGACGACGTCCGCGAAGCTGCCGCCCATCTCGATGGGGTTCTCGACCGGGCCGGCCGCCTGCTCCTCGAGGTCGGCCGCGCGCCCATCCCAGAACTGGGCGAAGTTGAAGTGCGCGTTGAGCACGGTCGGTGAGTTGATCGGTCCGACCGCCTCGCCGATGCCGGCCGAGGTGGCGCGGTCTTCGGCGCCGCCGTGGTCCAGGGTGTGGCAGGTGGCGCAGGAGATCGTTCCGTCGCCGGAGAGGATCGGGTCGTGGTAGAGGCGCCGTCCCAGGTAGACCTTGTCCATGTCCACCTCGGGGGCGACCAGCGGCTCCACCGGCGGGGCGGCGTCCGTCTCGGACTCCTCTTCGGTCTCGGCGGTCTCTTCCTCGTTGCACTGATCGCAACCGGCGGCGAAAGCCAGCGCGAGCAGCAGACGCATCGCAGCACTCTTCATCGGGGTCGTGTCCTAGGGCTGGGGTCGGGGAACGTCCAGGTCAGCCTCGTCCTTGGACGCATCATAGTGCGAGTCCGGCTCGATGAAGATGCGTTTCATCTCCGGCATCTCCTCCCGAATGAACGCCTCGATCCGGTCGATCGACTCCTCGACGGCGTTCACGTCGAGGGTGCGCTGGAAGTGCACCTTGAGCGCGAGGATCACGTCCTCTGGTCCCCGGTGCATGGAGATGAGCTGGGTGACCTCTTCGACGTCGGCGTCGGCCTCCACCATGTCGACGATGCGTTGCCGCACCTCCACCGAGGCCGACTCGCCGAGGAGCAGGCTGTGGGTCTCGCTCGCGAGCAGGTAGGAGACCGCGCAGAGCAGGATGCCGATCGACAGCGAGCCGAGCGCGTCCCACCCGTACCACCCGGTGGCCTGGCTCAGTCCGACGGCGGCCAGCGCGATGAGGAGGCCGAGGAGCGCGGCGGAGTCCTCCATCAGCACGACGGGAATGGTCGGGTCCTTGGTCTTCAGGAAGACCTCGACCGCCTTCCGTTCGCCCTTGAGCTTCCAGAACTCCTTGAGTGCCACGATGAACACCGAGCCCTCGAAGAGGATCGCGGCGCCGAGCACGATATAGTTCCACATCGGGTTGCCGTGCTCCGTGTGGCCCTCTTCGCCGAGCATGAACCCGTGGACCCCCTCGTAGATGGCGAAGACGCCTCCGAGCAGGAAGATCACGATGGCCACCATGAAGGGCCAGAAGTAGCTCTCGGGGGCGTACCCGAGCGGGTGGAGCTTGGTGGGCCGCCGGTTGGCGCGCTTCATCCCATAGAGCAGCAGCCCCTGGTTGGCCGTGTCGGCCACGCTGTGCACGGCCTCGGAGATCATGGAGGCGCTGCCCGTGAAGATTCCGGCGGCGAACTTGCTGACCGCGATCAGCCCGTTGCCCGCCATCGCCGCGTAGACGACCTTCTTCGAATCACCGGCCATGGCGCCGGGGATACCATGAAGTTCAGTCGGGGCGAGGGCAGAGGTCGAACTCGGTGGGGAAGGCCATGCACTGGTCCAGCGCCTGACAGCAGTACTGGGCGCCGGGGTCGCAGGCCCAGCCCTCGTCGGCCTCGCCCAGATCGCACCGGATCCGGCCGGGTGGTGGCGGGACGTCGGGCACGCAGACTCCCTGGACCGTCAGCCGAGCGACGTCGAGACAGGGGTCGATGCGCACTCGCTGGCAGTAAGCGCCCGGTCCGCAGCGAGGGTCACCTTCCGAGCCACAGAAGCGTTCGGTGCTCACGCAGCCGAAGTCGCAGACGAAGCCGCAGCCGGGCATGTCATCGCAGTCGTTGCGGGACAGCTCCGTGCATGGGTCCTCGAGCTCGATCGGCTCGGTCGTGACCGCGTAGCAGCCCGCGAGCACCAGTGAGAACAGGGCTGCCCAGATCCCTCTCGGCGACATGCCCTTCGGTCGGCGGAGGCCGGCCCGTTTTCCAATCGACCTCTCAGAGACCGCTCCGGGGCGGCGGCCCCCGCCGCTTCAGGACCGCGAGATTGGCCTCGTCGTCCTCGACCACGAGCTCGAAGTGCTCGGCAACGATCGGTTTGGTCAGCCAGTCCCGCATCCCGGTCCAGTCGGCCATGTACTCGATCGGGGTCCGCTCCACGACGTACTCGCCCTCTTCGCCGGCGAGGAGGGCCTCGTAAGCGGCGATGTTCACCTTGCCGTCGAGGTTGATGGTCCGGTCGTGGAAGAAGCCGAGGGTGCCGGTCTGGATGGCGCCGACCCAGGTCTCGTCCGGGACGTTCTCGTTGATCCACCCGACCACCTGGAAGTGCATGTGCTTCTCGCCCCCACGCCAGTGGCGGACGTGGAGCGCGCCCATCAACCCGACCGCGAGGACCGCGCCGACCGGCACGACGTGCCTCAGCGCGCCGCGCTCCCGGACCCAGCCGACGGCCCAGGTCGCGCCGACCGCGAAGAGCAGGGCGAGGAAGGGAGAGGTCGGAAGGAAGTAGCGGGGGAGGAACCACGCGGCGCCGAAGTAGAGCCCGTAGAAGGCCACCATGCCGCTCAGGTAGATGCCGATGGCGATCACCAGCGTGCTGGACGTCGGCGTCAGCTTGCGTCGATTGGCGACCAGGAGGCCCACCGCGCCCAGCACGACGAGGGTGGCGATTGCGATCATCCAGGGCCGGTCGGAGATCGCGTGAGGGATGGGCACCACGGTCATGAGGTACTCGGCCAGCACGATCGGGATGCCGCCGAGATTTCCGCCGAAGTCGCCGGTGAGCGCTTCGGCGCGGCCACTGACCGGCATCAAGTGGCCGAACTCCAGCACGTTGAAGACCAGCCAAGGCGACGCGACCAGCACGCTCGTCGCGCCGAAGGTCAGGACCCGAGCGAGCCGTGGCTTGAGCTCCGAACGCTCCGAGAGCGCCGGGAGCAGGTAGGTCAGGCAGATCGCGGCGATGAGGAAGGCGGCGTCGTTGCGCACCCAGAAGCAGAGGCCGAGGAGGGCTCCGAAGCCGAGGGTCCGGCGCCAGGACCAGAGCTCGCCCGGCCGCGCGAGGAACGCGTAGGCGACGCCGGTCGCGACCAGGGCGTAGAAGCCGGTCTCGAGGCAGTTCATCGTGTGCGGCATCACGACCGGGCTGGCGAACCAGAAGCCCGCGGCGACCGCGCTGGTCTCCTTGGCGTGCGGCCGGCCGACGAGCGCTCGTTGGCCCAGTCGGAAGATCAGGAAGGCGGTCCCGGCCGCGGCGAGCAGCTGGAGGATCTGGGCGATGAGCACGCCCAGGAGTCGGTCCCCGCCGACCGCGGCATAGGCGGCGGCCCAGATGAAGGTGGTCAGCGGCTGGGTGCCGTTGGTGGGCATCTCGCCACCGGCCACGCTGAGGCCGTGCCCGAGGCCGACATTGCGGCCCATGGTCAGCATGAAATAGCCGTCTTCAGTGGGCCACTGCGACAGCAGTCGCCCTTCGGGGACGGCGATGTCCCCACCTTCGACGAGCGGCGCGACCCGGGCGAAGAGCCCCATCGCGAACAGAACGATCAGCAGCGCACGCAGAGCCACGCGCGGCCTTAGCATGGGGTCGCGGCGTGACCAAGAGCGGTCGTCGTCAGCGGAGCTTGCGGATGCGGAGCGGCCGATTGTCGGTCGAGAGCGCTCGGCGGCCCGGCTGGGCACCGCCGCCCCGATAGGGGGCATCGGCCTGCTCGCCGGGCCGGTAGCCGCGGACCACTCCATCCAGCTCGACGTGGTCCACGCGCTGGAGGTCGCGGAGCTCTTCGGCGTGGAGCGCCACCGCGTCGCCCACCCGGAGCACGACCGTCTCGGCGTCCCCGTCGGCGATCGTGTCGGGGAAGAGCTCGCGCATCGCCGGTGACGCCATCGCTTCACGTTCGGAGGGACCGACGATCAGCGGGGGCGCTTCGATGTCGCAGACCAGGGGCGGGCTCCCGTCGTCCGGGATCACCACGAAGTGGTCCCCCGCGCTGACGCGACGGGTGAAACGCCCCTCGTCGTCCGTGCCATCGAGCCACGCCTCGCGGAAGAGCTCCTTGGCGCGGCTCGGTCCGAGCGCGGCGACTTTGCCGACGATCGCTTGGCCCGCGGGCGGCAAGAGACCGCGGCGGTCTTCGCCCTCGGCGTCGAAGGGGCGCTCGATCGACATCCGCCGGCGTCGGAAATACTCGAGCATCGCGACCCACACGTAGATGTTGAGGAACGCGAAGAAGGTGACGGTCCAGATCACCAGGCCGACTACCGCCCAGCCGCGCGGCATCCCGAGGTAGGGGCCGACGAGCTCGACGAGCCAGGCGAGCGGCGCGAGGAGCAAGGACCGGCCGAGCGCCCGGAGCCAGATGGCGACCCCTCGCTTGATCGATCGGAGCATCTTCCCTTCGTTCTCCACGAAGTGGGAGCGCTCGAGCTCGTAGGAGCGATCGATGCGCTTCTGGCGGTACACGATCCGTCGCGCTTCGAAGCCCTTGCCGGCCGGACGGAAGCGGTCTTCGAAGCGATGGCGCGCGACGAAGACCTCGCCGCCGCTCCCCTCCATGCCCGGGCCCATGCGCGGGATGATACGATGCCTCTCGATGGGGCGCTTCTTCATCCTCTTCGGAGTCCTGCTGGTCACCTACCTGGGCTTCTTCCTCTTCCCGACCCCGAAGAACGGGCAGAGCGTGGAGGAGATCGCCGGAATGCCGGTGGTCTGCGTGGGCGCCGCCGAAGAAGAGCCCTGCTGGCTGACCATCGGCGCCGGACAGGGCGTGGTCCTCGTCGGGATGGGCGGCGCGGGGATCGTCTGCTTCGCCCTCTACAGCGTCGGGCTCCTCTTCGCGACGGGGCAGCTCGCGGCCGGTGGCCTCTGCATCGGACAGGTCGGCTTCGGCGGGAGCTTCTTCCTCGGTCAGGCCGGCGTCGGCCCCGTGGCGCTCGGTCAGATCGTCGGCGGTGCGCTGGTGGCTGGGCAGGGAGCGCTCGGCGCGAGCGGCGGCGACTTCATGAAAGAGCTCAGCGCCGAGCTGAACCAGATCCTCGGCAAGGGCGGCGAGCCGCCGGCGCCGACGAGTTAGGCCGCCGCGCCCTTCATGGCGAGGGTCTCGCGCGCCATCTCGGCGAAGCTCTTCTTCTGGACCTCGACTTCGTCCGCATCGGTGTAGAGCTTCGCGAGCACGCGTGGCTCGAGCCCCAAGATGCGCGAGATCGCCGGGCCGGCGATGCGACCGACGATCGGGTGGTTGAAGCCATCCTGCATCGCGCGGAGGAATCGGTTGAAGGGCCGGTGCTGCACCTCTTCCTTGAGGCCGATGAGCTGGATCCGGCGGAACGCCTCCAGCAGCCGCTTGCCGCTGGGGTCGGTCATGTCCATCGGGCGGAAGAACACGTCGCGCAGGAACGGCCCCGCTCGCCAGGTGAAGATGGCGAAGGTCAGCAGGGCGCGCGCCTTCTGCAGCGAGCTCTTCTCGGGCTGCGCCGCTTCCCACGATTCGTACTTCGCCGACGCGTAGTACTCGACCATGAAGTAGTCGATGGCGATGTGCCGCGACTCGTCGCGATTGATCAGCCGCATCGCCTGGTCGCTCATCGCGTCGCCCACGTAGTCGTTCAGCGAACGGAGCAGCGCGATGTCGAGGAGGATCTCGCCGCTCGTGATGTAGGCGTTGGCGACCTCCGGGGACACATGCCGAAGCACCGCCCGGAACGCCGGCGCGAAGCGCTGCAGGTGTCGGTTCACCTCGTAGTCGCGGTAGTGGTGCACGTCGTAGTGGCGCGCGAGCCGTTCGGCGACCACCGCGTGTCGCTCCTCGTCGATCACGAAGGTCTCGAAGATGGCCTGCAGCGTCGGGTCGTCGACCAGGTCGCGCTGCACCTGGAAGAGCTGGCCCGCCAGCCGCTCGATGGCGGACATGTCCGTGAAGTACTGCACGATCGCCATCTCGTCGTCGCGAGAGAGCTCCTTGGGCGCCACGCTCCAGTCGAGATCGTCGTCCGCGTCCCACTGGAGGCGGCGGCACTTCTCGAGCATGCGGTCCAAGTCCACGGCCGCAGTATAGCGCGCACCCCCATCGCCGGCCCACTTGGACCGCGGTGTCATGGGGGTGGAGAGAGGCGACGAGCGATGGTGAGACGGCCGAGCCCGAGGGCCCGGCTAGCTGAGTCGAACCAGAATCGAGTGCATGTAGTCCCACCGGCATTCGCCCTGGAGTGGCGGGTGGGATTCGCACCCACGGCGACCGGGTTTGCAATCCGGCTCCTCACTGTTCGGACTCCGCCACGGAGCTGTCGATGAAAGCGACGACGAGGAATGACGAGACTGATGACCCTCTCGGGCCATCGGGTTACAGCCGATGTAGTCCCGCCGGCATTCGCCGCGGGCCACTTGGTAAGCACGGCACGTCGACCGTCAACCGCTCCGGTGCTCAGCGACCGGGGACCAGCACTTCGTGGTCCAGCAACACGCGGAGGCGTGCTTCCCCGAGCGCATCGGCGGCGTCGGCGCCGCTCCCGCCCTCGCAGCGGGCGACGGTCTCGAGCTCGTCGACCTCGAGGACGATGGGGTCCGAGTCGCGGTAGGTGCGCAGCGCGACCCGGTCGCCGCGCCGGGCGCTGAGGGTTCGTGGGCCGAGCACGACCCGCTCGGGCAACGGCGTCGGTTCGAGCGCGAGGGCGGCCGCCGCGAGCGCCCGCCGGTGGCGGTCGACCGTGGCGCCGCCGAGCGCGAGCGCGGTGGCGCCCTCGAGCCCTTCGACGAGCTCGTGGCACTCGGCGTAGAAGCGCTGCTCCTCGAAGCGGCGCTCGCCCCAGAGCGCGGCGTAGAGCGCGGGCGGCGGGTGCTGGTAGGGGCGGTCCTTTTCGAGCGCGAGCGCGAGCAGCGCCTCGTCGCCGACGCCGAGCTCTCGAAGACAGTGGTGGGCGAGGCTCTCCTCCATGGCGGCGAGGAACGCGCGCAGCGCGAGCCAGAAGCGGCCGCCGGTCGCGCCGCGGGTGTGCTTGCAGAACCAGGTCGCGCAGACGGCGTTGCGCGCCTCGTGAACGGTGCAGCGGGCGTGCTCGTCGCTGGCGTCCAGGTAGCCGCACGCGAGCTCCGCGTCCTTGCCGAAGCGCTCCTCGTCCGCCGCGCGCCACAGCGGGTAGGCGGGCGGCCGGTCGATGCCGAGGGGCGTGACGCCGGCGCGCTCTCGGATGCGGGCGGCGAGCCGTTGCCGCCCGCGTTCGAGGCGGGGGTCGACCTGCCGGAAGAACGCGCCGACCTGGAAGTTGGCCAGCACCGGCTCGTAGGTGCAGCAGCGGACTTCGGCGTGAAAGGCATCGTCGCCTTCACCGATCATGGGGCAGGCGCGGCAATCGGCGCGATGCTCCACGGGCACCACTGCCGGGTCGAGGGCGGCCCGAGCCCAGGTTCGCATCAGCGGCGGGAGCGCGTCGAGGGCGGGGTGGGCCGAGCTCATGGCCGCACCATAGCGCGGGGGTGGCTTGCGGCGGGGCGCCAGCGGGGCCATTCCACGCGGGACCATGGCCGACGAGTCGACAGACCCTTCCGAGACCGGCTTCTGGGCTCGCTACGTGGCCTTCGCCCAGCGGCGCTGGGCCGTGGTCTTGCTCGCGGTCGTCGGCATCACGGCGGGGTCGGTCGTCGGGCTGCAGAGCCTGAAGATCGACGCCCGCATCGAGGCCCTGCTCCCCGGTGACACGCCGTCCCAGCGGGCCATCGCCGAGCTGAAGGAGCGAGCGGCGACCACGGCACCGTTGGTGCTCGTGGTGGCCAGCGACGACCCGGAGCTCAACCACCAGCTCGCGCGGCAAGCGCGCGACGGGGTCGCCGACTGGCCGGAGACCCGGTGGGCCGTCGACCAGCGCTCGCCCGAGCCCTTCCTCGACCGGCGTCTGCTCTGGCTGCCCGCCGAAGAGCTCGAGGGCCTCGCCGATCGAGTCGAGGAGTTGGTCGAGCACCAGCGCTGTGAAGCCAACCCCATGTGCTTCACGCTCGACGACCCGCCGGAGCTGCCAGACGAAGAGGAGCTGCGCGAGCTCTTCCTGGCTCAGCCCGAGGTGAAGGGGTTGGCGGCCTTCGTCAGCGGCGGCTCCGATGGCGGCGCGGAGATGCCGACCGACGAGGCGTCGATGGAGTCGGTCGGACGCCTGTGCGCGAATCAGGGGCGGGTGTGTATCGTCGAGGCCTCGCTCGAGGGGGACTCCAGCGACCTCGGCTACGCGACCGAGATCCTCGAGCGCTCGCAGGCGCTGCTCGATTCGTTGCGTCCGGAGGACGCGCCCGAGTCTCTCCAGATGGTGGTCTCGGGCCGCTACCGAAACGCGCCCCTCACCGCGCAGCGGGTCGGCGAAGACCTGAAGGCGACCTCCATCGCCGGGCTCGTGCTCCTGGTCCTCCTGGTCGTCGCGCAGTTCCGGGGACCGCGGGCCGCGTTCGTTCTCCTGGCGCCGGTCGGTCTCGCGGTGCTGGCCACCCTCGGCATCCTCGGCTTCGTCCACCCGACGCTGAACCTCATCAGCGCGTTCACGCTGGCCATATTGGCGGGTCTGGGGATCGACTTCGGTCTGCACCTGCTCACCCACTACGGTGAGCGGCGACAGGCGGGCGACGCCCCTGGCGCAGCCATGGTCGCGACGCTCGAGTCGATGTGGCGCTCGGCGGCCACGGCGGCCACGACCACCGCCTGCGCGTTCGCGGCCCTCGGAGCGGCGGACTTCCGCGGCTTCGCGGAGATGGGCGTGAACGCCGCGCTCGGCATCATGCTGAGCCTGGTCGCGTTCCTCTTCGTGTTCCCCTGGCTGGTGCTTCTGCTCGATCGGGTGGTGAAGGAGAAGGGCAGCCCGACCCGCTACCTCCCCTTCGACCAGATCCGCTCGCCCAGCCGCGGCGTGCTGCGCGCCTTCGTCGTGCTCGGCGTCCTCCTCTCCATCGGTGGCGGTCTCGTCGGTGCTGGGGTCGTGGGGCCCGGGCTGACCTTCGAAACGGACTTCGGCAAGCTCCAGCCGGAGGACCAGGGCCACGGCATCGCCGACGTGCAGGACGCACGCGGCGGGACGAGCGGCGCGATGGTCTACCTGCTCGCGGACGATGCGGACGCGCTGGAGGCGGCGGCGCTCGACGTCGGCGCCCGCGAGATGCCCACCGAAGACACGCTTCTCGTCACTCCGCGGACGCTCGTCCCCGGGAACCAGGTGGCGAAGCTCGCGGCGATCGGTCGCATGCGCGAGGCGGTCGCCAGTGTCCGCGGGCACCTCGAGGGTGAGGCCGCCGAACGGGTCGCAGCGGTCGAGCCGCTCCTCGCGGTCGACGAGCCCTTCACCACCGAGGACCTGCCGCTCTGGGCCAAGGACCTCTTGGTCGAGGCCGACGGCAGCACGGGTCGCATGGCGCTGCTCTACCTCAAGATGCGAGCCGCCGACGCGGCCCTGATGGAGGACCTGGCCAACCGGATCCAGACCTGGCGAGAGGCCAACCCGGCGGTGACCTTCGCGTCGCCGCACGCCGTGCTCGGTGAGGTCGTGCCCGGTCTGCAGAAGGACGCGCCGACGATGATCCTGCTGGCGCTGCTAGGCCTCACGTTGGCGACGTTGGCGATCGGTCGGAGCATTCGGCGGACGCTGTGGGTGCTCTCCCCCGTGCTCCTCGCGTCGGGCATGGCCGCCGGCATGTTGGTCCTCGTCGGCGTGAAGCTGAACCTCTACGACCTACTGGTCGTCCCAGTCGCTTTCGGCGTCGCGATCGACGGAGCCGTCTACGTCGTCTGGTCCATGCGCGACGAGTCCGCGTCCGACCTGCCCATCGCCAGCCGCGCCGTCCTCGGTTCCACCCTGACCACCATGACCGCCTTCGGCAGCCTCATGGTCGCCAACAACCCCGGCCTCGCCAGCATCGGCCACGCCGCCATCGTCTGCATCGGCCTGACCCTCCTGACCAACCTCATCTGGCTCCCCGCCGCCCTCACGCTGCCAGCCAAACCCCGGGGACACTCCCCCCCTTCGGAACCCCCTGCGACATAGGGCGTTCCCAGCCGAGAATTCAAATACTCCCCCGAGCGCGCGAGCGGCTACACCATCGCGTCGCTGGCGATCGTCGGGTTCGCCCGCACGAACTCGACCAGATTCCCGAAGTAAGAGCGCAGGTTCGGGCAGTGGATCCCCACCTCCGCCAGGTCGCGGCTCGCGTTGTCGGTCAGGTAGTGCGTCGGGTGCACGAAGTAGTCGATCACGTGCGGCGGGAACTCGAAGAGCGCTTCCACCCCCGGCACGTGCGCGACGGCGCCCTTGGCGAGCCCGAGCGGAAGCGGGATCTTGATGAGCCTCTTGCCGGTCTCGCGCTCCATCGTGTCGATGAGCTCGACCACCGTCAGGGGCGCCGGGTCCGCGAGCTGGTAGCAGACGCCCACGTTGTCTTCGCGCGCGCTGAGCGCGGCGATGGCGTTCACCACGAAGTCGCGCGGCACCACGTTGAAGCGCGTCGCGCTCGGGTCGCCGACCATCGGCATCACCGAGAAGGCCCCCGGCTGCTTGAGCACGAAGCGGATCGCGAAGTAGGGGCCGTCGAACTTCTGGGTCGCGCCGGTCGCCGAGTCGCCGACCACGACCGCCGGCCGATAGATCGTCGTCGGGATCCGGTCCATCCGCGCCCGAACCTCGACCTCGGCGTAGTGCTTCGTGGACTCGTAGTGGTTGTTGAAGGACTGGCCGAGCTCGAGGTCGTCCTCGCGGAACGGACCGGCGTAGCGCCCGCTCACGTAGCAGGTGCTCACGTAGTGGTGCCGCTCGAGCTTCGGGCACCGCTCGCAGTAATCGAGCACGTGGCGCGTACCGAGCACGTTCACCTTCTGGGCGAGCTCGATCCCGACCGCGAGGTCGTAGACCGCCGCCAGGTGGTGGACCTCGACCGTGTCGGCCGCGAGCTCCGCGAGCCGCGGACCGAGCCCCAGATCGGGCAGCGTGATGTCGCCCTCGACCAGCTCGATACGGTCGCCGACGCCGTGCTCGCGCTCGAGCGCCGCGACCGCCTGCTCCGCCTGCGGCCGATAGCGCCCCTGGATCAGACACACGGCGCGGTGCTCGCTCCGCTTCAGGAGCCGGGGCAGCAGCTCACGCCCGAGAAAGCCAGGGAACCCGGTGAAGAAGACGACAGCCATGCCCTCCGTTTGTCCCACGGCGTGAGGCCGGGCAAGCGCCGCTCACTCCGCCGGCAGGGCGCCGATCGCGTCGATCTCGTTCCAGCCCTCCACGCGCCGGGTGTCGAGGACTACCCGAATCTTGCTCACTCGCTCCAGGGTCTCGAAGCCGAGCCAGAGCCGGCGACTCTCGACATCCGGCGGCATCTCGCCGCCCCAGAGGCGGCGCCAGCGCTCGCCGTCGTCCCATTCGACCGCCGCGATCGCGCCAGGATGCAGGGTCTCGACGATCACGATCCCGTGCGCCTCGATCGGCTCCGCTAGCGCCACCTCGATCCACTCTTCGCCGCCGTCCGGTGTCTCGCTCGCCCACGCGCCCGCCAGGTCGCCGTACTCGGGCCAGACGTCTGGCGCGCCGAGTACCCCGGCGGCCTCCCACGCCGGCTCGGGGTGACTCGAGGAGACGTCGGTGACGCTCGCCCCCCATGCCACCCTCGCGAACGTCTCCGGGCGCGGCGTCCACTCGTACACACCCGCGCCCAGGTAGGTGACGGAGGGCGGATCGGGCGGGCCGATCCACACGGCGAAAGCGCCGAAGCCGGCGATCAGCGCCGCCCAGAGCGCGAGCTTCACCCGCGGTCCGAATGGCTCGTAGCCCTGTCGATGCTTGGGCGGCAACGGCTCCGCCGCCACCAGACCGACGGAGTCGATCGCCGTCCACTGGTCACCGTCGTTGACCACGTGAACCCGCACCTCCTTCACCTTCATCGGTGCGGGCAACGGCACGTGGAGCACCTGTGCGCCGTCCATCGGTGCCTGCGGCGCACGCGCGAAGACGGTCTGGTACGTCGGCTCCTCGCCGTCCTCCGGGTGCGCGAGGACGCAGACCGCGTAGGTCGCGCCGGGCGTCGAGGTCTCGAAGACTCGGACCGCCGTCGAGAGCAGACCCGTGGGCCCGAAGCGCGCCACGACCCACTCGGGCTCACCTTGCCGAGGCTTCGGAGCCCACGCCCCCGGCACGTCGATCTCTCTCGGGTAGACTGACGGTACCCCGCGAATGGCCGATGGCTCGTGCCCACTGCCATAGGAAGACGACGCGTCGCCGAAGAAGGGCCAGAGCATCACGTCGGGTTTGGCCCAGCCAATGGCGCGCATCACCGAGACCGGGTAGCGCCAGCCTTCGCCGATGTCGCGATCGATGGGTCGTCGGGCCAGCGAAGGCAGGGACTCGGCATCGATCGGAGCCTCCGGTGCTCGCCCACCGCGGGTCGGCACGGCGTAGGCGTCGCCGAGCAGCTCGGCCTCGGTCGGCCTGGTTGGCGGCCGCCGCTGCAGGATCGCCAGCGCCGTCTCTCGCGCATCGCGCAGCTGTCGCACGAGCACGGCGCTCACGACCGCACCGATGAGCGGGAACGCCGTGGCGTAGGTGAGCGCGTCCACCCCATGGTCGGGCAGCGGAATGTCGAATGTGGTGGCGGCGAGCCAGAAGAGGCTCGCCGTGCCGCTGACCAGGAGCGCGATGGCGGCCAACAGAGTGCGCCCGCGCGCGGCGCGTTCGATCGCGGTGCGCGCGGACCTCAGGTCGAGCGCGGGCGAGCGCGGCTGGGCCGCTGGCTCGCGGTAGGACATCGTCGCCGGGGCCCCGTCCGCCACGCGGGGCGCCACCGCGAGCGCGCGCCGAAGGACCGCTGCCGCGGCCGAGCGTCGGCTCAACGGCAGCGCGTCGTGCGGATGGCCTTCGTCCAGCAGACGCTCGGCCTCGTCGGCCCGCTTGCGGACCCGGAGCTCCAGCTGGCCCAGCAGTACACCCAGACCGACGAGCGACGCCACCAGCGCGGCGGCGACCTCCCACGCTTCGGCGCTCACGAGGGTCGCCAGCTCGTGTGCGGCGCGCGCGGCTCCGAGCGCGCCGCCCAGCAGGAAGGGCACCAAGCACCCCGCACAGCCGGACTTGGTGCCCGTGCTGACGTTGTAGACCTTCGCGAAAGGGTTCAGCAGCCCGCCAACGGCCATGACGAGCAGGCCGATCGACGCGGCCGCCATCACGGCGAATGTCAGCAGAGTGCCCATGCACGCAGCCCCCCTTCGGGCTGCGGCATCCTAGCAGCAGCAGCTCAGCGAATCTTCTCGAGCCGGGAGAGCTCGCGGGTCATGTTCTTCTGGTGCGCCTCGAGGGTGCCGCCACCGATCTCGAGCAGCTTCGCGTCCCGCCAGAGCCGTTCGACGCGGTACTCGCCGACGTAGCCGTAGCCCCCGAGCACCTGGATCGCGCGGTCCGCGACGTTCTTGGCCATCGTCGAGCAGAAGAGCTTCACACCATCGGAGTCCAGCCGAGTCCCGGGCTTCGTGAGGCTCATCCGACCGGCGAACTCGTAGGTGTAGGCGCGACCCGCCATGAACTCCGCGTAGCTCTCGGCGATGTGCCGCTGAACCTGCCCGAAGCGGTTGAGCGGCTCGCCGAAGCTCTTCCGGTCCTTGGCGTACTCGTTCATGATCTCGACGCAGCGCCGCGCGATGCCGAGCGACATCGCCGCCAGGCCGACGCGCTCGATCTCGAGGTTGCGCATCATGTGGATGGTCGCCGTGCCCTCTTCGCCGACGAGGTTCTCCGCCGGCACGCGGCAGTCCTCGAAGACCAGCTCCGCGGTGGTCGAGGCGCGCATCCCGAGCTTGTCGTGGATCTTCTGCCCCAGCGCGAAGCCGGGCATGCCCTTCTCGACGATGAACATCGAGAGCTCCTTGCGGCCGGCGTCCGCCATCCGGGCGTAGACCAGGAACACGTCGCCGAGCTCCGTGTCGCTGATGGCGCCGTTGGTGATCCACATCTTCGCGCCGTTCAGCACGTACTCGTCGCCGTCGCGGCGCGCGGTGGTGCGCATCCCGAGCACGTCGGTGCCGGCGCCGGGCTCGCTCATGCACATGCCGCCGATCTTCGAGCCGTCGCAGAGGCCGGGCAGGTATTTCTTCTTCTGCGCCTCGCTGCCGTTCTGGTTGAGGTTGTTCGCGCAGAGCAGCGCGTGCGCCAGGTAGGCGAGGGTGAAGCCCGGGTCGACCGCGGCCAGCTCCTCGTGGGCGATGCACGTCGCGACCGGACCCATGCCGGCGCCCCCGTACTCCTCGTCGACCGTGATGCCGAGCAAGCCGAGCTCACCGAGCTCCTTGAAGAGCGCGTGGTTGAAGGTCTCGTTCTTGTCGTGCTCCGCGGCCTGCGGCTCGACCTTCGTCTCGGCGAAGGAGCGCAGCATGTCGCGCAGCTGGCGATGTTCGTCGGAGGGCTCGAAGAGGCTGCTCATCAAGGCCCGGATAACACGCACTGCCACCGGAATCGAGCGCCGGAATTGCGTTCACTCCCGCTCCCTCGAACCGACCGCTGGGCGCTTGGGAAAGCCGACCCTAGACCCGTGCGTTACCCCACGCGACGGTCCCCCGATTGGCGAGAGAGATCCGCGAAGCACCGACGTACGATGGGTCGATGAGCTCACCGATGAAGTACGCCGAGGACGTCTCTGGCAAGCGCTTCGCGCTGGTGGGGGCCGCCGTCGGCTGGCCTCGTTTCCACCCCGGGGGTCCCGCCGAGACGTTGCGGAGCCGCGGCGCCAAGGTCATCGAGAAGCTCTCCGCGGACCTCGACTACATCGCGATCTTCAACGGGCGACAGAAGGGCCGGGCGGCCGGGAAGCGCAAAGCGGAGCAGCTGGCGGCCGAGGGGAAGGTCGAGCTGCTCGACCGACAGGCCCTGCTCCACATGCTTCGCCCCGACCTCACCACGAAGAACTTCGTCTTCGTCGGCGGCTTCGACTGCGAGGTCGAGGGCGTCCCCGAGAGTCGACCGCAGGCGATGGCCGAGGCGGCCGGCGCCACCGTGCTGCCGAAGGTCCACCCCGATCTGCACTACGCCGTGGTGGGCCGCCGCCGGAAGAAGGGCAAGACCGCCGAGCTCCGCCACCTCGAGATGCTCGCGCGCGAGGGCCACCTCTTCAGCCAGCTCACCGAGGAAGCGTTCATCGAGCTCGTCTCGTCGCAGGGCGCTCCGCGCGAGAGCCGAGGGCTCGCCGACCTGGTGCTCCGCATGCAGTCGTTGACCGACGCCGGCCGGATGAAGCGTGCGCTGAAGATGCTGAAGGCCGAGAGCTTCCAGCTCTTCCTCGACGTCACCGACGAGCACTTGGTCGGCATCGTCCGCAGCCAGACCGGTGCCTCGAAGTTCTACTCCACACGCGTCCACGCCAGCGGGGACTACTGGTGTTGCGGCCACGACCTGGCCGACTGCATGGGAATGCAGGGGCGCATCTGCAAGCACCTGCTCGTGCTCGCCCTAGGCGCGGTCCAGACCGGCGAGATCGGCGCCGCGACCATCGAGAGCTGGCTCGCGCAGGCCGTGAGCAAGAGCCCGAAGCGGGAAGAGCAGGCCGCGAGCGACACCATCCTCCGCTACCGCTCCGCCGAGGCCGGCGAGCTCGACTGGCGTCCGGCCGAGACCACGCCGGAAGACTTCTACGCCTTCTGAACGGGGCGGATCCGCACGATGTCGCCGCGATTCTCGGAGATGGCTCACCTGCGCTGGTCCAGGCTGTGCCAATTCCGCGGGCGATCGCTGGTGCGCGATCTGCATCGGCCTTGGCCGATGCATTGGCTTCGACTCACGCTCTTGGTCGCCCTGAGCGGCTGCTACCTCAGCCACGAGCTCGAGGACCCGCCCGCCGTCGATGGTGGTCCAGGCGTCGCCCGGACCAGCGAGTGCCCCTCGGCGCTGCAGGTCGGCGCTCCGTCGCCGATCGCCGGCTACTGCCCGACGCTGGCCAACCGCTCCGAGTGGGAGGCGCCGGCGTCGCAGCCGGAGCTCGCCTGGGAGCTCGAGCTGCCGGACGAGGCGGACCGCTTCGCGCAGCTCGTGGTCGGACCCGGCGGTCGCATCTACGTGCGCAGCTCGTCGCGAATCTTCGCCGTCGACGATCGCGGCGGACGCGCTCGGCTGCGCTGGGTGAAGGAGTTCGAGGGGGTGCCTTCGAGCCCGGTGCTGCTTCCGGACGGGACGCTCTTCGTCACGGTGCGGATGGGCCTGGATGGCTCCGAAGGGCTCTGGCTCGCCGACGACGGAGACATCGAACGGCGGGCGCCCCTCCCCAGTGGTGCGGGCGGGTCGCCCATCGTGGGTCAGAGTGGTCGGTTCTACTTCCGCGCGCCGACCGGCGAAGACTTTCAGAGCGTCCTCGTGGGCTGGAGCCCGACCGAGGAGCGCGAGCTCTGGCGGACTCGGCCGTTCTCGTCGAGCTACCCCCGCGTGGCGCTCGGGCCCGGTGATGCGCTCTACGTCCTCGACCCGGTTCTCGCGGCCGATGGTCGGGTTCCGCGCATCACCCGCGTCGACGGCGCATCGGGGGAGGTCGTGTGGTCGACGATCATCGGCGCACCGGAGGAGCCGATCAATCAGGGGCCCGCCGTCGGTCCGGACGGCGCGATTCACGCGATCGTGTGGACCGAGCGGACGACGGTGACGACCTTGGTCACGCTCGAACCGAGCGGCGAGGAGCGGCTCCGCGTGGTGCTCCCGACCGACCCATGGGGCGGCGGTACCGGGGCCCTCACCATCGGCGGCGACGGGCGGATCTTCGTGAAGGAAGGTGAGGCGCTCATGGGCGTCGACCCCGACGGAACGGTGGCGTGGGAGCGACCGGCGCACCCGAACATCGAGGCCGGCGGCACCGTCGACGCGGCGGGCCGGCTACTCGCGGGGAGCGGCGGCTCGTCGGCGATCGACGGCGCGGACGGAACCGAGCTCTGGGTCTCGGAGATACCGGCCGTTCGGGAGATGACGCCCGGCGGCGGCGTCTCGATCAGCTTTCCGGGGCCACCGACGCTCGGTGAGGGCGTCATCTACTACATGGCGAGCGACCGCATCTTGCAGGCCGCCGCCGCGCCTTAGCGACAGCGAAGGTCGCCGTTCTGCAGCGAGCGGATGAAGTCCTCGCCGACCGGGAGCGGGTCGCAGCCGTGATCGTCACCGCAGACGAAGTCCCACTGCGGCTCGGCGAGGCTGTGGCACTCGAAGCAGTTGCCACCGAACATGTTGATGGTGTCCTCGGCGCCGCGCGCCGCGATGGTCACGCCGTCGACCTGCACGTCGAGGGTGAAGAACTCCCAGTCGTTGGTCGCCGCGTTCCAGCCTACTTCGCGCTTGAGCATCGCCTCACCGGGGAAGAGCTGGATCAGGGTGCCCGGCGGATACACGCCGCCGCTCGGCGACTCGGCGACCGCCACCGAGGCGTCCACGTCGCCGAGCAGGTTGGTGATGCGCATGAGGCCGACCTGTGGCCACTCGTTCATGCAACGGTCCAGGTCCTCGCCGGTGACGTCGAGCGAGTCGACTACGTCGAAAGGCTCCGAGTCGCCGCAGCCGACGAGGAGAATGGCAACCACCGCGAACCGAATCCAAGGCATGCGGCACCCTAGCAGGGTCAGAACTGCTTGCGGCGGATGTCGGCCTGCGCCCGCAGGTAGCGCTGCACGTTGAAATCGCTCTCGGAGGGGTGCTGCACCCAGCTGCCGTCCGGCAGTAGGTGCCAGCTGAGCACGTCGTCTTGGAGGCAGGCGTCGATGATGTCGTCGAGCCGCTCGCGGAGCCGCGGATCGTCCACCGGGGCGACGGCCTCGACCCGGTTCTCCAGGTTGCGGGTCATCAGGTCGGCCGAGCCGATGAGGTAGGCGCCGGGCTCGGGCGTCTCGCCGAAGCGGTAGATGCGGCTGTGCTCGAGGAAGTCGCCGACGATGGAGCGCACGCGGATGCGCTCGGACATGCCCGGCACCTGCGGCCGAAGACAGCAGATCGTGCGCACGATCAGGTCGATCTCGGCGCCCGCCCGCGACGCTTCGTAGAGTGCGTCGATCACTGCGTTGTGGGAGAGGTTGTTGACCTTGATGACGATCCGGCCATTCGGGTGCGCCTGGCCATGGATGAGCTCGAGGATCCGGTCGAGGAGGGTGACCGGGGCGACCAGCAGTCGCTGGAACGCCGCCGTTCGGCTGTGGCCGGTCAGCATGTTGAAGAGCTGGCCGAGGTCGGCGGTCAGCCCCGGGTCGGCGGTGAAGAGCCCGACGTCTTCATAGAACTTGGCCGTGGTCGGGTTGTAGTTGCCGGTCGCGATGTGACCGTAGCGCCGGATGACCCCGTCGTCGTCGCGCCGGACCACCATCGCCGTCTTGGTGTGGGTCTTGAGCTCGACGAAGCCGTAGACGACGTGGACGCCGGCTTCCTCGAGCTGCTCGGCCCAGGCGATGTTCGCCTCCTCGTCGAAGCGCGCTTTGAGCTCGACGAGCGCCACCACCTGCTTGCCGCTCTCCGCGGCGCGGATCAGCGACTTCACGACCGGGCTGTCGCCGCTCGTCCGGTAGAGCGTCTGCTTGATCGCGAGAACCCTCGGGTCCCGCGCCGCGTATTCGATGAAGCGCTGCGTCGAGCTGGCGAAGGAGTCGTAGGGGTGCTGGACCAGGACGTCGCGGTCACGGAGGACCGCGAAGAAGTCGTCCTTGAGCTCGGCGACTTCGACCGGAACCCAGCCGGGAGAGGTGAGCTCGGGGCGGTCGAGGTTGGCGATCTCCGCCATGCCGTTGAGCGAGAGCGGCCGCGGCGTCGTGTAGACGTCGTCGGGAGTGATCTCGAGCTCGTGGCAGAGCAGATCGAGGATCTTCTGAGGCACGTCCTGGTCGACCTCGAGCCGGACCACACGGCCGAAGCGCCGGCCGAGGACCTCGCTGGCCACGGCGTCGAGGAGGTCGCCGACGTCGATGTCTTCGACCTCGTAGTCAGCGTTCCGGGTGACGCGAAAGGTGTGCCAGCTCTCGACTTCGCGGCCGGGGAAGAGCTCGCTCAGGTGTGCGCCGACGACGTGCTCCACGGGCACCATGATCAGCTCGTTCTCGCGCCGGAGCTGAACGAAGCGGTTCACCTGCCGAGGGAGCTTCACGCGCGCGAAGCTCGAGCCGTCGCGGTCGTTCAGCATCACGCCGATCGAGAGCGAGAGATCGCTGATGAAGGGGAAGGGGTGCGCGGGGCCGACCGCGAGCGGGGTCAGCACGGGGAAGATCTCCGCGCGGAAGATCTCTTCGAGCTCCGCCCGTTCCGGCTCGTTCAGGTCTTCCCAGGGAAGGATGCGGATGCCCTGCGCCGCGAGCGCCGGGAGCAGGTCGCCTTCGAGGATCCGGCGCTGCTCGATCAGGAGCGCCTTGAAGCTCTCGTGGAGCTCCTGGATCTGCTCGGCGGGCGACTTGCCGGTGCGCGAGGGCTGCCGGATCCCCGCCAGCCGCTGTTCCTTGAGGCCCGCGACGCGCACGCGGAAGAACTCGTCGGTCAGGTCCGTGAAGATGGCCAGGAAGCGCACGCGGTCGAGGAGCGGTCGCTCGGGCTCGTCGGCCTTGGCCAGCACCCGCGCCTGGTAGGCGAGCTCGGAGGCCTGCCGATCGAGGAAGTGCTCGTCGTCCTCCGGCGGCGTCTGGGTCTGCCGCATGGGCTGGACCTCGGGCTCGGGCGCGCCGTGGCTCGTCGTCTCGCTCATGGCTCGCTTCTACCAGCATTCCGGGGGCTCGGCTGGTGTCGGGTCTGTGATCTCTCGCGGAGCGCGAGCGTCAGTCGAGGGTGCGAATGTAGGCGATGATGGCGTCCAGCTGTCGGTCGCTGAAGCGGAAGGGGGGCATGTTGATCTGGTCGTAGCCCTCGACCACCTGACTCTGGGGCTGGAGGATCGACTGGCGGATGTAGTTGGCGTCGGCGATGGTCGAGGTGCCGTCGGTGAAGTGTCGGGTACGGCCCGGGAGGCCGGCCCAACTGGGCGCGGGGGCTTGGGCGACTCCATCGACCGAATGGCACGCGACGCAGTAGTTGGCGTGCAGTTGCTCGCCCCAGCACGCCTCCTCGTCGTCCGCGTTGCAGCAGTTGCACGGCAATCCGCAACCGGAGCCGAAGTTCGGGTCGTCGTACGCCTCGCGGCTGATCACCCGGAGGTCCGCCATCATCGTGGCGTGGTTGGTGTTCCGTCCGCCCTCGCGGAACGCGCTCGCCCGGATCCCATGCGGCGCTCCGCAGTACTCGGCACAGAAGATCGGGAGCGCGCAGTGGCGCTCGATCTCTCCCGGCGGGACCTTTCCGCACCAGAGGCCGTCGGGGCAATCCGAGTCGCGCTCGCACTCGATGTCGGGGGTCTCGTGCGTCGCCTGGAACCAGAGCGTCGAGTACATTCCCGGCACCACGTCCTGCTTCAGCCGAAACGCGGGCACGAAGAACGAATGGATCACGTCCGACGAGCTCAGGACGAGCTCGATGGGCGTGTCCACGGGCACACGCAGGTAGTTGAGGTCGTCGATGACGCCGCCGGGGTGCTCGAACTCCCAGTTCCACTGCATCCCCCGCACGCGGATCTCGAGTGCGCCTTCGGGTGCGACCCGCATGTCCTGGTAGGTCGCCGCTCCCTCATGGAAGAGGAAGCCGAGGAAGAGCAGCGGCAACGCGCTCCACACCAGCTGCAGCTGCGTTCGATGCGGTCGTAGCGGGTGGCGGTGGCGGTCGACCGCGCCTCGGCGGTAGCGCCAACAGAACCACCCCACCGCGGCGAAGATGGTGAGCGCCGTGCCGACCGCGAACCAGAAGACGAGCGCGAAGGTCGCGTCCACCTCGGGGGCGATCGTCGACCACTGCGGCGGGAGAGCGAGGAACCCTTCCGGGAGACTCGCCGGCGTCGAATCGCCGCCCGCCATCTGCATGCTCGGGTGCTGGGCTCAGCACCCGGCGATGTCTAGGCGCCGATTTCCTTGAACTCTTCGTCGGCGGGTCCCTCTTCCGCATCGAGCAGCGCGAGGTGGTGCGGGCGGAAGACCTTCTTCAGGGACATGCGGATCGGCACCAGCAGCGCGACGAAGAAGGGGAAGAGGATGCCGATGATGCTGGTCTTCACGACCCAGAGCACCGCGAGGCAGACGAATTGGATGCCCGTGTACCAGTGGATGAAACGCACCGGCACCGCGCGGATGTAGTGCGTCGGCGGGTACAGGTTCGGGTCCATGATCCAGAGCTTGAAGCGGTCGACGAACTGGTTTCCGCCGAGGGTGCCGATGCCCATGAAGAGGAAGAGCCCGAAGAGGACGGCCATCGGGATGAGCGAGAGGTAGGGCAGGAAGAAGAGCACCGACGCGCCGATGAGCACGTGGATCATCAGGTTCGAGATCCGGTTCTCGACCACGCCCACGGTGCGGCCCCGCTTGTCGAGCACCACCAGGCTCTTCACGTGGTTCAGCGAGCGCACGACCGCCCCGACGACCCAGGGCAGGCCGAACATGCTCATGGTGCCGACCAGGATGCCCATCACGGCCATGTCCCAGTGGAACGAGGGGCCGTGCTTCAGCTTGTAGTCGGGGCTGTTGGTCAGCCGCGCGGTGATGTTCTGGTTCACCCAGATGAGGATCGTCAGCAGCATCGCCGGGATGGCCGACGCACCCCACACCCACGTGGGCACCTCCATCGGGTTCACGAGCCAGTCGCGATCGATCGAGGGCGCGAGGTGGTCCGGCGCGTCGAGCTTGGGCAGCTCGATCGAGGGCCAGGCGTGCGCGAGCAGGCTCATCGCGAGGATCGCGATCGCGGGGCCGAAGTCACTGAGGAACTCGCGGAACTTCGCGCGCAGGTAGGGCCGGCGCCGGAAGCGAGAGAGCGCGATGGCGACGACCGTGGTGCCCAGCGCCAGCAGGAGCTCGAAGAGCGCCGTCGCCTCGGAGACCTCCGGGTCCTGGAACGAGCCGGCCAGATCGTGTGCGGCTTCGCTGATGAAGATCAGGCCGATCAGCGCCGCGAAGACCTCGTCGGTGAAGCGCGTGAAGTAGCGAATGAGCGCGCTCGCGTCCGTCGCGGCGAGCACGATGAGGAAGAAGCCCGACCACAGGCCGACGCAGGCGGCGGTGGGCAGGAAGGGAACGTCGAACTGCTGGCAGAGCCCGTAGAGGATGCCCGTGAAGATGACGTTCGGCCCCGTCGCGCCGACGATGGGCAGGGGCTGACCGGCCATGAGCGCCCAGGCGACGCCGCAGATGGCCGAGGCGAGTAGCGACTCCACTGCGCCGATCTGTCCGCCGGTGAGCGTGGAGAGCAGACCCCCAAAGGCCACGGCCGCCGCCAAGCAGGCGACGAACATGAAGAGCACGCTCCCGATGACCTTGAGCTTGAAGCCCTCGCGGAAGTCGGCGAAGTAGTGCGGCAGGTGGCGCTTGATGTCGCGCGCGACGCCGCCGAAGATCTTCCCGGTGCGCTCGAGCTCTGGCGGGATCCGCTTGAGGTCGATCTCCTGTTTGAGCGCGTGCTCGAACGCGGCGGCCAGCTCTTCCGGGGTCTCGGCTGCGGTGGCCGTGTCGGAGAGATCCTGATGGTGCATCAGGTGGGCGAACTCGGCGGCGGCGCCCACGTGCGGGTGGGTCTTCTCGCTCGTGATCAGCACCCAGACGAACCGGACGGCTTCGCCCTCCTCGTCACGCAGCGCGAGCGGCTCGGTCACCCGCACGAGCACGTCGACGTTCACGGGGAGGCCGTCGGTCGCGGGGACCGAGTCATGGATGATCGCCACGCCGCCGTCGAGCACCTCGGGGCCCGAGTCGCCGTGGCGTCGCAGGCTCTCGCGAACCGAGTCGCGGTAGCCGGTGGTGGGATCCTTCGCGAGCTCTTCGCCGACGGCGTCGAGCACGTCGTCGAGGTGGTCGGCCTCGACGTCCATCAAGATCAGAGTCCGACCATGAACCAGGGCCCGCCGCGCCATCTTGCGCGAACGCTCGATCTCGAGCCCGTTGTTGGAATCCTCGCTCATACCGAGCGGTCAGGGCGAGACGTGGCGTGATTTCGAACGGAGCGCATGAACGGCCGAGCCTGCCATCTTACGACAGCTTTGTCACGAATCGCTTCCCAGGTGTGTCGCCATGACCACCCCGATCGCCCTACAGTGCGCGGCTCATGCAGACCGCGCTTTTGCAGGTCTCCGGTAGGCGCGTGGCGAGTGGCTCGGGGAGGGCGGCCACGGTGGTGAATCCGAGAGCAGCGAAGAAGCGCTCGGCGGTTTCCGTGGCCAAGTGGGCACGGCTGGCCCCTGCTGCTCGAGCACGAAGCAGGGCTGCGTCCACCAGGAGAGCTCCGATGCCGCTGCGCCGGCGAGCGTCGGCCACCACGACCGAGCGAACCAGGACCTCCCCATCGACCCACACCAGGGATACGCCCCCCAGCACCGCTCCCTGCAAGTCCTTCGCGACCCAGACCTGACCCCCCGGGTCCGCGGGTGGAAGGCTGGCGGCCTGGAGCAACGGACCGAGCGCCGGAGGCTCGCCTCGGTGGATCGCGACCTCGGGGGCTTCGCGCACCGGCGAGCCGCCGATCAGCGCGTCGACTTCGATCTCCACCTTCGCCCAGGGCTCGATGAGCGCCGCCACCTCGACCATCGTGGTCGCCGGTCGCACGGAGCCGAAGACCTCGCCGTGCGCGCGGCCGACGGCCTCCCAATCGTTCGCGATGTCGGTCACGAAGATTCGGGTCCGCACCACGTCTTCGGGCGCCGCGCCGACTCGCCGCAGTGCGCGTTCGAGGAGGAGCAACACGCGCCGCGTCTGCATCGCGGCGCCGCCCTTCACGGGCTTTCCATCGTCGTCGAGCGCGATGGTTCCGGTCACGGTGACCTGTGCCCCCACGCGCACGACTCGTGAGTACCCGACGATCGACTCCCACCGGGCGCTGCTGCCCGCTCGCCAACGTTCGCTCATGGAAAGGACCGTCCTCGCGCTCGCGCACGTGGTCAACCCTTTCAGCGTGGAGCGATCGGGGCGGCTGGAGCCGGCGCCGGACCCGAGCTCCCGGTTCCGGCAGCCGTGGGCACGCCTCTGGCCTGCCAGTGACCGAGCATGTTGTTTCCGACCGTCCGTCGAATGTAGAGCAACGAGCGACCGCACCCGGTCGCCACGACGTCGATGGGCTCACGGACGACCTTTCGTTGGAGGCTCACGCGGATCTGCGCCGGTGGGCACTGGAGGTCTCGCTCCGCCATGGGCAGCACTGCAGCCAGGGTGTCGGCCCAGATTCTCGCGTAGATCTCGATTCCATCGACCACGATCACCTCTGACGACATGGCACCTGCGGTGCCGGCGAGCAGTACGGACTGGTCGACCCAGCCTGCCTGGTAGGAGCCAACGTAGGTGACTTCTCTCCCGCAGCCGTTTACTCCGACCTCCCTCGGGAGCTGTCCATGCCGGGAGAAGAGGCTCCACTCGAGCTGGTCCGCCGGGCAACCCAGGTCCTGGCTGGCGCGTTCCCGGAGGCTATCGACCGTCGCGAACCAATGCTCTTCGTAGACGGCGACTCCGGTCACCACGAGCTTCGGTGCACATCCCAAGAGTGCCACTAGCGACAAGAGCGCGGTCGGGCCCAGGCCCTTCTTCATCCATTGCGACGATGCTTTGGTCACGGCCGAGAGACCCTAGACCGACGCCGATCGCGGTCAACCGCGGATGATCTTCGCCATCGACTCGGCGAGCTTCTCGGGCGTGCAGACCAGGATGTCCATCCCGACCTTGCGGCACTTCTTCGCCGTGCCCTTGCAGTACTCGGGGCGCGCGTCGTAGCCGAGCGCACCGAGCCCGACCATGCGCACGCCGCTCTCGGCGAGGTACTTCACCTCGCGGATCAGATCCGCCTCCGGTCCGCCCTCGTAGAAGTCCGTGATCAGCACGACGATGGTCTTCGCCGGCTCGCGCACGAGCTGCCCCGCGTAGCGCACGGCCTTGGCGATGTGGGTGCCACCACCGAGCTGGATCTGGAGGAGCACGTCGACCGGCTGGCCGACCTGATCGCTGAGATCGGCGATCTCGGTGTCGAAGAGGAAGAGGCTGGTCTTCACCGCGGGCAACTCGGCGAAGATGGAGGCCATCACCGCGCTGAAGATGGCCGAGCCCAGCATCGAGCCCGACTGGTCGACGGCGACGATGACGTGCCACGGCCGGGTATTTCGCTCGGCGGCGTAGAAGAAGAGCCGGTCCACCAGCAGCTGCTTCCGGTCGCCGTCCCAGTGCTGGAGGTTCTTCCGCACGGTGGTCTTCACGTCGAGGTTCTTCGGGACCTTCCGCGGCGAGTGCCGGTCGCGGCGGATGGCGCCGGTGATCGCCGGCTCCACGTTGACCTTCAGCTTCTCCTTCAGCTCGCGCACGACCTGGTCGATGATCTTCCGCGCCAGCACGCGGGTCTTCTCGTTCATCAGCTCGCGGTGGGTGAGCAGGGTCTTGACCAACTCCATGCTCGGCTCGACCCGCTCGAGGATGTCGGGGCGCTCGAGGAGCTCGGCGATGCCGCGCTTGCGGATCAGCTCGCGCTCGAGCACCTCCTTGGCCGCGCGCGGAAAGAGCTCGCCGACGTCGTCGACCCACTTGGGCACGTTCAGCGCGTGGCCCTCGCCGAGCCCGCCGCGGCGGTCCTGCGCTGGGTCGTCGCCGCCGCCGCTGCCGCCGTAGAGCTCGTCGAGGAGTTGCGCCGCCTGCTCGAGCTGCGCGTCGCGCTCGCCGCCTTCGATCTGCTCGCGCCGCCCGAGGAGGACGCGCCATCGCGCGAGTGCGTCGTCGCTCATCGGGGCCTCCCGAGGTGCCAGGCGTCCATGATGCGACCCGCCTCCGCGTCCAGCTCGCTGAGCAGCGCGGCGGCCTCGGTCGACAGGCTCAGCTCCTCGCGGATGTCGTCGCCGCTCGCGCCGTAGAGGCGCCCGACTTCGTCGGCGAGGAGGTTCTTCTGGGTCTCGCGGAGCTCCTCGATCGCGGCGCGCATCCGTGGCGCCATCGTCAGGAAGGTCTCGCGCTGCACCGCGCGCAGCACCTCGTCGACCGCGGCCACCAGCGCGCGCGCGCCGACCATGAGCGTCGCGCGCGAGACGGCGAGCACGCCGCCGAGGAAGTCGCCCGCCTCGATCTGCACCTCCGCCGGTCCGTGCGCGTGGGCGGCGAGGGCGGCGGCGACGTCGTCGATCGGGAGCTGGCGCACCTCGGCGAGGATCCCGAGATAAGCGCCACGCAGATACGCCGACGGAGTGGTGTCGGCGGCGGTGCGAACGTTGGTGACGAAGAGGTCGGCGTCGAGCGCGTCCTCCTGCAGGATCGCGTCGGCCAGCGCTTTGAGCCCTTCGATCGCCGCCGGCTGTTCTTCGTCGGGCAGCGCCACCGTTCCCGCGATGGCGAAGCTCGCCCGCGCGTAGGCCCGCTCGCGGAGTACGTCGAGGGAAGCATCGGACCCTTCGCGGTAGCTCGCACGCCGACCGAGGTGGCCGAGCGCGACGAAGGCGTCGACCAGCGATGCGAAGCGCTCGTCGTGGTCGATGGCCTCGCCGAGCTGGGTCTCGGCGTCGCGGAAGAGGGTGGGGAGCGCCATCCGGACGGCGTCGAGGAGCTGACGGGCCACGCCACCAGCGTCGTGACCGAGTCGGTCGAGCGCTTCCCGGGTCTGCACGGTCGCCGCGGCCTCGACGGTGTCTCCGAGCAGGCTCTTCTCCACCAGCGCCGGCTCGAGCTCGGGGGTCCAGCGCAGGCGCCACCTCTCCTGGAAGAGCGTCTGACCGAAGCCGGCCTTCTCGCGGAGGTGACCGATGGGCGCGCCGAGGTGGCGGAGCCGGTGGAGCAGCGCCGAGCGCTCCGCGTCGGCCGGCTCGCGCACGTCGAGGTCGACCTTCAGCACCTCGTCGTGCTCGACGAGCTCGCTGAGCTCCAGCCGCTCGAGCTCGCTGCGGAAGTCGCGGACGAGTGGGAGCCGACCCACGCCAGCGGCGACCTGGCCGACACGGGTCCCGGTGCCCGCGTGGCGCATCGCCTCGAAGAGGCGGTCGCCCTCGAGTTCCGGGTCGCCCTTGCAACAGCAGGTGACGATGGCGTCGTGGATGTCATCGAGCACGGGCACGCGCCGGCCGCGGAGCTGCGCGAGCAGGTGCGCGTGATGAACGACCGCCAGCGTGTCGGCGGCGGCGAGGCGCATGCCCTTGCGGCGCGCGCGGCCGAGGATGGCGACGACGTGCTCGAGGAGGATCGACTCGGGGTCCTTGCCTTCGAAGAGGCGGCGATACCACGCCGGCGCACGGTTGCCGGCGGCGTAGCCCGAGAGCTGACCGAGTCGCGGGTAGGAGTGGGGAACGAGGGTCGTGTGGACCGTGCCTTCCGGGATGGTCGGTATGTTCGTATCGCTCCGGTCGAGGAAGAGGTGGAAGCCACCGCAGACCACCATCGCGTCGCCGGGGTCGACGGAGCGCTCCGCGAGCTCGCGCTCGATGGTCGCCATCATGTGGCGCTCGCGGGGGAGCGTCCCATCGAGCTCGAGGGCTTCCGGCGGCGTGCTCGCGCGAATGGCGGCGCAGTAGACCGCGATGGCGCGGCGGTAGGCCTCGATGGCGTCTCGGCTCTCGCGGCGCTGCTGCTCGAAGAGGGTGTCCCAGGTCTCGTCCCAGGTGCGGTGACCGGCCGTGCGGCTCATCCGTTCCGAGAGCTCGCGGGAGCCGACGAGCTCGTGGAGCGCGGACCGCCCGGGGACCGCGCGACCGCTCGCCGGCTCCTGGATGGCGCCTTCGCGGCGGGCCATCGTCGCCCAGTGCGGCAGGTCCATGAAGACGACCTCGCCACCGGCGCGAAGGGTCTCGCGGATCGCCACGAGCTCCGGCGAGTAATGCGTCATCGGGTACCAGCTCGGGATGCGCGTCGGCTCCGCGCGCTCGTCCTCCGGGTCGCGGAGCCCGAGCACGTCGTCGTCGTCACGGAAGCTCGAGTAGATGGCGACCGGTGGCTTGGTCCCGCTGTCGGCGAGATGCGGCACCAGGTGCTGCGCTTCGGCCGGTGCTTCGAGGAAGAGCAGCTCGGGCGTTCGTGCACGGATGGTGTCGCGCACGGCGTGGGCGACCGTGGGCGAGTGATGGCGGACGGGGAACCAATGGAGGTCCTCGCTCAGCACCGCGTCGACCTGGGCGCGGATGGCTTCGGCGTCGTCGGTGAGCGCCTCCGCGATCGAGCGCTCCGCTGTCTCCTCGGTGCTCACGACAGCCCTGACCAGGAATCGGCGTGAGGTGATTTCGTGGTCTGGGTATGTGCCATGGTGCGTCCGCGAACCGAGGAGATGCTGGAGTATCTTCGAGCGTGAGTGGATGGCGCCAGGGGGCGTGCTCAGGGCGCGAAGCGCCCACGCCGGTTGCTGGTCAGGGCTCTACCGGAGCGCCTTGTCGGCCTCGTCGCTGAAGGCCTTCCAGGCCTTGTCGCCCTTGCCACGCTTGCGAGCGACGAGCGCGATGTACTCCTTGAGGATCTTCAGGTCGCCGAGGTCCTCCTTCACGACCGAGCCGACGAGCTGGCGCGCGATCGACTCGGGGCCGACCTTGCCGTCGCCGAAGAAGCGCGCGTGGAGCGCGGCGTCCAGCGCGACCCCGATCGCCTCGGCCGTGGAGAGTGTCGTCGAGGGCGACTTGATGCTGACCCCGTCGGCGGTCTTGCCCGCGCGGATCTCGCGGAAGACGGTGGTGAGCAGATCGATGATCGGCGTCTCGACCGTGGCAGGGATCGCGTAGCGCTCGAGCAGCTCCTTCGAGCGCTGCTCGACGATGGCCATCTCGGTCTTCTTGTCGCCGACGATCGGGATGTGGACGTAGTTGAAGCGGCGCTTGAGCGCGGCGCTGAGATCGTTGACGCCCTGGTCGCGGCTGTTGGCGGTGGCGATGACGTTGAAGCCGGGGCGCGCCTCGACACGGTTGGCGCCGGGCAGCTCCGGGATCGCGATGGCCTTGTCGCTGAGGATGGAGACCAGCGCGTCCTGCACGTCGGGGACGCAGCGGGTGATCTCCTCGAAGCGGAGCAGGCCGCCGCGCTTCATGGCGACCATCGTCGGGCTCGGGATCATGTTCTCGGGGGTCGGCCCCTCGGCGATGACCCGGGCGACGTTCCACGAGTACTTGATCTGGTCCTCGGTGGTGCCGGCGGTGCCCTGGATGACCAGCGTGCTGTCGCCGGCGATCGCGGCGGCGAGGTGCTCGCTCAGCCAGCTCTTGCCGGTGCCGGGCTCGCCGACCAGCAGCAATGCGCGCTCCGAGGCGAGGGTCACGATGGCCCGCTCGACCAGCCCATCGTCACCGAAGAACTTCCGAGTGATGGCGATCTGCTCGGTCTTCTTGCCCACCTTCAGCGGGAGCGTCTCGCCGCCGGTGACGTAGCGGAGCACCGCGCGCGGGCTGAGCTTCCAGCTCGGCGGCGCCGCGTCCGAGTCGTTCGCCGCCAAGGCTTCGATCTGCTTGCCGAACTCGATCTCGGCCGGCGCGCGCAGCACCGACTCTTCTTCGTCCGCCTTCTTCTTCTTGGTCGCCACGGTCGTTCCTTTGATGGTGGTCGGAGTCTCAGTCGAAGGTCATCGCGCGTACCAGCGCGGCCTTGTCCACGTTCTTCGGGTCGAGCGCGATCATCGTCGGCCGCTCGTCGCCCAGCAGGCTCAGCGGTTCGAGCACGAGCTTGCCGTGCTCGAAGTGCACGAAGCCGAAGAGGGGAGGGCGCGGGTCCTGCTTGCGCGCTTCGTCGAGCGCCTTGCGCAGCGGCGAGCCGCTGTCGCCGATGGGCGCTCGCAGCTCGAAGGTCAGCGGCACCTCCGCGTCGTCGAGCTGGACCTGCAGCGTGGCCGTGGTGTGCTTCTCGCCCTCGCTCAGCTCGCCCATCGACCAGCGGAGGAGCATCGCCTCGTCCTGCAGCTCGATGGGCAGCGAGAGTGGGTCGGGCTGGTGGTCCGCGACCTTCGCGAGGGTCGCGCCCGGATCCCAGCGGGTGAGCTCGAGCCACTCGGTGAAGGGCTCTTCGATCGTCACCGTGGCCTTGGGCCCGAGCATCAGCCGGCGCGGGTCGCCTTGGCTGATCGCGACCTGCGCGCCGACGCGCACGACCTTGCCCTCGAGCAGCTCGTTCGGGCGGAACTTCTGCTTCTGCTCGAGCATGAGCATGGCTTCGGGCGGGACCTTCTGGTCCTCGCGGAGCGGGAACACGAAGGACCAGGAGATCGCGTCGCCGCGCTTCAGCGGCTCGGTGTCCTCGGTCACCCGGCAGCGCAGCTCGAAGGCCGCGAAGGCGCCCGGCACGTGGCGCTTGAACACGCCGACCACCACGATCGCCAGCTCCTTCATCGGCACCGTCTCGGGTCCGCTAGTGAGCCGCGCCCAGCCGTCCGCGTCTTGGTCGGCGAGGGCGGCCTCCATGCCTCGGGCGAGCACCCACGCGCGCCCCAGGAAGAAGCTGAGTCGGTCCGGCGAGAAGCTCGCGTCCTGCCGCGTGAAGCGCGCGACCTCCTCGGAGGCGATCCGCAGCGTGGAGCCGAGCCGCAGCAGTCGGCGGCGGGAGGCCTCTTCGAAGGAGACCTTCAGCGCGTCGACGCTCGCCTTCGAGGCCGCCGAGAGACCCGACTGCAGCAGCGTCTCGATCGCTTCGGCGAGGCGGCCGAGGAAGGCCGCGTCTTCGGTCGGCAGCGGCGGCGCCTTCGCCGTGGGGCTGGCTTCCAGCTCGGCCGGCTCCGCGACTGCCCGCAGCTCCGCTTCCACCAATCGGAGCGTCAACAGCCGCTCGAGCAGCCGCAGCCGCACCTGCGTCCGCAGCAGCACCACCGACCCCGCCCGGTCGCCCTCGCGCACGGCCGTCAGCAGCTCGGCCAGCGCGTCCGCCAGACGCGTCGCCCCCATGGCGCGGATCTCGGCCTCGTACGACTCCAGGGCCGTCCGATCGTCGGGCCCCACCGCCCGAAGTCCGCGCGTCACGAGCGCGTCGAGCGCCGCCTCGATGCGCGCCAGGGTCTCGACCAGCTCCTGCCCTTCGGTGTTCATCGGAGTGCCATCTGCGTCGCGGGAGCATGCCACTCTACGCGGGGCGTGGGACCTCCTTCCTCGATTGGAGACAATTGCGGCTCGTGTGGAACGGACTCATCATGGGGCGGTGATCAGCACCCTCCGCCGCTGGGCCGCTCGGATGATCGCCTTGGTCGTCACCATCGTGACGCTCGGGATGGTCCAGGTGGAGTGGAACGGGGTGGGTGCGACGGCTCGCGGAACGAACGAGCGCCCAGAGATCGCCGCGCCGATGGACAGCGGCGAGTCCGACGACGACTGAGAGGTGTTTGCGGGCGCAAAGCATGCGAGTCTCGGGCCCGCATGACTGACACGTTCGATCGGAGCCGCTCATGAGCATGGGAGCCCTCGTCGCGACCTACGTGGTCGCTGCCCTGCACATCGCCTTCTTCATGCTCGAGTCCGTGCTCTGGACCACGCCGAAGGTCCGAAAGATCTTCGGGCAGACCAAGGAAGACGCCGAGACCACCAAGGTGCTCGCGCTCAACCAGGGGGCCTACAACCTGGCTCTGGCGGCTTCGCTCATCTACGCCGCAGTCGTCGGTGCCCCGGACATCCTGGTCGTGCTCCACGTCTTCATCATCGCGATGGGTCTCGTGGGGGCGGCGACGGCGAAGATCACCATCCTCTTCCTGCAGTCACTGCCCGCGGGGATCGCGCTCGCGCTCCTGATGATGTGAGCGGCGCGCTCAGTCGCCGAGCAGCCAGTCGGCGAACGCGACGACCGGCGTGAGGAGCCCTCGGCTGACGGCGCGCAGCGTGGCGTCCTCTCGGATCTCGGCGGCCGCGTCGGGTCCGAGCTCGTAGTAGGCGTCGACCAACGCACGACCGGGGCCGTTGTTCATCAGGTATCGGTCGCGGAAGCGGCGGAGCACGCCGATCTCTTCGGCCATCGGCGTGCCGTAGGTCGCGGTGGCCACGAAGCAGGGCGAGACGGTGGCGAACTCGACGGCGGTGGTCTCGATCTCGACCATCGCCACCGGACCTGCCCACTGGCACTCGGCCACGGCGCGGACGCCGATGTAGTAGGTCGCCTCCGGCTCCAGGTGGCCGAGCTCTCCGGTGACCGGCTCGCCCGCCGGGATGGTCGGATCGAGCACGAGCGCCTCCTCGACGGCGGCTGCGATCTTCGCCTCGACGCCCCATACCTCGAAGGGCGTGGTCGGGTCGTAAGGGGTCGTCGCCACGCGCACTTGGTACTGGAAGACCTCGCGCTCGCTCGCGGGAGCCGAGAAGCTGAGCTCGACGAACTCCCAGGAGCGCTCGGCGTCGAGCGTCGCCGTGAGCTCGCCGGGCATGGCGGGCGGCGACTCCGCGGCGTCGTTGCAGCGATCGAGGCAGCCCATGGCGTGGCAGATGAAGCCGAAGCCGCACATGTCGTCCGTCGTGCAGTCGCTGAAGCAGATGTCTGGCGGCGTCGGCGCGCTGCACACGTTCGTGGGCACTACCTGCAGCGACGCACGGGTTCCGTCGCTGCGCATCATCAAGCGGTCGGCGCCGCTGCCCGGCTGACCGTCGGGGTCGTTCGCGATGGTCGAGTCGAGCGGGCGGACGTCGCCATCGAGACCGTGGATCTCGCCGTAGCCGGTGGGGTCGGCGGCCGTGAAGACGCCGCCGGAGGCGTCGAGCTGGAACGGGACCGCGTAGAGGATCGTCGGCTGGCCTCGGTAGGGATAGCCGTAGTCGCCGGCGCGGTCGCCGGCCCAGGCGTCCCAGTGGGTCAGGGCTTCCGGGAAGCTCGCGGGGCTCGGCAGCCGCTCCGGTCCCCAATGGGCTCCATGGTGGTCTCCTTCGACGTTGACCTCGATGAACATCACGTAGTCGCCATCGGGCCACTCGGCGGGGAACGAGAACTGGAGCGTCTGGGGCATCTCGGCGGGGGGCGTGGCCATCGAGACCGCGTCGATCTCGGGCATCGCCGCGCGGGTCTCTTCGAGGAAGAGCCGCGCGTCCGGGTGGTCGTCGCGCCCGAAGGACTCGAGGTCGCGGCGCGCAGGGTAGAGCGAGTGGAGGCCGAGGGGGCGCATGGTGTGCGCCATCTCGAGGTCGCCGCCTTCGAACGACGCGACGATGGCGAAGGGCTCGGCGTAGCCATTGCGTACGTCGTCTTCGTCGACGTAGCGGCCCTTGTCGCTGTTGAAGAGGGTGGGGCACGCCATCGCATCGACGGTCGGGTCGATGGAGTCGAGGGTCTCCTTGCTGGAGAAGCTCTCGTTGAAGGACAGGCAGTAGTAGTCGTCGGGGCTGTCGTCCTGCGACGTCTGGGATGCGTACCCTTCGCTCGAGCGATCCTGGAAGATCACGCGCCGGAAGGGTTCGGCGCCTTCCTGCTCGAGGCGGCGGTGTCCCCAGATCGGCAGCACCCCTTCGCGCCGGCCGTACGGCCAGTGGTACCCGCTGTCCATCTGCGTCGCCCCTGGCCGGTTGCCGATGCCTCGCCGAGCCGTCGCTTCGGTCAACCGGAACGTCCGCAGAAAGGTCCCTTCACCCGTCTCTACCCAGATCGCGATCTGAGCCCGCGCCGTCGGCGTGTAGCTCAGCTCCGCCACCCGCCGCTGCGCATCGGCAGGTGTGCTCACCGCCATGGCTAG
>CAYXAP010000055.1:0-63612 GCA_964462035.1 uncultured Sandaracinus sp.
TGGTGCCGGGGGCGGGGTTCGAACCCGCATGTGCCGAAGCACGAGCGATTTTAAGTCGCCTGCGTATGCCAGTTCCGCCACCCCGGCTGAGATTCAAGGGTGCATCGCGAGCTGGCTCATAGCACGTCGGTTTTTTGACCCCACCGGACCGGATGAGCCATTCCACCTCTAACACCGGCGTCCGGGCGTGGACGTCGAACCGGGAGGACCGATGGATCACCGCGACCAGCTGATGGATACTTTGAAGACCTTGTTGCGCGACGTGCTTCGTGCGCGCTTCGATGGCGCTGCCTACGCGAAGCTCGCCCGAGCTCACGGCTACGCGGATGGCTACATGCGGGCGCTGCTCGACGCCGGTCTGGTTGAGCAGAAGGAGCTCCTGGATATGGTCGGGGCGGAGCGGCGCCGCTTCGTGGACGAGGCGCCGGCGACCAAGGCTGCCTGACCCAGGTGCGGTTAAAGGTGTGAAGCCCCGGCGGGGTCGCCGGGGCTTCGTTCGTTTTGGGGCCGGCGGGGCGTGACCCGGGTGCGGTTAAAGGTGTGAAGCCCCGGCGGGGTCGCCGGGGCTTCGTTCGCTGGGGGCCGCGTGACGTCAGTCGATGCTGACGACCCGGACTCCGTTGCCTCGGTCGGCCTCCGAGTCGTTCCGCCACCAGGTGGCGACGAACGACGTGCCACCGACCAACACCTGGTCGGTGAAGAAGCCCGAGAAGTCGCCCTCGTCGGCGATGGACAGCGTCCAGCTGCCATCCCCACCGCGCCGCGCGAACATCGCCCGACCCGCCGTGGCGTCCTGATAGGCGACGCGGACCTCACCGCCGTCGGTGACGACCACGGCGCTGTCGTCACCGATGAGGTGGCGACCGTCGTCGTGCATGGTGGTTCCGTCGGTGGTGCCGTTGTCGACGATCTCCGCCTCCACCGTGCCACCTTCGATTCGCGCGTAGCGCAGGTTCTCCTCGGCGCCGTCCACGTAGGTCACGTGCCAGACGTCCGAGGCGTCCACGGCGAGGCTCGCGCCGATGCCGGAGTCGCCGATGAAGCTGTCCCCGACGCCGTAGCCATCGATGAGGAAGGGCTCGCCCCAGGTGCCGCCGCTCTCGGCGGAGCCCCAGATGTTGCCCTCCGTGCGGTCGTACCAGACGAGCGCCAGCCCGGTGCTGCTCTCGGCCAGCGATGCGTAGAGACCGACCGCCTCCGGATGGGCCTGGACCCAGTCCTCGGTGAAGATGGCCTGGCAGCTACCGCCCACGCACGCCTCGTCGGACCCGCACTCACCGCAGTCGCTGGTCTCCGCCATGCACATTCCCGTCTCCACACAAGCCGCCCCATCCGGGCAGAGCTCGAAGCGACACGGGATGGCCTTCGAGAGCACCTCACCCACGGTCCAATCGCCGGCCGCGGCCGGCACACCGCTCGCGGTCGCCACCCGAACGACGCCCGTCGGCTGACCCGGGGTCTCACTCGCGTCGATCACCGCCATGTACGCGACGGCGACGCCACTCGACGTCTCGATGAGCGACGCATAGCGCCCCGCGTTTCCGTCTTCGTCGACGGTGTGGATCGCCCAGCTGCCGCCGGGGTTGCCGCTGGCGAACTTCAGCGCGCCATTGGTCTGGTCGTAGTAGGCGACGTGCACCTGACCGCCCGCCACGATGATCGAGGCCCAGCGTCCGACGTCGTCGCCGGGCGCCGAGACACCGTCACGCCAGCCGGGCTCGTTGGTCACCGGACCATCAGGCGCGCCATCCACGATCTCCCAGTCGACGACCTCGGCCGCCGAATCCCACACGCCGACGACCAGGTCGCCATAGCGCGTCCGAGGCGGGTTACCGGGGCTGTACCCCGCCAACACCAGGCTTCCGTCGTCCTGCGACGCCATGTCGAGGTGCGTGGCCAACAGACCCGGATCGAGCGGAGGCCGCGGACCCATGTCCTCGTTGGGCATCATCATGTCGCCAGTGGTCGTGGTGTCGTCGCCACCCCCACCGCAGTCACAGCCGCCGAGCGCGAGCGCGAGCGGCAGCAGGAAGTTCAGGAAGAGAAACGTACGGCCACGAGGACCGCGCGCCTCCTTCCGTGCCGGCCGCACGCCCCCGTGACGCCGCCGCCAGATGACGAAGACGGCGAGCAGGAGCAGTGCGGTGAAGGGCGCCTTGGAGGACCCCTGGCCCTCGACCGCGCAGTCGCAACCACCACCGGCCGGGTTCGGGCGCCCGCGGATCAGCGACGAAGACGCGCTGCCGACGTTGCCGGCCTCGTCCTTCACCTCGACCTCGAGCTCACCGACCGGGAGCGTCCCCAGGTCGCCCTGGCGGGTCCACTCGCTCCACTCCTCGGCGCCGATGGCGCGATAGCGAACCAGTAGATCCTCGTTCTTCGTCACGACGTCCCAGGCCACCACGGTGGTGCCCCCGTCCGCCGCGCTCTCGAGCTCGGCCTCCGGCGGCAGGATGTCGACGATGAGCTCCTGGAAGGCCGGGCTCTCGTCCACCGAGCCGGGCTCACCCGCGATGCGGGCGCGCGCCTCGATGGTGTGCTTGGCCTGGAAGAGCAGGGCGGTCTCGTCGTCGAGGACGATCTCCGTGTCCGTGGTCCAGCGCGACCAGGGCATGCCATCCACGCGCACGCTGTACTCGACCTCGGTCTCGAGCGGCACGTCGAGCGCCTCGACCTGCAGGGTCACGCGCGGCATCTCGCCCTGACCCAGGGTGTCGAGCGCGAGCGAGGTCGGGTCGATCTCGGCGTTCACGATCTGCATCCGGGTGTCGAGCTTCGTGGTGTAGGGCGAGGGCGCGACGGCCAGGTTCGCGAAGATGGAGAGGAAGGCCTCGCCGTCGTCGGTGATGCCCTGGATCCCGCCGTCCGGAATCTGCAGCTGCAGGCCCATGATGTCCGGGAGGTCGATGGCACCGATGCCGCCCGCGAACATACCGATGGCGGTCTCGAGCACGAGGCCCATCGAGGTCGCCAGGGTCTCCGGATCCTCACGCAGCAGGTCGTCGGTGTTGAAGACGCGGCCGGTGCCCTCGGCGGGCGCCAGCTCCACGATCTCCGGAACCAGCTGACCCGCCTCCGCGCGGAGGTTGATGCCGATTCGAAGGTCGGCCTCATAGGTCATGAAGCGGATGAAGCGCTCCGAGCTGTAGACGTAGAAGTCCATCTGCATCTGGTCGAGCGCGATCTGCAGGATGGGGTCGTCCTCGGTGCCTGCGCCGATGGTGAAGTCGGGCGGCGTCTGCGGTCGCAGCGCGATGCCGAGCGGCGCCGCGTCCTCCGGGAAGACCAGGCGACCGAGGCTCTGGACGACCAGCGAGAAGAGGCCGGTCGAGAGCTCCTGCGCCAAGTTGGTGCCGGCGCCGATGCAGAGCAGGCCGGCGTCGTACATGCCGTAGCCGGCGTGGTCGAGGAACGACTCTGCCAGGCCGATCCCGAGGTGTGGATCCTCCGCCAGCCCCGGTGCCGAGTTGCCGCGGAAGGTGTTCACGCGCGGGATGGTCGGCAGCGGCGGCGGGTCGATGGCCGGGACGCACGGGTTGTGCGCCGGTGTCACCGAGAAGTCGGCGTTGGTGCCGATGAAGCCGCCGTACATGAAGAGGCTCATGCCGTCGTTGACCGCCTCACCGTCACCGCCCGAGGCCAGCAAGAACTGACCGGGCGCATGGGTGCCCGGCGAGATGCCACCGAGGAACGCCGCGCCGAGGTCACCCTCGCCGTCGGTGCCGAGCAGGAGCGGCACGCAGCGGCCACCGGCGGTACAGGTGCCGGAACCGTCCGCCGCGCCGAAGCGGCAGGTGGAGCCCGGGTCCGCCGGGTCGTCCGAGCAAGTGCCGGTCGGGCAGCCGTACTCCGTGGTCGTGGTGCAGAGCTGATCGTCCAGGGCGCCCTGGAGCAGGTCGCCGACCTGACCCTCGACCTGGTCGACGATGAGGCCGCTCAGGAAGCCGGCGAGGAAGCCGACGATGCCTCCGTCACCCTCGATGTCGATGTCCTCGTCCTCGAGCGACCGTCCCTCTTCCAGCTGGGCGTCGGTGACGACCAATCGGGTGTAGCCGTTGCGGGCCAGCTCGGTCTCGGTCTCGAAGTTGATGGTGGCCGTGATGCCGATGTCCGGCCGGCTACCCGGGGTGGTGTCGATGGTGGCGAGCACGCCGCCGCCGCAGGCCCAGTGCTCCAGTCGAATGGGCAGGGCGCCGAGCGAGCAGTCGCCGGAGGCATCGCAGCGGAAGGTCTGCAGCCGCACCCGAACCGTCGCCAGCAGCTGGTTCGGCTCGTTCGGATCCAGGATGAGCTCCTCGATCTCCCCGTTGATGGCGCAGTCGTTGTCCGGGCAGACGATGATGTCCGGCTCGCAGATCGTCAGATCCGCGCTCGTCTCCGTCCGCGGGATGTCGAACTGCAGCCCGTCCGGGAGGAGCAGGCTGACCAGGTCGTTCGAGTTGGCCTCGATGAAGTCGATGCCGCTCGAGGTCAGGCGAACCTGAGCCGAGTTGGACACGCGTTCTTCGATTGGGAAGCCGCCCGGAATCGGCGAGACGCCACACTCCTCACAGCCGCCACAGCCCCCGCCGCCGCAGGCGACCAGGAAGAAAGCCACCAGCGACCACTGGAGGCTCCTCAGCAGACTCGTCGTCCAGCTCTGGGCGCTGTAGCCCATGAAGCTGTGCGATTCCGCCGGCTTACACTCGTTGCACGTCGCCTCGTCGCAGGACGAACGCCCCCGAAAACCCGAAAGCTCCGACATCACACACCCTTTCTCTACACACCCAAGCTCGTTTAGGTGCGCACAGCCTACCGTTCGGTCGGGGCCTCCGACAACCTCGGTGGCGCGGATCGCAGCGAATGACAGGTCCGTCAGAGCGAACGCAGGGCGGTTCGAGGGGCCTTAACGGGCGAAGCCCGCTCCGAAGAGCGGGCTTCGTTCGAAGTGGGGCCCCGACGGGGCGCCCCAGCTCACTCGATCTCGACGCCAGCGGCGGCGAAGCCGCCGACGATGCGCCAGGCGTTGCAGTCGCCCGTCGCCGAGAAGTCGCAGGCCGCGCAGGTGCCGTCGGTGCAGAGCCCGTCCGGCGGGAAGCGCCAGTCACCGGTCGCGTCCGTCTCGCAGTCGCTGCCGCTGATGAGGTTACAGATGGTCGTGCCGAGCTGCATGACCGGCGTGGCGATGGCGTCATCGACGGTCACGAAGGTCACGACCTGCCCGCCGGTCTCGTAGTTGTTGAACGCTGCGCGGTCGTTGACCCGCTCGCCGATGCAGCTGCGGTTCGCGGACAGAGTCGCGCTGACGACCTCGAAGCTGGTGAGCGGGAGCTCCGTGTCGAGGTTCTCGCCGGCCTCGTCGAAGATGGGCACGCTGAAGGCGCCCGGGACCGGGTCGGCGCTGAAGGTCTCACCCGAGAGGGTTCCCTCGATCATGATCGGGTTCCACCGGTTGGGGTCGCCACCACCGTCGGTCGGCGCGATGCCGTCGACGAAAGAGTAGGTGCCCGCGGTCTCGTTGTACTGGCCGTAGCCGGTCAGGACCGTCACGTCGGTGCCGCTGACGGTGACCTGCATGAGCCAGTTGAAGGTCTCGCGCTCGGCCCCCTGGGCCAGGAGGTTGAGCACGGCGCCACTCGTGAGTGCGCTGCCGGTCGGCTCGTCGATCTGCAGGTTCGTCACTCGGAACTCCGGCATGTCCTGCCGGTCCTCGTTCGACACGCGGTAGCAGCACGGCGGCATCTGCTCTTCCGGGTTGGGCGCATCCGCCGGGCAACCCACACAGCGGTGTCCGGTGATCATGTCCATGTCGTCGAGCCTGTCGAAGCAGCGCTCGTCCGCCGCGCAGGGGTCGTCGGCGCAGGAGACGACCGGTCCCATGTCCACACCGGTCATGGTGTCGTCGCCGTCATCGTCGCCACAGCCCGTCAGGGCCAGTCCAGCGAGTCCGAGACTCACCGCAAGCCAACCAATTCGATTCATTCCAGTCCTCATCCTCGTTTTGGGTTTCCGTGAACCCCTACACACACGAGACCCCCGCACACCCGAGGACCCCGCCAAGCGGCCCGCATGGTGTCACGGGTGTGAGAAATCTACCAGTCGCTGGAACTCGTTCACCCGGGCCGCGACCTCGTCCTTGGACAGCTCGAGGAGGCGGGCGGGGCCGACGCCTTCGACGCAGAACGACGCGAGGGCCGAACCGTGAATCACGGCGCTGCGGAGGACCTCCGGCTCGGTGCTGTCCTTGCTCGCGACGTATCCGAGGAAGCCCCCAGCGAACGAGTCGCCAGCGCCCGTCGGATCCTTCGCCTCGAGGAGGAAGGCGGGGGCGCTGAAGACGTCCTCGCCCGCGAAGAGCCACGCGCCGTACTCGCCCTGCTTGATGATCAGGGTGGAGGGGCCCATGTCGAGCAGCTCACCCGCCACGTGGATGAGGTGGTGCCGGCCCGAGAGCTGGCGCGCTTCTTCCTCGTTGATGACGAGCACGTCGACGCGCTTCAGGAGCTTCTTCAGCGGCTCGAGCGCGCCGTCGATCCAGAAGTTCATCGTGTCGGCGATCACGAGCTTGGGGGCACGGATCTGATCGAGGACCGAGAGCTGGAGCTCGGGCGCGATGTTGCCGAGCATCACGTACGGGGTGTCGCGGAAGGCCTCGGGGATCTTCGGGTCGAAGTCCGCGAAGACGTTGAGGTCGGTCGCGATGGTCTCCCGCGAGGTCAGGTCGTCGGTGTAGCGCCCCTCCCAGTGGAAGGTCTTTCCCTCGGCGACCTCGAGCCCGGAGGTGTCCACACCGCGCTCGCGCAGCTGATGGACGATCGAATCCGGGAAGTCCGTGCCGACCACGCCGACCAGGTTGACCCCGGTGTAGAAGGCGCCGGTCAGGCTGGCGAAAGTGGCGGAGCCGCCGAGCACCTGCTCGTGGGTTCCTTGGGCGTTGTGGATCGTGTCGAGGGCGAGAGAGCCGACGACGAGCATGTCAGTCATTGGGGATCGAGGGGCTCGGGTGGTCGTTCGCACGGCCGGATCGGCCGCGAAGAGTCAGAGGTATCGTCCGATGAGGGGCTCGAGCTTGGCTCGCGCCTCCGCCGAGATGCGGTCCGGTGCGGTCATCACCGCGTGCGCCATCGCGCTGCTGGCCGGCGACTTCGACGGATCGGGGACGCGGGTGGCCACGGCGCGGAGGATGGCCTTCGCGGTGGCGATGTTCTTGCGCATGACCTCGAGCACGGCCTCCACGGTCACGCTCTCGTGGCCCTGATGCCAGCAGTCGTAGTCGGTCGCCAGCGCGAGGGTCGCGTAGGGGAGCTCGGCTTCCCGAGCGAGGCGCGCCTCGGGGAGGTTGGTCATGCCGATGACGTCGACACCCCAGCTCCGGTAGAGGTTCGACTCCGCGCGGGTCGAGAACTGCGGACCCTCGATGCAGACGTAGGTGGCGTCGCGGTGCACCGTCGCACCGACCTCGACGGCCGAGGCGTAGAGCGCGTTGGCCAGGGCCGCGTCGACCGGTTCCGCGAGCTCCACGTGGGCGACCACGCCGAGATCCTCGAAGTAGGTGCTGGGTCGGTTGCGGGTCCGGTCGATGAACTGGTCGACCACGACCATGTCGCCGGGGGCGATGCTCTCTTTCATCGAGCCGACGGCGGAGACGCTGATCACCTGCTCGGCACCCAGCTGCTTGAGGGCCAGCAGGTTCGCGCGGAAGTTGATCTGATGGGGCGGGAACCGATGGCCGCGCCCGTGGCGCGGGAGGAAGAGCATGCGGGTCTCCCCGATGCGGCCGGAGACCACTTTGTCCGAGGGCTCGCCATAGGTCGTGCTGACCTCGTGTTCCTCGACGCCCTCGAGCCCCTCCATCTCGTAGAGGCCGCTTCCCCCGATCACTCCGACCGTGCGCTCGCTCATCTGATCCTTGCTCCTGGGCCCGGGGACCCGGGCGGCGGGGTTCCCTAACACGGCCCCGCTGGGCGGTCGACTGTCCCTGCCCGCGTTCCCGACAGGTCAGTCGGTGTCGGCCTTGGCCTTCTTCTTCGACTTCTTCTTGGCCTTCTTCTGGAGATCGGCGTCCAGCTTGGCCAGCTCCGGGCTTCGGAGGATCAGGGCCAGGGCGACCAGGGCCACCAGCACCGCCATGGCGATTTGCCCCAGCAAAGGGGTGCCTGGCAGCAGCTCCGTGAGCACGATGGCCACGCCCGCTCCGGGAAGGAGCGCCACCGCCATCTTCGCTCCGGTCGGGACCGAGGCCGGGAGCGCCCGGCCGGCACCCAGACCGAAGCCTGCGAACGCGACCGCGGCCAGCGCCAGAAGCGCCGCCAATAGGATTCGCGCGGCCATGTCACCGCCGGCGCTCCGGGCGGTGGCGACCGAGAGCGTCCCGCCCGTGGGGATCATCTCCCCCGTCACGCTGGCCCGCCAGAGGTTGGCGGCGTCCACGTCGCCCAGGGTCTCCGGGCCCGAGTTCCGCATCAGCCGGAACGCCGCGCCTTCGCGGACCTGGAGCGCGATGTCGGCGGTGCGCCCGTTGTACTCGTAGCGAGGCTCCGAGATCATCCCGCGCTCGCTCCCCACCAGCAGGTTCGGGTTCCGAGGCTGGCCGTCCCGGATGCGGACGTAGCCGTCGTAGAGGCGGGCCTCGTCGACACGCTCGCTCGCCGATCGCGCGGGCACGGTGTAGAAGCGCGCGTCGAGGAGGCTGCGCTCTCCCGGGACTCGAGTCGAGAACGCCCCGGTCCCGACGCTGGCCATCACCAACACGGTCGCGAACACGGCGAAGACCAGCGGGGTCAGGAGCGAGAGGGCCGCCTGGATTCGGACCCGACCGCGGGAGATGGCCTCGAGACTGCCGGCGACACCGACGCCGGACGCCGCCGAGGGCAAGAGGTGGAGCGTGGCGGCGAACGCGACCTCGCCCGCGAGAGCGCCGGTGAAATCGCCGGCCTGCGGCGAGCCTTCGAGCGCGCCCGAAAACGCGTCCGCGAGGGCGCCGAACGCGAGCCCGGGGTCCGCGGCGATGCCCCAGAGGGCAGCGACGAGCAGGACCGTGAGGCCCGTCAGCGCCAGCCAACCGACGAGGCCGGCGGTCTTCTCCTCCGAGAGCGCGAGCAACACACCCAGGCCGGCCGCCGAGCCAACGAGCACGGGCGTCGAGCCCGGGAGCAGCTCCTGGGTCGTTTCCATCAGGGCGGCGCCCTGGACGGCACCGCCCCAGAGGCACGCGACGGCGAGCAGCGCGACCAGGACGGCTCCGCCGAGGACGCGCCAGCCTCCGCCCATCCGGAGCAGCCGGCGGGAGACCGAGCCGGAGGCGGTCGCGTCGCTCTTGCCCGGAGCGTCGGTCTTCGCAAAGAGGGTCTGGGCGTAATAGATCGGCGCGAGGAGGATGCCGAAGAGCCAGAGGTAGGGCAGGGTGCCCGGCCCGCCGAGGCTCACGGCCGTCGCGGCGCCGACGACACCCGCCGCGCCGAAAGTGGTCGCCGCCGCCAGCACGGCCGCCAACCCGGGCGCGGTGCCCTCTTCCTTGCCAGGGGAACGCAGCGCCCGAAACGCATCGGGGAGCCGGCGCCACTGAGGGGCCTTCAGGCGCGCCGTGAGCAGCAGCGCCGCGATCAGGAGGAGCGGCCCGGCGGCGTAGAGCCACGCCAGGTCGCGGATCGAGGTGAGCGCTTCGAGGTTCATCGGAGGGCCCGTAATGGCTGGGAGGGCCCCGATGAGCAAGGCCGCGCCTCGAAATCGCCGAGGCCACCCTCACACTCCTCCTTGGCGCGAACGAGCCTCCCGAGTACATCGGGGACCATGAGCGGTCCGCACTCCGACAAGCGCTACTCCCCGACGCATCACGTTCGCATCGTGACCGCCGCATCGCTCTTCGATGGTCACGACGCGGCGATCAACATCATGCGGCGGATTCTCCAGGCCTCGGGCGCCGAGGTGATTCACCTGGGCCACAACCGCTCCGTGGCGGAGATCGTCGACTGCGCCGTCCAGGAGGACGCTCAGGGCATCGCGCTCACCAGCTACCAGGGCGGCCACGTCGAGTACCTCAAGTACATGGTCGACTTGCTGAAGGAGCGCGGGTCCAACGCCAAGATCTTCGGCGGCGGGGGCGGCACGATCCTCCCGAGCGAGATCGCCGAGCTCCACGACTACGGCGTCACGCGCCTCTTCTCTCCCGACGATGGTCGCGAGCTGGGTCTCCAGGGGATGATCGACGTGGTCCTCGAGGGCTGCGACTTCGCGGCCAGCGAGCCGCCCCACGACTCGCTCTTGGCTGCACTCGCGAAGCGTGACGACCGGGCGGCACAGCAGAAGGCGCTCGCGCAGCTGATCACCTTGGTCGAGACCCACCCGGCCGAGCGGGAGGCCATCGTCGCGGCCGCGCGCGCCCTGCAGGAAGAGAAGGGCTCGACGAAGGTGCCGGTCCTCGGCATCACGGGTACCGGCGGCGCCGGCAAGTCGTCGCTGGTCGACGAGCTGGTCCGCCGCTTCCTGCGCGACTTCGACGACGAGCGGGTCGCCATCATCAGCGTCGACCCTTCGAAGCGGAAGACCGGCGGCGCGCTCCTCGGCGACCGCATCCGGATGAACAGCATCGACGACCCGCGGGTCTACATGCGCTCGCTCGCGACGCGGCAGGCGAACCTCGCGCTCAGCGCTCAGGTCGGTGATGCGATCGAGCTCTGCAAGGCGGCGGGCTTCGATCTCGTGCTCCTCGAGACGAGCGGCATCGGTCAGTCCGACACCGAGATTACCGAGCACTCGGACGTCTCGCTCTACGTGATGACCGCCGACTACGGCGCGGCGACCCAGCTCGAGAAGATCGACATGCTCGACTTCGCCGACGTCATCGCCATCAACAAGTTCGACAAGCGCGGCTCCCTCGACGCGATCCGCGACGTCCGCAAGCAATACAAGCGGAACCATCAGCTCTTCGAGGCCAAGGACGAAGAGCTGCCCATCTTCGGGTCCATCGCGTCGCAGTTCGGCGACCCGGGCACCGACCGGCTCTACCGGAAGCTGATGGCGACCATCGCCGACAAGACCGGCGCCCTGGCGAAGTCGAACCTCGAGAGCTCACGTGACGCGGACTCCGAGAAGCGTTTCGTCGTTCCGCCCGACCGCGTTCGCTATCTCGCGGAGATCGCCGAGGCGTCGGACCGCTACGACAAGTGGGTCCTCGAGCAGTCGGGGATCGCCCGTCGACTCTTCCAGCTGCGCGGCGCCATCGACGCGCTGCAGGAGAACGACGAGCAAGCCGACCCGCTGAGCGAGCCCATCGTGAGCGACGCGGACGCCGAGCCGGTCCACGCGCTCGCCAAGCGCTACGCCGCGCTCGAGGAGCGCCTCGACGGGCGTTGCCGGAAGTTGCTCCGCGAGTGGCCCGAGGTCGCCGCGGCGTTCCGCGCGGACACCTATGGCTTCGACGTGCGCGGCAAGCGCATCGAACGACCGCTCCACGGCACGTCGCTGTCGGGCTCGAAGATCCCCAAGATCGCCGTCCCGCGCTTCACCGACTGGGGCGAGATCCTCCGCTGGCGGCTGACCGAGAACTTCCCGGGCGAGTTCCCTTACGCGGCGGGAGTCTTCCCGCTCAAGCGTGACGGCGAGGACCCGGCGCGGATGTTCGCCGGCGAGGGTGGACCGGAGCGCACCAACCGGCGCTTCCACTACGTGAGCCGCGGCATGCCGGCCAAGCGGCTGAGCACCGCCTTCGACTCGGTGACGCTCTACGGCGAGGACCCGGATCTGCGCCCGGACATCTACGGAAAGATCGGCAACTCCGGGGTGAGCGTCGCGACCCTCGACGACGCCAAGAAGCTCTACAGCGGCTTCGATCTCTGCGACCCGTCGACGAGCGTGTCGATGACCATCAACGGTCCGGCGCCGATGCTCCTCGCGTTCTTCATGAACGCGGCCATCGACCAGTCCTGCGAGAAGCACCTCCGCGCCGAGGGCAAGCTCGAGGAAGCCCAGAAGACGATCGCGCGGATCTATGCCGACAAGGGCATGCCGGTGCCGACCTATCAGGGCGACTTGCCCGAGGGGAACGACGGCCTCGGCCTCGCGCTCCTCGGTATCACCGGCGACCAGGTGCTCGACCGAGAGACCTACGAGAAGATCGCCGCCGACACGCTCAAGGCCGTTCGCGGCACCGTCCAGGCCGACATCCTCAAGGAGGACCAGGCGCAGAACACCTGCATCTTCTCGACCGAGTTCGCGCTCCGCATGATGGGCGACATCCAGCAGTGGTTCATCGACCACGAGGTCACCCGCTTCTACTCGGTCTCGATCAGCGGCTACCACATCGCCGAAGCCGGCGCGAACCCGATCACCCAGCTCGCGTTCACGCTCGCCAACGGCTTCACCTTCGTCGAGTACTACCTCTCGCGTGGGATGAGCATCGACGACTTCGCGCCGAACTTCTCCTACTTCTTCAGCAACGGCCTCGACCCCGAGTACTCGGTGATCGGTCGGGTCGCGCGGCGCCTCTGGGCGAAGGCCATCCGAGAGGTCTACGGCGGCAACGGTCGCTCGCAGAAGCTGAAGTACCACATCCAGACGAGCGGCCGTTCGCTGCACGCGCAGGAGATCGCCTTCAACGACATCCGCACCACGCTGCAGGCGCTCTACGCGATCTACGACAACTGCAACTCGCTCCACACGAACGCCTACGACGAGGCGATCACCACGCCGACCGAGGAGTCGGTGCGGCGCGCGCTCGCCATCCAGTTGATCATCAACCGGGAGCTCGGCCTGGCGAAGAACGAGAACCCGCTGCAGGGCGCGTTCATCATCGAGGAGCTCACGGAGCTCGTCGAGCAGGCAGTGCTCACGGAGTTCCGGCGGATCAGCGATCGCGGCGGCGTGCTCGGCGCGATGGAGCGCATGTACCAGCGCAGCAAGATCCAGGAGGAGTCGCTGCACTACGAGTCGCTCAAGCACACGGGCGAGCTGCCGATCATCGGGGTGAACACCTTCCTCGACCCCGAAGGCTCGCCGACCGTGCTGCCCAAGGAGGTGATCCGCTCGACCGAGGACGAGAAGAAGTACGCCATCGAGAGCCGGGAGGCCTTCCAGGCGCGGAACGAGTCGGTCGCCAGCGACGCCCTCGCCACCCTTCAGCAGACCGCGCTCGCCGGCGAGAACCTCTTCGCCAGCCTGATGGAAGCCGCGAAGGTCTGCTCGCTCGGTCAGATGAGCAGCGCGCTCTACGACGTCGGCGGCCAGTACCGCCGCAACATGTGAGCGTGCGACCACCCATTCTCGGGGGGCTCGCCCTCATCGCCACGGTCGCCCTCGCGGCGCTGCAACTCGCCTGCGGTGGGCCGGGCGGGATCCACGCCCGCATGGCCTACTCCGAGGAGGGCGGCGTCCGGGTCGTCGACGTGCCGCCGGGATCGGCGGCCGAGAAGGGTGGCCTGCGCGTCGACGATCGCATCGCGACCATCGAAGGGGTCTCGGTCACGTCGCTCTCCTATCAGGAGGTGGTCGAGCGCCTGCGTGGGCGCTCGGGCACGAGCGTCGAGATCGAGGTCACGAGGGACGGCGAGCTCGTCCCGCTCACGATCGAGCGCGAGCCCTACGATCGATGAGCTACGTCGCCCACGGCTCGTGCACCGAGATCGGCTTTCTGCACCCCGAGAGCAGCCTCGGAACCGACGGCGTCGGGCGCTGTCGAAGCTCCGAACGACCCGTCCACACCCGAGGGAAATGGCCCAAGGAAGGTCGCGGAGGGCGTGTCGGTCATCCAATGAAGGGCCCCATGAGCCGATCCGCCGCATTGACACCAGAGGGCGTGCAGGTACCATCCGGGTGGATTGCGCAATTCGTGCGTAATTCCGGCGCCAACGTGCGCAGCGACTGAGGACGACAGCACGCAATGCTCAAGCTCGTCATTTCCGACGACGAAGGAAAAACGACGGTCGTCCCGCTCGTACGCGACGAGATCACGATCGGGCGGAAGGAGGGGAACACGATCCGGCTCACCGAGCGGAACGTGTCCCGTCGTCACGCGCGGCTGCGAAAGGCGGACGGCGCCTACCTGATCGAAGACCTCGCCTCCTACAACGGCGTGAAGGTCAACGGTCAGCGGATCGGCGACGAGGTCCAGCTCGAGGCCGGCGACGAGGTCACCATCGGTGACTACGTCATCGCGATGCAGAGCGACGCGGCCTCGCCGGGCGCGTCCACCGAGCCCGGGGGCTTCGCCGAGCCGACCCCGCCGGCGCGCATCGTCATGCTCACCCCGCCGGCGCCCGGCGCCGAGTTCGCGATGCGCGATGGGATGCGGATCGGGCGCGCCGAGGACCTCGACGTGTGGGTCAACCATCGCAGCATCTCCCGCGAGCATGCGGAGATCCGCGTCGATGGGGAAGAGGTCTCCATCGTCGACCTCGGATCCGCGAACGGCATGCGGGTCAACGGCGAGGACACCAAGGAGACGGTCCTCTCGTCCGGCGACGTCATCGAGCTGGGCCAGGTCCGCTTCCGCTTCGTCGCCGAGGGCGAGCACTACGTCTTCGAGTCCGATCGCACCGTCCAGATGGACGCGGTCAGCCTCTCCGAGCCCCCGCCCTCCAAGACCTCTTACATCGCGGCCGCCGCCATCCTGCTCATCGCGGTGATCGTCGGGGCGGGCATCGCGCTCTCCAGTGGTGAGGAGACCACCTCGGTTCCGGTCGTCGACCACGATCCGACCGAGGGCACCGAGCCCGAGACGGGCACGCCCGAGGAAGGCACCCCCGCCGCCGCCGCCGCGAGCATGGTCGCCGAGTGCGAGCAGGCGATGCAGGACCAGGAGTACGACGAGGCGGTCCGCCTGGCGAACAGCGCGCTCGAGCTCGACCCCGGCAACGAGGACGCCCAGACCTGCAAGAGCGACGCTCAGCGGGTGATCGCCGAGCAGCAGACGTTCGATCGCGGCAACGCTGCGGTGGACGAGGGGAACGTCGAAGAGGCGTATTACATCTTCGAGGAGCTCCCGACCGACAGCCCGTTCCGCGACCGCGAAGAGGTCGCCAACGTTCGCGAGGCGTACACCCAGTACCTCCTGGACCAGGCACGAGAGAACCTGACGACGAACCCCGAAGCCGCTCAGCGAGCCGCCGAGAGCGTGTTGACCGTCGAGGGGCGTAGCCGAGCCCAGGAGCGAGCGGCGGAGCAGATCCTCGCGCGCCTCGATCCGAGCGGCGCGGCCGTGCGCACCCCGATGCGCCGACGCGGTGGTGGCGGCGCACGCATGACCGGCGGTGGGGGTGGCGACACCCAGCAGAACACCACCACCAACGACACCCAGGCCGAGATGACCTCGTCGTCGGGCGGCCCGATCAACGTCCGAGACGTCCAGCGCGAGTGCCGCTACGACAACCGCTGCATCATCCAGCGGCTCCGGGGCGCGCCCCAGAACGCCCAGGTCCTCGGCGTCCTGGTCGAGGCCAACCGCTCGATCGGCAACGGACCGGCCACCCGCCGGCTCATGCAAGAGTACCTGCGTCGCTACCCGACAGGCCCCCAGGCTGGGGCATATCGCCGCCAGCTGGGCCAGTAGCGGTCGTCGCACGGCGTCCGATTGCTGAGCGGGGCTCGCCCGGATAACTCTCCGTTCTTGCTCGGCTTCCCCGAAACGTGGTAGCCCGGCCTGGCGCGCACACCCCGCGCGCACGGAGGAGAGGAACGCAATGCGACGGTGGAGCCAGCTGGGCGTAGTGGCCCTGGGTACGATGCTCGCGCTCGGCGCCTTTGAGGCGCCCAGCACCGCAGAAGCACAGCCGAGTGCCGAGCTCGCCTTTGGCGACGGCATGGACCTGCACCTGTTCCGGCCGGCGGTCGACTCGAAGGGTCACCTGTCCGTGAACGGTACCGACATCCTCGGGCACCTGGACTTCAGCTTCGGCCTCGTCCTCGACTTCGGTCACGGGATCCTGCCCTTCGACGGCTTCGAGAACGACGAGGGCGTCGCCGCCGCGGACGCTCGTAGGACGACCAACATCATCGAGAACTATGCGACCGGTACGCTCCACGCGAACCTCGGTCTCATCAACCGGTTGGTCATCGGTATCCAGATCCCGATCGCGTTCATCCAGGGCGAGAACGTCACCATCCCGAACGTCTACAACGTCCCTCGGACGATGGACGTCACGAGCACCAGCGGTCTCGGCGAGCAGGGCATCGGCGACCTCCGCATCCACGCGAAGGCGCGCATCCTCCGCGCCGAGCGTGACCCGATCGGCCTCGCCGCGATCCTCCGCGCCCAGCTGCCGACCGGTAACCCGCAGGCCTTCGGCGGCGAGCCCGGCTTCACCCTTTGGCCCTCGGTCGTCGCCGAGTATCGGCCCGTGCGCCGCTTCCGCGCCTCCCTCGAGGTCGGCTACCGCTGGAACCTCGGGTCGAGCGACCCCTTCCCGCTCGGCGGGCGCACGATGCCCGGCGGCATGAGCGGCAACGCGCTCTCGCCCGTGCTCACCGACCCCGGCACGAGCATCTCCTACGACGATCTGCTGACCTTCGGTCTCGGCATCAGCGGTCGCGCCACCGACTCGCTCGACATCGTCGGCGAGATCTACGGCGCACAGATCGCCAGCGAGTTCGGCACCGAGGGCGCGCTCAGCATGGAGTGGCTCGTCGGTCTGAAGATCTTCGTGCAGCGCTCCAGCTACCTGGTGCTCGCCGGCGGCGGTCAGCTGCCGCCGCTCTCCAGCCTGATGGCGGCCGACATCCGCGCGATGGCCGGCTTCATCTTCGAGCCGAGCATCGGCGACCGCGACGGCGACGGCTACAAGGACGACGTCGACGAGTGTCCGGACGAGCCCGAGGACTTCGACAACTTCGCCGACGAAGAGGGTTGCCCCGATCCGGACAACGACCGCGACGGCATCCTCGACGACGACGACGAGTGCCCGCTGGTCCCGGAGGACCGCGATGGCGACGCCGACGAAGACGGCTGCCCCGAGGGCAACGAAGGTGACCGCGACGGCGACGGCATCCTCGACGACGTCGACGAGTGCCCGGACGACCCGGAGGACCGTGACGGCTTCCAGGACGAGGACGGCTGCCCCGACCCGGACAACGACAGCGACGGCATCCTCGACGCCGACGACCTCTGCCCGAACGACGCCGAGGACAACGACGACTTCGAGGACGAGGACGGCTGCCCCGATCTCGACAACGACGCCGACCGCATCCTCGATGTGGACGACGCCTGTCCGGTCGACCCCGAGACCTACAACGGCTTCGAGGACGAGGACGGTTGCCCGGACCGCGGCTCGGTCGTCATCGAGGACAACAGCCTCATCATCCTCGAGAAGATCTACTTCGAGACGGACAGCGCCGTGATTCAGCGTCGCTCCTACCCGATCATCGACGCGGTCGCGGCGACGCTCAACGGCAACCCGCAGATCACGAAGGTCGAGATCCAGGGTCACGCCGATGAGCGCGGCGCGGACGACTACAACCTCCGCCTCACCCGCGACCGCGCGGCCAGCGTCGTCGAGGCGGTGGTCCAGCGTGGCGTCATGCGCGACCGCCTGCGGAGCGCTGGTTACGGTGAGCGCTGCCCGGTCGACCCGCGGTCCAACGCGGAGGCCTGGGAGCGGAACCGGCGCGTCGAGTTCAAGATCCTCCAGACCGATGACGGCCCCACCGGCGTCGAGGTCGCCTGCCCGGCCGGCCGGGATCTGATCCCCCGCGAGTGAGCGATTCCCCCTCCATGCGGGGAACGCTTGGTATGGACCCGGCGAGGTTGTAGACTCGCCGGGTCGGCTTCTGGAGCGCGCTCCATACGCAACACGCTGCTCCTCGGGATGTCCCCGGGGGACCGGGGGTGCGCAGCGAGAGGCCGAACGATCAGGAAAGGATCATGTCTCGGGATCGGTTCGAAGAGCTGATGAGTGAGGCCGTCATCGGTCTCCCGCACAATCTGAAGAACGTCTTGCGAATCGTTGAGGACCCCGAGGTCGACGACGAGAGCCGCACGACTTTGGCCGGAGCCCTGCTCCACGTGCTCTCGCAGAGCGTCGCGATCCCTGGGGTTCGCGGCACGCTGCAGCACGTCGGATCGGCGCTGGTCATCGCACTCGCCCTCGAGAAGGCGAAGGAGAAGTCGCCCGAACCGCTGGGCAGCCACTCGGAGACCATGCCGGAGCTGCTCGGACCGCTCGAGGAGCAGCTGGAGGTCGCGCGCGCATTCCTCGGCGAGGGCATGACCCTCCTCGACGAAGTCGCGGCCAAGCTCCACGAGCAGGACTTCCAGGGTCACGCCGCGCCGCAGTGCATCTCCGACACGGAGTCCAGCAACTGGCTCTATGAGGCGGTGCACGAGGCCCTGATCGAGACGGTCGAGATCGACGACGACGATGTCGCCCGCGAGATCAAGGACTCGCCGCGCATCAAGAAGAACCTCGTCGCCCGGGTCGACCGGTGAGGGCGCGGGTGGCGCACCTCGCGCCGCTCGTGTTCCTGGCACTCGGGCTCTCGGGCTGCATCGATACCGCCCTCTCGCTCGTCGTCGAGCTCGAGGACGCAACCGTCCACGTTCGCGACGAGGGCGCGGGGGAGGTCCTTCGGACCGACCTCACGGTCTTCGTGCGCGTGGGCAAGCACGCCCTCGGCGGCGACGATTTCATCCTCCCGGAGGCGCAGCTCTTCGTGGGCGACATCCCCGTCGCCGAGATCAACCTCGACCGCCCCGAGGGCTTCGACGGCACGCTCGAGCCCGGCGAGTCGACCACGGTGCAGATCACGGGCAGCGTCTCCACCGCGGCGTATCCCGAGGCGCGAGCGCAGCTCTGTGGCGCCGCGAACGTCACGGTCCTGGTGCTCTGGACCGCCGACGAGCAGCCCGACGACCCGCTGGACCCGCCGACTCGCCAGATGGGCACCGCCACCCTCGACACCACCGACATCGTCTGCGACTAGCGAGCGCTTCGCCACGCTCGCCCCGTGCTCGAACCGAAGCCCTGGTGCTCAGGCCGCGTGGGCCACGGAGCGCTCGACCACCTCGTCGTGCGCGAGCAGTGTGAGCACCGCACCCACCGAAGCGATCCGGTAGAGGCGCATCACCCGCCGGCCGGGGAGCCGCGTGGGCCCAGCTTCCGCGACTGGCGCCATTCGCTCCATGTGCCGCTCGGCCACGGAGCCTGCTTCCGTCACGACGAGCAGCCGAGCCTTGCGGAGCAGCCCGCCGGGGCCGCGTTCGTCCGTGAGCACCAGGTCGAGCCGGTGGATGCCGGGCCGCGGTCGCGCCAGCGTCCAGCGCAGGCGAACGTCGCCGATGCCTTCGTCGTCGTGGTGGCCGACCAGCGCCAACGAGGCCTCGGCCTCCAGCGGTGCCCGCGTGGCGGCCGCGAGCTCGAGCAGCGCGGCTCGGCGAGCGCACAGGGTGGGCGGGAGCCGTCGGGCGCCGCCGTGGAGCAGCGGTGCGACCAAAGCGACGACGGCCCAAGACGGGTGCAGCGGATCACCGAGCGCGAAGGCGCCCCCCACGACGAACAGCACGCCGAGGCAAGTGGTGGCGTGGGTCAGTGATGGGCCCACGGCGATGTCCGCCGCCGGGTCGAGAGCGCTCCAGCGACCGGGCTTCGGCGCCGCTGGCTCGGCCGAACGCTGCCAGCCGACGACCACGATCCCCAGGAGCACGAGAGCACGGGCCGACGGCTCGAGCGCGAGGGCCCAGTCGGCGCCGACGAGGAGGCTCAGTAGCGCGAGGCGCAGGGCGAACGGCGCCACCAGGGGCCGCGGACGGGCTCGGCGGCGCGCGGCCTCCCGTTCGAAGAGCGCCCCGGTCCCCAGCATCGCGAGCGCGAGCGCGACCGGCAGCCACGGCGGCATCTCGAAGGGCGCGGGGGCTCGGTGCGCTGGCGTCTCGGCCATGGGCGTCGTCACCGCGCTCGGCGTCTCCCCCGAAGGCTCGGTTGCGGGGGCACCCACCCGCAGGCGCTCCGCCAGCGCCGGGCTCAGCGAACCCGCCGGCAGCTCGAAGCGAAGCGGCCACGCCGTCGTTCGCGGCAGGTGGGCCCGGTCCCAGCGGAGGATGGTGAGCCCAGCCTCCGTCGTTCGCTCGCGCTCGACGAGCGCCCGCGGCGGTGCGTCCGGATCGAAGGTCGCGCCCCTGGGCAGCCGCAACGTGATGGTCACGCCGTCCAGCCCGGAGCGCCAGGCCGGGAGCGTCCACTCGCCCTTCCAACCGTCGCCGTCCTCGCGCGGCATGAGTCGGCTCCCGAGGTCGGTCGCGTAGCGCACCTCGATGCGGTAGCGGCCCCGCCGGGGCGACTCTCGTCGGTGGAAGCTCAGCTGGATGCGCGCGTCGGGGTCGTCGCCCCGAGGCTCCCGGACGCTCGCTCGCGGATGGAAGCGCTCCAGTGTCTCGCCCTCGCTCGGCACGGAGACCATGCGCGGGTCTTCGATGAGCTCGGCGTCGGGCTCGAGCCCGGCGATCTCGAGTCCCTCGAGCCAACCCCCGCGGACCCGCAGCAAGAGGGAGAGGGTGACCTCGGCTCGCCCGTCTGGGCTCAGCACCACATCGGCGTCCGCGCCGTGTACCTGGGCATCGGTCCACGCCCGGGCGCCGGTCGGCATCGCGAACGGCGCGAAGAGCGCGAGCAGGCCGAAAGCCCGCCCGATGGAACCACGGAGCGTCACACTCCGTGCTTATCAGGGGTCACCGAAAGGGAACCAGTTCCCTGCAGACGGGTCCACGACGCGGATCCAGGTGGGCATGAAGAGCAGTAGGAAGAGCACCAGGGTAGCGATCGCGATCCATCGCCGGCGCCGGGAGAGCTGGTCGTCTTCGGTTGGCGGGTGGTCGGACCCGGCCATGCGGGTCATCAGGAGAAGCACCACCCCCCACATCAGCCACTGCGTCCCCGCGAGCGCGTTCGACGCGAGGATGTACCGCGGCTCGCCGGCCAGCCAGCTCGGGAAGAGGTAGGAGAGCGACACCGCGACCGCCAAGAGCGGGAGCGCGCGCAACACCCAGCGCGAGACCCGGTCCTGCTTCTTCCCCAGCAGCGAGTAGGCGACGTGGCCTCCGTCGAGCTGGCCGAAGGGCAGTAGGTTGATCATCGTCACCAGCAAGCCCGCCCAGCCCGCGAGCGCGGTCGAGGTGAGCATGATGTCGTGACCCGGCGGAATGCTCCCGTGGAGCGCGTGGAGCAGCGCGAGGTAGAGCGCACTCCGCCCTTCGATGATGTAGGCGGCGTCGTCGCCGGTCGGCAGCGCCTCGACCGGGCTGGTGGCCAGCCCGTAGATCACGACGGGCAGGGCGATGGCCATCCCGGCCAACGGACCCGCGGCGCCGACGTCGAGGAGCGCGTTGCGTGAGCGGATGCGCCCGCGGATCCGGATCACGGCGCCCATCGTCCCCAGGAGCGTCATCGGCACCGGGATGAAGTAGGGGAGCGAGACGTCGACACCGTGGATGCGCCCCGCCACGTAGTGGCCCATCTCGTGCGCCAGGAGGATCGACATCAGCGGCAGCGCAAAGGGCCATCCGTGCAGGATGTCGAGCGCGGACTCGACGGCCACGCCCTCCATCTGCGCGCCGACGAAGAGGGTCGAGGCGCAGGTCGCCAGGAAGAGCGTGAGTGGCCAGAGGAGCCCCGACTTCCGGGGCTCCGCGTCGTTCCCGATGTCGCTCACGAGTCGGAGAGCGCCCGCTCGAGGGCCGCGAGCTGGACGTCGATGCGCGCGTCGAGCTCGCCCACCTCCGTCACCAGCACGACGTCGCCCGGTGACAGCGCGTCGGAGACCTCCAGCGTGCCATGCGCCGGGAGCAGCGGTCGCACCCGCTCGGCGTCGGCCGCGGCGACCTGGACCCGCAGCTCCCGCGCGCGGCGCACCCGGCTCAGCAGATCCCGTGCGATGTCGGTCACGCGCTCGGGGGCCAGGGCGAGCTCGGCGCGCACGACCTTCTTCGCTGCTTCGGCCGCCAGCGTCCCGAGCGCCCCTTCGGCTTCCTCGAGGAGGGCTCGCCGCCGGGTCTCGGCATGCAAGACCAGTGAGGCCGCTTCGGCGCGTCCAGCCTCGGCGCCCTCGGTGCGCGCCCGCTCGCGGATGGCGGCTGCTTCCTGCTCGGCGGCTTCGACGATCGCGGCCGCCTCTGCGCGCGCGGCCTCGAGGATCTCGGCGGCGCTCTGCTTCGCCTCCACCACGTCGGCGGGGACGACCTTGGCCTTCCCGCCTCGAATCACGCGCGACATGCGGCCTCCAGCTCCCGGAGCTCTCGGGCTCCGGCATCGGTCGAGGTGAGTAGCTGGCCGAAGCGACCCACCGAGTCCGGGTGACCGGCGGCCGCGGCGAGCGCGAAGGGAACGACCGGATCGTCCGCGCGTTCTCCGCCGCCGAGCTGAGTGAGGCGCTCGACCGCGTCCTTCTCGGCGCCGACCTCGGCGAGGAAAGCCGCGACCCCGTCGTCCTCGAGGTCCGCGGCCAGGGCCTGGCGCCCACGGCCCCGATCATCGTCGTTGGGCGCAGCGCGTGGGCGCAAGGCCCGAAGCGCGAGGCCGGCGGCCAGGCCCGGCGGTGGTCGGTAGCCCGGCCGGGGCGTCGGAAGGGCCGTGAGCGCGTCCGCGGCTTTCGCTCGCGTCTCCACGCTCGCGAGCGGTGCGAGGAGAGCGCGCGCACGAGCCGGCATCGTCGCGAGCGTGGCTGCGTCCACGGTGAGCGCCACCCGGCGCGACCAGCTCCGCAGCGCAGCGACCTTGCGGGCTGGGTCCGCGAGCGCCTCGAGCCGCTCACCGAGCGCCCGGGCGAAGGCAGGGGCGCACGCCTGCGCTGCGTTCGAGCCACCATCGAGCGCGGCCGCGAGCGCCCAACCGTCCAGGACGGCGTCGCCGATCGCGACGGTCGTGGGAGGCGCGCTCATGAGCCGGTTGTAGCAGAGGGCGCCGACCTCTGCTGCCGTCGCGGGCAGCGGCCGTTGGATCCGCTATAGTGGCGGCCGATGCTTCGTCGTCGCCACGTCCGACCCCTGGCCACCGTGGGCGCGCTCCTGGCGCTGCTGATCGCGGCTCCGGGCGCCGCTCAGGGCGACCTGGAGTGCCCGGACGGGGAGGTCGGTCCGCTCGACTTCACACCCGCGAGCCGAGCCGAGGGCGTCACCCTCGATGCCTACATCCGAGTTCGCTACAGCGAGGACTACTTCCTCGGTGTACCGGATGCGGGGACCTTCGTTCGACTGCACGAGGATCTCGACGACGACGATGGCTTCGTGGAGCTCGGTGACGAGGTTCCGGGGGTGGGCCAGCTGGTCGGCAACGACGTGTACTTCATCCCCGACGAGCTGCTCGCGCCCGGCCGGCAATACGCCGTCGTCGCCGAGAGCTTCGAGCTGGAGCCGATCCTGATCGACTTCCGCACCGGCAGCACCGTCGACATGCGGCCCCCCAGCATCGGCTCGGTGGGCTCGCCCTCGACGGAATCGGTCGACGAGACCTGCGGACGGGGTGCCGGCTACCGGGTCGATCTGGTCGTGCGCGACGTCCGCGACGACGGGCCCGCTTCCAGCGTCGAGTTACTCGTCTACCTGGCACGACAGGAGGGGCTCGAGTCGCCGGAGCTCGTCCTGCGCGCGCGCGGTACCGGAGCGGCGGAGCTCCCGCTCGGTTTCGTCCTCACCGACGAGCGCGCGAACGACCCCGCCTGCGTGGTGGTCCACGCCGTGGATGGCGTCGGCAACGTCGACGAGTCGATGGCTCCGGTCTGCTTCGAGCCCATCCAGGGTGCTTTCTTCGAGGGCCTCTGCGCCGCGAACCGAATCGCTGGCGCGCCGACCGGCGGCAAGAGCGGCTCGATCGTCTTCATCGCCCTCGCGCTGATCCTGGTCGGACGCCGCCGCTCGCACTGAAAACGCGCGCCTCGAGCGCGCCCAGTCCAACGCGCCGGCACTTCCGGCCGGAAGTGCTCGCCTTTTTGCACTAGGATCGCGCCGTGGACCTCTACAGCGCCGCTCGACGGCTGCAGCGACCCTTCCATTTTCGCGCAGCGGACCTCGCCGCTCGGCGCCCGCTACCCATCGGCGCGCGCGGGATCATCGGCGATGGACACACCGCTGCCCTCGTGGGCATGGACGGTGCCATCGAGTGGCTCTGCATGCCGCGTTTCGACAGCCCGAGTGTCTTCGGCGGCATCCTCGATGCACATCAGGGCGGATTCCACGCGATTCGACCCACGGAGAACTTCGACTCCCTGCAGCGCTACGATCCGTCGACGAACGTGCTCGAGACCCTCTTCGAGGTGCCTGGGAAGGGCATCGTTCGCATCACCGACTACATGCCGTGGACCGGCGACCCCCGGCTCTGCCTCCACGAGGTCCATCGACGCGTCCGCTGCGTGCAGGGCGAGGTCGAGATGGAAGCGATCTTCGATCCGCGTTTCGACTACGGCCGCGGGAAGACCGAGCTGCACTTCGCCGACCACGGCATCATGGCCGAGGGCGAGAAGGGGGAGCGCCTCGCGGTGGTCTTCTCGGGGGCGGAGTGGAAGCGGCGCGACGAGGGCGGCGTCCGGGCGAAGATGACCCTCCGCGGCGGCGAGGCGCGCTGGCTGGTGATGACCTGGGACGCTCCGCGGCCGGAGCCCATCCCCGCTTACCGGCCCATGGAGCACCTCCGCCAGACGCGAACGCGCTGGCGCGAGTGGGCACACGGTCTCGAGTACGAAGGGCCCTACCGGCACCACGTGATTCGCTCGGCCCTGCTCCTGAAGCTCCTGCTCTACGCTCCGACGGGAGCCATGGTGGCGGCGCCCACGACCAGCCTGCCGGAGTGGATCGGCGGGGTGCGCAACTGGGACTACCGCTACTCCTGGACTCGCGACAGCGCGATGGCGATCCGTTCCGCGAACTTGGTCGGTGCGGTGCCCGAGGCGCGCGACTTCTTCCATTTCGTCCGCGACACGCTCGCGACCGGCGCGCCCCTCGAGATCATGTACACACTCGACGGAGACAAGGTCCCTGCGGAGGAGGAGCTCTCCCACCTGGCGGGCTACCGTGACTCCGCGCCGGTGCGCCTCGGCAACGGTGCCAAGGATCAGATCCAGCTCGACACGGCGGGCGCGCTCCTCGACGCCGCGTACCTCTACGAACGACGCGCCGGTGGCTCGCTGACCCTGCGAGTCTGGCGAACGTTGCGCTCGGTCTGCGAGCACGTGCGGGCGCACTGGCGGGACCCGGACCACGGCATCTGGGAGCCCCGGGACGGCGTCCGTCACAACGTGCACTCGAAGCTCATGAGCTGGGTCGCGCTCGAGCGTGGCTCCAAGCTCGCGCACCTCTTCGGCGATGACGCCCTCGGTCAGCAGTGGCACGCGGAGGCGGAGAAGGTGCACGCGGACGTGTGCGCCCAGGGCTTCGACGAGAAGAGCGGCGGCTTCGTCGCGGCCTACGGTCACGAGCACGTCGACGCCGCGCTCTTGCTGATGCCCATCCACGGCTTCCTGCCGCCCAACGACCCACGCATCGAGCGCACCATCGAGCGCATCCAGAACGAGCTCGCGACCGGACCCTACGTTCACCGCTACCACGCGCCGGATGGCGTTGGTGGGGCCGAGGGTGCGTTCGTGCTCTGTGGGTTCTGGTTGGCGGAGGCGCTGGCCCTCGGCGGTCACCTCGACGAGGCCCACGAGGTCTTCGTCGCCCACGCGGACGCATCGAACCACCTCGGTCTGTTGGCAGAGGAGATCGACCCGAAGAACCGCGAGCTGCTGGGGAACTTCCCTCAGGCGTTCTCACACCTCGGCCTGATCAATGCCGCCGCGCGCATCGATTTGGCGCTGCGGATGGACGACATCGGCTCGCCCGGCACGCCCGAGCATCCGCTGCTCCGCTGAGCCATGGACCGCACCGACGGCGAGGAGCGCGCGAGCCGGCCCGCCAGTGGTGGCCCGGTGCCGATCGTTCGGGCCGCCACCCGGACGATCCTCGGTCTCGGTGCGGCGAGCACGGTCCTCGCCGTCGCGATCGCGTCGATCGCCGGTACCGAGTGGGTTCCGCTGATCGGCATCCTCGCCAGCGGCGTGGTGGCGACGATCATCGGTGGGGTCGTGGTGCGCGCGTGGGTGCGTGGCGTGGACCGGGAGCTCGCGGCGCTCGGCGAGGGCGTGCGCCGCATGGCGGCGGACCCCGCCCGGGCTCGGCTCCGGTTGCGTCGGCGGGACGAGATCGGCGCGCTCGCGAAGGCACTCGACCAGCTGCGTGCGAGCTTTCGCGCGGCGCTCGACCGCGAGCGTTCGGCTCGCCGCGAGCTCGAGGAAGCGGACGCCGCGAAGGACGCGTTCCTGATGGCCGTGCGGCACGAGTTGCGGACGCCGCTCAACGCCATCCTCGGGTTCGCGGACGTGCTCCTGAGCGAGATCGACGGTCCGCTGACGAAGAACCAGGCGGAGGACGCCCGGATCATCTTCAGCTCCGGCACCCACCTCTCGAGCCTCTTCGACGACGTCTTGGATCTGAGCGCGGCGGTGTCGCACCAGCTGGACCTGGAGATCGAAGAGGTCGACCTGGTCCAGCTCCTGCGAGACGTGGTGACCGAGCAGCGGCCGCAGGCGCGCGGCAAGCAGCTGACGGTGATCCTCGACGCGCCGGACGAGACCGTCCTGCTCGGTGACCCGAAGCGACTCCGGCAGGTCTTCACCAACCTGGTCGCGAACGCGGTGAAGTTCACGGAGAAGGGGCGGGTGGAGGTCGTGCTTCGCGCCAGCGATCCCACCATCGTCGTCGAGGTGCGCGACACCGGCGTGGGGATTCCGGAGGATGTCCAAGAGACGATCTTCGACGAGTTCCTCCAGGCGCCCGAGCCCAAGGGCAAGCGGCGCCGACGGGTGGGCGCAGGGCTCGGTCTCGCCATCGCGCGCGGACTGGTCGAGCTCCACGAAGGGCGCATCGTGCTCTGGAGCGAGCCCGGGCAGGGCACCGTGTTCACCGTGCGGCTGCCGGTCGGTGGGCCCATCGGCGCCGACTCCCGGGGGGGCGCGTGAGGCAGAGCGCCGGCAGCCTCGCGCTTCGACTGATGTCGGCTTGGGGCGTCTGGGCAGCCGTGGGGGCGCTGGTGGCGTTTGGCGCGTTGCCGGTGTTGGGCATCGAGCTCGCCAGCGGCGCCCTCGCGCTACTCCTGGTGCTCGCCTGCGCGGCCGCGGTGACTCTCGGCGGCCTCGTCTGGACCCTTCGAGGGGCGCAGCGGGTCGAGGCCGCGCTCGAGGGAGGAGGCGTGCCTCCGGGCGCCAGCGTGGTGCGCTTGCTCGTCGGGCCGCGGGTCGTGACGCTGACCACGACGGGTGGGGTGGCGCTCGCCCTCTTCGGAATCACGGTCGGCCGTCCGCTCGACATCGGTCCGCGCGAGGGCGCGCTCTTCGCGCTCGCGACCTTCGCCGCGCTCCAGGCCGCGGGGCTGCGCGCCGGTGTCGCGTGGCGTTCGGTGCTCGGCACGATCACGGATCGCGTCGCTCCTTCGGACGTGGAGCTGCCGACGCGCCGCTTCCTCGCGAACACCTTCGGTGCCCGGTTGGCGTCGGTGGCGTTCGCGGTCACCACCCTCGTCGGCGCGACCCTCGCGGCTCGGGTTCCCTTCATCCCGCCGATCGGCGTCTTCGTGATCGCGCTGGCGGTGGCGGGCGCGGTCTTCCTGCGCGGGCGCTCCCTCGGGCGGCTGGTGGTCGCCGACCTGACCGACCTCAAGGCCTACGCCGCCCTGGCCGCCGCGGGAGACGCATGGGTGCCCGAGTCGGTGGTGCCGTCGCCGCCGAAGCGGATGCGCGCGACCTCCAGCGAGCCGGTCTCCCAGGCGGTCGAGCGCCTGACGCAGCGCTATGGCGAGATGGCCCGCGCCGAAGAGCGCGCTCGGGAGAGCGTGGGTCAGGCGCGCGCGCTGAAGACTCGCTTCATGGCCCTCATGAGCCATGACCTCCGAAGCCCGCTCAACTCGATCACCGGCTTCGCGGAGGTTCTCGCCGATGGGCTCGACGGTCCGCTCGAGCCTGGGCAGCTCGAGAGCGTCACCGCGATCCGCACGGCCGGTGAAGATCTGTCCCGGTTGGTCACCGACATCTTGGATACCGCCCGGCTGGAGGCGGGGCGGCTGCCGGTCGACAAGGACTGGGTGCCGATGGTGACGCTCATCGGCAACGCCATCGGTGAGGCTCGCACGCGGCTCCGCAACGACGCGGTCGGCCTCGAACCTCAGCTCGAGCCGGGGTTGCCTCCAGTGCACGTCGACGCCGATCGCGTGGTCCAGGCGTTGGCGGGCATCCTGCTCCACGTTGGACGGATGGTTCGGCGCGGGACGATCGTGCTCGACGTCCGCCGAGAAGCAGACGACGAGGTCTCGGTGGACGTCCGGGCGGCGGACCTACCCGGCGAGGATGCACAGCGGATCTTCGAAGCGCTGCGCGCGGTCCGCGCTCCCTCGGGCCAGCGGGTCGTCGGCCTCGGCCTGGGCCTCGCCCTCGCGCGGGGGCTGGTCGAAGCCAACGGCGGCACGCTGCGCTACGAGGTCCTCTCGCATGGGGGCGGGCGCTTCGTGCTCACGCTCCCTTCGAAGGGCCCGCCGAAGTGAGCGACGCCGGATGAGCGCGAACGCCCATCCGGCGGATGTCGTCGGTCAGCTGCCGGTGATGCAGAGGCCGGTCGCGAGCTCACAGGTGCGACCGGAGCCGCACTCGTCGTCGCCGTCGCAGGCCGGGCGGCAGGCGCCATCGGTGCCCGCGCCCAGCGCCACGCAGGCGTAGCCCGGGCGGCAGCTCGTGGTGTCCGTGGTGCACGCCGCGAGGCAGTAGCCGAGGTCGTCGGCGTCGCCATCGTCGACGCAGACACCGGCGCTCGGGCAGAGCTGACCGGTCGCGTCCATCGTCAGCGGGCATCCCGGCGCGGCGCAGGTGCCGGCGGGCCAGCCCTCGCCGGCTTCGTCGAGGCAGAGACCGCCGGGGCAGTCCTCGAGGTCCTCGCACGGCTCGCCCAGGCGGGCAGCCTCGAAAGGCGCGGTGCACAGGCCGGTGCCCACGTTGCAGCTGAAGTCGTCGTTGGCGCACACCGAGTCGTTCTCGCAGGCTGCGAAGCAGCCCATGCCGCGAGTGGCGTCGTCTTCGTCGACGGCGCGACAGGCGTAGCCGTCGCGGCAGTCGCCGTCGTCCTCGCAGCTGGCGAAGCAGAGGTTGGACGCGCCGCCTTCCACACACACACCGTCGGCGGGACAGCCGTCGTCTGCGTCGGGGCCGGGCGTGCAACCTTCGTAGGTGCAGAACGCCCCCGGCAGGCCGGAGTCGAACTCACGCAGGCACGTGCCGCCGGCGCAGTCCCCCGAGAAGAACTGGCACGGCTCACCGAGCTCGTCGTCTGCGAAGGGCTGATCGCAGGTTCCGAGGGTAGGGTTGCAGACGTAGCCATCGATGGAGCAATCCGCGTCCGAGGTGCAGCCAGGCTGGCAGGTCATCCGGTCCGGGTACTCGTCGTCCGCCTTGCAGGCGAAACCATCGCGGCAATCGTCATCCGTGGCGCAGCTCGCGACGCAGATGTCGAACCGGCCGCGGTAGAGGACGCAGCTCGCACCGTCACTACAACCGGAACCGCTGACGTAGTCGCATCCGGTCGCGCACGCACCGCTGGGCCAGCCAGCGAATTCCTCGGCGAGGCAGGTTGCTGAGGCGGGGCACTCCTCGTCAGCCGTACAAGCGTCTCCGACCGACGAATCGGGATCGAAGCAGACACCTTCGCCGAAGTCTCCGCCACCCACCTGACACTCCAGACCCTCCGAGCAATCGTCGTTCGAGTTGCAGCCGGGAATGCAGACACTCGCACCGATCGAACCCGGTGACGTGCAGCCGTAGCCCGTCCGACACGAGTCGGTGTCCTCCAGATCGCAGTTGGCCAGGCAGATGTTCGAGCCTCGGCCCACGGGCACACAGGTGGCGTCTTCGCCACAGTCCTCGTTGCTGACGCAATCCGCCGTGCAGTAACCGCCGGGCCACTCACCGATGCACGGCGCACCCTCGCATTCCGCCTCGCTGCTGCACGCCGCGCCGGGGCCGGGCGGCACCGGGCCGAGGTCGGGCGGGCCGAGGTCCGGCTGGGGCGTGGCGTCGAAGCGGATCGAGGCGTCCTCGACGGTGCTCGACTCGCCGCAGGCGGCCAGGCCGGCGAGGGCGATCAGACAAAGGAAGGGAAGGGCGAAGCGAAAGGTCATCAGATCCTCGTGTGTCCCGCGCGAAGGCAGGGGTGACGTGCGAAGGTGATCGGACGGGCCCCTCCCCAGTGGCGCCGCGACAATCGCGGGAAACCTAGTCGGCGGGGCACCCACACGCAACGCCGTTTTTTTGGGTCCGCCGAGGGGTGCGTGATAGCGCCGAAGGTGCGGGCATCGTCCCGTGAGACTGCAACGAGAGACCCCCCGAGATGGGGGCGGAGGCACGGGATGAAGCGCTGGGCGAAGCTCTTCCTCGCGGCCATGGTGGCCGTGCAATGGGTTGGTTGTGACGATGATGAAGGCGGCGCCGCCGAAGGTGGCGCGGGCGGAGCCTTCGAGACGCAGTTGGATCTGCTGGCGATGGCGCATCTGGCGGACATCGACCGCCAGGGCCTCTACATCGACTTCGGCACACCTGCGCAACACAAGTACACGGTCGGCGACTGGAACGCCGGCTGGGGTGCTCGCGGCCACGACGGCGATCGGACGTACGCGAACGCTGGGCGCCGTGGACGGATCTTCTTCCACCTCGACGAGGCCAGCCCGCGCTACGTGACGCTGCAGCTCCGGCCGCGAGGCACGCGAGCGGTCTCCCCGTACATCAACGGCGAGGCGATCCAATCGGTCTTCTTCGAGGGCGAGAGCTGGCAGACCGTCGGCTTCGCGATCCCCGCCGATCACCTGCAGGAAGGCGACAACCAGCTCCTGCTCAGCTTCGGTGGCGTGACCAACATCGGCGGCGAGGACGTCTCGGTGCAGCTCGCCTCGGTCCGCGTGACCGAAGGCAGCGCTGCGCCGAGCGATGACCTGCTCCCGCCCGACTGGGGCACCTACACCGGTGCCGCGATGATGGGCGAGGTCGAGAAGAACGCGATCACGCTCGGGACGCCCGGGTCGCTCCGCTACTACGTGGAGGTTCCCGACGCCGGCAAGCTCCTCTTCGCCGTCGCGCAGGAGGGCGCCGCTGGCGGCACGGCGCGGATCACGATCGAGCCCGAGGGCGGCAGCGCGCGGCAGATCTTCGAGCGCTCGCTGACCGGCGAGTGGCACGAGGCTCAGGTCGACCTGAGCGATTACGCGGGCAAGGTCGTGCGCCTCACCTTCGAAGGCACGGGCGGCGAAGGCCGCGTCGCGTGGGGTGAGCCGCGCATCGGCGTCGCGCCGCAGCCGGAGCCGGAGGTCGAGCCCGCGCAGAACGTCGTGGTCGTGCTCGTGGACACGCTCCGCGCGTCCAAGCTCAAGGCGTTCAACCCGGACAGCCGGGTCCGCACCCCGGTGCTGGACGAGCTCGCCGAGGACAGCGCCGTCTTCGCACGTGCCCAGTCCACGGAGAACTGGACCAAGCCCGCGGTCGGCGCGATTTTGACCGGCCTCCATCCGATGGACCATGGCGCGCGGACCCAGGGCTCCGTGCTCAGCGACGAGGCCACGATGATCTCGGAGCACTTCAAGCGGAGCGGCTTCGCCACCGCCGGTCTCATCGCCAATGGCTACATCTCGGACCGATTCGGCTTCGATCAGGGCTGGGACCACTACAAGAACTACATCCGCGAGGCGGGCGCGAGCAGCGAGGCCGAGGACGTCTTCCGTGAGGCGGGCGACTGGGCCATCGCCCACAAGGACGAGCGCTTCTTCCTCTACGTGCACACCATCGATCCGCACGTGCCCTACGACCCGGAGCAGGAGTTCGTCTCGATGTACGACTCCCGCAGCGACTACGACGGGCAGGTGCGACCGCGGATGACCGGCGAGCTCCTCCACGATGCCAAGCGCAACCCGCCTCGCGTGACCTTCACGCCGAGTGACGTCCAGCGCCTGCAGGCGCTCCACGATGGCGAGATCACCCAGCACGACCGCCACATGGGCACCTTCATCCAGCGGCTCAAGGACAACGACCTCTGGGAGAACACCGTCTTCGTCTTCGTCGCCGACCACGGCGAGGAGTTCGACGAGCACGGCTCCTGGGGCCACGGCCACTCGGTCTACCAGGAGCTGCTCCACGTGCCCTTCCTGGTGCACCGACCCGGCGCCGTTCCCGCGGGCCGCATCGGCACCACGGTGAGCACCCTGGACCTGGCGCCGACCGTGCTCGAGCTCGCGGGCGTCGAGCCCATGAGCGACATCGCCGGGCGCAGCCTCGTACCGCTCATCCACGGCGGCAGCCGGACCGGCCCGGAGGTCGCGATGAGCGAGTTCCTCGATGAGCGTCGCGTGATGGTCGGCGGTCCGTGGAAGCTCATCATCCGCGGCAACCTGACCAGCAGCCTCTTCGACCTCGAGCGCGACCCGGGCGAGCAGACCCAACTCGACCTGGTCAGCCACCCCATCGCTGCGCGCTACCTGCGCATCCTGCAGGGCCAGTTCCTCGGCGCGACCGACCGCAGCCACTGGATGGACGCGACCCAGCGGCGCGGCCAGCGGCACACGGCCGGCGACGTCCAGATGGACGACGAGCTGCAGCAGCAGCTGCGTGAGCTCGGCTACCTCAACTAGCGTCGGACTTCAGTCCAGCTCTTCGAGACGCCGGTCTGCTCACGCGGGCCGGCGTTCCTCGTTCCGTCCCCCAGTCCAACCCACTGGAGTCCTGCCTCGCGCAGAGCCGCGGAGCCGCAGAGGTCGCGGAGAAACACAGCTTGTTGGGGTGGTCGAGTCGACGGGCCGGAGTGGGGCCACGAAGCGACGCGGTTCATCCACCCCGACAGCCGCACCCATTCGAACCGTCCTGTTTTCGTTCGTTCTCTGCGACCTCTGCGGCTCCGCGACTCTGCGCGAGGCAAGAGAACATCGGGCCTATTGGGACACGTAGGGGCTAGGGGGTGCCGAGGCGCTGGGCGCTGGTGCCGAGCGTGCGCTCGAAGGCACGGGCGACCGCGAGCAGATGGGCTTCCTCGAAGGGGCGCGCGACCAGCATGAGCCCGACCGGCATCCCGGCGTCGTCCTTGCCGACCGGCATGGAGAGCGCGCAGAGGCCGAGGTAGCTCGCGAAGCACGTGTTTCGCAGGCAGAGCAGGTTCTCGTCCGCGTAGCGCCCGGGCTCCTCGAGGGACGCGAGCGTCGGCGGGGTGTTGGCGACGGTGGGCATCACGACCACGTCGACGTCACTCAGCGCGTCGGTCGCGAGGGCGTTCAGCTCGCGGAGGCGATCGAGGCGGCGGAGGTACTCGTGCACCGGGAGGTTCCCGGCGTCGCCGATGCGGGAGCGCACCCGGGGGTCGAGGGCCTCGAGCCGGTCCGGAAGCTGGGTGGTCAGGAAGTGGTACAGCTCGCTCGCGACCGGGCCGCCGATCGAGAAGAGCGCCTTCACCTCATCGAGGAAGGGGAGCTCGAGCCCTCGCTGCGTGGCGCCCGCCTCGGTCAGCTCGCCGAGCGCTCGTTCGACCGCTTCGCCGACTCCGGGCGAGAGCTGCTCCCAGACGATGCCCTCGCTGCGGCCGATCCGGACGCCGGCGGTGACCCGCTCGGGCACCGAGTCGTCGCGAGGGTCGAGCGCTTCGAAGGCCACGATGGCATCCGCGACGGTTCGCGTGAGGATGCCGGCCGTGTCGAGCGTCCGACTGAGTGGGACGATGCCCTCGGTCGACCAGCGGCCGGCGGTGGTCTTCAGGCCCACGGTCCCGGTCCACGCCGCCGGGATGCGAACGCTGCCCGCGGTGTCGGTGCCGAAGGCGAGCGCGGCGCTACCCTCGATGAGGCTCACGCCGGCACCGGCGCTCGAGCCACCGGGGACACGGTGTTCCTTCCCGTCCCAGGGGTTGCGGGGCGTACCCCGCGGGTTGGTCCCGATGCCGCCGAAGGCGAGCTCGACCGTGCGGGTCTTGCCCGTCGGAACGGCGAGCTGCTGGAGCGTTCGCGCGATCACCGGCCCCGGTCGCTCGAAGCGTTCGGGGAGCTGCACGGCGGTGCCGCCGGTCGTCGGGAAGCCGGTGACGCCATAGAGGTCCTTGATCGACACCGGGATGCCCATCAGGGCGCCCCGATCCACGCCAGCCTTTCGCGCGGCGTCGGCAGCGTCGGCGAAGGCCCGTGAGCGCTCCGGGTCGACGTGGCGGTAGGCGTCGTGACGGTTCGCCGCCAGCGCGTCGTCGAGGAGGGCGCGGGCGCTCGTCTCGCCGGTGCTCAGGGCACGGCGCAGCTCGGTCAGCGAGGGCAGGCTCATGGGCGTATTCAAGGTGGGTCGGGCTCGGAAGACAAGGCGAAGCTGAGCACCGCGCCGAGCGCCAGCGTGCCCCCGGCGGCGGCCGCGGCCATCGGTCGCGCGACGATCGACGCGACGATCATCCAGACGCTCAGGGCGAGGAACGCGAGCGTGGACCAAGGGTGGAGGGGGTTGGCTCGCCGCGCCGGGTCATCCGGTGATCGGCGGCGTACGAGGAACACTCCCGCCACCGTGAGCGCCGCGAAGAAGGAGAGGGTCACGCCGGTGTAGATCAGCAGCGTGTCGAAGCTCGCGCTGAACGCCAGGGCCGCAGAGATCACTCCCAGCAGCAGGGTCGCGTTCCTCGGCGTCTTCCCCTCCTCGTCACGTTTCGCGAACACGCCGAGCGCCGGGTAGCGGCGGCCAATGGCCTCGGCGACGCGAGCGCCGGTCAGCACCATCGCGCCCACGGTGCTCAGCAGCCCGAGCGCGATGATCGCGCTGGCCACTCGCGCGGCGTTCTCGCCGAAGAGCGCCGCGGCCGCGACGTGAGCCACCTCGGTCTCGCCAGCCAGGGTCGCGACCGGAGCCGCGACGAGGAAGGCGGCGTTGAGGAAGAGGTAGAGGGTGGTCACCACGGCCGCGCCGAGCGCCAGTGCGCGTGGGAGCTGGCGCTCCGGGTCGCGGACCTCGCCGGCGACGTACGCCGCCGCGTTCCATCCCGCGTAGGCGAAGCTCACGTAGACGAGCCCCAGGGCGAAGGGCGCCGACATCATCGAGCCTCCCGCCTGGTCGACCGCGACGGCCAACCGGCCGGCGTCACCGTTCGCGAGGCCGATGCCCCCCACCGCGAGGATCAGTACGACCTTCAACACGGTGAACGAGTCCTGGAAGAGGGCGCCACCGCGGCCGCTCGCGTGGAGCACGACCATCACCGCGAGCAGCGCCACGCCGACGGGGAGGGCTGCGCCGCCGGCGCCGCCGAGCGCTCGGTCGGCATACTCGCCGAACGCGATCGCGGAAGCGGCGATCGGGGCCGCGAAGCCAACGACGATCGAGACGAAGCCCGCCACGAAGCCGACCCGTCGTCCGTAGAGGTGCGTGGTGAGCGTGGTCTCGCCGCCGCTCTCCGGGAAGCGCACGGCCAGCTCGCCATAGGCCAGGGCCCCGAAGAGTGCGAGCACACCGCCCACGCCCCAACAGGCGAGCACGGCGAGCGGTGAGCTCAGATCGGTGAGCAGGTGGCCGGTGGTCGTGAACACGCCGGTCCCGACCATCGACGCGATGACCAGCAACGTGGCGGTGCGACCGCTGAACGAGCGCCTCGCCTCGCTCATGGCGCCTCGGGCAGGCGGAGCCAGGTCGGCTCGCCCGGGACGCACCCGTCGGGGACGAGCTCGCTGACGGCGATGAGGTGGTCGCGGCGCTCGTCGATCCAGGTCGCGAGCTCGCTGCGCCACGGCTCCGCCCAGTCGCTGGGGAGAGCGAGGGCCGGACCGCAGGCGCTCAGCGGGGTGAGCTCGAACTGCACCTCTTCGCCGGGGAGCGTCGAATGCCATCGGACGAAGCGGTCGTCGCCGCTCCAGGTCGGCAGGAAGGAGAGCGCGAGCTCTCCGCCGGGCGCGAGCACGACCCGCGCGACCAGCCCCTCGCGGGTCTGCGGCGAGCGGATCTTGGGCAAGTGTCGGCCGCGCGAGCTCCGCGGGTTTGCCTGGCGGCCCATGTCGGCGACGAAGTTCCCGAGCCCCCAGGCGACGGGTACGCCGTCGATGCGCTCTACGGCCATGGGCACGTGGGTGCCGTGCGCGACGATGGCGTCCGCGCCTGCGTCGATGAGCCGCTGCACGCGGGTACGCCAACGCTGCATCGGCTCCTCGCGGAGCTCGCCCACGAAGTGAACCACCGCGACCACTCGATGACGCTCGGCCGCCGCCGCCACGAGCTCGAGCGCGTCGTCGTCGAGGAAGGAGCGCGCGGACTCGCCGGGGTCGACCCAGCCCTTGTCGTGCGCGTCGTAGAAGGTCAGCACGGCCATCGAGGTCTCGGGCTCGTCGCCACCGAGGACGATGGGCCAGCGGTGCCTCGGATAGGTCCCCGCGCCGGTGACCACCAGGCCGACGGATCGCGCGGCTTCGATCGTCTCCCGCAGCCCCTCGCGTTCCTGGTCGAGGGCGTGGTTGTTGGCGAGCATCACGCCATCCACGCCGGCGCGGGCGAGCGCCTCCGGGAGCCAGGGCGGGCCCTGCAGGTAGACTGGTGTGAGACCTCGTTCGACCGGCTCGGCGGCGTCGATCGCTCGGCGACGAACGGCAGCGACCGGAGTCTCCAGGTTGACCAGGACGAACGCTCCGGCGTCCGCGTTCCAGAGCGAGGCGATCGGCGTCAGCACGTCCGCATAGGCCCCGGCGGGGTCGTCGGTCGCGTTCATCGAATCGCGCACGGCCTCGCTGAGGAGGATGTCGCCGGTCACCCAGAGCGACACCGGTGCCACTGGTTCGGTGCCCGCGCCCGTGCCCGGCTCCGAGGGCGCCACGGTCTCCTCGACGATCGGGGAATCCGCCGGCTCGGCTCGGCTCACCGGCTGGCCGCAGCCGAGCCCCAGAGCGGCGAACGCCAGCCAGGTGCGAATCCCCATCGAGCGGAGGATGGCACTGGTCAGGGTTCGACGTCGATTACGTGGACCAGCTTGGAGGCGGTCGCCATCGCGCCCTCCGGGGTGGTGATCCGAGCTTCGATCCGGACGTCGGTGTCGGTGACCTCTTCGGGACCTTCGATCGCGAAGATCAGCTGGTCGCCCAGCCGCAGCCAGTGATCGCCCTCCGGCTGCACGCGGCGCTCGGTCAGGATGCGCTCGATGGGGACGCCGACCGCGTCCCCGCTCGTGGCGTCGTAGCCCTCGATGCGCATCGTCAGCTCCTGCGGGTTCACGTCGTAGAGCCGCAACGTCACGTCCACGTGCCACCCACCCTGCGGTCCGTTCACCAGCTCCACGTCGGCGCCGTCGTCGATGGCCACGAAGCTGGTGATGCCGGTCCCGATCTCCACTCGTGGCTCCGCGCCGGCGAGGTCCCGAGGCTCGAACATGTCGGGCGGATCGCCATCCGTGTCGTCGTCGCCGCACGCGGAGAAGGCGAGGCAGAGGCAAAGCAAGAGGCGCACCGACGCACTGTGGCAAGGGGCGCGGCGGGGAGCAACAGCCGTGTACTCCTGCTGTAGGGATACAGGCTCGCCTGGCAGGATCGCTCGGCGGATGAAGCGAACGGGCTCTCGGTACGTCCGAACGACGTGCGAATCACGAACGGCGCGCGCGGGAAGACCCCCTCCCAAGGAGCGAAAGGGCGCTAGACTCCCATGCACGTGAGCGGCGCCAACCCCGAGCTCGAAGCGCGCGCGACCAAGGGCACGTTGCTCTTGGCCGCCCGCCGCGCAGCGGCCGTGTCTCCCACTGCGGGCACGGTCAAGGACGTGCTCGAGCATCACGCTCTCGGCCACTACGCGGAGGGCCTCCGCCAGTACCTCACCATCCGTCTCGGATCGGTCGAGCGTGGCCTCGACGCCCTCGCGCGCCTTCGCGAGCAGGTCGGTGAGGATGGGGTCGATCACCTCCTCGAACCGCCGGGCATCAAGGCGCGACTCTTCCGGCTGGCTCGGGAGATCAGCGAGGTGCCGCGGCCCTCGAACGTCACCCTCGAGTGGTACAGCCCGAAGAGCGCGCGCAGCGGCGGCTACCTCTCGGGGCTCGAGCAGCTCCGGTCGGCGCCCCACGATCAGGATCGCGAGCTCCTCGAGCTCCGTCACGCCCGTGAGCTCTCGGTCGAAGAGATCGCGTTCGTTCTGGGTGAGCCCGAAGCGGACATCGATGCGCGGCTCACGGCCGCCGAGACGTCTGCGCGGAGCCTCTTCCAGCGGGCCGGCGATGGAGTCGATCTGCCGCGAGCCCTGCTGGAGGCCTTCGCCCTCGACAGGCTCGAGGACGAGATCGCGTCCGCACACGCTCCCGCGGATCCGGAGGAACAGCCCTTCGTCCCCACCGGGACGGTCATCGACGAACACTACGAGCTGGAGAAGTACATCGGCTCGGGCGGCTTCGCCGACGTCTACCGAGCGCGGGACCTGACCGTCCCTGGGCACCACGTCGCGCTCAAGGTCCTCAAGCGTCAGTCCGTGGGCGACGCCGCCAAGGAAGCGGCGCTCCGCGAGCTCCGGTTGATCGCGGCGGTCTTCCACCCCTCGATCGTCCAGTTCAAGGACCACGGCTGGTACGAGAGTCGGCTCTGGTTCGCCATGCCCTGGTACGAGGGCGAGACTCTCGAGACCCGACTCGAGCGCGAGCCGCTGACCCGTGAGGAGGCCCAGTCCATCTTCGTGCCGCTGGCGCGCGCCCTCTCGGCCATGCACGCGTCGGGCGTTCGCCACCAGGACGTGAAGCCCGACAACATCTTCCTGGCGAACCTCGAGGGCTTCGGAGATCAGCAGCAGCTCCTCCCGGTGCTGCTCGACCTCGGCGTCGCCGCCACGGACGCCGAGCTCGTGATCGCCGGTACGCCGACCTACTTCGCCCCAGAGGTGGCGGCGCAGTTCGCCCACCAAGACGGCGAGCCCGCCCCCGAGTACCCCATCGGTCCTGCGGCCGACGTCTTCGCGCTGGCGCTCAGCTTGCGCAACGCGCTGGAGCCCGACACGGCACCCGAGATCACCGGCGGGGCCATCGACACGTTCATCGCCGAGCGAGCGCGCGAGATGCCCGAGCCGCCGCAGACCAAGGAGCTGCGCTACCTGCGCTCACACTTCGAGCGCTGGCTCGCCCTCGACCCGGCGGAGCGGCCGACGGCGGCGGAGCTCGCCGACGAGCTCGAGGACATCCTGACGCGCCCGGAGCGCGTGAGGGCGCGGCGGATGCGCAACCTCCGGATCTTCGGGCCGCTGGCCATCGCGCTCCTGGCCGTCTTCGGCACCGTGACCTACGAGCTCTACTCGCAGGCGCAGGAGTCCGGGGAGAAGGCCGCAGCCCTCGAAGCGGAGCGCAGCTCGGCGCTCGACGACCTCGAGAGCGAGACCGAACGACGTGAAGCGCTCGAGACGGAGATCGCGGACGCGCGCGGCCGCATCGAGAGCTCGAACCTGAACCGGACGCAGCTCGCCGAGCAGCTCGCCGAAGCCGAGGGCAGCTTGCGGGTGACGCGTCGTCGGCTGACGCTCGCCCGGCGACAGGTCCAGGAGCTCGACAAGCGGGCGGAGTCGCTCACGGCGGACCTCGAGGTGGCCCGTGCGGCGAAGGCGAGCGCCGAACGCCGACTCGCCGAGCTGGAGACCTCCGCCGAGGCGACCGCGCGTCAGCTCACCGATGCGCGCCGCCAGCTCTCGGAGGCCAACGCCCGAGTCGGCGCCGTCCAGGAGGAGCTCGACACCGCCCGTGCGGCGGCCACGGCCGCTGGGGAGCAGCTCCGCCAGGCCCAGGCCCGCATCGCGCAGCTCACCACCGAGCGCGACCAGCTCGAGCGGGAGCGGGACGAGGCGCAGGCGGCGTTGGCGGCCGCCCGCCGGCGAATCGAGCAGCTCGAGCGCCAGGTCCGGCAGCCCACGGCCCCGACGCCGGCCAACCCGGACATCGAAGCGCCGACCGCCCCGACCCCGACGGTGCCGACTCGAACGGGGACCCGCCGCCCCGCCGTTCCGCGCTGAAGCGTCCACCCCCATGGCACGAACGCGTGGGTCGCCCCAGGGTTGGACCATGCGCGCCATCCTGCCCCTCAGCCTCGCCCTGCTCCTTCTCAGCTGCGGCGGCCGTGAGACGACTCCTCCACCCGAGACGAGCGCTTCGGGCGAGGCGCTGGAACTCGACGGCCCGGCCGAACACGCTCGCCGCTTCCCGACCTTCGAGCGCTACTGGTACCAGGGGAGCGCCGAGCTCAGCCGCTTCGCGCTGACCCAGCAGCGCTACGGCGCGCCGCGGGAAGGGCACGCCGTGCTGGTCTTCGTGACCGAGCCCTTCCTGCCCGACGCGCAGGTCAAGCACGAGGCGAACGACGGTCGCGAGGACGTCTCGGTGCTGAAGTTGAATGCGTACCGGCGCTTCGACACCGGCATCTATCCGTACACCGTCCTGACCTCGACGTTCGGCGTGGTCGCGGAGCAGGGCGCCGCTCTCAAGAGCACCGGAACGGTCACCGAGTGGTGCGGTCAGGCGTTCACCCAGCTGAACCGACGCGACGAGGGCTGGGCCCTCCAGCTCCGCTCCTACTTCCAGGCCGAAGGGGACCAGGACGAAGAGCTCGATCCCGCGACCCTCGAAGATTCGCTCTTCGTTCGGGGCCGGTTCGGCGCGGAGCAGCTGCCGACGGGCGAGGAGCTCGCCCTCGTCCCCGCGCTGCACTACCTGCGCTTCCGCCACCAGCCCGTCCGCCCGTACGTCGCGAGCGCGAGCGTCGACCGGGCACGCGACGAGACCTATGGTCGCGGGGAGCTGGTGCGCTACGAGGTGAGCTACCCCGAGCTGGGCCGGACTCTCGTGATCTTCTTCGAGCCCGCGTTCCCCTTCGACGTGCTCGGCTGGGAGGAGCGGCAGGCCGGAGAGGAAGGGGTGACGCGCGCGGTGCGAACGCACGCCATCCTGACCGACTACTGGAATCACAACGGGCCGGACGACGGGGTCTATCGCGAGGCGCTGGGGCTCTGAGCCTCCGGTGGGATACCCTCCGGGGATGGGAGGGAACGCCATGCGCGTCATCGTCGTGCTCGCCGGAGTCCTGGCCGCCTGTGGCGGCGCGCAGACCAGCAGCGGCGGGGGCGACTATCGACCCGAGCCGCTCGAGGGCCACGTCTTCTTGCGCGCCTACGGCGAGCAGAACGTCTCGACCTTCGGCGAGGTCCGGGACTCGGAGACGGTGCTCCCGCTGATGCGCGAGTCGCGGGGCGCCGAGCGCAAGACACTCCAGCGCGAGCTGGCCCTGGCCTACATGGTCGAAGCCGAGGCCGAGACGGAGCCACGGAAGGCGCGCCGAGCCTGGCGCGAGACCCAACGGGCGGCCGAGCGAGCCGCCACCCGAGTGCGCGACGCTTGGGTACGCGCGGAGCTCGACTTCGTGCAGCTTTGGGCGGCGTGGCGTTCGGGCGCACGGAACGCGAGCCGGAAGGCCGAGCGCTACACCAGCCGCCATCTGAGCGGCGGGGATCTGCTCCTCATGGCCTGGGCCATCCGCGGCGAGATCGCGCTCGAGGCCGAGGCCTGGGAAGAGGCGCGAACGAGCTTCCGCTACCTGCTCGGCCACATCGATCATCCGCTCTACGCCTACGCGCTCTTCCGCGAAGGAGAGGCCCTCCGTGGGCTCGAACGTAGCGAGGAGGCCGTGGAGGCCTTCGAGCAGGCGCGGGACATGGGCTGCGATCCGGAGGCGCCACCGGCCGTCCTGCGCATCGCGGCGTTGGCCGCTCGCCAGGCGCGCACCGACGTGCACCTCGACGCGAGCGGGAACCCTCGACCGGACTCCTGCGCGCCCGCGCCCGTCGAGGGCGAGAGCGAGAGCGAAACGGCCGACGAAGGCTGGACCCCCGAGGAGTAGCTAGAAGAGCGAGCTGATCAGCTCGGCCAGGGCTGCCGGCTCGGTGTCGAGGCCGATGTGGACCCACTTGGCGCCATCCGACGACCCGGCGAGGTCCTCTCTGACCGCGGGGGAGGCCCCCCACACCACGACCGTGGGCGTCGTGACCACGGCGAGCGCGCTGGCGACGTCGAGCGGGTCGATCTCGGGCGCGGCACAGTCCAGGACCACGATGCATCCATCGTTCGTGCGAGCGAGGCGCTTGAGCTCGAGGGTCGTTCGGATGGGCTGGACCGTCGCCCGTCCGTAGAGGCGCAGGCCGAGCTGCTGCAGCGCCCCCGGATCGGAGGTGGACACCACGACGAGCGGGAGCTCGGGCTGCCGCTCGTCGCTGCGGCCGGGGCGGGTGGTCGTGCGCGTCTCGAGCTCCTGGCGGAGCTCGGACGTCGGTCGGTCGGAAGGTGGCCCTGGCACCTCTCGAGGGTAGGGGATCAGGCCGCGCTGCGCCCAATTTCGCTGTCGAGCTGGGCCAGCATCTCGTCGCCGGTCACCTCGTGAGCGGCGCGCCCCTTCATGTACTTGAGCAGCCCGACGCGGTCGTAGTGCGCCTTGATGCGGTCCGAGAGCAGACCGATCTCGCGGAGGTTCGGCACCAGCCGCTCGAACATCACGTGGCGGAACTCGACGAGCCCCGGGGCCGTGTCGACGACGTGCTGCCACTGCTTGCGCGAGATCCGACCCTCGAACCACTCCTCGTAGATCTCCATGGCCCGGAAGCGGTTCCGCATCAGGATGGCGACCTCGAAGGCCCAGTCCTCGCGCTCGCGGCGCTCCTTGTCGGAGAGCTCCTGTGTGATGTGCTCACGCAGGGCGATGACGCCGTAGTGGACGTGGCGCGCCTCGTCCTGGATGACGTTGCGGAGCAGCTCCTTGAGCAGCGGCTCCTTGGTGAGCTTGTAGAGCGTGCCGAAGGCGCCGAGGGCCAGGCCCTCGACCATGATCTGCATGCCGAGGAACTTCATGTCCCACCGCGAGTCGCTCATCAGCGCGTCGATGATGACGAAGAGGTTGTCGTTGATCTGGTAGACCTTCTCGAGCTTCGTATCGAGGTAGCGGTGGAAGACCTCGACGTGGCGCGCCTCGTCGACGACCTGGGTGGCGCCGTAGAGCTTGCCGTCGAAGAACTGCACGGCTTCGGTCACCTGCGCGGCGGCGAAGAGGGCGCCCTGCTCACCGTGGAGGAACTGGCTGAGCATCCAGGAGAGCATGTCGGCGCGGAAGCGCCCGCGCTCACGGGCGTCCAGCTTGATGCCGAACTCTTCGAGGGTCTCGAAGTTGATGAAGTAATCCGGGATGACCGGCACCTCGGGGTTCAGCGGATCGACGCTCGTGCCCCAGTCGAGGTAGGTCTCGCCGTTCCACTGCCCTTCCTTCGCGCGCCGGTAGAGCTCGAGCATCTCGGGCTGGTCGCTCGGGTAGGTCCAGTCGAAGTAGGCGCTGTGGGTCGCGGGGATCTGGGTGGGCTGGCCCTGCTTTCCGCGCTGGAAGATCAGCCCGCGGACGCTCGAAGGACCGAGCGAGGCCATCACCCGAGGGTTGTGGACTTCGGTCATCACCTCGAGGGCCTCGAAGTACGGCTCGACGCGGCTGCGGACGGTGGCGGGAAGGATGCGGAGAAGAGTCTCGGGGTTCATCGGTCGCTTTCGTTCGTTGAGATCCTGGGGAGGGTCGCGGCGAGGCTCAGAGGGAGCCGAAGAACTCGCGCACGCGCTGCGCGTGGTAGCGGGTGAGGAAGGTGTGGATGACGGGGAGGGCGCGCTCGACCATCGGCGCGGCCTCGTCCGGCGGGAGATGGGAGAGACGTCGCGAGAGCAGGCGCATCTCTTCGCGGAAGAGCCGGCTCATCGCCTCCTCGTAGAAGGCGACGTCGGCCACCGTGAAACCGAGCTCACGAGTGAAGCCGAGCCGGCGCATCTCGCCGAAGGTCTCGATCATCCACACGTCGTCCTCGGCGATGCGCAGGCCGCCATCGTCGGTGCGTTCGGCGCCGAGCATCCCTTGCTCGACGGCCTCTTCCACGTCCCGGCGCTCCACACCGGCGCGCTGGCAGACCTCGTCGGCGTCGAGGAATTGGTCCCGCCGGTCGCCAGAGACAAGGTCCGGCGCGAGGCGGTCGCGCACGCGCGCCAAGAACTGGTGCTGCTCGGGGGCGAAGCTCTCTTCCCGACCGTCGAGGATCGCCTTGATGGCCTTGAGCGGAAGGAAGCGCTCGTGCTGCAGCTTCTTGATGAGCTGGAGTCGCTGTACGTGCTCGTCCGAGTACCAGGCCATGTTGCGGCCGGTCTTCTTCCCCGGCGGCAAGAGGCCCTGCTGGATGTAGAAATGGATCGCCTGCCGCTCGAGAGAGGTGGCCGCGCACAGGTCTTTCATGCGCAGGTGGTGGTCGCCCCGCTTGCTCTTCTTCGATCGCTTCTTGCGCGCCGGCGCGTCCAGGGTGGAAGGGTCGTCGTGGGTCGTGGTGGTGTCGTCGTCCAGGGTCATCGCTCCACCTCCACCGTACACGGCGAGGCCGCGCGTCCCACACACGCGAGGACGTATCCCTCGTCGCGCTCCGACTGCGTCAGGCAGTTGGGCTCTTCCATGACCACGTCGCCACTGGTGACCTTCACCTTGCATGCGGCGCAGCCGCCCATGGCGCAGCTGAAGGGCATGTCGAGGCCGGCGGCGAGGCCGGCCTCGAGGATCGTCTCGCCATCGGTGACCACCGTTCGCGAGCGGCCGCCGGCGTTCAACGTCACGCGGTGGGCGCCGAGCTCGGCGTTCGCGCTCGTGCGCTCCTCCGGGCGGTTGAAGCGCTCCTCGTGGATCCGGCCGGCGTCCACACCGCTCTCGACCAGCGCCGTGCGCACGGCGTCCATCATGCCGCTCGGGCCGCACACGTAGTAGGCACAGCGCTCGTCGTCTTCGTGGGCGTGCGCCGCGAGGCGCGCCATCGTCGTCGCGCCATCCAGGCGCCCGCGCGTGCCGGTCCAGCCGCCGGTGGGTGCCTCGAGCACGTGCTCGACCGTGAAGCGCTCCGGGTGGCGCTCTGCCAGCGCGTCGAAGCGCTCGCGGAAGATGACGTCGGCCTCGCTGCGGTTTCCATAGAGGAGGGTGACGCGAGCGTGCGGCGCCGCCTCGAGCGCCATCTCGGCGATGGCCGCGATCGGCGTGATGCCGCTGCCCCCGGCGATCAGCACGAGCCGCTCGGCGCAGCGCTCGGGGTCCAGGGTGAAGGCGCCGGAGGGCCCGAGCACCTGTAGGCTCATGCCAGCCTCGGCGTGGTCGTTCAGGTGGTTGCTCACCCGGCCCCCCTCCACGCGCTTGATGGTCACGTGGGCGGGCCGGCCTTCGAGCGGTGGCGTCGCCAGCGAGTAGGCGCGGCGGTGGACCTGGCCGTCGACCTCGACGTCGAAAGAGAGGAACTGACCGGCCGTGAACTCGAAGGGCGAGCCGTCGGCTTCGGTGAGGAAGAGGGAGACCGCATCCGCCGTCTCGCGCACGACCTCGGTGACCGTCACCGGTCGGGCGGTGATGGACTTTCGGGGCGTCGGTGCGGGAGACAGCCGCGGGCGCCTCGGGCGGTCGATCGTCGCGGGGGGCGGGTTCCCGCGAAGCCGCTGGCGGACCATGTCGAGGTCGCGGCCGAGCTGCCGCAGTCGGTCACCGAGCGCGCTGGGGAGGAGCGCGGAGACGACCGAGACTTCGGCCAGCGGCGTCAGCGGACGGGGCCCGGCCGTGCGGTCCGTGAAGGGCGGCTCCTTGTGGCCGGAGGCCTGATCGAGGATGCGCCGGCCGTCGTGGCGGAGCTGGTCGATCGGTCTGGAAAGGACCGGCACCGCCGTCGCAGCGACCTTGGCCAGGAGATCCAGCCCACGGACGGGTCGCGGCTGAGGGATGGCTCGGGCTCTCATGACTCTGACCCTGACGGCGTCTCCGAAAAGTGTCAAGCGACACTTTACACTTTGCATGAATGGAAGTGATCCGTGATGAAATCATTGATGAAAAGTGAGGGAAGTTGCCCCGGGCCGAAGAACGAGCCGCTCGCTAGCGAGCGTTTCGCGAACGGTGCTTGTGCTCGGGCCGACGGGAACGAACACTCCACGGGTGCGTGACCCCGAGGTGGCCCTACGGACCTTGCTCGAGCTGACGTCCACCCTCGCGGGGGAGCTCACTCTGGACGAGGCGCTCGCCGCGGCGACCGACGCCGCGCTCACCGTCTTCGAGGCCCAGCACACGTCGATCCGCATCCTCGACGAGAGCGGCACCGATCTCCTCTGCGGGGCTCGCAGCGGTGCTGGTCTCGAGGAGCGTCCGCTGAGCTTCAAGTCCGGTCAGGGGGTGGTCGGGTGGGTGGTTCAGAGCGGCGAGCCCGCGTGCCTGGACGACGCCCAGAACGATCCGCGCTTCGTCTCCTTCGAGGAGCAGAGCTACATCATCGGGTCGCTGCTGGTCCTGCCGCTGACGAACCTCGGCGAGGTGATCGGGGCGCTCTCGATCACGGCCGAGGACAAAGACCACTTCGACGACGACGACCTGGTGCTCGGCCAACTCCTCGCGAACTGCACCTCGGGCTCCATCGAGCGCGCGCGGCTCCAGCGGTTGGCCATCACCGACGCTCAGACCCTCAGCTGGAGTCACGCGTACCTGCTGCCCAGACTGGAGGAAGAGCTCCAGGCGGCGTCGGATCCGGAGCCCGGTCTGGCCGTGCTCCTCATGGACCTGGATCACTTCAAGCGGGTCAACGATACCCACGGCCATGCCGTGGGCGACCGGGTGCTGCGCGCCTTCGCGGACGTCGTGCGCCAGCAGATCCGTCGGCGCGACATGCTCTTCCGCCGCGGCGGCGAGGAGTTCGTGGTGGTGATGCCGAGTTGTACGCTCCAGGACGCCCAGAGCGTCGCGGAACGCATTCGCCTCACGCTGGAGTCCGAGCCGCTCGATGGCGGCGAGGGCATCGAGGTCGAACAGCGGGTCTCGATCGGCGTCGCCCTCTGGGACGGCACCGAGTCGGCCGCCGAGCTCGAGGGCCGCGCCGACGCCGCGATGTACGAGGCGAAGCGGAAGGGGCGGAACCAGGTCAGCCTCGCCCCGCCCCCCGACAGCTAGATCTGCTCTAGGGCCGGTACTCGACGCCCAGGCTCATGGCGAAGCCGCTCGCGCGGCTGAAGCTCAGGTCGTCGAAGAGACCCCCGCCGCCGATCGCGGGCGTGATGAAGAGCGAGCCGGAGCCCCGCTCGCCACGCGTCAGGATGCGAATGCCGATTTCGCCCCAGCCGTAGCCCGATGGACCGCTCCCCGCACCGCGGATGACCAACCAGCGGCCGACCGAGAGCGGCCACTGCATTCGCACGGCGATCGTCGAGAGCGTGGTCTCGCCATCGGCCACGATGAGGCTCGTCGACACCGACATGTGGAGCCCATCGAGGGCGCCGAAGCGCATCCCCATGGCGATGGTGGGCACCATGCCGTTCAGCCGACGATCGAAATCGTCGATCCGCGCGCGCGTCGTTCCGATGCCCAGTGACATCTCGAAGATCCGGTGGTCGTAGCCGACCATGAACGTGCCCTCGAAGACCCCGAACTTGTCCCCGTCGGTCGTGGACAGCGCATAGCCAATGCGATCGATCGACAGGCGCGCCGAGAAGGCGCGCTCCGCGCGGTACGCGACGAAAGCGTCGCCGGTGAGCGCGATGCCGCTCCCCAGCACCGGGGTCACCGAGAGGCCGAGCTGAAAGCCGTCGACCCGCTCGGGGGCGAGGCGGTCCCCGTAGGTCGAGCTCGGATCGAGGTCGGCTGGGCCATCGAAGGCCGGCCGCTCGGGTTCCGGCGTCTCCGGCTCGCCCACGAGCGGGTGCATCGGTGGGCTGGGAATGGACGGCGCTTGCACCTCGCGCGCTTCGTAGGAGTCGAGCGCGTGCGCCTCGCCGTCGAGCTCGAACCACACCGCTCCGCTACGTTCGAAGAGGTCGGTCGGAGTCACGTCGAGATCGTAGATGCGCACGACCCGCTCCTCGCGGAGCACGACCACGTAGCTCTCGCAGGCTTGGTAGGTCCGCCCTTCGAGCACCAGCGTCGCCGCGCACACCAGGTCTCCCGGGAGCTCGTCGAGCTCGCCCGGCTCTTCGGACGATGGCTCGGCGGTCTCGCCTTCGTTCGCTGCCGGCTCGGCGGGGGAGCCGAGCGCATCGGCGTTTTCGTCCGCGGCCGGTGGCTGAGCGGATGCCGTCGCGCTCACGCAGAGGAGCGCGACCCACAATCGTCGTCGCATGAGGTTCAGTCGACGGTGGGCATGCGCGAGTTGAAGGACCCCTGCAGCACGTCACCGCTGGCGAACGTCGCCTCGTAGGTCACTTCCATCAGGTCCCACTCGAGGAACTGGATGTCGATGATGGCGATGTCCGCGGACTCGTCGGTGGTCCACACCTCGTCCTCTGGGCCCGCGCAGCCTTCCACGACCGCGCTGATCGCGGTCGCGCCACTCCATCCGTCGGTCATGATGCCGGTGGTGCTCTCGAGCTCCATGTCGGCGCCGCGAGAGCGGAACACTGCCGTCAGGTCGTCTCGGGCCCAGAAGAGCCCACGGATGTCGACGGTGCTCATGACGGTTCCGTCCGGTCCATCGGCGCGCAGATCGACCATCCAGCCTTCGGGGGTGCAGTAGCCGGTGGCGTCGGCTCGACCGCTGACGCTCACGCCTCCGAGCGTCCCGTCGAGGCGGGCGTCGTTCAGCGTCAGGAAGCCAGTGGCGCCCTCCGGGAGCTCCTCCCACTGGGCGCACCCAGCGAGAGCGATGATTGCGATCGAGAATCCAAGTGTTCGCACGACCCCTCCAGTCACAGTGCGTTCATGTCCACGGAGCGGAGTCTAGCCCCCAACGGGGCGAAGCGCTCGTCCGAGTGTCCCGAGCCCGAGCCAGGCGGGGATTTGCTCCAGCGGGCCCACGAGGCCGACGGCCGAGTGCCCGAGCCAGCCGGGGGGTTGCTCCAAACCCCCAAGTCGTCAGTGAGTCCGGAGGTTCCAGACCTTGACGACTTTGCCCTCGCGGTCGAAGCCGACGATGAGGATGGGCACCGGGCCGGGGTAACCCTCGCCGAGGGCGCCCACGTCGTAGAACCAGTCGTCTCCGTCGAACTCGTTCTCCATGCAGCGCGGGTGGCGCGAGCACGGGTCCCCGCGGCCAATCAGCTCTTCGACCTCGGGGCGGCTGAGGTTCATCAGGCTGTCGTTCTCGACCACCGCCTGGACCCGCTGGCTGTTGCGGGCGCTCTCGTCGGCGTCGTCGACGGGCTCGTTCATCACCTCGGCCAGGCTCGCCAGGGTCTGAGCGGGTGGAATCGAAGGCCCGCAGGCGAGGACGATGGGCAGGAGAAGGAGAAGGCTGGCGATCGCGCGCATGGCCGGGAGGATACCGAAATCCGCTCAGAAATCGCCGTGTTTCGCGAGCTCACCACCGGCCGCGCATGGGACTGTTGCAATGGGGCGGCCACCCCAGGACAATGCCCCAGCCCATGACGGAACCGGTCAAAGCAGAGGGTGGGATTCGCTTCTGGCCTGCCACCGATGTGGGCCGGGTGCGAGACGCCAACGAGGACAGCTTCCTGGTCGACAAGAAGCTCAACCTCTACATCGTCGCCGACGGCATGGGCGGCCACGCCGCCGGTGAGGTCGCGAGCTCCATGGCGACCCGCGTCGTCCGCGACGCCATCGCCGCCGAACGCGACGCGCTCGTCGAGTTCGAGCAAGGCCACGGAGGGACGACCCGCAAGGACATCCTCCGCCTGCTCGAGGCGAGTGTGCAGTCCGCATGCTCTCAGGTGAACGCCGCCGGCGTCGCCGACGAGTCCAAGCGCGGCATGGGCACGACGATCGACGGGCTGCTGATCATCGGCAACCGCGGGTTCATCGCCCACGTCGGCGACTCGCGGATCTACCTCTACCGCCAGGGCTCGGTGCACCAGCTCACCGAGGACCACTCGCTGATCAACGAGCTGCTCAAGCGCGGCAAGCTCAGCCGGGAGCAGATCGACAAGCTCCAGTACAAGAACGCGGTCACGCGCGCGGTCGGCGTCTACGAGAGCGTCGAGGTCGACGTCTTCGACTTCGACGTGCTCCCCGGCGACCGCTTCCTCCTCTGCAGCGATGGCCTCAGCGGCTACCTCGAGGAGAGCGAGCTCCAGAGCCTCTTCGAGGAGATCCCCGAAGAGAAGCTCACCCAGCACCTGATCGACCTCGCCAACGAGCGGGGCGGCAAGGACAACATCACCGCGGTCGTCGTTCGGGTACCGGACGACGAGGCTGGTCTCGACAAGCTCACGCGCGAGGTCCACCTCAAGCTCGAGATCCTCCACGAGATGCCCCTCTTCCGCTTCCTGACCTACCAGGAGCTGGTGCGGGTGCTGAACATCACCGACGTGCGCAACTACGCCGCCGGCGAGAACGTGGTCGAGGAAGGTGACGAGGGGGACCAGCTCTTCGTCGTGCTCACCGGTCGAGTGAAGGTCCACTCCGGCGGCACGATGATCGTGGACCTCGGCCCCGGTCAGCACTTCGGCGAGATGGCCCTGGTGGACAAGGCCGCGCGCTCCGCGAGCGTGACCGCGCTCGATGCCGCGAAGCTGCTCCACATCAAGCGCCGCGACTTCTTCGACATGGTGCGCAAGGACCACGACGTCGCGGTGAAGCTCCTGTGGAGCTTCCTCGGTGTGCTCGCCAAGCGCCTGCGGAACACCAGCCGTGAGCTCGGTGAGGCGCGCGAGGCGTTGGCCGCCGAAGATCTGACCACCGAGCTGCTCGGTGAACCCACTCGACGGGTCGACAAGGCGGACATCGCCGCGGCCGAGCAGGAGGGTCGGGAGACCGACCCCGACGCCGAAGGCTGACGATGGGCAAGCGACTCGCGACCGTCGTCGGCCTCCTGTGGGCGCTCGGCGGCTGCGACTGCAGCAGCTCCGAGTTGGCCTCCGAGCCCGAACGAGAGACTCCGGTCCCGCCGGACGAAGACACCACCGACGAGAACCCCCACCCCGAGGAGCCCCAGGGCGAGCCGCCACTCGCCACCGTCGTCAGCGGCTGGGACCGGGGGCGCGAGGTGGAGACCGAGGTGCTCGAGGTCGCCGCCGATGCCGAGCCCTTGGTGCTCGATCTCCGCGGCGGCGGGCGGATCACCCTGGACCCGGGGACCCGCGCGGCGCTCGGTGAGGAGGCGCCGGCCCAGGTGTACCTGGCGCAGGGCGCGCTCCATGCGCAGCTCCCGCCAATGGGCGGCTCGAGTCGCCCGACGCTTCGACTCGGCACGCCCGCGGGTACGCTCGCGCTCGAGGGGTCCGGGGAGACGTACCTGGTCGTCGCGCCCGACGGGCGGGTGCTCTACGCTCAGCTCGCCGGTCTCGGCCGCGTCTATGACGGGGAGCTCGACGACGCGGGCCGCCCTTTGGTCATCCCGCTCCGGCCCGGGCGCTCGCTGGTCGGCGGAGCCAGTGACGCGACGGAGGGCGTCGGTCAGGTGGGCGCGGCTCGAGCGCTGCGCGGTGGCTTCGAGGAGGCGGGGGAGCAGAGCCCGCCCGAAGGAACGCTAGAGCCCCGCATCGAGTGGCTGAACACCTTCGCGGAGAGCGTCGCGGAGGAACGGACACGCGGGCAGGAGATCCAGCGACAGCGGGTCCTCGCGTCGCGGGACGGGAACGAGGAGCGCGGCGCGGAGCTCCAGCGCGAGCTCATCGCCCACAGCCAGGTGGTGTCCCGGCAACGGGCAGCCTTGCGGGCGCGCTGGGAGCGGGCGCGTTCGCTCGCGCTCCTGACGGAAGCCGAGCCCGACCCGTCGGAGGCGGTCCGGGGCCGCGTCCGCGTGTTGCTGGGTCTCGAGATCCCGTCGGCCGAACCCGACGCGTCGGACACCGAGTCCGACGCCGCGGAGCCGACACCGGCTCAGAACTGAACGGTGGCGTGGACGAAGAAGGTCGTCCGCAGGATGTCATCCACTCGGAAGCGCTGACCCGGCGCGTCGATGATGGCCCGATAGTGGGGATCGATCAGGCCGTCGTTGCACCCGCCGATGCGGTCACCGGTCGCCGGGTCGACGATTCCGCCGATGCGCGGGTCGTCCTCGCTCGTGGGATCGGCGCCCGTGTTGCAGGCGTCGCTGTAGGTGATGAAGTGCGGCGACACGTAGGTCAGCGTGGTGGAGAAGCGGAAACGCACGTAGCGCGCGGCCTGCATCTCCACGGCGACCGTTCCGCTGAGCTCTCCGTGCGCCTGGACGTCGGTGAGACCGTTGAAGGGGACGGTCGCGAGGTCGTAGGTGGGGCCGATCGATGGCTGGATGCCCTCGTAGTTGGGCGTCGTCAGCAGCCGATGCTGGCTCGTGCCCAGGGCGTCGTAGAGCATCGAGTAGTCTCGGCCCTCCGAGACATAGGTGCCCGTGGCTCGCAGATCGATGCTGAGCCGCTGCCACTTCATCCGCTCTTCCCACGGGATGATGTCGATGCCTGCGGTGAGGAAGCCACGGGCGGGTGGTCGCCGGTGAACGTAGCCGCTGAGCTGCCCGCCCGGCGCGAAGCGGTCCTCGGCCCGTCCGGCCCAGGCGAAGTGGAAGCCGAGCCCGCCGTAGAGCTCCACGTAGCGGAAGCGCCGTGAGAGCCGGTTCTCGAAGCGGATCGCGTGGGTTCCGTCGCTGACCCCGTCGCCACAACCCGTGCCGGCGGCGCAGGGCTCGATCAGGTCACCGATGCTGAAGCGACCCTCGAAGAGCATCGTCCACGTCGGCTGCCATCGGTGTCGGCCCTGGTTCATGGGCGAGAAGGCGAGGCCGACGGCCAGATGCTCGAGGCCCGAGCGATCTGGCGAGTCGAACGGCAGCGAGAAGAGTGGCGCGTCGGTGTTGCCGGGGAAGGCCATCACCGGCCCGGCGGCGCCGGTCGGGCTGAGGGAACGGGTGTCGACCAGGACGAGAGGCAGTCGCGCGTAGAGGGCCACGTCCCGATAGATGCCGAAGTCGACCCCGAGCTCGAGCACGTTTCGGATCCGCTCGTAGTCAGCCACGTCCGTGAAGCTCGGGACCATGCCCGTCGTCTGTCGCTGGAGGGTCGCCCGCTCGCGAGAGCGGCGGAAGCCCAGGCGGACGTTCAGGTCGTAGGGGTCGAGATCGTCGGCCGCGTCGATGACGTCGGTGTACGACCCGGGCTCGCGCATGAGCCGCAGCGGCTCGTCCTGAGCATGGGCCGACGCGCTCCCGAGGAGCGCCACCATCGACGCACACGCGACCCAGAACCTCATCCGGGGCAGCCTAGAGACTCCCGAATGGGAGGGTCAAGAAGCCCACAGCCTACAGGAAGAAGGCTTCGCCAGCGGGCGTGGTCGCGCGGACGGTGGTGCCGCTGGTGATCGTCAGTCCACCAAAGACCAGGATGCCTCCTCCGCGAAGGGCCGCGGCCGCGTGGAAGGCCCGCGGGATGGCCAGGCTCTGCGCTCCGGCGGCCACCGGCTTGCCGTTGTCGGCCGGCTCGGCGCGGTAGATCGAGAGGTCGTTGGAAGTGATCAACGCCTCGTCTTCGATGCCACCGGTCACCACGACCCGGCCGTCCGCGAGGACGGCGACGGCTCCGAAGGACTGGAAACGGCTCGACGACGCCTGCCAGTCGACGGTCGTGCCGTCGTCGGCGGCGACGGTGAAGTTCCGGAAGTCCGCGCCGCTGCTCTTGGGACAGATCACCCCGAACTCGCCATCCGGCGGGAAGTACGGGGCCTCGGCCGCGGTCGGACAGCGCGGGCCATACCACCCGTTGACCATCGCCATCGACTGGCCGGCCAGCGGCGCGACCTGCGGTCGCATGAGCGAGAAGCGCGGGCGATCGGCCTTCACCATCGAGGCGTCCGGCACCGACGGGAAGTTCGCTGCGGTGGTGGCGGGTTGGGTGACCCCGGAGAGGACCATGTCGCTCGGGGTCCAGATCTCGGCCAGGTCGTCGTTGCTCCGCGCCAGGGTTCCGCCGATGATCCAGGTCTGGGTCGCACCGGCCGAGGTCTCGAGCGTCACGGCGGAGGGGGCGATCCGAGGGACGCGGAGGGTGGAGCCGGCGTTGTCATAGACGCCGTAGCCACCCGGTCGGCGGGGGTCGAAGTGCTCGAAGGTGTCCGACGCGCCCATCCCGATGCCGCCCGCGAGCAACACGGTGCCGTCGCCGGTGAGCGCCGCTGCGTGGAGGAATCGCTGCTGGTTGAGCGCGCCGAGCTCGCCAGGGGTGCCGGCGCTTCCGAAGAAGGCGCCGCGGCCGGGGTCACCGTCACGGAAGAGATCGTCCTCCGGGGCCTCCGGGTTGGCCTCGGGCTCGAAGACCTCGAACGTGTCGTGGGCCTGGTTCGGGTCGCCGGCCGCGTCATAGGGCTCCATGAAGATGGCCGCGCTGGTGCCACTCGCGCCCGGCACGAACGCGAGCCGAACCGCGGCCGCGCCGCCGGCGACCAACACCCGACCGTCCTCGAGCGCCGTGGCAGTGTGGCCACCGCGGGCGACGCCCATGCCGCCCTCGACCTCGTGGAAGCGGCCGGTGGGGGGGTCGAAGATCCAGGCGGCCGAGGTCGCCTCGGCCTCGAAGCAGCTGCCCATGGTCACGCCACTCGGGCACTCGCCGGCCGTCAGGTCCACGAAGCCGCCCGCCAGCAGCACGCGGCCGTCCGGCAAGGTGGTCGCTGTCGGGAGCAGCGTGCTGTCGGGTACGTCGCCGCGCTCCAGCCGCTCGGCCGTCTGGACCGCGTAGAAGGCCATCTCCAGGAAGCGGCGCTCGCCCGGCTGGAGGCGAATCACGCCGCTCCGGCCGACGTAGGCGATGGTGCCGCTGCAGTTCTCCGCCGTATAGCCCTCGATCACCAGCTCGAAGGGTGTCCCGGCCGCGGGGAGCGCGTCGATCGTGAGCTCCGGCTGATCGTCCCCGTCCGGGTCCTCGAGCGAGTCGAGGTTCCGCACGAAGAGCGGCGAGGGCGCGGCCCCATCCTCGCTGATGAAGAGGCTCACGCAGACGAGGTCGTCCGGCGGCTCCATGTCCAGCGTGGTGAGGGTGAAGCCGACGTCCGGGTCCGGGGTCGTTTCGCCGCAGGAGCCGATGGTCAGAGCCCCGGCCAAGAGAAGGGAGATACGCAGGCGCATCGGGTTCGACACTATCACGGCTCGGCGTCGGGATCCCGATCTGCGGCCGCCTCTCGGAGAGCGACCACCCGCTCGTAAGCTTCGCTCCCGGACAGCCCCGAGCGCTTGGCCAGGGCCTTGGCGACGCTCTTGACCCGCTCGCCGCTCGCGAGGGCCTCTCGGACGAAGGCGTCGACGTCGTCCTCGGTGAGCTCGGGCGCCACCGTCGCCACCGCCTCGACCACGACCGTGATCTCGCCCTTCGTCCCGGCCCCGAAGCGTTCCAGCAGCTCGGCAGGGGTGCCGCGCGCGATCTCCTCGAAGCGCTTGGTGAGCTCCCGGCACACGGCGACCTGGCGGTCGGGGAGCTGGGCCGCCATCTCCTCCAAGAGCGCGGCGAGCCGCTGGGGCGACTCGAAGAGGACCGAGGCCTCGCGCCGGCCGGCGATCGCCTCGACCTCTGCGCGACGCTTTCCGCTGCTCCGGGGCAGGAACCCCAGGAAGACGAAGCGATCGGCCCGGAGCCCGGCGATGCTCAGGGCGCCGAGGATCGCGCTGGGGCCGGGAGCCGTGGAGACCTCGTGGCCTGCCGCTCGCGCCGCGGCGACCAGCCGGACCCCCGGGTCACTGATGACCGGCGTGCCGGCATCGCTGACGAGGGCGAAGGTCTCGCCCCCGTCCAGTCGCGCCACGAGTCGCTCGACCTTCTCCTCGGAGCTATGAGCGTGGAAGCTGTCGAGCGGAGTCTCGATTCCGTGGTGACGCAGGAGGACCCCCGTTCGTCGGGTGTCCTCCGCGAGCACGAGATCGGCGTCCTTCAGGACCTGGAGCGCCCGGAGCGTGATGTCTGCGAGGTTGCCGATCGGGGTGGCGACCACCCAGAGGGCGGGCGCGCTCACTCGGCCTCGTAGACGTCCACCGCTTCGCCCAGCTCCTTTCGGAGGAAGGCCTTCATGTGGCCGAGCAGGCGCTTCTCGAGCTGGCGGACCCGCTCTCGGCTCACGCCGAATTCGTCGCCGAGCGCCTGGAGCGTGAGGGGATCCTCCGCCACCAGCCGCTTGTCGAAGATCACCCGCTCACGGCCCTCGAGGGTGGCGCCGTACTCGTGGATCTTGTCCTTGAGCATGTCGCCGAGCTCTTCGTCGGCGATCACCTCGTCGAAGCCGGGCCCACTGCCGCTCATCATGTCGAGCCGGCTCACCGGTCGACCGTCGTCTGCGCCCCGCAGGGGCGCGTCCAGCGACGCGTCGCCCGCCGCCATCCGGCGGTCCATCGAGATGACGTCCTTCACCGGGACGTCGAGCTTGTCGGCGATCCGCTCCGGTGTCGGGTCGATGCCCTGCGCCGCCAGTCGGGCCTTCTCCTTCTTGAGGTTGAAGAAGAGCTTCCGCTGGGCCTGGGTGGTCCCGAGCTTCACCAGCCGGTGGTTGTTCAGGATGTAGCGGAGGATGTAGGCGCGAATCCACCAGGCGGCGTAGCTCGAGAGCTTCACACCCCGGTACGGGTCGTACTTCTTCACCGCCTGCATCAGGCCGATGTTCCCCTCCTGGACCAGGTCCAGGAGGTTCTTGTAGGCCTGCCGGTAGTCGTAGGCGATCTTGACCACGAGCCGGAGGTTCGAGGTCACCAGCTTGCGTGCGGCCTCGGTGTCGCCGTGCTCGAAGTAGGCCACGGCGAGCTCGTGCTCCTCCTCGCGGCTCAGCAGCGGGTAGCGCTGGGCATCGCGCATGTAGACCGCCAGCGGGTCACGCCGGTCGATCGCGCCGCCCGCCTTTGCCAGGGCCTTGGCGGCCTTGGTCTCCGCCTTGCCGCTGGTCTTGTCCTCGTCGCCCGCCGTGTCGGCCTCGGCCTCGAGCGCCTCATCGGACAGATCGGTGCTTTCGTCGTCGACGAGGGTGTCCTCGTCGTCGTCGCCCCGCTCATCTTCGTCCGGCAGCGTCTCCAGCTCGCTCATCCTCACATCCATCCTCCGGCCCCCTCGCTCCAGGCGAGGCGAGGCCATGCGTGGCGCCTCTCGTTCGGCACCGCGAGGTCACCGCCTCCGCGGGCCTCGGAGCCGACCTTAGCAGCATCCTCGCCCGAGGGTCGCTGGGCCTGGCGACAATCCCGTGCCCGGGACGCCTGGCACTCGGCCCCTCCGCGCTCCTGGTGCTCGCAAGGGCCTGACATCTCGTGGTCTTTCGTCGTGTACTCCATCGTTCGTTCGCCTGTGGTATCTGTAGTCGCGATGGCCCCCGAAACGTTGCCTTGGCTCGAGCGCCTCTACGAGATCCTCGACGTCGACGATGCCAAAGTGGCTGGCGACGCCGGGTTTCTCGCGGGTCTCGAGGGCAAAAGCGAAGTCGAGATCCTCTCGGCCCTCCTTCATCGTCACCTACCGCCCGAATCCATCGATGATTTCGGCGACTTGGTCGAATCCAAGGGCGGCGGCGTGCTCTACCATCGACTCTTGGTGCTCGCGACGGTCGAGCTCGGGGCCGAACGCCCTTGGCCGACCGACAGCGAGGGCCCCGGGAGCTTCGGTGGCGCTCGCTTCCTCACCCGACAGCGGGACTACGCCAAAAAGGGGGAGCACGATCGCGATTGGTTCTTTGCGGACGGCAAGCTCCTCTCGCGGGGGGACGACGGATCGACCGTGATCGAGATGGAAAACGTCGGCGCCTACGTCGAGACCCTGGCCGACCGCGTTCTCGACGACGACGACTCGGACGATTCGGACGAGTCCGAGTACTGAGCCGGCCGGGTCGAGTCCGAGCCCGGTTCGCACTATGGTGGAGCGGTGCTGAGCCAGCTGACCGCCACCGCCGCCGGCCGCGTGGGCCGAACCTGCCGCAAGGGCCGCGCCCACCTGCCGCCAGGGCCCGGTGCGCCAGGGCCGCTGCAGCTCTTCTCCTTCCTCTACGAGCCGATCGCCTTCCTTCAGGCGGTCCGGGCGACCCACGGCGAGGTGGTGACCATCGAGTTGCCCGGGATGTGGCCGCTCATCCAGATGTCCAAGCCCGAGCACGTGGAGGAGGTCTTCAAGGGGCCTGCGCGCGAGCTCCACGCTGGCGAGGCCAACCAACTCCTCGAGCCCTTCCTCGGGTCGCACTCGGTGCTGGTGCTCGACGACGACCCTCACCTCGAGCAGCGCCGGCTCCTCCTGCCGCCCTTCCGGGGCGAACGGATGAAGGCCTACGGCGAGGTCATGCGCGACGCGACGCTCAGCGCCCTCGAGGGGGTCTCGCCCGACGCGGTCACCGTGACCCAGACCGTCACGCAGCAGATCACCCTCGACGTCATCCTCCAGACCGTCTTCGGGATCGCGTCGACCACCGACGACGAGCTGGTCCGGCTCCTCGTCGACACCCTCCGCGCCCTGGACGATCCGAAACTGCTGGTCTCCGGCTTCCAGCGGGACCTCGGTCCGCTCTCGCCCTGGGGGCGCTTCCTCCGCCGCCGCGCCCGCGTGCGCGAGCTGCTCGAAGCGATGATCCAACGGCGCCGAAGCCAGTCGAACGAGGGCCGGGTCGACGTGCTCGCGGCGCTCTTGCAGGCGACCCATTCGGACGGAACGCCGATGAGCGACGCGGAGATCCGCGACGAGCTCATGACCATGCTGGTCGCCGGTCACGAGACCACCGCGACCGCGCTCTCGTGGGCGCTCTATCGAATCGCGCTCCACGAAGACGTACGCCGCCGGCTCCTCGCGGAGATCGACGAAGCCTTCCCCGACGGAGCGGTCGACCCGGACCGCATCCTCGAGCTCGACTACCTCACGGCGGTCGCCAAGGAGGCGCTGCGCATCCACCCGGTGATCCCGGGCGTCGGCCGCGTGCTCAAGAAGGCGCGGACCGTCGCCGGCTGGGACCTGCCGGCCGAGTCGGTGGTCGGCTGCAGCATCTTGCTCGCGCACTTCGACCCCGCGGTCTGGCCGGAGCCCCGCCGCTTCGATCCCGAGCGCTTCCTGGGCCAGCGCATCAGCCCCTATCGCTACTTCCCTTTCGGTGGCGGCATCCGCCGCTGCATCGGAGAGGCGTTTGCGCTCTACGAGATGCGAGTGGTGCTCGCGACGCTCCTCGCGCAGCGTGTTCCACAGCTGGTGCGGGGTCGGCGCTACACCACGAAGCGCCGAAACCTCACGCTCAGCCCGTCGGGCGGTATGCCGCTCGTGTTCGGAACCCGATCGGGACGCGTCGCCGCGTGACTTCCGCCGCCGAAGCCTTCAGCCTTCGGCGCCATGAGCAACCACGACGTCCTGATCGTCGGCGCCGGCCACAACGCGCTGGTCTGCGCGACCTTCCTCGCCCGCGCCGGGCGCCGCGTCCACGTCCTCGAGCGGAGCGACACCATCGGCGGCGCGACCCGAACCGAGCGACCCTTCCCGAAGGCGCCCGACGTGCAGTGCTCGACCGGCGCCTACCTGCTCGGGCTGATGCCTCCGGAGCTGGTTCAGAAGCTCGAGGTGGACATCCCGCTCATCCGCCGGGACCCCCACTACTTCCTGCCGACCACCGGTGAGCGCTACCTGCTGATGGGTTCCGACCGGGAGGCGGTGCGCGACCAGATGATCGCCCACTTCGGCCAGGCGGATTGGGAAGCCGACCAGCGCCTCGCGGCCGAGCTCGACGCGTTCCGCGAGGACGTCGGCCCCGCCTGGATGGAAGCCCCCCTCTCCATCGAGGAGACCGCCGAGCGCTACGTTCGCGCGGAGCTCCGCGATGCGTTCGTCGGGCTGTGTCGCGGATCGATCGGCGACTACCTCGAGCGCTTCGGCTTCGAGAGCGATCTGCTGAAGGCGATGTACGCGGTGACCGACGGCTTCACCGGTCTCAACGGCGACTGGGACACGCCCGGCACGGGGATGAACTTCCTGATCCACAACATGTGCCGGCTCCCCGGCGCCGGCGGCACCTGGATGGTCGTCCAGGGCGGCATGGGCACCGTGGCGCGCGCCCTCGAGAAGGCGGCACGCGCCGCGGGCGTGACCTTCGAGACCGACGCCGAGGTCGTGGCGGCCGACGTCGAAGAGGGCGTCGCACGCGGCGTGACCCTGGCCGACGGACGCTCGCTCCGCGCGCCGACCGTGGTCTTCGGCACCGACCCCTTCCGCTTCGCCGAGCTCGCGCCCTTCCCGGAGGAGTTCCAGACCAAGGTCGACGGCTGGCGTCGCGACGGCACCACGCTGAAGCTCAACCTCTGCCTCGAAGCGCTCCCGGAGTTCCGCAGCCTGCCCGATGACCGCGGCCAGCACCGGGGGACCATCCACCTTCTGCCCGACGAAGACGTGGTGCTCGACACTTTGCGGCAGTCCTTCGCCGACGTGCGCGCCGGCAAGCTCCCCGAGTTCCCCGCCATCGAGTGGTACATCCACACCACCGTCGACCCGTCGCTCTCCGACGCCGAGGGCCGGCACTCCGCCGCGCTCTTCGTCCAGTGGGTTCCGTACGCCCTCGAGGGCACGACCTGGGAAGCCGAAGAGTCGCGCTACGCCGAGCACCTGCTTTCCATCTGTGACCGCTTCGCGCCCGGCACGAGCGACCTCGTGGTCGACACCTATCCGCTCACGCCGCCGAAGCTCGAGGAGCGCTTCGGACTCACCCGGGGTCACATCCACCACCTCGACAACGCCTTCGGCTTCGACGACCGGGTGCCGCATCGCCTTCCGGTGGGCGGGCTCTACGCTTGCGGCGCCGGCTGCCATCCCGGCGGCTCGGTCATCGGCGCAGCCGGTCACAACGCGGCAATGCAGATCCTGGAGGATGCGTGACCCTGGAGCGATGGCGCGGGCGCGTGGCGTTGGTCACCGGCGCCTCGAGCGGGATCGGTAAAGAGGTCGCCCAGCGGCTCCTCGACGCCGGCATGAGGGTGGTCGTGACCGCGCGTCGGCAGGAGCGACTGAACGCCATGGTCGACGGGCGCGAGGGTTTGGCAATCGCTTGCGACTTCCGCGACACCGGCGCGATCGAGGCGATGTTCGCGAAGGTCCGCGACGAGTGGGGTGGGGTGGACGTTCTCGTGAACTCCGCCGGACTCGGGCGCGACGCACCGCTGATGACGGGCGCGACCGAGCACTGGCGCGAGATGATCGAAGTGAACCTGCTGGCCTTGTGCGTCTGCACGCGCGAGGCGATCGGCGACATGCGGAAGCGGGGCGATGACGGCCACGTGATCCACATCTCGTCCATGGCAGGTCACCGCGTGCCGCCGGGCAGCGGTGTCTACTCCGCCACGAAGTTCGCGGTTCGCAGCCTCACCGAAGGGCTCCGCCAGGAGCTGCGCGCCGCGGGGAGCCTCTGTCGGGTGACGTCGATCAGCCCCGGCTTCGTGGAGACCGAGTTCCTCGAGGTCTTCCTCGAGGACGCCGAGAAGGGCAAGCAGGCCTACGCCGAGCGAGGCGAGGGTGGGGCGCTGACGGCCGGGGACGTGGCCGAGAGCGTGATGCACGTGCTGGCCGCCCCGGCGAGCGCGGAGATCCACGACGTCTTGATGCGACCGACCCGACAGGTCACATGAACGCTCGATGAAGGCGCGGATCCAGGACGACGAGCGAGTCCAGCGGCTGCACCGGCTCCACGACGAGGGCCGGGTCTACGAGCCGCTGCGGGTCGTGCTCCACCGCCTCTGCGGCGAGGTGGCGGCGCTCCTGCCGGCCGACGTCGTCAGCGTCTACCTCCGGGAGCGGAGTGCCTCGGACGAGGACCTCTTGGTCATGCGCGCCAACGTCGGCTTCACCCGCGTCGCCGTCGGCAACGTTCAGCTCTCCGTCGGCGAGGGCATCACCGGCATGGCCGCCGAGACGGGCGAGGTCGTCGCCAGCGACGGCACCCACGACCGCTTCGCGCGGGTCGAGGGTCTGCGCGAGGAGCGCTTCCCGCACTTCCTCGCGCTGCCGATCCTCCGTCACGGCGACGTGCTCGGCGTCGTGGTGTTGCAGCGCGCGGAGGACGACCCGTTCACGCCCGGCGACGTGACCCTCGCCGCGGCGGTCGTCGGTCCCTTCGCGCTGGCCCTCCGTGGTGAGCGTGCGCGGAAGAAGGCGGCCCGCGAGTCCCGCCGCGGCGCCAACCGACAGGTGCGTCTCAAGGGCCGTGCGCTCGTGCCGGGCAAGGCGCTCGGCCGTGCGGAGCTCTTGCGCGCGCTCGGTGGCGTGAGCGAGCTGCCCGAGCGACCCGGGGCCGACGTGAGCGACGCCTTCGCCGCGGTCGCGCGCCGACTCAACCAGCGCATCGACATCCTCCTCGAGAACGAGGGCGGTGACTTCGCGGCCGAGCTGGCGAACGTGCGGCTGCTGCTCTCCGACGAGCGCTTTCGCCGCACCGCCGTCGAAGAGTGTGAGCAGCGGGGCGTCGCCGCCGGCCTCTGGTCGCTGGCCCGCCGATATGCGCTGGCGCCGCTGCAGACCGCGAGCGGCGAAGAGCTCGAGTGGCTGGAGCGTCGCGCCGCCGAAATCTCCGCCCTCTGCCGTTTGGTCTACGCCAACCTGGAGCAGCGCCCGCTGGTCCGGCCGGGGGGCGCGCTCCTCATGCCCGAGGCGCCGGGCGGCTTGCTCTGCCTCGACATCCTCGACCGTCGTCCGTCGGCGATCGTCATCGCCGATCCGATGGCCGACGACTCCCTCGGCGCCCGGCTGCTCGCGCACGCGGCCATCCCCACGCTCGTCTCGGTCGGTGGGCTCTTCTCCTGGGTGCGCGAAGAGGACCCGCTCCTCATCGACGCCGAAGAGGGCTTCCTCCACATCCACCCGAGCCCCGAGCTCACGGCCCGCGTCCGCAAGCCGGACTGAGCCCACACGCAACGAGCCCCGGCCAGAGGCCAGGGCTCGTCGACTCGAGGGGCGGCGTCGTCAGAGCGACGCGATGAAGCGGTCGATCTTCTGCTGCGCCTCTTCCTTTGCCTCGCCGTAGCGCTCCTGGATCTTGCCGACCAGGCGCTGGCGGTTGCCGGCGGCGGACTGGAGATCGTCATCGGTGAGCTTGCCCCACTTCTGTCGAAGCTGGCCCTTCACCTGTTCCCAGTTTCCGTGCACCTGTTCCCAGTTCATCGTCTTTCCTTTCGTCGGGGTGATGTGAACGGAGGGTGCAGCCCGCGTGCCATCCGCCTCGCGGCGCACGATGAGGGATCGAGCCGAGGCATATCCCCTCGCGCTCGGCGTGACGCCACATCACCGCTGCGGGTTCAGGTGCCGAGAGCCTGGAGCTCTTCGAGCGCGTCGGCCGAGTCCGGGTTGACCGCGAGCGCGTCGCCGTAGGCGTCGCGCGCGGCAGCCGCGTCGCCGGAGTCGCGCAGCGCACGCGCGAGCCACAGGTGGACCTGTTCCATCTTCGGCACCATCGACGCCGCCTTGCGGAGCTCTTCGATGCCCGCGTCCGTGTCGCCCGATTCGGCGAGCACACGCGACCAGCCGAGATGCATCAGGAACTCGCCTTCGTCGGGCGCGAGCGCGACGGCCTGCTCGAACGCCTCCAGGGCTTGGTCGCGGGCGTCACGTCCGAGCGCTCGGCAGCCCCGTCGGAAGAAGCGCTCGGCGCGGAGCATTCGCTCCACGCGCTCGTCGAGCTGGGCTTGTCGCTCGGCGTCTTCTCGGGCCTCGGTCTCGGCTCTCGCCCGATCCGCTTCGGCCTTCGCGTCGGCCTCGGCCTTCGCGTCGGCCTCGGCCTTGGC
>CAYXAP010000056.1:0-45333 GCA_964462035.1 uncultured Sandaracinus sp.
CTAGCGACACAGCCTTCGCAGCTGGTCCGCGAGCGCGTTGGGGGCGATGCCCTTCTGAATCCAGTGGTCGGCTCCGACCTCTCGGGCGAGGGCACGGAGTCGTTCGCGGTCGCTCGACGAGAAGAGCACCAGGCGGCTCTTCGACTGGCTCTGGCGAAGCAGCGTGACCAGGCGATCGCCCGAGAGCGCTGGGATGTTCACGTCGAGCAGGACCACGTCGGGGCCGAACTCCCGTGCCTCGTTCGTCACGCCCAAGCCCGAGTCGAAGGTCCGAACCACGAAGCCGAACGACTCCAGCTGTCGCCGGACCAGCTCCAGGTGCTCCACGTCGTCGTCGACGATCAGCACACGCAGGCCGCTACCGTCCATCGAGCTCCTCCATGATCGTCTTCAGGAGGAGGTCGCGCTCGATCGGCTTGGTGAGGTAGCCGATGCACCCGGCTTCCTTCGCCTTGGCGCGATCTTCGGGGCTCGAGTGGGCAGTGAGCGCGATGATCGGAATCGATGCGAGGTCGGGGTTGGCCTTGATCTGAGTGGTCGCTCCCCACCCATCCAGTCGAGGCAGCGAGAGGTCCATCAGGATCAGGTCGGGCTTCTCTCGCTCCGCGAGCTGGACGCCGTGCTCCCCGTCGTTCGCCTCGATCAACTCGACGAAGCCGTGGAGGTAGCGCCGCACGATGTCCCGGTTCTGGACGACATCCTCCACGTAGAGGACGCGGGGGAGGGTGGGGCGGTCCGACCGCCGCTTCTGCATGCGCTCGCGGACCTCGGAGAGCACGGCGTCGAGCGCCACGCCGTTCTTCTGCAGGACACGGACGAAGCCCTCGCGCAGTCGGCGTTGGTCCGTCTCGTCGAGGTCCTTGCCCGTGAAGACCACGACGGGGAAGTCGTGGCCGGCGGTGCGAACGCGCTCGAGCACTTCGAACCCATCGGGGTCGGGCATCACGAGGTCGAGCACCAGGAGCGCTGGCGGATCGTGCCGAATCTGAAGGAGCGCGTCTCGTCCGTTGGCGGCACCGTGCACGGTGAAGCCTTCGGCGGTCAGGCTGCGCTCCACCAGCTTGCGCGTGTCGTCGTCGTCGTCGACCACGAGCACGTGACCGTCGCCCCCAGCCGAGACCGCGCCGGTGACCACCTCGGTGAGCGCGCTCGGTTCGACCGGCTTCACCAGATACTCGTAGGCCCCGAGGGCGAAGCCGCGGGAGCGCTCCTCCTCGACCGACATGATGATGACCGGGACTCGCCGAAGATCGGCGTCGCTCTTGAGCTCGGAGAGCACCCCCCAGCCGTCCAGTCGCGGTAGCCGGATGTCGAGCACCACGGCGTCCGGCTTCTCTTCGCGCATCATCCGAAGCGCCTCGACGCCGTCGTTCGCGATGACGACTTCGAAACCCTCCGACTCGAGCTCCTTCCGAGCCAGCTGCTGGATCATGGGGTCGTCGTCCACGACCAACACCTGAAACGTCTCGCTGGAGCGGAGCTGTGACCACTTGGCCGAGTTGCTGGACTGACGCTTGGCCGGCCCGTCGTGAACGACCCCTGGGAGCCGAATCTCGAAGGTGGTGCCGCGGCCGAGGGTGCTCTCCACGTCGAGCGATCCACCGAGGAGCTGCACCAGCTCGTGGACGATCGCGAGCCCCAGCCCGGTCCCGCCCTTCGTGCGGGTCCTCGAGCCGTCCACCTGCCGGAACTTCTCGAAGATGTGCGGCAGGTCCTCCGGGCCGATACCCACACCGGTGTCCTCGATCACGATCCGCAGGTCGTCGCCCTCGGCGGTTGCGTGGAGTGCCACTTCGCCCATCTCGGTGAACTTGGCGGCGTTCGACATGAGGTTCAGCACGATCTGCCGAATCTTCAGGCCGTCGGTGATGAGCGAGTGAGCCTCCTCGGCGACGTCGATGACCAGCTCGACGTCACGGCCGCGAAGGATCTCTCCGACGGTGGCCGCGCACTCTTCGGCGAGGGACTTCAGGTCCACTTGCTCCTCGACCACGTCCACCTGACCAGCCTCGATCTTCGAGAGATCGAGGATGTCGTTGATCAGCGCGAGCAGGGTCTTGGCGTTCCGCCGCACGGTGCTCAGATCCCGCCGTCCGTGCGCCGTCAACCGCTTGCCTTCTTCCCGGCTCAGCAGGTCGACATAGCCGATGATGCCGTTGAGCGGGGTTCGAATCTCGTGGCTGAAGTTGGCCAAGAACTGGCTCTTCAGTCGCGCGGTCGCCGCTTGCTCTCGCGCGTACTCCTCCGCGACGCGCTTGGCTTTCGCCAGGTCCGCCGCCAATCGATCGAGATCTTCGTTTTGTTGGCGAATGATCTCCATCTGCAACGCGCGCTGCTGATAGCTGGCGACCGCCTTGGTGGCGATGCGTTGCTTCTGCTTGAGTAGGGCTTCGAGCTCTTCGTTGCGAGCCCGCAAGCGGGCCAGCTCCTCACTTTCGCTCATTTGGATCCGAAGACCAGCGAGGTGAGCGTGGTGTTGATGTGAAAGCCGCAGTACATCTCGAAGAACACGTTCAGGCCCGCACAGGTCGGCCCTTTCGTGAACGCATCGGAGAGAGGCCCGCGGGTGTCGGTGCCATCGGCCAGCCACTGGCGTCCGCTACAGTGGAAGTGCAGCGCGGCGGTCGGGTTCTCCACCTTCTTCGGGATGACGTTCGCCATGAAGTCGGCGGTCATCGCGGCCATGTCTCCGAGCTCCATCAGCTCGTACGTCGAGTCTTCCTCCAGCAGGTTCGCGAAGAGGATCGAGCCGTCCGGCAGTGGCTTCCATGGCGATCGTAGGAAGTATTCACGGCCCACCTTCAGCGCGAGCGGCTTCTGTGCGAAACCCTTCGGCATCCCGAACTCGAGCTCGTCGGTGCCGACCCCCAGCAGATCGGCGTAGCGCTGTGCGGCGGGCTTGCCGTCGATCTCCAGGGCGCAATTGCCGTCGTCGGAGACCTTGGTGATCGTGAGCGTCTGCCCGGTCGGAGTGTAGGCGTGATGACGGAGCGCGGCGAAGGGCGCCTCCGTACGGATCATCGCCACCAGAAAGGAATCGGTGGCGACGTCACCGTCCACGTGCAGCTCGGACGACTGCTTCTCCGGGTCTTGCTCCGGGCTGGACGCACCCCCACCGACCAGGATCAAGCCCTGGTTCTTCGAGAGGGCTCCCATGAGGAGCTCCTCCTTCTTGTAGCGATAGCCATCGTCGATGACGACGCCGACGTGGCGACTCGGATCGAGGTCCTGGGCGCGACTACCGAGCTGCTCGCAAGCGTCTCTCATGGCCGAGGCGCCAGCGCCGAGGGCGTCCTTGGAAACCGACTTCCCGAGGCCGATGCCGACCTCGAAGTCACCCTCGAGCGCGCCCAGCACGACCGTTCCGTCGTGCATGCCGTCGCTGTCGATCTCTCGAGCCGAGGTCGCGCCGAGTAGCCGCGTGTCCTTGCCGAGTCGCTTGCGCACCGCCGCGTTGAGTGCCTGCTGATCTCGGTTCCGGTTCGCGAAGAGCGTCACCAGCTTCGGGGCCGCCGAGCCGAGCTGCTCCAGCAGCTCGTCCGCGACGGTCTCGGGATCGGCGGCGGAAGACCGCGCCGTTTTCATGCTTATCTGGGCCATGTTCCTCGTTTGGGGTGGAAGGAAGATGAACGATGTCGGTGGACTACGCGGGTCGCGCGGGACCGGAAACTAGAAGCCGGCGAAGTTGCTGCCCGGGTGTTCGGTATGGCAGCTGCCCGTGCACTGGTCGAAGGACTCTGCGGAGCCGCCAATGTAGACGCTCTCGATGTCTCCGAACCATGCAACATGTGTGTCTGGATATTCCGTGTGGCAGCTCATGCAGGCGGCCTTGCTCGTTCGCTGAATGCTGTCGTTGTCGAGGTGACAAGCCGAGCACTCGGAGAGACTGTTGTCGAAACGGTCGCTCCGCGAATGGATGAAGTGGGTGCGAACGAAAATCGGTCCTTCGAGCTCGAAGCCCAGTGGTACGTGGCATCCGGCGCACGCGGCCCGATCGTCGTTTGCGTGGAGCACGACCGAGAGGTCGCCGCCGCCGCTGTGACAGCTGGTGCACGGACCGGTCGTGAGCATGGGTTCGGTCTCGGACATCGTGCCGACCTGGATCTCGATCGTGGTCGTGCGCGGGATGTCCTCACCCAAGTACACCCGGCGCCCCTTTACGGTGACCTTGTAGGTCCCTGGCTCGGCGTCGTCGGGAATGTGGAACGTGAAGGTGTCGACGTTCGGCTCGAACCACTGCGGGGTCCCCGGCGTGAAGGCGCCACCGAAGATCACGTTGGCCGGCGGCAAGAGCGTGAACTCGGCGTACACGCCGTCCACGGCGGGGGTGCCCACCACCTCGGTGTCCTCGTCGTCGAGGAAGATGCCCAGCGGCGCGATGGTGCGGATCGGCTGGATGTCTTGGTTCGGGCCGATGATCTGTGCCATCAGCATCCGTTCACGGTGCTTCCGGCGCCAGTAGGTGGCGGATGGATCGAAGAACGCCGCGTAGTAGCTGATCCCGCTGTCCTCGACCCCGAAGGCCACGTCCGCATAAGACGGCAGGCTGCCTTGGGGGTGGAGGCGGTCGCCGGAGCCGTCCTCGAGCGTGAGCTGGAAGGTCACGTCGGTGCCTGGCTCGTAGTAGCCGTGGGGGCCCGGTGCGGTGAGGGCGTTCACCTGGATGTCGAAGCCGTAGTCGAACTCGGGCTCTTCGATCTGGGTGAGCGGGATCTCGTAGGGCGCACCCGGTCGAGCGCTCCAGGACATGCGGAGAGCGGTCGCCCGGCTGTCGATCCGGAAGCTGTTGAGGGAGTTTCGGGTGTTCCGGAGCTCGACCAGCCCCTCCTCGATGAAGCTGGTGGCGGTCGAGCAGTCGGTCGGGCTGGCGCAATCGTTCGCCCACTGGATGCCGCGCAGGCGCCGGATGAAGAACGAGTCGAAGAGACCTCGTCGGTCATCTGTCCCCACATAGAGATGGATCTTGCGGGAGATTCGGTGGCCGTCCGCGTCGACCTGCCACACGGAGAAGACGCTGCCGTCCTCCATCCAGTCGGCGTCCCGGTAGAAGCGACGGTCGGTGAACGTCCCATCCGGGTTGGACAATAGAATCGGCTCGTTCTCGCGCAGAGCGACGTTGTCCCAATCCAGGCCCGCGAAGTCACCGCTGGCGCGAAGGTCTTCGAGGTTGGGGTTGTCCATGTTGGTTTCGACGAACGCCCGGATGTCGATCTGGTTGATGAAGAAGCGCTGTCGGGACCGAACTGCGATCGGAGTGCCCACGCCGTTCTCGACGTCGAGCGCGAGCCCGACCAGCGTGTGCCGATTCGTGGGTTGATCGGTCTGGAAGAAGGCCAGGTCGACCAACTCCTTCGATGAGCTGCCGACGTCCTCGTCGATCACCGGTGCCTCGGCACATCCCGACACGAGCCCAAGTGCCATACCCAGCCCAACTGCTGCAGAGCGTAGCTTCACGATCCCTCCATTGCGCAAACTTCGTACACCGGAGTGTGCACCAGAAATCGACCGATCGGTACGAAAAAAATCCAATTCCACCCAACCCCCTGGTGTGGAAGGGATTTCTATCGGCTCGAATGGACCCTGACAAGGGGTGGCGCGAAAAGGGTGCGTTTCGCCGAGGGTCGCAGCCCGCCGGTCGCCAAATCACCCAGTTTGGGGAGTGGCTTTCTGTAACGCTCGGGGGGACGGTAGCGACGACGGAACTGACCATGTCCAATACCAGCAAGACCCGTACGCGTCGGTTGAACCGCCGAAAGCAGGCCGGCAAGACGCGCAAGAAGATCCAGGCCAAGGGCACGACGCCAAAGTTCCCGATTCACCCGGATGGAAAGGGAGCGGAGCCTCGGCCGCCCGAACGAAATCCGGACGCGATCACCGGAAGCAACTAGCGGACGACCGGCGGCTACGCGCAGTCGTGGTCGTCGAAACAATGGTCGTGAAACACGCCGCGACAGTCGTCACATCTCGCGGCGTCACCCACGATTCGGATCTTCGAATGACAAACCGAGCAGATCGTTCCGACGGTCTGCTCGGTGCCGGGGTCGTCCGTCGCCTCGCTCTCGGCAGCGGGAGCGGTCATCAGCCGAACGAAATGACCCGCCGCCATGCCGAGTCCGACCGCGACGAGCGGCACGAGAAGCGTCGGAGGCTCGCGGTTCAGCACCGCCAGGAAGAAGAACGTCGTCGCGCCGGCGGCGCCACCGCCCACCAGCCCGGCCACCAGGATTGCTCGCCACCCCATGGCGCGAGCCTACCTGAGGGCTCATCGGATGGCATGGAGGAGCAGGATCATGCCTGCCCCCAAGGTTCCGAGCGGCAGCGTGCATGCGAGCGCGAAGAGCGCCCCGCGAGCGAGGGACGCGCCCAAGCGGTCGCGGTACTCGGCGGGCTCTCGGGTGACGTGGTGCATCGCGGCGAGGGTGGTGACGTAGCCCACGAAGAAGAGCGGGGCGACGAGCAGGTCGGCGATGAGCCAGCCGACGAACGCGACGGCCATCAAGATGGCGATCAGCGCGAGAGCGATCGGGATGCTCTGCGGTCCCGTCATGCCGAGCAGCATGGGCAGCTTGGCCACGTCGAAGGGGGTGGTGACCTTCGGGTAGCGGGTCTTCTCGACGGTCTGCGTGGTCTGCGGGAGGTCGTCGGCGACCCGCCGGCCCGCGTGGATGAGCCGGGTGAAGGCCACCGTCCAAAGGAGCCACCAGCCGGCGGTCATGATGGCGAGGCTGAGCCAACCGAGCCCGCCGAGCAGGACGGTGGTGCCTCCGATGCCCAACATCGCCGTGAGTAGGGCGACGGCGACCCGCTTCCCGGAGACGGGCGGCAGCTGCGTCCGGATTCGCACCGGTTTCGTCGGCGGTCTCGCGGGGTCTCGGTAGCCGACCCGCTCGAGAGGCTCCGGCCGCTCCTCGTCGAGCGGAATGCGAGGGTCGATGATTCGCTGACCGCGCCGGTAGCGCGCTCGGATGTAGAGGAACCAGGTGGCGACGCCGACGAGGAGCAGCAGTGGGATCCAGGACCAGCCATGGCCCAGCTCGCCGAGCGCCCGCGCACCCACCAGCGCGGCGATGGCTGCCACCCCTGCGAAGGCCAGCGGGAGCGGCCAGGGCGAGTCCTCTTCCAGCTCCTTCACGCACGGGGCGCACCAGGGCTCCTGCGCGAGCCCGTCACCTCGGTCGTCGACCAAGTGCGTCAGGCACTCGTCGCAGTAGGGGGCGTCGCAGCTCCCGCAGCGACTCAGGGCATCTCTCCCCTGGTGTACGGCGCAGTCCATCGAACGTAGCGACCATAGCCTTTGGGCCGTGACGGCGGGTAGGGTCGCGGTGATGGCGCGACTGCCGACCGAACGACTCCGCGGGTTGGCGCACGCCCTCTACGTGGCAGCGAAGCCCCCGGCCTTCGTCTCGCGTGCGCCCACGTTGCGCGGGGTGCGCTACTCGGACCGGGGAGGGCGAGGGGTCCCGCCGCTCTGCGACGTGTATTTGCCAGACGGAAAGCGAGGGGCGTCGGTGGTCTTGGTCCACGGCGGTGGGTTCTTCGTCGGTCGGCGGGACATGAAGCCCGTGCGATTCGTGGCCACACGATTGGTGGAGGCAGGTCATGCGGTCTGCAGCGTCGACTACCGACTCGTCCTCCGCGGTGGTGGGCTCGACCGACAGCTCGAGGACGTGGACGCTGCGGCCCGCTACTGGCGTCAGCGATGCGCAGACCACGGCTGCGACCGGTCGCGTGTCGCCGTGGTCGGGCTCTCGGCGGGAGCGGCGCTGATGCTTCTCCATGCGGGGCGAGACCGTCACCCCTACACCCACTTGGTGAGCATCTTCGGGCCGCTCGAGCTGGACCGGATGGGCGAGGGAACCGGACCCTGGCTGCGCCTCGTGACCGGGACCACGAACCGAGCGGAGTGGCACCAGCGATCGCCGGCACGCGTGGCCGATCACCCCGCGCCGCTCTTGATGGTGCATGGGACCGCGGACGAGCTGGTGCCCTACGAGCAAGCGGAGCGATTGCTGCGCTGGCGCGCGGAGCGCGGGTTGCCGACGGAGCTCGCCACCTTCGAAGGAATGCCGCACGGGTGGCTGAACGACGCGAGCCTCCCAGAGAGTCGAGGCGCTCTCGATCGGATCATCGGCTTCCTCGGGCGAGGGGTGGAGTCGTGAGCGGAAAGCGCCCATTCGTGTCGGCGCGGGTGCTCTGGATCGGCGCCGCCTTGGTCGCGGCGGTGAGCGGTGCCGTGATGTGGAGCTCGCGCGGTGACGACGTCTCGGCGCCCTTGGGGACCGTCGAGCCGCGTGACGGACACCCGAGCGTGGTGCTCATCGTGATCGACACCCTGCGGGCCGACGCTCTCGGGAGTTATGGCCATCCGCTCCCCACGTCGCCGGAGCTCGACGCGATCGCCGAGCGGGGCGTGCGCTTCGCGCAGGTCTTCTCTCAGTCGAGCTGGACTCGGCCGTCGTTCGCCTCGATGCTCACGTCGCTTCCCCCACGGGCGTCGGGCATCACCGAGGAGCGCATGCACGCGTTGCCCGCCGCGCTCGAGACCCTTCCCGAGATCTTGCAGGGCGAGGGCTACGTCACGCTCGGCGTCACGGCGAACCCGAACATCAACAGCACGTTTGCCTTCGACCAGGGCTACGACGAGTACGTCGACAGTGGAGTGCGTTTCGGCTGGATGGATGAAGAGGCGCTGCCGGGGGACCAGTTGCACGGGCAGGTGCCGCTGATGACCGCGCCGGTGGTCTTCGAGCGAGCGCTCGAGCTGGTCGACGCCCACGCGGACGGTGGGCCGGTGTACCTGATGGTCGACCTGATGGACGTACACGAGCGGAACGATCCCCGCGTGCTCGACGGGTCCGAGTGGGCCACGACCTTCGACGATCACCCGGACGACAACTACCTGACGGCGCTTCGTGAGGTCTCGGCGAAGGTGGCCGCGTTCATCGCCGCGCTGGAGAACCGGCCGCGATTCCACGAGAAGACCCTGTACGTGATCACGAGCGACCACGGCGAGGGGCTCCGCTCACATCCGCACGTTCGTGGGGGCAGGGACCACGGCTACCACGTGTACGAGTCGCAGGTGCGGGTGCCACTGATCATGCACCACTCGCGGGGCCGCCTTCCGGCTGGGCGCGTGGTCGAGTCGCCGGTGCGCCTGCTCGACCTCACCCCGACGATTCTCGACCTCCTGGGGATCCAGCGCCCCGACGTCATGGAGGGGCGGTCGCTCCGGCCGGAGATGAACGGCGCGTCTCGCGAGGCGTCGCCGCGGGTGGTGGAGACACACTTCCGAGGGGCGCATGCGCTCGGCGTCTACGGCGATGACTTCGTCTACGTGGAGCACCGGAATCCCTGGCCCGGGACCGAGCCGCGCGAGGTCCAGCGGCTCGGAGCAGAGCAGGACGGAGCGCTCACCAATCGAATCGAGGACGAGCCGGAGATCGCCGAACGGCTCCGAGCGGTGCTCGCGGCGTGGGAGGAAGAGCACGCGATGGCACCCCCGACCCAGGTGGGGCAGCCACTCCGGGACGAAGAGATCGAGCAGCTGCGCGCACTGGGTTACGTGGAGTAACGCGGGGTGCGGGAGGGGGGAGTCCCCCTTCCATGACGGGTCAGGCGCGTACGACTTCGGTGCCGCTGGGGAGTGGCATGGGGGGCTCGCTCGGGTCCGGGTCCGGCTCGCTCGGCGAGTCGGGAGTCGGGACCGGGAATCGGACGACGAAGGTGGCGCCGTCGTCGCGGTTGCGGACCTCGATGCGACCGCCGGCGGCGGTGACGATGCGGTGGCTGATCGCGAGGCCGAGGCCGGTGCCCTTCTGCTTGGTCGTGACGAAGGGGACGAAGAGGTGCGGGCGGACGTGAGCGGGGATGCCGCCGCCCGTGTCCTCGACGTGGAGGAGCACCTCGCGAGGCGGCTCTCCGACGCTCATGGTGCTGACCTTCACCCGGCGCTCGTCGCGGTCGGCGACGGCCTCGAGGGCGTTGCGCACGAGGTTGAGCAGCACCTGGCGAAGCTGCTCGATGTCCACGCGGACCAGCGGCAGGTCGCCGGCGAGCGCGAGCTGCAGATCGACGCCGGCGGCTTGGCACTCGGGCCCGATGAGCTGCACGGTTCGCTCCACGGCGCTGTCGACGTCGGTCGGCGCCGGGTCGCCGCTCGCCGGCTTGGCGTAGTCGAGGAAGGAGCCGACGACTCGGTTCAGTCGGTCGACCTCCTCGACGATGATGTGGAGGAACTCGTCGGCGTGCTCGTCCTTCGAGTCCTCGGTGAGGTACTGGGCGGACGCCTTGATCGCGCCGAGCGGGTTGCGGATCTCGTGGGCGAGGCCAGCGGCCATCTCACCGAGGGCTGCGAGCCGGTCGCGCTCCTCCAGCTCCTGGTAGAGGCGCGAGTTCTCCAGGCTGATCGCGGCCTGCGCGGCGAGGCCCGCGAGCAGCTGCACCTCTTCGGGGGCGAAGGCGTCCAGCATCCGCTCGTCGCGTACGCCGAGGATGCCGTACAGGTCGCCTTCCTGGGAACGGAGCGCGAGGCAGACGCTGGTGTTCATCGCCTGCATGGTCTGGGCGATCTCGTAGAGGGTCTCGGCCTCGCGATCTTCCCCACGGTCGCGATGCTCCTCGAGCTGCCGCCGGATCACGTCGAGCACGACGGGCGTGCCCTGGGCGAGCCGGTCGAGGAGCGGGCGAGCGGGGGCGGTCTCGATCCGCTCGGGCGGCGCGGGGCCGGCGTGCGCCAGGAGCTGGAAGCTCTGCCGACCGACGTCGGCGAGATAGAGGCAGGCGTGGGTCACGCGACGCGAGGCTTCGAGGCCACTCATGAGGGTGGCGCCGAGCTCCTCGACTTCGAGCACCCGGGCGATGCGGCGCCGGAGCACGGCGACCGATTGCTCGAGCGCGTGCCGCTCGCGGAAGAGGAGCTGCGCGAGCCGTTCGCCGAGCTTGGTCCGCACCGGATCGAAGAGGAGGAGCACGACCAGCGAGGCCACGACCGCGTGCAGGAAGTAGCGGCCACCACCGAAGCTGACGAGGCCCCAGAGGATGCCGGCGAGCACGAACGCCAGCGTCGTCAGGACGATGAGCCGGCCGCTGAGCTCGTAGAGGTCGATCAGGCGGTAGCGGAGCACCGACTGCGCGAGCATGTAGAGGAAGACCAGGACCAGGATGGTCCCGACGGCTGGGATCTCGAGGCCGAGGTAGGGCAGGTACTCGAGGAGCGCGAAGAGCGCCGCGAGGCTGCCGACGACCGCGAGGAAGCGGATGCGGCCGGACTCGAAGCGGGACTCGGCCCGTGGCGCGCGCTTGTAGAGCAGTCCGAGCGAGGTGAAGAGGACCACCAGCACGTAGACGAGCACGGTCGCGCGCACGGCGATGTGCTCGTGCAGCGGGCTCGCCGTCAGCACGAGGAGCGCGAGCGCGACCAGGCTCGCGGCGCGGCGGAGCCGCTTCATCCGCAGCGCGCCCGGACCACCTGGGGTTCCGACGAAGGCCGCGAAGAAGGCCACGGCCGTCAGCGGAAGCGTGATGCCCAAGGCCAGGTTGATCCGCGCCACGACGTGGCTCTCGAGCCAGGTCGCGAGGAACGCCGTGAAGTACCAGGCCGAGACGTTCAGGCCGAAGGCGCCGAAGAGCCACTGGTCCCGCCGCTTCCGGGAACGCACCAGGACGCTACCCGCCAGCGCGAGGCTCACGACCGCCGCGATCAGCGAGGTCTGGAGGCGAACGTCCACGGGCTCAGTCTAGCCGCAAAGCGCGAACGGACCGCAAAGGCGGGGTCAGCCCTCGTCGGAGTCGTCGGGGTCGGGCTCGTCGCGCCGCATGAGGGCGGCGAGGACGACGAGCGGGTCGAAGCCGAGCTCTTCGCTGACGCTCTGGATCTCGGTCCATCGGCTGCGGACGCGGCTGAAGAGCGGACCCGCGGCCTTCCAGAGGTCGACGCCACCGAGGAGACCGCTCGACACGTGGCTGAGGCCGCGGACCGCGTCGGCGCCGAGGGCCAGCTTCACGGAGGTGGGCATCGGGTTGAAGAGCACGTCGCGTACGGCGACCTGGCGTGCCCACTCGCCGGGCTCGCCCGAGCGCAGCGCTTCGCGTACGGCGGAGACCTCGGCGAAGAGCCCGAGGTGGACGGGAGCGACGTTGCGTTCCACCGCACGGGTGAAGACGCGGTGATCGCGGCGCCAGTCGCCGCCGAGGGGCCCGGTCCACTGGGTGAGCAGGTCCGGGCCCGCGACGAGGTCGATGAGCCCGTTGCGACGGCGGATCACCAGCGAGGTGTGGGGGCGACCACGGTCGAAGAGGGCGGCGAGCAGCGCCTTGCCGTCGGGGAGCACGGCGTCGAGGGCCCGCTGCGCCATGCGCGCGCTGGGTACCGGCACGTTCGCGACCGGGTTGGGCCAGACGCGCAGATCGCCGACCTCCATCATCTGGCGGACGGCGCGGAGCAGCACGAGCCACTGGGCCACATAGCCGTGGCGCTGGCTCTCCGGCTCCTGAGCGAGCCCCTCGGCCAGCGCGTCGGAGAGCTCGTCCATGGCGCCAGCGCGGATCACGACGACCCGGATGGCGCCGTGGCCCTCACAGAGCCCGCGCAGGTCCTGGGTGCTGCTCTGGCCGACCAGCGCGGGGATCGCGCCGTCGAACGAGTGCCGCGCCGCGAGGATGGTCCGGTCGGGGTCGTCGATGACCACCAGCGTGCCGCCGCGGACCTCCTCCGGGTCGGGCGGCGCCGGGTCGTCCGACTCCGGCACGTCGCGCTCCATGCGCTCCTCGAGGTTGGGCATGAAGAGCCCGACGAGGTTGCGCCAGCTCGTGACGTCGAAGCCCTCGACGCGCAGGTCCGGGCCGATCACTGCTTCGCCTCCAGCGAGAGGAGCCGCGTGCGCTGAGGGCGCATCGGAATCGTCAGCGTGTCGCTGCCCTCGAAGACCTCGCCGCTCAGCCGGTCGGTCGCCACGGTCGGGCGGGGAAGGGCGATCTCGGCGCGATGCGCCTCGTGGGTGGGGTTGAGCACGAAGAGCACCCGGTCGCCGCTCTCGTCCTCGTGGAGCGAGGTCTCGATGGGTGGGCGCGTCGGGTAGGGTCGGCGGAGCGAGAAGCGCTCGACCCATGTGTGGATGGCGGCCTGGATCTGCACGTCGTCGTCGAGGGCGAGGCGCTCGCCGACGGGTTCGAAGCGGGCGGCCCGGAACGTGGTGTCGAGGGTCGGCGCCGTCGGGCCGGTCACGACGGCGACTCCGGCCGCGGCCGCCTCGGCGAGGCGGGCCCAGCGTTCGGGTGCGGCGAAGGTGTAGCTCGGGGCGACGATCAGTCGGTGGGCTTGGAGTCGCTCGAGGGGAGCTTCCGAGTCCACGTAGCGATAGGGCACGCCAGCGGCCGTCAGGGCCGCGGCGACCCGCGCGAGGTCCTGCCACCAGCGCAGCTGGATCGGCCGGTCGAAGCCGAGCGAGTCGCCGCGGCAGCCGTCGATGGGCGTGCCGCCGATGGCCTCCAGGGTCGAGGGGCTGATCGGCCCGAGGAGGTGGGTCTGCCGGGCGTATCGCGCGTACTCCCGAGGGATCATCAGCGCCACGTCGGCCTTCCGCTCGAGCCGATGGAAGGCGAGGTCTTCGAGGGCTTCGTTCAGCCTCATCCAGTCCGCAGCCTCGGGGCGCGCGCGGCCGCGGCTGTCGACGGCGGCGCCGTACCAGCGGTCGCGATCGACGGCCATGTAGAGGTTGAAGCCGCGCAGCCCGTACGCGAGCGCACAGAGCGCCGTGTAGAGGCTGTCGTCGTGACCGAGCGGCGTGAACCAGGGCGGGGCACCGACGCCGAGCTCCGGGGCGTAGGCGCGGCCGGTCGTGCCATCGAGGTAGAGCGTCCGCCGCTTGATGGTCCGGTGCTCGCGGGCCGGGTGGTAGTAGTCGAGACCGACGAGATCGACGACCTCGCCGAGCGCCGGGATGTTCGCCTGCAGCCCCTGCTCGCCGAGCGAGACGTTGTGGATGAAGGGCACCGCGCCGAGGCCTGCGTCGCGCATCTGGTTCGCCATCCGGTCGATGACCGTGGTGAGCATCTGCTCCTGGAAGCGCGCCCAGTCGAGCTGCAGCGCGAGCTCGCCGGGTTCGGGCTCTTCGCCGTGGATGCCTTCGCCGAAGCGTTTCGGCGGGAGCACGTCGGCCCAGGTGACGTACTCGGCGCCGTGCGCCGCCGCGGTCTCTTCCAGCGAGCCGTGGGTCGCTTCGAGGTGGGCGATCCACTGGACGAGCGCGTCCTCGTGATAGTCCTGGCAGAAGGGGCCGTTGCGGAAGTAGTAGCCGATCTCGTTGTCCACCTGGAGCAACACGACGTTGCCCTCGGGGTGGAGCCGCGGCCGCAGCACCTCGGCGACCTTCTCGAACCAGCCGCCGACCGCCGTCAGGTACGCCTCGCTCGCGTGGCTCGGCACCGGGAACATGCGCGGCGGGAAGTAGAGGATGACCGGCCGCCCGCTCGGGGAACGGGCCTGCATCGCCGGGTCGTGGACGATGTGCGCGGGCAGGCCGAAGTAGGTCAGCTCCGCGTTGATGTGCGGTCCCGGGCGCACGAACGCCTGCAGCCCCTCTTCCGCCGCCATGTCGAGGAAGCGTCCGAGGTCCTTGCGCGGATCGGTCTGGCCGAAGTCCCACTGACCCGGCTCGGGCTCGTGGACTTGCCAGGGTACGTAGGTCTCGACCATGGGCAGGCCCATCGCCTTCAAGGCGCGCAGCCCGTCGCGCCAGCAGTCCGGCGAGAGCCGCCAGTAATGCATGGCCCCCGAGCGCAGCGGCACCTCCCCGGCGCCCGTGGGCCGGAGCGAAGCGCCCTCGAGGGCGACGGTGGGATCGGTCACGGGCGGCGCTCCGACGTCAGCTCTTGGAGGCGCGGGTGAGCGCCTTCTGCACCGCGGCCATGGCGTTGGCGAAGGGCTCGGCGGTCTTCAGGTCGCTCATCGAGTCGAGCTGCTCGGCGAAGGCCTCGGGCGTCGCCTCGGTGAGCACGCCGCCGGCACACTCGACCACCGCCACGCGGGAGACGTAGCCGCCGCCGACGCTGAAGCACTGGCCGTTGAGGTCGCAGGCCTCGCTGACCAGATAGGCCACCACCGGCGCGACCTTGCTCGGCTCGAGGCGGTTCAGGACCTCTTCCGGCAGCCCGATGGTCTCGGTCATGCGGCTCTTGGCGATCGGCGCGATGCAGTTCACGCGGATGCCCTTCTTGAACCCCTCCTGAGCCAGCGAGTGCGTGAGCCCCAGGATGCCGAGCTTGGCCGCGCCGTAGTTCACCTGGCCGAAGTTGCCGTAGAGGCCGGCGGCGCTCGCGGTGTTCACGATGCGGCCGTAGCCCTGCTCTCGCATCAGCGACCACGCGGCGTGGCTCACGTTCATGGTGCCGGTGAGGTGCACGGCGATGACCGCGTCCCACTGGGCCTGGGTCATCTTGTGGAAGCTGACGTCGCGCAGGATGCCGGCGTTGTTGATGACGATGTCGACCTTGCCGAAGGCGTCGACCGCGGTCTTCACGATCCCCTGAGCACCCTCGACCTCCGAGACGCTGTCGTAGTTGGCGACCGCGGTTCCCCCGGCGGCCTCGATCTCGGCGACGACCGCGTCGGCGGCCTTCTGCGAGCCACCGCTTCCGTCCACGGCGCCGCCCAGGTCGTTCACCACGACCTTCGCGCCGCGAGAGGCGAGCAAGAGCGCGTGGGCGCGGCCGAGGCCACCCCCGGCACCAGTGACGATGGCAACGCGGTCGTCGAATCGGATCTCGGTCATGCTCTCTCTCTCCTCCTGTGGCGCCCGGCGCCTGACGCGCCCGTTCTAGGCCGAGGTGCCGCTGGCGTCGAGCGCCCTGGCTGCCCGTGATAGAGATCCGCCGTGCACTGGCTACTCGTCGCCCTCGGTGGGGCCGTCGGGACCCTCTTCCGCTACGGGCTCTCGGTCGGGACCAAGCGCTGGATCGGCGAATCGTTGCCCTTTCCGGTCGCGACCTTCGCCGCGAACGTGCTCGGCTCCCTGCTGCTCGGGATCGTGCTGGTCTGGGGCGAAGGCCGCGAGATCGCCGGGGTCGACGCGCGGCTCGTGCTCGGCACCGGCATGATGGGTGGCTTCACGACCTACTCGAGCTTCGATCTCGAGACGCTCAAGCTCTTCCAGGAAGGACACTCGGGGAGGGCGCTGCTCTACCTGCTGGCGACCGTCGTGGTCTGTCTCGGCAGCGGCTGGCTGGGGCTCACCATCGGCCGGGCATTGAGGGGCTAGGCTCGACGCGCCATCTCGTGCGATGGGAGCGAGTGATGTTCAACGACAGCGAGACGTACGCGCCCTTCCTGCTCTTCGAGTACGACCACGAACCGGGGAAGTACTGCCTCATGCTCAGTGACGGGAAGATGGGGCCGACCTTTGCGACCTTCGAGGCCAATGGGCGCGAGGGGGGCGGCTACGGCTGGGCCGACGTCGCGCTCGGCGTCATCCGGTCGCAGGCGCCGGAGCTCGAGTCGCGCCTCGGGATGGATCCCGAGGCTGGGATGTTCGTCGCCTACGGTACGGACCTCGAAGCGCTTCAACGGTTGGGCGCGCTGCTTCATGGGCTCTTTCACGACCTGGACGCGCTCGGTACCGCGGTGTCCAACGCCCCGTGGGAGTACGACTGACCCGTCCGCCGCACACGGTGTCCGTGCGCTATGCGATGCCGTGGAGCGTGAAGCCGGCCCGGATGGTCTCGTCGACGGTGGCATCGCAGATCTGCGCCACGGTCGGCCCGTCGAGGATCCCGTACGCACGGAGGTCGGGGCCGGGCTCCGGGGTCTCCGCGGCGCGCGCGCTCCGGATCATCGCGTCGACGTGGGGCGTGAGCCAAGCCACCGAGCGTCGCCCCGCCTCGTGGGCGAGGTGGGCCCAGCCGAGGCGGCTGTGGCGGACTTCGTCTTTCACGATCGCGCGCAGCGTCTCCCTGGCCTCTGGGTGGGTCGTGACCTGCTGCAGCTCGATCAAGAGCGCCGTGCTCAGCGACTCCGTCACGCAGCCGACCGCGACGGAGGTGTAGAGCGCGCGGTCCTGCCGCGAGAGCCCGGGTGGGCCGAGCGTCGACCGGAGCGTCGGCGAGAGTCGTTCGGCGCTCGGGTCCAGCGAGCGCACCACCGACCAGCATCGTTCGGCATGGTCGCGCTCGTCGTCGGCGCAGCGACGCGCGAGCTCGACGAGCTCGCTCGGGGCGCCGGTCGCGTCGAGGTCGGCCGCCAGCCCATCGAAGAGGGCCGCGGCCTCGTGCTCGGTACGCTCGCGGACGAGCCACACCTTCGCGGCGGCTGCTCGCTCGGCGCCGCTCAGCAGGAAGTGCCCCAGCAGCACATCAGGCCCTCCCGCTCGTGGGTGCCGTCCTCGTCGGTGACGCAGCACTCCTCGTTCGGGCAGAAGCCGCACTCCATGAGCCCGCCACCGTCGCTCGCTGCGGCCTGGGCATCCACTGCGGGGGCGGCATCGACCGGCGCGCTGGCGTCGTCCCCGACGATCGGGTCGTCGCCGGTGTCATCGGTCTCACAACCGGCCGCGAGCATCGCTCCGCCCATCACGAGCACGCGAAAGAGCTTTCCGTGGTTCATCGTTCCGCCTCCATGAACGTCACTCTATCGGTGGGTGGGACGGACCGCCGAGACCTTCTCGCGATGGCTCCCATAGGCTGGCGATATGGGCCCCGCGTCAGCGTGCGAGCCTGGAGAACAGCCGCAGCGTCCACCACAGGAGGACCACCGTGAACAGGCAGGCCGCGCGAATCCGCGCCTCCGGTGAGTCGAGGAACACACCGAGCACTCCTACGGCGAGCGCTCCGGTCGCGATCAGCCACCGACCCACCACGAAGCCACGATTCACCCAGCGGAGCCGTCGCAGCCGGGCTGCGCGACGCTCGCTCGCAGCGGCCAGGTGGTCATCGATCGCCCGCTCGCTCTCCGCGAGCTCGTGACCCGGCTGCCGCGTGGGATGGCGGTATCCCATGCCACGAAGTCTATGTCCGCGAGTAGGGGAGCGCCCAGGCCCCACGTGAGGGGCGATCGGCCATCTGTGACCACTCACGACGCTCGGGGGGCCAAAACGACACTCGGTGCTATCGTCCCTCCCGATGGACAAGCGCTTTCCCTTCACGGACTTCCCCTCCGGTTGGTACGTCGTCGGGCTGTCCAACGAGCTCGCCCGTGGCGAGGTGCGGACGATTCGCACCTTCGGGCGCGAGCTCGTCATGTACCGGACCGAGTCGGGCCGATTTCGGGTCACCGAACCCTATTGCCCGCACCTGGGAGCCCACCTCGGGCAGGGGAAGGTCGAGGGCGAGAAGCTCTGCTGCGGCTTCCACGGCTGGAAGTTCGATGGCAGAGGCGTCTGCGTCCGGGCGTACGGCAAGAACGTGCCCAAGACCAAGATCGACACGTGGCACTCCCTCGAGCGGCACCAGACGCTGATGGTCTGGTACGACGGCCTGGGCCGCGAGCCCGAGTGGGAGCCGCCCGCCATCGACACGTCCGGCTGGACGCCCTTCAAGTTCGAGAGCTTCGAGTTCGCCTCGCATCCGCAGGAGACGAGCGAGAACAGCGTCGACCTGGGCCACTTCACCGAGGTCCACGCCTTCAGCCGCGCGTGGGTGCTCGAAGAAGCCGAGACGGAAGGGCCGGTGCTCAAGGCGAGCTACGGCATCACCAAACAGGTGATCCCTTCGCTCCCCCAGATCGGCGTCGACGCCCACTTCCACGTCCAGGTGCACGGCCTCGGCTACTCCTACGTCCAGGGAGAGATCCCGTCGCTGAAGGTCCGCTACCGGCACCTGATCCTCTCCACGCCGGTGAGCGAAGGCCGGGTCCACATGCGGCTCGCGACCTCCATCGAGCGCTTCCGCAGTCGGACGCTCACCGAGGTGATGCATCGCCTCACGTTCCGTGGGCTGGTGACCGAGGTCGAGAGCGATCTGCCCTTCTGGGAGACCAAGCGCTACGTCGAGCGCCCGATCCTCGCCCGCGGCGATGGCCCCATCCACAAGTACCGGAAGTGGGCCAAGCAGTTCTATCCGCCGCAGGCGGCCTAGCGCCGCGCCGCAGAGCCCGACGTCCTTTTTTCGCGAGGGGGGTGTCGATCGAGCGTCGGCTGGTTCGACTCCTTGCCGAGACCGGCTGGACGCCGGCGGAAAGGACGACTCATGGAGACGACGACACACGGCTGGACCATCCTCGATCGCGACGCCGGGGTGCTGCAGCGGGAGTACCGCTTCGGCAGGAACGGGACCGCGCGCTGCTTCGTGGCCCGCCTGGGCGACGGGAAGCTCGTGGCCGTGAGCCCTGCCTGCGACCTGAGCGAGGATGCCGCTGCGGACCTGGCGGAGTTCGGCGAGCTCGGCGCCATCGTGGCTCCGAACGGCTTCCATCACCTCGGCATCCACAGCTGGCGAGAGCGATTCCCGGGCGTGTCGGTGTACGCGCCAGGGCCGGCGATCGCGCGCATCGCCAAGAAGAGCGACACGGCGGGCGACATTCGGCCGCTGAGCGAGCTCGCGTCGAAGACCGGCGACGACCTCCGCATCCACGAGGTGGGGGAGGGCAAGGCCGGCGAGAGCTGGCTCTGGGCCAAGACCGACCGGGGCCATGTTTACTTCGCGTCGGACCTGCTGAGCGATCTCGAGCAGATGCCGCCGTTCCCGTTCAACATGCTCTTCCGATTGATGAAGAGCGGCACCGGCTATCGGGTCTTCAACCTCGCGCTGACCTTCATGGTCGCCGACAAGAAGAAGACCCTGCGGGACTTCCGCGCGGATCTGGAGTCGCACCCGGCCACGCTGGTCGTACCGGCGCACGGCCGGATCCAGACACAGGACACGGTCCAGGCCGACACGCTGGCGGCAATCGACGCGGCGCTCTAGCGCGGGCAGGCGCTCGCCGACCAGTCGTGCGTGATCTCGGCGAGCACCCGCAGCTCGATGTCCACGCAGCCGTTCGCCCGCGGGGTGAGCTCTCCGCTCACGTCGATTCGAGTCGTCGCCTCGTTGATTCCAGCCATCAGGAACTGAGCCTCGGTGAAGATGCCCGCGGGCTCGAAGCCATCGATCTCGGGATCCGCAGGCTCACGCGCCCAGACCTGATGGAACAACACCCACACCAGGTCCATGGAGCCTTCGAACGCGAGCGGCGCGTCGAGCGGCTCCGCGAGCACGAGATGGAGCGCCGTGTGCTCATAGGCATCAGAGGCGTCGACCATGGGGTCGAACCGGCGATCGCAGCGGATGGTGCGGTCATTGATCGAGCACACCACGTCTGCATCGGAGTCGTTGGACGGATCGGCGTCGGAGCTCGAGCAGGCGAGGAGAAAGAGCAGGGCGCATACGGATGGACGCATGTCGCACCAAGCACGCAAGGACCACGCCGGCACACCTCGCGCCACCCATCGCTGGCGCGGACCTGGCGGGGGTCGGGCAGAATCGCCGAAGGCGAGGGAGGCACGTGCCAGCTGCGCCGCACGGCGACCTGCGCGCGGAACCCGCGTCCAGGAGGAAACGCGTCTGCGCCCAAGAACGCGGCAGCGTCCTTGGGCGGGGGAGCTCGGGTGAATCGCCGAAGGCGAGAGGGTTTGGGTGCCAAACCCTAGAAACAACTACCCGCGGCCGTCGGCGGCCTTGGCCTCGACGATGTACTCTTCGACGGCCTCGACGACCGGGCGGCTCCAGCGGACGCGGGTGTCCGCGATCTCGCGGAGGGCCGTGACGGCGGGGCGGTTCTTGCTCGCGACGAGCGCCGGGGCGCCCTTCATCAGCTGGCGAGTGCGCTGGGCAGCCAGAACGACGAGAGCGAAACGGTTTTCCTCGTGCTCGAGGCAATCTTCGACGGTTACGCGGGCCATGGTCCTCTTTCGGAAGGCGGTGAACCTAGCAGGGGGGGCGGTGTGCAGCAAGGTCTGCAGGCCCGATGTGACGGCTCGGGCACGAAGTGCCGTAAACCACTGGTTTCGGAAAGCTGAACCTTTACTCCGATCCTCCTCCTGGGTAGTCTCCAAACCCAACCTCCCCGACCATGGCGCGGATCACCATCATCGGCCCTGACGGCCGCCACGAGCGTGAGCTGGGTACGCACAACACGCTCGGCCGCCACCCGAACAACACCCATCAGGTGTTGGATCGGATCGTCTCCAAAGAGCACTGCCACATCGACCTCGTCGACGGGCAGTACGTTCTCAAGGACCTGGGGTCCCTGAACGGCACGTTCGTCAACGGCGAGCGAGTCGGCGAGAAGCCGCTCAAGGATGGGGACGAGATCACGCTGGGCTCGACGCGAATCGTGTTCAGTCAGACCGCCGAAGAGGCTGCCGCCGCCTCGGGGGGGTCGGCGACCGCCGCGACGGTGGGCGCCTCGTCCACGACCTCATCGTCCCCCGGCTTCCGGGCGCCGACGCCTGGCGAGAAGCCGGACGCGCCATCCAAGGTGACGATCGCTCCGGGCATGGTCGAGAGCCACATCCGGACCAAGCTCGCTCCCCTGCTGGAGCAGAACTTCCTGCCCGAACGGCTGGTCCAGGACGGCAAGGCCCTCCGCCGCGACTACGAGAAGCTCCGCGCCAGCTACGAGCTGATGCGCGCGATTGGTGTCGAGCTCGAGGTCGACAAGCTGCTCGCGAAGATCCTCGAGGTCGCCCTCGAGCTCCTGAGCGCCGACCGTGGCGTCGTGCTCCTCTACGACGAGGAGGGCGAGCTCGCGCCGGCTTCGGTGCGGACCAAGAACGGCAGCCCGACCGAAGAGGTCGTGCTCTCGACGACCATCATCGACGAGGTGCTTCGCGACAAGGCGGCCGTGCTCTCGAGCGACGCGAGCGTGGACTCCCGCTTCCAGGGCGCCCACTCGATCATCATGCAGGGCATCCGCTCCTCGATGGCGGTGCCGCTGCTACACGGCGACGATCTCATCGGGATCATGCTGCTGGACTCGCAGATCGCGGCGAACGCGTTCACCGAGAAGGACCTCCAGCTCTTCCAGAACGTCGCCAACCAGGCGGCGATCGCCGTCCAGAACAGCCTCTTCGCGAAGAAGCTCCAACAGGAGGCCGTCACGCGCGAGCGCTTCCAACGCCTGCTGTCGCCGGCCATCGCCGAGCAGGTCGTCAGCGGCAAGGTCGAGGTCAAGAAGGGTGGCGAGGTCCGCGAGACCACCGTCCTCTTCAGCGATATCCGCGGATTCACCGCGATGAGCGAGACCGTCCCCGCTCAGGAAGTCGTCGACATGCTCAACGACTACTTCGAGCTGATGGTGGAGATCATCTTCGAGAACGAGGGCACCCTCGACAAGTTCGTCGGCGACGAGATCATGGCGCTCTTCGGATCGCCCCTCGCGCACCCGGACGACCCGACGCGAGCGGTGCGGACCGCGATGAAGATGCTCGACGTGCTCGAGAACGAGTTCAACCGCGACCGCCGCGCCGCCGGCAAGCCGGACCTGAAGATCGGCATCGGCATCAACACCGGTGAGGTCGTCGCGGGCTACCTCGGCAGCTCCCGAGCCCTCGAATACACGGTGATCGGCGATACGGTGAACACCGGGGCGCGCCTCTGCTCCGCCGCGAAGGCAGGGCAGTGCCTGATCAGCGAGTGGACCTACGAGCGGGTCAAGGACCAGTTCGAGGTCGTCGAGCTCCCGGCCGCCCAGGTGAAGGGCAAGGCCAAGGCGCTCAAGCTCTACAACGTGATCGGGTACAAGGGTGAATCCCAGGTCTGGGACGACCGTACCCGCCCGGCCTAGCGCGTGGTTCGCAACGGTTGAAGGGCGCTGCGCCCCCTAGCGCTCGCCGAAGATCGCTTTGCCCCAGTAGTGGATGGGGTTCGGCCGACCCGTGACCGTGGTCGGTTGGTGCTTCACCGACGCGTCCCACAGCACGGCCCGGGGCACGGTCACGCACTCGCCCCGTCGCGCTCGCTCCGCCACCTCGGCCTCCGTCGCGCACCAATGCACGGCGGTCTGGCACTCCGCGCAGTGCCGAACGCTGGCATCAGCGGTCGGGGTGAGCGTCGACCAGCGCTGATCGCACTCGAACGCGAAGCGGTCTGCGCCGCGCTCTTCGCTCCTGGCGCAGCTCAGCACGGGCGAGGTGCGCGAGACGAGCTTCCACCAGAGTGGATCCGCCGCCGTCGCGAGCTGGCGCAGCTCTTCGAGCTCGGACGGGTCTGCCCGACCTGCGGTGGCCATCCGGTCCAGCTCGAGCACCCTGGCACGGTCGTCGCCCCGATCCCGGAGCCACGTTTCGTACCGTGCGTAGTCGGACTCCTGCGGAGCGCTGCCGGCGAGAGGCATCGCGACCTGCAGCTCTTCGGAGGATCGGGTTCCGAACACCCACTCAGTGTACCCCCGGCGTTCCGCGCCAGGGGCGTAACGGTCCGAACCGCCCTCATCGGGGACGTTGAAGACGTGCCACACCGGTCCATCCGAACGCTCGGAATCCTGCTCCTGAGCCTCACCGCGTGTCAGGGAGTGGTGGGCGACCCCGAAGGCGGCGAGGACACGGAGCCGGAGCCGCTAGTCTGCGACGACCCGCCCCGGCCGTTCCCCGTACGGCGGCTGACGTCCGTACAGCTTCGACTCCACGCGCTGGAGGTGCTCGGGGTCGATCGAGCGGTGCCCGTGGAGGACGAGCGGCTCGGGACCTTCCCCAGCAATGGCTCGGTGGCCGTGGACACGAACATGGCGTCGGCGCTGAGCACCTGGGCCGCGGCCGTCGCCTCCGAGGCTGCGCCGCCAATCGTGGCGGGCGCGTGTGCCGAAAGCGCGGAGGCGTGCCTCGACCACCTGATCGGCGACGTGGGCCAGCGGCTCTACCGGCGGCCGATGGACGACGCCGACGCAGCCCGGCTCGAGGCCCTCTTCGCGACCATCGAAGGCACTCACGAGCGCTCCACGGCAGTGAGCTCGGTGCTCGAAGCGATGCTCCAGAGCCCGTACTTCCTCTACCAGGTCGAGCACGAGGGCGGGCCCGATCGCTGGTCGCAGCTCGCCCGGCTGACCTTCGCGCTCTGGAACGGCGGCCCCGATGCCGCGCTCATGGCACGGGTGGACGAGCTGGCCGACCCCGCGAGCGCGGAGGCGCTCGTCGAAGACGTGCTGGACGACCCTCGCTTCGAGCGCGGGCTCGGTGCCTTCGCCGCGCCGTGGCTGAAGCTCGAACAGATGGACGATTCGAACCGGCGGACCGACCTGCACGGTGAGCTGGACGCCGAGACGCTGGCGGCCCTGCGATCGCAGGCCCGGGAGGTTCTTCTCCGGGCCATCCGCGAGGGCTCGACCTACGCCGAGCTGCTCACTGCCACCGAGGTGCCGGCTTCCGAGCCGCTTCGCGAGCTCTACGGCGCCGACCTGGTCGAGGACCGCGGAGAGACGTGGCTGATCGACGGCTCCCGCCGAAAGGGCCTGCTCGGACTGCCGGGCGTGCTGGCCGCCAACAGCGGCCCGGAGTCGAGCTCGCCGACCCACCGCGGGGTGATGGTGCTCTCGAACCTTCTGTGCTCGCCGCCCCCTGCACCGCCGGCGAACGTGACGACGGAGCTCCCGGAGATCGAGGGTGCCACCACCCGCGAGCGACTCGAGTCCCACCGCGACGACCCCACCTGCGCGTCCTGCCACGAGTCGATCGACGGCATCGGCTTCGCGTTCGAGAACTTCGACTGGTTCGGCCGCTACCGCACCACCGAGAACGGGCTGCCCATCGACCCGAGCGGTCGGCTCATCGCGGATGGGATGGGCTTGGAGGTGGCGGACTCGGTCGCGCTCGCCGATGCGTTGGCGGAGAGCCAGCAGGCGCGGGAGTGCTTCGCGGAGATGTGGCTGACCTACGCCGGCGGTCGGTCTCCCGCAGCGGAAGACGTCTGCCTGATGGCGGAGCTGGCGGAGGAGCTCGACGCGCCAGGCGGTCTGCGGGCCATGCTGGTGCGGCTCTTCAGCTCCGACGAGTTCCTGCGCGGTGAGCTCTCCGTGCCCGAGGAGGTGTCGCCGTGAGTCGTGGAACCAGCCGCCGTCGATTCCTGCTCGGCGCCGCCGCGGGCGGAGCGGCCGCGCTCTTGCCCTGGACTCGCCACGCACGCTCCCAGGGGATCGTTCGACCCAAGCGGCTCGTGCTCTTCTTCACCCCGCACGGGACCATCTTCGACAGCGGTCGCGCGTCCGAGAAGTGGCTCCCCACCGGTGGCGAACGAGACTTCACGCTGCACCCGATCATGAGCGCGCTCGCGCCGCATCGAGACCAGCTGATCATCACCCACGGGATCAACAAGAGGCACCGCGGTCCCGACCTCGGCGGCCCCCACACCACCGGCATGCCCATCCTCTGGAGTGGCGGCGGCGTGACGCCCGAAGGCGACTTCACCCGCGGCGAGCAGCCCTTCGGTTGGAACAGCCACGCCTCGATCGACCAGCTCATCGCGCAGCACCTGGCCGACGCGGACCCGACGCCTTACGACTCGATGACCCTCGGCGTCGCCTCTGGCGGCTCCCACCCGGGCTCGCGGATGATCTACGCCGGCCCGGGCATGCCGGTGACGCCAGTGTCGTCGCCGCGGGCGGCCTTCGAGCGCTACTTCGCCGGGAGCCTCCCCGGCGAAGAGGCCGACCGCGAGCGCGCCCGGCGCCTCGGCGTGCTCGACGCGGTCCGGGGATCGCTCTCCGACCTCGCGCCGAGGATGCCGGCCGATGCCCGCGTTCGCCTCGAAGCGCATACCGAGGCGATCCGGGGACTCGAGCGGGGCTTGCAGAGCTCGCTCTCCGAGTGCGCCATCCCAGATCCGGCCACGGACGACGGCCTCGGCGCGCAGATCGACAAGCAGTCGGAGCTCCTCGCCACCGGCCTCGCCTGCGGCCTGAGCCGCGTGGGCTCCATCCAGTGCCGGGTCGGCGAGAACGATGGCCGGGTCTACGACTTCCTCGGCCACTCGGTCGGCCACCACTCCCTCACCCACCGCGAGCCGGACGTGCCCGAGGCGCTCGAGCAGATCCACCGCTTCTACTTCGAGCGCTTCGCCCACCTCCTCGACCAGCTCGCGCGCTTCCCGGAGGGGGAGGGCACGCTCCTCGACCACACGCTGGTGGTCTGGGGCTCCGACACCCGTGGCTGGGACCACAACTACGCCGCGCCCTTCGTTTTCGCGGGTGGCGGCCACAGCGGCGTCGCCACCGGCCGCTACCTCCGCTTCGACGACGTCGAGCACAACCGGATGCTGGTCAGCCTGGCGCACCACATGGGCCTGGACTCGATGACCACCATCGGCGACGCCGACGAAGGCGAGGGCCCGCTGAGCGGCCTCCTCGGCTGAACGGGCGCCTTCCGGAGCGCCCTGTGGACGGCGGGCCCCGACTTCGCTAAGCAGGGACGCTCATGGCGCACCTCGAGTTCGAACGGCCTCTGGTCGAGCTGGAGCAACGAATCCGGGATCTGGAGTCCGTCGACGACGGGTCCGACGGACTCGGTGGGCAGATTGCCGAGCTCCGCGCGCGAGCGGACCGGCTCCAGCGCGACCTCTACGACGATCTGGGCACCTGGGAGAAGGTGCAGCTCAGCCGGCATCCGGAGCGGCCGTACTTCCTGGACTACCTGACCCGGATCTTCGACGACTTCGTCGAGCTCCACGGGGACCGGGCCTTCGCGGACGATCCGGCCATCGTGGCTGGCTTCGCCCGACTGGATGGGCGGTCGGTGGCGGTCATCGGCCACCAGAAGGGCCGCTCGACCAAGGAAAAGGTCCACCGGAACTTCGGGATGGCCAACCCCGAGGGCTACCGGAAGGCCATGCGGATCATGGAGATGGCCGAGCGCTACGGTCGGCCGGTCCTGACCTTCATCGACACGCCGGGGGCGTATCCCGGGCTCGGTGCCGAGGAGCGCGGGCAGGCCGAGGCGATCGGACGATCGCTCCTGGTCATGTCGCAGCTGAAGGTCCCCATCATCGCGACGGTGATCGGGGAGGGCGGCAGTGGTGGCGCCTTGGCGCTCGGAGTCGCGGACCGTGTGCTGATGCTCCAGTACTCGACCTACAGCGTCATCACCCCCGAAGGGTGCGCTTCGATCCTCTGGCGCGACGGTGCCCGTGGGCCAGAGGCGGCCGAGCAGCTCAAGCTGCTGGCGAGTCACGCGAAGAAGAACGGGATCGTCGACCAAGTGGTCGACGAGCCGGTGGGCGGCGCCCATCGCGACGCCGATCGAGCGGCCGAGCTGCTCGGCAAAGCGCTCCGCGAGAACCTCGAGCCCCTCGAGGCGATGGAGCCGGGCCCCCGGAACGACGCACGCTACGCCAAGTTCCGGGCGATGGGTCGCTACCTCGAAGCGCGCTGAGGTCCTCGGGCGCAGCGCCTGCCGTTTTTTGGCCCGCCCGTAGCGACGTCTCTACGATGGCAATCGGCCATCATGTTCGAGACCTTCCGCGCACCCCTCGTATTCGTTCGTCTGCCCCTTCGGCGGACGACCGTCGGCGCCGCCTTCGTGGCGCTCTCGCTCGTCGGGTGTGCGGGTGCTCCCCCGCCCGGCGGTCAGACCACGCCGGTGGAGGAGGCCCGCGACGTGGAAGCCGAGCGGCAGGTCCGCGAGCGTGAAGCCGAGCACCAAGCTCGGCTTCGAGAGCTGGAGGCTCAGCTCGCGCTCGCCCGAGCGGAGGCCGCCGAGCTGCGGGCGAACTCGGGCGCCACGGTGCAGACGGATACGGTGCGGATCGGCGGCGAGGACGCCAGTGACAACGCATCGCTCTTCGACGACGCCGACACCGGGGAGTGGGAGGTCCCCGCCGAGCACCTCCCCCCCGCAGACGACGACCCCGGCCCCTCGGCTCGCAACCGGCCGGTCCTTCGTCTCTACGGGGAACGACCCGAAGACGAGCCGGTACCGCTGGGCGACCCCAGCTTCGCGGCCGTGGCCGGGGCGACGCCCTTGCCGGTCGCGCCGCTTCCGGTCGCCGACCCTTCACTCCGCATGGCCACCGCGCCTGCATCGGTCGGAGACTCCGGCGCGCCACCGTGGATCACGGCCGCGCCACCGAGCTCGGCTCCGGCCGAACGGCCCACGGTCGACTCCGGTCGTGAGGCCTACGAGCGGGCGCTCGGTCTCTTCCGCGAGCGCAAGGTGGCCGAAGCCGCGCGCGAGCTGCGGCGCATGCTGAGCTCCTACCCCGGCCACACGCTCGCGTCTCGGGCCCGCTACTGGCTGGCCGAGAGCCTCTACATCCAGCGCCGCTACGACGACGCCCGCCGCACCTTCGAGGACTACGTCCAGGGTGCGCCGAGCGCGGCGAAGGTGCCGGATGCGTTGCTCAAGATCGGTCTCTGTCATCAGCGCTCCGGGAACGACGCGGCTGCCAGCCGCGTCTTCGCGCGTCTCCGGAGCGAGCACCCGAACAGTGTCGCGGCGCGTACGGCAGCAGGGAGTGGCTCGTGAGCTCCCGACACGTGAGAATGATGCGAGGGGAACGATGAGGAAGGCACTCTGGCTCGCGGTGTTCCTGTCGATCGGCGGTGCGCTCGGTAGCGCGCAGGACGACGAGGACTACGTGCCCACCCAGGGAGCGACCTCGCTCTCGGACGCGCGCTCGTCCGGCCAAGGGCTCGTGCTCGGCTCGAACGCGGGCGGAAACGTTCCCGGCGTCTACACGGTCCGCCGGGGCGACACGCTCTGGGACATCACCGGTCGCTACTACGGCAACCCCTACCACTGGCCGCGGGTGTGGTCGTACAACCCGGAGATCACCAACCCGCATTGGATCTACCCGATGGACCACATCCGGCTGCGGCCCGAGGGCGAGGCCGCCCCGGCCGAGCTGCCTGGGAACGGTGTCACCGTCGTGGAGCGGCAGCCGCGGCCCGGCGCCGGAACGGTGCGCCTGCGGGACCAGGGCTACCTCGAAGAGGACGCGCTCGAGGACGTCGGCGTGATCATCGGTTCGCCCGAGGAGAACATGCTCCTGTCGACCTTCGACGACGTCTACGTCCGCTTCGGCGAGGACGCCGACGTGCGCCCCGGGACCGACTACACGGTCTTCCGGGAGATCGATCTCGACGAGGAGCGGGAGAACGACGAAGAGGGCGTGCTGGTGCGCATCCTCGGTGTCATTCGACTCAAGGACTACGACCCCGAGCGCGAGATGGGTCGCGGAACGATCACGGAGGCCCTCGATCCGATCGAGCGGGGCTACCACCTCGCGCCCATTCCCCGTCGCTTCGACATGGTACCCCCGCGCGAGAACGCGACGGAGGTCGTGGCCGAGGTCGTCGCGGCGCTCGAGCCGCGGGAGCTGAACGCGAACGCCCAGGTCGTCTTCGTGAACAAGGGCTCGGCCGACGGAGTCCAGGTCGGCAACCGCTTCTTCGTCGTCCGTCAGGGCGACCAGTGGCGTCGCGCGGAGCTCGCAGGCTCCGGCGGCCACGGCGAGACCGTCACCGACGCGCCGGAGCCGGACGACGAGGAGCAGTACCTCCCGGAGGTCGTCGCGGAGGGGCGCGTGGTGAACGTCCGCGAGAACACCTCGGCGCTCTTCATCACGGGCGCCACGCAGGCCATCGTCATCGGCGACCGCGCCGAGATGCGCCAAGGCTTCTGAAGTCGGCTACCTTTGTCGGCATGACTTGTCGGCTCGTGGCGATGTTCGCCCTCGGTGCGCTCACGGGCTGTGGGCTGACGCTGGACCTCGAGCCACCGGACCAGCGGCCGGACGCAGCGCTCAGCGACTTCGGTGTGCCGAAAGACGACGGGCCGCTGGAGCGGGATGGCTTCGAGCCCCCGGTGGACTTCGGGACCGAGCGGGACCTGGCGATGACCGAGCCCGACCTGGGGATGGACGCCAGCCGTCCGATGGACATGGGCACCCCGCGACGCTGCGCCGACGGCTGCCGGGACGACGAGTACTGCGAGACCACGCTGCGGGTCTGCCTGGCGACCGACGGCACCTGTGCGCCACGACCGTCCGAGACCGATTGCACCGTGATGCCCGAGAGCCCGGTCTGCGGGTGCGACTATCGGACCTACCGAAACGACTGCCTCGCCGCGGCCAACGGAGTGACCGTGGCGCTCCTCGACGTGTGCCCGGATGGCGACGCGGACGATTGGTGCGACCTCGAGGCCCCACCACAGACCATGGTCGGCTGCGTTCCCTGTTTCGACGACGCGGACTGCATCGACCGCACGACCACCGCCTTCGAGTGTGTTGGCTCCACCTGCTCCCCCTCCGGGGTGGGCCGCTGCGCGTTCAATCTGCCCCTCGGCCGGTGCTACTACGACCACGACTGCAGCCCGGACGAGACCTGCGAAGGGGCCGTCCTCTACGGCTGTGAGGACCCCGGCGGCATCACCCCAATCCAGGGGACATGTCGGTGATTGAGAAAAGCCCCGGCATTGGCGACAATCGCGCCAATGACTTTGGGCGCCGATAGCGGCGACCTCGAGGCGCTGCGCCAGGAGGTCGAGCGGGAGCGAAAGAAGCTCCGCGCCCTGCAGGAGATCGGGGGCCTCCTCGGCTCCACCCTCGACCTCAACGAGCTGCTCGCGCTCGTGGTCGAGCGCATCAGCGAGGTGATGGAGGCGGACCGCACCACGCTCTACCTACTCGACGACGAGTCCGGCGAGCTGTGGTCCAAGGTCGCGCAGGGCGAGACCATGCAGGAGATCCGGCTGCCGGTCGGGTCGGGGTTGGCGGGGACCGTCGCCAAGACGGGCAAGAGCCTGAACGTGAAGGACGCCTACCAGGACGTCCGTTTCGACGCCGAGTGGGACCGCCGTACGGGCTACCGGACGCGGAGCACGCTCTGCGTGCCGATGAAGAACCAGCACGGGCGGACGCTCGGCGTGGTTCAGGTGCTCAACAAGAAGACCGAGGGGTCCGAGCCGACCTACTTCAGCGCCAAGGACGAGGCGTTGCTCAGCGCGCTGGCGGCTCAGGCGGCGGTCGGCATCGAGAACTCCAAGCTCTTCCTCTCGATCGTCGGCAAGAACATCGAGCTGCTGGAGGCTCAGAAGCAGCTGCGCCGGAAGATCCAGGAGCTCGACGTCCTCTTCGAGATCGCGCAGGTCTCGGCCACGGCCATGGAGCTCGACGAGCTGCTCCAAGGCGTGCTCGCCCGAGCGATGCGCGCGGTCGACGCGGAGGCGGCCTCGATCCTGATCGCCGACGACATCACCGGGAACCTCCATTTCCGCGCCGCGGTCGGGGGCGAGGCGGAACAGGTGAAGACGCTCCACATCGAAGCCGGCCACGGCATCTGCGGTTGGGTCGCCAAGCACAACAAGCCGCAGGTGGTGAACGACGCCGACGCCGACGAGCGTCACAACCGCGAGGTCTCCGACGAGGTCGGCTACCACCCGAGCAACGTGCTCTGTGTCCCGCTTCGATGGACCGACGGCGACCGGCTGGGGATGGGCGCGCTCGAGCTGCTCAACAAGGCCGGTGGGGGGGAGGCGTTCAACGACGTCGATCTGAAGCTCGCCACCGTGATCGCCGGTCACATCTCGACGGCCATCGAGCAGGCCCGGACCCGGGAGCGGCGAGAGCAGGAAGAGCGGCTCTCCGCCCTCGGACAGGTGCTCAGCTCGCTCCTCCACGACCTGCGCACGCCGATGACGATCATCAGCGGGTACACCCGGCTCCTGCAGAAGGAGGCGGACGAGGAAGAACGCCAGGCGATGGCGGACACCATTCTCCGGCAGGTCGCGACCCTCAACGCGATGACCAAGGAGACCCTGGCGTTCGCACGCGGCGACCGGAAGCTCTTGGTTCGGAAGGTCTACCTCTACAAGTTCTTCGACGAGCTCGTGGAGAACCTGCGCCACAGCCTCGGCGAGAAGATCGACGTGAACCTCGAGCTCGAGGACCGTGGCGTCGCCCACTTCGACGAAGGCAAGATCCAGCGCGCCGCGCACAACCTGGCGCGAAACGCCGCGGAGGCGTGCTCGGACGCCGACAAGCGCGGGACGCTGACCATTCGCGTCGGCCGCGAGGACCATCAGCTGGTGATCCGCTTCATCGATGACGGCCCCGGCGTCCCCGAGGCCATTCGAGAGCGGCTCTTCGACTCCTTCGCCACCCACGGAAAGGCGGAGGGCACCGGCCTCGGCCTGGCCATCGTGCGCCAGGTGGTGGAGGACCACGGTGGTTCCGTCACCGTGAGCTCCGAGCCGGGCCACACCGAGTTCGTCTTGCGTCTGCCGCAGCCGGCGAACGACGTCGAGCCTGGCGAGAGCGAAGCGGCCGAGTAGGCTCGGTCGCGGCCCTCCATTCACCGGGGGGCGCCGTCGCCGATGGCGGCGTGCGCGGGTGTTCGGAGCCTGGGCGCCGGTGATAGCGTCGACCGATGGACCTCCGAACGATGACCTATGAGCGCGACGGACGCGTCGCGCGGATCACCCTGAACCGACCCGAGCGGGGCAACGGCATCACGCTGCGCATGCCGCGCGAGCTGGCCCACTGTGTCGAGCGAGCGGACCTTGACCCCGCGGTCCACGTCATCGCGCTCAGCGGCAACGGCAAGGGCTTCTGCGGTGGCTACGACCTGGTCGCGAGCGCGGAGGGCAAGTGGGACGACGAGGACCCGACCCCGCCGGGCGCTCCCGTCGACCCGGCGACCGTCGCCAAGAACCACGATCCGAACGGGACGTGGGAGCCGACGGTCGACTACGCGATGATGCGGCGGAACGTCGATGGCTTCATGAGCCTCTTCCGCGCCGACAAGCCGGTGGTCTGCAAGGTCCACGGCTTCTGCGTCGCTGGCGGCACCGACATGGCGCTCTGCAGCGATCTGCTGGTCATCGAGGACCAAGCGAAGATCGGCTACCCACCGGCGCGGGTGTGGGGCGTGCCGACGACCATGCTCTGGGCGCATCGGCTCGGACCGCAGCGGGCGAAGCGGCTCCTCTTCACCGGGGACTGCCTCAGCGGCACCGAGGCCGTGGAGTGGGGCCTCGCCATCGAGGCGGCGCCGCGGGCCGACCTGGACGAGCGCTTCGAGGTCCTGCTCGGCCGCATCGCGCAGGTCCCCGTCAGCCAACTCGTGCTCCACAAGCAGCTGATCAACCAAGCGCTCTGGTCGCAGGGGCTCGCGGCGACCCAGCTGCTCGGGGTCACCTTCGACGGCATCGCTCGGCACACGCCGGAGGGCTATGCCTTTCAGGCTCAGTCGATGACGGAGGGCTTCAAGTCCGCCGTCCGATCGCGTGACGAACCCTTCGGCGACGCGGGGCCTTCGACCTTCAAGGGCTGATCACTCCATTCGTCCATCTCGGCGGAGCTGCTTGGCCCCTTCACGAAAGCTCAGGCCCGAGAGGTTCTCCTTCTCGGCGAGGAGGAAGCCGCGAACGGCGTCCGGGTTCGTTTTCGAGTAGTCGCGGAGCGCCCATCCGATGGCCTTCCGGATGAAGAACTCCCTCTCGTGGGCTCGGCGCCGACAGAAGTCGAAGAGCCGCGCTTCGTCGGTCGCGTCTCCGTGACCATTGTGCGCGATGATCGCCGAGCGCCGGATCCAGAGGTCGTCGTCGTCGATCCACGCTTCGAGCACGGACGCCATCGCCTCGGGCTCGGCCATGGCCAGCGGTGAGAGGAAGTAGCTCACGGCGGAGTCGACGAGATCCCACCACGCGCCCTCGCGGATCAGCTGCTCGATCAGCGGCAGGCTCGCCATCGCGAGGTGCTTGCGGCGATGGTCCTTGCCCCACTCGAGCGCGTGGTACTTCTCTTCACGGTGGGGGAGCGACCAGAGCGCTCGGATGCCGTCCACCCACTCGTCGTGCGTGCTCGGGACGAAGTGCCTCTTCGCCTCTTTGCGGATGGGCTGCCGCGCCGGCTTCTTCACGCCATGGAAGGGCATCTCGGTCTTCATGTAGGCCTGCATCGGGCCCGCGTCGGCTGGGTTGGCGACCTGCGCGAGCCCCTCGCTCACGAAGGCTCGGAGCGCGTCGGTGTCGAGCGGCATGGCGCGAGCATGCCCCAGGCAGGCCACGGTGGCCGGCTTCTGGCCATCGCGGGTCGACGGGCCGATGTCTTGTTACGATTGCCCCCAGATGGGGCTGGTGGAGGCCTCAGGTGGGAGGAAGACCATGGCGGATGGACGGGCGAGCAAGCTGGGTCAGCGGGGAATCGATACCGAGAAGCTGGATGTCGGGAAGAAGGGAGGGGCGGGTACGGCCGTAGCGGTCGTGATGGTCGTGGCTCTGCTCGCGGCCGGTGCGGCCTTCTACTTCCTCGAGTACGTCCCACTGAGAGCACGGCTCGCGTCCCTCGAGGACGACCTGGCCGACGCGACGGCCACGGCGGGCGAGGTCCCCGGTCTCCGGGAGGAGCTCACGGCGGCCGCGGCCGAGCTCGAGCGCCTGCGGGCCGAGCGGGAGTCGCTGGCGTCGAGGAGCGAGGAGTCCGCTACTCGTGCCGCCGAGCTGGAGGAGCAGTCGAACGCGCTCCGCACCCAGCTCGAAGCGGAGATCGAACGGGGGGAGATCCTGCTCCGCGACGATCGCGGTCGGCTGACCGTGGCACTGGCGGACCGGGTGCTCTTTCCCTCGGGGCAGGCCGAGCTCAACGAGCATGGGCAGCGAATCCTGCGACGGGTCGCCGAGAGCCTCCGGGGCATGGAGGACAAGATCATCCAGGTGGGCGGGCACAGCGACAACGTGGCCATCCCGGAAGACAGCGAGCTGCCCTTCGATGACAACTGGCAGCTCTCGAGCGCGCGCGCGACGGAGGTCGTTCGCTTCCTACAGGAGGAGTGCGAGATCGAGGGCGAGCGTCTGATGGCCATCGGTTACAACGAGTTCCGCCCGGTCGCGTCCAACCGATCCCCGGCAGGCCGTCGGCGGAATCGGCGGATCGATCTGGTGCTGGCGCCGCGCGAGGAGTGAGAGTGGACCGCTGGTATTCCTAGGCCTCCCCGCGTCTCCTTCCGATTTCCGTCATACTCTCCGCGTTGGCTTCCTCCTCGTTCGCGAGACCTATCCGCGTGCTCGTGCTCGATTCGCGTCAGAGCGACGTCGACCGGCTCGAGCAGGCGCTGAAGAGGGCGAACCTCCCCGCCGAGGTTCGGCGCGTCGAAGACCCCAACGAGGTGCTCTTCGCCGCGGAGGACGAGTCGATGGACATCGCGGTCCTGGATCTCGAGCTGCCCGGGGTCGACGGGGCCATCCTCGAAGAGCTGCGGATGTTGGAGGGTTCGCACCGGCTCCCGATCATCGTCTTCTCCGAGAGCGAACCGGACGAGGCCGATCATGTGTTTCCGAAGCCACGGGACGACTTCGAGTACTTCGGCATCGTCCACGCGATTCGGCTCTATTGGTTGGCCCGGGCGCCCTCGATCGTGCCTCCAGCTCCGCCCAGCGGCGCGAGCGTGAGGCCGCGGCGTCTGTCCGGCGTCGACGTGATGGGGCTGCCGATTCAGCCGGTGGAGGCCTATCTGCTCTCGATGATCGACGGTGAGATGGACGTCGACGAGATCAGTCTGTCCTTGGGTTCCGCCCCCAAAGAGACGCGCGCGATGCTCCGTCGGTTGGCCGACCTGGGCGCCGTCGCGTGGCGTGCGCCGCATCCGAGTCTCGTCCCGCCCGACGCCGCGCCCGAGCCCGCGCTCCGGTCGGGCGAGTCCGAGCCCACGGATGGGACGGTGAGCGCTGGCCGGGACGCAGCGCCGCCGCCGCCGATGGAGGCTCCGCGCTCCGAGTCGCCGAGCGGGAAGACGCTGACGGCGGAGCGGAAGGAGATCATCGACGACGCTCACGCGCTGCTCGGCGAAGCCGACCACTACGAGCTTCTCGGCGTTCCCCGCGACGCGGACAAGAAGGCGATCCGGACGGCCTACTTCGAGCTCGCCAAGCTCTTCCACACCGACACCCTCTACGGCGTCGAGCTCGAGGCGTACGGCCGGAAGATGAACGAGGTCTTCCGAGAGCTCACCGAGGCCTACGAGGTGCTCGGCAAGAAGAAGAAGCGACGCGCGTACGATGCCTACCTGGAGGCCGTGCGTGAGACCAAGCCGCTGGACGCATCTCCGACGCCTTCGCTCGCTCCGCCCGCGCCCGCCCCGCGCCCGCGCGCCGACCATGCCTCTCGGAAGCGCGTCGCGCGTGAGCTGCTGGCCAAGCGTGTGCGGCGGCCGGCCCCGCCGTCACCGTCGCCGCGGCCGTCTCCTCCCGACGCTCGAGACGCGGTGGAGGCGCTCGCGCGCACGCTCCAGCGAGTCTCGAAGGGGCGCTCGGCCGAAGACCGAACGGAGCGCCTGATCGCGGACGCCGATCGAGCCGAGCGCTCGGGGAACTTCACCGGCGCGGCCGAGGCCCTTCGCATCGCGGCTGCCTGGCGGCCGGACGACGAGGCGCTGTCGAAGCGCGCGGACGAGCTCCGCGCCCGAGCGCTGGACCGGAAGGCGCCGAAATACGAAGCGCGCGCCCGGTACGCCGAGGAGACCGAGCATTGGGAAGAGGCGGCGCTCTGCTGGATGAAGGTGTGCGAGGTGCGACCCCGAGACGGCGCGGCGGCTCGGAGTGCCGCCCGCTCGCTGCTCGAAGCACGCGGGGACCTGAAGGAAGCGGCGCTCTACGCGAAGCGGGCCATCGAGCTGGATCCGGGGGACGTGGATGCTCACCTCCTGCTCGCCCGTGTCTACTTGGCAGCGGGGATGCCCGCGAGCGCTCGGCCGGCCCTCCAGACGGTGCTCGAGCTCGCGCCGGGGCATCCGAAGGCCACCGAGCTCCAGCGTGGGCTCGGCGATCGCTAGCGCCTGGTCAGGTCCGCTCCTTCGGCGGTCAGCGTCATGCGGACCTCGGCAAAGTGCCATTCGCCGTTCGGCTGTCGGACCCCATCGTTCGCGGCGTCCTCGAGGGCGCTCGTCCAGGTCGCGCCGGGCGTCTCCGCGCGGAGGTGGAGCACGGTGGTCGAGTCGGTCCCGTCGCCTACCGCGCGGGTGACCTCGACGCTCAACGTGGCTCGCACCCTGCCGAGGTGGACCCAGCCCGCGGGGCAAGTGCCGCGCTCTCGGTCGCCGGGAAGTGACTCCCACTGGATGCCTACGCACTGCGGTGAGATACGGTGCCCGCCGAGCGAGCGGATCGTCGCCGGCGCCGTGCCGCCACTGGCTGCGTCGACCAGCTCTTCGAGGGTCACTGGCTTCGCGCTCGCCGGGTCGGACATGTCGCAACACTCGAGCGGGCATTCGATCCACTCCATCGGGTCTTGGCCGATCCAGCGGCCGCAGGGGCCGTCGCCGCGCATGCACCAGATGTTGCAGCTCGGCGGTGGCACTTCCGAGGGCGGCTCGGGCTCCGGCTCGGCCGTCGATGAGGCGGGCTCGACCGGCGGTCCTTCGGAACCCTCCGACTCGGGGGCTGGGTCGGCGGCCGCCGGTCCACAGGCGAGCAGAGCGACGAGGACGAGTGACCGCATGCCCCCAGGGTAGCGCGCGGGCCACGGCGAGATCGTCGCCGTGGCCCGTGCCTCCTCAGAAGCCGCCGCCGAACCCGAGGTAGGGCCAGGGGAGGGCGCCGAAGCTGTCGGGGTCGCTGTCCACGCCGATGCCTCGAGCCATCACGGCCATCATGCCACCGCGGAAGTGGAAGCCGCCGGGCTCGCGCGGGTGGTAGCGGTAGCCTGCAAAGGCGGTCCCGAAAGCGCCCACGCCGCCGGAGTTTCGGGTGACGACCCCGTCGCTGACCGCCGCGGTCACTCCGGCGAAGGTGACGCCACCGCCGAGCTCGAAGATGTGGCGCGTGCTCCCGATGCCGAGGTAGCTGAGGGTGAGTGGGACGGTGATGAAGTGCGCGTCGACGTCTTCACCAGCGCTCGTGGTGCCCGAGAGCGAGAGCGAGCCGAAGCCCACGCGAACGCCGAGATCTTCGTGCACGAGGCGCTCGTAGTTGACGGAGTAGAAGAGGCCGGCGCCGAGGACCTCGCCGAAGAAGAGGTTGCGCGCGCGACCCTCCTCGGCCTCCGGCTGAACCGGCTGCGCGGCCGCCGGCGGCGGCGGCGGGATGACCTCGGTCTCCGCCGACGCGTCCTGAGCGGACGCGGAGGTGGTGGCGAGGGCGGTGAAGAGAAGAGCGAGAAGGAGCGACTGGGGGTGCTTCATGACGCGAAGACAGAGCAATCGCTGGACCAACGCGTCGTGGAAGAACGTTCACCGCATCCGTTGCGAGGTGAGGCGAGTTCAGCTGTGTGACCCCCAGCGGGGCGCTTGCGTCATGCTCCGTTCACACCTGGGCCGGGAGTGAGAACCAGCGGCTCCGCTTCGGCGCTCAGCTTCGCTTGAAGCCGCGGTCGAAGATGCGGACGCGGCGGAGTAGCAGGTCGAGCAGGAAGAGGCCGAGCGCGAGGTAGAGGAGCCACGACCAGAGATCTTCGTGGGCGCGGATGGTCTCGTCGCCCGGATCGAAGAGGGCGGCGGGCTCGGGGTCTTCTTCGCCGCCGGTGGTCTCAGCGGCCCGCTGGAGCAGCTCCACGTCGGGCTCGAGGGTCTGGTACTCGGCCGGGTAGGGGTTGGCGAGCTGAGCGGTGGACTCGGCCACCGGCCGACCGTCGCGGCGGTGGGTCGCGCTGAGCACGAAGGAGCCGTAGGCGTCGAGCGGGAAGCGGGTCTCGTAGCGACCCGGCGCGGTCTGCCGGAGCTCGTGCTCGATGGTGCGCCGCAGCTGCGGGTCGTCCTCGTCGTCCCCGGCGCGCCGCGCGCCCATCGGCCCCTCGACGCGCAGCGTGGACTGCAGGTCGTTCATGAAGGCGTCGTCGCCGCCGATGGCGTCGACCACCACGCGGACTTCGTCGCCGACCTTCTCGGCGGTCATGTCGAGGCGCTGGCGGCGGCGCTGGCGCATGTGCTCGCGGACCAGCTGCGCCCAGAAGCGGCTGTAGGCCGGCCAGCGGAGCCACTCGACGCCCCAGCGGTTCTTCACGTCGCTGGTCCAGGCCATCGACCAGCCGAGGCCGACGCGCCAGCGGGCGAGGATCGGCTCGGCGAGGTCGCTCTGGAGGATGACCTGCGCCGGGGTCGGCTTCGCGCGAGTGGCCACGTAGCCGTGGAGGTAGGGCGCGTTCTCGATCGGGACGCCGCGCAGGAAGTCGGCGCGCTGTACGACCCGCGGCGTGAAGTACTCCTCGACCGCCGACGAACGGGCCACGGTCGTGGTCTCGCGCATGAAGATGCGCGGCACGTTGTGTGGGTCGTTGGTCAGGTAGGAGCGGCCGCCGCCGAGGCTGGCGATCGACTGGAGCAGCGCGCGGTTCACGTCCGCGCCCAGACCGACGGTGCTGACCGTGATGCCCTCGGCGCGCATGACCTGGGTGAGCTCGGTGATGCCGCGCTCGGGGGCCTGGCCGTCGGTCAGCAGGATCACGTGCTTGATGCGCGCTCGGGTGACGGAGAGATCCTGATAGGCCATGTCGAGCGCGGGGAAGATGGCGGTGCCGCCCCGGGCGCTGAGCCGGCCGATGTCGCGGAGGATGCGGAGCCGGTTTCGGGCGCTCTGCATGCGTACGACTCGCTCGGGCTGGGAGTCGAAGCCGATGACGGAGATGTAGTCGTCGGCGCTCAGCAGCTCTGCGGTGGCCTTGGCGGCCTCCTTCGCGAGCTCGATCTTCTGGCCGTTCATCGAGCCCGAGCGGTCGATGACCAGCGCCAGGCCGAGCGAGGGCTGGTCGCGGCGCCGCTCCGAGTCCATCCGCACCGGGAGCATCCGCTCCATTCGGGTGCCCTGCCAGCCGCCGAGCCCGAAGCCACGCTCGCCGCCGGCCATGAGGAAGCCGCCGCCGAGGTCCCGCACGTAGCGTTCGATCGCGTCCTGCTGGCCGAGCGAGACCTGGTCCGCGGCGACGTCGCTGAGGATGAAGAAGTCGAAGCGTTCGAGGTCCCGGACGGATGTCGGGATGCCTCGCGGCGAGCGGACCTCCACGTCGTAGTCGGCCGCGCCGAGGGCCTGGGCCAAGTAGCGAGCGCGCCCCTCCGCGCCCTCGACGTAGAGCACCGAGGGCTTGCCCGGCACCACGACCGAGGTCTCGTAGCGGTTGTTCTCCGCGAAGCGATCCTGGTCGCTGCCAGCATCGGCCTGGTCGACGCCGCCGCCCGGCTCGAGCTCGACGCGATAGGTGACGGGGCCCGCCACGTGGACGACCGAGCGGAGGTCGACCTCGGACTCGCCGGCGGGGACCACGAGGTCACGCACGCCATCGAGGCCGTTCAGCGTCTCGCCCTGATAGAGGCGCATCCGGGCTGGGGTCTCGCCGGAAGCGAAGAGCCGCACCCGGATGGGGAAGGGCTCGCCGACCTTGATGCGGTCCGGCAGCACGAGCTCGCGCACGGCGACCTCGGCCGGGGCGCCCTCGCGGTAGGGGCGCACGTAGACCTTCACGCCGAACTCGCCGGCGCGGCCCGCCTCGGCGAGCAGGTCTCCTTCGGTCTGGCCGCCATCGCTGAGGATGACCACCCGGCGCAGGTGGCCGGGCGGGAAGAGGCCGTAGGCGTGCTGGAGCGCGAGCTGCAGGTTGGAGCCGCGCCCCTCGAGGTCGTTCCCGTGTCGCTCGATGGTCACTTCCTCATCGACGGCCAGCGGCACCGAGCGGGCCTCGCGGGCGAAGGTCACCAGCTGGATGTCGTCCTCGTCGCGCTTGGCGGCGCGCGCCGCGGCGAAGGCCTCCGCGGCGGCTTCGAGGGACGCCTCGGTGACCGACTCGCTGACGTCGACCAGGAAGACCGTGCTGATGCGGGTGGCGTCGGTGGTCCGCACGGGCCGCGCCATGGCCACCGCGAGCGCCGAGATCAGCACGCCCCGGAGCAGCACGCCGAGCCAGCGCTGCGCCCGCGGCAGATCGGCGAGCGAGAGACGCGCCACGAAGCCGAGCAGCGGCACCAGCGCGACGAGCATCAGCCACTGCGGTCGCAGCAGCTCCACGTGGGAGCCATCGAGCTCGAAGGCGACCCCGGGCACGACGAGCGAGGCGTAGATCCACCAGCCGAGCCCACCGGCCAGCACCAGCGCGAACGCCAGCCACGGGAGGTGCCGCCTCATACGGTCATCCTCCGGTGATAGGTGAGCCACTCGACGAAGAGGATCCCGAGGGCGAGCAGGATCAGGTAGATCCAGATCTCCTGGCGAACGCCGGCTTCGCCCTTGCTGGGCTCACCCGCGGTCACGCCGGCGAGGACGACCTCGTCCGGCGGGTCGATGACGCTCTCGGTGCCGGGGCCGAGGTTGGCCGCGAAGGTCTCTTCGGTGCCCTCGTCGCCGGCGCGCAGGGTGTACATGCCGGCGCGCACACCCGCGTAGACCGCGCGGCCGTCCACCACCGGGACGTCGCGCTCGTGGCCCTGGGGGTCGACGATGGTGGCGACGCGCGCGCCGCCGCCGACCGGGACGTACCAGGTCTCGCCGGTCTCGTAGCTGGAGACGAAGCCGTCGCGCTCCTGCACGAAGTGGTCGATGGTGTTCAGGAGGAGCAGCGGCCAGGCCACGCGCAGGGGGAGGTCGCTCTGCCGGACGTCGAAGGTGAAGGCGACGAAGGGCTGGTCCTGGCGGTTGCCGGTCACGATGAGCGGCCCCCGATCGTCGTTGGCGACCGCGCGGTCGCTGCGCTCGAGGTCGACCTGGAGCGCGGTCGCCACGTTCACGTCGCCGAGGGCGGTCCACTGCACGAGCGGGTGGCGCCGGTCGATGCGGTCGAAGTAGGGCGTTTCGATGGTGCCTTCGACCGCGAGCGGTGCCCACGCCTCTTCGCTGGCGGGCAGGGGGTAGAGGTAGAGCGCTGGCGTGCTCGGGGGGGAGGGCGGCACGAACGAGTCGAAGATGGCGACGTCGAAGCGACCCGCGAGCGGGTACTGGCTCGGCGTCGCCTCGACGACCTCGAGGTACTCGTCGAGCAGAAGCGCGGCCTGCAGGTAGAGGTTGCCCACGCTGTAGACCACGACGCGCGCTCGGCGGCGCTCCGGAAGGCGTGCCCAGGCGCGGTCGTCGGCGGGCAGGTGGTCGGGCTTGCCGTCCACCGGCTTCAGCCGCGCTTCGAGGGTCTGGTCGACGCCGCTGATGTTGCGAAAGAAGCGACGCAGCCGCTCGCCACCGTGCACGGTCAGGCGCTGGACGTCGACGGTCTCGCCGTCGCCGAGGAGCTCGAGCTCGACGGCCCGCTCTTCGTCGGTCGGGTTGTAGAGCTCGACCAGCACCTCGGACTGGCTCTTGTCGAGGGGGTAGCGGCGGACCGAAAAGGCGCCGATGCCGACGTTGCCTTCCTTGTCGCCCATCTTCTCCCAAGAGAAGGCGATGGCGCTCTCCGCGAGGCGCTCGCTGAACGCGCTGGTGTCGAAGCGCTCCTCGTCGAGGAGGCCGTCGCTCAGGAGGATGACCTCGGCCTTCGGTTGGTCGCGCAGCACGTCGAGGGCGAGCCGGAGTCCGGCGCGGGGGTTCGCAGCCACGTCGAGCACCTCGAGTGCTTCGGCCGCTTCCTCGAGGACCCGGGGGTCGCTCGTCATCGGCGAGAGCGGGGTCGCCGAAGCGTCGAGCTGGGCGATCAGCATGCGGTCGGTCGGGCCGAGTTCGGTGATGAGCTCGCCGAGCGTCTCGCGCGCCGCCTCGAAGCGCGACTGTCCCTCTTCGTCGGTCGCCTGCATCGAGGCGCTGGCGTCCACCAGCACGACCAGCGTGCGGCCGTCCTCGGTGACCCCCGCGTTGCGCGGATCGCCGAGCGCGAAGGCGATGGCGGCGACGATCATCAATGCGATGAGCAGCGAGAGCCAGCGCTTGAGCTGGCTGAAGAGGCGGGTGGTCTGCTTCTCCGCGAGCACCTGCTCCCAGAGCTTCACGAAGGGGACGTCGATGCGCCGGCGCCGGAGCTTGAGCAGGTAGAGGATCACGACCCCGCCGCCGACCGCGCCGAGGACCGTGAGCACCTGCGTCAGGCTGAGGCCGGTGAAGATCACGCGAGCAGGCCCCCCTCACGGAGGATGCGCAGCACGGCTTCGTCGAAGGGCACGTTCGTCGGGAGCGCGTGGTAGTTCACCTGCTTGTTCCCGCAGAACTCCTCGATCTCCTGCTGGTAGCGTTTGTGCGCCTTGGCGAACTTCTCGAGGATGCGTGGCGTGACGGTGACCTCGCGGGTCTCACCGGTTTCGTGGTCCACGAGCCGTACGTCGCCGTGCAGCGGAGGGCGCGCGTCCGCGGGGTCGATGACGTGGAGCACGTAAGGATCGAACTTCGCGTAGCGCAGCTGGTTGATCCCGTCCTCGAAGCTCTTCGGGTCGTAGAGATCGCTGATCAGGATGGCGACGCCGCGCCGCTTGTTCTGCGCGGCGAAGGTACGCAGCGCGGTCTTCAGATCCGTCTCGCCCTGTGCCTCGAGCGGGCGCAGGAACTCGAAGACCTTGAAGATCCGGTTCTTGCCACGGGTCGGTGCGAGCCGGGTCTCCATCTGGTCGGAGAAGCCGAGCACGCTCACCCGGTCGAGGTTGGCGAGCGCGACATAGCTCAGCGCCGCGGCGATGCGCTTCGCGTACTGGAGCTTCGGCGGGTCGCCCATCTCCATGGAGCGGGAGGTGTCGACGATCACGTAGACGCTGAGATCCTCCTCTTCCTCGAAGAGACGGATCAACAAGCGACCAGTGCGCTGGTAGACGTTCAGGTCGAGGTAACGGAAGTCGTCACCGGGTGCGTACTCGCGGTGGTCGGCGAACTCGATGCCGGCTCCGGTCTTCCGCGTGCGGCGCTCCGCTCGCTGTCGGCCGCGGTAGATCCGCCGCGCCACGAGCGCGAGCACCTCGAGGCGCCGCTGCATCTCTTCGTCGAAGAGATCCTCGTCGCGCGAGGGGCGCTTCTTCTCGCCTTTCTGTCGCCTGCCGAAGAGCTTCATCGCTCGAAGGGTGTCTTCGCGCCCAACTACTTCGCGCTCTCGGCGACCGTCGCGAGGATGTCGTCGAGCACCGCGTCCGGGCGGACCCCTTCGGCCTCACCCTCGAAGTTGAGGATGATGCGGTGGCGGAGGGCGGGCTTGGTCGCCCAGCGCACATCGTCGATGGCTGCGGCGAAGCGGCCGTCCATCAGCGCGCGGATCTTCGCGGCGAGCAAGAGCGCCTGCGCGCCGCGGGGGCTGCCGCCGAAGCGCACGAAGCGCTGCACCTTCTCGGGCGCGCTCGACCGCTCGGGGTGCGTCGCCTCGAGCACGCGGATGGCGTAGTCCTTCACGTGGTGCGCGACGGCGACGTCGCGGACGACCTTGCGCATCTCGAGCAGGCGCTGCTTGCCCATGATCGCCTCGACCTCGGGGGTCTCCGAGCCAGTGGTTCGGTCGAGGATGGCGTGCATCTCTTCGCGGCTGGGGAAGCCGACCTCGAGCTTGAAGAGGAAGCGGTCGAGCTGGGCTTCCGGCAGCGGGTAGGTGCCTTCCATCTCGAGCGGGTTCTGCGTCGCGAGGACGAAGTACGGCTCCTCGAGCTTGTAGGTCCGGTTCGAGACCGTGACGCTGTGCTCCTGCATCACCTCGAGCATCGCGGACTGGGTCTTCGGCGTGGCTCGGTTCACCTCGTCAGCGAGGACGATGTTGGCGAACACGGGTCCCTTGCGGAACTCGAGCTTGGTCTTTCCGCCTTCGCCCTCGGTGAGGACGGTGGTGCCGATGATGTCCGCCGGCATCAGATCTGGCGTGAATTGGATGCGGGAGAACTCGAGCTGCAGCACGCCGGCCAGGGTCCGGACCAGCATGGTCTTGCCGAGGCCGGGAACGCCTTCGAGGAGCGCCTGGCCGCCCGCGAGCAGGCAGGTGAGCACCCCTTCGACGATCTCTTCCTGACCGACGATCATCTTGCCGATCTCGGCCTTCACCCGGGCGATGTCCTCGCCGAACTCAGCGACCGCTTCCTGGGGCGTTCGGCTCTCTTCGCTCTCGCTCATCGTTCCCTCATTCCGATTCGCTGCCGTCTCGCGGACGGATCAGCTGGAAGTAGCGGCGGACGTAGAAGCGGTAGCCGGGCGGGACCTCGTCCCGCTCGAGCACCTCTTCGGCGTGCCCCTCGTAGTCGGTGAAGACCTCTTGGTAGCCCCGGCCGACGAAACCTCGGTCGGCGGCGCCGAGGATGACCTCGGAGCGGGAGGCGCCGTCGCCTTCCTCGCCCTGGACTCGTGACGACTGGGTGCGGCGCTGCAGACCGGTCGGGTCCTCGAGCATCTGCGGGTCGTGCTGGGTGCCCGCGCCGGAGCCGCCGACACCCCCGCCCTGACCCTGGCCCTGTTGTGAGCCCGAGCCCTGACCCATGCCGGGCATCTCGAGGATGGCCCCCTGACCCTGACCATTCTGCCCCAGCGTGAAGACTTGCTGGCCACCCTGTCCTTGGCCCTGTCCCTGTCCTTGGCCCTGACCTTGGCCCTGACCCTG
>CAYXAP010000056.1:45433-50874 GCA_964462035.1 uncultured Sandaracinus sp.
CCCTGACCTTGGCCTTGCCCTTGCTGGCCCTGACCAGGCATCCGAAGCCGGGCGCCGCCCTGGCCCTGGCCGCCGCCGGCCTGGAGCACGAAGCGCTGGAGACGGCCCTGACGGCCCTGACCCTGGCCTTGTCCGTTCTGGCCCTGACCGTTCTGGCCTTGGCCCTGCTGGCCCTGCTGCTGACGTCGGATCATCTCGCGCAGCTGGCGCATCATGCGCTCCATCTGCTGGCGCTGCTCTTCGCTCATCTGCTCGCGCGCCATGCGGTTCAGCTCTTCCGACATGCGGCGCATCGCCTCGCTGGCCTGCTGCTCGTCTCGAGCGTTGCGGTTCAGGTTCTCCGCGGCGTCACGCATCTCGCGGCGTAGCCGTTCGAGCTGCCGGCGCTGCTCCTCCAGCTGCTGCTCTTCCCGCTGCAGTCGTTCGAGCTCGCGCTCGCGGCGGCGGAGGAGGCTGCGCTCCTCCTCGGTCTGGTTCTCCTGCTGCTCACGCTCGCGTCGCAGCAGGCTCTCGAGCTCTTCGCGCTGCTCGCGGAGCTCTTCGCGGCGACGCTCGTCGTCGTCCTGGCTCGCGCGCTCGAGCGCTTCACGCAGCTGGTCGAGCTCGCGCCGCGAGGGCGGGTCGCTCTCGATGCGGTCCGCCAGCTCCTGCATCGCTTGCGACGCTCGCTCGGCGTCGTTGTCGCGGAGCGCCTCGGAGGCCACGGTCGCGAGCGACGAACGGTCGAGGCGTCGGCCGACCTCGTCGAGCGCTTCTTCCATCGCGCTCGCGTCGGCCGGCCGGCCTTCGGCGAGCTGGTTCTCGAGCTCGCGGATGCGGCGAAGGGCCTCGGTGCGGTCGAGGCGTCGGTCGGCAACGTCCTCGAGCACCTGGTTGAGCGCTCGGGCGACCTCCTGGACGTCCTCGGAGGACTCCTGGTCGCGCAGCACCTCGTCGAGGTCCGAGTCGAACGCGTCGAGCGAGTCGTCGTCGAGCAGCATCGGGGGCAGTGAGGGCTGCGCGAGCGGCGGGGGTGCGGGTTGGGGAACCTCGAGGCTCGCGAGCGCGAAGACGCCCACGCCGAGGAGGATCGGCAACCAGAGGTCCTTCGGCGCCCGGAGCGGGAACGCCTTCTTCGGTGCGAGGTCCTTGGCGTGCGCCTCGGCGTCTGCGATCGCCGCTTCCATGAAGGGCGTCTTCTCGGCGCTCTTGGCGAGCTCGAGGGCGTTCGCGAGGCGCGACCGAAGTCCGTGGGCGCGGTCGAGGAGCTGCGCGGGCAGGAGCCGTGGAACCGGCCGCAGCGCACCGACGAGCACACCGAGTACGGGGAAGCTCCCCGCGACCCACAGCGACACCGTCAGCGGGTCCGAGCCGAGGACTCCGAGCTTGGCGAGCGTGAGCGCCACCGCCGCGACTCCTGCACCGGCGGTGAGGAAGATCGTCCCGGCGTCCAGGGCCCGCTGCAGTCGGACGCGCCGCCGAGTGGCGTTCATGGCGCGTGCGAGACCGGGCGGTGGGGTGGGGCTTTGGCTCATTCGGTGGGGGTCGCTCTGTCCGGACATTCGACGTGGTCAGCTCGCAGATGATCGGGACTGCAGAGGGTTCGAGCGTGAGGAGTCATACTCGACGTATGGCGACGAGGGATCGGGGCCTGGGCTGTTTCGAGGGCTTCGAGATGGGTGCGTCGAATGTTCGGATAGGGCAGAGACGCTCAGCGACGCGAGAAGTTTCCTCAGGTGCGCCGAGGCCTCTACAGCATACGACGCCGAACGAGCGTTTTCCTTGGTTGGAACGGAATTTCTTGGAGATTTCGCCGCCAGCGGAACCCTCCCGGCTGGCTTCGAGGGCACAACGCGGCTCGCGCCCGGATTCTTTCACCCGCGCGCGATTCTGTGGGCCGCGACCGGATTTCAGGTGTCGAGGGCGCGGTCGAAGGGCTCACCGGGGAGGGGCCCCAGTGGCAGCACCTCGACACTGGCGCCAACGTCGAGTCCGGTCGAGCTCGCAGGGATGACCACCAGCGCGTTCGACTGTCCGATGGCGATCACGGCGCCCGACCCCTGATTCGGGTGAGGCGTGACGACCCAGTCCGAGCCCTCGCGGCGGAGCGAGGCGCGCGAGAGCTCGGTGCGACCGGGACGGTGCCGAAGCGGAGCGTCGAGTCGTGCGCGGAGCCGCGGGGGGCTCGGTCGCGGGTCACCCAGGAGCCGGCGGATGGCGGGGCCGGCGAAGACCGTGAAGGTGGCGAGCGCGCTCACCGGGTTGCCAGGGAGACCGAGCACGGGTGTGCCGGCTTCGTCTCGGCCGAAGGCGACGGGCTTGCCGGGTTTGACGGCCACCTTCCACACGGCCAGCGACACGCCCGCGCGCTCGAGCGCTGCCTTCACGTGATCGTGATCGCCGACCGAGACGCCGCCGGTGGTGAGCAGGAGATCCGCCTCTGCGAGCGCGGCGCGAAACGCCACGCTCAGCGCTTCGAGATCGTCGCCGACCGCTGGCCGGCGATCGGGGAGGGCGCCTGCCTCACGGACGAGCGCCTCCAGCATCGGGCCGTTCGAGTCCACGATCGCACCCGGAGCGTTCGCTTCGCCGGGCGCCTTCAGCTCGTCGCCCGTGGGGATGATGGCGACCCGCGGTCGACGGACGACTGAGACGCGGGCGCGCCCTTGGCTCGCGAGCAAGGCGATCGCGCCGGGGTGGATGGTCTGGCCAACGTCGAGCAGCCGATCGCCCACGGCCACGTCGCTCGCCCGAGCCCGAACGTGGCGCCCAAGCTGCGGGGGATCGGTGAAGTGGACGGCGTCGCCGTCTCGCGCGGTGTCCTCTTGGAGCACGACCGTGTCGGCGCCCTCGGGCAGGACGGCGCCAGTGAAGATGCGGAGCGCCATGCCCGGTTCGAGGGGGGCTGGAGGCGGACCTCCCGCGCGCGATTCACCCGGCGCGACGCCCCAGCGTTCGTCGGCGCTTCCGAAGCGCACCGCCCAGCCGTCCATCGCGCTCGTGTCGGCGGCCGGCTGGTCGACGGTCGCAAGCAGAGGCCGCGCGAGCACGCGACCGAGCGCCTCGGCGAGCGATACCTCCTCGTGGTCGGGGAGGGCGGCGAAGGAACCGAGGATCTCCCGAAGCGCTTCGTCGAGCGGCGTCACGGCGTGTCGGCGTCGTCGCCGGCGGTCTCCGACTCGTCCGCGATCTCGGCGTCGTCGCCGGCGGTCTCCGACTCGTCCGCGGTCTCGGCGTCGTCGCCGGCGGTCTCCGACTCGTCCTCGATCTCGGCGTCCGACTCGCCATCGGGGTCGGCGTCGACGTCGGACTCGGACTCTGCGTCGGTGTCGGACTCGGCGTCGACGTCGACGTCGGTGTCGGACTCTGCATCAGCCTCTGACTCGGACCCCGCCTCGGTCACACTCGCCGCATCGTTCCGGCGATATCGTGCAGGCACCCGACTGGCGTCCGCATAGATGAGCACTTCCTGGCCGGCGACCAGGTCGGTGCGTCGGGAGAAGCGGTTGATGCGGGCGATGCTGCCGACGCTCAGGCCGAAGCGGTTCGCCAGGCTGCGCATCGTGTCGCCCTCGACGCAGCGATAGCGGAACCGCACGCGACCTTGGCCTTCCTCGTATTCCTGGAAGAAGCGCTCGGTGCCGACGGTCACGACATCGACCTGGCCTTCGCTGAGTACCACCGCCTGGCTCAGATCCACGGACTGTGGCGCGAAGATCTGGAGGAACATCCCGCGCTGGAGCTCGGCGTCGGGGTCGACGTGGTTCCAGCGGCGCAGGTCCGCGACCGACACCTGGAAGAAGCGGGCGATGGACTCGAGGCTGTCGGCGCGAGAGGTCCGGTAGAAGACCCGCCGACGGTCGGCCATCGCGAAGTGGCCATCGGGCACCGCGACCTGCGGCCGCTCGTCCTGCGGTCGGTCACGGGGTTCGCCAGCAGGGACCATCAGCACGCTCCCGGGGCCCACGCGCTCACCGTCTTCGATGCCGTTCATCTCCTTCAGCGAAGACTCGCGGGTGCGGAAGCGATAGGCGACGTCGTCGAGATCCTCGCCGAAGCGAATCACGTAGGGCTGCTCCGCGGGGGCCCGCCGACGCACGCGGTTCCAGCGCGAGGCGAAGGTCGATGCGGCGGCGGCCGGCACCCGCACGCGGCGTGCGCGCTGCGGAGGGACGCGGCCTCGTCGCAGCTCCGGGTTGAGCGCGCGGATCTCGTCGAGCTCGACGCGCGCCGCACGCGCGACCATGCCGAGCGGCGTGCCGCCCGGCACCTCGAAGCGCTCCACCTCGATCGGCGGATCACGCGTGAGGTCGTCGTATCCGAAGCGCTCCGGGTTCCGCATCACGACGGCGCACGCCATGATCTTGGCGACGTAGATGGTGGTCTCGAAAGGGAGGCCAGCCTCGAGCTCGGCCAGCACCCAGTAGTCGTTGGTGTTGTACTTCCGGATGGACCGGAGCATCGCCCCGTAGCCCATGTTGTACGCCGCGAGCGCCAGCTCCCAGCTGCCGAAACGGTCGTGGAGGTCGCTCAGGAAACGGGCGGCGGCATCGGTGGAGGCCTCCGGATCCATTCGGAGATCGATCCACCGGTTGGCGGAGAGCCCGTACTCCTGCCCGGTGCGGGAGACGAACTGCCACATGCCCACGGCGCCGCGGCGAGAGCGAACGGTGGGGTCGAAGCCGCTCTCGGCCATCGCGACGCACCGCAGGTCTTCCGGCAGCTGGTGGCGCTGCAGCACCTCGCGGATCATCGAGCCGTAGCGGGTCGAGCGCTGCATCCAAGCGCGCATCAGGGAGCGGCCTCGACGAGACTCCTTGAAGTACTCGAGGTAGCGGACCACCTGCTCCTGCCAGCGCACGGGCAGGTCGGGCAGATTCAGCCCGTCGAGCCATCGCACGTCGGCACCGCTGACCACCTCGCGGCTCTCGGGAACGGCCGACGTGAGCCCAGCGGGGAGCCCGGTCATCGGCCGGCTGTCGATGGAGACCAGCGACTGGGAGCGGAGGAAGAGGGCTTCTTCGTCTTCGCGAAGGGCCGCGAGGGCCTCCGACTCCTCGCCGGAGACGTAGAGCGGCGGACGGCTCGGCTGGGCGCTGGCCACGGCGGTCATGGCGACGAGGCCCGGGACGAGCGCAAACCAGGCCCGGCCACGAGGGAGGCGCGTTGGGTGCGGATCCGACATGCCCGCCGACTCTACGATCGACCATCGACCGGGGCCAGAAAGCGTATCGCGGATGGAACATGCGGATCGGGGGCGATCCGCCCTCAGCGGACGGGTCGGAAGATCAGGTGCATCCGGACGTCCGCTCCCTCGCCGGCGAAGTCTCGGCGCGAGTTCGCCGGCACGTTGATTCCGTGGTCGAGCCAGCGAACGGGGAAGAGGGCCAGGAGCTCGATTCGCTCCGGCTCGTCACCCTCCGCAGCGAGTCGGCGAACCCGTCCGTGAACGCGGAGCTCCC
>CAYXAP010000056.1:50974-63159 GCA_964462035.1 uncultured Sandaracinus sp.
CCCTTGAGGGTGAAGCGGCCGAGCAGCTGCACCGGGGCCCAGTCGTCGGTGATGGAGCTCGTTCCCTCCACCGAGAAGAGCTCGAAGCTCGCTCGAGGATGCTCGTCCAACGCGAGGAAGCTGGCTGCCCGGAACATGGTGTCCCATGCCGCGTCTTCGGTGCGGATGGACGCCAAGACCACCTCCACCCGACCGCGGATCGCGCCGAGCTGGTCCGGATTCATCGCCACTCGGCCGCTGACCACCCCGAACCGGCCCTTCGCGGGCGTGTCGACACCGTCGCCGGTGCACATGAAGCGGACGACGCTCTCGTCTTCCAGGTGCCACTCGCGGTTCTGGGCGAGGGCAGGAGTGGAGGCGATGCAGAGGAGGGTGACCAGTGCGGTGCGCATGACCATCACCACTTCAAGGAGCGTGCCGACCGGCTTTGCCGACGATCGCGGCGGAAGGGGTGCGCACCGATTGCGCGCCCCGCTCCTCCGGCGCAATCGCGACGACCCGTCGGGGGGCTCGACCTCGGCCACCCCTTCGCGGTACAAAGTCGCGGTGCATCGGGGCTTGAAGGAGCTGGTGAATTGGGTCGAGGCGCATCGGGACGACCTCGCGCTCAACCCGCCCGCGACATCGTCGGAGATCGCCATGGTCGAGCAGATGCTCGGCGGGCCGCTCCCGACCGATCTCAAGGAGATCTACAAGCGCTTCAACGGCGGGACGCTGCCGGTGGGCACGCTCCTGCCCGCGGGGAACGAGCCGGGGACCATCGGCGCGACCGTCCGGGAGTACGCCGAGGCCATCGGAGGCGATTTCCTCGACCCGGAGCTCCTCCTGCCCTTCCACCGGACCCTGGAGGGGAGCCTGCTGGCCTTCGACCGCAGCGCCGGACCGGTCTCGGATACTTGGTCGATCGTCGACTACTACGAGGACACCGACGAACACCGGCTGATGTACCGCACCTTCGACGGGTGGTGCCGGCACTGCGTCGCCGAGTTCACCAGCGACGACTTCGGCGAGGACTTCGACCTCGACACCTACCTCCGCTCCGGCCAGCGGCACGTCCAGGTCGAGCCGGACGTGGCGACCGCCCACGCGACCGTGGCCCACGCGCTCAAGCGCGCCGGCCGCGCGAGCGAAGCGATGGAGGCCTATCTGCACGCCGCGCGCTGCGTTCCGCCGCTCGAGTGGTGCGACTGGGAGGCGTTCAAGATCGCCGCGCTGATCGGCGACCTCCGGGCGGGCTTCGAGGCCGCCCAGCGTCTGTGCACTCGCGCCCCGGAGCGCCGCTGGAAGGCCCGGGAGACGACCCCCGGGCGGGTGGCCGAGGTCATGGGCTACCTGGCGCGGACCGACCCGGAGCCCGGGCCTTGGATGCGGCTCTTCGAGCAGCTCCAGGAGCAGGCGGGGGCCGCCGAAGCCGTGCTCATTCAGCAGATCGCGTCGGCCGTGGAAGAGAAGGATGCGCTTCCCCCGCCGCGCCCGCTCCGCGACGAGCCCGTGGTGCCTGCGCAGGACGACATGGACGCCTGGGTGCAGGCGGTTCACGAGGCGTATTCGGCGGGCTACTGCCGCGACGACGACCTGCTCTTCGATCCGGGCCTGCGACGGCTGGGGCGAATCAAGGACCTGTCGCAGATGCTGAGCATCCGCAGGGAATTCTGACCGCGCCTTCGGCGCGTCTACTCCGGGATCCGCTCGCCGCTCGCCCGCTTCTCTTCGCGGTGGTCGTCCAGCGCGGTGAGGAAGGGGTTCGAGATGTCCGGGTCGAACTGAGCGTTGCTGCAGCGTCGGATCTCGCTGACGGCGACCTCGTGGGGGAGGGCCTTTCGGTAGGCCCGGTCCGAGGTCATCGCGTCGTAGGTGTCGGCCACCGAGATGATGCGGGCGATGACCGGGATCTCCTGGCCCTTGAGCCCGAGCGGATAGCCGGCGCCGTCCCAGCGCTCGTGATGCAGATGCACGCCTGGGATGAGCGGGTGGAGGAACGAGATCGGCTCCAGGATGTCCCGACCGTGGATCGGGTGCTGCTTGAAGACCTCGTACTCCTCCTGGGAGAGCTTCCCTGGCTTGTTGAGGTTCATGACGCAGCCGATCTTGCCGACGTCGTGCATCAGGGCGGACTGGCGGACGATCTCCACCGTCTCTTCGTCCATGCCGAGCTTGATGGCGAGGATCTGGGCGTATGCCGCGACCCGTTCGGAGTGACCGGCGGTGTAGCGGTCCATCTTGTCGATGGCGCTCGCCAACCCACGAATGGTCTGGCGGAAGGTCGACTGCAGGTCTTCGTAGAGCTTGGCGTTCTCGATGGCGGCGGACGCTCGGTCGGCGACCATGTGGAGCAGCTTCCGCTGGCCCTCGTCGAAACGCTTGCCCCTCGTGTGGCTCACGGCGCAGAGGAAGCCGATGGTCTCCTGCCGGGCGCGCAGCCGTTCGACGACCAGCGACTGGGGCGGGAGCGCCTCCGGCTCGCCCACGAAGTATTGGTGGGTCGCCTTGCCGTGGGCGCGCAGCGAGTGTCCCTCTTCGAAGTGCTGGAGCAGCGCGTCGGGATCGAAGTCGAGGAGCTCGACCGCCGGGTCGATCATCTTTCCGCGCTCGTCGACCCGCTCGTAGAAGGTGCCGTAGCCGTCGTCGAGAAGCACGACCACGCGGTCCGCGTTCACCTCGAGGAGCGCTGCGTCGATCACCGTACCGATGATCTGCTCGAGCGAGAGGCTGTTCGCGATCGCCTCGGACACCTTGTAGAGCGAGAGCGCCTCCTTGAGGCGCATGTTCTCCGCCTGGAGCTTCTGCTTCTCGAGCCCACGGCGAATCGTGTGGACGACCTCCTCCACCTTGAAGGGCTTGAGGATGTAGTCGTAGGCGCCGCGCTTCATTGCCTCGATGGCGGTTTCGACGGTGCCGAAGCCGGTCATGATCACGGTGACCACGCCGGGCGTGTGCTTTTGAATCGCGCCGAGCAGCTCGATGCCACCCATCTTCGGCATCTTCAGATCGCTCAGCACCAGGTCGTAGTGCTGGCGAGAGAGCTCCACGAGCGCCTTCGATCCATCCTCGGCCGTCCGAACGATGAACCCTTCCATCGAGAGGAAATCGGCCAGGATCTCGCGAATGACCTGCTCGTCGTCGACGACCAGGATGTGCGGGGCCTCTTCGTCCGTTTGCGCTGACATCGCCGGGGGGAGAATCGATGTCGTACGCGCTCCCACCCCGAGGTGTCAACTGCAGCACTGCTGTCCGTCGGTGGCCCGATTGAAGGGTCGCCCGCCCTCTGGTACACGAAGGTTCAGTGCTCTCGCGATACGTCGGCGTCGCCACCTTGGCCTATGGCGCCCTCGCGGCGGGCGCGGTGGCCCTCTCGCTCTTCACCGGGCACGGGGGTCCGTGGTCGATGGAGCCGTGGCTGGACCTGGGGTGGGGCGGCCGGATCGCCGCCAGCCTGGGGGCCGGGATCGCCCTCGCGTTCCTGGTGATCCGCAGCACCCGTCAGCTGGTGCGCCGAACCCGGTGGGCTCGCGATCTCCACGTCGCCCTCCGAGGGGTGCTCGGGCCCCTGTCCTCACGGCACATCCTGGTCTTCGCGCTCCTCAGCGGCATCGCCGAGGAGCTCTTCTTTCGCGGCGCGCTCCTGCCGGTCGCGGGCTTCTGGGCCTCGTCGCTGGTCTTCGGGCTGCTCCACATCGGGCCGAGCCGGCGCTTCCTCCCCTGGACCGCATGGGCGGTCGCGATGGGCTTTGCCTTCGGAGCGATCTTCTGGGCCACCGGTGAGCTCGTGGGGTGTCTGGTGGCACACGTCTGGATCAACTACGAGAACATGCACTTCATCGAGGCCCACGATCCGGAGCAGGAGCGCCGCGCCCGGCTGCCCACACCGGACGAGCCCTCACTGGTCGGAGCCCGTCGCCACCGGAGCGGCGGTCTGATGCATCCGTGAATGGCGCTCGCCCCCAAGGGGGTCGACAGGTGAGGTTTCTACCCTTGCAGTTGACGCACGAAGCGCATCTTTCTACTCTCCCGGTGTGCCACCCCGGTCCACTGTCCGGGGTCCGGACACCGTTTAGGTCGCGGTAGTGGACTCAGACATCAAGACCCGCGTCACCCCGCTCGACGAGCTCAAGCTTCCGACGAAGCCGGGGAGCGACTGCTTGGTGATCATCTACTCCTCGGACGCGAGGCAGTTCGGCAAGCGCCACGTGCTCGGACCGGAGCCGGTTCTGCTCGGCCGCGGCAGCGAGAACACCATCGTTCTCGAGAACGACAGCGTGTCTCGGCGCCACTGCAAGATCGAGAAGCGCGGCCGCGCGTACCACGTCCAGGACCTGAGCTCGACGAACGGCACGTACGTCAACGACGAGCTCATCAGCGATTATCAGCTCCGTCGAGGCGACCAGGTGAAGGTCGGCGACACGATCTTCAAGTTCCTGTCCGGCTCGGACATGGAGGCCCAGTACCACGAGACGATCTACAAGATGACGATCGTCGACGGTCTGACGGGTGTGAACAACAAGCGCTTCTTGATGGAGACGCTCGAGCGCGAGATCCCCCGCGCCCGCCGGCACCAGCGACCACTGACGCTGGTCATGTTCGACATCGATCACTTCAAGCACATCAACGACACGTACGGTCACCTCGCGGGCGACTACGTTCTCAAGGAGCTCGCCCAGCTCGTGAAGGGCCGGCTGCGACCCGACGACGTGCTCGGTCGGTACGGCGGCGAGGAGTTCTGCGTCGTCCTGCCCGAGACCGACCTGCCGGGGGGGTCGTCCATCGCCGAAGAGCTCCGAATCCTGGTGCAGGACCACTCGTTCGTGTTCGAGCAAGAGCGGATCAACGTGACCGTCTCCCTCGGCGTCGCGATTCTCCAGGACGACAACGACGTGACGTCATTCATCAAGAACGCCGATGAGCGCCTCTACGCCGCGAAGCGCGACGGGCGCAACCGAACCTGTTTCTAGCGACCGGTTCGAGCGCTGGACGCCCTTGGCGGCGGCCGCGGCCGTGCTCGCCGTCGGCGCGCTGACCTGGCACTACCTGGTCGACGACGCGTTCATCGTGTCTCGCTACGCCGCCAACCTCGCGTCGGGCCGAGGCTGGGCGATGAACGCCGGCACTCCCAGCGATGGGATCACCGCACCGCTCTGGCTCCTACCAGTCGCACTCTTCGAGTCGCTCGGCGTGGATGCGCCGCTGGTGCAGCGGCTCTTGGGCCTCGCCGCCACCGCGGCGGCCGCTGCGCTCGCGGTGCACGATCGGCCGGCGAAGCGGCTCGTGGCGCTGCTCGTCGGCGTTCAGGGCACCCTCGGCCTCTGGGGCGGTGCGGGCCTCGAGACCGGCTTCGCGACGCTCGCGCTGACCCTCGTGGCCCGCCCAGCGTGGGGAGCGCCGGGCTGGCGGCTCGCCGCGCTGGGTGCCCTCGCGATTCCCTGGCTGAGACCGGAGCTCCTGCCCGTGGCCGGGGTCCTGGCGTTCGGTGGCGCTCACCCGCGACGGGTGCTCGCCGCGCTCGTCTTCGGGGTCGTGAGCATCATCGCGTTTCGGCTCGTGCTCTTCGGTCACCCGATGCCGCTCGCCAGCGCTGCGAAGCTCGGGGGCCTGGCCGACGGGCTGCGCTACGTCGCCATCGGCCTGCTCTTCACCACGGGCCTCGGTGGAGTGGCCTTGATGGGTGCCGCTGCGCGCGAGGAGCGCCTGTTGGTCGTGGCGCTGGTGATCCATGGGGTGTCGATTGTGATCGCGGGGGGCGACTGGATGCCCGGCCATCGACTCTTCGCTCCGGTGCTCCCGCTCTACGCTGTGGTGATCGCCCTCGGTTTCGGTGCGCTCACCCACCCAGCGCGCTGGGTCGCGCTGGCGCTCGCGCTGCTCGCTCCGCTCGGCACGAGCGCGCTACAGACGAAGTTGGCGTGGGACGCGGGGGCCCAGCGGACGGCCCGCGGACCCGTCGTGGCCGATGCGGTCGAGGGCCGTGGTCCGGTGGCCTTGGTCGACGTCGGCTACATCGGTTGGCGAACCGGTGTAGAGGTGGTGGACCTCGGCGGCATCACGGACTCCGTGATCGCTCGGGCCCCGGGCGGTCATCTCGACAAGCACGTGCCGCTCGGCCAGCTCGTCGCCCGCGAGCCACGGGCGCTCCTTCTGCACTCGGCGGCTCGGCCGGAGGTGGACGACGATGGGCAGCTGCTGAGCCTCGCCGGCTACCCCGTCGAGCAACGGGTCGCAGCGCTCCCGTGGGTCCGCGCCCACTTCCGGGTGGGCGCCGTCATCGAATACGGTCCGGCGTATTGGTACGTGCGCCTCGACCGGCAGTGACGACCGGCAGTGAGACTACTGGCCCGGCCGCGGATTCTCGGCGGTGGGCACCACCTCGCCCGCCTGGGGTCGGTTGACCCGGCGCTCGTCGGCCTCGTTGGGCACGATGTTCATCGTGGGTCGCTGCAGTCGCGCGGCGACGCCCGGGGGCAGCCGGATCTGGGCCGGGCCCATGGCGGAGGGAGCGGCGGCGGCGCCGGTGTTCGGGCCGGGGCGGCGCGCGACGGTCGGGTCGACGAAGCGGAGGTTGCCGAATCGGTTCGGCACGTGGAAGTCGCCTACGTTCGGCGGCGACCAGCCGGCCGCCCGGCTGCCCTCTTCACGGGCATCCATCACGTAGAGGTTGGCGCGCCACACCTCGCCGGCCTCGGGGCGGCTCGCGGGCGGGGTCCCGGTGGCGAACGAGGCCCAGTTGATGGCCATCTCGACCGTGTAGCCCTCGTCCTCGTCGTCGTCGCCGATGGTGCCCTCGACTTCGACGGCGGACTCGATCTGCGCGTTCCAGTCGGCGTGGCCAATCGGTCCGGGGTTGCGGCGGGTGTCGTAGCGGGTGTCGAAGACGACGTTCTGTGGCGAGACCTGCAGCTCGAAGTAGTTCCGGCCGTCACCACCCGGGTCGAGCATCACCTCGACGGTGTCTTGCTCCCAGAGGTGGTCGTCGCGCTCGTCGAACTCGCTCTTCAGATAGTCGTCGTCGACCACGAAGCCGACGTAGAGGTTCTCGTCGTCCCAAAGCAGCTTCGCCGTGACGCCGAAGTCAGCCGGGCTGCCGTCCATCGTCTTCACGAAGGCGGGGGTGGCCTGGGCGCTTCGCCACTCCGGCTCGTCGAGCTTGCCGTCGATGGTGATGTCGCTCGCGCGGTTCACGTCGATCGAGGGAACGGTCGGCGCCTCGGGCGCCTGGGCGCCGCCACCGGCAGCGCGCGGGGTCGGGATGGTGAGGCCCCGGGCCCGGTTCTCGCCGTCGCTCGGGCCGCTGGTGATCCGTAGGCGGTGCGGCCCATTCCAGAGGCCGACGTAGATGGATGCGCGCTCGTCGGACCACTCCGCGGGGAGGGTGATCGTCTGCTCGTCCTTGATGGTCTCGCCGGCCTTCCAGGCGCCCGGCTGGTAGAGCTCGCGGACCACGCCCTCGACGTCGGCGTTGACGCGATTCGCTCCCGAAGCGTCCGTGACGTGGGTGAACAGGCGCCAGCCCTCTTCCAGCGAGCGCTTCACCTTCCAGTGCCAGGTGATGGTCAGGGTCTGACCGGGGCGCCAGGTGTCCGAGCTGAGGTCGTAGCCGACCAGCTCGATCTTGTCCTCGAACTCGACGTCGAGGTCGTGCTCCGGCTCGGTGTCTTCCTCGGTGACGTAGGGCTCGAGGCGCTCGCGCTCCGAACGGGTCAGATCGCGGGACTTCTCCACGCAGCCGGAGGTGAGCCCAGCGATGGCCAGGGCGAGCAACACGAAGAGGGGCTTGGAATTCGTCATGGGATCTCTGCTCACTTGCGGCGCTTCTTCTTCTTGCGCTTGATCTTCCGGCGGGTGGCCGACGGGCCGCCACCGCTCATGTCGACGTTGCTGGTCTTCGGCTTCTTCTTGGCGCGACCACGGCCGCCCGGGCCTTCGGCGATCGCCGCTTCGAGGAGCTGGTCGGCCAGACCGGCCATCATCGGGTTGCCCTCGAGGCCGCCGGTCTTGACCACATCCTTGAGGCGTCGCGCCGCCGCGAGCTGCTTCATGCCCGGAATCTTCGAGAGCATGCCCGCCTGCTGGCCGATGTCGCCCATCATCTGGCGCATGAAGACGAAGCGCTGAAGGAGGCTGGCGACCTCTTCGAGCTTGCGACCGGAGCCCTTGGCGACGCGCTCGAGGCGGCCGGGCTGCTTCTTGAAGAGCGAGATGTCCTTCCGCTCTTGCTTGGTCATGGAGCTCACCATGGCCTTGGTGCGCACGAGCTCCGACTCGTCGATGTTGAAGCCCTCCGGCATGGAGTCGCCGAACATCGGGAGCTTCTCGAAGATCTCCTGGAGCGGCCCCATGTTCTGGAGCATCGAGATCTGCTCGAGGAAGTCGTCCAGGGTGAAGTCACCCTGGAGCATCCGCATCGCGTCTTCTTCGGCCTTCTCCTCGTCGACGACGCCTTCGAAGTCCTTCATCAGGCCGACGACGTCGCCCATCCCGAGGATGCGGCTGGCCATACCCTCGGGACGGAACTGCTCCATCCGGTCGAGGGTCTCGCCGAGACCGACGAACTTCACCGGCGCGCCGGTGACCTCCTGGACGGAGAGGGCAGCGCCGCCGCGGGCGTCACCATCGAGCTTGGTCAGCACGACGCCGCTGAGGCTCAGCTGGTCGTGGAAGGACTTGGCCGTCTTGACCGCGTCCTGACCGATCATGGCGTCGATCACCATGAAGATGTTCTGCGGGTCGCACTTGTCCTTGATGTTGCGGACCTCGCCCATCAGCCGTTCGTCGATCGCGAGGCGACCGGCGGTGTCGTAGATGACGGTGTCGCGCTTGGCGTGCTTGGCCTCCTTGAGGCCCTGCCAGCAGATGTCGACCGGGTCGCCGCCGGGGATGGCGAAGACCGGGATGTCGATCTGCTCGCCGAGCACCTGGAGCTGCTCGATGGCGCCCGGGCGGGCCACGTCGGCCGCGACCATCATGACCTTGCGGCCGTGCTCCTCGGTGAGGAGGCGCGCCAGCTTGGCGGCGCTGGTCGTCTTACCCGAGCCCTGGAGGCCCACCATCATGATGCCCGTGACGCCGCTGTCGGCGAACTCCACGGCTGGCCCGTCCCAGGCCATCATCTTCTCCAGCTCGTCCTGACAGACTTTGACGAACTGCTCGACGGGCCCGATCTTGATCTTCCGGCCGCCGACCTCGGCGGTCCGCTGGACGGTCTGGCCGACCGCTTGCTCCTTCACGTTGGCGAGGAAGCGTTTGACGACGGAGAACTCGACGTCCGCTTCGAGCAACGACAGGCGCACGTCGCGCAGCGCCGGATCGATGTTGTCGGCGGTGAGCTCCGTGACGCCGGCGAGCCGGTTACGGGCGGCTCTAAAACCCTTGGTCAGCGTTTCGAACATGGAGGTGGTGGGGCGGCGTAGCACGGCCGCTTCGTCGCGCGCAAACCCGCGTAGCCACTGGGAGCCGCGCCGATCGTGAGGGGTGTGGTTCGGGGGCTCTTTCCCGCTATGATGCCGCCATGAAAACGCTTCGCCTCCTTCCCGCGGCTCTCCTCGTCGTCTCCTGCGGGGATGGCGGCCCCGGCATCTCCCCCAGCGACGACGACCAGACGACGCTCCAGGCCGCCCTGATCGAGGCGCAGGACGGAGACGTGGTCGAGCTGGGCTCGGGCATCTTCACGCTCACCGACGTGCTCGAGGTCACCGGCAAGAGCGACCTGACCATCCGGGGCCAGGGCATGGACGAGACCGTCCTCGACTTCTCCGGTCAGACCGTGGGCGGGGCGGGCCTCGACCTGACCAACATGACCCGAGTCGTCGTCGAGGACCTCGCCATCATGGACGCCCAGGGCAACGGCTTGCGCATCAACGGCAGCGACGGAGTGGTGGTCCGCAACGTTCGCGCCGGCTGGACCAACGAGAGCGACACCGAGAACGGCAAATACGCCATCTACCCCGTCCAGTCCTCCAACGTGCTCGTGGAGGGCAGCGAGGCGCTGAACAGCTCGGACGCCGGCTTCTACATGGGCCAGGTCACCAACGGCATCATGCGCAACAACGTGGCTCGCGGGAACGTGGCCGGCTTCGAGGTCGAGAACAGTGTCAACTGCGAGGTCTACGACAACCTCGCCGAGGACAACACGGGCGGCATCCTGGTCTTCGAGCTCCCCGGCCTGCCCATGAACGGCGCCGGTACGTTGGTCCGCGACAACATCGCGCGCGAGAACAACCGCGGGAACTTCGGCGAGCCAGGCTCGACCGTGGGCCTGATCCCCGCAGGTACCGGCGTCTTCATCTTGGCCGCGAACGACGTGGAGGTCCGCAACAACGTGATCGCGGACAACCGCACGCTCGGCGTCGGCGTGATCTCGTACGAGACCGTCCTCGCGGTCGAAGGGGAGAGCGGCACGGGCGACCCGGACTACGACACGCTCTCCGAGGACATCTACATCCACGACAACGAGCTCACGAACAACGGCACCGACCCCGGCACGCCGGGCGACGCCATCTCGATCCTCTTCGGAGTCATCGAGAGCTTCACCGACGAGACCTACCCGGAGGACCTCGAGGACGTGGTCTTCGACGGCTTCTACCCGGAGGCGGCGGGCCCCGGCACGCTCTGCCTCGGGACCACGGACCTCCCGACCTTCATCGACATCGACGTCGAGGCGGTGGCCGCGCAGGCCAACGGCGAGCCCATTCGCGACATCGTGCTCTCGCGCGACACGGCGCCGCACGAGTGCGACGGCACCCCGCGTCCCTCGGTGACGCTCGACTTCGAGGGCTGATGCGTCGTTCCTTCGTCGTGCTGGCCGCGCTCGCGCTGAGCTGCGGTGACGGCGGCCCGAGCGATGGCGCCCCCGAGCGCCTGAGCGAGTGGGGGCTCTTCACCGATGGGCTGGCTCAGGAGCCCGCGGCCGGGGTGCTGCCGTACACCGTGGTCAGCCCCCTCTTCAGCGACTACGCCTCGAAGCATCGGTTCATTCGGGTGCCGGAAGGGACCACCGCCGGCCTCACGAGCGAAGGGCCGTGGGACTTCCCCGAAGGCACCGTGCTGGTGAAGACCTTCTCGTTCCTGGCCGACTTCCGCGATCCTGCGGCGGGGGAGCGGATCATCGAGACCCGGCTCCTGGTCCTCGAGGAGGGCACCTGGAAGCCCTACGTCTACCTATGGGATGGCGACGACGCCTTCCTCACCCAGGTGGGCGCGCGGGTCGACGTCGAGTGGATCCACGACGATGGGGAGACCCGGACGCTCACCTATCGCGTCCCGAACGCGGCCCAGTGCGCGAACTGTCACGGCGGGCTCGGCGACCCGCTGCCGCTGGGGCCCCGGACGCTGCAGATGGACCACTCGGGCCAGCTCGAGCGACTCGAGGCCGCGGGCCTCTTCACGGAGCCGCTGCCCACCGAGCGAGACGCGTTGGTCGACCCGGAGGGCACGGAGGGCACGCTCGACGAACGGGCCCGGGCCTATCTCCACGCGAACTGCGGCCATTGCCACCGGGACCAGGGCTCGGCCGGCCAGAGCGGGCTCTGGCTGACGGCCGACGTGACCGAGTCGCTGCAGCTCGGCGTCTGCAAGCGACCCGTCGCGGCCGGGCGCGCCGCGGGCGGCCGAACGTTCGACGTGGTTCCCGGTGCACCGGACGAGTCCGTGATGGTGTTCCGGATGGAGAGCGACGAGGCCGGGATCAAGATGCCGGAGCTCCCGAGCCAGCTGGTCCACGCCGAGGGCGTGACGCTCATCCGAGAGTGGATCGCCGCGATGGAGCCCACCGGCTGCGAGTGAGTCAGCCGGCGAGCTGGCCCAGCGCGTACGCGGCCAGTGCGACCCAGCCGGCCCACCAGAGCCGCTCTCGCCAGGCCATGGCCGCAGGAGGCGGCTGGACATCCGCCGGCTCGGGCACCTCGACGCTCGGGTGTGCTCGAGGGAGTCGGTCCGCCTCCTCACGCACGTGCCGGGGCGAGAAGGGCTGGGCGTGCCGGCGGGTGCGGCCCCGTTGGAGCGGGACGGTCGGATGCTTCGTCGGCTCGGAGGGCGGCGACGCCAGGGGCGGTGGAACGGAGCTCGACACGGGCCGCCGCTCACGTGGCGCCGCGGTCGGAACCTCGGACGGCGGTGGGCTCTCCATCGTGGCGTGATCGTCGGGAGCGGGCGCGAGATGCAGCCGACCGATGGATGCGGTCGGTTCGTCCTCGGTGGTC
>CAYXAP010000057.1:0-12753 GCA_964462035.1 uncultured Sandaracinus sp.
GGGGGTGGCGGCGCGGAGGCGCGCGGCTTGGAGGCCGACGGCGGCGGCGGCGGCGCCGAGGCGCGAGGCTTCGATGCGGAGGGCGGCGGCGGCGGCGCGGAGGCGCGCGGCTTGGAGGCCGACGGCGGCGGCGGCGGCGGCGCGGAGCTACGTCGGGCCGGGGTCAGCCCACCCTGGGACTCGCTCGGGGCGGTCGCCGCACCGGCGATCGTGTGAGCGTGTGCCGGCCGCTTCTTGGGCGGGGGAGGGGGCTGAGCCTTCGACGCGAGCTCCTCGACGCCCACTTCCATGGTCTTCGGGCGATCGTCTTCCTCGGCCATGCGCAGATGATGCCTTCGACCCTTGCGAGATAACAGGAGGAACTGTGGGTTCCACCATCGCGAATCCTGCGGGATCGGCCCCGGACGACGCTGCGGCCGGGGTTTGGAGGTGTGCTCTACGCTGCGGCCGGGGCGAAGTCGCGCAGCTGGGCGCGGAGCTTGCGCTTCGCGCGCGCCTCGAGCTGGCGGGCTCGCTCGCGGCTGACACCGAGCTCGCGACCGAGCGCGGCCAGTGTGCGGCCCTCCTCCGAGAGGATTCGCTTCTCCACGATGTAGCGCTCGCGCTGGTCGAGCGCGCCGAGGGCGTCGCCGAGGCGGGCCTCGATCGCGGCTTGGCGCGAGTTCCGTTCGTAGAGGTCGTCCTGTGGCGTCTGCTCGGACACGAGCGTGTCCACCATGGCGACGCTTCCGTCGTCGAAGACCTGTTGGTCGAGCGACACGTCCTTGGCCTCGAGGCGGCGCAGCATCTTCGCCATCTTCTCCGGGGTCACGTCGAAGCGCTCGGCCATCAGCTCGATGCGCTTGCGCGGATCCTGTTCGATGGTCGAGACCCGGGCCCGCTCGCGGCGGAGGCGGAAGAAGAGCTTCGAGCGCAGCGGCCCCGAGCCGGCGCCGACCATGCTGGTCGAGCGGACGACGGCCTCGAGGACGTAGGCGCGGATCCAGTAGCCCGCGTAGGTCACGAAGCGGGTGCCGCGGGACGGGTCGAACTTCGAGACCGCGGTCACGAGGCCGATGCTCCCCTCGGCGATCAGGTCTCCGAGCCGAACGTCGTAGCGCCGGTACTGGAGCGCGACGGCCACCACGTAGCGGAGGTTGGCCTCCACCAGCTCGTCAGCCGCTTGCTGATCGCCCTCGAGCACGCGCTCGGCCAGCCCTCGCTCGGTTTCGCGATCCAGCCGCGGGATCGCCCGAACGCGCTTGATGTATCGGTCCAGCTCGGAATCTCGTCGGTAGGCCACGGTCGTCTGCGCTCCTCTGCGTCCGCACCGGGGGGGTGCGTCCTGGGTACACGTCCGAGACGGGCTCCGAGAGGTAATCGTTACGACGAGTATTTTCTCCGACGAGCGGGCGATCGATCGGGGCAAAGCGCCCCGATCGGCCTGTCGCGCTGGCACGATCGGTGTGGCGTGAGCCTACGCGGCGAAGCTGGAGCCGCAGCCACAGGTCGCCTTGGCCTGCGGGTTGATGAACTTGAAGCCGGCGCCGTAGAGGCCCTCGACGTAGTCGATCTCGGTGCCTTCGAGGTACTGGAAGCTCATCATGTCGATGTAGAGCGGGATCCCATGGGACTCGTAGGTCTGGTCGAGCTCCGTGGTCTCGTCCTCGAAGAAGAGGTCGTAGGTGAAGCCGGAGCAGCCTCCGCCGAGCACCCGCACGCGGAGCCCCTGGGAGCCGAGGTCCTCGGCTTCGCGGATCTCCTGGACCTTGGCGGCGGCGGCATCGGTGAGCGAAATCATGATCGTCTTTTCCTGGCTGGAATCGGGGGGGTGACTGGGGCGCAGTGTACGTTCGGGCCGAAGCCCCCGCAACGGGGCGCTCGTGCGAGGATCCATCATCATGATCGACCTGAATGGCAAGCGCGCGCTGGTGACCGGCGCCGGTGTTCGAGTGGGTGCCGCCATCGCCACCGAGCTGGGCCGGCGAGGGATGAAGGTCGGGCTGCACTACCACTCGTCGGACGCTGGTGCGCGCGAAACGGCGAAGGCCATCGAGGCCGCGGGTGGACAGGCCGCGCTCTTCCAGGCGGACCTGAGCGACCCGGGCGCCGCGGCCGAGCTCGCCCGGCGGGTCACCGCCGACTTCGGTGGCCTCGAGGTGCTGGTACCGAGCGCGGCGAACTTCGAGAACGTGGCCTTGGACGACATCGACGACGGCCACTGGGAGCGAGCGCTGAATCTGAACCTCCGGGCCCCCTTCGAGCTCGCGCGCGCCGCCGCACCGGCGCTCCGTACGAGCGCCGGCGCCATCGTGTTCATCACCGGCTTCGGCACCGAGGTGCCGTACACCGGCTTCCTCCCCTACCTGGCGAGCAAGGGCGCGCTCCGGCAGGTGATGCGGACCCTGGCCCTCGAGCTCGCCCCGGAGGTGCGCGTGAACGCCGTCGCCCCGGGCACGGTCTTGCCACCGGAGGACATGACGGAAGCGGAGACCGAAGCGCTCGTCTCGAAGGCGCCGCTGCGAAAGGTCGGCGCCGCGAGCGACGTCGCCGAGGCGGTCGCCTACCTCGCGTCGGCCCCCTACGTCACCGGTCAGCAGCTGCTCGTCGACGGCGGCCGAAGCGTCGCCTCGACCTAGTGGCGCAGGGCGTCGACGCTCGACCTTCGATCAGTAGGTGCGGTCTTCGGCGCCGTAGCAGGTGCAGGAGGTCTGGCCGTCGCGGCCGAACGGTCCGCCCGACAGGAGCCAAACCGCGAACGCGTCGCCGAGGAGGTCGACGGTCGCGAGGTCCAGGTCTCCGCTGTCGTCGAAGTCGGCGACCGCGACGTCCCTGCCGCTCGTGGGGCCTCCCCAGATGCGTGCCGTCCCCGGCGAGACCACCTCCACGAACCCCTGCCCCTTCACCAACTCGAGGTCCCCGTCCCCATCCAGGTCGGCGATCTCGATGCGGCCGGTCGTGCCGAGCCGGTCGAGGATCGGGAAGCCCGCGTCGACGAAGCCCGCTCCGTTCCACTCGAGCGCAGCCACCGATGGGGCGTCGACGTGCGCGAGGTAGACCTCGGCGAAGCCGTCCTGATCCACGTCGCCCGCAGCCATCCACACGTCCCTCAACGTGTCCGGGCCGTGCGCGATGGGAAGGGACCAGCTGGTCGACCCCGCCCCCTGGTTGCGAGACCACCGAAGCTGCAGGAACGCCTCGCCGCCCGAGATGCCGCTCGTGCCGAGCCAAACGATGTCGGGTCGAAGGTCACCGTTGATGTCGGCGATCGCGACGTCCTGAACGAAGTAGTCCTCGGGCGCGCCCTGGTTCGCTGCGACGACGATCGTGCGGAACGTCCCGTCGCCGTTGCCGAGGTGCAGCTCGAGATCCACGCCGAGGGTCACGACATCGTCGATCCCATCGCGGTTCACGTCTCGAACGGCCAACTCCGCCGCTCCATCCGAGTCGAGGATGGGTCCCGGGGCCCCGTCGAAGAACACCCGCATGGCGGCGGTGCCCCGCACCGTGTCCAGGTCTCCGTCTCCGTCGAAGTCTCCAAGCGCCATCCGGAGCACGGCCGTTCCGGCGCGGGGCCAGCTGCTCGACCCGTCGTTCCGGTAGTGCTCGGGCTCGAGCTCGAAGGTGAAGCCGTTGCCCCGATTGATGGAGAGGTCGGGCAGGCGGTCTCCGCCGAGCAGGCCCGCGCTGATCTCTCGGGTGTCGTCGAAGGTCGTCACGGTGGTGGCGAGGGTCGGCTGGCAGAGCCAGCGGTCGGCGAGGGCATCGTCGCAGTCGGTTCGCGGGCGGACGCCCGCACACGCAGCGTCGAAACTGGCGTAGCCGTCGTCGTCCGCGTCCTCGCTCGCGTCGAGGCCGCCACCCATCGAGCAGTCGTCGTCGAAGCGATTGCAGCGCTCCGGTGCGCCGCCATAGACCAACGGGAGGGTGTCGCGGCAGTCGTCCCTCGGGAAGCCGCCGCTGCAGCTCGCCCCGACCGGGGCATGCCCATCGCGGTCGGCGTCCTCGGAGGCCTCGTTGCCGCCGCCGCTCGAGCAGTCGTTGTCGACACGGTCACAGAGCTCGGGCGCGCCGGTGTAGATCGTCGCCCGGGTGTCGTCGCAGTCGTCCTTCGGGAAGGCGCCGCCGGTGCAGGCGGCGGTCGGTGGGGAGTGGCGGTCACCGTCCATGTCCTCGGCGGGATCGGTGCCTCCGCCGAGACTGCAGTCGTCGTCGAGGCGGTTGCAGCGCTCCCAGGCGCCCGGATACGTCGCCGCTCGGCTGTCATCGCAGTCGTCCTTGGGGAACCCGCCGGAACAAGGCGCGCCGGGGGCGGAGTGCCCGTCGCCGTCACTGTCTTCGGCCGGTCGGCTCCCGCCCGGATTGGCGAGGGAGCAGTCGTTCTGGATCCGGTCGCAGAGCTGCGGGGCGCCCGGGTAGACGTCGGCGTTGGAATCATCGCACTCGGTGAGCTGCGAGCGTCCGGCCACCGGGCTGCAGTCGAGCACCGGCACGCTGGCGGGGTCGCCGAAGCCGTCTCCGTCGCCGTCGGCGTACCAGGCCACCTGCGAGGTGTCCTCGTCCACCGTGGCGTCGCAGTCGTTGTCCGCTTCGTCACAGAGCTCGGGGGCACCGGCGAAGGTCAGCCGGTTCGAGTCGTCGCAGTCACCGTTCGCGACCACCCAACCCGCCGCGGGGCAGCGCATCATCCCCGCCACGCTGTCGTCGCCGTCGCCGTCGCCGTCGCCGTCCGGGAAGAGGAGGCGGAGCAGCCCCTCGTCTGCAGCGCCGCTGCAGTCGTTGTCGAGGCCATCGCAGATTTCGCTCAGACCGGGCCGGACCTCCGGGCGGGTGTCGTCGCAGTCGTTGCCGTTGGCGACGTAGCCTTCCCGTGGGCACGCCACCGCCGACGCGGCGCTCTCGTCGCCGAATCCGTCCCGGTCGGCGTCGGGCCAGAGCGGGAGCGTGAGCCCCTCGTCCGCGGCGCCGCTGCAATCGTTGTCGAGTCCGTCGCAGACCTCGATGCCGGCGGGGCTCACCTGGCTGGTGCCGTCGTCGCAGTCGCCCTGGTTCGCGACATAGCCCTCGAGGGTCCCGCAGGCGAAGGTCGGAACGCTTCCCCGCTCGCCGAAGCCGTCGCCGTCGGCGTCGCGGAAGAGGGGAGTGCCGATGCCTTCGTCCACGGTCCCGTCGCAGTCGTTGTCGACCTCGTCGCAGATCTCGGGCGCCGCTCCGTTTCGCGCGGGGTCGGAGTCGTCGCAGTCACCGGAGTTGTCCACGCTGCCGGTCGGCGGACGGCAGGTGACGGTGGGAGCCGCGCTCGCGTCGCCGAAGCCATCACCATCCGCGTCCGGGTAGTATTCGGCTGCGGTTCCTTCGTCGACGCTGCCATCGCAGTCGTTGTCTCGTTCGTCGCAGACCTCCGGGGCCGCGCCGTTCTCGGCCGGGTCGTCATCGTCGCAGTCGCCGGCTCGGTCGGCGAAGCCCGGCGGGACCGAGCAGGCGAGGCTCGTCTCCGCCATCGGGTCGCCGAAGCCGTCGCCGTCCATGTCCGGCCAGTACTCGGTCGCGACCCCCTCGTCCGTCCCGCCGTCGCAGTCGTTGTCGACCTCGTCGCAGACCTCGGGCTGCGCTGGCGCCGCGCTCGCGTCGTTGTCGTTGCAGTCGGGGCCACAGATGCGCCCGCCGTCTCCCTCGTTGCAGCACAGCGCGTCGGCGATGCCGTCCATGTCTTGATCCCGAAAGCCGAAGGTGCGGGGGTCGCAGTCTTCGTCGTGGTCGAAGACGTCGCAGACCTCGGGGTTGCCCGGGAAGCGGTTGGCGTCCCCGTCGTCGCAGTCGTCGCCGAGGCACTCGATGGCGGCGTGACCGTCGCCGTCGGCGTCGATGGTGACGTCGCAGTCGGTCACGCAGCGGTCGGCCCCTTCGTCACACGTCTGCCCCTCACGACAAGGTGGGAGCATCGCGGGGACGCAGCCCCGCTCATCGGCCATGGACGATCCGGGCACGCAGCTCTCTTGCCCGTTGCAAAAGATGCCCTCGTCGCAGTCTTCGTCCACGACGCACGGCTCCGTCCCCCCGTCCGGCGAGCCCCCCGGCCCGCTGCAGGCGCAGAGCACCGCAGCCCACCCGAACATCTTCCACCCCATGGCGCGAACGTACCAGCTCGCAAAGGAATATTACATCGTCACGGAAATGGTCCGGCGGCTACTCGACGACGGCGACGGTCGGCGTGCGCGCGCCGACCATGATCGGCGCGTCGCCTTCGAGCGCCTTTCGCTTCACCAGCGCGAGGGCGCAGGCTCCGTCCCCGTCGGCGGCTGCGGAGGTGATCGTCCCGACCTCGCGCTCGCCCGCGACGATGGCGTCACCAGGAGCCGGTGCGGGTCCACTCTCGAGGCTCAGGCGCACCAAGCGCTTGGGCGGCTTGCCGCGGTGCTCGAGCATGACCACCGGCTCCTGCCCGACGTAGCAGCCTTGGTCGAACGCGAGGGCGCGCCGCTTCAGACCGGCCTCCTGCGGGAGCGTGTGCTCGCCGAAGTCGACGCCCATGCGCGGACGCCCGGCGCGGATGCGCGCCAGCTCCCAGCCGGCCTCGGAGATGGCGGGGACCTCGAGCGCCGCGAGCTGATCGTCCGCGCCGTCGGCTGGCACGAGCAGCTCTCGCCCGCCGTGGCCGAGGCGGTCGATCGCCAGTGAGTCGACGCCTTCGGGAACGGCATCCGCTGCGGCCGGGCCCTGAATCGAGAGGACCCGCACCGGCAGCCGCTCGAGCTCGACGTCTTCCATCACCAGGAACCGCTCCAGGCGTTCGAGGATCGCGTCGGCGTGGCTCCCGGGCAGGAGGAGCTCGAAGCGTTCGCCGTCCCCGTCGCTCCGGCCCCCGTCGACGACGTGGAGGTCGCCGACGATCTTGCCCTTCACCGCGAGCACCAGCCCGTAGCGGATGGCGTCGCTCTTCTCGCGTAGATCGACGGTGAGCTGACCGTGCAGCCATTCGCGGGCGTCCTCGCCGGTGGCGGCCACGACGACGTCGTCGAGGAGTCGCGCCCCGGCGGCTCGGGCCAGGATGTCGGCCTCTTCGGAAGGAGTCATGGACCCACCCATCGCGCGACTCGGGGGCGCTGTCGAGGGGTCGGGGGCTCGATTGGATCGTGAAGATCCATTCACGGTGCGCCGTTTGGTCGGGGCGATCGGACCCTCGAACGACGAGTTTCGACACGAAACCATTGAATAAATGCCCATCGGATGACTGGCCCGGAGATTGCTCTTACCTTGAATCGTCCCATGCGCGTCTCCTCCCTCACCGCCCTCGTCTCCCTCATCGCGCTCCTCGGCGCACCCACCGCGAACGCCCAGCCGCGCCGCCAGGCCGCGGTCGCGTTCGACGACGCCGGAGAGGCGGCGATGATCGCCCGCATCAACCAGATGCGGGCGGCCGAGGGCCTCGAGCCGCTGCAGCGACACCCGGGCCTCGACGAGGCCGCCCGGGCGCACAGCCGCGACATGGCCCGCCACCAGGAGCTGGTGCATGTCTCGGAGCGGACCGGAACTCCCGCGGCGCGCGTGCAAGCCACCGGCGTCAGTGCCTCGCGCATCGGTGAGAACATCGCGAAGCACGCGACCACGACCGGCGCCTTCGAGGCCATCCTCAACAGCCCGGCGCACCGTGCGCAGCTCTTCGAGGAGGGCTTCACCCACATCGGGCTCGCGGCGCTCCCGACCTCCGGCGGCACCTACGTCACCCAGGTGATGGCGGCGATCCCGGCACCGGCCGAGCTGCCGCCGCCCGCCGTCGAAGACACCGCCGTGCCCGAGGCGCCGATGCCCCCCGAGGCCGAGCCGCAGCCCGCGCCGAGCCCCGCTCCCGAGCTGCAGGACGCGGCGGACGTGGAAGACGTCGACGTCACGCCCGAGATCGACGACGGACAGGTGCCCCCGCCGCCTCAGCAGCAGACCCGCAGCGTTCCGCGCCTCCGCGTCCCCGCCGGCCACCGCGGCGTCGAGGGTTACTGGGTCCACCAGCAGGGTCGCTGGTGGTACTTCCCCGTCCCGCCGAACGCTCGCCCCGGCATGCTCCTGAACCCGGATCTCGACGTCCAGGGCGGTCCGCCCGGCGTCGACGTGAACGTCCAGCCGCAGGCCATCCCCGGCCGCCGCCCCCGCGTTCGCGTGCAGCAGCGCCGAGTGGTCCGCCCGCGCACCCGTCGCGGCGTGATCAGCCCACGACGCGGCGGTCAGATCTACTGGTACTGAGCGGACATCAGCACCCGCCGTTGCAAACCGAGCTGCCGTCGGGGCAGCTGACCGGCTCGCACGCCTGCAGCAGGCAGATGTCGTCATCGCCGCAGGTCACTCGGCAGGTGCCGCTGCCGGGGCAGGTCACGTTGCAGTTCCCGTGACAGACCACGTCGCAGCCACCGCTGCCATCGCACACGACCGTGCTGCCGTCGCCGACCTCCACGTCGCAGGATCCGCTGCCCGGGCACTCGGCCAGGCATCCGTCGCCACAGCTGAAGTCGCAGTCGGCTCCGTCCGAGCAGCCGAGCACGCAGCCAGTGGTGCAGTCTTGCGCGCAGCTCCCCGTCGCGGGGCAGTCGCAGGTCGCGTCGGTGCACTCGCACTCGTCACCGGTGCACTCACCGCTCGGAGTGCCGCCGCCGCAGCCGGTGAGCAGGACGAAGGCGAAGGCCGAGATCCATCGATTGTCCATGACCACATCGGTACCACAGGGGGTGATCGTCGCAAACTCGTGGGCAGAGCTGCTCGAGAGCGTCCCCACTCAACACCCCGGTTGGGTGCTCACGTTCCCGCGAGCGCCTTGGTCGCCCACTTCTGGAACGTCGGTGTGAGGCGCGTCGGTTGGAGGACCACCTCCGAGCCCACCGTCGCTTCGAAGCTCAGTCGTTCGCCGTCTGCCGGCACGTGGACTCGATCGGCCAGGCCCTCGGCGGCCATGTGCTGTCGCAGCTCTTCGCGGGTGACCGGGCAGTGGTCGAGGGCCTCGAGGTGGTTGAGCACCACCCGCCCGGGCGCGGCGTGCGCGAGGGTCACCAGCTCGTCGGGTGAGAAGAGGATGTCGCCACCGAAGCCGAGGGTCGCGTTGCCGGCCGGCGCCACCACCACGTCGGGCTTCAGGCGCTCGATGGCGTCGAGCACGTTGTCCGTGAGGATCGAGTCGCCCGTGAGGTAGAGGCTCGGTTCGCCGGGGTGGGCGAGATAGAACCCGTTGACCGGTCCGAGCACCCAGCCGACGAGGCCGCGACCATGCTTCGAAGGGACGACCTCGACGCGCATGCCGAGCGCGCCATCGACGAGCTCGTGAGCGTCGACGCCCTTCTTGGCGAGGTTCGGCGCGTCCATGCCGCTGGTCCAGACCGGTAGCCCGCGGTCGCGGATCCACTCGATCCCCGCGACGTCGAGGTGGTCGGGGTGCTCGTGGGTGAGGAGCACCGCGCCGACGCCGTCGAGCAGGGCATCGGCGACTGGCGGCAGCGGCACGAGCGGGTTCCGCTGGCCGCTCCCGCCGACCATCCGAAGCGGGGGGAGGGCGCCGGGCTCGGAGAGCATGGGGTCGACGAGCAGCCGGTGCGGGCCGAGCTCGAGGTGGATCGTCGCGTTGCGAAGTTGGGTCAGCTCCATGACCGGACCGTGGTGGTTGCGAATACGCATGACAACGGCCGTTGATGGATGATCGAAATCCGTATACGGATGGGCCATGGAGCCCTCCTGGGATCAGCTGCGGACATTCGAAGCGGTCGCTCGCCTGGGCAGCCTCACCGAGGCGGCCCGCTCGCTCGGGGTCAGCCAGTCGACCGTCAGCCGGCGGCTCGCTCGGCTCGAGGCCGGTGCGGGGTCGCCGCTCTTGCTGCGCGAGACTCCGATCCGGCTCACCTCGAAGGGCGAAGCGCTGCGCGCGTCGTTGCAGCCGATGGTCGAGGGCGCCCTCGCGGCCCGGGCCACGCTGGAAGAAGACGACGCCCTGCGAGGCGAAGTCACGGTGAACACCGTCGGCGAGCTGGTCCGCTGGTCCTTGGTGGGCGCGCTCCCCACGCTCTACGAGCGCCACCCGTCGCTTCGCGTTCGACTCCTGACGAGCAACCGAGTGGTCAGCCTCGCCGCGAACGAGGCGGACGTGGCCATTCGCTTCACTCGACCGGAGCGCGGGGAGCTCGTGGCCAAGCGTCTGGCGACCTCCGCCTACGCGTGGTTCGCCGCGCCCGAGCTCGAGCTGGCGCTCGACACACCGTGGCTCGGGCTCGGTGGAACGCTCGCGGCGATCCCCGAACAGCATCACGCGGAGCGAGCACAGAAGCGGCCGGCGCGGCTGCTGGTCGAAGACGTCGAGGCGCTCGGGCTCGCCGTGGCCGCGTCGCTGGGAGTCGCCATCTTGCCGACGCGGCTCGGCGAGCGCCTGGGCCTCGTACCGATCGATCCGCGGTGCGTCGGTGGCGGCGACGAGCAGCTGCCGGTGCGCGCCATCTACCTGGTGGTCCATCGCGCCAAACAGAAGCTCCCGAAGGTGCGCGCGATCGTGGACTGGCTGGAGGCGGTCGTTCGCTAGCGCGCTCGCGTGAGCCGACCGGCGTGCAGCACCTTCTCGCGACCCTCGGTGCGCAGCCGAACGCCGCCGTCGGTCGCCACGCCGAGCAGCTCGCCTTCGACGGCATCGCAGCACACGCGCTCGCCGCGCCAGGCCAGCGCCTCGTCGAGGGCAGCGGTGACCGCCGAGGGCTCGGCGCCGAGCCAGCGCTCCATCGCGATGAGGAGCCCGGCGAGGATCGCGCCCCGGTCGTGGTCGTGACCGCTCGCGAGGCGCAGTGAGGTGGCCTCGAGCTCCGGGTCGAACGCTGGCCGGTTCACGTTGAGTCCCACGCCGATGACGGCATCGAAGCGTTCGCCGCGGCTGCGGCTCTCGCAGAGGATGCCGGCGATCTTCCGGTCGTCCACGAGGACGTCGTTCGGCCACTTCACGCAAACGTCGGCGGTGGTTCCGATCGCTCCCCGGACCACGTCGACCACGGCGAGCGCCGTCGCCAGGGTCATCGTCGGGCGTGGGTGCGGGATCCGAGCCACGGCGCTCAGGTAGAGATCGACTCCCGGGGGCGACGCCCACGTGCGTCCGTGCGAGCCGCGGCCGGAGCGCTGGTGGTCGGCCACGACGACGAAGCCGTGGTCTGCGCCGTCTTCGAGCGCTTGCCAAGCATCGTCCATGGTCGAGTCGGTGACCGTCTTCACGCGGCCACGCGCGCCGAGCCAACGCGAGGCGACCGATTGGAGCCCGCGCTCCAGGTCTGCGGTGTCGGTCACCTCAGACCCAGTCGAGGCCGAGGTCGACCGAGCGGACCGAGTGCGTCAGCGCGCCGCTGCTGATCACGTCGACGCCGGTCGCGGCGAGCTTCGGGATCCGCTCGAGGGTCACGTTGCCGCTCGCCTCGAGGATCGCCCTGCCGGCCGTCAGCGCGACCGCGTCGCGGCAGGCGTCGTCGTCGAAGTTGTCGAGCAGGATGATGTCGGCGCCGGCGTCGAGCGCCTCCAGGAGCTGCTCGCGGGTGTCGACCTCGCACTCGACGCGCGAGGTGTGCGGCGCGTAGGCCTTCGCGCGCTCGATCGCGGTGCGCACGCCGCCGCACGCGGCGATGTGGTTGTCCTTGATCAGCACGGCCGCACCGAGGTCTTCGCGGTGGTTGTGCGCGCCACCACAGCGCACGGCGTACCGTTCGAGCGCGCGCAGCCCCGGCGTGGTCTTGCGGGTGTCCACGATCCGGCAGTCGCTGCCCTCGGGGAGGGCACCGACGTAGCGGCGAGCCTGGGTCGCGATGCCGCTCATCCGCTGGGCGAAGTTCAGCGCCACGCGCTCGCCCATGAGGATCGAGCGAGCGGGGCCCTTCACTCGTGCGGCGACGTCGCCGGCGGCGAGTCGGTCTCCGTCGGCGGCCTCGGCCGTCACGTTCACGCGCCCGTCCACGAGCCGGAAGACCATCTCGATCACCGGCAGGCCACTGAGGACCAGCGACTCGCGCGCGCCGAAGGTCGCTTCGCCCATCGTCTCGGGGGAGACGGTGGCTTCGGTGGTCAGGTCGCCCCGCGCGATGTCCTCTTCGAGGGCCGCGCGCACGATGCGCTCGAGCACCACGGGCGCGGGCGGGTTCATCATCGCCATTCTTCGACGCTCCATCCTTCGCGGCGCGCCAAGAGGCGCAGCCGTGGGTCCGGGTTGATCACGCGTCGCTCGCCGACGCGCCGGAGCATCGGCGCGTCGCTCACGCTGTCGGTGTAGAAGGCGCTGGCTTCGAGATCGATGCCGTGCTCCGCGGCCCAACGCTCCGCGATGCGGACCTTGTGCGGTCCGTAGCAGAGCTCGGCGCAACGACCGGTCAGCCGTCCGTCGCGGGTCTCGAGCTCGGTGCAGAGCACGTGGTCGATGCCGAGGTCCGCGGCGAGCGGCTCGACCACGTAGGGCGTCGACGCGCTGAGGACGACCAGCACGTCACCGGCCGCGCGGCGGCGCTCGACCTCGGCCCGTGCCTGTGGGCTGATGTGTCGGCGCACGGAGCTGCGGTACCAGCCCGCGAGGAGCGCGCGGAACTCGGCCTCGTTCTCGCCGGCGACGCTCTCGAGCGCGCTCCGCGTCGCGGCCTCGGCGTCGATGGCGCCGAAGGTGTAGAGCGCGAGCCAGCGGGCGACCCGCGCCATGTCGCGCAGGCCCGCCTCGCGCCGGCGAAAGCGCCAGCGGGCGTAGAGGGTGCCGGTGTTCACGCGAACGAGCGTGCGATCCATGTCGAAGATCGCGGC
>CAYXAP010000057.1:12853-23558 GCA_964462035.1 uncultured Sandaracinus sp.
GCCTGGAGCAGCAGGCTCATCGGGTGGAGCCCGAGCTTCCGGAAGAGCGCCCAGCGAGGCTCGCCGAAGTGGTCGTTCAGGCGGGTTTGCACGTAGCCACGGAAGAAGACCTCTTCGGGGAGCGCCACCACCAGCAGCTGGGCGAACGCGAAGCTCGCGAAGTCGTCCGGGAGCTGCAGCGAGGGCCACCCCTGCGCGCCGTGGTACCAGCCGAAGCCGAAGAAGAAGGGCGGGAAGATGAGGAGGGCCAGCCCGAGCGCGACTCCGGTCTCCTTCAGCGCCGACGGGAACGAGCGTCGAACGAGCCGGCCGAGGTCGTAGAGCCCGAAGGGCCCCGGGTCGGCCTCCTCGTCGACCGGCGCCAGCAACCCGCCGAGCGCGATCCCATAGCGGTCGAGCGAGGCCCGATCGCGACCGGTCCGCCAGAGCGCGACGAGCAGGAAGAGCGCCCCGACCCCGAGGTGCACGTAGTCCTTCACCATCGGGACCGCGCGCAGCCGGGTGATCCCGTACGTGAGCACGGCGACCGCGGCGTAGACCACGAGCACCTCGCGCAAAGCCGAGCTCTTCTGGGCGGGCGCCTCCGTCACGACGCTCCCGTCTATCACGCCTCCCCGATCGTGGCCCGCTCCTCCCCGCTATGCCCTTGTTCTCGCACAAAGCCACCAAGGACGCAGAGGTTCACAGAGATTGGGTGTTGGGTGGAACTTGCACCGGCGTGCCCAGAATCGGCGCCGCATCCGACTCGCGTCGCCTGACTCGGGCCGCAATGCCTTCTCCTTTTGTGGAACTTCGTGCCCTTGGAGCCTTTGTGCGAGAACAAGGGCTCAACGGGTCGATCGGGAAACGCTGGGCCTGCTTGCCGAGTCTCGTGGGCTGGGCATACTGCGCGCTTCGTGTTGGGGTCACGGGAAAAGGTCGGGCGATGATCCCGGACGACGTCATCGCGTCGATCCGAGAGCGCACCGACATCGGCGTGCTCATCGGCGAGTACGTGAAGCTCAAGAAGTCCGGGGCGAGCTTCAAGGGGCTCTGCCCCTTTCACAACGAGAAGACGCCGAGCTTCTACGTCCACCCGCAGCGGGGCTTCTTCCACTGCTTCGGCTGCCAGGCGTCCGGGGACGTCTTCGGCTTCCTGACCCGGCTCGAGGGGCTGCCCTTCCCGGAGGCCGCGCGCCGGCTGGCGGAGCGGGCCGGGGTCGAGATCCCGGAGGGCGACCCCCGCAAGGACGCCGAGCGGAAGCGCGAGAAGGAGAAGACGGACCGGATCGCGTCCCTCCTCGACGAGGCCGCTGGCTTCTACGTCCGGATGCTCGAGGAGCACCCGAACGGCGCGATGGCCCGGCAGTGCTACCTGGACCGCGACGTCGACGACGAGACCGCCAAGCGCTTCCGGCTCGGTTACGCGCCGGACGCCTGGGACGGTCTGGTGAACCTCTTCCGGCAGAAGCAGCGCTCACCCGGCGAGGCCGAGGCGGCTGGTCTCGTGGTGCCCCGCCGCACTCGCGACGGCTACTACGACCGCTTCCGGCATCGGCTGATGTTCCCGGTCTCCGATTCGCAGGGGCGCATCGTGGCCTTCAGCGGCCGGGCGCTCCCTTCACTCGAAGAAGAGGACGATCGGGACCCGCCGGCCAAGTACATCAACAGCCCGGAGGGCCCGCTCTACCAAAAGGGCAAGTTGCTCTTCGGGCTCTGGGAGGGGCGGGTCTCCATCCGCCGCCAGGGCTGGGCGGTCCTCTGCGAAGGCAACTTCGACGTGGTCTGCCTCCATCGGCAGGGGCTCGACAACGCCGTCGCCCCGCTCGGAACGGCGCTCACCTCCGACCAGGCGCGGCTGCTCCGTCGCTTCGCCGAGCGGGTCGTCATCCTCTTCGATGGCGACAAGGCCGGTCGAAAGGCCGTGCGAGCGGCGTTCCCCCATCTGGCAGAAGCCGGGCTCCCCGCACGGGTGGTGGCGCTCCCCGAAGGCCACGATCCCGACAGTTACTTGCGCGAGCACGGCATCGATGCCTTGCAACAACGTATCGATGGTGCTCCCGGAATCGTCGAGCACCTCGTCGACCAGGCCGCCGCGAATTCGCGCGGCGATGCGGCCGCGACGGCCGACGCGATCTCCAGCCTCGGTCCGGTGCTCAAGCGCGTGGAGAATCCGGTCGAGCGACGGCTGTACATCGATAGAATTGCTCAGAAATTCGGCGTGCGTGACATCGACGCCGTCCGGCAGCAGCTCCGGCGAGGGCTGAACCAGAATCGCCCGCGACGCCGTCCGGATCCGGAGCCGCCCCCTCTGCTGGACGGTCCTCCGATCGACGCAGCGCCCGTTCGACGCAAGATTGACCCCCTTCAGGGGGAGGTGTTGGGCGCCTTGCTGGATCAGCCGGCGCTCTTCGAAATGCCGGAATCTGAAAAAATCCATGAGGTTTTGACGGATCCGGATCTTCGGGCCATCTTTCAGGCCTCTTCGCGCCAGGTGGGTCGGCGCGAGGGAGTAGACGCATCGGTACTCCTGGATCAGATCGGGGCGAATGGAGCGAGTTGGTGGCTCAAAGAGCGACTCGCCGTTCAGCTCCACGACGACTTGGAGTCGGCGCGTCAGGTGGTGAGGGACGTGATCCCGAGGCTCGAGAAAAAGGCCCGAGAAGAGGTGGCACGGCAGCTCATGGAGCAAGCCGTGGCGGCGCGGCGAGCGGGGGACGATGCTCTCGCCGACCGTTTGACCAGGGAACGAATGGCGCTACTGCGGGGTGCTCTCCGCAAGTAGGGCTCGAGAGGTGAGAATGGCGACGAAGGCTCGAACGGGTAGCAAGGCGACGAAGGCCAAGAAGCGCTCGAAGACGACGAAGAACGGGACCGCGAAGCGCGTCTCCGCTCGCAAGTCGACTTCGAACGGGGGGACGACCAAGCGCGCCAAGGCGCGGCGGGCGTCGACTTCCTCCTCCGCTTCCACCTCCAACGGTGCCTCGAAGCGCAAGGCCACGAAGAACGGCAGCGCGACGAAGAAGGCCAGCAGCAGCGGGTCCAAGCGGAAGTCCAGCAAGCCGGGCGGCAAGTCGGGCAAGAAGGGGACGACCGCCAAGGAGCGGAAGGACGTCCATCTTCTCCTCGAGCGTGGCCGGGTGAAGGGCTACCTGACCTACGAAGAGGTCAACGAGGCCCTGCCGCCGGACGTGGTGACCTCGGAGCAGATCGACGATCTGATGCTCCGGCTCAACCGCGAGGACATCGACCTCGTCGACTCCGTCTCGCAGGCCCGCAAGCGCGAGGCGGCGAAGGCGAAGCAGAAGAAGAAGAAGAGCCGCAAGAGCAAGCGCGACAGCCTGCTGCCGCCCTCGACCGACTCCTACACGACGAAGTCGAACGACCCGGTCCGGATGTACCTCCGGAAGATGGGCTCGGTCTCCCTCCTCACCCGCGAGGGCGAGGTCGAGATCGCCAAGCGCATCGAGGACGGCGAGAACAAGATCTTCCAGGTCATCCTCAACTCCCGCGTCGGCGTCTCCGAGATCATCGACATCGGTGAGAACGTCAAGAAGGGCAAGCTCCGCCTCAAGGACGTCGTGAAGGAGATCGGCGACGACGAGTCGGACGACGACGTCCGGAGCCGCGTCGCGAAGCACATCGACAAGGTCAAGCGGCTCGAGAGCCAGTCGACCAAGGTCCGCGAGCAGCTCGAGAGCGGCAAGCGGATCGCCGAGCGCACCCGCAACGCGCACCAAGCGACTCTCGACAAGAACCGCGAGGAGCGCATCACGGTCCTCCGCTCGGTCGGCCTCCACAAGAAGCAGATCGACAAGGTCGTCAGCCGCATCAAGGGCTACATCCGCCGCATCGAGCGCGCCGAGCGCGCGATCGCCGACGCGCAGGAGCGCATGGGTGGCCTGGACGAGAAGGGGATGCGCAAGCTCATCAAGGACCTCGACGCGGCCAAGCCCGCGGCGAAGCGCGCCCTGAAGAAGATCGGCGCGTCCGAGGAGCAGCTCCGGATGGCCGAAGAGGCGATCCGCGAGGCGCGCAAGTCGGTCATGAAGGTCGCCGACGACATGGGGCAGCCCATCGACGTTCTCCTCTCGACCTACGCCGAGCTGAACAAGGGCGAGCGCCAGGCGGACCGTGCCAAGGCCGAGCTCGTCGAGGCGAACCTCCGCCTCGTGGTCAGCATCGCGAAGAAGTACACGAACCGCGGCCTGCAGTTCCTGGACCTCATCCAGGAGGGCAACATCGGCCTCATGAAGGCGGTCGACAAGTTCGAGTACCGCCGCGGCTACAAGTTCTCGACCTACGCGACGTGGTGGATTCGCCAGGCGATCACCCGAGCCATCGCGGACCAGGCGCGGACCATCCGTATCCCGGTCCACATGATCGAGACGATCAACAAGCTCATCCGCACGAGCCGCTACCTCGTTCAGGAGCTCGGCCGCGAGCCGGCGCCGGAAGAGATCGCGGAGCGCATGGAGATGCCGCTCGAGAAGGTCCGCAAGGTCCTCAAGATCGCCAAGGAGCCGATCAGCCTCGAGACGCCCATCGGCGAAGAGGAAGATTCGCATCTCGGCGACTTCATCGAGGACAAGTCCGCGGTGTCGCCGGTCGAGGCGGTCATCAACGGAAACCTCGAGGATCAGACCCGTCGGGTGCTCAAGACGCTGACACCGCGTGAGGAGAAGGTCCTCCGCATGCGCTTCGGCATCGGTGAGAAGAGCGACCACACCCTCGAAGAGGTCGGTCAGGACTTCGAGGTCACCCGCGAGCGCATCCGGCAGATCGAAGCGAAGGCGCTCCGCAAGCTCCGGCACCCCAGCCGCAGCAAGCAGCTCCGCTCCTTCGTGGAATCCTGAAGCGACCGGTACGCGACCAGATCCAACGCACCTGCCGGCACCAAGCGCTGGCAACCGGCGGCCGGAGGCCGGCGCGTTCTCCCAGAAGACTACCGGGCCCATAGCTCAATTGGTTAGAGCCGCCCGCTCATAACGGGTTCGTTCCAGGTTCGAGTCCTGGTGGGCCTACAGCGTTTTCGTGGCCCCGAGGTTTGTCCTCGGGGCCACGGTTTTTTCGGGGTCGACGCGTCCACGTACCTGCCCCAGGGGGGCGATGTGCGCTTGCGTCAAACAGCCATTCACGGTAAGCGCTGCGCCACCAGTCGGAAGGCGCGCACCACGCGCGCGGAGGTCCGGCGCGGAGGCTTATTTCGGATGCAGGAGAAGTTGAGGGCGTTGGCCAAGCTGGCGATGATGGACGGAGCGGCGAGCGATCACGACGCTGAGCTCCGGGACCTCCCGGCGAAGATCGAAGCCATGCGTGGTGACGTCCAGACCCTCGAGAGCTTGCTTGCTGCAGAGCGTGCTCAGATCGACGAGGCGACGGCGCTGCGAGACGAGCGCCAGAAGGAGCTGCAGGCGAAGGTCGATTGGCTCGGCGCCGCCAAGACGAAGCTCTCCAAGGCGCGCACCCTCCGCGAAGCGGACATGGCGGAGCGCGAGGTCGAGGTGACCCGCAAGGCCATCAAGGAGCGAGAGGAAGAGATCCTCTCCATCGAAGAGACCCTCGAGCAGAAGTCGGGTTCGCTCGGCGAGCGCGAGAGCCAGTTCGAAGAGGCCCGCAAGATGCTCGAGGAGGAGGAGGCGGAAGCCACCGCTCGCCTCGAGATCGTGCGCAAGGAGCGGGACAAGGTCCTCGCCGGTCGCGACGAGGTCGCCAAGGACGTCCCCAAGCGCGTCTTCAAGCGCTACGAGAAGCTCCGCACCAAGCCCCGCTACCAGGCCGTCTCCTTCATCGACGCCGCGGGTACCTGCTACTCGTGTCGCATGGCGCTCCCCCCGCAGCTCTTCATCGAGGTACAGCGCGGCGAGGAGTTCCACGAGTGCCCGCAGTGCCGTGCGTTCCTCATCCATGAGGCGTTCGTGCCCGAGGCGCCCAACGCGCCGAAGGCCGAGACGAGCGCCGAAGAGGCGCCGACCTCCGACGCACCGGCCGAAGCGTCCGAAGGCGCGAGCGCCGACGCCCCCGGCGCCTGAGCTCTAGTCGGCGGTTCCGATCAGCGTCGGCGTAGCCGCGCGATGGTGTCCCGCGCGCGCTGCGCGGCGGCGGGATCGCTCCCGGACACCTTCTCGATGTAGCGCTCGTACGTCCGGATGGCGGCGTCGTTCTCGCCGACCTGCTCGTAGCAGATGGCGAGATCGAAGAGCACGCCCTCGTCGTCGCGGCCGAGGTCGATGGCCTTGCGGTAGTGGGGCAGGGCGTCGTCGCATCGCTCGGAGGCGCGCAGCACGACAGCGAGGTTGAAGTGGATGTCGGCGTTGGCGTCGGCCTCGTGGTGTTCGATGGCCTGCTGCAGGAGGATGATCGCCTCTTCGTTCCGTCGCGCTCGTCGATACGCGACCGCGAGGTTGTTGAGCAGACCGACGTCTTCCTGATGGCGTCGCAGGCCCGCCTCATAGGCTTCGATCGCTTCGTCGTTTCGACGGAGCTGCCGGTAGACCATGCCGAGGTTCGACCAGTGGTGGGCGGTGTCCGGATCGAGCTCCGCCGCCTTTCGCAGTGGCTCGATCGCCTCCTCATAGCGCCGCAGCCGAATCAACACCGCGCCGACCATCCCGTGGGAATCCGCGTGCCGGGGGCGGAGCCGCGCCGACTCGCGGAAGCAGGCCAGCGCGCCCTCGAGGTTGTCCAGCTGGCGCCAGAGGCTCCCCGCGGTGAAGTGGGCCGACGCGTGCGTTGGCCGCGCACGGATCGCCGCGCGAGCCTCGGCTAGCGCCTCACGGAGCCGGCCCGCTCGCTTGTGGGTCAGCGCCGCGCGGTAGTGGTCGTCGGCTTCGTCCGCGGACGCGGCCGAAGGGAGCGCCGCGGGGACGAAGAGCGCGAGCGCGAGGAGGAGGGACGAGAGCCGAGTCATGCACCCATTGGAACGCGGGCGCCCGGCTCCGTCAATGTCGGTGGGTCCGCTACCGCAGCTCGAGGCCGACCTGGCCGAGCGAGCCTTCGGGCGCCTGCGGACGGAGCGCGAAGTACGCACCGAGCGCGCCACCGACGACGACGATGCCGACGAGCAGGCCGACCCACCAGAGCGAGCCCCCTTCTTCGACCTCACCGTCGCCGGGGCCTTCGCCCAGCGGGTCCGGGTCGCCGGACCCACCGATGGGCCCCGCGGGAGCGGTCAGCTCGAGGGGCCGTCCTTCCGAGCCGACCCCCGCCAGCTGGTAGCCGGAGGGCGCGTGCGCGGTGAGGAAGTATTCGATGTGCTGTTCCTGGTTCGTCGGTCCGACCAGGGGGATTCGGCCATGGCCAACGCCATCTTCGATCGTCAGGACCAGCCGAGCGAAGCGAGGGGCTTCACCGGTTCGGTAGTGCAGGTGGATTTCTTCGACCGCATCACCGCCCTCGGAGACGCTCACCTCGATCATCGGTGACTCGCGGCGCTCGAGCACGGGCGGATCGTGGCTCAGCCGCACGTCGAGCTGCGCCGGGGCGTTCTCCCGGGCGCGCTGGAACGCTCCTTGGACCATCGGGCTCGCGTCCGCATCCGCGACCCGGTGCCGCGGGTCGCGCGCGTAGAGCTGACGGAGAATGGGGTTCGCTTGATCCATGTCGCGGTTCGCCAGGTGGGCGGTGGCGAGGACCTCGAGGCCCTCGTTTCGCTGGGCGGCGTCCAGATCCTCCCGCTGCAGCAAGGCGTGCGCTTCGGCGACGGCCTCGTCGTAGCGGGCGTAGAGGATGTGCTCGCGGATCTGCGCGAGCACCACCTGCGGGTTCGCTTGAGCCGCGGCCATCGACGGTGCGAACGCGCCCAACGAGGCGCAGAGCAGAAGGGCGTGGAGGCGCATGAGGCTCCGTCGTAGCACGAGATCGGGGTCTTCGGTCGTCGACGGCTGAGGGCCTGGCGGATTTTGTCACCGGCCCGCGGCTCGCGCCGAGCCCACATCCAGCTATATTTGGAAGAACGTGGCCGAGCCGAGCATCGTCCGAAACCTCCCGGCAATCTGTGCCTTTTCACGGTACGAGTTGCTGGGGCGGCTGGCCGTTGGGGGCATGGCGGAGATCTACCTCGCCCGTGAGCCCGAGACGGTTCAGGGGGCGGGTCACCGCACGCTTGTGATCAAGCGGGTGCTCCCGCACGTCGCCGACGACCCGGCGTTCGTGGAGATGTTCTTCAACGAGGCGCGCCTCGCGATGCGCCTTCGCCACCCCGCCATCGTCCACATCTACGAGTTCGGCGAAGAGCAGGGCAGCTACTTCCTGGCGATGGAGTGGGTCGACGGAGTCCCGCTCGGGAAGATCATCCGCCGTGCACGGAAGTCCGACGGCGTCCCCGCGGAGGTTGCGGTGAAGATCGCAGCGACCACCGCCGAAGCGCTCGACTACGCGCACCGCGCTCGCGGCGACGACGGCGAGCCGCTCGGCATCGTCCACCGCGACGTCAGCCCGCAGAACATCATGATCAGCTACGACGGAGCGGTGAAGCTCCTCGACTTCGGCATCGCGAAGGCCGACGACGAGTCGCTGACCAAGGATGGTCAGGTGAAGGGCAAGTTCGCGTACATGTCGCCGCAGCAGTGCCTCGGCGAAGCGATCGACGGTCGCGCGGACGTCTTCGCGCTCGGCGTCTGTCTCCACGAGGCGCTGACCGGCCGGCCGCTCTATCACCGCAAGACCCAGTACGAGACGATGCGCGCGGTCATCGAGGACGCGGTGCCGTCGATCCGCGAGTTCCGACCGGAGCTGCCCGAGTCCCTCGACGCGGTGGTGCAGAAGGCGCTCGCCAAGGATCCGGCGGAGCGCTTTCAGAGCGCAGGCGAGATGCAGATCGCGCTCGAGCGCTGGCTGATGGAGCAGGGCGAGGTCGTCCCGCAGACGCGCCTCGCGGATTTCCTGGAGGAGCTCTTCGAGGACGAGGTCGGCCGTGGGCCGATGGTCGACTCCAAGCCCTTCGGCGCCAGCTTCGCGGACATCCCGGTGCCTGCCGAGATTCGGGAGAAGGCGAAGGCCGCCCAGCGCGAGGCCTCGCAGCGGATCTCGCTCACGCCGCGGATCATCGACGTCGCGCCGCTCGAAGGCCCGACCTCTCGGCAGTCGTCGCTCCCGCCCGCGCCGCCGAGCTCGAAGATGCCGCTGATCGCGGCGCTCGTCGTGCTGCTCTTCCTCGGCGCGGGCGTCGGCGGGTTCTTCTGGTGGAAGGGCCAGGGCGCGCCGCCGCAGCAGATGGCGACCAACGTGCCTGCGGCGGTGGCCAACGCAGCGCCCCCAGCGGCCCCGACCGAGACCGCGCCCACCGAGGCGCCGGCGCCCACCGAGGTGCTGCCCGCCGTCGAGCCCGAGGAGCTCGGATCGCTGCGGGTCTCCACGGAGCCTCCGGGCGCGACCGTCGTGTTCGACGGCAACGAGCTGCCGGGGACCACGCCATTGATGGCGGGCGACCTCGCTCCCGGCACCTATCCGATCGTCGTGAGCTTGGCGGGGCGTGAGACCTATGCGGCCGATGTGACCGTCACCGCCGGCGAGCAGGCCACCGTCGAGCCCCGGCTTCGCGAGGTCGCCGCGTCCCGTCGCGGTCGTCGCCGCGCGGCCGTCACCCCGATGGAAGAAGCCACCATGATGGTCGCCGAGCCCGCCGGGCGCGGAACGCTCTCGGTGAACACGCGCCCTTGGTCGAAGGTCTACGTCGGTGGGGAGCTCCTCGGAACCACCCCGATCGGCCGCGCTGCGGTCGACTCCGGCTCGGTGCGAGTCCGCCTGGTCGACCGCGACGGCAACGAGCATCAGCGCACGGTTCGCGTCGGCCCCGACGAGGACGCTCGCGTCTTCTGGGACCTTCGCTAGCCGGTCGACTGCGGACGTTGACGCTGCTGCCGCGCGCTTCGAGGCGGCGCGGACGTCGACGCGGGGCTGCTGCCGCGCGCTTCGAGGGGGGACGCTCGTCCCCGCTCTTCGTAGACGGGGCGGGCTCGTCAGTCACTCGAGGACGGCGGTGATCTGGCCGTCTACGTCGGCGGAGTCGTAGCGGCCCTTCCACTCGATTCGAACGCCCGGCGAGAAGACGACGTCGACCGCGTTCGAGGGGACGTCGAGGCCCGACTGGAGCGCACCCGTGGGGTCGTAGAGCACCGGCATCGTGAGCCCGTAGCGCTCCTTCACCTCGGCGCAGAGCTCCGCGGTCGGGGCGTCGTAGTCGGCGTCCGCGCTCACCACGACCAGCGCCTGCAGCCCCTGGTCCCGGTGGCTCTGCCAGATGTTCTCCACGTCGTCGCGCGCGAAGGAGCGACACGGTGGGCACCACTCGGCGTACTCGAAGACCCAGCCGACCTCGGCCTCGCAGAGGGCGTCGTGGAGGCTCACCGGGTTGTCGTCACAGTCGAGGAGCATCACGTCCGGCGCGATGTCGCCGACCGCGGTCCCGAAGGGCCCGCTCGGCGGACAGCCACCGCCCACCACCGTCGCGTCCACGTCGTCCTCGGGGCCCGCGTCCCCGGCGACCATCGGCCCCGCATCGACCTCGGCGCCGGCATCGGGAGCGACGGCGCCGCCATCCACCGCTGGGCGATCGGACGAGGGCTCGTCGGTACAGCCGAGCAGGAAGACGAGCGAGGCGAAGGCAAGGCGGAGCTCCATGGGCGCGCGTATGGACATCACGCCCGAGCGTTACCCCGGCCGCCTCACTTTTCGTGCGCGTCTCGACGTCGGACGTCCGCAGTCGGAGTTCGGCGTCGGACGTCGG
>CAYXAP010000057.1:23658-62651 GCA_964462035.1 uncultured Sandaracinus sp.
TCGGAGTCGGTAGTCGGTCCTCGGGGTCGGATCTCCCGATCCCCCGCTCACCAGAGCCAGTAGAGCGTCCGCACCGAGAAGAGCCAGACCTGCCCGGCGAGCTTTCCGAAGACCACCCACGCGACCACGATGCCGATCAGCGAGGCGCTGCGGTCCTGGAAGAGCGCGAACCACTTGTGGGTCAGCCGGTCGTTGAGGAAGAGCGGAACGACCGCGTGGCCGTCGAGCGGCGGTACCGGCAGCAAATTGAACGCGCCGAGGAGCACGTTCACCGAGAAGAGGATGCTCACGAACGTAGTCACGGCGGTCGCCTCGCCGGAGCCCGTGGTCACCGCCAGCGACTCCAGCCCCGTGACCGCCTGCGTCCACTGACCGGTGGCGATCATGATGTGGATCACGCCCGCTGCGACACCGGCGATGAGCAGGTTCCCGAGCGGGCCGCCGAGCGCCATCACGGCCGAGCGCTTCGGGTGCGCCGCCGCCCAGCGCGGGTCGTAGGGCGCCGAGGCCCAGCCGATCATCCAGCCGCCACCCATGGCGATGAACGAGAGGATCGGCACCACGAGCATCCCGAAAGGCTCGCGCCGGATGTGCGGGGTCGGGTCGAGCGTGACCTGGTCGGCCGCGGTGTCGTCGCCCCCGAGCTTGCCCAACAGAGCATGCATCGCCTCGTGGAGGGTGAGCGAGAGCAGCGTCGCCACGAACCAGATGGGCAACGTCTTGAGGACCTCGGGTTGGAACGCCTCCAGGATGGGTGGGCCATACCACGAGCCGGCCGAGACCGCCCGTGCCGGACTCCTCCCTCGACCCACCCGCGACGCCGCGCTACCACATGCCCATGAGCCGCCCCACGGTCTATCTCTTCGACGTCGACGGGACGTTGATCGTCACCGGCGGTGCGGGCCGTCGGGCCATGCGGCGTGCGTTTCAGGAGGTGGTCGGCCATCCGGACGCCCTCGAGGGGATCCGCCTCGGGGGAATGACCGATCGGCTGATCCTCCGCCACGGTCTCGAGGTCGCCGGTCACGACTTCGAGGAGGCCGTCATCGAGGCCCTGCTCGAACGCTACCTGGACCACCTCGACGAGGAGCTCCCGAAGGCGAAGGGCTACCGGGTCCTCGATGGCGTGACGGCCGCCCTCGACTTCGTCGAGAGGCTGGAGGGGGTCGCCATCGGTCTCGGGACCGGGAACATCGAGCGGGGCGCTCGGGCCAAGCTCCGCCGCGGCGCCCTCGACCATCGCTTCGGCTTCGGCGGCTTCGGTAGCGACGCGGAGGACCGCGTGGCCCTGTTGCGCGCGGGCGCGGAGCGGGGCGCGGCCCAGCTGGAGCGTTCGCTGAGCGACGTGCGGGTGGTCGTGGTGGGCGACACCCCCCGGGACATCGCGGCCGCCGAGGGTCTCGGTGCGGAGATCGTGGCGGTGGCCACGGGCGGTTTCGACGCGGCCGCGCTCCGCGAAGCGGGAGCCCCCGAGGTCTACGAGAGGCTCGACACCCGCGCGGCCCTGGACGCCCTCGCGGGCTGAACGAACTCGGACGCCCCCGGGTGAGGGGTGTTCCGCTATGATTCCGGCCGTGTCTGTCCCGACCACCCCCCGGGTCCACGCCTGGGTTTCGTCTTGTGGCCTGGCGGGTGTGCTGCTCACGCTCGCCACTCCGGTCGCGCGGGCGCAGTGCACCGACCGCGATCTCTCGGTCGGGGTCTCGGTCCGGGTCTGTGACACGGGCGGGACGGTCCACGCGATCGCGTCGGTGGACCTGGCCGCTGGCGACGTCGCCCTGCGCGGCTCGCGCTCGAGCGAGCGGGGACGCACGGCCAGAGGCTGGGGCCAGACGGTCGAGGGGGCGGTGCTGGTCGTGCAGGCCGGGCCCTTCGCCTTCCCCTCGTTCACGCCCACCGGGCTGACCGTCGGCTCGGGCGAGCACTGGAGCGACACCTCGGACGATCGAGCCCACGCGGTGCTCGGCTTCGACGCTCGCGGAGTGGGGGTCTTCCTACCGGCTCCGCTGGCGGTTCCCGCCGAGCCCTGGCAGGACACGGTGGTGTCGGGTGCGCCGATCGTTCGGGACGGGGTCGTGCTCACGCCGTGCGAAGGGCAGGGCTGTGAGCCCATGCCCCGGACCGGCCTCGGGCTGACCGGCGACGGCCGCCGGTTGGTGATCGTGGTGGCCGAGTGGATGACCGACCCCGAGCTCGGGGCCGCTCTGGTGGACGCGGGTGTGCTCGACGGACTCCGCTCGGGCAGCGGCGCCACCAGCACGCTGTGGGGTGGGGGCGACGAGTTCCTCGTGCCCTCGTCGGACGGGAACGCGCGCGAGGCAGCCGCTCACCTCGCGGTGGTCGACCGGGCGAGTGGCGCCGAGTTCCGGCTGCGGGGGGTGGTGACGCAAGCCGGCGTGGGCACGCCGCTCCCAGACGCGATGCTGACGGTGGAGACGCTCGGCGGCGCGGTGGTCGACACGGGCACGCCGATCACCGACCTCGGCTATTGGGAGTTCACCTTGCCCGTCCGCGAGTACGTGGTGCGCGCATCACGTTCCGGCTACCGGACCGGCTGCAAGATCTGCGTCGGGGTTCCGGCGGAGGACGTCTGGTGCAGCCTCTTCCTGGAGCCCGGGAGCGGGTCCGAGACCTGCGCGCCACCGCCGCGCACGCTCGACGTGGGACCATACCCAGAGGCGCCGGAGGTGCCGGATGGGGCGGACGCGGGCGTGACGCGCCCGCCGATCGACGAAGGATGCGCGACCGCTGGGCAGGCGCCTGGCGGAGCGCTGGGGATGATCTTGTTGGCGCTGGTGGGGGTGCGGAGGCGAGTCCGATGATCCGGACGGCACAGACGGGAGTCCTGACCACCAACGCCGGCGGCGACGTCGTGCTGCGCCGGCTGCTCGTGCGCGTGGTCACCGGTGAGTCACGTGGGCTCGAGGCCACCCTCGAGGCGGGCACGCTCGTGATCGGGAGTCACCCCGACGCGGATCTGCAGGTGGCGGAGCGAACGGTCTCGCGCTTCCACGCGGAGCTCTCGCTCCTCGCCGATGGCGTCCGCGTGCGCGACCTCGAGAGCCGCAACGGCACCTTCGTGCGTGACTCGCGCATCGAGTCGGTGATCGTGCAGCCGCCCGCCGAGGTGACGGTCGGCAAGACCCGCATCGAGTTGGTGCCCGCGGATCTGCCTGCGCCGGAGGCCACTCCGGAGCTCACCCGCTTCGGCGGCCTCGTGGGTCGCTCGCCCGCGATGCGGAAGGCGTTCGGCGTGCTCGAGTCGGCGGTGCCGCTCGAGGTGCCCGTGCTGATCGAAGGCGAGGCGGGGACCGGCAAGAGCGCGGCGGCGCGGGCGCTGCACGATGCGTCCCCCCGAGCCAATGGGCCCTTCGTCGTCTTCGACGCGACGGCGCCGGCGATGCCGCTGCCGAAGGCCGTGAGCCGCGCGAGCGGCGGCACGCTCGTGCTCGACCGGCTCGAGGCCATCGGCGCCTCGGCGGCGCATCAGCTCGTGAGCGTGCTCGACCGCCGTGAGCGTGGCGAGATCGACCTACGCCCGATCGGGCTCTCTCGCGTCGATCTCCGCCGACGGGTGGAAGAGGGCGCGCTTCGTCGAGACCTCTACTTTCACGTCGCCGCCGTCCGCGCGGTGCTGCCGCCACTGCGGGAACGGCGCGAGGATCTGCCGGTGCTCGTGGCCGAGCTCGCCCAGCGGCTCGGTCATCCGGGTCTCGGCCTCGGCGACGATGAGCTCGCGCCGCTCCGACACCACGACTTCCGCGGAAACGTCCGCGAGCTCGCCCATCTGGTCGAACGGAGCCTCTCGGAGAGCGTGGCCTCGCAGCGCCGCAGCGCACCGCCGCCGCCGCCACCGAGCGACGAGGGGCTCTCCGATCTGCCGTTCAAGGAGGCGAAGGAGCAGCTCGTCGATGCCTTCGAGCGGCGCTACGTCGCGTCGCTGCTCGAGCGCCACGACGGGAACGTCTCGCGAGCCGCGCAGGAGGCGGGGCTCGACCGAAACTACCTCGCCCGACTGGCGCGCAAGCACGGGCTGCGGTGAGGACGGCGCATCGTCTCCTCGTCGCCGCCGCGCTCGCCGGGCTCATCGGCGGCTGCGGAGACGAGCGCTGGGTCGAAGCCGAGGTGGCGATTCCACCGGGCGTCGGTTCGCTCTGCCTCACGGCGCGCGGGTCGGGCACGGTCGCCTACAGCGAGCGTTACGATGCCGGCGAGCCCGGCGGGAGCGTGGTCTTCGTCGAAGGGGACGACGTCAGTGGTCGCGTGATCCTCGAAGCGATTCACCGCCGTGGGGGACGGTTGGTCGCGCACGCCCGAGTCGACGCGCCCTTCGGGACCGGGGGGCTCCCGGTGGCGCTGCGCGCGAATGCGTGCGTGCCCTTCGAGCCGCCCAGCGGCGGTGAGCTCGGGGTGGTCGCGGGCGCGGAGGCGCTCGTCGCGCTCGACGAGGACGGCGACGGTCTCGACACGATCGTCGTCGACGTCGGCGACGGCGCGCAAGATCTCGACGGCGTGTCGCGCGGCCTGCCGACGCTCGTCGGCGGCGCGGACCTCGACGGCGACTGTCTGCCGGAGCTCTGGGGCATGGAGGAGGGCGTGGCCCGCAGCGACGAGCGGGACATCGCCATCGACGGCGACGTGCTCGCGTTCGGCGACGCCGGCACGGGGCCCCGGCTCTTCGTGGCCGGACCGATGGGCGTGGCGGCGGTGACTCACGACGGGGTTCGCCGATCGCTCTCGGGAGCTCCGTCGCGGACGATCGCCGCGGGTGACCTCGACGGCGACGGCATCGACGAGGTCATCGCGGGCGGCGACAGCGGGATCGAGGTCTTCTTCGGTGGCGAGGGCGGCCCGGTGATCGCCCCCGGCGCGACGCCGCGGGGTTGGACCGCGTTCGCGCTCGCGCTCGGCGACGTCGACGGTGATGGCGACCTCGATTTGGCGATCGCCGGCGACGCGGGCTTCGGGCTCGCGCGCAACCGCGGCGACGGGTTCTTGGAGGCTGCATCCGTCCCCACGCTCGCGCCGGTGGCCATCCGCGTGGGCGACGTGAACGGCGACTGCATCGACGACGTGGTCGCGCTGGGCGGCGACGGGGCCGCGAGTCAGTGGATCGCCGGCGCCGTGGACGGACTCGGTGCGATGAGCGCGCTGGGCGACGACGTGATCGACGCCACGTTCGCCGCGGTCGAGGACGGCCGGCCGCAGCTCGTGCTGCTCCGGGCCGATGGGCGGGTGGAGGCGTACGCACCATGAGGCGCGCGATGCTGCTCCTGGGCGTGCTCTGGTTCTCGCTCCCCGCGTCGGCGCAGGAGAACGCGACGGAGATCCCGGCGCCGCCGGAGGAATCGGCCGCCCCGGCCGACGCGCCGCGGACCACGTCCGGGGAGGTCGAGCGCCTGCTCGAGCGCGGCCGCCAGCTCTACCTGCAGCTCGACTTCCCCGGCGTCATCGACGCGATGAGTCGCGCGAACGCCGTGCCCGGGGCGAGCCAGGGCCAGCGCCTCGAGGCCTTCGAGTACCTGGGCGCCGCGAACCTGGTCATCGATCGCGAGGTCGAGGCGCGGGCGGCGTTCGAGCGCATGCTCGCGATCGACCCCTACCACGCGCTTCGGGAGCCGAGCGGCTCGCCGAAGATTCGAGAGTTCGTCGAGCAGGTGCGGCGGGAGCAGGTGGCGGACGCAGCGATCGACCCGGAGCTGCAGCTGGTGGTCGACGCCCCGGAGGCGGCGCGTGCCTCCGCCACGCTACCGGTCGCCGTCCGGTCGCAGGGCGCGACGGTCGCTTCGGTGCGTGTCCATCACCGGAGCGACGAAGAGCGCGAGTGGCGAGCGACGGAGCTGGCGCCGGCGGGGGAGGGCGACTTCGAGGGTGAGGTGCCCACGCCCGCCACCACCGGCCGGATGCTCCTCTACGCGGAGGCCCGCGACGGCTCGGGCTCGGTGCTCGGTCGCGCCGGTGAGCCCCACTGGCCGCTGGAGGTCGACGTCCGTGACGAGCTGCCGGTGCCGCTGATCCGTCAGTGGTGGCTGTGGACCCTCGTCGGCGTCGCCGCGGTCGGACTCGGCGTGGGCTTGGGGGTCGGGCTCAGTCAGGGAGATTCGGCGCCGCCCGGCACGCTTCCCCCCGGTCGCGTCGAGCTGCCTTAGCCCGAACGAGCAAACTGACAGCGCCATCCCGCGCCGATGCCCTATGATCGCCGGCGTGCGCGGCGTGCCCCTCGGCCCCTACGTCTTGGTGAAGCGCCTCGCCCGAGGCGGGATGGCCGAGATCTTCCTCGCCCGGAAGGAGGGGCCGGACGGGTTCTCGCGCGACCTGGTGGTGAAGCGGATGCTCCCGCACCTCTCGGCCGACGGTCAGTTCCAGGCGCTCTTCCGCGAAGAGGCGCGCATCGTGGCGCGGCTCAACCACCCGAACGTCGTGGGCGTCTACGACTTCGGCGAGGACGACGAGACCAGCTACCTGGTGATGGAGCTGGTCCGCGGCGTCGACCTGCGAGGGCTGGTGGCCCGGGCGGCCATGGATGCGTTCCAGAACGGACGGAGCGGGGCGCTCCCGCCACACCACGCGGCGAAGATCCTCTCGCTCGTCTGCGAGGGGCTGGCCCACGCCCACTCGCTCACGGACGGCGGTCATCCGGTCGGGTTGGTCCACCGCGACGTGACCCCCTCGAACGTGTTGGTCTCCTTCGAGGGGGCCGTGAAGGTGGTGGACTTCGGCGTCGCGAAGCTGCAGCGACGAAGCCGCCGCGAGGCGACGCAGGTGGGAATGGTTCGCGGCAAGCACGCCTACCTCTCGCCGGAGCAGGCACGCGGCGAGTCGCTCGACGCGCGCTCCGATCTCTTCAACGTCGGCATCCTGCTCTACGAGAGCGTCACCGGCGACATGCTCTTCCCCCACGACGAGCCTCGCAAGGCACGGCTGCTGGCGGCGTCTGGCAAGATCCCCGACGCCGATCGGCTCGCTCAGCTCCCCGACGGGCTGCGCCAGATCGCCGAGCGGGCGCTCGCTCCCAAGCGGAAGGACCGCTACCCGGACGCGCTCGCGCTCCGCGCGGACCTCGAAGCCTACATCCGGTCGCAGCCGCACCCTTCGGACACGCTCGAGATCGGCAACTACGTGCGCCGGCTCTTCCCGGACGTCGTCGCCGAAGATCAGCGCTCCCCACGCGCGGCCGGCACGGTCCCGGTGACGGCGGCGGTGGCTCCGACCGGCACCGCGCCCCTGACCGCCGACACCGATCCCGGCCGGCCCACCTTCGGCGGCGAAGACACACCACCGCTCTCGCATGAGCACGCCCCGCTCACGCCGTCGGACTCCAAGCTCGAGACGCTCCGACTCCAGGCCTCGTCCGCGAAGCCGCGCAAGCAGCGCTGGCCGTGGGCGGTGGCGGCGCTCCTCGTCGCGTTCGCCGGGGCCGGGACTTGGGCGATGGTGGCCGACGATGGCCCGCCGCCTCCACCGAGCGCCCCGCCAGGTGTTCCCGAGCTCGTGCAGGGGAGGGCGGCTCCCGAGCCGGGGATCCTCCGGCTGCGGACCGAGCCTCCGGGGTTGGCCGTTCGGATCGACGGCGAGGACCACGGACCCGCGCCGGTCCTCGCGAGCCTGGCGCCGGGGCCACACCGGATCGAGGTGCTCGACGACGAGGACATCGTCGCGACGGACTCGGTGGCGATCGTCGCTGGCGGCACGGCGACGGTCGTCCTGACGGCGCCGGTCCCCGGGTGGGTCCGGGTCCGGAGCGAGCCGAGCGGTGCGGAGGTGACGATCGCAGGTGAGGACCGGGGCGAGACGCCCGTCGACCTCAGCCTCCCGCCCGGGGAGCATCGCGTCGAGGTCAGCCTGGAGGGGTACGAGCCCCACGACGAGTTGGTGTTGGTCGAGGCCGACCGCGAGGCGTCGCTCAGCGTCGCGCTCCGGGAGATCGACGACGGGCCGCCCCCGACGGGCTCCATGATGCGGGCTCGGGCCCCGGCGGGAACCGGCTACCTCAGCGTGATGACCGTGCCCTGGAGCGAGGTCTTCCTCGGCAATCGTCGGCTGGGGGTGACCCCGGTCTTCCGGATCGAGCTCCCCGCGGGGCGCCACACCCTGACCTTCCGCTCGCCGAATCGACCCCCGGTTCGAAAAACGGTGCGGATCCGCGCCAACGCCGAGACCCGGGTCCGCGAGACACTGTGAACACCGCTCCTCGGGGGTTCGTTTGACTCCGGGCTGTCACTCGTCGTACGTCCCTCCCCTCTAGGAGATTTGCATGCGCTTCATGGCTTGGTTGAGCGTGGTCGCCCTCATGGCGGCCTGTGGGGATGACGACGGCGACACGACGGATACCGACGTGGATGCCTCGGTCGAGGTCGACATGGGCTCGCCCGACGAGGACATGGGTCCGCCGGACCTGGGGACGGATGCGTTCGTTCCCGGTTGCACCGAAGGCTGCGACATCGTCGAGGTCAGCGCGGGCGGCGCCTTCAGCTGCGCCCGCCGCGAGAACGGTGAGGTCCTGTGCTGGGGCGCGAACCTCGTCGGCCAGCTCGGCGACGGCAACATGCGCCACGGCGCGGCCTGCGGCATGACCGGCGTCGAGCCGCGGGACTGCTCGGCCGATCCGGTCGAGGTCGCGCTCATCGAGGCGACGGCGATCGAGTCCGAGAGCGCGAGCACCTGCGCCATCGACCCCGACGGGGACATGTGGTGCTGGGGTCTGAGCGACACCATCGAGGAGGGTGGCGGCGGCGCGCGCCGGCGTCTCTTCTCGCCGGAGGAGCGCCCGGGCTTCACCACCATCGACGCCTTCGGTAAGGGCAGCCGCCACACCTGCGCGATTCAGGGCGACGGAACGCTCATCTGCGCCGGCCAGGGCGAGAGCGGTCAGCTGGGCCTCACCGACTACGAGGACCACCCCACGCCGATGGCCGTCACCTTGGCGGACCCGGTCGAGGTCGTCGCCAGCGGTGACTTCGGCTGCGCTCGCACGGCGACCGAGGTGCTCTGCTGGGGTGACAACCTCGGCGGTCAGCTCGGCGACGACACGGGCCACGACACCTGCGGCACCATGCCCAACACCTACGACTGCTCGTCGACGCCCGTCTCGGTCAGCTTCACCGGCATCGATGGCTCGAACGTGACGCAGCTCGCCCTCGGCGCGGCTCACGCCTGTGCGCTCATCGACGACGGCACCGTCCAGTGCTGGGGCTTCAACGCGGCCGGTCAGGTGGGCGGAACGCCGGGCACCGACATCGCCGTGCCGACGGAGATCGCCGGCCTCGCCGACGTCACCGCCATCGCTGCCGGTCTCGACAACACCTGCGCCATCGTCGACGGCGGGGACGTGAAGTGCTGGGGCTCGAACAGCGAGGGTCAGCTCGGTGACGGCGAAGAGGTCGGCTCCCACACCGCGTGCAGCAACGTGCGCGGCGAGGACATCGACTGCAGCGCGACGCCCGTCGACGTCGCCCTCACGGAGGGCGCGACCCAGCTCGCCATCGGCAGCCGCCACGTGTGTGCGCTCGGCGAGAGCGGCTCGGTCTGGTGCTGGGGCTGGAACGACCAGCGTCAGCTCGGCCCGAACGGCAACTCGGACCGCACCCGCTCCGAGTCGCCGGTCGAGGTGACGGGGTTCTGAGTCGCGGACGACTCCCCTTGCCCTTCCCCGTCACGAGCGGGTGAGGGTCGAGGGACGGACCGAAAGAAGCCGAAGGCGCCCATGGTGCCTTCGGCTTCTCTCGTTCTCGGCCCTGATCGGGCACGGGCACGAGGTCGCCTTCGGCGACTATTCCAGGTCGTAGCGCTTCAGGCGGTCGGCCAGCGTCGTCCGGCTGATGTCCAGCTCCTTCGCGAGCTGGGTGCGGTTGCCGTCGGTGCGCTCGAGCCCGCGGCGGATGATGGCTCGCTCGAGCGACTCGATCGCTTCGGCCAGGGTGCCGCCACCCTCGGCGGCCGCGCGCGCTTCGGGCGTGCTCGCGGCCGCGGCGACGCCGTAGCCGCCGGCTTCGCGGACCGAGGGTGAGAGGTGGCGGGGCTCGACGGCGAGCGCGTCCGCGGCGGTCACCGCCCAGCGCTCGACCTCCGACCGCAGCTCGCGAACGTTGCCCGGCCACTCGTAGCGCTCGATGCACTCGAGCGCGGCGTCGCCGATCTTTCGCGGGGCGCCGTCGACGTCGGCGAGGAAGCCATCCACCAGCAATGGGATGTCACCGGTGCGCTCGCGGAGCGGCGGCAGCTTCAGCACCAACACGTGCAAGCGGAAGTAGAGGTCCTCACGGAACGCGCCGGCGTCGACCATCGCGCGGAGATCCCGGTGGGTCGCGGCCACCACCCGAACGTCGGCGGCTCGGGGAGCCGTGGCGCCGACCGGGGTGTACTTCCGGTCCTGCAGCACGCGCAGCAGCTTGGCCTGCATCGACGGCGACATCTCTCCGACCTCGTCGAGGAAGAGCGTTCCCCCATCGGCGGCGCCGAAGAGGCCCGAGCTCGGTCGGTCGGCGCCGCTGAAGGCCCCGCGCACGTGACCGAAGAGCAGGCTCTCCAGGAGCTCGTCGCTCATCGCGCCGCAGCTCTGAGCGACGAAGGGCCCCTTCGCTCGGGGACCGTTGTCGTGCAGCGCGCGGGCGGCGAGCTCCTTGCCGGTGCCACTCTCACCGAGCACGAGGGTCGTCGCGTCGGACTGTGCGAGCTTGGGGAGCAGGTCGAAGACCGAGGCCATCACCGGAGAGCGGCCGATCATCCCCCAGAGCCCGGGCGCGTCGGGGCTCGCGCGGCGGGCGCGGCGGTCCTGCTCGTGCAGGACGATCTCTTCGACTGCGCCCTCGAGCGCGGCGCGCACGGAGGCGTGCGCCCCCCGGTCCAGGATGGGAAGCCGGCGGACGGCTTCCGACGCGTCGTCGTTCGGTGCGATCGTCCGCAGCCGGGTCACGAGCTCGCCGCGTTCGGGCGTCTCGGCGTTCGCTGCCCACCCCGTGGCCACGACGTGCGCCAGGACCTCACCGTCGATCGTGATCGGCGCCGCCAAGGTGCTCAGTCCGGCGTGGCAAGCGACGGGGCTCTCGCCGCGACCGATGGCTCGATAGTGGGCGTCGCACTGCGCGAACCCTTCGCGACCGAAGAGGAACGCGCGGCAGACCCCCACGGGGGTGGCGAGCACGCCGCTGCGCTGGTGGGCGAGCAGGCCCTCGGTGTCGAGGATCGCCAAGGTGACGCCGTGCGCCCGTTCGAGCAGTCGGCGCGCGACCTTGACGCCGCGGAGGTTGTCCCAGCGCCCGAGGCTGTCCAAATCCACGGGCGCAATCTACCAGAATCGGGACGCCCGCTTGCGACCGGTCGCCGGGCGCTGCAGCGTGAGGTCATGCCGCCCTGGGCTCTATGGACGCTCCTTGCCGTCCTCGGAACGCTCTTCCTCTGGTGGCTCCACCTGTGGTTCTGGGCCCGTCGGCTTCGGGTCGAGATGGACTACGAGCGAGTGGTGCGGCTGCGCGCCGGCGACGGCGGCCACTTCGAGCTGCGCCGGCTGGCCGCCGACGCCTCGACCGAGCCGCCGGTGCTCCTCGTCCACGGCGTGGGCGTGAACCACCGAAGCCACGACGCGTTGCCGGACGTGTCGCTGGCTCGAGCCCTGGCGCGCGATGGAAGGGACGTCTGGCTGCTGACGCTCCGCTCCGGGCTCTCGGGGCTCTCGTTCCGAGAACGACGGCGTGTCCGCTTCCTCGCGATGGCCGATCACGACGTCCCCGAGGCGATCGCCCACGTGCTCGACGCGACCGGGGCGCGAGAGCTCGACTACGTCGGCTACTCGATGGGCGGGATGCTGCTCTACGCCGCGCTCGACCGAGAGCTCGACGCGAGCCGGGTCCGGCGAGTGGTCGTGGTGGGATCGCCGGCCCGCGTCCGATCGCCCCTTCCAGGGCTGAGTTTGCTGGCCAGGACGCCCCGAATGCTGGTCCCGACGCTGCCGCTGCGGCTCGTCGGCCGGTCCATCGCCTTCATGGTCGACTGGCTCGACACGCCGCTCCACCGAATCCTCGTGAACCCCAAGAACATGGGGCGGGGGGCGTCCGCGCGGGCGCTGATCAACGCGATCGCCAACATCCCGGGTCCGCTCGCCGCGGACTTCGCCGAATGGCTCGCGAGCGACGACGGAGACGTCGCGATCGAGGGGCGATCGGTGCTCCACGCGCTCGAGTCCCTCGAGATGCCCGCGCTCTTCCTCGCGGGGGCAGGCGACCGCATCGCCCCGCCGGAGTCCGTGGCCCGCGCGCACGACGCCTGGGGTCGGGCCACCGGCGCGCCGAAGGAGTTCGTGCTCCTCGGCACGGCGTCCGGGGCCGACGAGGACTACGGTCACGGCGACCTCGTGCTCGGTTTCGCGGCGGCGCACGATGTGTTTCCGCGCGTAGTGGATTTCCTCGCCGCCTGAGGAATCGCTCGTTACCGCGTTGGCGTGTGTCTACAAAGCGGGCACCTCAGCGGGTATGATGGCTCTCGCAGATGCGCCGACTCTCCCCCGCTGTCGCGCTCGTTCTTCTCCTGGGTTGCCCCGGAGAGCTCGAGAACCCCGACCAATATCCCGAAGAGCCGCTCGCGCTCTGCCAGCTGGACATCGACGTGCCGGCGCTCTTCCGCTCCAAGTGCGGAAGCAGCACCTGCCACGAAGGTGACGAACCGGCCGCGGAGCTCGACCTGGTCGCCCCCGGCGTCTTCGAGCGGCTCGAGAACGTGCCCGCGACCCAGTGCGAAGGTCGCGTTCGCATCGACCCGCTCGAGCCGAACTCCAGCTTCCTGGTGGAGAAGCTCCGAGGCACGCAGCCGGTCAGCTGCGGCGAACGGATGCCCTTCGTCAGCTTCCTCACCGGCGCCGAGATCGCTTGCGTCCAGCGCTGGGTCTTCGAGCAGACCATCGGGCTCGACGGTGGGGTCACGCCTCCCGCCGACATGGGTGGCGGTGGCGACGAGGACATGGGCGCGGGCGGCGACGAGGACATGGGCGCGGGTGGCGACGACCTGGGCGCGGGCGGCGACGACATGGGCGCGGCGGTCGACTGCAGCGCCATCGACGCGGACGCCAACGGACAGGTCTGCATGGCTCGGGCCGACGGCTGCGACGTGCTCTCGCTGAACATGACGAGCTGCAACGACACCTGCGCGTTGGCGGGGCTCACCTGCTCGGCCGCCTACGACAACATCGACTGTGCGGCGGACATGGCGACCACGGCGGCCTGCGATGCCGTCACCTTCGCCGACTACTTCTGCGTGTGTGAGTGAGCCGATGAAGCGACTCCTACTCCTCGCCTTCGCCTGGCTCCTCCTCACCCCGCTGACCGACGTCGCCGAGGCACAGGTCGCCGTCGCCGAGCTCGCCGGCCCCGGGGCGCGCGCCGACAGCGTGCGCCAGCGCCTCGCGGCGCGGCTCCAGTCGGCCGGCTTCGAGGTGGTGCCCAACGGCTCGGTGAACGGCGACGACGCGGCATCCATCGCCAGCGATACGGGCGCCAAGGCGATCGTGACCGGTCGCATTCGCCGGCGCGGTGGTCGGTGGCGCGCCGAGCTGCAGGTCCGCGACGCGAGCGGTGAAGTCCGCAGCGAAGCGCGCGGTTCCCACCGAGGCATCGGTGGGCTCGCGGCCCAGCTCGCCCGCCGGATCGAAGATGACGTCCGCGAGCTCGTGGCCAGCGGCGCTTCGGCGCCGGTCGCCGTGGCCGGTGGTGGCGGCGCCGGCAGTCTCGTCGTCGGCGACTTCGACGGGCGCGGGGCGGCTCGCATCCGAAACCAGCTCGTCCGCTCGTTGGCCGGGGACTACGACCTCGTGGCCCGCGACGACCTCGCCGCGCAGGCGGCCCGCGAGGGCGGCGACCTCGGCGACCCCGAGGCCCTTCGCGACGCCGCGGCGGCGCTCAACGTCCGCGCCTTCATCGATGGCACGGTCGCGCGCTCCGGCCGGCGCTGGGTGCTGCGGGTGTCGGTCACCGACGCCGCGACCAACAACCAGATCAGCCGCGAGACCTTCCGCGGTTCCAGCTCGGGTCGGCTGGCGCGCGTGGTGCGCAGCCAGGGCGCGAGCAAGCTCGCCGAGGCCATCGGGCAGACGTCCGTTCCGGAAGCGAGGGCGGTGCCGGTCCCGGATGACGACGACGACGACGACGATGACCAGGACGTCGTGGATGACGACGACGACGACGACGACGAGATCCCGGACCCCCCGCGGGACCGGAGCAACTTCCCGGTCGCGCTGGACATCGGTATCTACGGCAAGGTCTTCCACCGCGAGCTCTCGTACAACGACGACCTCTACGGGCTCCTGCGCGGCTACACGCTGCAGCTCGGGCCGGCGATCGAGCTGGCCGGGCGCTGGTACCCCGGAGCCCACTTCACCGACGGCTTCGGCGCACACATCGGCATCGAGCTCAGCTACGAGCGGGCCTTCGGCATCGACTCCGTCCCGGCGGATCCGGACGACGACCGAGTCTTCCCGACCCGCTCGCAGGAGTGGCTCGTCGGTCTGCGCGGGCGCTTCCCCTACGAGCGCCACTTCTTCTCGCTCGGCCTGGGCTACGGCTCGCACCTCTTCGTGATCGAGCCCTCGGGTCCGGCGGTCGCGGGGCGGGGCAACCTGCCGGAGATCCCGCGCACCGAGTACGACTTCCTGCGCATTCACGCCGAGGCCATGCTCGCGGTGGCCGGCGGCTTCCACGTCACCGTTGGCGGTGGCTATCGGGCGGTCTTCTCCTCCGGCGGCATCGAGGACGAAGTCTGGTTCCCCGATGCGTCCGTGGGCGGTGTCGAGGCCGACATCGTCCTCGGCTACCAGCTCGACAACGGCCTGGTGATCCGCCTCGGCTTCGACTGGCGCCGCTACTTCTATTCGATGAACGTCGAGCTCACGAGCCCGTGGATCGCCGGTGGCGCGCTCGACCAGTACCTCGGCGGCTCGCTCGGCATCGCCTACCGGCACTGAGATCCCAAAAAGATTCCTCGTCACACGATTGGAATCTGCGTTCGGGTCGAACGACCGATAGTGTGAGGACTCTCTCCCGTCCCACCCCGGAGGTTCACCCCCTGATGCGCACCGTTCGTCTCCTCGCTCTCGCTTCCCTCTCGTTCGTGCTGGCCGCTTGCGGCGATGATGGAGGGGGACACGCAGACGGCGATGGCGACGGGGGGATGCGGGACGCGAGCGGTCCTTTCGACGGCGGTGGGCGTGACACCGGCACCCCGGTCGACGCGGGGCCACCCGTCTGCGGCAACGGAGTGCTCGAAGGCGACGAGGTCTGCGACGACGGCAACGCCGACGACGAGGGCTGCCTGGACGAGTGCAGCCGGGTCCAGGATGGGTATGTCTGCGTCGCCCCCGGCATGGAGTGCGTCGCCATCGCCACCTGCGGCAACGGCCGCATCGAGGGTGACGAGACCTGCGACGACCGGAACGAGACCCCCGGCGACGGCTGCGACGCCAGCTGTCAGCGGGAGGCAGGCTGGGTCTGCCCCGTGGCCGGACGCGCCTGCACGGCGGCGAAGTGTGGCGATGGCATCGTCGCCGGCTTCGAGATCTGCGACGACGGTGGCGAGTGCTCGACCAGCGGCGACGCCTGCACCGCCGACGGCGACTGCCCCGACGGCGAGACCTGCGGTGGGGCCGGAGGCGACGGCTGCAGCGCCGCGTGCACCCTCGAGGAGGGCTTCGCCTGTCCCACTCCTGGTGCCGCCTGCGAGGAGACGACCTGCGGCGACGGCACGGCCGAGGGCACCGAGGAGTGCGACGATGGCAACCTCCAGATCGGTGACGGCTGCACGCCCTTCTGCGTGCGGGAGCCCGACTGCACCGACGGCGTGTGTGAAGCCGTCTGCGGTGACGAAGTCGTCTTCGCGCCGGAGACCTGCGATGACGGAAACACCCTCGACGGCGATGGCTGCTCGAGCGAGTGCCAGGAAGAGACCGGCTACGAGTGCACCGAGGTGCCCGAGGATCCGCCTGGCTCGGTGACCCTCCCGGTCGTCGTCCGTGACTTCATCCCTGCCTGCGCGGACGGGAACTCGGACATCACGCCTCGGGCCACGATGGGCGACCCGGGCGCCACGCCGCCCTACGGTCATCCGGACTTCCAGTGCTTCAACGGTGCGGAGACCGGGATGGTCGAGTCGGACCTCGTGTCGGGCGTGCCCGTTCGGAGCGCGAGCGCCACGCGCCTCGAGAGCGATGCGAGCTTCGCGCTCTGGTACCGCTCCGACGACGAATGGAACCGAACGGTGGTTCAGGGGATGACCTTCGACCGGGTGGGCGCCACCACCACCTACCGCTTCGCGACCAGCGAGTTCTACCCGCTCTCGTCGCCGCTCGACGGAAGCGCGCCCGCTGGGTTCCCGACCGAGGGCTTCGAGACGCTCTCGGACAACGCGGGCGAAGGACCGGAAGACGACAACTTCTTCTTCACCAGCGAGGTCCGTTTCTGGTTCCGCTACGAGGGCAGCGAGACGCTGACTTTCACTGGTGACGACGACGTCTGGGTCTTCATCAACGGCAAGCTCGCCGTCGACCTCGGCGGCGTCCACGGCGCGGAGACCGACTCGATCACGCTCTCCGATTGCGACGACGCGGACCCGGACATGAACGACGTGGGCTGTCTCTCGGCCCTCGACCTGAACGTCGGCGGGATCTACGAGGCGGTCGTCTTCCAGGCCGAGCGCCACACGACGCGCTCCGAGTACACCCTCACGCTCGGCAACTTCAACCGAGCTCCGAGCGTCTGCGAGAGCACCTGCGGTGACGGGGTGATCGCCAGCGACGAGGCTTGCGACGACGGCGAGGACAACGGCGCCGACTACAACGGCTGCGACGCCGACTGCAATCTCACGCCCTTCTGCGGCGACGGGATCGTGCAGGAGGACTTCGGCGAGACCTGCGACGACGGACTGAACCTGGGCGCCGGACCGAGCGCTTGCGCCCCCGGCTGCATGGACGTCGGCGCGAGCTGCGGCGACGGGGTCGTGCAGATCGAGAACGACGAGCAGTGCGACGACGGGAACACCACCCCCGGCGACGGCTGCGACGAGGAGTGCCGCATCGAGCTCATCTGATTGGTCATCGGAGCCGTTCGCGCAGGCGGCCGCCGACGAACAGCGGGGACGATCTTTGGATCTCTTGCTTTCGAGTCATCTCATTGGGCTCGCTCGGGCCGTGCCGCCGAACGCGAACGATCGAAAGAGCGTCCCCCCTCGAAGCGCGAAGTAGCCCAGCGTCTACGTCTGCGTTTCTCGAAGCGCGCGGCAGCACCAAGCCGAACAGGAGCCCCACATAGGCAAAGCGCCGCTCGGTACTCCGAGCGGCGCTTCGTACATCCACGCTCCCCCGCGCGGATGGCCGCTCCCTCCCCGGAGCGACACCCAGCCTACGTAGGGGCTCGGTCTTTCTTCCCTTCGAGGACGAGATTTTTCTCACCGGTGGTGGGGGTAGGAGTCGCCAGGGGTCCGTGGCCCGGCCACTGCACTTGCCACTTCCAGAATGTCGCTCACGGAATCATTGGGAAAAGAGCTGTCCTACATGTCGGCACGGTGTGTGCGTAGGTAGGGGTCATTCACACCCGGTCCGCCGGGGAAGACCACAGGACAACGACGATGACCCGCAAGATTGCCCCCTTCATGCTCGCGCTCGCGACGGCCTGCGCCTCGGCGCCCGCCGACCCCGGCGACAAGGGCCTCTCCGACGACGTCGCCGGCGGCAAGGAAGACCGCTGGGACTGGCGGGGTAGCCCCGAGCGCTTCGACGGCGAGTTCGACTACTACCTCGAGGACCTTCCCCTCGGCGGCACCGCCGAGCGCGAGTCGTGGGCGTCGACCTACTGGCCGACCTACGAGGACTCGATCAACGCCCGCTGGGCCAGCGGCGAGCTCTCGCCCGCGCAGAAGTACGACCAGGCCTTCAACGGCTGGACGCCGACCGACGAGTTCCACGCGCTGCGTCCCTTCGACCGCAACAGCCCGACTCCCGGCGACGACTGGGACACCGACTACTACTCGCAGCAGGGTCCGCTCGCGACCCACATCTCGAACAACATGGGCAACGGCCGTGACCGCCAGATGGCCATCGACGCCGAGGGGCGCCCGGAGGGCGATTGGGACGTCGAGACGTGGTGGGGCCTCTGCCACGCCTGGGTTCCGGCGGCCCTCCTCGAGGACCGCCCGATGCGCTCGGTGACCTACAACGGCGTCGAGTTCCACGTCGGCGACCTCGAGGCTCTCCTCATCGCCGCCTACAACCGGGCGCCGGCCGACATGATCGGCGGCCGATGCAACGTCGGCTCCGGCGACACGGAGGTCGAGCGCGACGAGCACGGCCGGGCCGTCGACGTCGAGTGTCGCGACAGCAACCCGGGCGCGCTCCACGTCATCGTGACCAACTACCTGGGCATGCAGAGCCGGGGCTTCGCCTTCGACAAGACCGCCGACTACGAGGTCTGGAACCAGCCCGTCATCGGCTACGAGGTCACCAAGCAGGAAGAGATCGACGTCGCTCGCGCGAACGAGCTCCTCGGCCTGACCGGCGACACCTACACCTACAACGACGACGCCGCGTTCCTCTACGAGGTCGGCCTCTCCGTGAAGTGGGTCACCGAGTCGTCCGCCAGCAAGACCCCGGCCGACACCAACCGCTACACCCGCACCAGCCGCTACACCTACATCCTCGAGGTCGACGCCGACGGGAAGATCATCGGCGGTGAGTGGACCGGCCGCAGTCGCAACGACCACCCGGACTTCCTCTGGAACCCGCGTCGTCTGACCCGCTCCTCGGTCCCCAACCTCGACATCGACGACGTCCGCATGCTCGTCGAGATGAGCCGCGCCCCCGAGGTGCCCGTCAGCCCGGCCGACGCGCTCGTCGCCGAGGGCCAGGGCGCCATCGCCATCCCGGACAACGAGTCCATGGGCATCCAGAGCGTCGCCACCATCACCGGCGGCACCGGCGTCGTGAGCAGCGTGAGCGTCGACCTGGCCATCACCCACACCTACGCGGGTGACCTCCTCGTCGAGCTCGAGCACGGCGGCATTCGCCGCAGCGTCCACAACCGCGAGGGCGGCAGTGACGACGACGTTCGCGGCACCTTCCCTCTCGTCGGCTTCGAGGGTGTGGACCCGAACGGCGCCTGGACCCTGCACGTCAGCGACAACGCTGGGCAGGACCTCGGCACCCTCGAGAGCTGGACCCTCACCCTCGGCACCGAGGACGGGACCCCGGTCACGCCGACCGAGCCCACCACCGAGCGCTTCGCCGGTCAGGGTGGCGTGGACATCCCCGACAACGACCCGAACGGCGTCGCGTCGGTGGCCACCGTCACCGCGACCGAGGGCACCGTGACCATCGAGGCCGAGATCACCCACACCTACGTGGGCGACCTCGAGGTGACCGTGGCGCACGGCGACCGCAGCTGGACCCTCCACAGCCGCGAGGGCGGCAGCGACGACGACCTCAGCCTCAGCGTCCCGCTCGACGCCACCGGCAACGCCTTCGAGGGCGACCCTTCGGGCGAGTGGGTCCTCACCGTCGTCGACAACGCCAACATCGACACCGGCGCCATCGCCAGCTGGGCCGTCGTCGTGACCCACTGACAGACACCACCCACCCACCGACGCCCGGGCCGCCACGCGACCCGGGCGTCACCCTTTAACCCTGGGGACACTCCCCCCTCCCGCATCCCCCTGTTTCCAAAGGCGTTCCGAGCGGGGAATTCAAACACTCCGCACAGCCCGAACCCTCAGGCAGCGACACCCACGTACCGTGCCCGCGGCCGCAAGATCCTCCCCACCCGTCGCTGCTCCGCCACGTGCGCCAGCCAGCCCACGATCCGGCTGCACGCGAACACCGCCGTGAACGCCTCGCGCGGCACGCCGAGCCCGTCGAGCAAGAGCGCCGTCGCCATCTCCACGTTCGCCGCCATCGGCCGTCCCTTGCGCGCGAGGAGCAGCCGTGCCGCCTCCGCTTCGACGGCTCGCGCCAGCCGCGCGCGCGGGTCGTCGCCGAGCCCTTCGAGCGCCTCGAGCAACACCGGCGCGCGCGGGTCCCGCACTCGATAGACACGGTGACCCATGCCCATGATCCGGTGACCGGCATCGAGCTCGCGCTCCAACCACGGGCGGACCCGCGACTCGTCTCCGATCGCGTCGAGCATGTCGAGCACCGGCCCCGGCGCCCCGCCGTGCAAGGGGCCCGAGAGCGCCCCCGCGGCGGCCACCACACACGCACCCGCGCTCGCCTCCGTCGAGGCCACGACACGCGCGGTGAACGTGGACGCGTTCAGGCCGTGGTCGATGACGGTGCACAGGTAGCGATCGAGCGCGGTCACGGCTTCGTCGCGGCCCTCGCCCCCCATCATCCGCAGCAGGTCCGCGGCGTGGCCGAGCGATCGGTCGGGCGCGACCGGCTCCAACCCCGCGCGCCGACGAACCCAGCTCGCCGCCGCCACTGCCGCGGTGCCCACCAACGCTTCCGGGTCGTCGGGTGCGTGCGCCAGCGCGGTCCGCACTGCGGTGACGCCGTCGACGGAGTCCAATGCGTCCCCCCAACGGCCCATGGCGTCGAAGGCCGCTACGCGCGCCTCCCCGAGCCGCGCCGATTTCCAGTCGGCGCCGACCGTCGCCATCAGCCGAGCGCTCGCGCCCTCGAAGCCGAGCGCCGCGAGCTCCGCGACCGGCAGCCCGGCGATCCACAGCTGTCCGCGCTCGCCGTCGATCCCGGAGAGCTCCGTCTCCGCCACCACGACGCCATCCAATCCTGCATTCGTCATCGCATCACCTCGCGACGACACTCTTCGGTGCAGCTCCGAGACGCGAAAGGTCGAATCGTGAATCGACCTTCGATCGCACGGCGTCGCGCTGCTCGAGATCCCACTCCGACTCCGACTCCGACTCCGACTCCGAGAACCGAGAACCGAGAACCGAGAACCGACTCCGACGACCGACTCCGAGAACGCCGCCGAGCTCCCACTCCGACTACCGACGCGCGCCCGAGGCGAACGCGTCCAAGGCGCCCATCAGAACGTCCCGGTCCGCCGTGCGGATCGTCAGCGTGAAGGTCACCGAGTGCTGCACTCCCCGGAGGACCACCGCGGGTGCGCCCTCGATCGCGCTTCGGCCGAGGCTGGGGCGACCGTCGAGCACCAGCCGAATCATGCCGCGGCCGCGAAAGCGTGGCGTCCGTGCGTCGCGAATGAAGACGATGGGCTGCAGGCTCAGCACTCGAGAGCGACGAAAGAAGACGACGGCGCGGTCCGTCACCACCAGCTCTCCCGTCATCGACTGGCTGCCGGCCGCGAGTCGCGCACGGTGTGCGAGCGATGCTCGGACCGCTTCCTCTCGGTGGAGCACCTCGGCGCCGACGAGGTCCTCGCGGACCCGCGCGCCCAGCCGGCTCTGCCAGAGTCCGACCGCGACCACGACGAAGGCGAGCGCCGCGACCGCGAGCAGAGCTCCCCACATCAGCGGACCTCGAGGATCTCGTAGAGCCGGACCCGCCCCGCGATCTTCAGCTCGAGCTCGGCGTCCGCCCGCTTGCCCACGAGCGCGCGCCCGACCGGTGACGCGGGCGTCACCACGTGGAGCACGGCCCCGGCCACCTCGAGCTTCTCGCCGCCACCCGCGGGCGCCAGGAAGAAGGTGCGCTCGTCTTCTTCGTCGATGACCGCGTCGATGACCGCGCCGATGCCGATGGGCCGTTCGTCGTAGGCGGGGATCTCCATCACGCGGACGCGTGCAATCGCCTCTTCGAGCTCTTCCACCCGCATGGCCTGGCCGCGTGCCAGGTAGCTCGCTTCGAGCCCGCGGGTGTCCTTGTCGTTCTCGGCGCGGCTCTCCTCGTGGGTCGCGCCCTTGCGGGTCTCGTCCGCCGAGGCACGGGCCTTGTCCGCTTCCGCGCGCAGCCGCGCCACGAGCGCGTCTCGGATGGCGACCTTGTCCACTCCCCGAGTCTACCGATTCACGGGGCTTTGCGAACGACGAGCTTCGCGGCATCGTCCGCTCATGGGCGCGGAGGAAGTCTGGACACACTGGGTCGATGCGCGGCGCGCGTGCGCGATCCTGAAGGTGAAGCGGCGGACGCTCTACTCCTACGTGAGCCAAGGACGAATCCGCAGCGCGCCGGTGCCCGACAGCCGCGAGCGTCGCTACGCCGTCGAGGACGTGATGCGACTCCGGGACAGGGCCCGCGCGCGCAGTGGGCACGGGCCCGTCGCCGCGGGCGCGCTCGACTGGGGTGAGCCGGTGCTCGACACGGCCATCTGCGCGATCCTCCCCGAGGGACCGAGCTACCGCGGCCATCTGGCCACCGAGCTCGCCGAGGGCGACGTCGCCTACGAGCGTGTCGCCGACCTCCTGCTCGACGGGGCACTCCGGCCCGACGCGTCGTGGTCTCCGTCGCCCTCGCCCATCCTGCCGCCGATCGGCGGCGAACGCCTTCCCCGCTTCCTCGCCCGACTGGCCGCGTGGCGTGCCGCGCGCGAACACCTCTCGATGGTCGACGCGCTGGGGCCGAAGCTCGTCGCGCCGGCGGTCGCGCTCCTCGCGGACGAACCGACCGCCGTCCCCGAGTCAGGCAGCCTCGCCGAGCGCATGCTGGCCGCCCTGGGTGGACGGGTCACCGCGCGATCGACCGCGGCCACCAACCGGGCGCTGGTGCTCTGCGCCGAGCACGAGCTGAACGCGAGCACCTTCGCGGCGCGGGTCGCCGCATCGGCGGGCGCCGATCCCTTCGCGATCGTCCTCGCGGCGCTCAGCACCCACACCGGTGGCCGCCACGGCGGCCAGTCCCGTCACGTCGGCGTCTTGCTCGAGTCGACGACCCCCGATCGTGCGGAGGGCACGGTGCGTTCGTGGATACGCCGCGGTGAGATGGCGTCGCTGCCCGGCTTCGGACACCCGCTCTACGCCGACGGCGATCCGCGTGGCGCGTTCCTGCTGGCGGAGGCCGAGGCTCTCGCGCCGCGGCGGAAGGCCGTGCGCACGGCGCGGGCGCTCACGGAGGCCGCCGCCGCGGTGGGCTACGAGCCGCCGAACCTCGACCTCGGGCTGACGGCACTCGGTCATGCGCTCGGCGTGGGCGCGGAGGGCGCGCAGGCCATCTTCGCGGTCGGACGCATGGCCGGTTGGCTGGCCCATGCGCGCGAGCAGCGCACCGACGGACGCATCTTGCGACCGCGCGCACGCTACGTCGGATAGCCCTACTCGATCGCGTACGCGTGGGCGTCGAAGTAGCGCTCCAGGGTCGTGCTGCACCCGGGGCTTCGGCAGCCCTCGCCGCGGACCTCGATGCGCTGACCGGCGTGGCGCTCGATGGCGAAGCGGCGTTCGGTTCCGGTCACGAGCGGCGCGCCGAGCACGTCGGGGGTGGGCTCCTCGACCCGTTCGGGTCGAAAGGTGACCAGGAAGCCCTCGGCCGTGTCCGTGACCGTCGAGGCGCCCCAGGCGAGGCCCACGCTGCCTCCCGGCTTCACGTACCTCAGCTCGGCCCGTTCGCCGATCTCCAGCTGAAGGAGCGAGCCTGGATCGAGCGCCGCGCGCTCCGCCGGGAGCCGGTCCTCCGATGCCCACGCGCGTGGGAGTCGCTGCGCTGCACGGGTCAGCGTCTCGCAGGTCTCGGCGCAGAGCCGAAGGTGGTCGTTCGAGTCCACTTCCATCCGCAGCGCCACGGTCGATCCCGGGCGGAGCTCCACGCCCAGGGCGCGGGTGCTCTCCTCCCAGTGGCCGGCTTCGTGGTGCTCGCGGCAGCGGCTGAGGAAGCGCGCCGACCAGATGCGCTCGACCTCGAGCCGTAGCGTCTCGCCCTCGCGAGCCGCACGTCCGAGAACCAGGAGCTTGGGTCGGCGGTTGAGGATCAGCTCGACGTCGCCGTTCGCCAGCAAGACGAGGCAGAGGGGCTCGCTCTCGAAGCGACCCACCAGCGACGCGGGGTCGGTGGCGCGGGGCTCCGCTGGCTCGGGGGCTGGTGGCGCGGGCTCGCTCGTCGATGGCTGACCGGAGCACGCCGAAAGGGCGATCAGCAGCCACCAGCGATGTCGAGCCCCCATGGCCGGAGAGTAGCCGAGCCGCTCAGCGTCCGCGGAGGAAGCGCGCGATCGGACCCAAGTAGGGAGCGACGGCGAGGAGCGCGCCGGCCGCGGCCGCCAGACCGAGCACGTTCAGCATCAGCGGCAGGAGCGGCTGATCGACCATGAAGTGCTGGGCGTCGAAGTAGCTGAGCTCGGGGGCGTACCAGACGGCGGTGGCCAGCACGGGCGCGCCGACGAACGCGGCCAGCAGGCCCCAGGTGCGGCCGCGGGCGACGCCGAGCGCGCCGAGCCACGCGAGCCCGGCGCCGACGAGCACGGCGACCATCGTTCCGCCGGCCTGCTCCGGCGCGAGCGCGAAGAGCGCCGCGGGCACGAGCGCGGCTCCCGCGAATCGGAGTGACCAGCGCTGGCGCTTGGAGAGCCCATCGTCGAGACCCAGCGCGAGGAGCCCGAGCAGCACGTGGATGCCGATGCCCGCGGAGATCAGCGGCATCAGACTCTGAAGCGCCCAGGCCGACTGTCCGAACGCGGCCGCGCCGAAGAGCGCGGCTCCCTGGGCGAGGGCCGGCGCCCAGAGCCGGCCGCTGAAGAGCCCGTAGGTGACCGTCGCGTAGAAGACCAGCACGGCCCCACAGGCGGGGAGCCAACCGTGGTTGCCTTCGAGGAAGCCAGCCGCGGCCCAGCCGAGGCAGCCGGTCGCGAGCGCCGCGACCGAGGCAGTGAGGAGTCGGAGCGGCCGGCGTTCGTTCATGGATCCTTCTACGCCGCAGCGGGCGCACTTGTTCCCGTCGGCGCGAGCTTCGTTCGCCGTAGCCACCGCTCGTCGAAGACGAAGGCGTGGATCACCAGCATCCCGAGGGTCAGGTCGGCGAAGTCGATGAGCAGCAGGAGGCCGAGGTGCAGCGCCGTCATCGCCAGCCAGGTCCAGGGCCTCGCCCGCTCCGAGAGCGCCAGCAGCGGGAAGAGGATCTCGAGGGCGAGCGCGCCGTAGGTGGCCAGCGCCAGCAACGGTGAGGGCAGGGCGCGCAGCCACTCCGCGTGGGCGTGGGCCAGCGGGTTGGCGAGCACGTGCTCGAAGGCGCTCCCGTCCAGCCACGAAGGCGCGGCCAGCTTGGTCAGCCCCGAGTAGGCGTAGCCCACCGCGAGCAGGATCCAGAGCACGCGCACGACCCGCCACGGGACCCGCTGGCCGCGGGTCGCGATGACGGCCAGGAGCGCCAGACCCACGTAGGGGAGGCTCGGGTTTCGGATCAGCGGGTTCCGGCCGAACACGCACGCGAGCACGAACAGACACCAGACGGCCATGGTCCGGTGCCGCACCCCGAGCGCCAGGAGCGTCGCCGCCATGGCGCCGCTCGCGACGAAGAGGGTCGCGAAGAGCCAGCCGTCGTGGAGCGCGAGCACGTTCGGGAATGCGTGGATCAGAGGGCTCAGCGTCCCCTGGGGGAGCATGCCGTCGCGGGAGAAGAGCTCACCCGCCCAGGGCACGAGCGCGGCCAGGTGATAGGCCAGGTAGCCGCCGAGGATGGCGAGGCGCCAGTCCAGCGCGTGTCGGTTCGGGCGGGGCTCGGTGGCGGTGCTCAGCACGAGAGGCTCCAGCGGGTCACGGCGCCGTCCGTGGCGGTCTGCACGATCGTGGCGCGAATGATCGGCGGGCGCTCTCGGTCTCCTTCGAGCTCCCGGAGGATGGGCGCGTGGCCGCAGAGCGCGTGGCGCGCGGCGGCTTCCATCATCGGTCCGACGTGCGGGCTCTCGTGGAGGTGCGGACCGCCGGCGACGACCGCGCCGACCACGTTGCGCCGGTTGTAGGGACCTTCGAGCCGCTCGTAGTGGGCGCGATCCAGCGGGACGTGTCGGACGCTGCCATCCGGCTCCTCGAGCTCGAGCGCGAAGGTCGCGCTGAAGGGCTCGACATCGCCGACGGTGGTGAAGACCTTCGGCGCGGGGGACACGTGGCTCGCCGCTCCGAGCCCGACGAGCGCGGGCACGTTCAGCACGTCGCCGACCATCTGCAGCGAGCCGAGGATCAGGATCAGGAGCGCCCACCGGCCGTCGCGGGTCATCGGCTCGCCTCCGCCTGGACGTCTCGGCCGATGAGCATCTCGCCGAGCCGTTGTTCCCGGTCACCGCCGAAGCCGGTGGGCGCGTCCTGGACCGCCGGGTTGCGGAAGGTCCCGAAGAGCAGATCCCAGAGCGGCAGGTCCGAGTAGTTGTAGCGATGCACGCCCTCGGCGTGGTGGAGCCGGTGCATCTCCGGCCGCTGGAAGAAGTAGCCGATCCACCGCGGCGTCCGGACGTTCCAGTGGTAGACGAGCTCGGCCAGTCCGGTCAGAAGCGTCGCGCTCGCGGCGGCTTCGACCGAGAGGCCGCACAGACCGTAGAGCACCGCGCTGGAGAGCACACCGTTGGCGACGATCTCGGCCGGGTGCTTGTAGAAGCTCGCGACCACCTCGATGCGCGCCGGGCTGTGGTGGAGCTGATGGAAGGCCCGCCAGAGCAGCGGCACCTCGTGGCGCGCGCGATGCCAGAAGTAGTAGACGAAGGTGATGGCGAGGTAGCCGACGAGCGCGCCGAGGCGTGGGTCGAGCGAGCGCAGGTCGACGAGCGGATGCGCCTGGATGAGCGGCTCCCAGAGCGGCGCGGCGAAGACGACCACCGCTGCCTGGACCGCGCTGGCGCCGAGCGCGCGCACCCACCAGCCGCGGACCTTCGGGAGGTCGCTGGCCGGGTGCCATCGCTCGACCACCATCATGGCGACCATCGCGCCGAGGACGATGAGAGGTATCTGCATGCCGGACCCGTCGAGCGAGAAGCACGCCAGACATGAAACGCAGTGATTCTCACGCACTCGCGCGGACCTCAGATCATCCTGTGTACACGCATGTTCCCCGGATGCACGTCCGTGCCGTGAGTCATCCGCTTGTCACGCCGCGCTGAATGGCCCATCACCGGGACATGGCGTTCGTCTTCGATCCGGATGTCCTCGGCCGCTGTGCCGCCGAGGGTGTGGGCAAGGGCTCCAAAGAAGAGGCCTTCGACGCGGTCACCGCGGCGCTCGCGCGCGAGTACCCGACGCACATCAACGCCGGTCCTCGGAAGTGGATGATGAACAACGCCGGCGGCGCCATGGGTCAGATGACCTTCCTCCACGCGTCGATCACCGAGTACATCATCCTCTTCGGCAGCCCCATCGGCACCGAAGGCCACTCCGGCCGCTACGCCACCGAGGTCTTCGACTGGGTCTTCGACGGCGAGATGTGGTGCTACCTCGAGGGCGAGACCGAGCGGACCACCTACGGTCCGGGCTCGACCGCGTACCTCGGCGACGGCCAGGTGAAGGGCTACCGCATCCCCGACCACGCGTGGATGCTCGAGTACAGCCGGGGGCCGATCCCGTCGATGCTCCCCTTCGGTCTCGCCGACACGCTCTTGAGCACGCTCGACCTGCGCACCCTGGGCCGGACCGTGGCCGGCTACGGCAAGCACGTCACGAGCTCGCTCCTCCGCGGCAAGATCTGAGGCGCGGATCGATCCCCTCCCGTCCTCGGCCGAGGGGGTATCCTCATGGGATGGTCGGCGAGATCATCCTCGAGCCTCAGCCGAACGTCGGACCGTGCACCCACCTCCGCGGGAGCTTGGTCGTCAACGCGCGTCGGTTGCTCGAGGACTTCGGTCTGCGCGACGCCTACGACGCTCATTACGCGGAGCATCCGGGAGTCTTGGCGGAGCTCTCGGTCAGCGCATGGCTGCCGTTGGACGTGGGCCATGTGCACTACGCCGCGATGAGCGAGCTGATCCCGGACGTCGAGGCGCAGGTCGCCGCTGGCGAGCGGTCGGCCGCCAAGCTCCAGGGCAGCTACATCAAGACGCTCCTGCGGGCGATGCGCGTGGCCGGCGCGGTCGCTCCGGATCGAGCGCTCACCCAGAGCCACAAGGTGATCAAGCGGGTGCTGAAGGGCGCCAACGCGCGCATCACGCGCCAGGGGCCGAAGGACGCGCGAATGGAGTGCTTCGGCATCCCGTTCTGCCGCCACTCCTACTTCCGGAACAGCTGGCAGGGGTGGTGGGAGAAGAGTCTCTCACTCACCGCCCATCGGGTGTTCGTGCGCGTCCAGTCCTACGACGACCACGAGGTCGTGTACCTCGCGTCCTGGGTGTAGCAAGCGCGTCAGCGCTTACCGCTGGTCGGTGGGTAGAGCCGCGGCATCTCTTCGCTGCCCTCCGGGCCGACGGCGACCACGCCGAAGTTCGACTGGTCCACGTCGCGGCTACCGAGGTAGGCGACGACGGCGGTCGCGCGCTCCGTCGCGAGCGTCTCGTTGAAGTCCTCGACGGGCGCCGGGTCGAGCTCCATCCGCACGGTCAACGCTTCCGGTTCCGCGGTCTCGTTGACGCACTCCGCGAAGTCGTCGAGCACGCCGCGGGCGCCGTCACTCAGGGCGGCGGAGCCTTCGGCGAAGGTGACCATCGCGCCGGGGCATTCGACGTCCGTCGCCACCGGGGTGACCGAGACGGCGGCCTTCATGCGGGCTGGGATCGCGATCCGCACGCCGGGCACACCGTCCACTTCGGGCGGCGGCTCGGCGGCCTCCATCGTCTCCTCCGCGATGGCTTCGGCGTAGGGCAACATGGGTTCGTCCAGACCCTCGACGGGCTCGTCGTCGCAGCCGACGAGCAGGAGGCCGGGGATCAGGGCGAGCGTGGCGAGTGTCCGTTCCATGCCTGGATCGGGTGCAACGTGCGGGCCGACCTCTCACCGGGAAGAGCCGGTCCGCCGGCCCCGTCTCGCCACGATCGACGTGAGCGGGCGAGACGATCTGCCCCGCTATTTTCAGTGAGACTCTGACTCTTCAGCGCGGCGGGCGATGGCGCGTGTCGAACCAGTGCTGGTACTCGCGCATCTTCGCCCGCTGCGCGCGCGGCGCATGGCGACGGCAGCTCCGGTACTCGTCGGAGCCTTCCGGAGCGCCCCAGCGGATCTCGACGCAGTCGTTGGGGTTGTAGGCCATCTCGAAGGCCTCCGTGCGGTCGACCACCTGCTGCAGCGTCAGCTCCTGGCTGGCGCCGTCGCTGCGCGTGTAGGTGAACTTTCGGTTGCCGAGCTCCTCGGCGAGCACCTCGCGGAGCTGCGTGAGGGTCGCGTCGACGTCGTCCGCGTCGAGACCGAAGCGAGCCGGTGAGCGACGGACGGCGTCGGCGAAACCGACGACCGCGTCGAGGCTGATCAGGAGCCGCATGTCACGGCTCGGGGTAGCGAAGTCCTCCCACGGACCGGAGGTCTGGAAGATGGCCGAGCCATCGGGCATCGGCATGGTCTGGCCCGGGTGGTCCCGGACCCAGCCCTCACCGTTGTCCACGCTGACCACGCGCCGGACCACGCTCTCCTCGAGCGCGTCGACCAACGAGCGCTGCACCGAGGCGGGCTCGAGCGGCCGTGGGTTGATGAGCGCCTCGACCGAGTCGTAGAAGTCGTCGGCGCTCCCCTCGTATTGCTGCATGGAGAAGGGGGTGTAGCTCTGGCTGTTCGCCAGCTCCGCGTTCGAGACCAAGTCGAGCCGGTTCTCCACCCGGTCCCACACCGCGGGTCGCCACGCCTTGAAGCCGGGGCCGGCGCTCTCGGTCTCGGGAGTGAAGAGGAACGACCCACGCCAGAAGCGACGGCGACCGACCGTGCCATCCGGCTGGGCGTCCGCGGCCATGAGCACGCCGTAGTCGTTCATCCCCTGCGGCTGCCAACCGGCGACCACCATGATGTGGCCGTAGGGATCCGCGAAGACCGTGCCCGGTCGCAGCGCGCGACGGGTGATGGGCACCGGGTACACGTCGCTCGCATCCGTCTGCGGCACGGTGCGCTGCGTGGACGAGTGCACGTTCGAGCGGAGCTCGCGGATGACGGCTTCGAACGCGCCGACGTCGCTCACCGACGTGACCGGATCCAGGTTCGACTTCGGCCGGGCGGGGCACTCGGGCGGCCGGCCCTCGCCGCGACCGCGGCTGCACTGCCGCCATGCGAAGGGGAGCCGGAGCTTCCAAGCGAAGTAGGCGCGCAGGAAATAGGGCAGGTCGGCGCAGTCGGGCTCCAGATCGAGCGCGCTCTCCTCGTCCTGGCTGCGGTGACCGTGGAGCAGGTTCCGCGCGGGATCGTTCAGCAGCACCTGCAGGTTCGGCCAGGTCACGTCCTCGCCGACGGGCTCCCGGAAGAGCTGCTCGACGAACGCCGAGTAGAGGTTCTCGGTGTCGCGCTCCCAGGCCCAGATCGGATCCCACGCGGGCGTGTCCGCCTGCCGCGGCTCGGGCGCGGGCTTGCCGCGCGCGACACCGAAGTGCTCACAGGCCACCTGCCGCGGGCCATCGCCGAGCACGGCGGTCCAGCGACCGCGGGCGGGTGAGTCCACCTGCGCCCAATAGGTGAAGGGCGGGCCGCCGAGCTCGTGGACCTCGGCCTCCACCCGCTGGCCGTTCGGTCCGAAGAGCACCAGGTCCACCGGCCCCGGATCGTGCGTGAGCGTGACCATCACCTTCATCGGCTGCTGGGTGTTCGGCCGCCACGGCGAGCGGAAGATCCCCGCGTCGAGGCCATCTTCGCAGTGCCCATCGCCGGGGTGGGTGATCGGCGCGGCCGGTCGCATGGTGGCCGCGCCCCGGAGCGCTGGCCCGGCGGAGGGGCCGAGCACGGTCACCTTGGTGATCCGCGAGAGGAAGTCGGTGCGGCTCGAGCCCTCGCCGAGCGTGAGGTCGCTGACGGTGATCCGGTCCACCCGGTTCGCGGTCTCGAGCGGTTCGCCGGCCTCGTTGGTCAGCCCCTCGCAGCGGTTCAGGTATTCGCTGAAGGCGTGGATCGCCATTGGCTCCCCCTCGGCGTTCTCGCCGAGATAGAGGGCGATGTGACCCGGGAAGTGGAGAAGGGTGATGCCCTGCTGGTTCGCGCTCTCGAGGAGCAGCGCCTTCTCGTTCGCCGAGAGCTCCTCGACGTCGACCGCGAAGGTGCCCGCCTCCGCCTGGCGCGCGCTGTGTCGCGGGAGCTGGATGCCGAAGGTGCCGAAGACGTCGAGCAGGAAGCGGGAGCAGTCACGCTGACCGTCGCGGCCGCCCCAGCCGTAGGGCTCGCCTTCGAGGGCGAACGCGGCTTCGAGCACGGCCTTGCGGGTGAGCGCGCGGTGCGTGGGGAAGGCGTCCGCGGGCATGGCGACGCGGGTGAAGCCGTCGCCGGTCGCGACCACGAGCTGCTCCTCGATCATCGGGAGCTGGGTGCCGGCCGGCAGCGTCTGACCGGCGAGCTGCGTCTCGCCGAGGAGCTGCGCCTTCCGCACCCCGAGGATCGCGTCGCGCTGGTCGGCCGGGACCGGTGGCGAGAGCAGCGCGTCGGCCGCGATCCATCCGAGCGTGTAGCGGCTCCGCGCCAGCTTCATGCCGCCGGGGCCCGCCATCAGGATCTCGACCGGCTCCTGCGGCCGAAGCGTGCTGCAGGCGTTGCGGTCGAAGTCGAGGTCGAGCGCTGCCGTGTAGAGGCCCTCGGTGCGCGGGCCGCAGCGCAGCGGGATCTTGGCGAGCGCGACGCGCAGCTCCGGCCGTGGGTCGACGCTCGAGGGCGATTCGAAGGGGCTCAGGTCGGTCACCCGTTCGCCTTCGCGGTCGAGGTACTCGCCGCTCTCGAGCTTCTCCCGCATCCAGCTCAGCCGTTCGTCGAGCTCCGCGCGGAGCGCGTCGGCGTCGACCGGCTGGCCGAGGGGCGTCGGTCCGACCGGATCGTCCCCGAGCTGAAGCGCCTGGTTGTGGGCGTCGACCGCCTCGGGCGACATGAGCACCGCCTCGGGGTCGCCGTAGCGTTCGCTCTGCTCGAGCCAGTACGCGAGGGTGCGGTGCTCCGGTCGGACGTTCGGGAGCGGCTCGGGGGCCGGGCGCTGGGCGGGACAGCTCGCCGGGCGCTCGGCGTCGTCGGCGACCACCGTCTCGCCGCTTGGCGTCGTTCCCTCGTCCGGCGGTCCCCCGCAGGCTTCGCTGCAGGCGAAGATCAGCCCGAGGACGGCGACGGTTCCGGGCATTCGGATGCGTAGCTGGCCCATGGCCCGCACCATAGAACGTCCGTGCATGGGAGCCAGATTCCTACCTGAGCGCCCTGGTGGGTGTCCCACCTACAGTACGATTTTTTGGGACAAGGCGTCCCCAATCATTGATTGTGTAATTATCCTGTGGTAGAGGAAACTGGTGATCAGATTGGGTTCGAGGGTCACCCCCCTCCTCTCGGCACTTCTGGCGCTCACGGCTTGCGACGATGGTCCCCCGGCCTCCGTCGACTCCGGATTTCGCCTTTCGGAGCACGCCTTCGCGTTCACCAACTTCACCGGCGACGGCCGGCTGGAGATGACGGGCGACCTGGCGGCCCGGATGTTCGGCGCGGACGAGGTCTGCATCGACGGCGCGCTCCCGTGCACGGCGACCGGAGCCGCTCTCGGCTGGATCGAGACGGTCAACGAGCAGCTGGCGGAGGGCCGCAGCGAGGGCATGGCGATCCTCTCGCTGCTCCTGATGCGAGGCGACGTCGACCCCGAAGAGCTCGGTGGCGCCAACGCCGCGGCGCTTCGACTGGACGGCAACCCGGAGCTCCAGGCGGAGATCGCGTACTGGTCGGCGACGCAGTACGTGGCGGGCGTCGTGAACGAACGGCGCTTCGACGCGTCCGAGGTGATCCCCTTCCTCGCCGAGGCACTCGCGCCCGACGCGACCGAGCGCTACCGACTCGCCATCGCGGTCCGGGAGGAGGACGGCAGCTACGCCCACGGCCACGCGCTCGTCCCGATCGGCTACTACGAGGACGAAGACGGCGGCGGCCTCTACTGGCTCCGGGTCTACGACGGCAACGTCCCGAACCGAGAGGGCCTCGTCCGGATCGATTCGAAGAACGGCACCTGGCGCTACGAGGTGCCCGCCGGCGAGGGAACGCTCGTCTACGAAGGCACACCCACGAACGACAACCCGCTGACCTTCGCGCCCGTCTCCGAGCGCCTCGGGCTACTGCCGGCGCCCTTCGCCGGTGACTCGCCGCATCTCCTCTTGGCTCACTCGAGCGAGGTCGGCGTGACCGTCGAGGTGGGCGGCGAGACCGCGGGCGTGAACGGCGGCGAGATCGACGAGTCCGCGGGCATCGTGCGGCCGCTCGCCTCGAGCTGCTCGACCTGCCGCACCCGCGGCTGGTTCGTCTACGACATGCGCGACAAGCCCGAGGGCGAGCGCGACATGACCCTCACCATCTCCGGTGCGGCGGGTCGCACCAACGCCGAGGGCTCCGCGAGCATCTCCGTCCACCAGCCCGGGCGCACCACGTCGGTGAGTGGCATCGACGGCACCGCGACGGGTGTCGACACCTTCAGCGTCACCGAAGACGGTGACGTCACCTACACCAACCGCAGCGGCACCGACCTCACCCTGCGGAGCGGCGACGGCAGTGATCGGGTGACCCTCGCGACGAATGGACCGACCGACGAGGTGCGGATCACTCGCGGCGACGACGGGACGGTCACCATGGACGTCGAGGGCGCGCCGGCCGGGACGACGGTCTCGATGATCGTGGGCGGGCTGCCCGATCAGATCCGCTACGAGTACGTGAGCGACGGCACCGACCAGCGGATCTCGGTGAACCCGGACACCGGCGTGGTCCAGGTCGGCGACATGGTCTTCGATGGCGCCTGCACGAACGGCTACCAGAACGGCGACGAGACCGACGTGGACTGCGGCGGTAGCTGCGACGCTCGCTGCGCGGTCGGTCAGTACTGCATCGGTACCGCGGACTGCGTCGACGGGGCCATCTGTCCCGAGGTGGGCCCGAGCATCTGCGCGGCCCCGGGTTGCACCGACGGCATCCTCAACGGCGAGGAAACCGCGATCGACTGCGGCGGCTCGACCTGCTCGCCCTGCGTCGCGACCTTCACGGACTCGCCGGCGTGCAACGCGGGGAGCGACTGCGACACCGGCCGCTGCACCGACGGCACCTGTCAGGCCGACACGCAGGTCTATGTGAACGTGTTCGGGCTCCGCTACGGCACCGCGGTGGGCATCGACGCGACCTTCGACGGAGTCACGACCGAGCGAACGGTGACGAGCATGGCGAACTTCGGGGCCACCCGCGTTCACCTGGGCGGCGCGTACGAGTACTCGCTCGCGGTGGGCACGCTTCCGCCCCAGGTCTCGGGCTGCACCTTTCGGACGACACCCTCCGGCACGGCGACCGGCTACACGGTCTCCTACGACCTCGATTGCCGTCAGGACGCGAACCAGCTCGTGCTCGACGTCCGAACGTTGCCGGCCGGCAGCGTCTTCGAGCTGACCCGCGACCTCGACGGGACGGTCGACATGGTGTCGGTGAACACCACGGGGCAGATTCCGTTCGGCGTCTTCCGCACCTCGGCGCGGCTCGAGGTGGTGCGGCAGCCCGATCCGGTCATGACCGCGGACGGACTGCGCGAGGTCGTCTGCGACTTCTTCTACTGGGACACGAGCTCGGTGACCACGGTTCGAACGCTCGCGTTCAACGGGAGCTATCGCGAGCTCACCGCGGGCATCGAGTGTCGCGTCACCGACACGCCAGCGATGGGCATGGACGGTGGCACGGGCGACGGCGGCACGAGCGACGGCGGCACGAGCGACGGGGGCCCGATCGACGGCGGCGTGGACATGGGCACGGACATGGGCCCACCCACCTGCACCTTCGACTCGGACTGCGCGAACGCCGACTGCTACTGCGGGGCCTCGTCGGGCAACTGCGCGGGCAGCACCGGCCAGTGCGGCGCCGGCAAAGCGGTCATCCACGTGCCGACGACCGACGGGGTCGCGGCGTCGGGATCGTTCACCGTGCCGAGCGGTTGCTCGCAGGTGCACGTGCAGGCCTGGGGCGCCGCGGGCGGCAACAGCGGCAGCGAGGACCCGTTCTCGTTCAGCTACGTCTTCCAGCGGCGCGGCGGTTCCGGTGGGTACGTGACGGGCCAGCTCAGCGCCGTCGCCGGCGACGTGTTCACCGCGTGGGTGGGGCAGGGCGGCGCCTGGAACAACACCACCGTGGGCTCCGGCACCGCCAGCATCGGGAGCAACCTCGGGACCGTGGCGTCCGGCGGCGCCAGCTCCAGCAACGAGGACTTCGTCGACTTCAACGCCGGCGCCTCGGGCGGCGGCCTGACCTCCGTGCGACAGACCGGCAGCGCCACGCGCTCCTTCGCCATCCCCGGCGGCGGCGGCGCGGGCTTCATGCAGGAAGGCCAGAGCACGGGCTCCGCCGGCGCGGGCACCGGCTCGATGGCCTCGGGCGCCGACGGAACGGTCGCCGAGTCGCAGGGCGGTGGCGGCGCGGGTGATCCCGGCGGCGTCAGCGGGATGGTGTTCGGCGACGCGGGCCAGGCCGGTGGCTACGGAACGCTCCCGACCGGCCTCTCGTCGATGGACGGAGCGGGCGATGGCGATCCCGCCAACACCACCGCGCCGGACCGAAGCCTCTGCCTCGGTCTACGCAGCGGCGACCCACCCGCGGGTTCGTCGAGCATCTCTTTCGAAGAAGGCGGAGACGGCTGCGTCGTCCTCCGATGCGTGCCGGAATGAGGCGTCAGCAGATGAGTCACCGAACCCTCCCGCGAAGCCTCGGCACCACGGCGCTCTTCGCCCTCCTGGTCAGCTGCGCCGCCGACACGGCCGAGGAGCGCCGCTACGGTCTCGACGAGACCATCGAGTGCCCGGACGGCTACGTGGGCTGGAACTTCCAGACCCACCCGCCGCGGACGCTCTCGAGTCAGCTCCAGTCGGAAGCGGGCCTGCTCCCGAGCCGCGACACGCTCGACATCGCCTCGGTCGTCTGCGCCGACGACGCGGAGAGCCTCGCGTCCCGCCAGGCGACCAACCAGCTGCGCCGGGCGTGCAGCGGTGACGAGTCGTGCAGCGAGGCCGTGCAGTGCTCGGGCGCGGCCACCATCAGCTACAACTGTGGCGAGACCGACCCCGCCGACGAGGGCGCGGTCCTCGTCCGCACCGCGACGCTCGCCGAGGGCGACGGGCGCATGCTCTCGCTGAGCTGTGCGCGGGAGCCGGAGGCCGAGGTCTTGCCGGAGCGCAGCGCCTGCGTGCCGCGTTTCTGCCATGGCCAGGAACGTCGCGACGAGGCGCTCAACTGCGTGCCGGACGCGACCATCCCCGAGGTGATCCTCCCGAAGGTCGGCCGCGCGAGCTTTCACCCGACCCGCTTCGACGCGGGTGCACCGGACGGGACCACCCTACAGATGGGCGCGTCCTACGACTTCGACGCGATGCTCTACTTCAACGGTACCGCGGACACCGACGTGCCGGAGAACGCGCGGGCGACGGTCTGGCTCGCCGACCGCTTCGTCGGCGGCGGTGGCGAGGTGCACGCCTTCCGCTGCGTCTTGGGGACCCTGGACGCCGGCCGCGACCGCATCGATCGCGAGCGCGAGCCGCTCGAGGGGCGCACCGGTGTCCACCTCGAGCTCACGCAGGAGATCCCGGCGAGCTGCTTCCACCACGACGACCTGGCCAGCGTCGGCGGCGTGAACCCGAACGTCGAGGCCGACCTCGCGCGGCGGGCGAACGTGGTGCGCAACACCACCGACCCGAACCGCTACACGCCGAACGCGAGCGACGACCCGAACGTGGCCGGCTCGTACGGCTGGAGCTCGACGCGGGTCTTCGTGAGCTACGACATGGAGGGCAACACCGCCGCGGCCCCGCTCGGGACGGACCACGTGTGCGCGCCGAACCCGCCGTCGTTCTACTGGGACGCCGACGACGAAGCCTTCGACCTCTGGGGCTACCTGAACCAGCGCATCCTGCTCCGGCCGGACACCTTGGGACGACCCGCCTTCGACTCGACCTACGAGTTCAGCTCCTTCGTCTACCCGACCGTCATCCACGTCGGTCCGACCGACTTCACCGTCCGCACCGCGAGCGTCGGGGTGACCTCGTTGCCCAATCGCTCGCCCTCCGTCGCGATCGACATCGGCTGGTACCGCGACAACGACCCGCCGACCAACGTGAGCCCCTACACGTTCAACCGTGAGGGCGCCGGTCTCGACTACACGGCGAAGGTCTTCCTCTGGCCCGCGGACCGAGTGGGCGAGCGACTGCCGCATCCGGAGATCGCGAGCATCCCGCTCAACGAGGTCCCGGCGACCACGGGCTCGGTCGTGTCTCGCGACATCGAGCTGAACGCGAGCACGAGGCAGCTCTTCTACGACCCGAGCTCGGCGCTCTACGTCGACCCCGCGATCCATGGCAACAGCCGCGCCTATCACATCGGCTACTGCATCAAGAGCTCGGACACTGCCGATGGCCGGCTCTTCACCCCCTACGGCGGAAGCGACTATGGCGATCGGAACTGGCTGGGTTCGACCTCCGGCAACCGCATCGAGCTGCGCAGTCGGGACCAGTTCTGGTTCCGCTCGCCGCAACCGCCGCCCCTGAACCAGTACCGCCAGTGGGCGTCCGGGTGCTTGATCGCGTCGACGCCGCTGATGGTCACCGTGGACCGACTCAACCGAAGCCAGATCCCCGTCGGCAACTCCGACTTCAGCGGTCAGGCGACCAACCGCACCTCCGGCGACGCCCGCATGAGCGGCTCGAGCGACAGCGACTCGGAGCGGGCCTGCCTGAACGCCGACGGCACGCCGGACCCGACCGGGCGCTCGTGTCGCGAGACCCAGAGCGGCGCCGCGATGGGCGCCGGCAACCTCGGCCGCAGCTTCTACAGCTACGACCTCGACCTGACGCGCATGAACCAATCGGCGCAGGCGGCCATGAGCGGGAACATCCTCGGCTTCATGGCCATCGACCCGATGATGGACGGCAACTCCGGGTCCGCCACGCCGACGCCCGGCGACGAGACCACGCCGGTCACCCTCACGCTCACGCCGCCGTGGAACCGCATCCGCGACGCGCTCAACACCCTGACCGGTACCCCACCGGGCTCGGTGCTCAAGCAGCAATGGCAGACAGGCCGCTACGCCGGCATCGACGGCCTCGGCCTGGCGATTGGCTACAAGCAGAAGATCCAGATCGGTCCGATCCCGGGTGAGATCATCCTCTCCGCCAGCGCCGGCATCGGGCTCGCGGCCATCATCACGCTGCAGGCGAGGCCGTCAGCGGCCGACGCCTACCCGTGCATCGGCTCCAGCCAGTGCGTGCAGGTCGCCAGCTCACAGGCGACGCTCGAGGCGGCCGCGCTCGACTGCTACGTGCGCGGTGGCCGACTCGCCGAACCGAGCTCGGCCGCCGAGGGCGCGGCGCTCCAGGCGGCCACCAGCGCCCACGGCGCCTCGCAGTATTGGTCCGGGGCGCAGCTCGCCTACTACCACCCGAACCCGCAGTGCCTGGGTGACGGCTTCAACCGCGCCCGCTGCATGGCGGCGATGCGCACCTCGTACCGCTGGCTCTCCAACGACGAAGAGCTCGCCGACCGGATCGGTACGCAGTCGGTGACCTACACGCCGCCGAGCACGACGAGCGTGTCGGAGCTCTGGACCCAGGCGCCGAACGCCGCCGGGCTGCTCTACGCCCCCGGTAGCCAGACGCTCGCGGCGGCCCCCGCCTCGCGGACCGCCCACTACGCCTGCGCCTTCGACCCCGCGAGCGCGGAGATCTTCTTCCGCTCCTCGGTCGGCCTCAAGGTCTCGGCCGGCGCGGGCATCTCGCTCCAGTTCTGCGTGCCCTCCGAGGACTTCGGCTTCTGCCTCGAGGGAACGCTCAACTTCGTCACCCTCGCGCTCCAGCCGACGGTCACGCGAACCGACCGCCTCCTCTTCGGCGGCGGCTCGGCCATCGCCTATCGAAGTCACACGAGACGGGAGGTGCCCTGGTCGCTGACCGTGCTCGACGGAGCGATCTACGCGAAGGCGAACTTCTACTTCGCCTCCTTCAGCTGGCCCATCGTCACCTTCCCCGGCTTCCGCGTCGCCGGTGGCTACCTGGTCGATCCCATCGACACCGCCG
>CAYXAP010000058.1:0-26691 GCA_964462035.1 uncultured Sandaracinus sp.
CCGACTCCGAGAACAGACAGCCGACTCCGAGAACCGACAGCCGACTCCGAAAACCGAACGCCGACTCCGAGAACCGACAGCCGACTCCGAGAACCGACAGCCGACGCCGAGAACCGACGCCGACTCCGAGAACCGACGCCGACTGCCGAACGTCGACGTCAGATCGTGACGTTCACGTCGTAGGTCCCCGCGTCGCTGGTCGCGGTGCCGGTCACCGTGATGCTCCCCGGCACCCGCTCGACGCCGCCGGTGCCGTCGTCCTGGATGTTGCCGCTGAGCATCAGGTTCAGGGTCACGACGCCTTCGAGGTCCCCGGTCATCAGGAAGTCGCCGGTGAGCGTGCCGGTGATCGTGCCGTCCGGGATGTTCCGGAGGCTGAGCTGCAGGTAGGGGAGCTCGGCCTCGGGGTCGGTGTCGTAGATGACCATGAGCTCTTCGTCCGGCTCGGGGATCTCGTCCAGGTAGTCGACCAGGGCGATGTTGAGCCGGAGGCCCTTGTTGTCGCTGGCGCCCATGTCGACCTGACCGGAGATGTCGATGGTGCCCATCACGTCGCCAGTCCCCGACTGGGGCGGGATGTTCGCGCTGCTGGCTTCGTTGAAGCCCTGCATTCCGAGGGTGAGCGCCTTGGCGATCACCCCATCCATTCCGATGTACGCCGCGCGTGCGTCCTCCTCGGAGGAGACGCCCTCGTCACCGCAAGCCGGTCCGACCAGGGCGAGCGCGAGGGAGAGCACGAGTGCGCGCCGGAGCGCGCGCGACGAGTGTAGTGGTGCAGTGTCCATGGATGGCATGGTCTCACGACAAAAGGGGGGACCGTCTAGGGACACAAGCTCCCACTCCGGCCCACATGGGTGTCGGGGTGTCATCGGGCCCCGAAATCGCTACTGTCCGCGCCCATGAGCCACCGAATCGCCCTCCCCATGCTCGCGCTGGCCATCGCTTGCGGCGGAACGGAGCCCCCGGCGGAGCCCACGAGCGCAGGCGCCGAGACGGCCGAGACCGAGGCGCTCGAGCTCCCCAGCGGTGACCTCGACGCGGCCCTCGCCGGTCCCCATCGGAGCGACGACGAGCGCGCCCGTGACGCTTTCCGCCATCCGAAGGAGACCCTGGCCTTCTTCGGCCTGACGCCCGGCTCGACGGTCGTCGAGATCTGGCCCGGTGGCGGCTGGTACACGAAGGTCCTCGCGCCCTACCTCCGTGGCGACGGCCGGCTGATCGTCGCCAACATCTCCGCCGAGGGCGAGGGCTTCCTGCCCGACATGGCCCGCAACCTGAACGCGATGCTGGACTCGCAGCCGAGCCTCTACGACCAGGTCCAGCGCGCCGAGCTCCACGCGGGCGACCTCATGAGCGAGGTGCCCGACGACAGCGTCGACCTGGTGCTCCTCCCGCGCACGCTCCACAACTGGGTGCGGCGCGACCACGACATCGCCGCCTACTTCGGCGCCATCGTGCGCGTGCTGAAGCCGGACGGCGTGCTCGGGCTCGTCCAGCACCGCGCCCCCGCCGACCACGCCGAAGCCGAGACCGGTGAGGCGGGTTACCTCTCGGAGGACTTCGTCATCCGAATGGCCGAGGAGGCCGGTCTCCGCCTCGACGAACGCTCCGAGATCAACGCCAACCCGGACGACTCCCACGACCACCCCGAGGGTGTGTGGTCGCTGCCGCCCGTGCTCCGCGGCGGCGAAGAGACCGCCGACGCGATGCGAGCGATCGGCGAGAGCGACCGGATGACGCTCCGCTTCGTCCCTGCGCCTGCCGAATGAGCACGCCGCTCGACATCACCGTGCTCAACCACGCGACCGTGGTGCTCGAGCACGGGCCGGTGCGCCTGCTCCTCGACCCCTGGCTCGACGGCCACGCGTTCAGCGGCGGTTGGGAGCTCGCGCGGGAGACCCCCGCCGACGCCTGGGACGCGATGGCATCGGCGACCCATCTGTGGGTCTCGCACTGGCACAGCGACCACCTGCACCCGGCGACGCTGAAGGGGCTCGCCGACCGGAACGCGGGTGTGCGGGTGCTGGCCAACGACTCGCACAACTTCACGATGGTCGACCGCTTCCGCGCGCTCGGTTTCACCGACGTGCGCGCGCTCGGCGAACGCACCCGGTGGCGGGACGAGCACCTCGAAGCGATTCGTTTCCCGACGGCGGCCATCGACAACATGCTCCTCGTCGAGCTCGGGCCCTTCCGAGTGCTGGTCTACAACGACTGCAACCTCCCGCTCGCTGCCGTCCGCCGGCTGAAGGAGCAGCTCGGTCGCATCGACGTGGTGCTGCTCAACTACAACCACGCCGGGCGGCTCTTCACCGATGACCCGCGCGAGATGGTGGAAGACCAGCTCTGGGACGCGATGGTCCGCAACGTCGACGCGCTCGGCGCGACGGTCGCGGTGCCCTACGCCTCGTTCCATCGCTATCGGTCGCGCTTCGCCCTCGAGCAGAACGACTCGTTGATCGACCACGAGTCGGCCGAGGCTCGCTGCGCTCGTGACCCGCGGCTCGAGCACGGGTCGGTCGGGCGAACCCTTCGGGTGGACCGCGCGGGAGCGCCGGCCACGGTCCTTCACGACTCCCCCACACCGGCCACCACCGGCAGCGTGCTCGACCCGGGCGAGCCGCTCTCGGAGAGCGACGTGCTCTCCGTCGCCCAGCGCTACATCGACCGCCTGCGTCGCGATTGGTGGGGCGCGACGGCCTTCGTCGGGAGCGTTCGGCTCGCGCTCGAGGACCTCGGCGTGGGGCTCGCACTCGACCTGCGCGCGGGCGAGGCACGCATCACCGCACCGCGCCCTTGCCACGCGCGGACCGACTCACCGATCCTCGTTCGCTGGATGGAGAAGCCCTTCGGCGACGACACCTTCCTCGCGGGGGCCCACTTCGCCCTCGGCGAGGACGCGACCGGCGCGCGAGTCGACCCGGCGCCGCTGCAGCGCCTGCTCCTGCTGAGCGTGCTCTCCAGCAATCACCTCGGGCCCTCGCGCGCGTGGCGGCTGCCGCTCGAGTCCGCCGGGCGCGCGTTCCTCTGGGCTCGCCGGGAAGAGATCCTGGCCACCGCGCTCGGGCGGCGCTTCCGAGCCGGCGAGCTTCGCTCGTGAGTCGATGAGGGTCCCGCGCCAAGGCTGGGTGCTTGGGCTCGCGGGCCCGCTCTGGGCGCTCTTCGGTGGCCCCGACCTCGCCTCGGCGCTCTTCGCCTACCTCGCCGCGCTCGTGGTGGTGGGCGTGGTCGCGACCTACCGACCCCGAGCGCTCGAGCTGCGGCTGCCGAAGCTCGGGCTCCTCCTCCTGCTCTTGGCCGTCGGCGGTCCGGCGCTCGGCGTCGCCATCGAGCGTGCGCCGACGCTCGCAGAGAACGAGGGGCTGCTGGGGGTCGGAGAGCACCTCGGCGACCGTTGGGCGATCGAGCGCACGCCCGCCTTTGCGCCTGGGGTCGTCTTCACCGATCGGCCGCAGCGCTTCTTCGTGCACGCACCGAACGCGAGCGCCGTGAGCATCGAGGGCGAGGGCTTCGAGCAGTCGCTGGTGGCCGAGGCGCTCGGCCACGACCTCTTCCGCGTGGACCACGACCCTGCCCGCGATGGCTCACTGCACCGCAGTGAGCTGACCATCCGCACCGACGGTGTCCGCGTGGTCAGGCCCGTCGAGCGCGTGTTCCCCACGGCGCACCCGCGGCAGCTGAAGACCAACCCGGCGCGCACCTTGGCCGCGGTGGTCAGCGAGGAGACCGACACGCTCGCGGTGGTCGAAGCTGGGGGGTTCGTCGCCGACCACGACACCGGTGACCGGCCCGTCGACCTGGCCTTCGTCGACGACGAGCACGTCGCCGTGGGCGCGGCCGACGGAGTTCGGGTGGTCGAGGCCCGGAGCGGGCGCGTCACCGCCGAGCGCGCGCTGTCGGGGGTTCGCGTCCTGACCCAGGCCAACGGCGCCGCCATCGCGGGTGGCTCTCCCTTGCTCGTCGGCGTCGGCGGCGCCAATCCCGGCCTCATCGCGCTGGGGCCCGATCTCGCGCCGCGGCGGGTGGCGCTCCTCCCCGAGCCCCCCGACGCCATCGCGTGCACGTCGCTCGGGTGCGTCGTGGCGCTTCGTCGCAGCGCGTCCCTCGTGGTCTTCGGCGGCGAGCGCAGCACGCTGCCGTTGGGCCGGCCGGCGGTGACCCTGGCGGCGACCGACGAGCACACGGTGGTGATCGCGGTCACCGACTACAGCCCTGGCGAGCCCCACCTGGGCAACCACTTCGTGCAAGACCAGCTCCTCACGGTCGACCTGCCCACCGCACGGGTCACGGAGCGGCGACCGACCGCTTGGCGCACACCACGACAGGCCGCCGCTGGCGACGTCGACCGCGGGCTCTCGCCGATGGCGATCGACGCGCACGACGGAACGCTCGCCGTGGCCTTCGCGGGGAGCGACGAGGTCGAGGTCTTCCGGAGTGGTGTCCCCGTCCCTTCGGTGCTGGAGCTCGCCGACACCCCGCTCGTCGCGCCGCAGGGCGTCGCGCGGCTGGCGGACGGAACGCTCGTCGTGGCCAGCCCCGCCGCCGGAGCGGTCGGGCTCTTCGTTCGAGGGGAGCTGGAGACGCTCGTGCAGCTCGACGACCCGGAGCTCCGTTCAGCCGCGCAGTCGCTCCGCCTTCGTGGTGAGCACACGTTCTACGAAGCGACGCGGTCCGGCGTCGCCTGTCAGAGCTGTCACCTCCACGGGGATACCGACCACGTCCTCCGCAACATCGGCGGTCGCCGGCTGGCGCCCACCCTCACCGTCCGTGGCATCGCGGGGACGGCACCCTACTTGCGGGACGGGAGCTATCCGAGGATCGCCGACCTGACGCACCTCTCGACCACGCTCCTCGGCGGATGGCTGCGGCGCGAGGCAGGCCGGGGCGAGTCGCTGGACGCGTACGTTCGCGCCCTCCCCCGCCCATCGCCGAAAGACCCGCCGCTCGAGCGAGTGCGCGAAGGCCTCGACGTCTTCGTTCGGGCGGGCTGTCCGAGCTGCCACGCGTTCCCGGCGTTCACGTCGCTCGCTTCCATACCGCACGGGAGTCTCTTCCCCGAGAGCGACGCGCTCGCGCCCGACGAGCGGCTCGACATCCCCTCCCTGCTCTCGGTCGGCGCTCGCGGTCCCTTCCTCGCAAACGGCCGAGCGCCAACGCTGCGAAGCGTGTTCGACGAGGCCGGTAATCGCCACGGGGACACCGAAGCGCTCACAGAGGACGAGCTCGACGCGCTCATCACGTTCTTGGAGTCGCTGTGAAGCGGCCGGCACTCTGGATTCCCGTCCTCACGGTCGCAGCCGTCGGCGGTGGCGCCGCGTGGGTGTGGAGCGCCTGGTCCGCCGCGAGCTGGGTCGGCCTCTCACGGGTCAGCGGCTGGCTCGCCGCCGGACTCTTGCTCGCGAGCCTGGCGGCGAGCCCCTTCGGCCGTGGCACCGACGGCAAGCGAGTGAAGCGCTGGCGACGCGCCCTCGGGATCGGCGCTGCGGTCGGCTCGCTGGCGCATCTCACGATCGGACTCGCCGGCCCGCTGCGCGACAGCCTCGACGCGCTCTGGACCTGGCCGACCTACCGCGCCGGCGCCCTCGCCACGCTGATCCTGGTCCTGCTCCTCGCGACCAGCTTCCGCGCCACCACCCGAATCAAGGTCTGGAAGCCCCTCCACCGACTCGCGTACGTCGCGGGCGCACTCGTGGCGCTGCATCTCCTCCGCCTCCCCTTCGCGTCACTGGTCGGCTTCCTCGTCTTCACGAGCGCGCTCGCCACGCTCCTCGCCTGGCGCCTCGCCCTCCGCCGCCCATGACCCTCGGCCGGACCTCGGCCCCTATCTGAGTGGGCCGGACAAGGTGGCGACGAGACCGTGCGGCTCGGCGTTGGCGAAGCTCAGGACCAGGCCGTGGCGCTCGGCGACGTCGCGGGCGATGGAGAGGCCGAGGCCAGTGCCGGTGGGGCGACGAGTGCGAGCCTCGTCGCTCCGGAAGCGGCGCTCGCCGAGGCGCTCGAGGTCGGGCTCCGAGACGCCCGGGCCATCGTCGATCACCCGGATCTCGAAGCGGCCGCCCCCGACCTCCAGGAGCACCGCGACGTGGCCGCCGTCGTCGTTGTAGCGGACGGCGTTGTGGACCAGGTTGCCCACGGCTTGCTCGAGCAGCGTGAGGTCCCCGGTCAGCTCGACCGGTGAGTCCGGCGTCGCGAAGTCGAGCGAGAGGCCCTTCGCCCGCGCGAGCGGCTCGTGGCGACCGGCCACCCGCTCCACCAGCTGGGTCAGGTCGACGGGCTCCCGCACCAAGAGCCGCTCCGGGTCGTCGAGCTTCGCGGCCGCCGCGAGGTTCCGGATCAGCGCGCCGATGTAGTGCGCCTCCTCGAGCGCCTTGCCGAGGACCTTCCCTTCCTCACCCCGCCCGAGCCGCTGGCGGAGCGCGATCAGGTGTCCTTGGAGCACGGTCAGCGGGATGCCGACGTCGTGAGTCGTGTTGCTCACGAAGCGAGTCAGCGCGCGCTCCCGCCGCTCGAGCGCTTCGTTCCGCCGCGCGAGCTCCTCACGGTCGGCGGCGAAGGCGCGGCTGAGCGCACCGATCTCGTCGGCTCCCTGGTCCGGCTCGAACGCCTCCCCCCGCTGCGCGGCGAGCGCGGCGGCGGTGAGCCGACGGACCCGCCGGACCAGCGGGCCGGCCGCAGCGAACGCGGCCGCGATGGCGAGCAACGAGAAGAGCAGCGGTGGCCAGAGCGGCGCCTCGAAGGGAGCCGCGGGGCGCTCGACGAGGATCACGCTGCAGGCCCCGTCGTCCACCGTTCGCAGCGCGACCTGGAGCAGGTCCCGTCCGCTCGGGCCGCTCACCTCGCGCCAGCCGTACCCCTCGCTCTCGAGGTCGGCCCGCATGGCGTCATCGAGCTCGGGCGCGTCCGCGCGCGCCGGGGCATAGCTCGCGTCGTAGGCATAGATGTCCGCCACCCGACCCGGTCGCCGAGCGCGCCCTCGCCCTCGGCGCCCCCGAAGACCGCGCCCGAGGCGCGCCGGTTGGGCGCGGCACCGGTCGAGCAACCGGTCGTCGAGCCGCTCGGAGGTGGCCTCCACCACGGCGAGCGCGGCGGTGCGCGTCTCCCAGTGGCGCTGGCCGAGCACGACCAGCACCGCGAGGGGAACGAGGACGATCATCAGCATGATCGCCAGCCGTCCACGGATGCCCAGACCGACCCGGGCTGGCGTCGTCGCCCGGCTCACGGATGATCGACGGTGGTGACGGGCTCGAGCCCGAAGATCCGCTCCGCGTTCCGGTGGTAGATCTGCTCGAGCACCTCCCGCGGGAGCCCGAGGCCGTCGATGGTCCAATCGCCCTGGATGGGCGTCGGGTGCGCGAAGTCGCGGTCGTCGGTCTCGAAGTAGCGCCAGTGCGCCTCGTAGAACACCGGGATACGCGAAGGTGGATCCATCGACTCGCCCATGGAGCCCAGCACGAACCCGCCACCTGGGCTCATCTGGAAGTCGGTGCCGAAGAGGATCCGCTCCGCGTGCTTCTCGAAGAACGCGCGCATCCGCTCTGGATCGTGGCGGCCGATCTCGGGGATGCGAGCGCCCGTCTCCACGACCAGGTTGGGGTAGGCGTCGAGCATCCGGTCGACCCGGTCGGGCTCCTCCGGCGCGTTCCCGAAGTGCGCGCCGACGAAGGTGGTGTCGGGGTGGCGCGCGACCCGGTTCTCGAACTGCTCGAGCATCGACTCCCAGCTCGGCCAGCTCATGCCGGTCGGCTCGCCGTTGCGGTCGAGGATCTCGCCGTGGAACGACCAGGAGGGGTGGGCCGAGAGCTCGGCGTAGCGCTCGTTGTCGGGGGTGTTCGGCTCGAAGAAGGCCTTGGGGTCGCCGGTGTGGATCAGCACCGGTAGGCCGTGGCGACCCGCCGCCTCGAACGCCGGGTCGAGCCGCGGATCGTCGACCCGCAAGAGCGTTCCGTCCTCGTTGGTGTAGCCGAGGCCGAGCCCCTTGAAGATCTTGAGGCCCACGGCGCCCTGCTCCCGGCAGCGCCGGAGCGTCTCCTCCGCGTACTCGGCGAAGTCGTCGTCTGCCGCCGCGCGCCAGTCGAGGTGGCAGTAGGGGTGGAGCCCCACCTCGCGGCCGGTCTCGACCAGCATCTGCAGCCGCTCGCCGGGCTCCGAGCCGCTCGCGTTGAGCGCGACCGCGACCCCCTGGCCGCGGAAGATGCGCATGGCCGAGCCGGTCAGCGAACGCGGCACGTGGACATGGACGTCGATCTTGGGGATCGCCGCGAAGCGCCGGGGCTGTCGGGGCTCCTCTTCGTCGAGAGTCGGCTCCGACGAATCGGGCTCCTCGGTCGGGGAGTCAGCCCCTTCGGGCACGTGACCATGGCTCGACGCCCACCAGGCCAAACCCAGCATCGCCCCCAAGAGCAGCAGACCACCCACGAAGAGGGGCCTCCTCATCACGCTCCTCGCCCCGACATGGCGCCATGCTCGATGATGCGGCGCGGTTTGAAAAGGTGCTCCACCCCAAACCCGATCGCCGCGCGAGGCCCCGTCGGCTCGAGGGCAGTGTCAGCCCCGCCCGCCTCCAGCTCCGAGACCGCTTCGTCGTCGCCGCGCATCGATCCGGCCGTCCCGACCTCGATGCGTCGCGGGGTCAGATCACGAGCAGGCCGCGGCGCTCGCAGTCTGCAGCCAGGGTGCTGGTCGAGGGCACCGCGAGGCCGAGACGCTCCGCGAGCTGGCGCGCGGCGCCCCGCACCTCGAGGCGCGAGGGCACGGTCGTCGACACGCGGGAGGTGCGGCAGCGGGCCTGCGCGAGCCGCCACGCGGCCGGCGCGAGGCCGCCTTCCAGCTGGACGAGCTCCGCGAATCCATCGCGTCGCTGGGTCACGTCGAGAAGCCATTCGGTCGTCAACATCACAAACCTCCTCTCGGGTGTAGGACGCCACCCCGCGAGCGGTTCTTCACCGCCCACGGCCGGGGTCCCCGTCCCTGGCGCGCCGTCCGTTTCGCCCAGTCCGGCGCACGTCCACGTCACCCAAAGAAGCGGTGCCCGTCAAGAAAAGCCACGCGCAGAAACCGGGCGGAGACGCCAGACGCGCGTTTTCCGCGATCACCCGACGATCGTGGGCGATCGCCGAGCCATTCACCGCTCGCGGACCCGGATCATCCGTGACGCGAAACGACGGATCGACCCCGAGACGGAAGCTCGGGGGAACTTTGTCGGTACAATGGACACGGACGGGAGCGCGGGCGCACGTGTGCCCACGAACCAGGAGTAGGGATGAACGACGGAGCCTTCGAAGAGTTGGGAATCGACCGGGACGCGAGCCGAGCGGAGGTCCGACGGGCCTGGCGCCGGCTGGCCAAGCGAACCCACCCCGACGTCGACAGCTCCCCCGAGGCCGCGCTCCGCTTCCAGCGGCTTCGCCGCGCCTACCGAGAGGCCCTTCGCCAGGTGGATCTACGCGCCGGTCGGCCGGTCCGCCGCTCCCGGCCGCCGAAGCCCCAGGCCCCGCCGCGGGCCCGCTTCCGCTACGCCTGCGGCTCCTGCGACGACTCCTTCGCCCTCGCCGGCGAGTGCCCGCGATGCGCGATCCCGCTCCACGACGAGCAGGAGGGGCCGGTCTGCCGCTCGGAGTCGCCGGAGGTGGCGGCCTTCGTCCACGCCCTCGAGAACCCGACGAGCTCCTTCTTCGACCGCTTGGAGATGCCACCGGAGCAGCGCACCGCGATGCTCGCCGCGAGCCTCGTCTGCCTGGGGGGCTTCCAGGCCAGCATCGGGCTGATGGGCCTGGCCGTGCTCAGCCTGGGTTTCGGGATGATCTGGGTCGCGAGCGAAGCGCAGGGCAAGCTGCAGGCCGAGAGCATCCGGCGCTGGCTCGGCGCCAAGTAGCGAACCGCTACTCGACGACGAGCGGGTTGGTCACGCCGAAGGCCGCGAAGGGCAGCACCGGCTGAGCGCTCCGCGGTCCGTCGACCCGGACCACCACGAACGTCGCCCCGCCGAGCGGGACGTCGACGACCTCGTCGACGCGGACGACGTCGCTGCTCGCCGGGATGGGCTGGTCCACGGCGACCGAGGTCCCCGCGTAGATCCGGAGCCGGTCGAGCTCGATCCACGGCGCCGCCTGCACGCGAACCTGCACGCTGGCCGTGTCGCCCGCCGAGCCCATGACCTCGGCTTCGACGAAGGCGCCCCCGCTGACCGAGAGGTCGCCGGAGCGGAAGGAGGCCGCCACGTCGTCCCACCCGAAGGCGCCGAGCGAGTCGTCGGGGACGCGCACCAGCGTGCGGGTGGTCCCCGCCGCGCTCCGCGGGGAGTGGGTGTCGCTGTTGCCGACCATCGCGAAGCGCCAGCCGTTCGCCCAGAGGCCCAGGTAGGTCGCGAAGGTCTCCTCGTTGTCGGAGCCGGCGCCATCGTTCCAGACCTCGACCACGTCCCAATCGAACTCGCTCAGATCGGTGCCCATCGGCAGGTTCAGGTCCATGGGGGTCGCGCCGACCATGCCCGTGAGCGGGTCGAGATCGATGGCCTTGAACCAGCCGCTGTTGTCCTTGAAGGGGTGGTTGATCTGCACGAAGGCGCCCCCCATCGACTCGTCGCCCTGGGCCCGCACCTCGTCGAAGAGCACGGTCGGGTTCGAGCCGAACCAGATCGGGGCGCCGTAGCCGGCGCGGTCGGGGTCACGGCGGAGCGGGTAGCCGCCGACGTGGGCGAGGATCGGGTCCGAGGCCTCGACACCGGGCACCGCGAGCACGAAGGCGTCGAGGCCCGCGTCAGCGAGCGCCGGCCCGTAGTCCGCGATGAAGTCGTGATCGGTCGATGCCACCACCTCGAGGCCTTCACCCGCGATGATCCGCACCGCGTCGGGGACGGCATGCGTGCTGTCGGTGCTCAGCTCGGTGTGGAGGTGGAAGTCGCCGGCGACCCAGCCGTCCGTGTCGACGACTCGGGGCAGATCCGTGGTGATGGTCAGCGTCTCACCGGCGACGAGGGTCACGTCCTGGTCGTGGCGGTCGTACTCGTAGCCTCGGCTCAAGGTCAGTGACGCCGCGCCCGGAGGGAGCGGGAAGTCCGTCGTCCCCAGCGCCACGGCGCGGAGGATCTCCCCGCCTTCGCGGATCGCCGTGGCGCGCATCGGCATCGCCATCCCCTCCGCGGTGGAGTCGATGCGCAGCGTGGCCACCGGCGCCGCGGGGATGGTCACCGAGGCCGCGTCGTCGGACACGGTCTCTCCCTCGAAGAAGGGACCGAAGCCCGGCGTATAGCTGCGGCCACCGGCGGGGAGGTGGACCGTCGTGCCGCCCTCGGCGACGCGGGTCCGGAGCCAGCCCTCCCCGTCGACCGCGACGGAGACCCGCTCGGGTCCCTCGACCGTGATCGTCTCGAGGCCGTCGTCCTCCTGCACCAAATGGGCGTGCGCCGTGGCCGCGTCCGGGGCGAAGGAGAGCGCGCCGGTGTGCATGCCGACCTCACCGGCGGGCACCACCAGCCGGTCGGCCGCCTGGAAGAGGAGGATGGTCAGGATGCGGCTGACGCCGACGTCGCCCGCGAAGAGGCGCGCGCCGAAGGCCGTCTCCGGCGACTCCACGACCACGCCACCGAAGCCCGCGGCATCGGACGCGTTTCCGGAGAGGAGGTCGTCGTCGAGCACTCCGACGCCGGGCATCTGGACCTCGCCGGCGCCGCCGACGGTGACCACCATGGCGGGTCGTCCGACGAGCCGGGCCTGGCCGGCGCTGGCGGCCACCCGCATCTCGATGCGGAGCACGTCTTCGTCGGGCCGCAGCTCGTAGGCGAGCACCCCGAAGCCGGGCGGGGTCCGGGTGAGGCCGCCCAGCGTGGCCGCGATGAGCTCCAGCCGGTTCAGCTCGAAGGGCACCTCCACGCGTGCGACGCCGTCGCTCCCGCCCGCGGTGATCACGACATCGCTCGGCCGAGCCGTGGCCAGGTCGAGCGCCATGAAGACCTCCTTGAGCAGGTCGGGCTCGCCGTGACGGGCGCCGTCGATGATGCCCCCCGCGTGGGCACCGATGAGCGTGGCCGACTCGTCGCCGGTCCGGACGATGACCGAGAAGCGATCGTTGGCCAGGACGATGTCACCGACTCGCCCCATGGCCAGCGAGCCGTCCAGCAGCTCGTCCGCGCAGTCGACGACCTTGGCTCGGACCTCACCGGCGCCCGGCGGGGTGGCCAGGCAGCCGGTGGGCACGTCCGGGTCGGGAGTGACCTCGAACGTGGGGGGGTCGGGTAGGTCCGGTGCGTCGGTAGGCACACTGCCATCCTCCGCCACGTCCTCCGGGCCATCCGAACCGTCGTCACCACACCCGAGGGCGAACGCCCCGAGCGCCAACCAAAGCCACCATCGCATCACGGGCGGCATCTTAGGCGAATGTGACGAGGGCGCCCCTTCAGGTCCCGCGCGGCTCCCAACCCGTTGGAAGGAGTGGGGATTGCCCCACCGAGGCCCCGCGTCTATCATCGCGCCGCCGGTACAAAAGGACTGACACTGATGACCTACTCTGGAGCCGCTCAGGCTTCTTCCGCGCGAGAAGAGCTCGGCAAGGCCCTCGAGGCCCTGCAGCAAGATCCCAACATCCCCGACGACGTCATGGCGGTGGCGCAGAACATCGCCCAGGCGGTGGGAGCGCTCTTCGAGGCCGAGAAGGCGTCGTCCGAGCCGGATGGGAAGTCCAGCGTGAAGGCAGCGCTGGGCAACCTCAGCCAGACGCTCGCGCTCCTGCAGGACGTGAAGTCCCAGCACGGCGGGGTCGATGTGGCGACCCAGGCGATCGCTCAGACGATGAGCAAGCTCTACCCGCTGACCACGGTCCCGAGCCGGATGGCTCCCCCGATGGACGCGGACAAGACCCTCGAGGACCCGAAGGTCCCGAAGGCGGCGGGGGTGCCCGCGGAGGCTCAGGGCTTCCAGGACACGACCCAGCAGGACCAGCAGCAGCCGTCCTTCGACCACCAGCGGATGTCGATGCCGAAGGTGGCCCCCACGCCATCGGGCGCCCGAGAGAGGATCGAGGCGAACATCGGCGCGACGACCGAGAGCAACTTCTTCGTCGGCTTCAGCGGCGAGATCTCCCACGGCGGGGTCTTCCTCGCGACCTACGAGGTCCTGCCGAAGGACACCTCGGTGAACGTCCTCGTCACCCTCCCCGGCAACTTCGAGTTCCGGACGGATGGTTGGGTCCGCTTCGTGCGGGACCCCTTCGACCTGAACTCCGACGACGGTGCCGAGCCAGGCATGGGCGTGCAGTTCGAGAACCTCCCGCCCGAGGCTCGCGAGCTCGTGCTGCGCTTCATCCGGAAGCGCCCGCCGATGTTCTACGACGACTGACCTCTGGCTCATGACGACCGAAGCGACGGTAGCGGTGGTGGCATGGTCGGCGCTGCCCTACCCGGCCTGGTCCGTCGGGGGATTGATCGAAGCGCTCGCTCCGGAAGAGGAACAGGAGCGATTCGATCGGGTTCGGGGAGCGGAGCCGGCGGCCATCCCGAAGGCCACGCCCATGCCTTCCACGGGTCTGCCCGAGCTCTTCGCCGAGGTGCTCGGTTCGCCGCTGGCCCGACGGGCCGCGTCGGTGCTGCTCGTGCCCTTCCCGATCGACGTCTACGAATCGGAGGAGCCGGGGTCGGGCAACTGGTACTTCGACCATGGTGTCGGCGAGTCTGGAGCCGTGCATCGAGAGTTCGCGAATGGCGCGGATCATCTCGTGGTCGACCTCGCCCACTGGATGCGCGCCTGGGGGGACGCGAAGCCGAGCGCCCTGCAGCGGAGCCTCGACTCGGCGCTCGCTCCCCTGATCCCGACGGCCCGCGCACTCGGGCTGCCGCTGCTCGTGACGTTCCCGGCGCCGGAGCCGCTCCCCCCGTCGGACCCGCTCCTCGCCGATCTCGACGCCGCGCTCGAAGCCTGGGGCGCTGGAGCGCTCGACGAACCCGAGCCCGAAGCCGAGGTCGTGGCACCGCTGACCGTCCTGGTCGTCCACCCCGTTCACGACGCGCACCGGGTGGCTCTGGACGGGGCGCTGCTCGAGACCGCACTCGATTACGAGCTCTTCCCCGCGGAAGTTCAGGCCGCTCGCTCGGAGCTCTACGGCGGTACGATCGTGATCCACCTCCGCAGCGACCGGCACGCCACCGCGACCGAGCTGCTGCGATCCGTCGACGCCATGCTCGATCCGCCGCTCGAGGGGTCTTTCGCCGGCACGCTCTCCGGACACCTGATCGACGCCGCGCCCGACGCGCCCGGCTGCACCGTCTGGACCCTCACCGACGACGGCGATCGCCTCTGGGCGTGCGAGAGTTTCATGTACACCAGCGAGGAGACGTCCTCGGCCGCCTGCCTGGAAGCCCTCGGCGAGCTGTTCCGAGGCGCGCTTCGCCCCGGATGGCTGCGCGAGCTGTCGCGCTCGCCCTTCGTCCCGCTCCGCACGCCAGAGCGCTGACTCGGGGGAGTCGAGCCAAAGGCCATCGTCGGGGTGCACTTCGGGGCCGCTCCGGGTAACGTCGGAGTGTGTTCCTTCGTAAAGCAGCGCTCCGCCCCGTACCCCGGTGGGCCATCGTCGACGAAGACGTCATCGCATCGGTCGAGGCCTCTCTCGAGGACGACGAGAAGAACCTCCAGGAGTCGCTCGACCGCGGCTACTCCGAGCTGGACCGGCTCCAGCCGACGATCGCCCTGTGGATGGCGGACGAGCTCTCGCGCATGCGCGACGAGCTGGTCCAGTCGGTGGGCTACTTCCTCTCCGTGACCGTCTACCTCGCGTTCCGCGAGGCCTTCCCGACTCGGCTCCGAGAGGTCGACGAGGGGATGCTCCAGATCGCCGAGGCGACGCTCACCGCCGACGAGGAGCTGCGCGCGGAGGACCCGCTCGAGATCCTCGACAGCGACGACGTGCTGGCCATCAGCCAGCCGAGCCTGGTGGCCTACGTGCAGCATCACGTGGGCGAGGCGCTCGACCAGGGCGAGGGTGAGGTCGACCTCGACGAGCTCGATCGCGTCTACCGGGCGCTGCTGGTCCAGGTGATCGCGCTCAGCCATGCCGTGGCCTCACCGACCGGCGAGCTCGGGCCGTCGCGAGAAGCGCTCGCATGAAGCGCGCGGTCGGTTGGGTCGCCCTCCTGGCGGCCACCGGCTGTGTGGTCGACGAGGGTGTCGGCAGCATCGGCCAACCGATCAGCGCCTACTGCGAAGCGAACGTGGAGGGCGTCGGCTCGATCCCGGTGGAGACCGAGTACCTGGCGCGGGTGGTGAACTGCGAGAACGGCGGGGCGGCGTTCGAGGCGCTCAAGGTCCAGGCCATCACCGCCCGCAGCTACCTCTACTACAAGCTCGACACGAGCGGTTCGATCGCCGACGGGACCAGCGACCAGGTCTACGGCTGCGATCGCGACCCGGGCGACGAGCACTACCGCGCGGTCCGTGAGACCTCGGGGATCGTGCTCCGCTACATGGACACCCAGGTCGCTGCGTTCTACGTCGCCGGCTCTCGGCAAGAGGGCCCGAGCTGCATGGGCGGCAGCGACGACCCGACCAACACCGAGCGCTACGTCACCTACAACGAGGGACTCGCCGGCGACGACCTGGTCCAGACGACGCTGGGTTGGGTGAACCCCGGCAACTACGCCAACCGCGGCTGCGCCTCACAGAACGGCGCCCACTGCCTCGCCGGCCAGGGCTGGTCGTACGAGGACATCATCCACTTCTACTACGGCGAGGACATCGAGCTGGTCCGCGCCGAGGGCGCGTGCGTCACGCCGCCGGACGAACCAGACGCCGGACCCACGATGGGCGGCGATGCTTCGATGAGCGGCGCGGACGCCTCGGTCGGGGGAAGCGACGCGAGCATGCTGCCGCCCCGAGAGGGCGACGCGCTCGAGAGCGGCTGCAGCGCGAGCGGGCGCGGGTCGCTGGGGTGGCTGGCGATCGGGCTGCTGGCGTTCGTGCGACGCCGCGCGCTCTGAGCAACCGTGGGCGCTGGGGACGTCTCCGTACAGCGGGGACGGGGATCACCGCCTGCGCCTCGTGCCACCGGACGTGAGACGCGGGGCTCCTGCCGGGCGCGTGCATGGGGACGCTCTTGAGCTCTCAAGCCGAGCACCGCCGAGGCGAACATGCGGCGTAAGAGCGTAAGAGCGTCCCCGCTGTTCGTGGACGGTGGGCTGCCGCCGCCCGCTTCGGCTGCTGGCGTCAGAGCTTTCGCTCGCGCAGCTCTTCTTCGAGCTCCGCGAGCGCCTGCTCTTCTTCGCTCGTCGGCGGCGCGTCGTCCGCGCCTTCGACGCGAACGCGCGGGCCCTGCTGGCGGGCCTGCATCTCGCGGAAGGTGTACTGCACGAAGCCGTCGGGGGTGACCTCGGCCCAGATGCGCGAGCCGTCGGCCATCGCCGTCAGCGCCGCGTCGGCCTCGGCGATGGAGATGCCGAGGCCGCGGGCCGCGTCGGTGACGGTGAGCACGCCGCCGTGCTGCTCGGCCAGCCGAAGGAGCGCGAGCTCCCGCTGGGTGTCGGTCCGTCGGTCCGCCTCGTCGGCGCTGCGCGAGGCGGCGCGGAGCGAGAAGCCGCCGATGCCGACGCCGACCGCGCCGAGCGCGGCGGCGGCGATGATGCCGCCCACACCGGGGAGCAACGCGGCGCCGACGGCGCCCAGAAGCACGCCGCCCGCGATGGACATGATCCCGAGGAAGCGAAGGCCGGCCGCCTTGCCGCGCGGCGCCGCCGGGCTGGCGGCCATCGGCGCGGCAGCGACCGGCGCGGCTGCCTGGGCCGGCGCGCTCGGCGGCGCGGACGCGGGCGCCTGCGCCTGTACCGGTCGACGCCCCCCGATCGGAAAGGGGGACGCGGACTCGAAGATGGTCGTCCCCGGCTTGGCCTCGCGCGGCTTCCCGCACGCCATGCACACGTAGCCGCCGCCCAGCCCCGCCTTGATGCCGGCGGTCGCGTTGCAGTGCGGACAGCGGTTCGCGTCACCCCACACCGCGCCACACCCCGGGCAGCGCGACGCGCCCTCGGGGATGGTGGTGGCGCAGACGGTGCAGCTGTCGGGCTTGTCGCTCACCCTAGCGCGCTACCCCTCGCCGAGGAGCTCGTTCATCGAGGCCTCGTCGGCCGGCGTGAAGGGGTAGCGATCGAACTCGTCGCTGGTCACCCAGCGGTAGTCCTTCACCGCTTGGCAGGCCAGGGTGGCCTCCTCGTCGATGCGACACTGATAGAGGTAGAGGTCCACCGTGTACTTCTCGTATGGGTGGCTCACGAACGAGATCAGCTCGCCGACCTGGGCGGTCACGCCGAGGCGCTCGTCGAGCTCCCGCACCAACGCTTCGGCGTCGGTCTCGCGGGTCTCCACACGGCCGCCGGGGAACTCCCAGAGCTCCGGCAGGACGGCGTTCGCGCGGCGCTGGGTGATCAGGTAGCGGCCGTCGCGCTCGACGACGGCGGCGACCACGCGGATGGTTTTTCGCGGCTCTTCGGTCACGTTGGCCGCCGAAGGGTACATCAGCGACCCGCCGAAGGCGACGGTCGTGCGATTCGGCCCGACGAACGCCATTCGACGCCGGCCGGCGAGGGGCGCATGCTCGGCCCGTGGCCAGCCTCCGCATCCTCTACTTCGGTGTGCCGCTCGGCGCCGAGGTCCTGCGGCGGGCTGGCTTCGACCCGGTCGCCTCCGTCCTGGCCCCCCTCGACATGGCCGGCCGACGACGGCTCCGGCGCCGCAGCGCGGGGCTGGTCCTCGGGGACCCCGTCGTGGACGCGAACGTCCGTCAGCTGTTGACCCACACCCGACCTGACGCGCTCTTCTCGTTCTTCTACCCCCGCCGGATCGAGGCGGAGGTCCTGGCGCTCGCGCCGCGCGGCGCCTTCGGCACCCACCCATCGCTGCTGCCGCGCTGGCGCGGTCCCGACCCTTACTACTGGGCGATCCGGGCCGGAGACCTGGAGACCGGGGTGACCCTGCACCGGCTCGAGGCCACCTACGACACGGGCCCCATCGTCGACCACGCCTCGGTGCCGATCACGACCGACGACGACGCCTGGAGCCTCGCCAAGAAGCTGGACCGACCGGCCCTTCGACTCTTGATCGGCGCGGCCGAGCGGCTGGCGGCGGGCGAGCGGCTCCCGGGAGAGAAGCAGGCGGAGCCGACCACGCCCTGGGCTCGGCGACCGACCGACGAGGATCTGGCCATCGACTGGCGACGACCCGCGGACGCCATCCTCCGCGCCATCCGCGCCGCCGCGCCCGAGCCGGGCGCCACCGCCGCGTTCGGCGAACGATGGATCGAAGTCCTCGACGCCGAGCTCTGCGAGCGCGAGCCGCCCACCGGACTCCAGCCCGCAGAAGCCTGGCCAACGGCCGAAGGCTGGGCAGTGCGCTGCGGGCACGGGGCGCTCCGGATCCTCGACGCGCGCGACGCGGAGGGCGACGTCGACCTCGACGCCCTCTTCGCTTCGGTGCGTGACTGATAGAGTGACGCGATGGCCCGATTTGCGCTCGCCGTGATGGTCGTCGCCCTGGGCTGCGGGGACGACGACTCGACCCCGCCCCTCGACGACGCCTCGACCGAGGAAGACGGCGGTCCCGTCGTGCTGGATCCGCCGGAGGTCGAGACGACGCTCGGGACGGTGGTCGGCGGCCGGCAGAACGGCTCGCTCGAGTTCCTCGGCATCCCCTACGCCGCGCCACCGGTGGGCGAGCTCCGCTTCCGCCGCCCGCAGCCCAACGAGGGCTGGACCGAGCCCCTCGACGCCACCGAGCGCCCGAGCCGCTGCGAGCAGGAGGCCATCGGCATCTCGGTCCCAGGCTCCGAGGACTGCCTGATCCTCAACGTGCACACGCCGGACCCGATGCCGAGCGACGCGCCCGTGCTCTTCTGGATCCACGGCGGCGCCTTCGTCTTCGGCGAGGGCATCCAGACCGACGGCGGCACCAAGGGCGACCTGCTGGCGCGCGACCACGGGCTGGTCGTCGTGAGCATCAACTATCGGCTCGGTCCCTATGGCTTCATGGCGCACCCGGCCTTCGACGAAGACGGGGCGCCGGGGAACGTCGGCTTCTGGGACCAGCTCGCCGCGCTCCGCTGGACGCGCGAGAACGTCGCCGCGTTCGGTGGCGATCCGGACCGCATCACGGTGGTCGGCGAGTCGGCCGGCGGCGTGAGCGTGTGCGCGCTGCTGGCGAGCGCCCAGACCGAGGGAATGATCGCCGCCGCGATCAGCCAGAGCGGGCTCTGCGACGATCCGCTGGGCAGCGCCGCCGACGCGCGCGACCGCGCGGTCGCGCTGGCGAACGCCCTCGACTGCCGCGGCTCGAACGACGCCATCCGCACGTGCATGCGCGCGGCGACCACCGAGGCGATCGCGGCCGCCGACCCGAGCGCGGACGCCGGCGGCCTCGGCGCTCGGGCCTGGTGGCCGATCGTCGACGGCGAGCTCGTGACCGGCCAGTTCCGCGACCGACTCGCGGAGGGCGCCGCGGCGGACATCCCGACGCTCGTCGGGTGGAACCAGGACGAGGGCACCCTCTTCGTCATGCTCGCGGAGCGCGAGGGCGAGGTGGCCGACGCCGCCGCCTATGACGCGTCGGTCCTCGAGCTGGCGGATCGCTTCGGCGTCGACGAGGCCGCGATCCGAGCGCAGTACCCGATGGACGCGAGCGACCCCGGGGTCACCATCGCCGCGATGCTCGGAGACGCGAGCCTGGCCTGCCCCTCGCGGCGCGCCGCGCTGCTCCTCGCGGAGCGCGGCCCGACCTGGGCCTATCTCTTCACCTTCCCGGAGCCCGGCTTTCAGCTCGCCGCCGAGCGCGACCTCGGCGCGTTTCACAGCGGCGAGATCCAGTTCGTCTTCGGGCACCCGGCGGCCATCGGTCAGCGCAGCTTCCGCGGCGACGAGATCGCGGTCCACGACTCCATGAGCGCGTACTGGGCAGCGTTCGTCACCGACCACGACCCGGCCGACGCCGGTGGCAGCGCGTGGCCGGCGCTCGATGCATCGGCGCCCGAGGCGATGGGCCTGGACGTCACGCCCACCGTCGCCGACGACCCCTTCGCGGACGCGTGCGCGCTCTGGGACGCCGCGCGCTGAACGCCTCGCAGAGCGCGGACCACTACTCCATCGGAGCGCGGATGCGGCGGCGGGGGACCACCACCTCCAGCACGTCGTCGCCGCGCCGGATCCGGAGGCTCACGACCGAGCCCTCGGGGCCACGAATCCGGTCGATGCTTCCCGCGAAGCCGAGGGCGTCGACGGCCTCGCCGCCGATGGCCTCGATGATGTCGCCGGACTGGAGCCCGACCTCGTGGGCCCCTCCGCCCTCGACCACGCTGGCGATGCGGAGCCCCTCTTCGATGGCGCCGAGCACGGCACCGATCCCCACGAGCTCGACCGTGGGCTCTTCGTCCTCGGCCACCGGAGTCAGCGCCACGTCGAGGCTCGTCACCTGCCCCGGCAGCGGCTCGAGCCCGGCCAGCACCCGCACGTGGTAGCCGTCCGCGTGCACGTCGATCGCGTTCGCCGACGGCCCCACGCCCTCGAGCCGGTAGCGCCCCTCCGCGTCGGTCAGCGCGCTCTGCTCGAGCATCGGCGCGCCGGCGCCCTCGACGAAGACTCGGGCGCCCTCGAGCGGTGCGGCGGTCCGTGCATCGGTGACCACGCCGGTGAGCACGCCACCGTTGGCGAGCACCAGTGGCTCGAGCGCGTTGTCGCCGACGTCGAGGGTCACGTCGCGACCGGGACTCGGCGCGAAGCCCGGAGCCAGCGCGTTGACGCGGTGCGCGCCAGGCATCAGCCCGCCGACCTCGAAACGCCCTTGGGCGTCGAGCACCGCGCGGACGGCGACCCAGCGGGCCAGCGCGCCGTCGACCCGCTGGACGACCACCACCGCCGCCGCGAGCGGTGAGCCCCCGCTGTCGACCACCCGACCGCTGATGACGGCTTCGTCGCCGAGCACCAGCCGCACGTCGTGGGTGCCGACCGCGACCCCGCGGACCTCGGCCGCGCCCCAACCTTCGACGGCGCTCTCGATCGTGTAGCTGCCCGGAAGGACCCCAGCGAGCTCGAAGCGACCGTCGTCGTTCGTTCGGGTCTGGCGACCCGGTCGCTGGCGGGTCGCCTCGTCGCCGGGCGGCCCCTCGAAGCGAAGGTCCACCGGGGCTCCGGCGACCGGAGCGCCATCCGCCGCTTCCACGGAGCCCGCGATGACGCCGGTCGCCTCCGAATCGTTCCGGAGCTCGATGGTGATGCGTCCGGTCAGCTCCGCCCAGCGGTCCACCCGCGCGCGGCCGGCGCCCGCGTCGCCCGTCGCTTCGAGCACGGAGTCGAGCGGGGCGTGGACACGGAAGCGGCCCTCCGCGTCGGAGCGAACGCTTCGCTCGGCGCCGCGGCCGCGCACGGTCACGACGGCGTCCGCCGCCGGCTCCCCTTCCTCGTCCACGGTCCGGCCGTTCAGGGCGGCCTCCGGCTCCAAGGGCACGCGGACACCGTCGATGCGCCACCCAGGACGTGCCTCGACCCGCAGCGTCATCACGGACCCATCGAGCGGCACGAAGCCTGGAGCGCTGGCATCGGCGAGCGCGTAGGTCCCGGGCTCGTCGAAGCGCAGCGAGAAGTGCCCGTCGCTCTCGCTGATGACGAGCATCCGGTCGTGCTCGCTGGTGAAGAGCAGCCGCGCGCCGGCGATGCCCTCGCCGGTGCTCGCGTCGACGACGATGCCCGCGATGCTCGCGTCGGCCGCTTCGACGGCTCGCGCGCGGCTCATCTCGCCGATGGCGGGGATGCGACCGGTCGGTGCACCGGGGCTTCGGCGCGCGGCGCGCGCGCGGCGTTCGCTGGGGGCCGTCGCCGGTTCCGTGAGCGGCTGGGCGACGGCCTCCTCGTGGTGGAGCGCCCGAGGGATCAGGCCGCCTGCGCGTGCGAAGAGCGCGATGGCGGCGAGCGAGCACATCGCCAGGATGCCGATCTGCATCGGTCGGCCCTCGACGCGGTCCTTCACCAAGCCGGAGAGCCACACGCCGACGAACCCCGCCGGCACCGCGAGGAGCCCCAGGTAGACGTCGAGGGCGTCGAAGTCGCCGCCGAGCACGCGACCGCCGATGGTGATCACACCGCCGACGACGAAGACCAGCGAGATGTTTGCGCGGGCCTCGGCGCCCTTCGCGCCCTTGTAGAGCAGCGCGACAGGCGGACCGCCGATGGCGCTCACGTAGGCCGCCGCCCCGCTCGCCGCGCCGGCGACGAACTGGGTGGCGTCGTTGCGCGCGACCGCCTTGCGACCCGCGAGCACGAACACGGCGAGCAGCACGAGGGCGCCGATCACGAGGTCCAGCACCGCAGCGCTGGCGACGAAGAGGAGCAGGTAGCCGAGATAGGTCCCGGGCAGTCGCCCGAGGCTCATGACGATCACGCCGCGGAGCTCGACCGCCTGCCGCTCGCGCCACCAGATCCGGAGACAGAAGAAGAGGGACGCGATCAGCTGAGGGACGGGCGCGAGCCGCTCGTCGACCAGGAGCAGGAAGGGCACGGAGACGATGGCGAACCCAAAGCCGAGCACCCCCTGCACCAATGCAGCGACCACCGTGGCCGCGAGCAGCGCGACCAGGTGCATCGTCGGGATGTCGGAGAGCGCCTCGACCACGGCCAGCGTCTACCACGCCTGACACCGAGTGCCAGCACTCGCCCTGCGCCCGTCACCGCAGCGCAGGGACGCTCTCGAGCGGTCGAGCCCTCACGTCGGCGGACGCAGACACACCCGGCCGAGACAGCTGAGGCCCTCGCAGCAGTCCGCGCCGGTGGAGCAGGTCTCGCCGCTCTCGCGGCAGCGGTCGGGCGGGGGCGGCGAGCAGACGAGCGCGCCGCCATCACCGGGGCGGCAGTCGCCACCGCAGCACTCGCTACCGACCGAGCAGCCCTCGCCGTCCTCGCGGCAGGGGCGCGGAGCCCAGTAGGCGGAGATGTTCCGAGTCGTCGTCCGCTGACCGGGCACCCAGTAGGGCACCGAGCTCGGGTCGGTACCGGCGGGTGCGTCCTTGCGGATGGCCGTGACCCAGATCTGCTGGAAGGCCGCGCCGCGGGTCCCGACTTCGGCGTTGCCGTAGTCGCGCCGCGAGAGGAACGAGAGCCAGTAGTAGCCGCCTTCGTCGAAGGGCGAGAAGCGCGGCTGGAAGTCGTCGTGGCTGGTCGAGCTCACCGTGTCCATGCGGATCACGTCGCTCCCGTCGCGGTTCATGATGTAGAGCGACCCTTGCTGGTTCTCGCTTCGGGAGCCGGTGCCGTGGCCGAAGGCGATGCGCGCGGAGTCGGGCGTCCAGGTCGGGTAGCTGTCGGCGCTGCCGCCTTCGGGGGCGCCGGCGAGCGAGCTGCCCGAATGCAGCACGCGGTTCGCGCCGAGCGTGTCGGGCGCGGTGACGTCGACCGACGCGATGTCGCCGACCGTGTTCGTGCCGCCCCAGGCGTTCACGTTGCCGGTGTAGGCGATCTGCGTTCCGTCCGGCGACCAGGCGGGGTGGGTGAGCCCGGAAGGCACGGTGCCGCTCCAGGCGAGGACGGTGCCGCTGAAGGGATCGACGAGCTGCAGGCTCCCGCCGCTGCTGCCGCTCTCGCCGATGGTGGTGGCCAGGCGGGTGTCGTCCGGGTTCCAGGTGCTGAACCACCACTGTGCCGAGGTCGGCGCGGTGCGCACGAGCGGGTACTCGGTCGGGGGCGGGTCGCCGGTCAGGTCCAGGGTGAGGTCGAAGACCGCGGCGATGTTCTGGCCACCGCCGAGCCGGCCGACCATGTAGCGACCGCTGTTGCTCACCGTGTGGCAGCCGACGCAGCGCTGGGAGGGGTCGATGGCGCCGGGCGGGTTGGGCATGAACGCCTCCGCGTCGGCGGTGCCGTCATCGATGCGAAGGATTCGGCCCGCGGCGATGTCCCAGTAGTAGACGCTGCCGGTGAGCGCGGCGCTCGCGAACTGGATGGTCACCGGGTCGCCGCCGATGGCCTCGCTGCTCGCGGCCTCCCAGCGGTCGACGGCCATGATGAGCGGCTCGTCCGGATCGGTGCGCGCGAGGACCTCCCACGCGGTCCGGTCGACGAGCCAGTGGTTGCCGAAGCCGGCGCCACCGTGGACCAGATACGCGTTCACGCGCGCGTTCGGCTTGGTCAGGGCGATGCGGAAGATGTCGCCGGCGACGCCCCGGAGCCATTGCAGATCCGCCGGGTACACGTTCTGCGGCATGACGGCGCCCTCGAGCGGGTAGACGAGCTGAGCCTTGCGCGCGTCGTCGGTCATCGGCGTCGCGAAGCGGTCGGCCACGTCCGCGGGCACGCCGGGGCCGACGAGCTCCTGTTCGATGCGCACTCGAATGGGCGCGGTCGCGCTCATCGAGGCGCCCATCACCTCGGCGCTCGCCGTGAGCGTCGCGGAGCCGCCGGCGGCGCCGTTGGTCGTGTAGATGCCGTTGCCTTCGTCGACGAGACCAGCGCTCACGTCGTCGACCTCGAAGAGGGCACCGAGCACCGCACCGCTCGAGCCATCGTCGTAGGTGGCGATGAGCTCGAAGTCGACGGTCGCCATCTCGCCGGGCGCGATGGTCAGGTCGGCCATCGAGGGCTCGAGGGCCACGGAGGTGACCATCCGCGGGGTGCCGAAGTCACGGCCGCCACCGCCGGAGTCGGCTTCTCCGCCGTCCGGCGTGCTCCGCGCGCGGCAGGTGCCGTCGACGCACAGAGCGTCGCCGGTGCAATCGCTCGAGGTGGTGCACGACTCGCCCCCACCGTCGTCGCCGCAGCCGAGGGCCAGCGGTAGCGCCATGAGAGAGAGCGAGAGGAGGACGCGCGCGGCGGGAGAAGTCACCCCGCCATCCTAGCGGGCCGGCGCGCGCCCTGCCCTTACCGGCGATGCCGGGTTCGCGCCGAGAATCAGTGAGTGGCGCTCGCTTCCATGCCGGCCTCGGCCAGGTACTCCTGGGCGAGGTGGAGGTCGTCCCGATCCCAGGGATGGAACCCCGGCTTCAGGTACTCCTTGATGCCGGCCAGGAAGACGTCACGGACGATGCTGCCGTCGTCGCGGACCTGCTTCAGCTTCGCGCGCTCGGCGCGCAGCTCCTTGCGGCCGATGCCGTCGTGGCGGAGGAACATGCGGGTGGCGCGCTGCCACCAGTAGGCGAGGAAGAGGGCCGCGAAGGCCATGCCGACCACCCGCACCAGGTAGCTGGGCTCGACCTTGGCCAGCACGTCGAAGGCCACCGCCTTGTGCTCGATCTCCTCGGTCGCGTGCCAGAGGAGCAGGTGCCGAACGGTGGGGTCGGCCTCGTCCAGCACACGCTCGGTGAGCGCGTGGTTGGCCATGATGGCCGTGAAGTGCTCGGCGGCTGCGGTGGCCGAGAGGTGGAAGGCGGGCGGAAAGAGCTTCTCGAAGAAGCGGAGGCTGGCCCGGAACTCCTCGAGGATGCCGTCGATCGGATAGCCCTGGTCCCGCAGGATCTCGAAGAAGCGTTGGTGCTCGCGCGCGTGGCTGCCCTCCTGGGCGTAGAAGCCGGCGGCTTCCTTGGCGAGCATCGGATCGTTCGCGATGGCGTCCTTGTAGTAGCGCACGCTCTTCACGAACATCCGCTCTCCATCGGGGAAGAGCAGATTCACGCCGTTGACCAGGTGGGTCGCGAGCGCGCTTCCGCCGAACCAGTGGCGGGGAATCGGGCCGTCCTCGAAGGGCAGCGCCGGCCGGCGCGCGGCGATCCGCGGGCGCGGCTGGGGAGCGGTCTGGGTCTGAGTGTTGGGGGTGAGCATCGAATTCCTCCCGTGCTCGGGTTGTCTCGACGGGCTCGGGGCCCGTTGAATCTGATTCAATAGACTAGGAGCTATTGAATCGAAGTCAATAGGTGGCCGCGAGTTTCTCGTCGCGGGCCCACCGGAGGACGCAGCGCGAGGACGCACCGAGCGCGAAGCCCGAGACCTTCGGGTTCTCGGCGAGACGAGGAGGGATTCACTCCCGACGAGTCGGGGGATTTTCTCAAACTCCCCCCGGCTGATAGAAGTCAGCCGTGGCCAGCCGAAGCCGAATGAACGTCGACGAGCGCCGGGAGCAGCTGCTCGAGCTGGCTCTGGAGCTCTTCGCGGAGCGCACCTTCGAGGAGATCTCGATCGACGAGATCGCCCAGACGGCAGGGATCTCGAAGGGGCTGCTCTATCACTACTTTCCTGGGAAGCGCGCGTTCTACGTGGCCGCCGTCCGCCACGCGGCCGAGCAGCTCCTGAGCGAGACCACCGGGAAGGTGGAGGCGGCGCGCGAGGACGGCGTGGAGCAAGGCGAGCTGCTGCGGGTCGGTCTGTCGGCCTACCTGGACTTCATCGAGAAGCGGGCGACGACCTTCATCTTCCTGATGCGCGGCGGCATGGCCGGCGACCCGGAGGTGCGAGCGGCGGTCGACTCGACCCGCCAGGCGTTCATCGAGGTCATGCTCGAGGGGAGCGCCGACGGCGACGACCCGCGGGCCCGAACGGCGGTGAAGGGCCTCATCGGCTTCATCGAGGAGGCATCCCTCGACTGGCTGGGGCACCAGGACTTTCCCCGCGACGAGCTGGCGAATCTGGTGGTCCGGGTCGGATTGGCGACGGCGTCGGCCTTCGCATGAGCCGCTGGCTCGGCCTGTGGCTGGTGCTCGCCTGTTGCGGCCCGAGCCCCGAACCGGAGCCGCCGAGCCGGGTGTCCGACTCCGACGACCGAG
>CAYXAP010000058.1:26791-52510 GCA_964462035.1 uncultured Sandaracinus sp.
GGCCCGAGCCCCGAACCGGAGCCGCCGAGCCGGGTGTCCGACTCCGACGACCGAGGCTCCGACTCCGACGACCGAGACTCCGACTCCGACGACCGAGACTCCGACTCCGACGACCGAGACTCCGACGACCGCGAGCCGACCGCCGACTTCGACCCCGACGCGATCGCCCGGATCCTCGCGCTCGACGGAAGCGTCAGCACCAGCGTCGGCGGCCCCAACGACGGGCGCCTCGAGGGTGGCGTCGCCCTCCCCCTTCGCGGTCCCGGGTTCCGCTTCAACCCTCGCCGCGCCGAGGAGGCGCGCTTCGGCGGCGTCGAGATGATCCACGCCCTCATGGCCGCTGCGGCCCGAGTGCAGCGCGAGCTCCCGGGTGGCGAGCTCACGATCAACGACCTCGGCTACGAGAGCGGCGGACCGATTCCCCACCACGGCTCGCACCGAGCCGGCCGAGACGTGGACACCCTCTTCTATCTCCTCGACTCGAACGGCGAGCCCTTCCCCTCGGTCGGCGCGCCCATCGACCCTGCGGGCGAAGGCACCGACTACCGGGATCTCTCCGATCCCGCGGACGACATCCCGGTGCGCATCGACCTACCCCGCACCTGGCTCTTCGTGCAGGCGCTGCTCGAGCACGAGTCCGAGTCGCCGGTCCAGCGCATCTTCGTGGTCGAGCACCTGCGGACCATGCTCCTCGAGCACGCCCGGGAGCACGGCGCGCCCGAGGCCATCGTCGAGCGCTTCGCGGAGCTCACCTGTCAGCCCTCCTATCCGCACGACGACCACTTCCACATCCGCTTCTTCTGCAGCCCCGAAGACATCGGCGAGGGCTGCGAGGACTCCGGTCCGATCTACCCCTGGCGCCGAGCCGAGCTGCGTGCCCGCGGCGTTCGGCCCGTTCGGCACCGACCGCGGCCGGACCGACCGATGGCCCCGACCACCACCGCCGACGAGGCTCGCGAAGAGGCCGGAGAGCTCCATCCCACGGTCGAAGCCTTCCTCGAACGACGCGAGAGCTGGACCGACCAGCCTCACCCTGGCCGCCGCTACTGTCGTTGATCTCCCTTACGGCGGGCGCCACCGCGGGGTATGCTGTCCGGGTGAGCTTCGTTCGGACCCTTCTTCTCTTTGCTTTCGTGGGTGTGGTGGCCTGCGCGGTGGACGTGAGCGGCCTGCCCGACGACGGCGCCGTCGCCACCGAGTGCATGGAGGACGAGGAGTGCTCCGACTCGGTCGACTGCACCGACGACACCTGCGGCGCAGACGGGGTCTGCGTGTACACCGAAGTGGACTCGCGCTGCGCCGAGGGAGAGGTCTGCATCGCCGCGACCGGCTGCCAGCCCGAGTCCGCCTGCAACGCGGAGGACTGCGCCGACGCGCTCCGGGTCGCCCTGACCTGCCAGGTCGGCGCCTGCCAGGACGACGGCACCTGCCTCGGGGAGACCACCTGCGCCGCCGGCGAGAGCTGCTGCGGCGACGGCACCTGCATGGACTGCGACGACGGCAACCCGTGCACGGAAGACAGCTGCGACCCGAGCGGCTGCGTGCACATGCCCCTCGACGGCACCCCCTGCGACGACGGCGACTTCTGCACCGGCACCGAGGTCTGCTCGGCGGGCACCTGCCGGAGCTCCGGCGACCCCTGCGAGTCGCCGACGTTCTGCAACGTCGACCGCTGCGTCGGCTGTCGCAACGCGGGCGACTGCCCCGACGACATCGTCCCGCCCTTCGGCTCCTGCGACTACTCGGACGTCTGCGACACCAACGCGATCCGGCGACGCACGGTCACCTCGTTCAGCTGCGTGGCCGAGGAGTGCGTGGGCTCCGACAGCGAGGAGACCGACAACTGCATGCGGAGCACCACCAACGACGTCTGCGGCTCCGACTCGGTCGGCCCCTGGACGAGCTGTGGTGGGTTCTCGAACACGTGTGACGAGACCGGTACCCGCACCCGTGATCGCACCATCTTCAGGTGTGGCGGGGGGACCTGTGGATCGAGCACCTCGCCCGATCCCCCCAGCGCCTGCAACCGCGACACCGACGGCACGATGTGCATGCCCACCAACACGCCCTCCTGGGGCGCGTGCGGCGAGTTCTCCGACATGTGCGACGAGACGGGCGTCCAGCGGCGGACCATCACGACCTACGACTGCGCGGGCGGGAGCTGCAACGGTACCGACGAGGACCGAATGCGCGACTGCACCCGGGACACCGACGACCGAAGCGGCTGCGCGACGCCCGATCCCGACGTGGTCGGCCCGTGCGAGCAGACCAACCCCGGGACCTGCGACAAGACCGGCAGTCGCACCATCACGAGCTACGGCACGATATGCATGGACGGCAGCTGCGTGCAGGTGCCCGCGATGCGGACCGAGTCCTGCACTTTCGAGACCGACGGCGACTCCTGCGGTGCCGCCGGCCCCTGCGCCGGTCAGTGCAGCGATGGCGGCTGCAACATGAACGCCAACGACGGCGTGGTCTGCGCCGGCAGCGGTACCTGCGCGAGCGAGTGCAACGGCGGCAGCTGCGACGCGAGCGCCAACGACGGCGCCAGCTGCGACGACGGCATCGGATGCACCGGCGACGGCTCCTGCAGCGGTGGCAGCTGCACGATGGGCGGCGACACGTGCGGCGGCGGCGACTGCTCCGGTTGTGGGGGCGTCGACTGCGACTGCCGCGACGTGGGCGGTGGCACCTACGAATGTGCCTGCCCCTGAGCGGCGTCAGTCGCGCTGCATCGTCCACACCGGCGGCGCTCCGTCCGCGGCCGGAAGCTCCCGGATGACCTCGAAGCCGAGCTTTCGGTAGAAGCTCAGGTTCCCTTCGTTGCTCGTCTCGAGCAGCGCCGGCGCGTCGCCCGCCGCTTCGTCCAGCGCGGGCTGGAGCACCGCTCGGGCCAGCCCCCGGCCCCGGGCCTCCTTCGCCGTCGCCACCAGCGCGAGGTACCAGTAGCGCTCCGGGCGCTCCTGCTCGATGCGCGCGCTCGCTCGCGCCGCGGGCATGAGCCGCCGAAGGCCGATGGCACGCACGAGCCCCGGCAAGAGGCGGAGCTGGTCGCCGAGCCCGAGCTCCCATGCACCGGGCGGCGCCCAGCACGCGACCGATCGACGATCGGCGCTCATCCACACCGACTGGTGCGGGAGCGTGAGCCGCTCGAGGACCAGCCGGACATAGCGGTGAACGCGGACCGGATCGCCTCCGACGAGCCAACCCACGAAGGGGTCGGTGACGAAGGCGTCCGCCAGGACCTCGGTCAGCGCGTCCGCGTCGGCCGGGCCGGCGCGAACGATGGGAATCTCGCTCAGGCCGCGCCCGCGGCGTAGCGCCGGACGTGGTGATCGACGTCTCCGAAGAGCGTCATCAGCGCGTGGTGCCGCTTGAAGTAGAGCCCGATGTCGGCCTCGTCGGTCACGCCGATGCCGCCGTGGAGCTGGATCGCCTGCCGCGACACGAACGCGCCGCCGACGCCGAGCTGGTGCTTGGCCGCGGCGATGGCCGCGATGCGCTCCGGGCCGTCTTCGTCGGCTCGAACCATCGCCTCGGTGGCGACCGACCGCATGAGCTCGACCTCGACGAACATCTCGACCGCGCGATGCTGCAGCGCCTGGAAGCTGCCGATCTTGGAGCCGAACTGCTCCCGGGTCTTCAGGTACTCGACCGTGGTCCAGAGCATCGTCTGGAGCACACCGAGCCCTTCGGCGGCGGCGGCGGCGGCGCCGTCGTCCATGGCGCGCTCGATGACCTCGGCGGCGTCGGCGCCCGTGAGGCGCGCGGCGGCGGGGGTGCTCTCGAAGCGGATCCGCGCGCCCCGGTGTCCGTCGATGAGCCGGATGGTCTCGCGCTTCATCGACTCGGCGTCGCCATCGACCAGGAAGAGCCCGAGCTCGTCGCCGACCATCGCGCTGACGACCAGGTGGTCCGCGGCGTGACCGTTGAGCACGAAGATCTTCTCGCCCGTGAGCGACCAGCTGCCGCCCGACTCGGTGGCCTTGGTGTCCGCGCTCGTCGGGTCGAAGCGATGGCCGCGCTCGGCGTAGGCCAGCGCGAGGGTCGTCTGCCCTTCCATCATCGGTGTCAGGTACTTGGCGTGTTGGTCGGCATCGCCGGCTCGGAGCAGCGCGCGCCCGGCGAGCACGACGCTGGCGATGTAGGGCTCGGGCACCAGCGTCTTGCCGAGCTCCTCGAGCACGAGGCCGCAGTCGAGGAAGCTGCCGCCGAAGCCGCCGATGTCCTCGGGGAAGGGCACCGAGAGCCAGCCGAGCTCGCCCATCTGCGCCCAGGCCTCCTTGGTGAAGCCGAGGCCCTCGGCGTCGCGTAGCTTGCGGAAGCGCTCGACCGTCGACTCCTTGCGGGCGTAGTCCCGCACGGTCTTGGCGAGCATCTGCTGGTCTTCGCTGAGATCGAAATCCATGTCGCCGTCCTTCAGTTCTTGGGAAGCCCGAGGATGAGCTTCGCGATGATGTTCTTCTGGATCTCGTTCGACCCGGCGTAGATCGTGGTGGCCCGGTCGTAACAGAACATCGACGGGACCCAGTGCTCGAAGGGCGGCACCACGCCCTCCTCGTTGAACCAGCTCAGCGAGTCGTGACCCATGAGCTCCATGCAGAGCTCGTCGATCTGCTGCACGAGCTCGCTGCCGACGAGCTTGAGGATCGAGCTCTCCGGTCCGGGGTGCTTGCCCTTCTGCTGCTCGGCGAGCGCGCGGTAGTTGGTCATCTGGTGCGCGCGCAACCGCAGCTCGAGCCGCGCGATGCGGTCGCTCCAGCGCGGGTCGTCGATGAGCGGCTTGCCGTCCGCGCCCATCGTCTTCTCGGCGATGGTGCGCGCCAGCCGCAGGTTGCGGCGGCACTGACCGACGGCGGCGACGAGCGTGCGCTCGTGACCGAGCAGCGCCTTCGCGAGGTTCCAGCCACCGTCGAGTGGCCCGAGGAGGTTCTCCTTCGGGACCTTCACGTTCTCGAAGAACGTGTCGCAGAAGGCTGGGGTGTGACCGAGCGTCTGCATCGGCTTCACCTCGACGCCCTCGCTCTTCATGTCGATGAGCAGGAACGAGATCCCCGCCTGCTTCTTGCCCTCGGTGCTCGTGCGGACGAGGCAGAAGATCCAGTCGGCGTACTGGGCGTAGGTGGTCCAGGTCTTCTGGCCGTTCACCAGGAAGTGGTCCCCTTTGTCCTCGGCGCTGCAGCGAAGCGACGCGAGGTCCGAGCCGGCACCGGGCTCCGAGTAGCCCTGGCACCAGACCTCTTCACCGGAGAGGATCTTCGGCAGGAAGCGCGCCTTCTGCTCGTCGTTGCCGAAGCGGATGATGAGCGGGCCGACCATGACCAGGCCGAAGGGGCTCAGGGGCGGCGCGCCCGCGAGCTCCATCTCCTCGGAGAAGATGAAGCGCTGGGTGGCGTCGAAGCCGGGGCCGCCGACCTCCTCCGGCCAGTGCGGCGCGACCCAGCCCTTCTCGGCCAGGATCTTGTGCCACTCCATGACCTCGGGCATCGAGAAGTGGCTGTAGTTGGCCGCCTTCTCCTTCATGGCCGCGGGCATCGCAGAATCGACGAATTCGCGCACTTCCTTGCGGAAGGCCTCGTCGCGCTCGGTGAAGGTGAGATCCATCGCGGCGGGACGATAGGACGAAATCGCCCCGCTGAAAACGGGGTGGATGGAAACCTTGCGGCCACGCTGGCCCATCGGCGAGGCTCCCCCGGTGATGAAGCGAAGGGCAGCCAGGAGCGCGTGGGCGGCGGTGATCGCCATGGCTGCGCTTTGGGCGAGCCCCGCCGCCGCGCAGTCCTACGGCCAGTACCTGGTGATCCTCGACGACTCCGGCTCCATGGAGCGGAGCGACCCGGATCGGCTGGTGGTGATGGCCGGCGCTTCCCTGACCGCAGCCCTGGACGAGTCGGACCAAGTGATGCTGGTCGGTCTCAACGAGCTGGCGAGCGGCGCCGTGAACGGACCGCGCTTCCGGTCGCCGAGCCAGCTCCTCGAGGGGCGCGACGGCCCCGAAGGGAACGAGATCCTCACCGAGCAGACCTTCGCCCGGCTCGCGGCCTTCGATGGTCAGACGCCCTGCGGCCAGGCGCTCGCTCGCGCCCGGGCGATTCTCAACGATGTCGCCTCGGCCGGCGCGCCCCAGACCCTGCTGCTGCTCACCGATGGCGCCTGCAACGGCTCGCTCGAGCCGGCGCCGCGCTGGCTCGGCGGGCTCCGCGCCCACCAAGACGACCGCTTCCGCTTCGTGCTGCTCGTGCGCCGCGGCTCCGGTCGGCCCGCTCGTCAGCTCGTCTCCTACGCCGAAGGCACCGGCTGGGGCGGCGAGACCGAGGTCGCCTTCGACGCCCGCGCGCTGCTCCGCGCCTTCGCCGAGGTCTTGAGCTTCAGTCGTGGCCTGACCTACGACGAGGGCGGCCGGGTGGGCCTCGAGCGGACCTTCGCCGGCGCGCGCTCGGTGCGCGCCCTCGCGGTGAGCGAGGCCGGTACCACGCCGCTGCTCCTCGAACGAACGGACGGCACAGCGCTCACCGGCGGCCCGACCTTCGGCACCCTCTTCGGGTGGTCGCTCCGCACCACGACCTTCGAGCCGACGTCGTCGCCCGTGGCCATCCGCAGCAGCAGCGTCGGCGCCGAGGTGCTGGTCATCCCGCTCTACGGCAAGCTCGAGGTCGAGGCCATTCTGGCGCCCTGCGGTGAGCCCCCCGCCCTCCCTTGGGACCACGAGATCTCCATCCGCGCCGGTCACCCCGCCTGCGCCTGGGCGCGGCTGGTCGGTGACGCCGACGAGACCATCGTCCCCGGCCGCAGCTTCGACTTCTCGATGGCGGTCTGCGGCGACGAGTCCGACGAGTGCACCGAGCCGGCCACCATGCAACCGGGGAGCGACGGCATCTTCCACGCACAGCTCGGCCAGCTCACCGAAGGCCGCCACGAACGGCGAGTGCGCGCCAGCGGCGGCGCGCTCGCCTTCCCGGTCGACACCGTGCGCGGCGCGCGCTCCGTCGCCTTCGGCATCCACCGAGTCACGATGGCCGACGAGCCTGCACGCTCGGTCCACCGAATCGATCTCGGTGAGCGACCGATCGCTCACCCGGAGCGGACCGCGTTGGTGCTCCACGGGTCGTTCCCGGCCGGCTCGCGCGCCCGCGTCGAGTGCGTCGTCCACGGTGGTGACGCCGGCGAGTGTCTGCGCTGCGTGCCGGAAGCGGAGGAGATCGAGCTGCAGGATCAGCTGCGGCTCGAGGTCGACCTGCGCGCGACCACCTTCTGCCAGGCGCTCTCGGTCGGCCACGACTCGGGCGAAGAGACGATCGACGCCGACCTCGTGATCACGCCGACGGGGGACGGTCCGCTGCTGCCGCACCACATCCCGATCCAGGCCGCCCTGAAGTACCCGAAGGCCCAGGCGCTGGAGCTGAGCCTGATGGGCGGCGGCGAGACCAGCGAAGCCGAGACCGTGCCCGCTCCGCCGCGACCGACACGGGTCACGGTCACCACCGTCTTCGAGGTCGACGAGGACGACCTCACCACCGGCGCCGAGAGCGCCGAGCTCTCACCCCGCGAGGGTGACCACATGGCGCAGGTGCGGGTCCATGCCAGCTCCGACGAGTGCTGCAGCCCCGAGAGCTACGACGGCCTGCTCCGACTCGAAGCCGACGGCTCGGTGCTCGAGCTGCCGATGCAGATCACCGTGCGGGACCCCGGCTGGTGGACCTGCCCGGGTCAGACGATCCTCCGCTGGACGCTGGCCGTCCTCGGCGTGCTCCTGCTGATCTGGATCATCCGCGGGTTCATCAGCCCCAACAAGTTCCGCGAGGGCGCCGTCGTCCTCTACGCGGAGAGCCACGACGCGCTGATCGACATCAAGGAAGGCGACGACGGCCACCGCCCCTTCCGCCGCTTCGTGGAGACCAAACGCGGGTTCCGACGCAACGCCGCCTTCCACCTCGGCGGCCCCCGCGCGCCGCTCCCCTCGCTCAAGCGCATGCCCGACGACGCTCGCTTCGAGGCCACCGGTGGTGGCGGCGCGACGCTGATCGTCGACCGCGACGAGGTCGTCGAACGCTTCACCGAGTCCGAAGGCTGGCAGCCGCTCCCCAAGGGCACCTACCCGGTCGCGAGCCGCATCACCCTCAAGCGCGGCGAAGACCTCTACCTCGAAGTCCGCCCCTGACGACGGGCGCGGCTCTCGAGGCCGCGCCCGCACCGAGAGCGTCAGCGAACGTGCGTGACGCGGTAGTCGTCGAAGCGGGCGCGCTCCTGGCCGTGCTCCATGATGCCCACGGAGCCCGCGGTGAAGGCGTTGATGGCCGTGTCGCGGGCGAAGATCACCGGCGTTCCATCCATGAAGCCCACCAGGATGTCATCGAAGGCCAGGAAGCGCAGGCGGTGGGTGAAGCGCCAGTCGACGTTGGAGTCCACCTCCGCCAAGCGTCGATCGCCCCAGCGCGTCCGCCGGTCGATGCGGGCCCACCCGCCCTCTTCGCGAGCGGCGAACTGGTAGTAGTTCTGCTGGTTGCGCGCGCGCTGGACGAGCCCCTGCACGTCGTTGTCCGTGGTCACGCCCGTGCTGACCTCGACGGTTCCGTTGAACACGCTCTGGTCCCAGTCGATGAGGGTGGGGCCCCAGGTGAACCCGGGCTTTCGGGTGTGGGCGTTGCTGTCTTCTCGGAGCTGGCCGTTGCGGACCACCCAATTCGCCGTTCCCCTCCCCGGGGAGGTGAACCAGTACTCGAAGTCGAAGAGCAGGAGGGCGCGACTGAAGCTCATGCTCTCGTCTCGCGACCACTTTCCGATCGTCCGAGTGATCCAGGCCCGGTGCTCGTGGATGGGCGTGTCACGGGACACGGCGTGGTTGCAGTGACCGCCCGTGTGGACCGCGGCGATCCGCTGTCCCGCCGGCTGGAGCGCCCACTGAAAGCTGCCGCCCCCAGAGTCCCCCAAACCGAACTTCGGGTCGTTGGCGCCCGCGACGTAGGCGAGGAAGGGAGCCACGAGGCGGTGAGGCGCCTGCCGGAGGATGTCCGTGTCATCGACGAAGTCGACCGGGACGTTGGCGACCTGAGGCCGGTCGGTGCCGTCGCCGAAGTAGAGGCTGCAGTTCCGCTCACCATGCCCGACCCAACGAAGGTCCTGGCCGACCAGGTCGTCGGGAGCAGAAGCGCTGACGAGCTGAGTGGAGCGACCCGCGATGTTCGCCGGCCGGCCGTTGCCGGTATCCGAGAACGAGATGGGCCGGTTCAGACGGAGCAGCGCGAGATCCGTGCAGCTCGTCGACTCGTCCATGACCTCGATCTCGGTGACCGAGGCATCCGCCGACGGGTAGCGTCGGTCGAGGTGATCCCAACCCAGATCCCGATGGACGGACAGCGAGTACGGCGAGACCAAGGCCCCGCACGGTCGGTCGAGGGACTGAGCCACGCAGTGACGGGCGGTCAGCACGATGTCGTTGGTGAGGAGCGTGCCGGAGCAGTACTCGGGCTCCGACTGCCCCCACTGATTGATCGTGATCCGGACCGAAGACGGGACGTCGGCGGCGTCCCCATCGATGATCGGCGACTCCGTGGAGCCCACGGCGTCGCTGGAGTCCGAGCCGACCTCGGCGGCGCAACCGAGCCCGCCCGCCGCGCAGAGCGCGAGAAGGGTTCGAAGGATCTCGGCGGGCCGAGAGGGATGGGGACGCGAGCTCATCGTGGGTTCCTGATCGTCGTTGGTTGGGCTCAGGCCTCGGGGAGGACCGAGCGAGAAGGGTCTTCGGGATCGGAGAGGCGGCGGCCGGCGCGCGAGAGCCAGAGCTCCATCGCCCCATCCACCGGCGCCGGGCTGGGCGAGTAATCGCCGTCGATGGAGCGCAGCGTTCGCAGCGCGGGCAGGAGCCGCTCCATGTCGGCGTGGATCTCCAAGCGGCAGAGATCGCGACGACACTCGATGTGGCGCAGCGACTCGGGCGCGTCCCGTTCGAAGGACGCGGCGACCTGCTCCTCACGCATGGGAGCCCAGGCCTCGTCGCGCTCCTCCGCTGCGAAATGGCGAGCGAGTGCAGCGGCCAGCAGGTTCCCGACGGCGGGCACCGGGACGTCCTCGAGCTCCTCCTCGGCGTCGGTGAGCGGCTCATCGGTCGCGTCGGCGTCGTCCGACGTCGGCACGACATCGGCCGCACTCGCCCGAGGCTCGGCCGGGGCTGGCCAGCGCCGGGGAGCGGAGGGGAGCTCTGCGGAGCTCGACGGCGAGTCCGCCAACGTCAGCCAGCCAACCGCCGCGAGCACGGTGATCGTCGCCACGAGACCCCAGAGACGTCGGTTGGCGGAGCGGGAATCCATCAAAAAAGTGAGAAGCTGAAGTTCTCACTTCGCCACACATCCCATCGACCGACGGATCGGTCAAGGTCGATGACGTGAGCTAACTCTTCGTATCCACGGGTGAATTTCGCTCACGCGGAGTGCGGGAGGTCGACTCTCCCGGCCGATCCCATCGCGAGTTGAATGTCGGGGAGCCAGCCACGTCCCGCCCACATGGGACCATCGGACCAGCATCTTCTCTTGGAGCGGCGGGGCTTCTTTCAGACCCTCGCCCTCGCTCTCCTGGCCATGTTCGGCGTCGGCTGCGTCGTGCATCGACCCGGCCGCCGTCGAACGACGGTACGGACCGGCCGCGGGCGTGGTCGGGGCCGACGCACGCGCACACGCGGGCGAGGTCGGAACAGCGGCCGCCGCAATCGGGGGCGTAGCCGCAGCCGGGGGCGCCGCACCCGCCGACGCCGCTGAGCTCCATCAGGACGCGGAGCGCCGAGTCGGGGCCACTGCCCCGATGCGCCGTCGTGCGCGTTCGGGGTGACTCCGGCGCTCGGTAGGCGAGCTCAGAACGTCTCGAGGTGCGGGCGCACGTCGAGCTCGAGGGTCCAGGCGGACTTCGGCTGATGCGCGACGTGCCAGATGCTCTCGGCGATGGCGCTCGGCTGGAGGAAGGCCTCCGTCTTCATGTCGGGCATCATCTCGCGGGTGCGCGGTAGGTCGACCATCCCGTCGACGATCACGAGCGCGACGTGGACCCCGTGCGGCTGGAGGTGCCGGGCCATCGACTGAACCAGGTTCCGCTGCGCACCCTTCGCGGAGGCGAACGCGGCGAAACGGGCGCCGCCTCGGAGCGAAGCCGTGGCTCCGGTGACGACGATCGCACCCCCGCGCTCCTTCATCGCGGGGGCGACGGTCTTGGTCGCGGTGAAGAGCCCGAGCACGTTCACTTCCCAGGCGACGCGCATCGTCTCTTCGTCGACCGCCTCGAGGTCACCGAAGACCCCGGAGCCCGCGTTGTAGAGGAGGACGTCGATGGGACCGAGGTCGCCGTGGATCTGGCCGAGGACGTCGCGCAGCTGGTCCGTGTCCCGAACGTCGCACTGGTAGCTCTCGCCCCCCAGCTCTTCGGCGAGCGCCTTCGCCGGCTCTTCGCTTCTCGCCAGTAGCGCCACTCGGTAGCCGCCCGCGGCGAAGCGGCGCGCGAACGCCTCGCCGTTGCCCGGACCGACTCCCACGACCACGCAGACCTTCGATTCGCTCATGGGCTGTGGGACGAATGGGCGGCGCCGCCGTTACCGAGCGACGGCCTGGTCTCGCGGCTCTCCGACGGCCTGCAGCCAGCGCCTCAACCGCAGGATCCACTCCGGCGAGGGCGGCGACTCAATCGCGCAATAGCCCCAATTGTGGAATGAGTTCGCCCCCCCCTCTCGGGGTCCTTCGCGGGGGCGACCGTTGGCGCCGCCCTCCCATCACGGACGGGCCGTTCGGCTTGAGCAGGCGGGGCACGAACGGTATAAGCGTGGGGTGCTGCGCCAGGGCGACGTGTGGGTGCGGCGCCCGCTCTGGCGGGAGTCGCAGCGCTGAGGGAGAAGCAGCCATTCCGCCCAAGAAGATCGGTAAGAAGCTCCAGCGAAAGCGGCAGGCAGTCGGGCCGTCCGCGACGCGCACCTCGCTCGACTCCCTCGGTGGACGGCGCCTGCCGCGAGTCGTGCGCCCCGAAGTCGATGGCGTCGAGCTCGTCGCCTGGGCCCGCTCGGAGCGGGCCCGCATCGAGAGCTGGCTGACCGAGCACCGCGCCCTCCTCTTTCGGGGCTTCGGCCCGTGCACCGTGGAGGAGTTCGAAGCGTTCGTCGCGGCCACCAGCGACAGCGAGCCACTCGCGTACGTGGACCGCACCACACCGCGCACGACCCTGGGCACGAAGATCTACACGAGCACCGTTCACCCCGCCGACCAGAGCATTCGGCTGCACAACGAGGGCACGTACTGGGTGCGCTGGGCACAGAAGCTCTACTTCTGCTGTCGCACCGCCGCCGAGAGCGGTGGCGAAACGCCCATCGCCGACGTGGGTCGCGTGTACCAACGCATCGACCCCGCGATTCGCGATCGCTTTCTCGAGCGCCAGATGATGCTGGTGCGCAACTTCCACCCGGGCGTCGGGCTGCCGTGGCAGGAGGTCTTCCAGACGAGCGAGCGACGCGAGGTGGAGGCGTACTGCGACCAGAACGCGATCGAGTACGAGTGGCGCGACGGCGAGCAGCTGCGCACCCGCCAGGTGCGCCCCGCCGTCCGAAAGCACCCGCGCACCGGCGAGCCCGTCTGGTTCAACCACGCGGCGTTCTTCCACCACACGAGCCTCAGCCCCATCGTGCGGGAGGCGTTGGTCGCCCAGTTCGGCCTGGAGGGGCTCCCCCACAACACCTACTTCGGCGACGGCGGCGCCATCGAGCCCGAAGTCGCCGAGCATCTGCGCCAGGCGTACCTCGCCGAGCGGGAGATGTTCCCCTGGCAGCCCGGCGACATCATGCTCGTCGACAACATGGCGGTGGCCCACGCTCGGCAACCCTTCGTCGGGGCGCGCGAGGTGATCGTCGCGATGACCGACCCCATCGACGATGCACGCACGCGCTGGGAGCCCGCGGCGTGAGCGAGCCCGAGAGCTTCAGCTCGTCGCCCCAGCAGCGACGCGCCCGTGAGCTGGAGCGTCGGGCGGGCGCGCCCCCGCGCTGCGTCGCCGCGTTCGCCGTCGACCCCACCGTGACGCGCGACGCGCTTCGAGCCGCGCTCGAGGCTGCGACGGCCGAGCACGAGATCCTGCGCACCCGCACCGCGTGGCTGCCAGGCCTCTCCCATCCGGTGCAGCAAGTGCACGCGCGGGCCGAGGTCGCGGTGGAATCGCTCGAGCTCGAAACCATCGAGCTGGCCGCGCACCTGGACCAGCTCGCTCGCGAGCCCTGGCCGCAGAACGATGCGCCGGTGCTTCGGGTCCAGCACGCGCCCGGCTGGCTCGTGCTCTCGGCTCCCAGCACGATCGCCGACGTGCGCGGCCTCGCCCTCCTCGCCGCCGCCGTGACCAACGCCGCGGACCCCGAAGACGAGCCCATTCAGTACGCCGACCTGGCGAACTGGCAGAACGAGCTCTTCGACGAACCGGAAGGCATCGCGGCCGCGGAGGTGTGGCGAGAGCGAGCGCAGGAAGGCACGCCCGCGCCCTTCGCCAGCGGGACACCCGCGAGCGCTGGCTTCAGCCCCGAGACGACCCCCGTCGAGCTCTCCGAGGAGCTGCGTCGCGCGCTCGCCGACGCCCCGAACCTCGAGGCCCACCTCCTGGCCGCCTGGACGAGCTTGCTCGCGCGCCTGACCGGCGCCGAGACCCTACGGCTCGCCGTCGACTTCAGCGGCCGGCACTACGAGGAGACCGCCTCGGCCCACGGGCCGTTCGCGCGGGCGCTCCCGGTGCGCGTGGAGCCGGACGGAACGGCGACGCTGCGCACGCGAGCTCGGTCGCTGGCGACGCAGCTCGAAGCCATCGCCGAGCAGCAGGAGTACTTCCCCGCGGATGCGTTCCGCACCCACGACCTGGCCTTCGGGCTCTGCGACCTGCCGGCGGGGCCGCCGGCCCGCTACGCGCGGGACACCAGCGCTCCGTTCGCGCTGAAGCTGCACGCGCTGCGGAGCGGGGGCGAGCTCCGGCTGGAGCTCGGCTACGACGCCTCCCGCGTGGCGGAGGCTCGCGCCGCGGACACTGCCGCGGCCCTGCAGTCGTTGCTCGAAGCAGCCCATGCCGACCCCGAGCGAGCGCTCGACGCGCTCCCTCTGCTGACCGAGCGCGCGCGCGGAGAGCTGCTCGCCTTCCTGAGCCGACGCCCCGGACCGCCGCTGCCTCCGCTGGACCCGTGGGCAGTCATCGCGGAGCACGCGCGTGCCACGCCGGAGGCACCGGCGGTGATCAGCGACGCAGCGGAAGTGAGCTACGGCCAGCTGCTCGACCACGCGGCCCGGCTCGCGGCGCAGCTTCGGACGCTGGGCGTCGAGCCAGGCGCGCGCGTGGCGATGTGTGCGGAGCGCAACGCCCACGCCATCGCGGCCATCCTCGCGTCGATGCAGGTGGGCGCGACCTACGTGCCCCTGGACCCGAGCTATCCCGCCGAGCGCCTGGCCTTCATGGTGGAGGACTCGGCACCGGCCGCCCTCCTCGTCGACGAGCGCGGTGCAGCGGCGCTGGCGAGCGTCGACATCACCGCCGTGCGCATCGATCGGCCGGAAGCGCAGACCGTGACCGAGCGCGTGCCGCACGACCGGCAACGGACGGCCTACGTCATCTACACCTCGGGCTCCACGGGGACACCCAAGGGCGTGGAGGTGACGCACGCCAACCTGGAGCACTCCACCGCCGCGCGCCTGCAGTACTACGAGCGCCCACCTGCGCGCTACGCGCTGCTCTCGTCCCTCGCCTTCGACAGCTCGGTGGCCGGGGTGTTCTGGACCCTCTGCGCCGGCGGCGCGCTGGTGCTGCCCAACGCGGAGTCCGCCGCGGACGCGCGCTACCTGGCTCGGTTCATCGAGCGGCACGGCGTGGACCACGTGCTGCTGCTTCCGTCCCTCTACGACGTGCTGCTCGAGACCAGCGACGCAGCGACGCTCGCGAGCCTCCGAACCGTCATCGTCGCCGGCGAGGCGTGCTCGCGGCACCTGGTGGCTCGGCACCTGGCCTGCGCGCCGCACGCCGCGCTCTTCAACGAGTACGGCCCCACCGAGAACACGGTCTGGACCACCGTGCATCGGTGCACCGAGGCCGATGCCACCCGCACCCTCGGCGTGCCCATTGGCCGCCCGGTGGGCGACGTGCGCGTCTACGTGCTGGACCGGCATCTCGAGCCGGTGCCGCTCGGTGCCCCGGGCGAGCTGTGCTGCAGTGGCCCCAGCGTCGCGCGCGGCTACCTGGACCGGCCCGAGCTCACGGCGGAGCGCTTCGTCGAGGTCGACTTCGGCAACGGGCCCGACCATGGCCGCATCTACCGCACCGGAGACCTCGTTCGGATGCGCGACGACGGGACCCTGGATTTCCTCGGCCGGCTGGACCGGCAGGTGAAGGTGCGTGGCTTCCGGGTGGAGCTCGGGGCGATCGAAGCCGCGCTGCGAGCGCATCCAGGCGTCGCAGACGCGCGCGTGGTCGCGCGCTCGTCCCGGACGGACGACGCTCCCTCCGCGGAGCAGCTCGCTCGCGCCCTACAGGCCCACCCCCGCGGCGCGGAGCTGCTCGAGCGAGCGCGCCAGCTGAAGGCCGACTCCGCGACGCCGGCGGAACCCAGCTGAGGCAGGAGAACGTTTTGGACTTCGAGCTCGACGAGGCGCAGCAGGATCTCCACCAGCGGGTGTTGGCGTTCGCCCGCGATCACCTGCCGCCGCCGACCATCGCGGAGGAGCGCGCCGGCGAGCTCGACCTGGACGGCTGGCGCAAGTGCGCCGAGTTCGGGCTGCTCGGCTTGCCGATGCCGGCGGAGTACGGCGGTCTCGACGTGGACGTGGTCGCAGCTACGGCGGCGATGGAGGCCCTGGGCTACGCCTGCCGCGACAGCGGGCTGGTCTTCAGCCTGAACGCTCAGCTCTGGTCGGTGCAGGTCCCCATCCTGCTCCACGGCACGCAGGAGCAGCGGGACCGCTACCTGCCCGCGCTCACGAGCGGCGAGATGGTGGCGGCCTACGCGATGAGCGAGACCGAGTCCGGCTCCGACGCCTTCGCCATGCGAACGAGAGCCGAGAAGGCCGGCGACGACTACGTGCTGAACGGCAGCAAGACGTGGTGCACCAACGCCCCGGTCGCGAGCTGCTTCCTGGTGTTCGCGATGACGAATCCGAAGGCCGGGTTCCTGGGGGCGACGGCGTTCCTGGTCGATCGGGACACCCTCGGCCTCGAGGTCGGACCGCCCATCGACAAGATGGGGCTCAAGACCAGCCCCATGGCGGAGGTCTACTTCGACGACTGCCGCATCCCCGCCACCCAACGGCTGGGCCGCGAGGGCCAGGGCGCGCGCATCTTCCACTCGGCGATGGCCTGGGAGCGCGCGTGTCTGTTGGGCAGCAACCTCGGGGCGATGCAGTGGCAGCTCGAGCAGTGCATCGACTACGCCAAGACGCGCCAGCAGTTCGGCCAGGCGATCGGGAAGAACCAGTCGGTGGCCAACCTGATCGTCGACATGAAGGTTCGCCTCGAGGCCGCGCGCCTGCTGCTCTACAAGGTCGCCTGGCTGAAGGAGCAGGGGCGAGACGGCGCCATGGAGGCCGCCATCGCCAAGCTCTTCGTCAGCGAGAGCTGGGTCCAGTCCAGCCTGGACGCGGTGCAGGTGCACGGCGGCTACGGCTACACCACGGAGGCGGGCGTGGAACGGAGCCTGCGCGATGCGGTCGGCGGCCGCATCTGTTCCGGCACGAGCGAGATCCAGCGCAACGTCATCGCGCGCTACTTGGGGCTCTGAGCGATGGGTTTCCTGCTCCACCACTACCTGACGGAGACCGCCCAGCGGATGCCCGAGGCGCTCGCGCTGCAGGATGGCGACACGAACCTCGACTACGCGGAGCTCGACGCACGCAGCAACCGCATCGCGCACGCGCTCATCGACCTCGGCGTCCGCCCGGGCCAATGCGTGGGGCTCTACTTGGCCAAGTCGGCGGCCGCCATCGCCGCGGCCTACGGCATCGTGAAGGCCGGCGCCGCGTACGTGCCCATGGACCCGGCTGCGCCCGTGCAGCGACTGTCGGCCATCGCCACGAGCTGTGAGCTCTCGGTCATCGTCAGCGAGGGCTCGCGCAGGGCCGAAGTGGACCGGCTCCGTCAGCCGGGCACCCTGCGGCGCGTGCTGTGGCTCGGCGAGCGCACCGAGCCGCTCGACCTCGACGCCAATCTCCAGCAAGCGGACGTGGACGGCACCCTCGACACCGCCCCGGCGGTCCGCGGCATCGAGACCGATCTGGCCTACGTGCTCTACACCTCCGGCTCGACCGGTCGGCCCAAAGGCGTGATGATCGACCACCGAGCGAGCCGGGCGTTCGTCGACTGGGCCGGCCGCACGCTCCAGTTGCGCGGCGACGACCGGGTCACGAGCCACGCCCCGCTGCACTTCGACCTGTCGACCTTCGACCTCTACGCCAGCGCCCAGGCCGGCAGCGCGGTCGTGCTCGTCCCCGAGGGCACCTCGGCTTTTCCGATCAAGCTGGTCCAGCTGCTGCAGCGAGAGGCCATCACCTGTGCCTACCTGGTGCCGTCGATCCTGGCGCTGATGGCGCGCTACGGAAAGCTCGAGCGCCACGACCTCAGCAAGCTGCGCCTGCTGCTCTTCGCCGGCGAGGTGTTTCCCATCAAGTACCTGAGGCAGTGGAAGGAGCAGCTTCCACACACCGACTTCTACAACCTCTACGGTCCGACCGAGACCAACGTGTGCACCTACTACCGAGTGCCCGCGACCCTCGATCCGGCGCTGGACCGGCCGGTCCCGATCGGGCGCATGTGCGACAACGCGGCCGCCATCGTCGTCGACGATCGGGGCGAGCGCGTCACGGCGCCCGGCGCCCGTGGCGAGCTCTGGGTCCGGGGGCCCTGTGTGGCTCGGGGCTACTACGGCAACCCCACGGCCACCGCCGCCGGCTTCGTGTCCGTGGATGGCCCCGGCGGCAGCACCGAACCGGCCTACCGCACCGGTGACATCGTGGAGATCCTGCCCGACGGCGAGACCTTCGACTACGTCGGCCGCAACGACCACATGGTCAAGACCCGTGGCTACCGCGTGGAGCTCGGCGAGATCGAGGCCGCCCTGCTCGCGCACGCCGACGTCGAGGCCGCGGTGGTCGTCCCCGTCCCCGACGAGCTGCTGGGCAACCGGCTGGTCGCCGTCCTGGGCACCCACCGTGCCCTGACCAAGGCCGAGCTCGACGAGCACTGTCAGCAGCGGCTGCCGAGGTACATGGTGCCCGAGCGCTACGAACGGCTCGCGGCGCTGCCCACCACGTCGAGCGGTAAGATCGACCGCCTCGCCCTAGCCCGACAGATGGCCGACGCATGAGCATCCACAGCGACATCAGTGACTTCATCCTCCAGAAGCTGAACGGCGGATCGGGGCGCACGGTGATCGAGCCCGCCGAGGACCTGGTGGAGCTCGGACTCCTCGACTCCCTCTCCGTCATGCGGCTCATCGACTTTCTCGAGGACACCTACGACATCGAGGTCGACGGCGAAGACGTGGTTCCGGAGAACTTCACCACCATCGAGGCGATCGGCGCGCTGGTCGAGAGGCGGCGGGCAGGCTGAGCGATGACCGCTCCTCTCGACCACGACCTCGAGGCCCTGCTCGAGCGCACCAACCTGAGCAAGAAGCAGTTGGTGATGTGGATGGTGCAGCAACGCACCCCGCAGGCGCGCAACTACAGCATGGTCAAGACGTTCGAGCTGCGCGGCCCACTCGACGCCGACCGATTCGAGCGGGCGTTCGAGCTGCTCGTGGCGAACGAGGCGGTGCTGCGCACGACGTTCGAACAGGAGGGCGGTCTCCCCCAGCGTCGAGTTCGGGACCAGCTCGAGGGACCGCTGCTGCAGCGCATCGACCTGCGTGATGGAGCCGCCGACGACGCCGACGCGTGGGTGCAGAGCATGCTCCGCCGCCCCTTCGACCTGAGCCGCCGTTGCTTCGAAGCGGCGCTGCTGCGAACGGGCGATGCGCGGCACCTCTACGTCATCAACCAGCACCACCTGATCACCGACTCCTGGTCGGTCGCGCTGACCTACCGTCGCCTCGTCGAGCTCTACGAGAGCCTCGCCGACGACCCGGCGCCGGCGCCGCGATGGCCGAGCTACGACGAGTACGTCGACTACGAGCGAGGCTTTCTGGCGTCTCGTCGCGCACGCCGCGCACGCGACTTCTGGGCCTCGCAGCTCGCGCAGCCACTCGAGCCACTGACCCTCTTCGGCCGAGCGCACGACCCCCAGAGCTACACCTCCGCCCGCGAAGAGCTCGACCTGGGTCCTGACCGCACGGCGAGGCTGGCGGCGCGCGCCGACGCCATGGGCGACCGCTTCATGAGCCGTGAGGTCGCCGAGACCTTGCTCTTCACGACGGCGGTGGCCGGCTGGCTCGCGACGGCGGCCGACCTACCGACCGTGGGCATCGGTCTGCCCATCCACAACCGCTCGAGCGCCAGCCTCCGCGAGACCAACGGGCTGGTGATGCAGCTCTGTCCGCTGCGCATCGACGTCGATCGGAGTGGCTCGTGGCAGCAGCTGACGGACACCATCGCGACCACCTTCCGGCAGGCGCTGCGGCACTACGAGCTCGGCCCCAGCCAGCCCCTCTCCGGCCCCGCCTACCACCTGATCGTGAACTACCACAACACCCAGTTCATCGCGCCGTCGCAGCTCGAGATGCGCGAGGACTGGGTGCACTCGGGGCACAGCGACCCGGGCGAGAGCCTGGCCGTGCACATCCACGACTTCGCCGGCTCGGGCACCCGCAAGCTCATGGTCGACTTCGACACGGCCCAGTTCGACGCCGACCAGCGAGCTCGGGTGATGGCGCAGCTCGTGGCTGCCGTGGACGCCGTGATCGGCGCGGCGGACCAGCCGGTCGATCCGCACGCCAGCGACGGCCCGAGCACCGACGCGGTCGAGCAGCTGAGCGCCTCCCAGCGCGCGTGGCTGGCGCGGCAGCTGGGCCTCGGGCCTGCCGACGAGCAGGCCAGCCTGGATCGACTCGTCGCCTACCTCATCCCCAACGGCGATCCACCGACGACCGAAGCCCTCCGGACCGAGCTCCGAGCGCAGCTGCCGGAGTTCATGGTGCCCTCGGCGTTCGTCGCGCTCGACGCCTGGCCCCGCACGCCGAACGGCAAGGTGGACGTGGACGCGCTGCCCGATCCGACGGACGCCGCCGCCACCGACCGCCCCTACACGGCCCCCCGCAGCGACCTGGAACGCACCGTCTGCGAGGTGTGGGCTCGGGTCCTTCGCGTGCCGCGGGTGGGCGTCGACGACGACTTCTTCGCGTTGGGCGGCCACTCCATCATGGCCACGCGGCTGGTCCACGAGCTGAGCCAGGCGCTCGAGCTCGAGGTCCTGCTCGGTGCGCTCTTCAACGCGCCGACCGTGGACCGCCTGTGCCGGCACCTGGAAGCGCTGCAGTACCAACGGGGCGCCAGCGACGCGAGCGACGATGGCGAGCTCGAGGAGTTCTCGTTTTGATCGACGCCTACGAGTTCCTGCGCGACCTCCGCGCTCGGGGGATCGAAGCCCGTGCCGAAGGCGACGAGCTCAAGGTCACCGCGCCCAAGGGCGCGATGACCGCGGAGCTCGCCGCGCAGATCCGGGCCCACAAGGCCGCGCTGCTCGACTTCCTGCGTGCGCCGACGCTCGCCGAGCGGGGCGCTGTCGCGCTACCCAGCGCCAGCGACACGGGGCCACCGCTCTTCCTGCTCTGCGGCATCGGGATCTACGCGCCGCTCAGCAAGCAGCTGCCGATGCCCTGCTTCGGAGTGTTCCTGCCCGACGAGGAAGAGGCGTTCGCGCGCGCCACGGACCACATGGCGACCGTCGAGGGGCTGGCTCGCGGCTACGTGCGGGCGATTCGAGAGCAGCACCCCCACGGGCCCTATCGGCTCGGGGGCTTGTCCTTCGGCGGCGTGCTCGCCATGGCCGCGGCGAACCAGCTCGAGCAGGAGGGAGAAGAGGTCGATGCGCTCTTGCTGCTCGACGCCATCCTCCCGAGCGGGCTCCGCCGCGACCCCAAGCGCTGGCTCGCCCGAGGGCTCCAGCGGCTGCGCGACGGCGACGTCGTCGGCCGAATCCGGCGAGCCTCGAACACCTTCCTCCAGGAGGTGTTGGGGGCGGACGAGCCGGACGAGGACGAGTCCATCGAGTCGTACGACATCCGCGCGCAGAGCTACCGACGCGCCCTCCGCGAGCACACCCCGGAGCGCTTCCCCGGTCGCGCGATGGTCGTGCAGACCACCGAGCTCGTGGCCGAGTTCGAGGACCACGGCTACATCGTCGATCCCCACTGGGGCTTCACACCCTACGTCGGTGGGCCGATCACGCGCTGCGAGATCCCGAGCGGGCACGTGGAGATGCTGCAGGTCGACGCCCACGTCGACACCCTGTCGGCGCAGGTCCGCAGCTGGTTGGGAGTCTAGCGGGTCGATGAAATCGCGGCCGAAGGCCGCCGTTTCATCAGGCTGCTACGGGCGAGGCTCGGCGCTGACGCAATGGCCGGGGGCGTCGTGGCAGTACCCCGCGACGCAGGTGCCGCACGTGCAATCCCGGGTGCGTTCACAGCGGGCCCGAACGCAGTAGTGCCATCCGTCGCCGCCGTCGGTGCAGGTGGTGTTCGGACCACACCCGTGCTCGCGACAGTCTCGTCGGCAGAGTCCATCGGCGAAGCACACCGACTCCGGAGGGCAGGCGTTGGCTGGGGCGCGACAGTCGGGGCGACACACGGTTCGGTAGTTCGCACCGACTGGGAGCGCCGCGACGATCTCGCCTGGCGCACAACCATCGACGTCGTGAAAGACCACCTCCGAGGGTTGCCTCCGGCCCCCCTGGGGACTGGCGCCCGGCGGAAGGCACGCCAGCTCCACGCGGGCGGGCGTCGCCCCCCGCCGCGTCGCGGGACCTCGACATGGCCGTTCCTGACTGCATGCGTTCTGCCGCGCCGGCCGATGACGCCCGGGCTGGCAGCTGGCGCGGTGGGGCGCGTCCCAGAGCACTGGATACCCACCGCGGTGACCGGTCACGGTCGGACGAGCGGGACCCGCGTCGGCGGGCTCGGGAGCGATGCCCCCATCGACCGGCCCGCCATCCGTGGACGCATCGACCCCCGCGTCGGAACCGCCGTCCGGCGGGTCGGCGGACCCCGTCGCCTCGCTCGTGGCCTGGGTCGCTCCCGTGGTCCGTCCCTCGCTCCCTCCGGAATGGGCGGGCGGGGACGACATGCACGCGACCGGCACCGCGAGCAGCGACGACACGAACAGCAACCGAAGGCCACGCCCTACCCGATGACTCCCCTTGGTTCCCCCGCTCTCGATCATGCCCCCCCGACGGATCGTCCGACCTGATATTCAGCGCTCACGTACGGTGCCGCACGAACGCGTCGCGGCCGCAGCTCCGAAGGGAACCGCGGCCGCGAAACGCAGGGAGAGGGACTTCAAGAGGAGGGCATGCCGTTGATGGCGGTCGTGCCTTCGCGGACCCGGAACCCCACGGCCTCACCGAAGGTCTGCCACAGGGCGATGGCGACGACCGCGATCAGGATCAGGATGATGATGTACTCGACGGTGCTGAGCCCGGCCTGATCGCGTCGCAGCGCGTCGAGGCGAGTGGCGAGGGCGAGGTAGGTTCGGGTCAGCGGGTTCATCATGGCTCCTGGTGCGTGGGGGACAGGGTAGCGAAAACCGGGCTCAGCTGCACCAGCTGGGGGTCGAGATGTAGCTCTCGGCCGGGATCTCGTCGCGGTGGAGCTCGTCGTTGACGCAGGTGCCGGTGCTGGAGTCCCAGCCGCAGAAGCCGTTGCCGGCGCAGTCGGTGCAGTTGGTGTAGCCGTCGCAGGCCATGCAGGCGGAGCGGCTCGTGGCGAAGTCACCCTCGCAGGCGCTGCCCATGAACTCGGGCATGCACTCGTCGGTGGCGATGCACCAGCCCATGCCCGGCTGCACGGTGCAGTCGTTGCAGGTGGTGACGGTGCTGGGGTCGGGCACGCAGCGACCGCCGCTGCAGACCTCGCCGGCGGCGCAGTCACAGGTCATGTCCTCGACGCAGACGCCGTCCTGGCAGGTCTCGCCGATGCCGACGCAGTCGTCGTCGGTCATGCACATGTCGGGGCTGCAGTAGGGCAGGTCCACGTTGTCGCCGCCGCTCGCGCTCTCGGAGAAGCCGACGCGCTCGTTGAGCTCGGTGAACGTGCGGGAGAAGAAGCCGAGGTCGACACCGACCGGGCCACGGAGCCAGAGGTCGCCGCGAACCGAGGCGTCCCAGTTGTAGCTGCAGCCGGCCGCGTCGGTGGCGAAGCTGGCGCTCGCGTCGAGCTCGGCACCCGCCTGCGGGAGCTGCAGGAGGTTGATGTCGAGGCGCATGTAGAGGCCGGCGTGCAGGTCGGCGTTCGCGCGGGCGTTGCCGCCCTCCTCGAGGTCGAGGTCGAAGGCGATGTCGCGGTCGAGGTCGGTGGTGAGGTCGATGCCGCTGCCGCTGGTGTACATGACGCCCGCGGTCAGGTCGGCGCTCACCTGGACGGCGGCGGTCATGGTGGTGGGCTCCACGAAGACGTTCGCCTCGGTGAGGAGCTGCGGAGTCAGGCGGAAGGAGAGCGAGACCGGGAGGATGCCGGCGATGCGGAAGCTCTTGTTCCACTCGACCGGGCGGATGCCGACGCCGGCGCGGTTGAGGGCGTCGATGACGTCGAGGGCACACTGCGCGTCGACGGCGCCGTTGGTCTCGAGCTCGAGGGTCAGGGTCGCGCCGCCGCGAATGGTGACGCCGGCCCGGCGGATGGAGAAGCCGGAGCGGTCGAAGGTCACCTCGGTGTCGAGGCCCCGGGTCTGGAGCTGGTGGCGGAAGCGGAGCTGGCCGTAGCCGACGCCCTCGCAGCTACCGGCGCCGTCGAGGATCTCGGTCGGGACCAGGTCGAAGGTGCCGAGGAGCGGGCTCGAGCTGCTGCCGACGCCGTCGGCGACCGGGACGATCTCGTCTTCTTCGGGGGTCGCGCGGAGGGTGAAGGCACCCTCGGCGAGCACCTCGTCGAGGCCGACCGGCTCGAAGGTCACCAGGCGGTCGTTGCCGTCCATGGCGATGTCGAGCACCCGGCCCTGGTAGCCGCGGCCCTCGTTGCCGACGATGACCTCGCCGACCTGGAAGTCCACCTCGGGAGCCGTCGCGTAGCGGAAGCGAAGGCGGCCGTCGGCCTCGAGCTCGACGCCGAGCAGGTTCCGGTCGTCGCTCGGCACCCGGACGTCGTCCTCGAGCACGAGCTCCTGGTCGACGGTCACGCCCACCCCGTTGGGGAGCGGCATGTCGTTCGACGACGACGGCGCGGCGCAGGCGGCCGTGAGGGCGAGTAGGCAAGAGATTCGGGTGAAGTGCTTCATCGGGTTCGGGGAGTCCTTTCCTCTGTTCGGATACTGATGCACGGATGGTGCCAACGCTCACAATGTGTGCACGCCCCCACATTTCGCGCACATCTGGCGCAAACAGGGGTCCGCAGGGCCCAAGACGGGGACTCGTGCGCCGTTTTGGCTGGGGTCATCGATCCCCGCTCGGGTGTCTGGTCCCCAACGAAAAGCGCCGCTCGCGGGTGGCGAGCGGCGCTTCTACGTGGGGTCTCGACCCGGTCAGATGGGGATGACGATCTCGACCTCGGGCGGCACCAGGAAGTAGACGTCACGCTCGTCGAGGGGCGTGAAGCCGTCGCCGATGACCTCGACCGTGGCTCGGAAGAGCTGGGGCTCGGTGGTGGGCTCGACCGTGGTGTTCTCGTGGACGATCACGTCGAAGCACACCCGGTTGCCCGGCAGCACGTCACGGAAGATGTCCGGATAGCCGTCGCCGGTGGTGTCCTCGCCGGTGCGGGGATCACAGCCGCGGCCGGGGTCGCCGGCCTCGTTGGCCTCGAGGCGCTCGAGGAACGCCGTGGAGGTGTCGACCGAATCGGAGGCGTCGTCGGTGAAGACCGTCGAGATGTCGAGCGGGGTCTGGCTCGCGAGGGCCCGGACCTGGTTGACCACCGCAGTGGTGATGGACCCCGAGTAGGGCTGCACGAAAGGGTCACCCGCCATGTCGACCGAGCCGATGTCGCGGCCGAACTGCTGCATGTTCGCGAGGCCGCCGCTGCCCTGGCCGATGCCGATCATCCGCACGTTGTTGTCGATGGCAGCGGCGACGACGTCGGCGTACTCCGGCTCACCGGTGATGCCCGTGTACGGGTCGGAGTTGCCGGGTCCGTTGTGCCAGCGGACGTCGGTGATCATGACCACGATGGAGACCGCGTCATCGCGAAAGCACGGGTAGCCGTGGGTCCCCGCCGGGCAGGTCGTCCGATCAGCCAGGCTGCTCCCCGGGAAGGGCAATCCGTTGCCGGTGGCCACCGCCCAGAAGGCCTGGCCGTGAGACTCGGGCCCGTCGTTGCCGCCGGAGGCGCGGTAGCTGCTGGTCGCCGCCTGCGCCGCGGCGATGTCGCCGGTGATGTCCTGGTAGTTCACGTAGGGTTGGTTCCCGGTGCTGCCGTAGGGCGAGATGCCGTAGTCGCGGAACCCGCCGATGCCGAACTGGGTGTTCGAGATCTCCGCCTGGATACCCGGGATGAGGTCGTCACGAATGGCAGCCTGGAGCGACGTGATGGAGCTACCCATCGAACCGGTCTCGTCCATCAGGAAGTAGACGTCCGCGTTCCGGATGTTGGTCGCGAAGTCGAGGGTG
>CAYXAP010000058.1:52610-60288 GCA_964462035.1 uncultured Sandaracinus sp.
GTCCATCAGGAAGTAGACGTCCGCGTTCCGGATGTTGGTCGCGAAGTCGAGGGTGTCGCGCTCGGGCATCGGCGTGTCCTCGTAGGGCATCACGAAGACGAAGTCGCCGTTGGCCTGCGGGTTGTCCCCCGCATCGTTCGGATCCGTCCCGGCGCTGGTCTCGATGAGGTCGCTCGCCCCGTCGCCGTCGCTGTCCGCGTTGCGCGGGTCGGTGCCGTTCATGGCCTCGGCCCGGTCACCGATGCCGTCGGCGTCGCTGTCCGGGTCGCGGAAGTCGGCGATGCCGTCGCCGTCGGTGTCGATCGCGAAGGTGTCGAGGTCGGAGTCGCCGGCCTCCTCCGAGTCGGGGAGCGAGTCCTCGTCGCTGTCGAGGTCGAAGCGGTCGGGGGTGCCGTCGCCGTCCGTGTCGACCGTGGACTCCTCGGAGTCGCCGATGGTGTCGTCGTCGCTGTCCGGGTCGACGTAGTCGGGGAGCCCGTCGCCGTCGTAGTCCTGCGGGTTGGCCGGGTCGACGATCTCGATCGAGTCGGGGATCCGGTCGCCGTCGTTGTCGTCGTCCTGGAAGTCGGGGATGCCGTCGCCGTCACGGTCGGCGGTCCACTCCTCGGAGTCGGGCAGGCCGTTGCCGTCCGAGTCCAGATCGAGGAAGTCGGGGGTGCCGTCGCCATCGCTGTCGGCCGGGGTCAGGCAGGGCGGACCGCCGCGCTCGACCTCGTCGAGGATGTCGTCGCCGTCGGCGTCGTCGTCGTCGCGGTTGGCGATGCCATCGCCGTCCGCATCCTCGGTCCCCTCGAAGGAGTCGTCGATGCCGTCTCCGTCGGAGTCGGAGGCGCAGACGCCCGCCATCGGTCCACCATCGGGCTGGGGTCCACTGTCACCACGGTCCGGACCATCGTCGTCGCCGCCGGGGTCACAAGCCATCAGCGCCACCAGCGTGATCGCCAAGATCTTAGTCCACCACTTCATCTTTACCTCCAAGAACCGTCCCGCGCGCAGTCTAACGGTAGCCGTGCAGAAATGCATCGACTTTTGAAGGTGCCTCACCGATCGAGGCGGTGGTCTCCAGACCCCAGCGAGGCGCGTATTGCAAGTGGTGGGGTCAGCAGACCTTTTCGCACCACTCGAAGTGGTCGGGATCACGCTGATATTGAATCCCGGTCAACGCGTCGTAGAGCTTCTGACTGAGCTCGCCGACTCCCCCATCCGCGACGGTGATGTCCTTGCCCCGGTAGCCGAAGACACCCACGGGCGAGATCACGGCGGCGGTGCCGGTGCCGAATGCCTCTTCGAGCGTGCCGGCTTCGGCGGCGGCCACCACGTCGTCGATGGTGATGCGCTCTTCGCTCACCGGCACGTCCCAGTGCTTCAGCATCCGCAGGACGCTGTCGCGGGTGACGCCGGGGAGGATGGTCCCCCCGAGCGGCGGGGTGACGACCTTGCCGTCGATCTTGAAGAAGATGTTCGAGGTGCCGACCTCTTCGCAGTAGCGGTGCTCCTTGGCGTCGAGCCAGAGGACCTGCGTGTAGCCGGCCTTCTGCGCGCGGCGCTGAGCCCGGAGCGAGGCCGCGTAGTTGGCGCCGGTCTTCGCTTCGCCGAGACCGCCCTCGGCGGCGCGGATGTCTTCCTCTTCGACGAGGATGCGCGTCGGCTTGAAGCCGGAGGCGTAGTAGGCGCCGACCGGCGAGCAGAGCACGTAGAAGAGGAACTCGTCGGCTGGGCGAACGCCGAGGAAGGGGTCGCTCGCGACCAACGTTGGCCGGATGTAGAGCGAGCAGCCGTCCATGGCCGGGACCCAGTCCTTCTCGAGCTCGACGAGGGCCTTCACGCCGGCGCCGAAGAGGTCGATGGGCACGGGCTCCATCACCAGGCGCTCGGCGCTGCGCACCATCCGCTCGGCGTTCTTCCGCCACCGGAAGAGGTGGATGGAGTCGTCCTTCGCGCGGTAGGCCTTCATCCCCTCGAAGACCTCGAGGCCGTAGTGCAGGCACATCGCCGCGGGGTCGAGCCCGAGCGCACCGCGAGGGCGAATCTTCGCCTCGCCCCACCCCTTCTCGCGATGGAAGCGCGCCTCGAAGTAGTGGTCGGTGAAGAGGCGGCCGAAGCCCAGCTTCGAACCGTCGGTGGGAATCGGCTGCTTCCGGTCGTCGGGGCAGCGCTCGATCTCGATCTTCCAGTCGCTCATGGCAGTCTCGCTCGGGGACGGCAGGTGCCCCTCGATTGGACGAGTACCACAGTCCCGCGGCGACTGCTCGCGGGGCTCGCTCAGGACTTCTTGCGCTTCTTGGACGTGCTCTTCTTCTTGCCGCTGCCGGCCTTCTTGAAGCTGCCCTTGCCCTTCTTCGGGCCGCCCTTCCCGGGCGAGCGGCCGCGCTTGAACTGGCTGCGATCGGCTCCACCGTCACCGCCCTCCTGCCAGCGCCGGAACTTCACGTGGGCGTCGCGGCCCTTGTCCGGCCGGCGCACCGCGCGCTCGAAGGCGGCCGCGGCGCTGTCGGCGATCTCGACGCTCGAGGAGCGCGGTCCGACCCGAATCGAGCCGACCTCGGCCTTGGTGATGTCACCGCGGCGACAGACCATCGCGAGGAGTCGGCCGGGGTCCGCGCCCTGCTGGCCGCCCCAGCTGACCTGGAAGCGGACGAACGACCCATCGTGCTTGCGGGACGGGCCGCGGGCGGGGCCGCCGTCGTCGTCCTTCGCGCGGCTCTTCGCCGTCCGGAGGTGCACCTCGCGGGCCTCGGTGGGCCCGGCGTAGTCGAGCCGGTCGAGCAAGCGGGCGACGAGCTCGGTCGGGCTCTCCACGCCGTGGAGCAGCTTCTGCGCGAGCTCGTGGGCCCGTGGGCTCGGGGCCTCGCCCGAGCCGGCGAGCTTCGCCAGCATCCGCGCGTCGGCGGCCTCCTGGATCTGCTCGGCGGTCGGCGGCTGCACGAAGCGCGCGTGGACGCCGGCGTCTCGGAGCATCCGCTCGGCCTTCCGCTTCTCGCGAAGGCCGACCAGCATGATCGACTGGCCCTCGCGCCCTGCGCGACCGGTGCGACCGCTGCGGTGGGTGAGCACCTCGCCGTTGTCTGGCAGGTCCGCGTGGATCACTCGCGCGATGTCCTGCACGTCGAGACCGCGTGCGGCCACGTCGGTCGCGACGAGCACCTGGATGACACCGGTCTTGAACTTGCGGAAGGCGTCGTTGCGCTCGCGCTGACTCATCTCGCCGCTGAGCGGGAGCACCGAGAACCCGAGGTCGGCGAGCTTCGCCGAGAGCTGGGTGGTGTCGATCCGGGTGCGCACGAAGATCAGCGTCTTCATGTCCGGGTCGTGCAGGAGCAGGTTGATGATCGCGTTGAGCCGCTCCTTGCGGGGGAGCTGGATGCAGCGGTGCTCGATGTCGGTGTTGGCCTCGCCGAGCGGCGTGCCCTCGACCGCGAGCGGGTTCGGCTGCACGCGGTTCGCGAGCCGCAGCGCGTGGCCCGTGAAGGTCGCGCTCACGAGGTGAGTCCGGTGGTCGCCGGTCGCGAAAGCGAGGATCGCGTCGAGGTCCTCCTCGAAGCCCATGTCGAGCATCTCGTCGGCCTCGTCGAGGACCAGCGCGGTCATCAGCGACAGATCGATGGCCTTCTTCTCGAGGTGGTCGCGAAGGCGCCCCGGGGTGCCGACCACCACCGTCGGCGAGCCCGCGAGCTCGCGGCGCTCCCCCATGACCGACGTACCGCCCGTCACGACCACGACACGGCCGCCGAGCGGTCGGAAGAGCCAGTCGAGCTCGCGGCCGAGCTGCTGTGCGAGCTCACGCGTCGGGGCGATGAAGACCACGGCGGGTTCGGCGGCGCGCTTGCCCTTGGAGCCCTTCTTCCGCTTCCACCCTTCGGCGGCGGCCTCGACGTCTTCGGCCACGGCGAGGCCGACGGCCACCGTCTTTCCGGAGCCCGTCTGGGACGTGATGCGCAGATCGCGGCCCTCCGTCTCCGGGGCGAGCACGGCGGCCTGAATGGGCATGAGATGTTCGAAACCCTTCGCGGCCAGCGCGGTCTCGAGGCCGCAAGGCGCGGCGGAAAGAGGGGCAGTATCGGTCATGGAAGCCGGCTACCGTGGGCCGCGCGGATGTTCCCCGCAAGCGCTATTCAGCGGCGGAACTGCCGGTACCACTTGCGGAGCTTGTGGACCGGGCCGTCGTCGCGGACGAGCTGAGGGCGCTCGCGGAAGATCTTGTTCTCCCAGATGTCGATGTCCTCGCGCCACTGGCTGACCCAGTTCCCGACCACGTAGCTGACGAGCAGCCGGGGGATCGAGGGGTCGGCGAACCAACGGAAGCGCACGCGCTGCGCGAGGGGCGCGATGGGCGTGTGGGTCTGGATCATCACGATGTCGCCCACGTCCGGGATGGCGAAGCGGAAGTGCACCACGCTCCCCGGGCCGTGGAAGGTGATCGTCGCCTTCGCCTTGGTCTTCTCGAGGGTCTTGCCGCGGAAGCGGAGCACCGCCGAGTCGTGGAAGCGGGCGATCCACGGGTGGGCCTCGTCGGGCACCCAGTCGGCCTCGTGGGCGATGGTCAGCCCCGGGATCGGCCAGCCGAGCCAGGGGAGGCGCATCTGGCCATGGAGCGGCGCGAAGTGGGCGAAGTCGACCGAGTTCTCCGCGAACTCCTGCAGGTGCATCTTCACGACGCCGGCGTCGTGGTCGCCGCGATGCTTCATCGCGCTCGGCATCTCGGGGATGCCGTAGTCGGGCGCGTCCGAGCCGTGCCAGAGCATGACCATGCCGTCCTGCTCGAGCACGGGGTGCGACCCGGCGGAGATGGTGGGGAGCGTGCGCCCTTCCTTCAGGTAGGGGACCGCCGCGAGCTGCCCATCGCCCTCGAACTGCCAGCCGTGGAAGGGGCACTCGAGCTTGCCCTCGCAGACCTTGCCGGCGCTCAGGTCGGCGCCGAGGTGCGGGCAGTAGCCGTCGAGGACGTGCGCCCTGCCTTCTGCGTCTCGGAAGACCACGACCCGCTGGCCGAGCAGCTCGGCGGCCATCGGGCGACCCTTCCGGGCGTGCTTGTCGAGCGCCTTGCTCGGCGTGACCACGTACCAGCCGGTGGGAAAGGGCTCCGGGTAGCTCGCCTCGCGGCGTTCCTGTCGCAGGGTCTCTTCGCGGATGAGGCTGGAGGCGTCGGGCATGGGTAGAACGGGTTCTACCCCACCACGGGCCCAAGAGCACGCCGACGCGAGCAACGAAACGGTGGGTGTGGAGTGAACCCGATTCCGTTCACACGGGACGATTACCGCTGGCGCATTGCGCAATCGGTCCGGTCGCGTACCCTCGCCTCATGAAGTGGGTCTGGGTGGGGGTGTTCCTGTGTCTTCCGCTGGGTTGTGGGGACGACACGCCACCCACCCCCGACGGCGGCGCCGAGTGCAGCTCCGACGCCGACTGCTCGGACGGGGTCTTCTGCAATGGCGCCGAGGTCTGCACGGCCGGCTCCTGCATGGCCGCCGCCGCCCCCGCCTGCATGCCCTCGCAGACCTGCGACGAAGAGGGCGACCTGTGCATCACCGACTGCGACACCCCCGACGCCGACGGTGACGGCGTCGACTCGGTCATGTGCAGCGGCACCGACTGCGACGACGCCGACCCGAACCGCTTCCCGGGCAACCCGGAGGTCTGCGACGTCGACGGGCACGACGAGGACTGCGACGACTCCACCGTCGGTCCCGACCGTGACCAGGACGGGTTCGCCGACATCGCCTGCTGCAACGGCGACACCTGCGGAACGGACTGCGACGACCAACGCCGCTTCGTCGCGCCGGGTGGGGTCGAGCTCTGCGACCAGATCGACGGCGACTGCGACGGGAGCGTGGACGAGGGTCAGCTCGTGGCCGGCTACGTGGACGCGGACGGTGACCGCCACGGCGATCCCGACATGCCCTTCATGGGGTGCCCCGCCGCGGACAGCTTCGCGTTCGTCGGCGACGACTGCGACGACACGGATCCGACCACGCCGGGCGTGGAGGTGCTGGGCGACGGCGCGGACAACGACTGCGACGGCACCATCGACGAGTCGGGGGGTGGCGCTCGCATCTTCTGGCCCGACGACGACGGGGATGGCTACGGCGACCCCACCGGGGCGACCATCGAGGGGACCTTCGCGCCGGAGGGCTACGTCGCCATCGGCGGCGACTGCGACGACTCCGACCCGAGCATCCACCCGGGGGCCGAAGAGATCTGCGACGGGCTCGACCAGGACTGCGACGGCTTCGCCGACGCGCGCCTGCCGGACGGCACCACCGAGGACGACGACCGCGACGGCTTCGCGGACGCCGCGTGCGCGCCCGACGGCGAAGCCGACTGCGACGACGACCGGGCGGACGTCTATCCGGGAGCGCCCGAGATCTGCGACGGCGTGGACAACGACTGCGATCCGGCGACCCCCGCCGACGAGAGCTGCTCGGCGATCGACTGGTACCTCGACGAAGATGGCGACGGCTGGGGTGACCCGAGCGCCCCCACGATGTCGGCGTCCACGCCGCCGATCGGCTACGTCCGCCGGTCCGGCGACTGCGACGACTCCGACGCCTCGATCCGCCCGGACATCGCCGAGGCCTGCAACGGCGTCGACGACAACTGCAACGGGACCATCGACGACGGCGCGGACCGCGCGTGCGGGGGCACGAACGCGCTCGGCGCCTGCCAGGCCGGAGGCACCTGCGTGCTCGTCGGCTGCGGCATCGGCTTCGGCGACTGCGACGCCGACCCGCTGAGCTGCGAGACCGACCTCGCGGGGCTCGCGAACTGCGGCGCCTGCGGCAACCTCTGCATGGCGGGCGCCAACACCATCCCGATGTGCACGGACCAGACCTGCGCCTTCCCCTGCGGACCGGGCTTCGCGGACTGCAACACGGACGTCTTCACCGACGGCTGCGAGACGAACACCAACACCGACGTGGCCAACTGCGGCGGCTGCGACATCGCGTGCCGGGACGGCGAGGACACCATCGCGAGCTGCGACTCGGGCACCTGCGACTACGTCTGCGCGCCCGGCTTCGCCGACTGCGACGGAGACCTCGGCATGCCGGGCTCCAACTGGTGCGAGACCCGCACGTACATCGATCCGCTGAACTGCGGCACCTGCGGCAACGTCTGCGACTCCGCCGCGCCGGCCTGCGACGCTGGCGGCTGCGTGTCGTGGCCCTTCGCCAGCGACGGGGGCGACGGAGCGTTCGTGTTCGTGCCCGACGTCGCGGGCGGGACCGTGATGACGATCCCGAGCGGCATCTATCACTTCGACGGACCGGTGACGATCGACGCCGGCAACACCCTGAAGGCCAGCGGCACCGGCGTGCTCGAGATCTACGCGACCGGGCCGATCACGGTCGACGGCACCATCGACCTGAGCGGCGGCGACGGGCGCTTCGAGAGCCTCGGCGGCGGCGGCGAATGCGCCCGCGGCGGCTCGACCGGCACCGCCATCAACGGCGGCGTCAGCGGCGGGCACCCGCCCGGCGGGCTCGACCTGGCGAGCTACTACGGGGCCGACTCGGAGGACGCGAACTACGGCTGCGGCCGCGGTGGGCGCAACGGCGGCGGGACCTCGTCGCGATGGATCCTGGACAACGGCGGCGCCGGTGGCGGCGGTGGCGGCGGACCGGCGGGCGGCGGCGGCGGCGCGCGCTGCCGAGCGGACACGGCCCGCGGCGGCGGCGGCGAC
>CAYXAP010000059.1:0-45982 GCA_964462035.1 uncultured Sandaracinus sp.
GATTTCGTTTCGCGGGCAGGCTGAGGCATGAGTCGGAAGCCGAGAATCGTGAGGCCGGGGGTGGCGGGGAACGTGGCGCGGGTGGTTCGGCCTGTGGTGCCTCGGCCAACGGTGCCGCGGGCGGGGTCGGGGGTGCGGCCGGTGCCGAAGCCCACGCGTGGGTCGGCGGAGGCTCGGTTGCGGGCCGAGGTGGAGCGGGAGGTCGCGGAGATCCACGCGCAGATCGCGGCGGCGGAGGCGGCGTTCTATCGGGTGGGGACGATGCTGATCGGGCTCGACCGGCCGGAGGTGTTGGCGGCGTTCGGGGTGAGGTCGTTCGCGGCGTTCCTGGATGCGCACGTGATGCCTTCGGCGACGGCCAACCGGTACATGACGGTGGCGCGGGAGTTCGAGGCGGAGCCGGCGGCGCAGCTCGGCGTGGTGAAGGCGTTCCACCTGGTGCAGTACGCGCGGGTGGCGCGGACTCGGTTTCGGGCGTCGGCGTTGGCTGCGCGCGACGCGAAGATCGGGAAGCCGGCGCGGCGCATCTCGGCGATGACGGCGGCGGAGGTGGCCGACGCTGTGCGCCGGGTGAAGATGGACGCGGGGCGCGCGGCGCTGCCGCGGGCGTCGAGGCTGGAGCAACGCGCGGCGAAGCGGCTGGTGTCGGAGTTCGAGGAGCGCTTCGGGATGGATGCGACGATGCGCATCGACAAGAAGCGTGGGGTGCTTCGGCTCGAGGTGAAGCTGAGCGATCTGATGGAGTGAGCGCGTGGTGACGGAACACGTGGGCCATCCGTGAGCCATGCCGCGGACGGAACACGTGGGCCACGCCGCGAGCCATGCGGCTGACGGAACACGTGGGCCATGCGGCCCGCTCATGCGGCCGACGGAACACGTGAGCCACGTCGTGAGCCATGCAGTCGACGGAACGCGTGTGCCATGGCGGCGTCGTGCTAGAGCGCGCCGCGCCGAACACACGATGGCGCGACACTGTCACCTCCACCTCTCACGATTCTGGCAGGGTTCGCCGCCATGGAAACCGACATCACCCACCACATCGAGCGCTACCGTGACTGCCTGAAGACCGTCTGGAACGGGTACTTCCGCGACCTGCCCGAGGGGTGGCACGAGTTCATCAACGTCCGGCACGAGCTCTTCGTCGGGCTGGTGTTGGTGCAGGCGTTCGATGGGTACACGTTCGGGTCGCCGCAGGCCGACATCGTGCGGCTGCGGCCGGCGGGTGAAGGGGTCGAGGCGCGGTGGAACCCGTCGGTGGACACGGGGGCGGAGTGGTCGCCCCGAGTCATTGGTGGTGCGGACTGCGAGCTCGCGTTCGTGGAGCTCTTCGACCAACGGGACCACGACGGAGCGCGGGAGTTCGAGCTGGTGCGCGCGGTGGTGGTGAGCCATCCGCGCGACCCGAGCCTGGAGGGCGGGCAGGTGATGCTGCCCACGGGCTCGGCGTCGTACTTCGTGCACCGCGACGCGTAGCGGCGCAGCGCAAGGCGTCCGCGGTAGAGGACGAGGTTCGGGGGGCGGCCACCGCCGAGGGCGAAGCCGACTGACGGGACCGGAACTGTCACACCTGACTCGTAGGGTGCGGCATGAGCTCGGCGGCGCTTGGAACGTGGCAGACGACCGCTTCGTCGGCACTCGACGAGATCGCCGGCGCGCATGCCGCCGTCGGTGGGACGGGGCCGGGGCGGCGACATGCGACCGAGCAGATCGACCATGCGTACGCGGTGCTGGTCTGTTCGCAGTTCCAGCGCTTCTGTCGCGATCTGCACACCGAGTGTGTCTCGCACCTGGTGTCGGGGATGGCTCCGGCGGCGGCCCGCCCAGTCATCGGTGCGCGCTTCCTGGAAGCGAGGAAGCTGGATCGAGGCAATCCCAATCCGGGCAACCTCGGGTCGGACTTTGGCAGATTCGGTATCGACTTCTGGGGTCAGGTTCGTCAGAGCGACCAGCGGAATCAGCAACGGCAGAGTCGGTTGCATGCGCTCTCGGTCTGGCGGAACGCGATCGCACACCAGGACTTCGACCCCGGTGTGCTCGATCCGAAGCCGCCGCTGACCCTGGGAACGGTGCGACGGTGGCGCTCCGCGTGTGGCGCGCTGGCGGTCCAGTTCGACCGTGTCATGGGCAGCCATCTCACCCAGTTGGTTGGCACCAAGCCATGGTGATAGTTTGATGAGACCAATGACCCAGAAGTCTGCCAGTCCGACGCTGCCCGCTGTCGGCTCCAAGGTCCGGATGCGCTTTGGGACCTCCGAGGTCGAAGCCACCGTGCTCGAGCACCGTGGACCGCTGGGGGTCGGTGGTCAGCAGCTCCTCCGCGTGCGCTTCCAGTACGAGGACGCGAACGAGCCGATCCATACCGAGGTGCCGGTCGACGAGGTGACGCCCGTCGATTCGGCTGCCTGAGGTCTTCATCGACGTCCTCGTGCGGGCGACCAACGACGAAGAAGTGGAAGCCATCACCATGAGCTACAGAGATCGACTCATTCGAGAGGGCCGTGAAGAGGGCCGAGAAACAGGCCGGCAAGAGGGTCGGGAAGAAGGTGCTCGGCGCCTGCTGACCAAGCAGCTGCAGTTGAAGTTTGGCGAGCTAGACGCCGCCGCGGAGGCGCGGCTCGGAGCTGCGAGCCTCGCGGAGCTCGAGGCGTGGTCGGAGCGCGTGTTGACGGCCGAGAGCGTCGACGCGGTGTTCGAGAGCTGAGGTCGAGGCGCGCACGTCAGAAGAGACGCAGCACCACGCGGTCGCTCCCCGTCGACACGAGGGCGACTGGTGGTGCGGGCTCCTGCACGAGGGCGGAGGCCTCGAGCTCGTAGAGAATCGCGGCGAGGGTGCCCGCCGGGACGTGGATGGTCTGGTTCTGTCGTTGGCCGCCGACCTCGACCGCCGCGGGCTGCACGACACTCTGCGCGCCCGTCCCGTCGATGAGGCTCACGCGAGGCACCAGCGCGTCCGGGCCTCCACCACTCACCATCATCTCCAGGACCAGATGGCAGGGACCCGCCAGGCCGAGCGCGGTCGTGCGCTCGGCGCTGCAGCCCGCTTCACGAATCCGCACCTGGCCGCCGCCGGTGAGCTCCGAGGGGGACCCCGGGGCCGGGAGCTGGTCGGCCGCGGCGGCCACTTGGATCGCCAGCTCCTCGCGATGGCGCTCGGCGGCTCCGTCGAGGATCGCCAGCCGGTCTCGGATCGCCGGGTGGCCCCAGCCGAGTAGCGCCGCTGCGCCGAAGAGCGGCTCATAGGCTCGCTCGAGGGGCGCAGCGTCGAGCTCGACGAGCCCCTCGGCGAGGTTCGGATGCGCGTTCTTCAGAGTCGTGAGGGGACCGTCGCTGTTGGCGAAGTGGGAAAGGGCGCGGGCCTCGGCCCACTCGCGGGTGGCGGCGCGGCACTCGTACTGCAACGCGCCGGGCCCGTCGCTCGTGCCCACGAAGGGGGAGGTGCCGGCGAAGGGCAGCTCCGCGGTCCCCATGTCGTCGTCCCGACCGACGTCACGGTCCACTGCGCGGATCGAGATGGCTGCGCCGGAGCCCAGCGACAGCCCGGGGATGGCGATGACGGCGCTGCGGGCGTCTTCTGCACCACGCGCGGTGACGAGAGCATCTCCGACGCTGATCCGATACGTGATGTCCGGATCCACGTGGCGGCCGAACACGCCACGGCTGTCCCACGGGTGGCCCGCGGTGACCTGCACGCGGCACAGCACCAGCCCGCCGTCGAGGGTCACGGCACCGTTCGGGATCTCTTCGAAGATCATCGCGCGCTGCGGATGTTGGGCCACCGTCGATCGGTGCCGTGGCCCCGAGGCCTGGCCCCGCACGTCGTACTGGACGGCCCACGCAGGCCCCGCGACGTCGAAGACCGTCTCCCCCGCACCACCGGCCATCGGCGCGACGGGCACCACGGGGGCGGGAGCAGGAGCCGTCGCCGAACCGGGAGTGCCCGACGCGCCCGCGCAGCGGTCGCACGCAGCGAGCGCGAACACGAGCAGCCACGCGCTCGTTCTCGTCCTTCCCTTCCCCGACGTCACCCGTCGAGCATACCTCGCGCAGTAGGCGCGCAAAGTGGCCCACGTGTGCCGCCTTCGAGCCGCTCGGTCAGACGCCGCGTTTGTAGAACGCGATGTCGCGGCCGCCCTGGTTGGTCGCGAGCACTCTCTCGGAGCCTTCGACCTGGCCGGCGAGGCGGCCCTTGGTGGCGACGAAGGTCAGCGTCCAGCCGGGGAGCTTGGCCATGACCTTGCCGAGGGTCTGGTAGAGCGGGCGCAGGTCGCGGCCCTTGCCGAGGCGGCCGCCCCAGGGTGGGTTGGTGACGAGGACGCCGCTCGGAGCCTCCGGGAAAGGGGCGCCGCTGATGGCGGTCTGGGTGAGGGTGAGGTCGGCGAGGACGCCGCCGCGCTCGGCGTTGCGGGTGGCGATGCCGATGGCGCCGGCGTCGCGGTCGGAGCCATGGATGGGGAAGGGGAGCGAGTCCTCGGCGCGTTCGCCGGCCTCGGCCTTCAAGGCGTCCCAGGCGTCCTGCTCGAAGGTGGGGAAGGACTCGAAGGCGAAGCGGCGGTCGATGCCAGGAGCGATCCGGCGCGCCATGCGGGCGGCTTCGATGGGCAGCGTGCCGGAGCCCATCATGGGGTCGACGAGCGGGCTCTGGCGGTCCCAGCCGCTGCTGCGGATGAGCGCGTGGGCGAGGTCTTCGCGGAGCGGGGCCTTGGCGGTCTCGAGGCGGTAGCCGCGGCGGTTGAGCGCTTCGCCCGAGCTGTCGATCCAGTAGGTGACCGAGTCGCCCTGGACCCGGACCTCGAGGCGCGCTTCGGAGACGCCGTCCGGGGTCCAGCCGCCGATGCGCTCGCCGATGGCGCGGCGCACGCGCTCGTCGACGGCGCCGCTGTGGTAGAGGCGCGAGCGCTGGCTCTTGACGGCGATGATCAGCGATTGGTTCGGCGCGACCCACTTGTTCCAGGCGACGGAACCGGTCTTCGACTCGAGCTTGTCGAGCTTGCCGGCCTTCCGCTCGGCGACGCGCACGAGCACGCGCTGGGCGCAGCCGAGCTCGAGGTTGAGGCGCTGGACGTCGGCGACGTTGCCCTCGCTGCTCACGCCGGCGCCGAGGGCTTCGGCGGGCAGGCCGAGCGCGCGGACTTCGTCGACGACGATCGGCTCGATGCCGGGAGCGCAGCGGATGTGGATGGGGAACGCGCTCATCGACGCGCCGTCTGCTGCTGGTGCAGCTCGGCGCGGAGCGTACGGATCCGCTCTCGGAGGGGGACGATGAAATCCATGCTGACGGTGTGCATCTGTTGCCTGTGGGCGCGGCCTGCGTGCCACTTGGAGAGGGCGAGGCGAGCGGTGGCGCGGACGAACTCCGCACCCTTCCGGCCCCAGCGCATGCGTGCCTGGAACACCCCGAAGGCCTTGCATGTCATGTCGACCTCCCACTGCGCCAGGTGACCGAGGGCGACCTCGTCGGTGAGGTGGGCGCGGATGATCCTCCCGCGGCGGCGCACGAGCACGATGATCACGATGATGAAGGCCAGCACGAAGAGGAACCAGACCGGCAGCATGCAGAGGAAGAGCGCCGCGCCCTGCTCGACCTCGTCGGCGATGGTGGCGGTGCCGTTCCAGATCGCGTGGAGCATGACCGCGCCGAGGTAGCCGAGGATGGGCGCGGTCCAGCGGACCCAGCCCTTCTCGGTCTCGCGCGCCAGGCCGAAGCCGATGCCGGTCATCGCGGTGTAGACCGGGTGACCCCACGGGAAGAGCACGCCGCGCATCAGGAAGGTCACGCCGAGCTGCCCCTCCTGCGACGCGTTGCCGTAGTAGATGATGTTCTCGAACATCGCGAAGCCGAGCGCGGTGAAGGTCGCGTAGATGATCCCGTCGACCACGCCGTCGAACTCGCGGCGTAGGAAGAAGAAGACGCCGGCGACGCCGATGCCCTTCCAGAGCTCTTCGGTGATCGGTGCGCTGACCACGGCGGCCATCGCGTCGCCGCCGGCCGAGCCGATGAGCTCGTTGACCAGGACCGAGAAGCCGCACGCGGCGATGGCGCCCCAGAGGAAGCAGCCGACGAGCGCGTACCAGGGCTCCGGGTCGTAGCGGTCGAGGAGCCGCGGCACGGTCAGGTACATCAAGCCGGCGGGCAGGGCGAAGGCCGCGCCGATGCACATGCCACCGAGGACACCCTCCTCGGTCAGGATGCGCAGCCCGAAGAGGAGAACGAGCAGGCTGCCGCCCACCAGTTGCCCGACCAGGTAGAGGCCGAGCCCGATGTTCCGCATCGTGCGGTCGTGGGCGGGGAGCGACACGAGCCGATGCTACCGCAGAAGCGTCATCCAGCGAGGCGCTTCGCGAGCAGCCGACCGGCGTCGGTCTCGCCGAAGAGCGTGACCTGCTCCTCGAGCCCCTGGAGCAGGTTTCGGCGGTCGGCCGGGCTCACCCGGTCCGCCAGCTGCTCGAGCAGGCGCTCGGCCGGGGTCACGTCGTCGGCCGCCGCGAGGTGGAGGATGAGCGAGAGCTGTCGCTTCACCGAGTCGGGGTGGCTCTCGGCCTCGGCCTTCGCCCGGAGCACGGCCTCGGCGAGGGCGTCGCTGGTCGCCTCCTCTTCTTCCCGGGCGCAGTGGATGGCCGCGCGGGCGCGCCAGAGGGCGGCGCTCTCGGGCATGCGCTCGCGGGCGGCGTCGGCGGCGGCGAGCGCCTCGTCGAGCCGGCCCGCGCGCCGGAGCACGTCGATGCGTCGGTAGAGCACCTCTTCGTCGCCGCTGCGCAGCTCGAGGAGGGTGTCCAGATCGCGGAGCGCGTCGTCGTAGCGTTCGAGCGCCAGGTAGGTCGAGGCCCGCTCGTGGAGCACGCGGGCCTCCGCGGCCGGGCGGCCCTCGGTGTGCTCGAGCGCCTGGTGCAGGTCGGCGAGCCCCTCCATGGGGCGGCCCGCGGCGCGGAAGGCGTTGGCGCGCAGCGCGAGGAGCTCGGGGTCGCCGGGCGAGAGCTGCACGGCGTCGTCGAAGGCGCTGATGGCGTCGTCCGAGCGACCCATCGCGAGCAGGGTCGCGGCTCGCTCGCCGACGGCGTCACGCGAGCGCGGCTCGAGCTCGAGCGCGTGGTCGATGTCCGCCAGGCTCGCGTCGAGATCGCCGCGCTCGCGGTGGGCGATGCCGCGCCCGACGTAGGCGGCGGCCTCCCGCGGCTCGAAGTGGACCGCCTGGTCGTAGGCCGCGATGGCGTCGTCGAGCCGACCGAGCTCGCGCAGGCAGTCGCCCTTTCGCATGAGCCCGATCGAGTCCGGCTCGCCTTCGGTCATCGCCTTGTCGAGGGCGACGAGCGCCTCGTCGTAACGACCGAGGAGGCGCAGCGCGTTGGCGCGGCCGTAGATGGTCTCGCGGTGGCCGGGGTCGTGCCACAGCGCCTTGTCGTAGTCGTCGAGCGCCTCGACGAGCTGGTCGGCGGCGACCCGGGAGTGAGCGCGCATGCGGAGCAGCCGCGCCGACTTCGGCGTTCGCTCGAGGAGCCAGTCCAGATCGCCGATGGCGCTCTGGTGGTGGCCGAGCTTCGCCATCGAGCGGGAGCGGCCTTCGCGGGCCCACGGGTAGTCCGGCTGGAGCGCGATCGCGCGGTCGAAGTCCTCGACCGCCTCTTCGTCGCGGTCGAGCATCCGGTAGGTCTCGGCGCGGCTCGCGAGCGCCCACGGGTACTCGGGCTTCAGCTCGAGGGCGCGGTCGAAGCCGGCGAGCGCCTCCTGGAAGCGGCTCATCAGCCGCAGGCAGTCGGCCCGGTGGGCGATGGCCCAGGTGTCGTTCGGCTCCCGGCGCAGGAGCGACTCGAAGTCCGCGAGCCCCGCCGGGAAGCGACGGAGCTCCACGAGCGCCTCGGCGCGCCGACCGAGCGCGACGTTGTTCCCCGGGTCGAGCGCCAGCGCGCGGTTCAGGTCCTCGAGGGCGTCCTTCGCGCGGCCCTTGTCGAGCAGCACCATGCCGCGGTTGGCGAGGGCCCAGGCGTAGCGCGAGTCCACGTGGACCGCGTGGGAGAGATCGGCCCACGCCTCGTCGAGCTTGCCGAGCGCTCGGTAGGACGCGCCGCGGCTCGCCCAGGCCCAGGCGTTGCCCGGCTCGAGGGCGATGGCGCGGCTCAGGTCGCCGATGGCGCGCTCGTGGTTGCCCATCAGCCGGAGCAGCTCGCCGCGCTGGGCGAGCGCCCAGGGGTAGTCCTCCTGGAGCTCGATGGCGCGGTCGAAGTCGCGGAGCGCGGCCTCGTTCTGGTCCAGCGAGGCGCGGCTCTTGCCCCGGCTGGCGTAGACCCAGCTGAGCTTCGGGGACTTCGCCAGCGCGGCGTCGAAGTCCTGGATCGCCAGGTCGTGGCTCCCGGCGAGGCGGTGCGCTTCCCCGCGGGCGGCGTGCACTCCGGGGCGGTCGGGCTCGACCTCGAGCGCGCGGGTCAGGTCGGCGATGGCCAGGTCGAACTTGCCGTCGTCCAGGTGGAGCTCGCCGCGCCGGAAGAGCGCCCAGGCGTAGCGGGGGTCGAGGCCGATGGCGGCGTCGAGATCGACCTTGCCCAGCGGTCGCTCGCCGACCCGCGCCCAGGCGTCGCCGCGCGAGGCGAGGGCGAAGGCGTATTTCGGGTCCAGGGCGATGGCCTGGTCCAGCGCGGTGATGGCCTCGCGGTGCCGACCGAGGCGCCGCAGCACCTCGCCCTTCTGCCCGAGGGCCTCGAGGCGATCGGGCTCGATCTCCAGCAGGCGCTGGAGCTGGGCGAGCGCGGCTTCGTGCCGGCCCTCCTGCATGTGCCGCTTGGCGCGCTGCAGCAGCTCGTCTGTGTCGTCGGCCACGGCGAGGGCATACCAAATGGTGGGCCTCCTTTCGATGGGATCGTGGAAAGCAGGGTGCTAGGTCTGACCCGTGTTTCTCGTGATCGGCCTCGATTGCGCCCCTCCGGGGCTGGTCTTCGACCGCTGGCGGGCCGATCTGCCGCAGCTCGCGGCGCTGGCCGACCGGGGGCGCTGGGGGCCGCTCCGCTCGACGCAGCCGCCGATCACCGTGCCGGCGTGGGCCTGCATGACCAGCGGCTACGACCCGGGCGAGCTCGGGCTCTACGGGTTCCGCAACCGGAACCGGAGCCGCGACTACGCGCTGCGGGTGGCCACGAGCGCGGACGTGCGGGTGAAGCGGGTCTGGGACCGGCTCGGCGAGAACGGCCGGTCGGTCGCGGCGCTCTTCGTGCCTCTGACCTCGCCGCCCACGCCGGTCCGCGGGACGATGGTCGGCGGCTTCCTCGGCGCGGGAGAACGCTGGGCCTTCCCGCCGGCCAAGCAGCGGGCGCTCGAGGAGCGCTTCGGGCCCTACCGGTCGGACGTGCGCGACTTCCGCACCGACGAGCTCGACCGCGTGCTCACCGAGCTCGACGCGATGCGGGAGCAGCACTTCGCGATCGCGCGCGCGATCGTGGAAGAGGACGCGCCCGACTTCGCGATGATGGTCGAGATGGGGCCCGACCGGCTGCACCACGCGATGTGGCGCCACATGGATCCGGCGCACGCGGACTACGTGGCGGGCAACCCGTGGGAGGGCCGCGCGAAGGCGTACTACCAGGGGCTCGACGCCGAGGTCGGTCGGCTGGTGGCCAGCGCCGGCGACGACGCGACGGTGTTGGTGGTGAGCGACCACGGCGCGCGAGCGATGCACGGCGGCGTGGCGCTGAACGAGCACCTGCGAAGGGAAGGGTGGCTCGCGCTGCGCGAGGCGCCGAGCGAGCCGCGACCGCTCCGCGAGGTGGTCGATTGGTCACGGACTCGGGCGTGGGCCGAGGGTGGCTACTACGCCCGGGTGTTCCTGAACGTGCGTGGCCGCGAGCCGGAGGGGCAGGTCGACCCGGCGCGCGTCGAGGAGACGCTGGCCGAGCTCATCGCGTGCCTCGAGGGCATCGAGGGCGTGTCGGTCGACTGTCGCCGTCCCGCGGACGTCTACCGCGAGACCCGCGGCGAGCCGCCGGAGCTGATGGTCTACCTCGACGACCTGGCGCTCCGCGCGCTCGGCACCGTGGGCCACGGCGCGGTGCGGGTGCCGACCAACGACACCGGCCCCGACGGCTGCAACCACGACTGGGACGGCATCGCCATCCTCGCCGGGCCGGGGGTCACACCCGGTCGGTTGGAGGGGGCGTCGATCCTCGATGTGGCGCCGACGATCTACGCGCACTTCGGGGTCGCGCACGATCTCCCCGGCAGCAGTCTTCTCTGAGCCCGATTTCAGCTTGCCTCGCGCAGAGCCGCAGAGCCGCAGAGGTCGCAGAGAATTGAAGGTTTGGGGCTGCGGCCGGCGTTGACGCCGGCGGTCCGGCGATCCGGTGGCGCGACGGTGCGCATGACGGGATCTCGCGTCGTCCCACTGGCTACACTCGAATTCTCTCTGCGACCTCCGCGGCTCCGCGGCTCTGCGCGAGGCAAGGGCTCCTGGGGCGGAGTGCAGGACGAACGGGAGGAGTGGCTCAGTCGACGTAGCCGAGGGCTCGCAGTCGCTTCTCGACCTCGGCTTCGTCCGCGCGACCGGAGTGCGCGGGCGGGGCGACGTCGGGGAGGGCTTCGACCGTGCCGGCGGTGCCGCGGAGGGCTTCGAAGAGCACGCGGCCGGCGGCGTCGGCGGGGACCGCGACGTCCATGCGGGCGAGGAAGGTCGCGGCGGCGTCGGCGATGTGGCTCTCGATCTCCCCGAGCGCTTCGACCCGGGGGCCGGAGGCGACGAAGAGCCCGCGCTCGCGGTGGCTCCCCTGCAGGCTGCGGCCCTTCTTGCCGAGGTGCTCGCTCGGGTCGAGCCTGCGGAAGATCTCGCCCGGGCCGCCGCTCGGCTGGACGTTGTAACTGTAGCCCTCGCGCAGATGCAGCCGCAGCAGCAGGTCGGGGGCGCGTTCGATGTGCGGACCCCGGTAGAGCTCCTCGCGGCGCCAGACCGTGTCGACGACGGGCGCGCCGGTCCACGGATCGCGCAGCGCGAGCAGCACCCGCTCGACCTCGCGGATCGTCGCCTCGCGCTCGGTGGGTGGGACGGTCCCGGCAGGTTCGCGACCGGCGAGGTTCAGCCAGACGCCGGGGAAGTAGTTCAGCTCGTCCGAGAAGGCGCGCGTGCGCTCCATCGCGATGGCGCCGAAGCGCGCGCGGGACTCGAGCCAGCCGGGGAGCCGACCACCGGCCAGGCGGAAGATGCGCTCCCGCAGCCGGGGTGGGAGCCGGGTGAGCGCGAGCTGCTTCGCGCGGCCCACCAGCTCGCCGAGCAGGCCGCTGCGCGCCTGGTGGAACGCGAGGAGGCCGGCCTCGGCGAGCGCTCGGTTCAGATGCAGCACCACGTCGCTCGAGCCGCCCGAGCCGTGATCGCTGACGATCGTGAGCTCCACTCCGTCCCCGGCGGCATCGACCAAGGCGCCGACCGCGGCGTCGAGCGCGCGGTAGATCCGCGCGAGCCCGTCGCGCTCGGCGTCGGACACCTGCGGGCTGCGGGGCGAGGCGGCGTCGTGGAACGCCCAGAGGTGGTGCGCGGCGGTGTCGCTCTCGCCGAAGTAGAGCGCGAACGCGTCCCACTGCTCGCGGCCCAGGAGCCACTCGGCGACCGCGACCTTCCGCCGGATGCGGGCCTCCAGCAGCTCCGGCAGCCGCGCGTGCCAGCCGGGCTGGTCGGCGTTCATCTCGTCCGCGTCGTCGAAGCGCCATGGACCGAAGCGCTTCTCCATCGCGTCGTAGAGCGAAGGCGGCGACACGAAGGAGCGGTCCGCTTCGAACGCGACCGGCGAGTCCCAGCCGCTGATGAAGACGCCGTGCTCGAGGGGCGGCGGCGGGTAGGTCGCCGGGAACGCCACGCACGCGCAGCGCCGCCCCATCGCGTCGAGGCGCTCGAAGAGCGTCGGCGCCTCGCGCACGGTCCCGCCGCTGAAGCGCACCTGGTACCCGTGCCGGGTCGTGAAGTCGAAGACCCCGTGCTGCGCCGGATCCACTCCGGTGAGGAAGGTGGTCCAGTTGGGCAACGTGGCCGGCGGCTGCACGCTCTGCTGCGCGGAGTGGACTCCCACGCTCATGTGGTGGTGCAGGTTCGGCAGCTGCTCCGGGCCGAGCCCTCGAACGACGTCGAGGTCGGCTCCATCGAGACCCAGGACCAGGTGTCGCGTCGGCACGGCTCGCGTTTGAGCACATCTCAGAATGCATCGCCAGCTGATGCGTGGACTCGGTGCGTCAGGCGGAGCGTCCGCGAACCGAGGAAATGCCGAAGCATTTTCGAGCGTGAGGGGACGGCTGCGGATGATGTGCCGCGGCCGCGAAGCGGCGGCGAGGCGTTCTGAGATGTGCTCCAACGAGCGGCGTGTGCTCCGTCAATCCCGGTCGCCGAAGAGCGTTCGCGTCCCCTGGCTCATCAGGCGCACGGCGACGCGACCGGGGAGGAGGCGGCCGAGCAGCACTCGAGCGGCCCGGCTCGCGCGACCGGGCACGAGCGTCGGGCCCTTGCCGATGGCGGCCAAGGTCTCGCGAACCACGTCCTCCGCTTCCATCACCGGTCCGACCTCACGGTCGGTGGAGGCCTGGTAGCGCGGTGTCCGGACGGTGCCGGGACAGCTGCAGAGCACGTCGACGCCGGTCTCGCGCAGCTCGTCCCAGAGGCCTTCGGCGAAGATCCGCTCGAACGCCTTCGTCCCCGCGTAGGTCGTGACCAGGGCCGTTCCGTGAAAGCCGCTCAGCGACGAGATCAGCACGATGGCGCCTCGGCCACGCGTCGCCATGAGCCCCCCGAAGGCGTGCGAGAGCGCGAGCGGCCCTCGCACGTTGACGTCGACCGCGGTCAGCGCCTCGCTCAGCGGCCGCTCGAGGAAGGGCCCGATGGGGGAGTAGGCGGCGTCGTAGATGAGGGTCCCCACTTCGCGGTCGCCCACCGCGTCGCGGAGCGCTTCGGCGACGTCGGCGCGCGCGAGGTCCATCACGATCGGGAGCGCTCGAACGCCGTGCGACGACTCGATGGCGCGGGCGCGGTCCCGGAGCTTGGACTCGCTGCGGGCCACGAGGATCACATCGAGTCCAGCGGCGGCGACCCCGTCGGCGAAGGCGGCGCCGAGACCTTCGGACGCGCCCGCGACGAGGGCCCATGGACCATGACGGCGGGGTGTCAGCATTCGCGGACCATAGCGTCTCTGCTCGCTCGATGGAGCGGTCCGCGGTATTCTCGATTCGATGCAGACGGTTTGCGGCAGTGCCGCGGCCAGGGGGGATGCAACGGACGAGGCCTTGGGGGAGGCTCTCGACGCCGCCTGTGCCGCGATCGGTGAGCGGGAGCCGAAGCTCACGCTCGTCTTCGCGTCACCGGAGCACCCGCTGCAGAACGTCCTCGCGGCGGCTCACGGGAAGGTCCCCGGGACCATCATCGGGTGCAGCACCGCGGGCGAGATCGCGAACACCGAGATGCAGCACGGTGGGATCGCCGTGTTCACCATCAGCTGGGGAGACGCCCAACACCGGGCGGAGCCGCTGACGCCGATCGACCCCGAGGGTGAGACCGCGGCCACGGCCCTCACCGCGTCCCACGCAAACCTCTTCGCGTCGGCCCGCATCGCCGGGCAGCGTGGGGGCATCAGCCTGGTCTTCGGCGATGGGCTCCATCCGGGCTTGGAAGCGCTCGTCGCCAAGATGCGCCAGCGCCTCCCGCTCCATCACGGGGTGGTCGGGGGCGGCGCCGGTGACGGCGGCAAGCTGGAGCGCACCTTCGTCGGGCTCGACCAGTCGGTGGCGACGACGGCGGCGACCGCCGTCCACGTGGTGAGCACGGGCCAGTGGGGGGTCGGGGTCGGCCACGGCGCCGAACCCTTCGGCGACCGAATGACCGTCACGCGAGCCACGGGCAACATCGTGCACGAGCTCGACGGACGGCCCGCGCTCGACCTCTATCGCGAGCTCGCCGAGCGACGGGGCATCTCACTGAGCGATGCCGGGGCGCTCAACCAGCTGCTCATCGAGTACGAGCTCGGCATCCACTTCTTCGACGACCTGGCGCGCGTTCGCGCCGGCATCGGGACCCAACCGGATGGGAGCGTGGTCTGCGCCGGTGAGGTGCCGGAGGGCGCCACGGTCTCGTTCGTCCACGGTGACCCCGAGAGCTACGTCGCCGCCGCCGAAGCCGCCGCCGCGTCGGCGAAGGAGGGGCTCGAAGGAGCCGAGCCCGCGGGGGTGCTGCTCTTCAGCTGCGTCACTCGCGGGCTCGTCATCGGCGAGCGCTACGGCGAAGAGATCGCCGCCGTTCGGCGGGTCTTCGGTGACGCGCCCTTGGGCGGGTTCTTCAGCTACGGCGAGGTCGCGCGGGTCCGTGGAAAGATGGACGGCTACCACAACAACTCGCTCGTCGTGGTCGCGATCCCGCGCTGAGCGCGCTCAGGGTTGAGGCGCGTCCTCTTCCATGGCGGCGGGCTCTTCGTCCGCCATCTCTTCGTCGTCCATGGCGCCCTCGGCGGGCTCCTCCTCGACGGGCGCCTCGCCACCTGCGGTCGGGGGCTCACCCTCGGCGGCCGGGAAGCGCTCGAAGATGTCGGTGATCACGCCGCGGATGATGGCTTCGTTCTCCTCGACGGTGTTACCGAAGGGGTCACCGTAGCCATTCGAGGACTCGACAAATGGCGCAGGTCACTCGCGAAGCGTGCTGTATCCTCTCCGCGGAGGCTGACGATGGCGGTAGACCCGCACGAAGCGACGATGATGCCAGAGCAGCTTGGCGAGGCGTTTGCCGAGACCCTGGCGAGCTTCGACGGCGAAGTGGCGCCGACGGCGGGTGGGCGCGCCCCCGAGCCCTTTCCCACGGGCGAAGCGCGCTACGTACCCGGCCGGGTGCTCGGCCAAGGCGGCATGGGCAAGGTCTACGTCGCCAAGGACATCCAGTTCGGCCGGGAGGTGGCGGTCAAGGAGATGCTCGCCGAGCACGCGACCACGGAGAGCATGAAGCGCTTCCTCCTCGAGGCCGTGGTCACGGGCAACCTCGAGCATCCGGGCATACCCGCGGTCTACGAGCGAGGCCTCCGCGATGGTCGGCTCTTCTACGCGATGCGGAAGGTGGAGGGTCGGACGTTGGCGGACACCGTCCGAGGCGCCCGCACGTTCGAGTCACGAGTCGCGCTCCTACCGGCCCTGGTCCGAGTGGCTCATACCCTCGGCTTCGCGCACGCCCGGGGCGTGGTGCATCGCGACGTGAAGCCGGACAACATCGTCCTCGGCGATCACGGCGAGACCGTGCTCCTCGATTGGGGGATCGCCCGTGTGGCGAAGCACTCGCTGAGCAGCGCTGGATCGAAGCGAGCACCCGTCGCTCCGGCCCCTGCCGCCACCCTCGACGGACAGGTGATGGGCACGCCCGCCTACATGGCGCCCGAGCAGGCGGCGGGCCGAGTGGACGAGATCGATGCGCGGACCGATGTGTTCGCGCTGGGTGCGCTGCTCTATCACGTGCTCACGGGCGTCGCGCCCTACGACGGACCGTCGACCGCCGCGTCGCTGGCGTACGCTCTCGAGGGCCGGCGGGACGGAGTCCAGAAGCGCGCACCCGAGACCCCACCCGCGCTCGCGGAAGTGCTCGAGACCGCGATGGCGCAGGACCCTGCCGATCGCTACCCGAACGCCGCCGCGTTCGCGGACGCCCTCGAGGCCTTCCTCACGCAGTCCGTGACCGATCGTCCGTCCGCATGGGTGCGAGGGATCGTGTCGGTCGTCGGCGCGGCGCTGCTCCTGTTCACCGTGGGTCTCGCCGTGATGGTGACCAACGAGGTCTCTCCCTTCCGTGCCCAGGGCGCCTTCGCGTACATCTACACCGGCCTCGCCCTGCTCGGACTGCTCAGCGGTGGCGTGGACTGGGGGACCCGCGGGCGACACCACCTGGGTCCGCTCACCCTCGCGCTCGGCTTCGGGACCGCGCTCATGGGCATCGCGGGGACGCTCGTCGGTTACACCGTCGTGATCGAGTTCGTTCGGGAGAACCCGGACATCGACCGCGGGGACGCCCTCCTGCAGGGGCTCTGGGAGGTGGCTGGCTCCATCCCCACGAGCGCCGCGATGGCGACGGCCATCTTCATTCTCTGGGCCCTGGCGCGACGCCGACATGCCCTGGCGCAGGAGGCTTCCGATGCAATACCCCCGTGACCAGCCGCTGCGAATCGATGGCTCGAGCTGGAAGAGCGCGCTCGCCATCCCTCGCTTCATGTGGGGGCTCATGCTGCTCATCTGTTCGATGTCGGTCGTGTTCCCGTTCCGCTTCGAGCCCGTCGAGAGTCCGCGGGAGCTGTGGTGGGTGGTGCCCTTGGTCAGCTCGGTGCTCTTCGCGGCAGGCTTCCTGATGCCGGCGTGGCTCGAGGTTCGCGGTGTGGCGAAGAAGCGACCGAAGGCCGACGACGGCGACGACGGCCGGGTGTTCCGCTCCGCCAAGAAGGCCCGGGCGGCCTACGTCGAGGCGGCCTCGGTGGCCCATGTCGCCGCGGTCGGCTTCCCCACGCTGGCGGCGCTCGGCGGGAGCTTCACCTACATGGACTCCGGCCACTGGTACGCGGCGTTGCCCTTCATCCTCGGCGGCACCATCACCGTCGCGCTTCGCTTTCCGAGAGCGGTCGACTGGCAGGCGCGGGCGGAAGCGGCCTACGGCGCACGTTTCCCCGAAGGCTGATCAGCCCTTCGGGAGCATGAACGCGAAGAGGCAGCGCCCGTCCGCGTCGTCGGCCCAGGCGCTGCCGCCGAGGTCGGCCACGGCCGCCGCGATGGCCGGCAGACCGAGGAAGCGGGCGTAGCGGGCCCGGGATGCTTGCTTGAGCCGGAGCTGTCCGCGCAGGTCGAAGAGCGCCTTCCGGTCGGCGGCTTCCACCGGTGTCCCCGGATCGCTGACGGACACGATCACGCCCTCATCGTGGTCTTCGATGCGAACCAACGCGGAGCGCCCATAGCGCATGGCGCTCGCCACGAGCACCGACGCGATCTCGCCGGCCGCTCCGCCGCCTTTCGCCATCAGCGGTCCGCTCGGCGACTCGACGGGCACCGAGACCGTCGCCCGAACCGCCGCCACGACATCGCCCACTCCGGGCTCCGAGGTGGGGGTGCCGGAGAGCCAGCGCCCGAGCCATCCGAGCGCGCGCATCCCGTCGTCCAGCTCCTTGGTGGCCGTGCGCAGGTCGTCGAGGATCTCGGGGACTTCGGGGTCGTCCGGGTCGATCGAGCTCAGCACCTCGAGGTTGGCGAGCAATGTCGCGATCGGGTTCCGCACGTCGTGGACGATCATGCGCAGCATGGCGCCGACATCCTCGAGATCGATCGGTTTCCTCTCCGCCTTTTCGTCGTCCGTCACGAATCCTCGTTCAGAGGATAACGGGTCGGCGGATCAATCGAAACTCAGGACCGCTTCTTCGCCGGAGACATCGACCAGTGCGCTGATCCAGCTGAGGGCCGTCGCGGCACGCTCGAGCACTCCCGCGCGCTGCGCGTCGTTGAGCAGATATGCGGTCGGAGCGTCGGGGTCTTCCACCCGTTCGTTCCGCAGCGCGGTCTTCAGCGAATCGTCGTCGAGCCGTCGCAGACGCTCGATGGTGCTCCGGGAGAAGCGCTCCACCTTCTCGAGCTCCACCCGCAGCCGTGCCCGGATGGGATCGGGGAGCGGGGCCGCGAAGGCGGCGTCGTTGTCGCGGATGACGACGCGCGGCGAGTCTTCGGGGCCGATGACCCGCAGGTTGCCGCCGCTGTAGCGGTCCCAGTTGGCGATCAGGTAGTCGAAGAGGATCAGGTTGCTCAGGTCTCGGGCGAGGGGGCGCTGGCCTTCCGGCGCCTCTCCACCGCGGCCGATCCAGCCGGCCCACTCCGCTCGCCGCCGAGGCTCGTCCAGGCCGATGTCGCGCATGTCCGGCACCCAGTAGATGGCGGCACCCAGGGCCTCCATCCCGTTCCAACGGACGGCCTCCTCCAGCTCCAGCCAAGTCTGGTCGTCGGCGTAGCGGCGGTGCATGCGGCTTCGGATCGAGCGCCGGTTGGCCGTGCGCAGCGTCGCCGGCAGCACGTTGTCGTAGCCCAGGAGCCGGCCGATGCGATAGGCGGCGACCTCCGCGGAGGGGGCACGACTCCGAATGCGCGACGAGGGCTTGAAGGCGAACATGTGCTCGCCGAGCGTCTGGACGCGGAAGACCACCGACGAGGTGCCCACCGGCTTGAACTGGGTGGCGCGGCTCTCGGCGATGTCGGCCAGGATCGCGTCGTGGTCGAAGGAGGGGTCGCCGGGGAGCGAGAGCTGCTCCGGCATCGTCAGTGGCTCGAGCTCCGGCTCGGGTTCGGGCTCGGCCTCCGGCTCCGGGGCGGGCTCGACCGGCTCCGGCGCGGTCTCCGTGATCGGGGGCTCGGGCGTATCGCGCTCCTCGGCTCCGTCGCCGCCGCGGGTGCCGCATGCGACCAGCAAGCTAAGAGCGATGAGGCGGCTGACGCTCACGGCGGCCGAGTTTACCATCGGACCCCTCGCGGGGTGGAATCCTCCGCGAAGGGTCCGAGAGCCTCGTGTTTCAGCGGTTGCCAGCCAAGATGTTCTTGGCGATGACCATCCGCTGGATCTGGGAGGTGCCTTCGTAGATCTGCAGGATCTTGGCGTCGCGCATCAGCTTCTCGACCGGGTACTCCTTCATGTAGCCCGCGCCGCCGAAGACCTGGACGGCGTCGGTCGCGACCTCCATCGCGCTGTCGGCGCCGAAGGCCTTGGAGTAGCTGGCCACCACGCTGTTGCGGGAGCCCTGGTCGATCATCCAGGCGGCCTTGTGGACGAGCAGGCGGGTGGCCTCGAGCTTGATGGCCATCTCCGCGAGCATCGCCTGCACCATCTGGTGCTCGGCGATGGGCACGCCGAAGGTCTTGCGCTCCTTGGCGAACTCGAGCGACTCGTCGAGCGCGCGGCGCATCAGTCCGCAGGCGCCGGCGCCGATGTCGGGGCGGGTGCGGTCGAAGGTCTGCATCGCGAGCTTGAAGCCGTGACCGGCCTCCGCGAGGACGTTCTCCTTCGGGACGACGACGTTCTCGAAGTGGATGGTCGCCGTGTCGCTGGCGCGCTGGCCGAGCTTGTCTTCCTTCTTGCCGACGCTGACGCCATCGGCGTCGCGGTCGACCACGAAGGCCATGATGCCCTTGTGGCGCTGGGTGGGGTCGACGGTCGCGAAGACCACGTACCACTTCGCCCAGGAGCCGTTGGTGATGTAGCACTTCTCGCCGTTGATGACCCAGTCGTCACCCTTCTTCTCGGCCTTGGTCTGGATCCCGGCGGCGTCGCTGCCGGCGCCGGGCTCGGTGATCGCGTAGGCGGCGAAGACCGGCTCTTCGGTGAGCATGCCGAGGTACTTCTTCTTGGTCTCGGTGCTGCCGGCCAGGATGATGGGGGTCGCGGCGAGCGCGTTCGCGGTCATCGAGGTCTGGATGCCGGTGCAGCCGTAGGCGAGCTCCTCCGTGATGAGCACGTGCTCCATCTCGTGCATGCCGAGGCCGCCGGCCTCTTCGGGGATGATCGGCGCGACGAGGCCGAGCTCCCAGGCCTCGTCGAAGACCTCCTTGGGGAACTTGCAGGTCTGGTCGGCCTCCGCGGCGACGGGGACGATCTTCTCTTTGACGAAGCGGCGGGTGTTCTCGACGAGGGACTTTTGCTCGGAGGAGAGGGCGAAATCCATGATGCTGTCTCGGTGGGGTAGGTGCGGGTTGTGGGGTCAGACGGGGTCTGGGAAAAGCTCACTCCATCTGCTGGCGACGGCGCTTCTCGAGCTCGTCGCGGGCAGCCTTCGCGCCCAGCCGAAAGCCGAACGCGATCCCGACCAGGAGGATGCCGGGGATGTAGAAGAGGTGCTCGAGGGTGGGCCAGTCCACTCAGTCGTTCCGTTCGGTCGCGTTTCGGACCGCGTGGTGGAGGGCGTCGACCTCGCCGGCGGTGCGTCGGTTGAGCGCCGCCAGCCGAAGGACGTAGGCCAGGACGAGGAACCACGCGACGCCGTAGGCGCCGAGCATGAGGGCACCGCCGGGGACGTCCTCGACCTGCGGGCCGGTGACGTTCTGGAAGGAGGTCTCGCGACCTTCCGGCGAGGCCTCGGCCTCGGTGGGCTCCGCTTCCTGCGCGAGGACGGGGGCGGCCACGACGGCGGTGAGGGCGAAGGTGAAGGCGATGACGAGTTGCTTCATGAGTCCCTCTCGAGCAGGCCGCGGGTCGCGGCGTCGATCGTGGCGCGTTCGACTTCCTGACGCGCTCGTTCGATGCGCACCCGGACGACGATCAGCAGGAGCGCGAGCAGCGTGACGAAGACGAAGCCGCTGATGAGCGCGGGGACCATGTCCTCGTGGATGCCGCCGCCGCCGCCGGAGATCACCACCGGGTGCTGACCGCTCCACCGCTTCACGCTGTACTTGATGACGAAGAGGAGCGGGAAGCCGACCACGGCGAGCGCGGCCGCGAAGCGCTTCTCGGTCTCGCCGACCTGGCCGAAGCTTCGGAGGGCGAGGAACGAGACGTAGATCAAGCCGGTGAGGAGCGTGCTCGTCAGCCGCGGGTCCCAGACCCAGAAGGTGCCCCAGGCCTTGCGGCCCCAGAGCGGTCCGGTGATGAGCACGATCAGCACGAAGAGCGTGCCGATCTCTGCGCCGGCGACCGTCCAGGCGTCGGCCTTGTCGGAACGCTTCGCCAGGTAGATCAGCCCGGCGACCGCGGCGATCGTGTAGCCGAAGTACATCCCGTAGGCGCTGGGCACGTGGATGTAGAAGATCTTCTGCGAGACCCCCATCTGGACCTCGGTCGGCGCGACGAAGAAGGTCAGATAGAGGAGCGTGCCGAGGGCGAGCGCCGTGGCGCCAGCGAGCGCGGCGACCGCGATCGGGAATGGCGCGGGCCCGGAAGGCGCGGCCTGGACGACGGGAACGTCCGATTCGATTGCACCCTCGGCCATCGACCCGCTACGCCTACCACGGAGCCCGCGCGCGCGCACGGATCCCCCACCCATGGACGCATTTCCCCAACCGGCGACCCCCCTGGCCCTGGACGACTGGGCAAAGGCCGCGAAGGCTGCCGCCGACGAGGTCTTCGGCCCACTCCGAGGGTCCCTCGCCGAGGCCGTGGCCTGGACGAGCCAGGTCTACACGAAGGAGCGGAGCGACCTCGAGGTCGCCAGCCGCTGGGCGGCGCTGCAGGCCCGGATGCGCTTCTACCTGGTGCGCGACCTGCCCAAGCTGTTGGGCCCGATGGCCGAGCTGGCCTGGATCGGCGGGCTCCCCGAGGGGCCCGCCTGGCGGGTCCTCGACGTCGGGGCGGGCCTGGGCACCACGACCTTCTCGATGGTCGCGGCCGTCGAGGCGCTGGGGCTCGGTCCGGAGCGGATCCGGGTGGACGCGGTCGACGCGAGCGAGGATGCGCTCCGCGGTTTCGGCGCGCTGGCCCGGCGCGCGCCGGTGTCCGCGGCGCTCGAGGTGCGTACGCTGCCTGGCGATGCGCTCGCGGGGATCGAGCGGGCGGAGGGGCCCTGGGACCTGATCGTGATGGGCCTCTTCCTGAACGAGCTGCCCTTCGCGGAGCGAGAGGCGTTGCTCGCGGCGCTGGCACCTCGGTTGGCCGAGGGAGGCACGCTGCTCATCCTCGAGCCGGCCCTGCGAGAGACGACCCGGGAGCTGCACCGACTGCGCGATGGCCTCGAGGGGTGGACCATCGCCGCGCCGTGTCTGCGCTCGGGCCCCTGCCCGATGCTCGAAGGCGAGCGGGACTGGTGCCACGAGGAGGAGAAGGTGACCTTGCCGCCCGGGCTCGTGGCGGTGGCGAAGGAAGCCGGGCTCCGGGGCGACCGGCTCCGCTACAGTTACCTGACCCTGCGGCGGGACGGGCGCTCGCTCGTCGACCGGACGGGCGAGGGGGCGTGGCGGGTGGTCAGCCAGTCGCTGAAGACCAAGGGAAAGCTCGAGCTCTTCGGCTGCGGCACGCCGGGCCGGGTGCGCTTCATGCGGCTCGATCGGCACGCGTCGGAGACGAACGCGGCTTTCGGAGACGGGCGCCGGGGGCAGGTGCTGACGGTGACCGGCGCCGCCGAACGGAAGAGCGGCAAGCGGGTCGAGAAGGACACCGTGGTCGAGCGGCTCCGGTGAGCCGGGCGGTCGGCGACGCGCTCGACGAGGCACTGGCGATCCTGCGACCGGTGATGGACGTCCTGGTCGAGCGCCCGGCGGACGGAGGGGTGCCCGAGTGGGTGAGCGCGCGCGGCTGGACCGGCGAGCTGCTCGAGCTGAGCGACGCGGATCTGGAGCGCGCCGAGCAGGCCCCGGCGCGCTGGTTGGCGCGGCATGCGTCGGGCTCGCTGCGGGAGCTCGCGGAGCGGGCGGATCGCTTGGCCGCCGAGTACCGATTCTCCGACTCCGACGACCGACAGCCGAGAACCGACTCCGACGACCGACACCCGAGAACCGACTCCGACTCCGACTCCGACGACCGACAGCCGAGAACCGACTCCGACGACCGACAGCCGAGAACCGACTCCGATCGTCGTCCGCGCCACGTGAAGGCTCGCAAGCAGGCTCAGATCGACGCCTTCGTCGCCGCGGCGTCCGAGCTCACCGGAGTCGAGCGTGTCGTCGATCTGGGATCCGGCCACGGTCACCTCACCCGGGCCCTCGGTGGGCTGGCCGAAGCCATCGGCGTGGAGCGGGAGCCGAGCCGCGCGGCACGAGCGCGCGAGCTCGGCGGCGAGTTCATCCAGGGCGAGGGCGCTCGAGCGCGGCTCCGGCCCGGCGATCTCGCGGTCGGCCTCCATCCCTGTGGAGCGCTCGGCGACGACCTAGTGCGCAGCGCGCGGGACGCGGGCGCCCGAGTCCTGATGGTCAGCTGTTGCTACCAGAAGACCGAGCCGCCGGCGCGCCGCTGGCTGGCGGCGCGCGCGCGTGGCTTCTCGGTGCCGCGGGACGCGCTCGGGCTGGCGAACCTCTCGCCGGTCTCGTTTCCGGGGAGCGGCACCCTCGACGACAAGCGCCGGTGGCGCCGGACCCGGCTGGCGCTCCGTCTGGCGCTGGAGGCGCGCGGCGTGGACGTCGGACCGGGGGACGAGGCGCGTGGCGTGACCAAGGAGCGCTTCCGCCGTGGGCTGAGGGCTGCCGCCGACCGAGCCCACGAGCAGCGGGGACTGACCCCGGCGACCGACGCCGAGCTGGCTGCCGCTCGCGCGAGCGCGGACCGAATCCACGGTCGGGTCGCTCGTTTCGCGCTGGCGAGGCACGCCCTGGCGCGAGTGCTGGAGCTGGCGATCGTGCTCGATCGCGCGACCTTCCTGGCGGAGGGCGGCATGGACGCCCGGGTGCGGCCGCTCTTCGACCTGGCGACGAGCCCGCGGAACCTCGCGGTCGTGGCCGCGCCTTAAGTCGCGGCTTAAGTGGGCGCCCGGCACCGTCGGGGCATGCGTTTCCTTCCTTTCCCAGTCGCCTTTCTCTTGCTCTCGGCGTGCGGCAGCGCCTCGACCCTGGCGTTCGACGACGCGAGCGCGGATGGCGGCGTACCCGATGGATTCCGTGAGCCGGACGCGAGCGCCGACGTCGATGCGGCCGTCGTCGAAGCGCCCAGCGACTGCTGGACCTGGGAGAACCCGAGCGCGCCCAGCAGCCACTTCATGGACGTCCACGGCACGAGCGAGCGCGACGTGTGGGTGGTCGGCGGCGGTCGTGCCGCATCGCACTGGGACGGCGAGTCCTGGACGACCTACGACACGGGCGGCGGCCGCAACCTGCGCGGCGTGTGGGCCGTCGCGGAAGACGACGTCTGGGCGGTCGGCGATGGGGGGACGATCGTCCACTTCGACGGAGCCTCCTGGCGACGCGTCGAGACCGGCACGGAGGCGCTGCTCTTCGACGTGTGGGCGGACGGGGACGACGTTTGGGTCGTCGGCGACGAAGGGCTGGTGCTCCGACGGGAGGGTGGCGGCTTTCGAGCGATGGACTCGGGGACCGGTCAGCGCCTGCTGTCGGTCTGGGGCTCGTCGTCGAACGACGTGTGGTTGGTCGGGCCCTACGAGCTCCTGCACTACGACGGATCGGGCATCACTCGACGCGCGACGGGGCACTCCGTGGGCACCCTCGAGGTCGTCTGGGGGCTCTCGCCGAGCGACGTGTGGGTCGTCGCGCAGCTCGCGGTGTTGCACTGGAACGGGCGCACGTGGGAGGCGACCGACATCCGCGGAGTCAGCGGGAGTGGGTTCCGAATCTGGGGCTCGAGCCCTTCGGACCTGTGGCTCGTCGGTCGTTACGCGGGCGCGACCTATCACCTGGAGGATGACGTGTGGGTGCGCGTCACGAACTTGCCGTCGGATGCGTTCATGGGGGTCTGGGGCTCGGCGCCAGACGACATCTGGGCGGCGGGGCGGGACGGCATCGTGTCCCGCTGGAATGGCGTGCGCTGGACGCTCGCGAACGGCGTGACCTACGAGCCGCTCGAACGGCTGGTCGTCGTCGCCGAAGACGACGTGTGGACCTCGACCGGGAACGGGGTGTTCCGCCGCGATGGCAGCGCCTGGGCACGGGTCGGCGACGAGCTCCGATCACAGGTCTGGCAAACGGCGGAAGGCGTGCGCTACACCGAGGGCGATCGGACCACCCGGGATTGGAACGGCGACGAGTGGTCGCCCGTGCCCGACTCGTGGGCCGCGGGACCGATGTCCTTCGCGAACGACGTCTGGATCGCAGCGGACGGGCGCGCGTGGGCCGTCGGCGGCCACGGGACCCGCGGGGTCTTGCTCAGCCGCTTCGACGGCGAGCGCTGGGTCGACGTGGACCTCAGCGGAGTCGAGGGCGCCAACCGAAACGGGCTCAACGCCGTGTGGGCTGCGAGCGCCGACGACGTCTGGGCCGCCGGGAACGGGGGCTACGTGCTCCACTGGGACGGCGAGATCTGGAGCGAGACCCAGCTGGAGGTCGCGGACGACTTCCTCGGCCTCTGGGGCAGCGGCGCCGACGACATCTGGATGGTGGGGGCCGGCGGCAGCATCGTTCACTGGGACGGTTCGGAGTGGCGGGTCCGAGAGCTCGCGTTCGACCCGGTCCAGCTCCGCGACGTCTGGGCGCGTAGCGAAGACGACGCGTGGGCCGTCGGCCACGGCATCCTGCACTGGGACGGGACCGAATGGACGCAGGTCTGCGCGAACGGACCGGTGTGGCGCCCGAGCCTCCACGCCGTCGCCGGCACACCCGATGGCCACGTGTGGGCGGTCGGCGACGACGGAGCGATCCTCGCGATCGCGCCCGAGCGCTGAGCTCTCGTGGCGGTCGGGGACGAGACAGGCATACTCCGGTATGCGTTGGATGGTGTTGGTGTGTGTGGGGGCGCTCGTCGCGTGCGGAGACGACTCGTCTCTCGAGACCGACGCGGGTGTCGATGCGTCGTCCGATCCGGTGGACGCGTCGGAGCCGAGCGACATCGGCATCGCCGATGCGGGCTGCGCCTTGCCGGCGCCTTCGGTCGTGCGCTTCACCACCGAGGACGGGCTCATGCTCGAGGCCGATCACTACCCGGTCGCGGCGGGCTCGCCGGCGGCGGTGCTCTTGCACATGATCCCGCCCTCGAACACCCGCGCCAACTACCCGAGCAGCTTCATCGAAGCGCTCTACTGTCGTGGCATCACCGTGCTCAACGTCGACCGTCGCGGTGCGGGTGGCTCCGAAGGGGAGCCCGTCGACGCCTACGAGGGTCCGGATGGAGTGCTCGACGCGAAGGGCGCCGTGGAGTGGTTGCTCGCCGATGCGCTCGCGCCCGACGAGACGCGGATCGGTGTGGTCGGCGCCTCGAACGGCACCACGACCCTGCTCGACTTCACGGTCTTCGCGGAGATGGCGCGAACGGTGGAAGAGCCCCGCGGCGTCGTCCTGCTCTCCGGTGGCAGCTACACCACCAACCAGAACGAGCTCTCGGAGACGGTGTTGGGTCCCAACGCCCTCTTCGTCTATCCGGCGGGCGAAGCCGGTTGGAACGAGACGGTCGCGGCGACCGCGCCCGCGAGCTGGCGCTTCGAAGAGATCGACCCGGGCGCCCACGGCACGATGCTCTTCTCGGTCGCGCCGGAGACCGAGACCCTGGTCGCCGACTACCTCGCCGAAGTCCTCTGACCCCTCCCCGAGCGAGTTGGCCCCGCGCGGCCTCTTGGGGGAAGCTGCCCGCGGCGATGGGGACGTGGGACAGCAACGTGAGCGAGCCGCTGACCGAGCTCATCGGTCGGGACGCCGCGTTCGAGCGCGCGCAGGAGCTCCTCGGCGAGGGCACGCGATGGCTCACCGTGTCGGGGCCGGTCGGGGTCGGGAAGTCGCGCTTCCTCGCCGCCGTCGCGGCCTCCGTGACGCCGAGCGAGGCTCCGGCTGGTGTTTGGCTCGTGTCCCTCGCGGATGCTCGAAGCGAGGCGACGATCTGCGCGCGGATCGCCGCCACGCTGCCGGGCGTCGACGCGCTGGCGCTTCCGCAGAGCGGCGAGGCGCTGGGCGCCATGCTGCAGGGGCTCGCGGCCACGCTCGTGCTCGACGACGCGGAGCACGCGGTGCCGGTCCTGTCGCGTTGGCTGCCGCGCTGGCTCGCCTGCTCGCCGCGGCTCCGTTGCCTGGTGGGGACGCGAGAGCGCCTGGGTGGCAACGGCGAGGTCGTGCTCCGGCTCGAGCCGCTCGCGCCGGAGCACGCCGTTCGGCTCTTCGAACGCCGCGCCGAGCAGTCGCGCGGGGCCCCGTTGCGCGCCGAGGAAGCATCGCTCGTCGAGCCGCTCACCGAGCTGCTGGATCGGTTGCCGCTGGCGCTCGAGATGGCCGCTGCCCAGCTCTCCGCGCTCGGTGCCGCGGACCTGCTCGGCTCACTGCGGGAGCACGCGCTCCGGCTCGCCTCTCCGGACCGCGGCGGCCCGTCGCGACACGCGTCGCTGGAGGCAGCGCTCGATCTCTCCTGGGGGCTGCTGGACGACGGGCAGCGGGAGGGCCTCGCCGTGCTCGCGCTCTTCGAGAGCGCGCCGGACCTGGTCGACGTCCGCGCCGTGCTGGCGGACGAGTCGGCGCCCAACGTGTTGGCTGCGCTTCGGGACCGCTCGTGGCTGCAGGTGGAGCCGACCGAAGGAGGGCATCGCTACCGTCTGCTGCGTGTGGTGCGAGCGTTCGTTCGGGAGCGGAGTCCGCAGGACTCGGGACGCGTCGCTCGGTACGTCGCGCACGTCGAGGCGCGGGCCAGCGAGCTGCTCCGGTCATGGGGTGATCGAGCGTCGACGCTCGCGTTGAGCCGGCTGGCGGCGGACGTCCGCGCCGCCATGGACGCGGCGCCGGAAGGCGCGCTGGCGCTCGGAGTCGTGGCCGCGCAGATCGCGCTCGCGCGTGGACCGGTGCCCGAGACGCTCGCGAAGCTCGACGCGCTGCTCGCTGACCACACGGAGCCGGAGGAGGCCGTGGTCGACGCCTGGCTCGCGCGCGGTCGACTTCGCGCCCGGGCGGCCCAGCCGGACGAGAGTCGGTCGGACTACGAGCGAGCGTTGGCGATGGCGCAGGAGCTGGACGACGGACCTCGCGCTGCCCGCGCTGCCACCAGCCTGGCGGACCACTGGCGGCATCACGGGGACTCGACCCGGAGCGAGACCTTCTATCGGCAGGCGCTCGCGATGGCCGGCGACCTCGCGCAGCGGGCACGCATCACGGCGTCCCTCGCCGGGCTGATGGCAGAGCGCGCCGACCTGAGCGACGCCGAGGCGCTCTATGGGGAGGCCGTCGCGAGCTCGCGAGCGGCGGGCGACGTCCTGGCGGAGGCGGCCGCGCTGCAGAACCTCGGGCTGCTGCTCCAGGAGCGTGGCGAGCTGGACCGGGCCGAGGCGCTCACCCGACAGGCGCTCGAGCTGCATGGGCCGCTCGGTCAGCGGCGCTTCGAGGCGATCGCCCATCTCGATCTGTGCGCCCTCGCGCTGCGGCGCGCTCGGCCCCTCGAAGCGAGGCAGGAGGCCGAGGCGGCGTCGCGGCTCGCGGCCGAGGCGGGTGACCAACGGGAGCACGCGATCGCCGAGATGCTCCTCGGGGTCGCGCTGGCCACGCTGGACGAGCTGGCCGAGGCCGAGGTCGCCTTCGCGCGAGCGAGCGCGCTGGTCGAGCCGCTCCGCGAGCCTGGGCTGAGCTCGGCGTACGCGATCCACATCGGTCACCTCGAGCTCGCTCGCGAGCGCGCGGGTCGGGGAGACGGTGCCCGGGCGCTGGAGGCGTCGAAGACGGCAGGGGAGGGCGACGACGCGCGTATGGCGCGGCGACTGCTCTCGGCGGCGATCGAGCGCGCCGAGCGTTCGAGCCGCGAGGCGACGGTCGCGCTCGATGGGGCCCGAGTGATCCTGCCGGACGGGCTGGTGATCGATCTGGCGGGGCGGAGTGCGCTGCAGGCCATCGTCGGCGTGTTGGCCGAGGCGCTCCGCCGGGCTCCGGGCGAGAGCGTCTCGCCCGAGGCGATCGTGGCCGCCGGGTGGCCGGCCAACCGCTCGATGACCAAATCCGCGATGAACCGGCTCCATGTCGCTCTGGCCACGCTGCGCAAGCTGGGCATGGCGCCGCACCTCCAGCGGAGCGACGAGGGCTATCGGCTCATCGCCTGCCGCGTCGAACCCCCCCGGTAGGGCGGGGGGCGCTGCGAACCGGGGGATGCGCGGGGCGCGCCGGCTGCTATGGTCCGCGCGCTTTGGCCTCCGCGCCCTCCAAACTCCTGGATCACGAATTCCTCTTCGTCTGTGGCAAGGGCGGCGTGGGGAAGACCACCGTGAGCGCGGCACTCGGCCTGGCCGCGGCGTCGAAGGGCAAGAAGACGCTGGTCGCGATGGCGAACGCCAAGGAGCGGCTGAGCAACCTGCTCGACGTCCCGCCGATCGGCGACGAGGTCGTCACCGTCGCGCCGAACCTCGACGCAGTGAACATGACCCCGACCGCCGCGATGCGGGAGTACGGGATGATGATCCTGAAGATCCGCGCGCTCTACGAGGCGATCTTCGAGAACCGGCTGGTCCGCGCCTTTCTCCGGGGGACGCCCGGCGTCGAGGCCTGGGCCATGCTCGGCAAGGCCTACTTCCACGCCGTGGGCCATGGGCCGGGCGCCAAGGGCGAGTACGACCTGGTCATCCTCGACGCGCCGGCGACCGGCCACGGGCTCGACATGCTCCGGGTGCCCCAGGTGATCGTCGACGTGGCGCCGCCTGGTCTGCTGCGTCGCGAAGCGGAGCGGGCGCTCGAGCTGCTGCGCGATCCGAAGCGCTCGGGCATCTGCGTGGTGACCCTCCTCGAGGAGATGCCCGTCAGCGAGACCCTCGAGCTGCACCAGGCGCTCTCCGAAGAGCTGCACATGCCGGTGCCCGCCGTGGTGTTGAACCAGGTGCTGCCGAAGCTCTTCCCGGCGAGCGAGCGCGAGGCCTTCCGAAGGCTCCACGAGAACATCGACGCGGACTCGCCGCTGACGAACCTCGCGGAGGCCGCGCGCATCCGCACCGGCCGGGAGACCGTCCAGGAGCAGAGCCTGGCGCGGCTGAGCAAGGAGCTGCCGGACATCCCGCGGATCAGCCTCCCGCACCTCTTCGCGCCCGAGTTCGGCCGCGAGCACGTGGACGCGCTGAGCAAAGCGCTCGCACAGTAGAGCGCTACTGCGGCAGGCAGATCGCCGAGCCGGCGCCGCCGGTGGTCTCGGTGCAGGCGTGGCCCTCGAAGCAGTCCATCGACGTCTCACAGGTCGCGAAGCAGAGGAAGGTCTCGCTCGCGTCGCCCTCGAGCGCCAGGCAGAGACCCCCGTTCGGGCAGCTCGCGTCGCGGCCGCAGCCGAGGGAGCAGGTGCGGCCCTCGGCGGTCGTTCCGTCCGAGCGGTCGTAGCGCAGCTCGTAGCAGCCGTCGGCGGGGCCGGCGCAGTCGCTCGCGGAGTCGCAGGGGCCGTAGAGCGGGTCGTCGGCGCAGCCCACCAGGCCGGCGATCAGCAGCGCGGCCCAGCGCATGTCAGGGGCAGCCGCTGCTCGCGCAGGGCAGACAGATCGCATCGCCCGTGGGGTTCCCGTCCTCGTCGAGGGTGTCCGCACAGGTGAAGCGGGGCGGGCAGTCTTCGATGAACTCGCAGCGCTCGTAGCAGACCCGCTGGCCGACCATCGGGTCGCCGACGAGCTCGTAGCAGGCGCCGTTGCCGGGGCAGTCGCGGTCCGTGGCGCACTCCCCCGTGCACATCGCTCCGTCGGCGCCGGGCTCCCAGGCGACCGTGAAGCAGGTCAGGTCCGCGTCGCAGTCCGAGCTGCCGCCGCATCGGGAGTAGTAGTCCCCCGAGCCTCCGTTGGTGCAGGCGGCGAGGGCGAGGGCGGCGAAGAGAAGCAGCGACTTGGGCATGGCGGTCCGACGGTCGAAGGGTTGCGACGCTTCAATCGCGTCGAGTCACGGGCCGCAGAATAGCAGCAGTGGCGTTCAGCGGCGCATCGAGCCGCGGGCACCCGTGGTCACGTAGCGACCGTGGGGCCAGTGCCGGTACCAGTCGGCCTGGATGATCGGGCCCCCGGTCTCGGGGTCGAGCTCGCCGGTGGGCTTGCCGACGATCCGGAGCAGGGTCCCCTGCCAGACTCGGTCGGGGCCGTCCTGGTGGGCCGGGTCGAGGGCGATCTTCACGGTGAACGGGCCGCCGGCGCGTTCGGACACGGTGACCCGGCAGGAGCTGGCAGACTCTCCGTCGCAGAGATTCCGCGGAGCCAGCGTTCGATAGGTCAGCTCGAGCTGGCCCTCGCCCATCTTGTCGACGATCCCGAACCAGGCGATCGTCTCCGAGGCGTAGGCCGCGGGGTCTCGGCGCAGGTCTTCGTAGTTCACCTCGGTGGTCGACTCGACGTGGTCGTCCTCGTCGCCGTAGGTCTCGTACTCGCGCGCATAGCCCCATTGGCCCCCGCCACACGCGGTCAACAGTGCCAGCCCCATCCACGCTGCTCTCATGGGAAGCGGTTTCCCACATCGGCGCCGGGCCAGCAAGAGCGTGCGCTTCCGCGCGTCATGGGGGTCGGGGTGCTTGCACCGGGGGTCGGCTGTTCCTAGCCTCCGCGCACCTCGGAGGTCACACGTGGACGGCAGCACCAGCACCGCGCAGAAGCATGACGATCCGGCCCTCGCTCGCGCGGGTGCCGGCACCTCGGGCCTCGAGCTCGAGACCCCTCTGATCTTCGACCAGGGAGTGGAGGGGCGCCATGGCGCGTCGCTGCCGCCCCGCTCGGGATTTCCGGAGGTCGACGCCAGTGCGCGCTTCGGCAAGGCGGCTCGGAAGAGCCAGCCGCTCCTGCCCGAGGTGAGCGAGCCGGAGGCCTTCCGCCACTTCGTGCGGCTGAGCCGACAGAACTTCGCCATCGATCTCGGCATGTACCCGCTGGGTTCCTGCACGATGAAGTACAACCCGAAGGTCAACGAGTGGGCCGCGCGCCTGCCCGGTTTCGCTCGGTTGCACCCCTTCGCGCCCGACTCGCGGGTGCAGGGAGCGCTCGAGCTGATCTGGCGGCTCGAGAGCGCGCTCGCGGAGATCTGCGGCATGGACCGGGTCTCGCTGCATCCGGCGGCGGGCGCGCACGGTGAGCTCGCGGGTCTGATGATGATTCGCGCCTATCACGAGGCGCAGGGACGGAGCCCGAAGAAGGTGCTCATCCCGGATACCGCTCACGGCACGAACCCGGCCTCCTGTGCGTTGAACGGGCTGAAGGCCGTGCCCTTCCCGGTCGACGAGTCGGGGATCGTCTTCCCGGAGAAGCTCGCGGAGTTCGTCGACGACGACGTCGCTGCGGTGATGATCACGAACCCGAACACCGTCGGGCTCTTCGAGACGCACATCAAGGAGATCGCCGACATGGTGCACGCCAAGGGCGGGCTCGTGTACGGCGACGGTGCGAACCTCAACGCCCTGATGGGTCGTGGGCGCCCGGGGGACTTCGGCATCGACGTGATGCAGCTGAACCTCCACAAGACCTTCACCACGCCACATGGCGGTGGGGGCCCCGGCTGCGGCCCGGTCGCCTACAAGGCGCTGCTCGATCCGCACGCGCCGGTGCCGGTGGTGGAGAAGAGCGACGACGGTCACTTCTCGCTCGACTTCGATTCGCGGCCCGGGACCATCGGGCGGATGCGTTCGTTCCACATGAACTTCGGCATGGTCGTTCGGGCCTACACGTACATTCGTGAGCTCGGCGCCGAGGGGCTCACCTCGGCCAGCGAGCTGGCCGTCCTGAACGCCAACTACCTGCGGGCCCGGCTGAGCGACGCCTGGCACGTGGCCTACGACCGCGTGTGCATGCACGAGGTGGTGCTGAACGACAAGAGGCTCCGGGAGACCGGCGTGGCCACCATGGACATCGCCAAGCGGCTGATGGACTTCGGCTTCCACCCGCCGACCGTGTACTTCCCGCTGGTCGTGAAGAACGCGCTCTTGGTCGAGCCGACCGAGACCGAGACCCGGCAGTCGCTGGACGAGTTCGTCGCGGCGATGAACCAGATCGCGGCCGAGGCCCACGAGAGCCCGGACACCGTGAAGAACGCTCCGCACCACACGCGGCTCAAGCGCCTCGACGAGGCGACCGCCGCGCGGAAGCCCGTCCTTCGCTGGCGACCGGCCGAGTAGGGCGGCCCCGCGGGGTCTCAATCTGGGGAAACCGCCCGCATTTCCGGGCGGTTTCATCGCACACCCATGGCGTGACAGTGCCGGTGTGATCGATTAGCTTGCGCGCGTTGGGGGCCATTGGCCCGACTCTCGGCTGTGGGCCGGGGGGACGTTATCTCTCATCGAGGAGGGCTTTCGCGATGTCGCGATGCCGCTTGCTTTCGCTTCTTTCTCTGACTCTCGTGGTGCTCGTCGGTTGTGGTGACGATGGGCGCGTCGGGCCTGGCCGAGACATGGGTCCCGGTGGTCCGGACGGGGCCGTCGACATGGGCATGGCTGGTTGCATGCCCGGAACGACCGCCTGTGCCGGGAGCACGTTCTACACGTGCGCTGAAGACGGGATGAGCCAGCTCAACCCGGTGGAGTGCCCCGGCGCCTGTGACGCGGTCATGGGCTGTGTGGCCTGCACCCCGGGGCAGCGCCGCTGCGATGGGACCGTGTCGATGGTCTGTGCCGCCGACGCGAGCGGCTTCGTCAGCGCCCGCGACTGCTCCGAGAACGGCGTCGCCTGTGGCTCGAACGGCTACTGCGCCGACGACTGTGGCGCCGCCGAGGCGAACAAGTCGAACATCGGGTGCGAGTACTGGGCCGTGCCGCTGGCCAACCTCGGTCAGTTCACCGCGGACCGCTACGACTTCCGGGTCGTGGTCGCGAACCCCGATGACATGGCCGCGAGCGTGCGCGTCTTCCGCGGGGACAGCATGGTGGCCGAGACCACCGTCGCTCCTGGTGGCCTCGACGACATCGTCCTCCCTTGGATCGCGGGCATGAGCGACGGCATCGGTGTCGACGACACGGACAGCATCTCGACGACCAACGGCGCGTACCGTGTGGTGTCGGACCGTCCCGTCACCGTCGCTCAGTTCAACCCCTTCGAGTACGACAACGGCATGGTCGACGACTTCTCGTTCACCAACGATGCGTCGCTGCTCCTGCCGTCGCACTCGTTCACGGGTGAGTACATCGCCTCGAGCTTCTCGCCGCTCTCGGTCACGCAGGTGGACCCGGGCCTCCCGCCCTTCCTGCCCCCGACCCGCGAGGCTCGGCACTGGCCCGGGTACGTGGTCGTCACCGGCATCACCCCCGAGCCCACCACCGTGAGCGTTGGCCTCACCGCGCCCGTCGCGGCGGAGCCCGGCGGGAAGTTCGGCGCGTCCGGCGCGGGTACGACCGTGACCTTCACGTTGCAGCGTGGTGAGGTCGTGCACCTCGTCGCCGCGGCGCCGCCCGAGTGCAGCACCTCGCGCCCCGGCTACAGCACCGAGTCGCTCTGCCCGGACACCGACCCGGGTTGTGGCGCGCTCATCGAGTTCTGCGACGAGCAGCAGTACGACCTGACCGGCTCGCGCGTGCAGGCGAACCACCCGGTGGCCGTCTTCGGCGGTCATACCTGCGCTTACGTGCCCTACAACGCTCAGGCGTGCGACCACCTCGAGAACCAGATGCCGCCCCTGCAGACCTGGGGCACCGAGTACTTCACCGCGCCGATGGGCGACCCCTCGTCTCCCGAGGTTCGCAACGTCGTGCGCGTGACCGCGGCCTTCGATGGCACCGATGTCAACGTCGAGCCGTCGCAGGACGGAGTCAGCACGGTCACCCTCGGTGCCGGCGAGTGGATCGAGTTCGACAGTGTCACGCCCTTCCACGTCACGGGTAGCCGCGGAATCATGGTCACCCAGTACCTCGTCGGTCAGTTCGCGAGCATGCCCGAGGCGGACCGCGGTGACCCGGCCATGGTCGTCCTGCCGCCGGGCGAGCAGTACCGGAGCGACTACACTTTCGTCACTCCGACCAGCTACAACGCCTCGACCCAGGGTCAGTCGTTCCTGCTGGTCATCCGCCCGCCTGGTCTGGACATCACCATCGACGGCGGCTCGCTGAGCGGCAGCTTCAGCGCCGTTGCCGGCCGTGAGGTCGCCATCGTCCCGGTCGAGGGCGGCACCCACCAGATGAGCGCCAGCGACGAGTTCGGCGTGATCGTCTTCGGCATGGGCCAGTTCACCAGCTACGCCTACCCGGCTGGCCTGAACCTGGAAGAAATCCTCCTCATCTGAGGCGGACTCGAGCCCCGACGAAGAGCCCACTCGGCGTCGCCGAGTGGGCTCTTCGCGTTCGGCCCACCACTCCAAGACTCCACCGAGGTTGACTCGATCGGCGGCCTTGGCTGCCGAACCTCCAATGGCGTCACTCGGTCGGATCTGGCTCGGTCGGATCTGGCCGGTCGATCTTCGGTGTCGCTGAGCCCGCTCTCAGGCGTTCATGAAGCGGGGCTCGCCGAGCCACGGGCGCGTCACGCCGAGGGTGCCGCAGACCGCGTCGGTCCAGCGGCCGCCGAGCGGGCGGTCGAAGACCAGCGCAGGGTCCACCGGAGTCCGCAGCCATTGGCCGCTCTCGATCTCGCGGTCGAGCACACCGGGCTCCCAGGTCAGATGCCCGAACAGGAACAGCAGCCGCTGCCGCTGCTCGAGCATCTCGACCACGGCATCCGGCGACGCGGTCACGCCCACACCCGCGCTCAGCAGGCAGCTGTCTTCCGGGAGCTCCTCGTTCTTGCGCGCGTCGAAGAGCAGCCACGCGACATCCGGCCGCACGCCGCCGCCGCGGCCGACCTGTGGCTCCGGCAGCAGGGCGGGCATGCCCATGCCGCGGGTCTCGATGCCAAAGCGGTCCAACGCGGACACGAGGCTCCGGTCGGTCGGTCGGTTCAGCAAGAACCCGAGCGACCCCTCCTTGCCGTGCACGGCCACCAGCACGAGCGCCTCGCGGTGAGCCGCAGGGCTCTCCGAAGTCGCCGCGAGCAGGAACGCGCCGGAAGGTTGCATCGACCCCCATGGTGCCACGGACGGGCGACAAAAGGGAACGACCCCCGGGTGTGGTCCCCCGCTCGACCCGACGCACCGCGTCAGTCGAGCTGAGCCAAGAGCCGCCGAAGGCGATCGTCCGCCTCGGCCCGATGGGCTCGGAACGTGTCACTGCTGACAATGGACCGCCGCAGCTCCCCCGGCGTCCCCACGACCTGCCCGGCCACGATCATCGCGTACAGCGCGTGCTCCGCGTCCGCGTAGACCAGCGCCGCCAGCGGGTCGTGCGCTGGCCACACCGACGCGTCCTCCAGGTCCCACGCCGCCAAGTTCGCCAGCGCCCCCTCCGCGATCACACCGGCCCGAATCCCCGGATGCAGCCCACCCGCGAAGCCCCACACCTTGTGCAGCAACCCCGCCGGGGTCGCCGCCTCCTCGAGCACGTGCCGCGCCCGCGTCCGCGCTCGCCACACGCCCCGTGCATCGCCGGTCTGGTGTAGGAACGCTGCGTACGCATCCGAGAAGCTCGCCGGCGCGGTCGCGAACCCAGCCGCGTAGCGCAGCTCCTCCCGCAGCGAGCACGAGTCGTTGCTCGCCGCTGCATCGGTCGCGACGCTCCAGCGCACGCCGGCCCGCTGCCACAGATCGATCCGCGCCGGGAAGCCGAAGTGCAGCTGCGCATGCGGACATGCGATCAACGTGTGCCGCTCGTCGAACGCCTCGAGCTCCTCGCTGTTCACGAAGAGCGCGTGCGCGAACACCCCCTGCGCCTCGAGCACGCCGAGATCCCGCAGCCACCCGACGCAGCTCCGGTTGTGCCGGTCGCGCGCGCGCTCGGCTTCTTCGACCGACTGCGCGAGGTGCGAATGGATCGGGACCCCGAGCGCGTCGTGCTCGTCCAGCACGCGAAGCCACAGGGCCTCGCTCACCGTGTCGGTCGCGTGCGGTCCGAGCGCGGCCACGATCCCCCGCGACGCCAGCTCCGCGTCCCGCGCGATCGTCAGCGTCGCGTCGAGCTCGGCCTCCCAGCGCTCGGCGCCCGGCCCACTCAGGTCCTGCAGCGTCGGCGCGATCACGGCGGTCATCGGCAGCTCCGCCAGCGCCCGCGCGATCGCCTCGCCGTGGAAGTAGTGATCCCACACGAGCCCCACGCCGCTCAGCAGTCGGTCGTACGCACCCATCCGCGCGAACGCCGCGATGTCTTCCGCCTCGAGCAGTCGCTCGAAGCGATAGAAGAGATCTTCGACCACGTTGCCGTCGGTCTGCGCGTAGCCGATGCCGCGCAACGCGTGGAGCGCGACGTGGGTGTGAGGATCGACGAACGCCGGGCTGAGCAGCTTGTCGCCGAGGTCCAGATCGACCTCACCGTCGAGCGGCCCCTCGGTGATCGACGCGATGCGGCTGCCCTCGATCTCCACCGTGGCTGCAGCGATCCGATAGGGGTGGTCCCCCAGGACCACGTGTCGTGAAAACACCCGCATGGTCACCATGATGTATCACGGGTGGCCCCGTTTTCGGCGGCGACTCCCTGCTAGAGTCCACTGATGGGCTCCTCCGCCAAACGGGTGCGCATCGCGGACGACGCCCCCACGCTCGACGACCCGCTGGTCGGCGCGGTGCTCGCCGACAGCTATCGCGTGGAGGCGATCGTCGCCGACGGAGGCATGAGCCGTCTCTATCGCGCCAGCCACCTCCGCCTGGGGCTGACGGTGGCGATCAAGGTCGCCCACATGTCGCGCAGCCACCGCCCCGAGTCCGCGGAGCGGGCCGAGCGGGAGGCCCGCGCGCTCGCGAAGCTGAAGTGCGAGCACGTGGTGAAGGTGCTCGACCTCTGCGTGACCGACGACCAGCGGCCCTGCGTGGTCACCGAGCTCCTCCAGGGCGAAGACCTCTCCGAGCACCTCGCGACGCACCCGCGGCTGCCGGTCGATCGCGCGGTGGCCCTCGCCCTCGACATCTGCCGCGGCCTCGAGCCCGCCCACGCGGCCGGGCTGGTCCACCGCGACCTGAAGCCATCCAACGTCTACCTCGCCGAGGTCGAAGGTCGCGAGGTCGTGAAGGTCCTCGACTTCGGCGTCGTGAAGCTCGAAGGGGCCGAGACGCTGACCCACGAAGGCGCCTTCGTCGGCACTCCCGGCTACATGGCCCCGGAGCAGGCGGAGGCGGCCTCCGACGTCGACGAGCGCGCGGACGTCTACGCCGTCGGCGCCATCCTCTACCGGATGCTCAGCGGCGAATCGCCCTACGGCGATCTCGACGCGCCCAAGACGCTGGCCAAGCTACTCACGGAGCCGCCGGTGCCGCTCGCCGAGCGTTCGCCGGACCTGCCCGCCGAAGTCACCAAGCTCGTCGACGACGCGATGGTGCGCGACCCCGCCGAGCGCATCCCCTCGATCCGAACGCTTCGCGAGCGGCTCGAGGCACTCGCGCCAGCGCCCGTGGACACCGGCGGTTGGGCGCGCACCCGAGCGCTCGGCGCCGCGCTCTTCGCCAGCCTGGTCTCCGGCCTCTGGTTGGTCGCCGCCGGCGCCGCGTTCGTCGCCGAGGTGGAGCTCCGCGACGACTGGTCGCCGCCCAGCCCCGAGGCCATCGCGGTCGCGGCCTGCGTGCTCGGTGCCGCGGTCGGCGTCATCGCGCTCCGCCGGCTCGTGCGCGCATGGCGCAGTCGCCGCGCGCTCGTCGCGGAGCGCGCACGGACGACGTCGGCCCTGGCCACTGCGCTGGTGCTCTTCGCCCTGGTCACGCTCCTCGCCGCCGCCGCGCACTGGCTGCTCGGCCGGGTCGAGCCCTTCGTGCCCTACGAACGCTGCGCGATCCTCTCGCTCGCCGCGCTCGCGTTCATCGCTCGCTTCACTGCCAGGGCCCGAACCTAGCCCCCGCGCGCTGTCGCTTTACACCTTGGGGACGCACTTGAGTTCTTGAGTTCTTGGTCTCTTTTGACGTGATCGTTGGGGAATTCATGTGAACTAGGAAAGAACTCAAGTGCGTCCCTCAGGTGCAGAAGTACACCGGCGGGGGGCTTGGGTCAGGGCGTGGCGCGGAGCCGAGCGCGCAGCGCCTCGAGGTGCTCGGCGCTCGCGCCGCTCGCATCCTCCAGCTGCGTCTCCACCGTGGGCAGCGCGTCCGCGCCGTAGAGGCTCGCGACGAGCTCTCCCGCCCGCGTCGCGATCGCGTCGTCCCGGCTGCCGGCGAGGACCACGAGGTCTTCCTGCATCTCGGGGATGGCAGCCGCGTCGGGGGCGCTCCGCGCGAGCTCGGCGTGGCCGTCGAGCGCCTCCGAATACCAGCGGTGGTTCAGGTGGTCGCGGAAGCGAAGGACCAGCGGACGTGGGTCGTCGGGCCGCGCCTCGAGCGCCCCACGGATGACGCGCTTCTCTGCGTCGGAGAGCGTCTCGCCGGCGGCCAGCTTCTCACGGAGCGCGTCCAGCGCGTCGTCGGCGGGCCAACCATCCCAGGGGTCACCTTCGCTCGGCTGCACCGCGACCGGCTGCGCCGCCGGCGGTGCTTCCTCCTCCACCACTTCGTTCGGCGCCGCCACTTCGGCCGGCACGGAGTCTTCGACCGGCTCCGCCTCCTCCACGGCCTCGGGCGCCGGGTCCTCGGCCCCGCCCAACACGACCACGGCCGCCACCACCGCGACGACGACGAGCACGAGCACCGCGAGCAGCAGCCCTCGGCTCGAGCCCTTCGGCTCCGGCTGTGGAGCGCGTGGTGCTGCCGCCGGCTTCGGCTTCGGCTCCACCGGGTCGGGCTCGGAGTCGAGCGCGTGGAGCGCGGAGTCCCCGAGCTCCTCCGTGTTGCCTTCGCTCGGTTCGTCCACGTGACGTGCGTGGAGCGGCTCGTCCGACACCGCGTCCCGAGGCAGCATCACGATCGCGCTCGCGAGCTCCGACGCGCGCTGGAAGCGATCCGCCGGGTCCTTCTCGAGCGCCTTGGCGACCAGGTCGCCCCAGCTCTCGTGGAGCTTCGGGATGAGCGAGTCGACCCGCGGCGGGACCGTCCGCAGGTGAGCCCGGAGCACGCTGGCGGGCTTGCCTTCGAAGGGCCGGGTGCCGGTCAGCATCTGGAAGAGCAGGATCCCCGTCGCGTAGATGTCCGTGCGCGCGTCGACGGTGCCGCCGCCCGCCTGCTCCGGCGACATGTACGCGGGCGTCCCGAGCACCACGCCCTCATCGGTCAGGCTGTGGCCGCGCCCATCGACGAACTTCGCGAAGCCGAAGTCGAGCAGGCGCACCATCAGCCGCCCGGTCTCCTTCTTCTCGATCCACACGTTGCCGGGCTTGAGGTCGCGGTGGACGAGCCCCTCGGCGTGCGCGTGCTCGAGCGCGTTCAGGAGCTGGAGGGCGATGTCCGCCACCTGCTTCGGCGAGAGCACCTCGTCCCGCAGCAGCTCGAAGAGGTTCTGGCCCTCGAGCTTCTCCATGACCAGGTAGGGCATCTCTTCCCAGCTGCCGAAGTCGGTCACGTCGACGATGTTGGGGTGCGAGACCGCCGCCAGTGTTCGGGCCTCGCGCTCGAAGCGCTGGTGCATCGACTTGTCGGTCAGCCGCTGGGCCAGGAGGACCTTCACGGCCACCCGCCGCTGCAGGCCCAGGTGCTCGGCCTCGTAGACCGCGCCCATGCCTCCCTCGCCGAGGATCGCCTTCACCTCGTAGCGATCGTCGATGGTGGTTCCAACGGTGATCGTTGGGCTTTCTTCGTTCTGGGTCGCGACCACGGGGGCTCCGAGCGGAGCGTATGATAGTTGAACGCCGAGTTGGCGTACCATGTCCGCCATGCGCTTCCTCTTCGGCGATTCGGTGCCCTTCGAGGGCGGGTACGACGTGCTCGAAGCCCTGCGGCTCTGGGTCGGCGCATCGGCCGATCTCCTGCAGACGGTCGGTGCCATCGAAGGCCACGAGCGTGGCGTCGGCAAGCGCGCCCAGGAGCAGCTCCACGCGATCAGCGCGGTGGACGGCTTCTTCGATACGGTGGTCCAGCGGATCGTGGAGGAGGCCGCCCGCGCGGGCGAGCCCGATCTGATGGCGCCCCACGCCCGCGAGCTCACCGAACAGGTCAAGGCCATGGCTGCCCAGGTGCGGGAGCAGAGCGCAGCCCACCTCGATGGCGATCAGCGCGCGGTGGCGGCCGAGGTCGAGGGGTTGGTGGCGCAGCTCTCCACCCGCCTGTGCGAGTACCTGCTCACCGGCCCGCTGCCGATCGAAGGTTGGGAGCTCACGCTCTCCTACGACGGGCCGGCCCAGGGCCGGGTCTCGCTCCACTACCCCGAAGCGATCGACGGGCGTTTCGTGTTGGATCTGGCCGACGACCCGAGCTGGTCGCAGCCGAAGCGGGTGGCGGATCTGTGCGCCGACGTGGTGCTCGAGGTCGGCGTGAAAAAGGCGTTCCTCCGGAGCACCCTCAACCCCGAGGTCGCCCCGCTCGACGAGCTCTACCTGACCTACCTCGAGCTCGGTGAGGGCTCGATGAGCCTCCGGCTCAGCCGGCGCCCCGAGCAGGGCGAGACCTTTCTGATCATCGACGCGGAGCTGAGCCCCGACACGGTGGTCGGGAAGATCCGTCGGCCCGGCGACGGCTCCGAGACGCCACACCCCTCACCGCACGAAGACCACGCCACCCTTCGCCGGCTGCACGCCGCGCTCCGCGAACACGCGCGCCCGCTCACCCATCACGAAGGTGCCCTCGAGAGCGTGCGCCTCGATGGCGAGGTCCGGCCGGTCCGGGGGGACCTGACGCGCGATCTCCTCGGCCGCATCGGCGGTCGGCTCGCGCCCACCGTGCTCGAGGTCCACGCCCACTCGCCCAACCCCGTCGAGCTCTCGCTCAAACGCGAGCACGACGATGGGCGCCGCGAGGAGCTCTACCTGAACAACGACGAGCTCCGTCAGCAGCTGGCGCCCGTTCCAGACGAAGACCTCTCGCTCTTCGCGGGGATCCCCTTCCTGCTCGAGGGGCGCTCGGTGCCCGAAGCGGCGCCGGAGACCGACTCGGAGCCCGAAGAAGAAGAGTCGGCGCCCGAGGAAGAAGAAGAGCCGGCGCCCGAGGAGGAGGCGCCGAAGGCCAAGCCTCGGCTCGAGCTGGCGCCGGCGGACGAGGAGCTCGCCTCGGTCGAGGTGGACCTCGAGGCCGAGCTCGGCGCGTCGGACGGAGCCACGGAGTCGGAGGCGAGCGGCGACACGGCCGACGCGGACGACGAGAAGGAGCCGGAGCCCGCGAAGCCGGCGGCGCCCAAGAAGCCGAAGGCGCCGCCCCGCCGCCCGAGCGCGCCTCCGCGCCGGAGCGATCGACCGAGCGCACCCCCGCGCCGAAGCGAGCGACCGAGCCAGGTGCCACCGGTCGCGGCGAAGCTGCCCAAGAAGAAGCCGGACGGCGACTGACGGAACGAGCGCGGCCCGCTCCGAAGAGCAGGCCGCGTCCGTTCGCGCGTCGGTCTCAGCGGCAGCGAGCGCCGGGGGGGCACCGGACCCAGCGGCGACGGAGCCGGCGCCACTCGGTCGGCCGGGTGCGGTCGCTGCGGGGCACGACCAGCGAACCGACGAACTCGCCGTTCTCGTAGATGGCCTCGATCTGCCGATGCGCGTCCTGCAGGTCCGCGTCGCTGATGACGCCGTTGCTGGTCGCCTTGTAGAGCTGGACCGTCACCCGAACCGGGAAGCGCGGGTCGCGCTGCAGGCGGAGGTTGCCCATCTCGCGGAAGGGCCCGAGCGCGTCACCGTGGCCGATGACGGCTCGCTCGACGTCGCTGCCACCACGGGCGCTGCTGCGACGCGCCGTCCCGGGCATCGCCTGAGGCACGGCGTCGCCGGCGCCCATGGCCATGTCCATCTCGAGGCCCTGGAAGCGGGGCGATCGATGCCGGAGCGGGACCTGGATGAGCATCATCATGTCGGCGCCCTCCTCGAGCGCGCCGGCGTCCTGCTCGCGCGCCTCGCCCTGCTCGATGCGGGCCTGCACCGCGCTGCGGCGCTCGGCGGTGAACATCGTCCGCTGGCCTTCGTGGTTGTGGAAGAGCTGCTGGCCCCAGCCCTGGTGGCTCTGGTCGCCGGATCGGTTCTCGATGATGGTCGCGCTCATCCCCTGCCGGGTCACCAGCAGCACCATGACCGCCGGGCTCTCCGGCTGGCTCTGGTAGTTGTAGATGACCGGGTTGAACTCGGCGGTGCCACGAGCGCTCAGCGGCACGAAGACGTGCTGCGCGCTGACCAGGTAGTGGGTGTCGCGGGGCGCCGTGAAGTCGTCTTCGCCGATCAGGCTGGTCGGGTCGCTGAGGTACGCCTTGAGGTTGCTGAGCACCTCGCGCAGCGGCACCGGATGGAGCTGCTCGCCCTGGCGGTGGTTGCCGACGCGGACCCACATGTCCCGCGCGCGGATGTCGGCGGTTCGGTCACTGAAGTTCGGGTGCCGGATGACCGGGAGCAGGTGCGTGCGGTGGGTGCCGTTGGCGAGCGGCTCCCGCACCTGCAGCGTCACGTCGCTGATGTTCGGGCCCACGGACGACCCCTGGAAGCGACCGGTGTCCTCCCACATCACGTTCACCACGTTCAGCCCGAGCGCCTGGGTCCGTCGCTGGAGCTCGGCGTCGCTCGGCATCCCGACGACCCGCTGGATGGTCTCTCGGAACGAGACCTGGTCGGGTCGGATGCCCCAGCCTTGTGCCTCCGCGGGCGAGTGGGCGAGCGCGAGGCCGGCGACGGCCATCGCGACGAGAGCCAGCAGGCTCTTGGGACGGGTGGGGACGGGGCGGGTGCGGCCTCGCATCGGGTAGCGCTTCATGACTTCCTCCATGGAGAACGCAGACGCGTCAGATCCCCGAACGATCTCCACAAAATCGCCCCCCGAGAAACTCCCAAGGAACCGCATCCAATCCGTGTCCCAGCGCCCCAACCCCCGGGGACGCTCGTTTTCATCGTTGTCTTCACCCGCTTCGCAATCCCCCAAACGCCGAGCCTTTCGACCAAATCGACCCGGGGACGCTCGTTTTCATCGTTGTCGTGGCTTTGGCGTCGGTGACGTCGTCATCGGCTCGTGCCACAACGTTCCGGTGCGGTTCCTGCTCGCTCTCACCCTCGCTGGCTGCGCCCTCGCGCCCGAGGGGCTGCGCACGGACGCGGTGCTCTACGGCGCCGACGATCGCGATCCGCTCGACCCCGCCGCCCAGCCGGCGCTCGCTCAGGCGCTCGCCGCCCTGGTTCCATCCGAGCGGCTCAGCATCGACGGCGACCGCGTGACCCTCGCCCCCACCACCCTCGCCGAGCGCCTCGGCGGCCCGCTCTGCGATGGCGAGCGCTTCGCGACCGAGCTCTCCCTCGCCGACTGCAGCGCCGTGCTCGTCGCCCCAGATGCCGTGCTCACCGCCGCCCACTGCGTGCCGAGCGACGCGGCCTGCGCCGACCTCCGTGTGGTCTTCGGCTACCGCCGCGACGCCGGCACGCTCGCCCCGATCGCCGCCGACCAGGTCTTTCGGTGCATCGCCCGCGAGGATGAGCGACCCGCACTCGACCAGGTCCGTCTGCGGCTCGAACGCGAGGCGGATCGAACACCGCTTCCGCTGGGTCGGGCGAGCGCCGGTGAGGCCGTCGTCATCGCTGGTCACCCCGCGGGTGCTCCCGCGCTCGTCGAGGCCCTCTTGGTCGACCACCGAGAGGGCGATGGCTTCGTGCTCTACGCCGATGTCGAGGACGGCAGCTCGGGCTCGCCGGTCGTTCGCGACGGCACGCTCGTGGGCATCCTCGCCGCGGGCGAGACCGACTACGAGTGGACGGGCGACTGCTTCGCCTCCCGTCGCCTCGCCGATGGTGAAGGGGAGGGCGCGTGGGCGAGCGACGTCACCAGCGAGGGCGGCTGTCAGACCACCGGTACGCCGCCGCCGTTCACTCCGCTGCTCGCGCTCTTGCTGCTCGCCATGCGAGCAACGCCTCCGCAATCTCGACGGCGTGGTGCTTCTGCGGGTTGTGCCCACCGTCGCGATACGCGTGCGCGTCGCCGCCGAGCGAGTGCGCGGTGTCGCCCATGATGGCCGCCTCGATCATCGGATCGTCCTCGCTCCATGCGTGAAGGGTCGGGACCCCGAGCCGTCGCACCTCGGCGAGCGCGCTCACGTGCTCGGCCATCGAGGTCTCGCTCAAGATCCGCAGGGTCCGGCTGAGCTCGTCGTCGCTGGCATGCCGAAAGCCGGAGCTCTCGAACATCTGCCGCATCGGTCGCTTCAGCGCGCGCCGGGCGAGCGGTGAGCCGAGCACCCGCCCGATGGTGCGGAAGGGCCCGCGGCGAAGCGCGCGGTGGACTCGCAGCCCGGGCGAGGCGATGAACCCGATGCCGGCGAACGCCTCGGGCTCCAGAACGGCCGCCCGCGCCGCCACCACCCCGCCCATCGAGTGGCCGACCACCACCGGTCGCTCCAGCCCGAGCGCCCCGCTCGCGGCGAGCACGAAGCGGGCGCGGGCGGGGACGTCGAGCCCGGGCTCGGTGGCGGCGGGCGTGTCGCCGAAGCCCGGCATGTCGAGGCGCACCACTCGTCCCCCTTGGCTCAAGGGAGGAGCGAGCCAGCGAAAGTCTCGGCCGCTCCCCGGGAGCCCGTGAACGAGGAGGAAGCAGGGCCCGTCGCCCTCGTCGGTGTAGGCGAAGGTGCACCCGGCGATCGAGGCTTCGAGCTTGGCGGGATCCGAGGGTTCGGGCGGTCGCGACACGGCGAAGCGAGGATGGCGGCCGCGGCGGCCGAAGGCAAAAGGTCCGTGACACGTCGCCTCTCGTACGCTCCGACCCTTGCCGCCGTGAACCCCGAGCACTAGCTCTGAAGCGTTCGATGCCCCTCACCAACACGAACGGACAGGCGCTCTTCGAGGTGCCCTTCGGCCCTGGAAAGAGCCCATTCCAGGTCAAGGGCATCGCCTACAAGGGACACCTCGACTACACCGATCGCTACGTCCCCGGTGGCGTCCGCGCCATGGTCGCCGAGCTCAACGACCCCGGCCAGACCCACTTCTTCGACCAGCCCTTCCTGGCCGCGAGCAAGTACGACGTCTTCCCGCTCGCCCAGGCGGGCGTCGCCTGCGCGAACCTCACCCGGCTGAGCTTCCCGCAGTTCATCCGCATCCGCTCCCGCGTTCAGGCCGAGCAGGACATCAAGGGCGTCTACAAGTTCTTGATGAACCTCGTCTCCGCCGAAGCGATCGCGCAGCGGATCCCGAAGATCATGGGCCAGTACTTCGACTTCATCGAGACCGAGATCACCGAGGTCGACAAGCACCGCGTGGTGAACATCCAACACGGCGTGCCGACGGCGCTCGCCGGCTGGCTCGCGTTGGTGTGCACCTCCTACATGGACACGATCCTCAAGCTCGCTGGCGCGACCGCTCCACGGACGACGGCCGAGCTCTTCGGCGAAGAGGGCTCGGCGCACGGCCTTCCCGTGAGCGGGATCGAGTTCGCCGTCACCTGGGACTGAGCCCCACCAGCCGCGTCTACTTGTTCATGTCCGGCCAGTTCTTGGCCGCGCGGTTGTACAGGAAGAGCGCGATGGTCGAGACGATCCCGATGGCCGCGAAGTAGTACCAGACCGTGTACGGC
>CAYXAP010000059.1:46082-58226 GCA_964462035.1 uncultured Sandaracinus sp.
GCCGATGACCTCCATCAGCTTCGCGAACGCCTGCTCGCGGGGCACGCCGACGGCGTCCCCGAGCGTGTCCACCTCGCCGTTCCAGCTCCGCCCGGCCGCGAAGTCCGTGTGCTCGAGCAGGTACTTCTGCGCGAGCACGGCCTTCTCTCCCTTGCTCCCGTAGAGCGAGCCGGCCATCAGGCTGCCCACGAACCCACCGATGCCCACGGGGATGTTCACGTAGCCGAGGTACTGCCCCTTCTTGCCGGGCGGCGCGATCTTGCCGAGGTACTCGTTCTTCTTCGGGCCGGTCAGCATCTCGCCGAGCGAGAAGAGCGCCACGCCGCAGAGGAAGATCCAGCCGTTCTGCGTGATGCCGGCGACGACGATGCCGGCCGTCGCCACGAACATGCCGCCGAGCATTGCGCTGAGCGTACGCATCCTCGCGACCGCGATGCTGATCGGGACGACGAGGATGACGATCAGCGCCGCGTTCAGGTTGAGCATGTTCTCCTGCTTCACCAGGAGCCCGTGTTCCCTCGTCTCGGTCCAGATCTCGGGAAGCGAAAAGGTCTCCGCGATGTCGCCGCTGTAGACCCAGTCGGTGAGGAAGTTCGGATGCAGATCCCACAGCTGGTACATCATCAGCCAGAAGCCGCTGAGGATGAGCAGGAAGGTCATCAGCCGCGGCTGGAAGAAGTTCACCAACGTCTCCCAGAAGACGGCGCCGAAGCTCCGCTGGTCGACCTTCTCGTGCTTCTTCTCCGTGTAGGTGAAGAGCATCAGGTAGTTGAGGCTGACGATCCCCGCACAGCCATAAAACACCCAGCCCCAGCTCCAGCTCCGGAGCAGACCGGCGAGCGGCGGCCCGATCATCGCGCCCACGTTCACGAGCCAGTAGAAGATGCCCCAGCCCTTGCTCGCGTTCTGGTCGTCGAGGTGCTGCGCCAGGGAGCCCTGGATCCCCGGCTTGAATTGAGCCGTGCCCATCGCGAGGATCATCGTCCCGATGAAGAAGCCCGCGAACGTGCGCTGGGTCGCCATCAGCACGTAGCCGATGATCTTCAGCGTCACCGAGAAGGCGATCGTCTCCTTGTAGCCGTAGCGGTCCGCGAAGCCGCCGGTGAAGGTGGGCAGGATCGACTGGAAGACGAACCACCAGGCGTAGATGATGCCCTTGTCTTCCGAGGTGAAGTGCAGGCCTCCCGGCTCGTCGGCCTGCATGATGTAGATGGGCACCACCATCCGCATGCCGAAGTAGGCGAGGCGTTCCCACATCTCCATCGTGCAGAGCATCCAGAAGGCTCGGCCGAGGGCGGTGGACGGCTTGGGAGAGGGCGGGGTGGGGTCGGTCACGGCGAGCGGACATACCAGCGCCAGGGCCGAGGCCGCAACGCGGCCCATCACACGGCGATCCCTTTGTCCCCCGCACCCGATGGACTAGCCTCCCGGCGATGCCGGAGACCACGCGCCTGATGGCCTCCTTTCCGTGCCTCGAGTGCGACGCGACCCTCCTGATCGCCAAGCCGGAGGACCGGGAATTCGACTGCCCGCGCTGCGGCACGAAGGCCAAGGCGCCGAAGCGTCTCACGGACGACCTCGAGCTCGGTAAGAAGCTCCCCTTCGACGCGCCGGCCGAGGCGCAGCAGGCCATCGACCACCACGTCGAGTCCGCGCACGTTGGGCCGGAGGCGCCCGGATGGGTGATCCTCGCCCTCGCGATCGTGAGCGCCGGCCTCGGCTCCTACGCCTACGGCCACAGCGTCTTGCGACCGACCCAGGCGGACTGGGCGCTCGGCGGCGGGCTCGGTCTGGTCATGGTCATGCTCCCCTTCGGCTTCACGCTCCAGTGGCTCGCCACGAGCGAGCTCGCGAAGAAGGTGGGGCGGGCCACGGCCATGATTCGCAAGCTCGATCCCCGCTGCCCGCGCTGCGACCACGCGCTGATGTCGCCACCGGGACCGGGCACCTTCGACTGCACTGCCTGCAAGGGCTCGCTCGTCGCGGCCGGTGGCCTGATCATCGTCGACGAGGCCCCTCGAAAGAATCGGTGGACCCAGGCGGTCGCCAGCGCGCTGGAGAGCGAACGCTGGATCGACGAGGGCGGCATCCGCACGCCTCAGAAGTGGATGATGGTCGTGGTCGTGCTCGCGTGCCTGACCGCGGTCTGGTTCGGCCTCGGCGCGACCTGAGCGTCGTCAGCGCTCTCTGCCGAGCGCGCGCCGGCCGCTCGGCGACTGCCATTCGATCGTGACGGTGAATCGATACTGGATCTCGAAGAGCCGTGGCTCGCGGAGCACGGGCGCGATGATGGCGAGCCCGATCGGGTCGACCTGCACCGCCCACCAGCGGCCGCGGGACCAACGCAGACCGGTAGGTCGCAGCTCGCCGAAGAGCCCGAAGGAGGGCGCGGGGTCGAGTGGCTGTTCCTCGAGCAGGACCGACATCCCCACCGCGAGCGACGCACGGACCCGCTCGTTGGCGTAGCGGTATTCCCCGCCCACCGCGACGCTGAGAACGCCTCGCTGGAGCTCGACGTCGAGCTCGGTCTGAACCCACATGTCGTGCTCGATCAGCCCGAAGACGCCAAACGGCCCCCAGCGGACGCCGCCCGTGAGCGAGTAGCCGATGCGGAGGTTGATGTTCGAGCGATCGATGCGGTCGGAGAGCAACGAAACGTGCGCCGAGCTGCCGATCCAGCGCGACCGCGCGTTCGTCGAAGGCGGTGGTTCCTCGTCCGGGCTCGGAGCCGCCATCGGGTCGTCCGCGAGCTGCGCGCGTGCAGGTGCCGCACCCGCCAGAAGGAGCAGTGTGAGCACCCGCGTCACGAGCCTCATCGTGACCGCCACTCCGCAGCGGCGGTCGCCGCAGCCTCTTCGGCCATGTGAACGCGCTGGTCGAGGGTGGTGCAGCGGCGATAGCAACTCGGAAGGAAGGGGTCGCACTCGTCGCAGCTGCCCTCGAGCACTCGAATCGCTCGCCGCGGGTGCAGGAGGAGCTCGGTGAATCGGTCGCGGAAGCCCACCACCACGTCGCCAGAGTTGAGGTCGCCTGCGACCATCTCGAGGATGGCATCGCGCACGACGGCGTCGAAGCGCTTGAGCACACTCCCGACGGTCACCTGGCCGTAGGCTACCGATTGGTCGGTGTCGACACCCACCAACCACACCCGGTCGGTGGAGCGAGGGGCGGCGCGCACGCGTTCCTCCAAGAGCTCGGCGACCCCTTGGCCCGAGCGACCCGCCGCCACGAAGAAGACGTCCACCTCGTCCACGAGCTCCGCCGCCAACGCGGTCGCGCCCTCGGGGTCGGAGAAGCCGGTGTCGGGGTCGTCACCAACCATTCGTTCGGCCACGACCTCTCCGCCGGCGGCTTCGACGCCCGCGCAGAAGCCGTCCAGGAGCTCGCGCACCGGTGCGATCTCCGTCCCTCCGATCATCGCCACCCGACCGGTCGGTGCGATGGTCGGGTCCGCCACCGCGGCGACGCCCGCGAGGTACGCGGGGGCGAACGACTGAAAGCTCACCGACCGAAGCCCCTCGCAGGTGCTGGCCGATCCATCCACCAGGAGGATGTTGGTCTGACCGAAGTCACAACCGTGCGCCTCGACCGCAGCCGTGTAGCCCCCCGAGCCGACCACGATGAGATCGCGTGGACCCGAGATCTCGACCCACTCCTCCAGCTTGGCGACGGCGTCCGCACCCGTCAGCGGCATGTACTCCTCGAGCTCGAACTCCGCTCCCGAGCGTGCCACGACGACACCGGCGGACACGCCGTCGTTCAGGGAGCCGTCTCCCAGGCCGCCCGTGGCGTAGAGGACGCGGACCGTCAGACGCTCGATCCTCTCCGGGTCGGAGCAGCTACCTGCGAGGAGCAGGGCGAGCGCGAAGGCGACGCGGCTCACGCGCGCCTCCGGCGGCGGGCGCGGGCGGTCGTGAGGAGACCCAGAAACACCAACCCAGCGAGTGCGCTCGGCGAGATGGTGCTCGCGTTGCAGCCCAGGACCGGAGTCGCCGGATCCATTCTCGCTTCTTCCAGCCAAGGCGAATCGCAGTAGTCGTTGGCCTCCGTGCACTCGGTGAAGTCGCCGAGGTCGGCGGGATCGGCGAGCTGGAGCCACTTCAGGAGGACCGCCTCCACCTCCGCCATCAGCACGTCGCCGTCCCGCTCCCCGGCGCGCAGCTCGGTGATCGCGCGAGCGAACGCACGGATGAGGTCTGCCACGGCCTCGATCGCCGCGAAGACCCGGTCTCGATTCACCACTCCGGCGGTGACGCTCGCGACGATCGCGCAGCTGTCCACCGCGTTGGAGTGCGCGATCCCGTCGCGGGACTCGCGAAGGTCGCCGGCGATGGCGGCTTCGTAGTTCATCACGTGAACGACGCGGCGGAGATCCGGCGTTCGCAGTGTGTGCGTGAAGCTGTCCTCGAGGGCATGGAGCGCTCTGCCCAGATGGTAGGCGGCGGGAATCACGTCGATCTCGAAGGAGCCGTAGTTGTCCAGCGTGAGTGGGACTTCGATGAGCTCGTCCGGTCGATCCCGGATCGACTCGAAGGCGATGCGGAGGTCCTCGACGATCGACGCCCGGCACCCCGCCATCGCGGAGGCGTTGCCCTCGTCGTAGTCGTCGCCTGCTGCACGGAGGCAGTGGGGGTACTGCCCGTCGGGGTCGGAGTGAACGGCGCGGAGCACCGAGAGGTTGGTGAGGGATCCGCCTTCGGTGTCGGGCGCACGGGCGCCTACGATCATGCTGAAGAGCAGGAAGCGCTCGTGCGCTGACAGGTCGCTGGTCTCGGGCGCGAGGTAGTCGGCGAGTCGCACCCACTCGCCGTCGGGAGGCTCCTCCGGGTCGTCCAGCGGTAGGCTCGCCCGCGACACCAGGAACCCTGCGGCCGTGATTCGCTCGTGGCAGCCGGTGCTGAACCCGCTCTGGACGGTGAAGGCGTGCGCGGTCGACGAGAGTCCCCAGAGGAGGAGAACGCAGCAGAGTCGGGCGATCACGAGGCCTCCCCCACGCCGAACTCGACGGTGACCACCGTTCGGAATTGAAAGATGAGGAGGGGGATGCCCGTCAGGTCGGGGAGGAGCATCGTGAACGAGAGGGGGTCGATGATCAGCGCTCGCCGCTGCGGAAACGGGATGCGGATGCCGACCGGCCGAAAGTTCACCAACGTGCCCACGCGGCCGCGATCGTCGAGTCGCGTGTTGCGGAGCATGACCGACACCCCAGCATCGAAGAGGAAGCGCATCCGTTCGTCGAAGTAGGGGTGCTCGATGCCAGCGGTGAGCGCGATGATCCCCTGGAGCGACCCGTCGAAGACCTCCTCGGAGCCGGTGTCGAGCTGGAGACTCGGCCACCAGGTGTTGTCGAGGCTCAGGTACCACCCGACCCGCGAGTTCCGACGAGCCACCCGACCGGAGACCCCGTAGCTCATCTGGACCGGCTCCTCGTCGAGCAGCGCGCTGATGAACGTGGAGTGGACCTGGACGTCGACGAACCATCGGTGCGGATCCGGTTCGTCCGCCCGTGCGCTCGTTGGCGCCGCGACCGCCAGGACGATGAGCGCCGCCGCGACGCGAGCTGTCCATGCGCTGGGCGCGGCGGTCATCGGCTCCACCATGACCGCGTCGCAGCAAGGAGGGTAGGCGTAACTCGACGTTCCGCGGTCGACGCCCGCGTCCACGCCTCACCGAGCTCCCGATTCGGCCTGCTCGACGAGAAAGTAGGCAGATCTGCCCGCAAATGGCGTACACAGCCTCGTGACCCGACGCCCCATTCCCTGGCTGGCTCTCGCCGGAGCCGTCGTCTTTCTCGGACCTGGCCTGATCACCTGGTCCTTCGCCGAGCACGAGGCGATGCGAATCGGGAGCGATTGGGTCTACATCAGCACGCCGCTCCTCCTCGTCGGATTCGTGTGCGTAGGGCTCGTGCTCCATCGCTTCTTGGGCACGGCCGGGGTGATCGCCGGCGTCGTCGTGGGGGCAGGTACCCTGGGCGGGCTGATGTTCGTGCTCTCCGGCAGCATCGACGAGCGAGTCGAGTACCGCGCGCAGATGCGCCGGCTCGACCTCTCCGAGGCGTTCTGTACCGGTGTGGGCACACCCCAACCGGACGCGCCGGCCTACACGCCGGGCACCCCGAACACGATGGTCATGTACACGGGAAGCGAGCGTTCGATGCGCCGTGAGTTCGGCACCCCGTTCCACGAGTGGCGGCCGGAGACCCCGCGCGTGGACCAGACCGCGTTGGTCGGCTGCGTCGTGGATCAGCGCAACGAGATCGAGACGTGCCAGTACGACGGGGGCCGGATGCTGCACCGCGTTCGGGTCGACCGGGCGGTCCGTGTGTACTCGCTCCGGACGGGGCAGCTCGTCGGCGAGACCCTGCTCGTGGGCGGCATGCCCGACGGTTGCCACTCGCTCGAAGAGTTCTACGGCGGCGGGGACAACACGAAAGCCGGAACCGTGCCGACCGATGCGGACGTGGCCGCGTACCTGAGGCCGATCGTCGGCCGGTAGCGAGCTCGTGGTCGGTCAGCGCTTCTTCTTCTTCTGAGCCAGCAGCTGCTCGGCCAGCGACGAAGGCTGCGGCTTCGCCTTCGGCGGCGGTGGCTCGTCGTCGGGCGGCTTGGAAGCTCGGCCGTCCGCGTCGCGGCCATCGGCCTCCGCGCTCGCGACCGCGGCCACCTCGTCGGCGACCCCACCATCGCCGCTCGGGGTCGGCGCCTGCACCCCCGCGGGAGTCCTGGCAGCCTTCTTCGTCGCGCGCTTCTTGCGGCGGAAAGGGTGGCGCAAGCGCGCGACCAACGCTTCCGGCAGCACGAGGCGACGGAGGGCGACCGAGAGAAGCATCAGCAACAACGTCGTGATCAGCAGCCAGGGCCACATCGGGTCGTGGGCCCATGCGGGCGGTGGGCGATCTCGGAAGACCGCGTCCAGCGCTCCCCGAACCTCGCCGCCGGTCAGCGCCGCGAGCTGCGCGAGCAGCGCGTGATCGGTCCCTTCGCCGCGGAGCTCTTCGCCGCTCGGCCGAACCGAACCCGCGGAGCCGACGAGCCCGCCTTCGCCGTTGCCGACCGTGACGAGGTAGGGCCCGGGCGCGTTCGCGTCGAAGGTGCCTTCGTAGCGACCGGCGCCCGTTTGCCGTAGGTCGACCGAAACGCTTCGGCCACCGGGGCCGGCCACCGTCCCGCTGAGGTCCAGGTAGTTCCGGTAGCGACCCTCGGCGTCCACCGCTTCCACTCGGACGCGACCCACGCCGCCCTGGATGTCGAGGCTCACCTGGGCGTCGTTCCGTTCGGGCGAGCGCGCGAGACTTCGGCCGAGTTGGTCGAAGAGCACGTTGTAGCCACCCCAGTCGAGCCACGGCCGCCCGAGCTCGCCACCGACGTCGGTCGTGAAGACGGCGGAGCGGCCGACGCCGTGCTGCCAGACGGCGAGCAGCGGATCGTCGTCCTTGGCCTCGAGGAGGATCTCGGCGCGGGCCCGCGGGTCGACGACCGAGTAGCCGCCGAGCGCCGGCGCGCCCGCGAAGTCGATGCCGCGCAGCACCGGGCTCGGCGACGCCGGCGTCGCCTGGAAAGGCTCCTGCACCAACGCCGCTCGGCTCGCTTCGATGGTCTCCTGGGTGAAGATCCGTGGCAGCTCGTTCAGATCCTCGACGATGTAGAAGCGACCCTCGCCGAGCCGCGAGAGGTGCTCGAGCTCCGGCGTGTATACGCCGTTGCCCATCGAGACGATCGAGGTCGTGATGTTGTCCCGCAGCGCGCGGCGGACCATCTCGCGGGTGCCGGCCAGCTGCTGCGAGTCCTCGCCGTCGCTGAAGAGGAGGAAGTGTTTGAGCTGCGTCTGCTCGCTGCGGAGGGCTTCGAAGCTCGCTTCCATCGCCACATCCACGTCGATGCCGCCGCCGCCCGGTTGGGCCGCGCGCACCCGCCCGGCGATCGCCGCCGGGTCCTCGACGGAGACCATCGGCTGCGTCCAGGTCACACCGGTGTCGACGTGCATGACGCCCACCCGGTCCGCGGGTGAGAGAAGCTGGGCGGAGCGGGCGGCGGCCTCGTTCGCGAGGTCGAGCTTCGTCCGACCGCCCCCGGCGGCCATCATCATCGAGCCGCTCTTGTCGATGGCGATCACCATCGCGAGCGAGAGTCGGTCGCGCCGCTGACGCAGATCGAAGCGCGCGGGCAGGGCGTCTTCGACCGGGGTGCCCGTGTAGCCGCCCAGCCCGAAGCTGTCGCGGGCGCCCGCCATGAGGAAGCCGCCGCCGAGGTCACGGACGTACGACTGGATCATCGTGAGCTGGTCGCCGGTAAAGGTCCGCGCCTCCACGTCCGAGAGGACCAGCAGGTCGTAGCCGGCCAGCTCCCCGAGCCCGACCGGCATGCCTGCGGGAGCGACGAGCTCCGCGGTCATGCCGGAGGCACGGAGCGCGGCGGTCACCGCCTGCGCGGTGGCCGGCTCCTCGGCGACCACCAGCACACGGCTGTTGCCGGTCACGCGAAGGAACGCGCCGCCCTCGTTGTTCTCGCGGCCGACGTCGAGTCCCTCCTCGAGCGGCTCGACCAGCACCTCGTAGCGGTGCACGCCGGCGTCGGGCGCCTCGTCGCGCAACACGAGCAGGTCGTGGCCCTCGCGGAGCTCGGTCACCGCCTCCGCGATCGTCGCGCCGCCGCGGGTCACTCGTACGCGCGCCGGCGTCGCGTGCGAGGCGCGGGTGACCACACGGATCTCGATCGGCTCACCCGGCCGAGCGGTTCGGGGCACGCGGACCCGCTCGACCGCGACCTCGGGTGCAGGCGCGCGCTCGATGGGCAGCACGTCGATGGCGACACCTCGCCCGGCGGCCACTGCGGCGACGTCGAGCGCGTCGCCGCGGTTCTCGACGCCATCGCTGATGAGCACGATGCGACCGGCGTGCTCCGCCGGCAGGTCGGCCAGCGCGCGGCGGAGCCCGGCGGCGAGGTCGGTGGCGTCCCGCGGGACGGTCGCGCGGACGGTGCCGAAGGGCGGGTCCGGCGAGGGCAGCAGATCGGTCGCGGCCTCCGCACCGACGACGACCAGGCCCGCTCGGTCTCCGATGCTCATCCCGCTGGCTGCGTCGCGCATCTGGCGGAGGGCGTCGTCACCGGCGTTCTCGCTCTCGGCGACGCTCCGCGACTGGTCGAGCACGTAGATGACCGCCAAACGATCGATGCGGTGGCCGATCTCGAGTCCGCCGACCGCGAGCGCCGCGGCCAACCCACCGAGCACCATCGCGCCCTGGATCCAGCGCCTGCGCCCGCCGTAGATACGTGGCAGCACGCGCACTCGCCAGACGATGAGCGCCCAGACGATCAGCGCGGGCGCGAGGAGCCATGGCGCACCGAAGCGAATCATGCGGCGCGGCTCCGTTCGCTCGGTCGGCTGGCCCAGAGGACCTCGAAGAGCAGCAGCAAGAGCAGCGCACCGGCCACCCAGGGCCACGACTCGGCGTGCTCCTCCGCCTCGTCGAGGGCGCCCTCCGCACGTTCGCCCCCTTCGGTGACTTCGAGCCGCGGGGTCAGGTCGCTCTCGGCGCGGTCGAGCAGGCTGCGGAGCGCGAAGCGCGGCACGCCGTCCACCGACACCGAGAAGACACCGGGCTCGGCGGGAATGGGCACGACCGCCAGTCCGCCGCGACCGATGGCTTCGAGGGTCTCTCCGCTCGGCGTCTCGACGCTGACCTCGACCCCGTCGCCGGCCGGTACACGGAGCGGGTCGCCGAGCGTGCCCGAGGGAATGCCGCCCGCCGCGCGACGAGCCCGGGCGTGCTCGAGGAGGTTGCGGAAGAAGACGACGAAGCTCGGCTGCGCGGGCCAGTCCGAACGGCTCGGGTCGAAGCCGAGCACCGTGGTCTCGCCGTTGCTGCGCTGGACCGTCGCGATCGCGGCGCCGTCGCTCGTGGTCACGAGCGCTCGCGCGGCGGGCCCGCGAACGGGTCGCAGGCGGGCCAGGTGCACGTCCTGGAAGCTGGTGAAGCGCAGCCTCGGGTCCGCCTCGTCCCAGGTGAGGATGGCGGGCGCGCGCGCTTCCTCTCCGATGGTGAGCTCGAAGACCTCGTCGGCCACCGGCGCGATGACCACGGAGTCGCCGGGCGGCGCCTCGTCGGGCACGTCGCCGGTGTAGACGAAGAGCCCCTCGAGCGGGTCGGCGTCCTCGTCGCGTTCCGCCAGGCGCTGCAGATCCGTCCGGAAGACCTCGGTGTTGGGGTCGGAACGCACGACCCGCTCGACCGGCGCGGGCGCGGTGCCGACCAGGAAGACCGGCAGCTTCCCGCGGCCGGGGCTGGGGACCACGGCGAGGTCGTCTTCCGGGAGCGCGTCGGGCGCGCTGCCTTCGGCCGGGCTGATGCGCAGCTCGACCACGGGGGACTGACCGGCGGCGTTCGGCGGCAGATCGACCGCCATCACCACGCTCTCGACGGCGCCGGGCTCGATGGTCACGCGGCGGGACGCGATCGCGCCCTCCCTCCCGGAGAGCGTGGCGGTCACGTAGAGATCGGCGGCCTGGCTCCCGTGGTGGGCCACCCGCGCGAAGAGGTCGGCTCGGTCGACCTCGCCGACGCGCGCGCGGGCGTCGGCGTCGACGATCGCGCTGTTGCTCAGCGGCGCGCCCCCCACGCGCTGGACCTCGACCGGCATCGGGTGACCGTCCAGCGCGACCGTCCCGTCGATGGCAGCGTCGGTCAGCACGACGATCCGGCTGCCCTCCGGCGAGCCTCGGAGCCGCTCCGCTGCGAGGCTCACCGCGGACTCGAGATCGCTACGCGCGCCGCGAATGGTGAGGCTGTCGAGGGCCCGCTCGAGGGAGGTCGCGTCGCGCTCGAAGGGTGCACGCACGACCGGTTCGGCGCTCGCCTCGACGATCATCATCTCGCCGCCGGGTGGCAAGCCACGCGCCAGGTCCGCGCCGATCGCCGCGGCGCGGTCGATGCGGCGCTCGTCGCCCTCGCGGGCCGCCATCGATGCGGAGACGTCGACCACGAGCGCCAGCCGGCTGCCCTGCGGTGCCTGTCCCGCGCCAGCCGGCCGCGCGAGCGCGATCGCGCCGGCGATGATCACGAGCGCCTGCAGGAGCAACGACACCTGCGGCGTGAGCTTCTTCCAGGGGCGCTCAGCGCGCAGGTCGCGCAGGGCCTGCTCCCACAGGAGCGTCGAGCCGACCGTCCGCTCCTGTCGTCGTCGCTTGAGGACGTAGAGGATGATCAGCGGGACGAGGAGCGAGAGCCAGGCCAGGTTGTAGGGCGCGAGGAAGGTCATCGCTCACCCGGCCCGCAGGTAGCTGAGCAGCGCATCTTCGAGCGAGAGCTCGCCGAAGGCCTGGACATAGCTCAGGCCGCGCTTCTTCGCGTAGCCCTCGATGGAACCGAGGAACGCATCGAGGCGAGCGAGGTAGGCTTGCCGCGCGCGACGGTCCAGGCTGACCTCCACCCGTCGGCCACGCTCGGAGTCGACGAAGGCGAAGTCGCCGCCGGCGGGCGGGTCCACCTCTTCGGTCGCGAGCACGTGGAAGAGCACCGGCTCGTGCTTCTCGGAGAGCAGTCGGTCCAGCGGCCGGGTCCAGCCGTCCGGGTCCAGCAGGTCCCCGAGCACGATCACGAGGCCTGGGCGTGGACGCCGGGCGAGGAACTCGTCGACGGTCTTGCGCAGGCTCGTCTCGCCGGAGGGCTCGATCGCGTCCAGGTACTTGAGCACGTGGCCGACTCGCCGCTGCCCACGGGTCGGCGGAAGCGGGCGGTCGGCGCCCGCGCCGAAGGGAACGACGGAGACGCGCTCGCTCCCGGTCAGGCCGATGTAGGCGAGCGCGGCGGCCAGCCGTTTGGCCACGTCGAGCTTCGGGGGCTCCCCGAAGGCCATCGACGCCGAGCGGTCGATCATCAGGTAGACGGTGAGGTCCTCCTCGGCGACGAAGAGGCGCAGGACGAGCTCTTCGAGGCGGGCGTAGGCGTTCCAATCGATCCGGCGGATGTCGTCGCCGGGCGAGTACGCTCGGTGGTCGGCGAACTCGACCGAGGCACCCCGCCGTGTGGACCGACGGGCGCCACCGGCGGTGCCCGCGAACCGTCGCCGCACGAGCAGCCGGAGCCGAGCGAGCCGACGGATGAAGTCCGGATCGAGGAGCGAGGTGCTCATCAGGATTTGTCGG
>CAYXAP010000060.1:0-57896 GCA_964462035.1 uncultured Sandaracinus sp.
GTCTCGGAGTCGGCGGTCGGCGTCTCGGAGTCGGCGGTCGGCGTCTCGGAGTCGGAGTTGGAGTCGGGCGGCGGCTCCGGCGGTGCGGACGTACGGGCCACCACCTCACCCACGTCGGCCCCCGCGAGCTCCGCGGCTTCTTCGGGCGCGGCCGCGCCGACTCGCGCCAGCGCGGCGGCCACGTCCTCGGGCGAGCCGGCCGGCTCGACGGAGATGCGGGCCTGTTCTTCGGCGCGCTTCTCCCGCTCGGCGCGTTGCCTCTCGACCACCGTGCGTACGCTCCGCACCCGGCCTTCGATGCCCAGCCAGCACACGAACGCGAGCAGCCCGTAGAAGAAGAGCGGCGCGGCGACCTCCACCGCGCGCTCGATCTCGTGGTCGTCGATGACCTCCCAGCCGAGCATCATGTGGAAGATCGGCGTGAAGCGGATGAGGAAGGGCGGATCGTCGTCGATGTTGCTCATCGAGCCCGACTCGATCAGCAGGGTTGCGAGGAAGGGCAGGATGATCAGCCCGATGAACATCGCGATCGAGAGCACGCGCGCGGCGATGCCGCTCCGGATGACCACTCGGAGCAGCGCCCCCGAGCAGAGCACGAAGAGCGCGACCACCGCGTGGCCGAGGGCCATCACCAGGAGCCCGACATCGGCCTCGAGGCTGTGGTCGATTCCGGGGAACCAGATCCAACGGGGGAGGGCGATCGCTCCCGCGAAGAGGAGGGACGAGACGACGATCATCATCGCCGCGAAGCGCGTCGTCGGCGCGGCTCCGGGACCGAAGAGCATCAGCCGGCGCGTGAGCGCGCCGCGCTCGGCCTGACGGAGCTCCCACACGCGCGGCGGAAGGGGCGGCTCGTTCTGGAAGATCAGCGCGTAGAAGAGGATCGCCCAGCCGGCGAGCATCAGGAAGACCCCACCGGCCTCGTCCATGTCGTGGCCGGGGACCAGGCTGGTGACCCCGAAGAGGATTGCGGTGATGCCGGCGGTCGAGGCCAGCGTCCAGTACTTGAAGGGCGTCGAGCGGTCCTCCGAGGATGGGCGCACGCCGGCGATCGCCGAGGCCAGGAAGAGCCACACGGTCATCCCCGTGAGGTAGAGCGGGAGCACGAAGACGAGCAGGAGCGTGTCCCACTCGAAGAAGCGCGTGCTCAGCGCCTCGGTGAACCAGAAAGGCCCCTCCATCGTGAGGTTCCAGCTGCGGTCGGCCAGCTCCCCGAAGCCGAAGAGCGCGCCCATCGCCATCATCGAGAAGGGCACGAAGGTGAAGAGCGCGAGGAAGATGGCGACGCGGGTCGACTTGAGGCGCGCGGAGAGCGCGACTCCGTACGCCGACGCCGGGGCGAGCACGAGCAGGAGCCCATAGAAGCCCCAGACCACGTTCCAGGGCGAGATGCCGCCGAAGAGGAAGGCGATGCCCACCACCGGCGTGAACGCCACGAGGACCAGCGCGAAGATCGCGTAGGTCGCCATGAACTTCCCGATGACGATCCGTGCGGGATCCATCCCGGTCAGGATCAGCGACTCGTAGGTCCCCTTCTCGATCTCACCGGTGAGCGAGGCGGCGGCGTGGGCCGGAGCGAAGATGCAGAGCACCGAGAGCGCCACGCTGAAGAAGATCTGGAAGACGATCTGGCCGACCTCGGCGGGCGGCATCGAGCCGGAGGCGACGGTCCCGCCGAACATCAGGACGATGAGCGCGAGCAGGCCGGTGCTCAGGTAGAGGAAGCGGATGAAGAGCTTCGTGCGGAAGACGCTCCGCAGCTCCTTCACCAGGATCGGGTTCGGGTCCTCGCGCTTCTCGCGCCACCACGCCACCAGGCGGTTCGGCGGTCGCGGCGCCGTGGACGCCCGGACTGCGGTCTTCTCGGCACTCACTGGAGCTCTCCTCGGGTGACCTCGAGGAAGATGTGCTCGAGGTCGTCTCGCTCGGGCTCGACTCGCACGACGGCGAAACCGGCGTGCACGGCAGCCGTCACGATCTGGGCGACGGTCTCGTCGCCGCCCTGGTACATGATGCGCAGGTCCCCGTCGGGGCCGCGCTCGGCATCGACGACGTCCGGTAGCGCCTTGAACGGTGTCGTGCAGCCGTCGGGGTACTCGAGCAGCCGGAGCTTCACCGCGCGATCGGGGCGGAGCTTCCGGCCGATGTCGCCGACCGGACCGCTCGCCAGGACGCGACCCTTCTCGAGGATCGCGACCGAGGACACCATGTCGCTGAGCTCGGTCAGGATGTGGCTCGAGAGCAGCACGGTCTTGCCCATCTGCTGCAGCTGCTCGATCAGGTCCCGCATCTCGATGCGGGCGCGCGGGTCGAGGCCGTTCGCCGGCTCGTCGAGGATCAGGACCTTCGGGTCGTGGAGCAGCGTCCGGGCGATCGCGAGGCGCTGCTTCATGCCCTTCGACATCGCTTGGACCAGTCGGTCGCGCAGCTGCACCAGGTCGGTCAGCTCCATGACTGCGTCGACGGTGCGGCGCCGGGCCGTCGGGGTGATCGCATACGCGGCGGCGAAGAAGTCGAGGTACTCCTGGACCGTCACGTACTCGTAGACCCCGAAGTCGTCGGGCATGAACCCGAGGATCTTCCGGACCTCCCGCGGCCGCTCGACCACGTCGTAGCCGTCGACGAGGATTCGGCCCTGGGCGGGCTCGAGGAGCGTCGCCATCATCCGGAGGGTCGTGGTCTTACCGGCCCCGTTCGGACCGATGAAGCCGAAGACCTCACCTTCCGGGACCTCGAACCAGATGTCGTGGAGCACGCGCATGCTCCCGAAGTTGTGCGAGATGCCTTCGACCTTGATCACGGCGCGTCCTCCCCGACCCCATCCATGAGGCCGTCGGGGCTGTCCACCATCGGTTCGGCCTCGTCGAGGATCTCCTGAGCGCTCTGCCCGACCGTGCCCTCGGAGCCTTCGATCGCCTCCTGGACCATCTGGTTCTGTTCGTCGGTCATTCCGGGGAGGCCCATGTCGTCGAGGTCGTCCGGGTAGATCGGAGCTGGCTCGTCGCCGAAGTCGTTGTCGCGAGACACGTGCACCGCCGGCTCGACGTTCGGGACGACGATGCGCAGCAGGTGGACGCTGGTCTCTTCCGAGAAGGTCCCGGCGAGCTCCCCGTTCGAGCGCTCGATGCGCGCGAAGAGCAGCGGTGTGGTCGCCTGCATGCGACCACCGGCGAGGCTCGCCAGCCCGTAGATCGTCTGGCGACCCTCTTCGCTGTTCATCCCCAGTGCGCGCGAGAAGGCGCGGTTGTCGGGAGAGCCAGCACCCCAGTACCACTGCTCGTCGTTGAGCGTGACCAGGGGTTGTTCCTCGATCGCGCCCGTTCCACCCGGCGGCACGTCGCCGATGCGGTAGACGCTGCCGCCCGGCGCCAGGAGCACCGCGTCACGGAGGGTCATCCCGGTGCCGTTTCGCACGCCCACCAGCCGGAGGCTCTCCACGTCGAAGGTGATGGTGCCACCGAGATCGCGCGTGTCGTCGCGGCGGAGGAAGAGCGTCTGCCAGAGCCCGCCCTGGAGCTCTTCGAGCGAGCGGTCCACTCCGTCGGTGACCACCTGAGGCATTCGCGGCGAGCCTTCGCGCAGCAATCGCAGCCCCTCCGCGTTCGGGAGATCGAAGGACGTCGGGCGCGTGAGGAAGAGGCTGAGGTAGGTACGCTCCGAGCCGAGCGGCTGACCGGCGACCCCTTCGGTGAGCTGCACCTGCCGATAGCGCATGGTGACGCCCTTGCCGACGTAGCCGACCACGAGCATCAGGAAGAGGCAGCCCAGCGCCGCGATGGGGGTCGTGACCAACGCGAAGATCGGGCGGTTCTTCTTGGCGACCCAGCGGAAGTTCACCGGTCCGACGAGGATCACGTAGAAGAGCAGCAGGATGGCGACGAAGCCGAGGGCCGGCCGGAAGGACTCGTTCGGGTCGAGCGCGGCGCGGAGCTCCTGAAAGCCCGAGGGCCCGCCCCAGCCGTAGCTCTGCTCTTCGGCCTGGCCGAAGGTGAACATCGGCATCCGGACTCGAGCCTCCTGCACCCGCGCGACCGAGGCCACGGTGGCGCGGGTGTAGTGGGCGTCGACGTGCGGTCGAACGGTGCCGTCGTAGGTGGCGAGGTAGACCCGACCGAACCCGAGCCGCCGGGAGCCGCCGAAGGACTCGTCCACCCACTCGTTGGTGTCGGTGGGGATCCAGCTCTCGTTGGCGCGGTCGGGTGGCCGGGATTGGTATGTGCCCGGGATCGGGTCTCGAGGGCCGAGCGTCACGTCGCCGACCAGCGATTGGAGGAAGGGCTGGCGTACCGCTTCCGGCGTGCGCGGAAAGACCAGGAGCCGCCCGCCCGTGGCGACCCAACCCTTCAGTGCGTCCCGCTGGACCGGACTCAGCGCCTCGAGCTCGTTCGAACGCGCGACGACCAGCGCCACGGGCGTGTATCCGAGCGAGGTCAGCGGTGCGAGCGGCTCACCGGTGTTGGGGTCGTAGCCGAGCGATCCGACCGGCATCTCGACCTGGCGGACCGAGCCGTACTCGTCTTGGGTCGACGAGTCGATGCCGTTGAGCACGCTGCGCAGCCGCGATTCCCGCGCGAGCACCACCACGGCCGCGCCGCCGGTGGAGTAGGGCGACGTATACGTCTGCCGACCCGCCAAGCCCGAGCTCACCACGTAGTGCGCCTTCAGCTCGCTGCCGTCGTCGGGCATGTAGACGTCGAGCTGCACCTGACGGGTCGCCCCCGCGGGCAGATCGAGCCGGGTCCGGTGGGCGAGCGCCTCGCTTCGCCACGACTTCACGTCGAGCTGCACCTCGCCTTGGAAGGCACGCTGCGTTCGATTCGTCAGCGTCAGGAGGATCGGCGCCCACGTTCGAGGTCGTACGACGTCGTTGCCGAAGAGCGGGGCGATCTCGATCGCCACCGGCAGTTGCCGCTGCTGCGCGTCGCTCGCGCTGGGGAGCGCGGCGGCGAGGAGCAGGAGCAGGACGAGTGGGGAGCTGCGCTCAGGCCTGCGCACGGTCACCTTCGATCGCCCGGACGCCCTCCGAGGCTTCCGGCACCTCGTCCAGCAGTCGGTCCAGGATCGCGTCGGTGGAGATGCCGTCGGCCTCGGCCTCGAAGCTCGGGATCAGCCGGTGCCGAAGCGCCGGATGGACCACCTTGCGCACGTCTTCCATCGCCACGTGCTCGCGGCCGGCCATCTTCGCGGCGACCTTGGCCGCGAGGATCACGGACTGAGCGCCGCGCACGCCGGCGCCATAGCGGAGCAGCGTCTTCGCGCTGGGCGCGGCGTCTGGCTGGCTCGGGTCCGAGGCGCGAACGAAGCGCGCGACGTAGCGCGCGATCGCCTCGGCGCAGCGCACGTTCCGGATCGACTCGCGCATCTTCAGGATGGTCGGTCCGTCGAGCACGTGGTCGATCTCGGCCGAGAGGTTGCCGGTGGTCCGGTGGAGGATGCCCACCAGCGTGTCCTCGTCGGGCGAGGGCACCAGCACCTTGAAGAGGAAGCGGTCGAGCTGCGCCTCCGGGAGCGGGTAGGTGCCCTCCATCTCGATGGGGTTCTCGGTGGCGAGCACGAAGAAGGGGGCCTCGAGCTCGTGGCGCTCGCCGGCGATCGTCACGCTCCGCTCGGCCATGGCTTCGAGGAGCGCCGACTGGGTCTTCGGGGTCGCGCGGTTGATCTCGTCGGCCAGGATCAGCTGACCGAAGATGGGACCCTTCTGCAGCTCGAAGCGCTTCCGTCCTTCGTCTTCGACGACCATGTTCGTGCCGACGATGTCGCTCGGCATCAGGTCGGGGGTGAACTGGATGCGGGAGAAGTCGAGCGTCATCGCCCGCGAGAGCGTGCGCACGAGCAGCGTCTTGCCGAGCCCCGGCGCGCCTTCGAGCAGCACGTGTCCGCCCGCGAAGAGGCAGAGCAGCACCTGGTCCACGACCTCGCGTTGGCCGACGATCACTCGGCCCACCGCTTCGCGGACCGCGCTCACCCCAGCCTGAAAGTCGGCGCCCTCGGCGCCTCCGTCGTCACTCATCGATCGCCTCCGAAATAGGTGCGTACGTGCTCTTCGTAGTCTTCGGGGATCGGCGCGCGCTCGATGCCGCCGCTCTCCCCGCTCGGTGCGGCGCCGCCGCTGGTGTCGCCGCCCGCGGGGGCGTCACCGCCGGTGGGCTGGCCGGAAGGGTCGACCCACTCGACCCACGTGCGCGAGGGTGCGCCGGTGCCTACGCGCGGTCGCACGCGAGCGAGGGTGGAGTCGCCGGAATTCAGGTCGGGCGTGCGACCGCCGCCGGGCCCTCGCCCTTCGTCGTCCCCGCCCGTGCCACCAGCCCCACTACTGCTACCGGACCCCTGCCCTTGCCCTTGCCCGTTGCCGGACCCCTGCCCTTGCCCGTTGCCGTTGCCGGACCCCTGCCCGTTGCCGTTCCCCTGCCCTTGCCCTTGCCCTTGCCCTTGCCCGGATCCCTGACCCTGCCCCTGCCCCTGCCCGGATCCCTGACCCTGCCCAGGAATCGGCATCGCCCCGCCGCCTCCTTGCTGGCCGCCCATCTGCCGCTGCATCTGCCGCGTCTCCTCGAGCGCCTCGCGCAGCATCCGCTCGTACTCGTCGGCGCTGATCGGCTGCCCCTCGCCGGGCTCGGTCGGGTCGCCCGCTTGCGAGTTCTCCCCGATGCCGGCCTCGCGCATCTTCTCCGCGAGTCGCTGCCGCTCTTCGGGGGTCAGCCGCGACCAGGCCTCGCGCATCGCGTCGACCATCTCCTGGGAGAGCTCGCTCCCGTCGCTCTCGCCGCGGTCCAGGCGCTCGAGCTCACGGCGGAGCCCCTCGCCGGCCAGCTCGGGCATCGCCTCGGCGAGCTGGCGCGCGAGGTCGGCTTCTTGCGAGCGGCGGTCGAGCAGGCTCTCGCGCCGAAGCAGCGACTCGGCCAGCCCTTCGTCACCTTCCTCCCGCGCGGCCTCGGCCGCTTCGCGCAGCGCCTGCCGCGCGCGCTCCCGGTCAGCCTCTTCGCGCCGCGCCGCCGCCTGCGCCACGGCCCGGTCCAGCGACTCGAGATCGCGCTCGGCCAGCGCGCGGGCCATCTCCGGCTCGCTCTCGAGCGCCTCCACCGCGGCGTCGCGGGCCCGTCGCTCCTCCGGCGACGCGGGCTGCCGCGCCTCTTCCTCGATGCGCTCCTGCAGTCGGTCGAGCGCGTCGAGCGCCTCGCGCTCTTCCATCCCTTCGGCGAGCCGATGGCGCAGCTCTTCGGCCTCTCGGGCGATCGCCTCCAGTCGTTCGCGCTCCTCTTCGGTGCGCGCGATCTCCGGCAGCCGCTCGAGCCGGGTCAGCGGGTCGGCGTCGTCCACCTGGACCATTCGGGGTCCGGGCGTCACCGGCACGGGCGGCGGCGTGGGCACGATGAGGATGGCCGCGAGCGTCCCGGCGGCGAAGGGCAGCCCGATGAGATCGCCACTGGCGAGGGTCGGCCGCACGTCCTTGGGGCGCGCGCGACCGAGGTGCTCCGCGGCGGCGACCTTGGTGCGCTCCGCCGCGGCTTCGTCTTCCCAGGCGGTCAGGATGGCTTCGTCGGCCCCGAGGCGCCGGTCGACGTAGACGACCACGTCGGCCTCGCTGGGCCGCTTCCGCCGAGCGACCCAGAGCCCGATGAGCGGTCCGAACGCCAGGAGCGCGAAGCTCGGCCAGCGAGGAATCGCGGGGAAGATCAGCGTCGCGACCAGCCCCACGGCGCCGACGACCGTGGCCACCACGGCGGTCCAGCGCAGCAGATGCCGCAACACCAACGTCCGGCGCACGCTTCGTGCGAGCCGGTTCAGCTGTCCCTTCGTCGGCGTCCTGCCCTCCTCCACGGCACGTCTCCTTTAACGCTCGCACCCGAGCATACCTTCCGCCGGGTGGCTCATGGGACCGCATCGAGGTGTCCTTCCTTGGTAACCTCTCCGCGTGGGTTCGAGTGATGAGGGGGTGAGGGTGGCCGCGCCGCTGGAGAGCGCCCTCACCAAGGAGCTCGAGCGCCTCGAGCTCCTCCTCGCTCAGGTGTGGCTCTTCGCCTGTGGCTTCGGGATGGTGCTCGCGTTCTTCATCGCGACGACTGTCTCCTTCGATCTCGGCATCACCTGCGCCATCGTGGCGATCCCCTATGTCGTCTGGTTCGTCTTCATGAACCACCGGCTGAAGAAGGGGCCGCTCTCGCGCGTGCTGACTCACCTGAACGCGGTGGTCGAGTCCAGTCTCGCCTGGGTCTTCTTCGTCGTGCTGCTCTGGATCCAGGGCCCCGGCTACGCGCTCGCGTCCTGGGTGCCGCCGATGATCTTCTGCCTGACCATCTTCGGGCTCACCGTGCGGCTCCAGGCCATCCCGGCGGCGATCGCGGGGGTCGCGGGCGCGGTGGTCTTCCTCGGTCTCGACCTGCTCGTGGCTCAGCCCGCGCTCCCGCCGGAGCTCGCGAGCATGGTCATCTACAAGGTCGAGGTGCAGATCTCCCGCACGCTCTCGCTGATCGGCGTCGGCGTGATGGCGGCGTTGGCGGTCCGTGGGCTGCGGCTCGCCATCACCCGAGCGGAGGCCGCAGCGCGTGAGCAGGACCTCTTCGGCAAGTACCGGCTGGTGCGTGAGATCGCCAAGGGCGGCATGGCCGCGGTCTTCGAGGCCGTCTACTGCCCGGAGGGCGGCTTCGAGCGCCGAGTCGCCATCAAGCGCATCCATCCGCACCTCGCCGAGCAGGAGAAGTTCGTGGAGTTCTTCCGCTCCGAAGCCGCGATCTCGTCGCGCCTCGGCCACCCCAACATCGTGCAGGTCCTCGATTTCGGCCGCGTCGATGGCAAGTACTTCCTGTCGATGGAGTACGTCGATGGGATGACGCTCTGGGCGTTGATGCGCGCGTCCGAGCAGCCGCTCCCCGTCGAGGTCATCGCGCTCCTCGGAGTCGAGATCCTCTCCGGGCTCGAGCACGCCCATCGGATCGCTCGCGGCGCCGATGGCCGGCCGCTGCGTGTCGTGCACCGGGATCTCTGCCCACAGAACGTCCTGCTCTCGACGAACGGCGAGGTGAAGATCACCGACTTCGGCGTGGCCCGCGCCCTCCGAGACGGCGGCACCGATCAGACGAACACGGTGGTCGGTCACCTCGGCTACATCTCTCCGGAGCAGGCCCGCGGCGAAGCGGTCGACACGCGCTCGGACCTCTTCGCGGCGGGCGTGATGTTCTGGGAGCTCCTCGTCGGCGATGCGCTCTTCCGGCGAGACAACGACGCGGCGACCCTCGCGGCGCTCATCTACGACGAGATCCCGGCGGCGTCCCTGCGGCGCGCCGGCCTCGATCCCGCCTGGGACGAGTTCCTCGCGCGCGCCCTTCGGCGCGATCCGGAGATGCGCTTCCAGACCGCGGGCGCCATGGCCCGCGCGATGGTGGCCCTGCCGGGCGCGGACGATCCGGACGCCATCGCGGCCCTCGCCGAGCGCGTTCGGGCCCACCGCGCCGCCGACGTCGCCGAGGACGACGCTGCCCACACTCGGCTCGATCCGACCGTCCCGACGGGCCGCCACCGCTCCCTCGGCCCCGACGGCATGCCCGAATAGGCCGCGCACCTCGCCGATCGAGAAGTAAGACTTCCCACTTTTCATCGGGCCCGTCTCGGGTCAATCTCCGCTCCATGGCTCGCCGTATCGCCTTCCTCTGCCTCTTCTCCCTGGCCTGCGGCGATGACGATCGCATCGGCTCCGACGGCCCGGATCGCGACGCCGCCGCGCCGGTCGACGCACGCATGGTCGATGCGCAGCCGCGGGACTTCGGCTTCGACGCCTGCGAGACGACCACGGCGTTCGCCGAGCCGCTCCCGGCGACGTTGCTCTTCCAGGTCGACACCAGCGGGTCGATGAACTGCCCGGCCGACGACGCGAGCTGCCTCACGGGGGACCCGACCCCGGCGCCCGACGACTCCCGCTACGACGTCTTCCGCCAGGTGCTCGGCGACACGTTGATGACCCTGCCGGACAGCTCGCGGGTCGGCCTCATGCACTTCCCGGTGACCTTCAGCTGCGCGGAGAACACCACCGACGTGGCGATTGGCGAGCTGAGCACCACCCGTGGCCCCATCGGCACCGCGCTCGGTGCGATCACGCCGGAGGGCATCACGCCGACCCACGACGCGGTGGCCTTCGCCCTCGCGCGGCTCCGTGCTCGGGACGAAGACGGCCGGTACCTGGTCCTCGCGACCGACGGCGCGTCCACCGTCTGCATCGGCTGCGACGCCGCCTGCTCCTTCGATGAGCTCGACGACGACAACGAGGACATGATCGCCGCCATCGCCGCTGCGGCGGCCGAGTCGATCCCGACCTTCGTCATCGGCGTGCCGGGCTCCCAGTCCTTCCGAGGGATCCTCAGCCGGATGGCGAGCGCGGCCGGCACCGGTCGCGCGGGCTGCTCCGACTCCGGGCCCACCTACTGTCACTACGACCTGACCGACCCGAGCCTGGACTTCGGGGTCGCCCTCCGCGAGGCGCTCGCGGCGATCGGCGAGTCGGTGGTCAGCTGCGAGTACCCCATCCCGCCGAACCCCGACGGTACCTTCGACGCGATGAGGGTCAACGTGCGGCTCACCGCCGACGACGGCTCCGAGTCGTCGATCCCCAGGGACCCGTCGCGAGCCGACGGCTGGGACTACTCGGACGACATGGACGCGATCATCCTGCACGGCCCCGCATGCGACGCGGCGCAGAGCCTCGAGAGCGGGCGCATCGACGTGCTCTTCGGCTGCCCGACGATCCTCATCTGACGCGCCGTCTGCTCCGTCGAGCCGTTCGACGCCGCGCCCCGAGAACGAAGAACTTCTCGCAAGGCCGCAAGCCGCGAAGAGGAATCCGAATGGGGCCGAGCGGGGGCTTCTCTTCGCGTCTTGGCGTCTTTGCGAGAGAATTCGTGTTCGGGTGTCGGTCAGCCCATACGCGCCGCGTCGATGTCGTGGACCATCTCGTCGTCGATGCTGCGGTGGTGCGCGATGCGGATGTCGAGCGCGTGGCCTTCCATGAGCCGAAGCGCTCGGCCGATCGCCGCCGCGATCCACGTCTTCTCGTTTCCGAACGCGCCGCCGCCGAGGAAGGTCAGCCAGACGCGCGGGTTCCGCGCGATCGCGGCCTGACGCAGCGTGGCCTCGTACGCGCCGTCGAGCACGAGCTTCGCCAGCGGGCGCCAGAGCGCGAGGCTCCCGCTCGCGTAGCCACACGAGAGCGCCGAGCAGAAGGCCTGGTCCACGTGCTGCGGGGTCGGAGGGCGCTCGAAGCGACGCGCGAAGGTGACCTCCACGCCGGTCTGCACGCCGATGCGCAGCTCGCCGAGGAGCGCGTCGCGGTCGGCGTTCGCCAACGCCTCGCCGACCATCTTCAACCCATCCGGCGTCGAGAAGGTGTAGCCGTTGCGGACCTCGACCTGGGCGCCGGCATCGCCCATCGCGGCCTGCACGCCGCCGAGGTTGTCGAGCTGTCGGTCGCGGGTCTGACCGAGCTGGTCGCCCACGGGAACGAAGTAGTTCCGCACCACCGTCGCGGCGGCGGCCGCCAGTGCGCAGGCCGGCCCTTGGGTCGGGTCGAAGACGTACTGAGTGATGCCGTCTTCGGGGACCTCCCGCGGATCGGCGAACTCGAGACAGTTGAGCTGCGACGCGACCTGGAAGAGCGCACCTTCGTTCTCGGGGAGCGCGTGGGCCTCGAGCACGTCGCCGACGACCTCGTGATGGATGGTCGGGGACCCGCCCGTCGGCGGCGGCGTCATCGCGCGAAGGCTGGCGAGCGAGGGGGTCGCGAACGTACCGGCGCCGAAGCGCCGCTCGCCATCGGGCGCGAGCGCCACCAGGGTCTCGCCCTCGAGTCGGAAGCGCTCTTTCGTCTCCGCGTAGGACCCCTCCGGGAAGCCGAAGAGATCCTCGAACCAGGTGTCGCTCACACCTCGCCCGGGTCTTCGGCCTCGGCCTCGGCCTCGCCCTCGTCTTCCGTCTCGTGGGCCTGGAGCTGATAGGTCTCGATGATCTCCTGGCCACGCTGGACGCAGTAGGCGCGCCAGGGGAGCCACTCGGACTCGTCACCGAGCGAGGCCAGGCGCTGCTGGCAGACGGCGTAGTTGGTCACGGACTCGATCACCGTCGGGCGCAACGCCTGGTTGAGCGTGTCGATGTAGATGCCGAGGAGCTCGGCGTCCTCGGCGATCTCGGTGGGCACCGGTGAGCTGCGGATGTCGGCCGCGAACTCCTCGAGCGCGTAGCCGAAGAGCGCCGCGCCGACCGCTCGCTCCCACACCGGCTCTTCCGGAACCCCGCTGGCGACTTCGCCGACCGCACGCGTCGCTTCCCGTCGGGTGGTGATCCACTCGGTGAGCGGGCCGGCGGCCCACTCCTCGATCGCCTCCGTCGTCGCGTCCATCGGGCCTTCCGGCGGACGGATGGCGACCACCTCTTCGATCCCGGTCCAGGTCTGCTGCAGCGGTTCGGAGAGCTCCTCGCGAGCGACCGCCGGCTGCGGCACCGGCACCGGGGTCGTCGTACGCATCGGGTGCTCTTCGGGCGGGAGCGTCTCGGTCTCCCCACCGGTGGTCGCGACCGGCTCGGCGGTCTCGGTCTCGGTGGGCTCGGAGCTACAAGCGACGCTCAGCACGAGGGCCGCGATCGACAGATGGCGAATCATGCGCGCGAGGATACCCCAAAGCGCTCGGCTCCCGGTTCTCGGTTCTCGGAGTCGGCTCTGGGCAGTCGGAGTCGGTTCTCGGAGTCGGGTCTCGAAGTCGGCTACCGGTTCTCGGCGTCGGCTCTCGGAGTCGGTTCTCGGAGTCGGAGTCGGCTACCGGTTCTCGGAGTCGGAGTCGGCTACCGGTTCTCGGCGTCGGCGTCGGCGTCGGCGTCGGCGTCGGAGTCGGAGTCGGAGTCGGAGTCGGAGTCGGCGTCGGAGTCGGGGTCGGAGTCGGCGCCCCCCGTCTCCCCCAACCGTCGGACATGCTCCACCAGCGCCGCGATCCCCGCCGGCGCGAGGATCTCGCCGAACGCCGGCATCGGCGGCTGCCCCAGGGTGATCGCGCGGGCAATCGCCTGGTCGCTCACCGACGCCTGCCACTCCGGGTCGGTGAAGTCCGCCAGCTCGCCTTCGTAGGCGTTGCCGTCGCCGCGGCCTTCTGCGCCATGGCAGCCGGCGCAGCTGATCCGCCAGAGCGTCTGCGCTGCGGCGACCCGATCTTGGCCCTCGGGCTCCGAGGGTCGTTCCGCCGGCGGCTCCGGACGGCGATCGCGGGGCACGCGGCTCGGGTCGATGGACTGCCGGGGCGGCTGGGCGTGGTCGGACGGACGCCACACTTCGGTCGGCGTCGGAGGGTCCGAACAGCCGATGAGCAGCAGTAGCGCCAGCGCGGGGGTGATGCGCACGGGCGGAGCCTGACGGGAGCGGGCTCCCTTTTCAACGCGCTTGTACGAACCCGAGCCCGAGGGTGCATAATCGGCAGGGATGGAATGGGGGATTCGGCGGCTCGCGCTGGTGTTGGCGCTCCTGCCCACCACGGCCCTCGCCCAGGGTTCGCCACCCGTGGTGGTCGTGGTCGAGAGCGCCGACCCGGCCATCGAGCCCGAGGCCTTCCGACGGCAGCTCTCCGAAGCGTTGGGCGTCGCGGTCCAGCCGCTCGGCAGCACGGATGCGGAGCGCTCCGTGGTCATGGTGCAGGTCGTCGCGGGCGAGCCCGCTCGGATCCGGATCCAGCGGCCCGGTCGAGCGCCGCAGCGGAGCATCGTCGCTCGCGCGCCGGGTCGGTGGCTCCTGGACGGCGTCATCGAGGCGATGCGGGGCGCGTCGCTGGTGACCTGGGACGGCGCCGCTCGTCGCCCGGTCGGGCCGAGGCTCGCGGAGTGGGAGGAGCCGGCGGTACCGGTCGAGAGCGCCGAGGGGCTCGACCCTCCGCCGCGCTAGATCTCGATGCCTTCGTGCTCGATGAGCTCGCTCAGGGCGTCTTCCATGATGAGCCGCGCGCGCCCCGTACGGTCGGCGAGCATCCGGTGGACGCGCGCGTCTTTCGGGTTCTGGTTCTCACAGGCCTCGGCGTAGGCCTCGAAGGCCATGAGCCCAGCGACGAGCTCACCCACGTGGTTGGGGCACTCGCACTGCACGGCGCTTTGGATCTCGATCAGCTTTCCGAGCTGCGCCCGCGTGAAGCGTGGCGCCGGGTTGCTGCCGCTGGCGTTCGGTCGCCCGCGCTCGCGTCGAGCGGCGTCCGCCTTGCCGAAGAGGTTCTTCACCAGGACGTGCAGCATCTGACTGCGCAGCTGCGTCAGGCTCGTCGGGCTCTTCACCGGGCGGCTGTGCTCGGCGACGGCCTCGAGCTCCGAGCGACGCAGGAACGAGTAGAGGGCGATGACGAGGTCGACGCCCGTCTCCTTCTTCACGCGCTCGACCGCATCCGCGGGGGCGGTGCCCTTCGCTAGATCCACGTTGAGGATCACGACCTGGACCTCATGCTCCTTCGCGGTCCGGACGAGCTCGTCGAGGTCGGTTCCCGTCCACACGACCTGCATGTCCGTCAGCGCACCCTCAGCATCCGTACGGAGCTGCTCGGGGAGGTAGTCGTCGAGGATGGCGAGTCGAATCATGTCCCGGTCTTGGGGTCATGAACTTCTCGGACAAGAGTGGTGAAACGCCTCGTGGCGCGTCGCCTCAGCCCCCGATGAGGGACATGCCGACGTTCTCGTGCTCGGTCGCCTTCGGGTCGGCGAAGAAGTGCCCCTCGGCCTTGTCGCCGAGCGCCCAGCGCATCGCCCACGCCAGGTCGGCGTCCGAGCCGCCGGCGCGCATCACGTCGCGGAGCGACACCGCGCGGCGGTCGGCCAGACACGCGCGGACGTCGCCGCGGGCGGTCACGCGTACTCGGTTGCACGTGCCGCAGAACTCGTCGCTCATGGCGCTGATGAAACCGACCCGGCCTTCGCCGCCTCGCCGCGGGACGTAGCGCGCCGGGCCGAGCGGTCCGCCCGGGGCCTCCGCGTCGCGGTCGGCCAGTCGATCGCCGAGGACGGCGCGGACCTCGGTCGCGCTCATTCGCCAGCTGGCCGGCAGCTTGGCCCCTTCGCCGAGCGGCATCAGCTCGATGAAGCGGGGGGTGATGCCGAGGCTCCACGCCCAGTCCACCAGCTCGCGCAGATCCTCGTCGCTGGCCGGATCGTGGCGGAGGGGCACGACATTGAGCTTCACCTCGAGGCCTTCCGCGAGCGCCGAGTGAATCCCCGCCTTCACTCGACCGATGTCACCGCCGCGAGTGAGCGAACGGAAGCGATCGGGGTCCAGGGTGTCCAGGCTCACGTTCACGCCACCCAGCCCGGCGGCCCGAAGCGGGCGCGCGAGCTCGCCGAGTCGGGTGGCATTCGTGGTCATCGCCAGCCGCACGTGCGGCACCACGCGGTGGACCCGCGCCACGAGCTCGACGACGTCCTTGCGGACCAGCGGCTCACCGCCGGTGAAACGAACCCGCTCGATACCACCTGCCGCGAACACGCTCACCACCCGGGCGGCCTCCTCGAAGGTCAGCAGCGCCTTTCGGAGCGCGTGGTCCTCCTCGCCGCTGGGCGGCATGCAGTAGAGGCAGGCCAGATCGCAGCGATCGGTCACGCTGAGGCGGAGGTAGCGGTAGGCGCGGCCCTGGCGATCCGTCAGCGGCGGGATGCCGCCCTCGGCGAAGCCCACCGGCCGCGGCGGCAGCTCGAGCCGCTTCGCCTGGCGATTGTCGAGCATTGGGAGTCGCCGCACCCGCCCAGGATGCTCCGTGCGCCGGGCCCGTCAAGGCCGAGGCGATCTCACAAATCGTCCCAGCGTGAGGGAAGGTTGCCGCCGAGGGCCTCGTAGTTCCCACCCGAAGCACACACCGAGGCACACGTTGGTCGCGAGATATGATATCCACGGCCAAGCCCATCAAAGAACTACAAGGAGGGTGCGGTGCGTATTGCAGCTGGAGTTTTTCTAATCATTGTCGCGATCATCAACTTGCTCGCGGCGTTCGGCTACCTCGCTGGGGGCGCTGTCGTCTCGGGCGCAGGTGAGCTTTCCCAGGCCATGCAGGAGCAGGCCGCAGCCAACGGTAGCGTGACCCCGGAGGCGCAGGCCGAGTTCGACGCTGCCATGGACGAGGCCCCGTCGGGTGGCGGCATGATGGCGCTCGGCGCCTTCCTCGCCGTCCTCGCGATCATGCAGATCGTCGGCGCCATCCAGGCGTTCCGCACCAAGGGCGCGATGCTCGTCATGGTGGTCGGCGGGCTGTCGATCATCGGTGAAATCTGGGGAGCGGTGATGTCGAGCTTCGGGCTCACTCAGATCCTCGGCTTCGCCGCCGGCATCCTCGCGATCGTCGCAGGCCTCGGCATCAAGAAGGCCGCCGAAGGTGGTGGCGCCGCTCCGGCTGCGCCCCCCGCCGCCTGACGTCTCGGGCTATCGCCGAACGCCTCCTGCCCTTCTGGGCCGGAGGCGTTCGTCGTTTAAGACAACAATGAAAACGAGCGTCCCCGATCCCCGAACGATGGGGACGCTCGTTTTCATTGTTTTCATTCTCACCCCCGTCCCCGATTGACACGGCGCGTCACGAGGTCTAGGGATCTGGTGAATCGCCATTCAGCGCGTGTGTGTGGTGGCGATCGCGGCGGGACCCAGCCCGGGCCCGCACGCAACGACACGGAGGCTCGAATGGCGAAGAACGGCAAGGCGCAGCAGCGCCTCGGCAAGAAGGGTGAGCGGGTGGCGATCGTCGCCGGCCTGCGGACGCCCTTTGCGAAGCAGTGGACCGCGTACCGCGACACGACCGCTCAGGAGCTGGGCAAGCTCGCGGTCGCAGAGCTCATGACCCGGGTCGGCATCGACCCGAACGAGGTCGAGCAGTGCGTGTATGGCCAGGTCGTGCCCTCGGTCCACGCGCCGAACATCGCGCGCGAGATCGTGCTGGGCACCGGGCTGCCGCGCCACATCGAGGCCTACAGCGTCAGCCGCGCGTGCGCGACGAGCTACCAGTCGACCACGAGCATCGTCGACGCGATCGCCACCGGGACGATCGACTGCGGCATCGCCGGCGGCGCGGACAGCGCCAGCGACGTGCCCATCACGGTCAGCAAGCGGCTGCAGGTCGCGCTCATCGAGGCCAGCAAGGCGCGGAGCTTCCAGGACCGCATCAAGGCCTTCGCCAGCCTCGGTCTGAAGGACCTCGCGCCGGTGCCGCCCGCCATCAAGGAGCCCTCGACCGGGCTGACCATGGGCGAGAGCGCCGAGAAGATGGCCAAGGAGAACTCGATCTCCCGGCAGGCGCAGGACGAGCTCGCGCTGCGCAGCCACTCGCTGGCCGCCAAGGCCTGGGCCGAGGGCAAGTTCGACGACGAGGTCATGGAGGTCTACGTCCCCGACCGCTACGAGGACGCCATCCGCCAGGACAACCTGGTCCGTGAAGACGGCGAGCTCGCCAAGTACGCGAAGCTCAAGCCCGTCTTCGATCGGAAGCACGGCACCATCACCGCCGCGAACGCCTCTCCGCTCACCGACGGCGCGAGCGCGCTGCTGCTGATGCGCGAGGACAAGGCCAAGGCGCTCGGCTTCGACATCCTCGGCTTCGTCCGCAGCTACGCCTACGCGGCGCTCGACCCCGCCGGGCAGATGCTCATGGGTCCGAGCTACGCGACCCCCAAGGCGCTCGACCGTGCCGGCATCACCCTGAAGGACCTCGAGCTGGTCGACATGCACGAGGCCTTCGCGGCGCAGGTGCTCTCCAACACCCAGGCCTTCGAGTCCAAGCAGTGGGCCAAGGACCACCTCGGGCGCGACGAGGCGATCGGCGAGATCGACTGGGACAAGTTCAACGTGAACGGTGGCTCCATCGCCATCGGTCACCCCTTCGCGGCCACGGGCGCGCGGCAGATCACCCAGACGCTCCAGGAGCTGAAGCGTCGCGGTGGTGGCCTCGGGCTCTGCACCGCCTGTGCGGCGGGCGGCATCGGCGCCGCGATCGTTCTGGAAGGAGCAGAGGCATGAGCGAAGAGATGCTTCGAGTCGAGCATCGCGACGGTGGCGTCGCGGTGGTCATCATGGACGTGCCGGGCGAGTCGATGAACACGCTCCGCGCCGACTTCAACGACGAGTTCGCGCAGGCCTTCGACGCGCTGGAGCGGGAGCCCTCGGTCAAGGCCGTGGTCTTCACCTCTGGCAAGAAAGGCTCGTTCATCGCGGGCGCCGACATCGGGATGATCGCGAAGGTCACCAGCGAGGAAGAAGCCGCGGCGATGTCGCGCGGCGGCCAGGCGGCCATGGACCGCTTGGCTTCGTTCCCCAAGCCGGTGGTCGCCGCGATCGACGGTGCCTGCCTCGGCGGCGGGCTCGAGCTCGCGCTCGCCTGTCACGGGCGGGTCGCGACGGACAACAAGAAGACCAAGCTCGGTCTCCCCGAGTCGCAGCTCGGCCTCTTGCCCGGCGCCGGCGGCACCCAGCGGCTGCCGCGGCTCATCGGTCTGACGGCCGCGCTCGATCTGATGCTCACCGGCAAGCAGGTCGACGCCCGCAAGGCGAAGAAGCTCGGTCTCGTCGACGAGGTCGTCGAGCCGCCGATCGTGGTGCAGGTCGCCGCGGAGCTCGCGGTGCGCCTCGCCGACGAGGGCCACCTCGAGGACGAGGGGCTCTTCGAGCGCTTCGAGGGCAGCGAGGCTCTGAAGGAGCTCGCGATGGCCCGGAACCCGGTCGGCCGAAAGGTCGTCTTCGACCAGGCGCGCAAGCAGCTCCACAAGAAGACCCGCGGTCTCTACCCGGCGCAGGACGCGATTCTCGACGTGGTGCGGGCCGGCCTCGCCGACGGGATGAAGGCGGGCCTCGAGGCCGAGGCCGCGGCCTTCGGCAAGCTCGTGATGTCGCCGGAGTCCGAGGCGCTCCGTTCGATCTTCTTCGCGACCCAGTCGATCAAGAAGGACAACGGCGTCGAGGACGACTCGGTCGAGCCGAAGAAGGTCCAGCGCCTGGGCATGCTCGGCGCCGGCCTCATGGGCGCGGGCATCGCATACGTGACCGCGAGCATCGCCAAGACGCCGGTCCGCTTGAAGGACCGCGACAGCAAGGGCGTCCTCTGGGGCCTGAAGTACTGCCGCGACCTCATCGACAAGCGGGTCAGCCGCAAGAAGATGACCCCGATGAAGGCCAGCGAGCTGATGATGCAGATCGCCGGCACCACCGACTACAGCGGCTTCAAGGACTGCAACGTCGTGGTCGAGGCGGTCTTCGAGGACCTCGCGCTCAAGCAGCAGATGGTGAAGGACGTCGAGGCGAACGGACCCGAGGGCGTGATCTTCGCGTCCAACACCTCGTCGCTGCCGATCACCAAGATCGCCGAGGCCGCGAGCAAGCCCGAGAACGTGATCGGGATGCACTACTTCTCGCCGGTCGACAAGATGCCGCTGCTCGAGATCATCGTGACGGACAAGACCGCCGACGAGGTCACCGCGACCTGCGTCGAGCTCGGCAAGAAGCAGGGCAAGACGGTCATCGTCGTGAAGGACGGCGTGGGCTTCTACACCACGCGCATCCTCGCGCCGATGATGAACGAGGCGGCCCACATCCTCGCCGAAGGTGTCGCCATCGAGCGCATCGACGAGGCGATGCTGAACTTCGGGTTCCCCGTCGGTCCGATGAAGCTCACCGACGAGGTGGGCATCGACGTCGGCGCGAAGGTCGGCAAGATCATGGTCGACGCCTTCGGTGACCGGATGGTCCCGCCGGCCGGCATGGACAAGCTGGTCGCCGACGACCGCAAGGGTCGCAAGAACGGCCGCGGCTTCTACAAGTACGAGGACGGCAAGTCGAAGGGCCCCGACGAGAGCATCTACGACGTGCTCGGCGTGCAGCCGACCAACGAGGAGCTCAGCAACGAGGACATCGCCTGGCGCTGCACGTTGATGATGGTCAACGAGGCCGCGCTCTGCTTCCAGCAGGGCATCCTCCGCAGCGCGCGCGACGGCGACATCGGCGCCATCTTCGGTCTGGGCTTCCCGCCCTTCACCGGCGGCCCCTTCCGCTTCGTGGACAAGCACGGCGCCGGCACCATCGTCGACCGCCTGCAGCAGTACGCGAAGATCCACGGACCGCGCTTCGATCCGGCGCCGCTGCTGCTCTCCATGGCCAGCCAGGGCAAGACCTTCCACGGGTCGAACCAGGTCAAGCCCGGCGAGCCGGTGGCGAAGACGGTGGTGGACCAGTCTGCCCGCGCCTGAGCCGCCAGCACGACGCAGAACGCCCCCGATCGAGTCTCGATCGGGGGCGTTCTGCATTTCGGCCGCGTGACACCAAAACGCGGCCGAACAGGCCGCGCGTTTGGAGGTGAGCGATTCGCCGGCTTCGCCGGCGCGAAGCGAGGGGGTCTTCCGAAGACCCCCTCCAGAAATCAGTTCCGGATCCCGCTCACGATCCCGTTCGTGAAGTAGACCTCGAAGCGGTTGCTGTTGGTCGCCCAGTACTTCCAGACGTCGCCCTGGAGGGTCGGGGTGGCGTGCTCGGGCGGGTAGCCGATGGCCATGATGACGCCCTGCTTGGTCATGCCCTGGTAGACCTGACCGTTCTGGATGCCGGCCTGGTCCTCCGGGCTCATCGCCTGGATGTTCGGGCACTGGGTCCCGAAGTAGCGCTGGACGTGCTCCTCGACCGGCACCCGCGTGCTGCGGTGGAGGACGTACTGGTATCGCAGGCCGGTGGTGTCGGCCCGGAAGGTGATGACCCGGCCCTGGATCCGCTCGAGGGTGACCGGCGTGCAGATCGGCAGCAGGGTGCCGCCGCGGGGCGACGAGTAGTTGATCGACGACAGCCGCCGCCGAGCGTCGGCGTGCAGGTTGGTCATCAGGAAGGTCGGCCCTTGACCCTCGACGACGTAGGCGGGGCCTCCGCAGCCGCCCTGGAAGGCGAGCATGGGGACGGCCATCGAAGCGGAGAGGAGGAGAAGCAGTGCGCGGCGATTCATTGCGGAGGAAATCCTAGCACGCACCATGCCGTGCACCGGAACGCACGACACACGGGGAAAAATCCCTCGATCGAGCTCGAATCGGGCGCTCTTGGCGTGGCTCGTACGGCACGCGTGAACCGATGGTCACGCCGCCCATGGCACAGCGATCAGGGTTCGGAGGCGCGGCCGGGGTCCGAGCGCCGGGTCGCCTTCGGCACCGCCTTCTCGATCACGATGTCGACCTCGGCGCCCACGACCTCGCGAATGGCCGGCTCGATCACCGACACCCGCACGTAGTGGCTGCCGGCGCCGAAGGCTGCTTCGCCCTTGGTCCGAACGACGACCTTCGCGTCTTCGACGCTCACGAGCTCCACGTCTCCGCCGTCCGCCTGCAGCAGCGGTCGGAGCACCTCTTCGATCATCGTCTCGAGGGCGTCGCGCACGGGGCGAGCCTACCAGAGCGGAGGCCCCGATTGGTGAATCCGAAAGCAGGCTTACCGTTGGCGCGCGGGTCCGCTTCCCGTGAGCTTCCGCAGCCGCCCCCGGAAGCCCGACCCCTAGCCTGGGGACCGGATGGTGATGTATGGCGACGTGTGATGGCTTTCGTGTGCTTTCTTCGGTGTTCGTCCTCGCGCTCGCGCTGAGCGGTTGCGGAGACGATGGACGCGTGAGCGGCGGTCGGGACCTCGGTCCGGACGCCCCCTGCTCCGAAGGCAGCCTCAGCTGCCGCGGCCTCGAGGTCTACAGCTGCGTCGGTGGCGAAGAGGTGCTGCAGGAGACCTGCGCGATCGGGAGCGCGTGCGTCGATGGCCTCGGCTGCCGCGACTGCATCCCCGACCGCAACTACTGCGACGGACAGGAGATCCGCAGTTGCGGCGCCGATGGCATGGACTCGGGGCTCGTGCGCGAATGCCCTCCGAGCGAGGTCTGCTCGAGCGGCGTGTGCGTCGACGCCTGTGAGAACGCGGCGATGGAGCGCTCCAACGTCGGCTGCGACTACATGGTCGTCGACCTGGACAACGAGTGGTCGCAGGGCGGCATCGGTGGCGGGCTGCCGCCGGCGCAGGAGCAGTTCGCGGTCGTGCTGGCCAACACCAGCAACGTGCCCGTGCTCGCGAGCGTCTTCCAGAGCAACGGCACGCCGAACTCGCCCGCCGAAGCGCTCATCGGTGACTACAACGTGCCGCCGAACGACCTGGTTCGCATCGACCTGCCTGCGCGCGAGGTCGACGGAAGCACGCCGGACGTCGAAGGCCCGGGCACCATGCTCACCAACAACGCCTATCGCGTGCGCACGAACTTCCCCATCGTCGCCTACCAGTTCAACCCGATCATCGAGAGCGCCTCGAACGACGCCTCGCTCCTGCTGCCGGTGCCCGCGCTCGACCAGGACTACCGCATCATCGGTTGGCCCACGGCGAACCCGATCGAGGTCGGCGGATTCGACATCCCGGGCATCCCCGACCACTCCTACGTGACCATCGTCGGCACCCAGCCGAACACCACCGTGTCCGTGACCCTCGGCGGGCCGATCATCGGTGGCGAGATCCAGGGCGGCGGCACCATCCCGGCCGCGTCCGCCGGCGAGACCATCGAGTACGTCATCGGGCCCTACGACGTGCTGAACCTCGAGAGCACCGACATCCCCGGTGACATGACCGGCACCATCGTCTCCGCCACGGCGCCGGTCGCGGTCTTCAGCGGCGGCGAGCGGGCCATCGCGCCCGGCAACACCGACGGCGTCAGCGCCCATCCGAGCGGCGAGCCCGACGACTGGTGCTGCACCGAGCACGTCGAGGAGCAGGTCTTCCCGACGACCGCGTGGGGCCAGGACTTCGTCATCACCCGCAGCCCGAAGCGGGCCTCCGGCTCGTGGAAGGAGCCGGACATCTACCGCGTGATGGCCGACAAGGACGGCACCACCATCACCACCAACCTGCCGGCCCCGAACGACTCGTTCACGCTGAACGAGAACGAGTGGCGCGAGTTCAGCACCGACCGCTCCTTCGTGATGAGTTCGTCCGAGGCCGTCAGCATCATGCAGATGCTCGTCAGCCAGGGTTGGGTCGTCGACTGGATGAGCGGCCACGGCGGCGACCCCTCGATGATCCTCTACCCGCCCTTCGAGCAGTACCGCGACGACTACCTCTTCCTGGTGCCCGACACCTTCAGCTCGAACTACGTCGTCATCAGCGTGCCGACCGGCACCACCGTCTTCCTCGACGGCGGCGACATCGCCGGCGACGAGTTCATGCGCCTCTGCGAGTATGAAGAGGCGGGCATGATCGGCGGCGAGACCTACACCGCTGTGACCTGCCCCGTCAGCGGCGGCACCCACACCATCGAGTCGACCCGTCCGGTCGGCATCATGGTCTACGGCTACCACTCGGTCGGCAGCTACGGCTACGCCGGCGGCTCCAACCTGACCCGCATCAACCTCATCTGAGCAGCGACTCGAGCGCCGCGGTGAACGCGGCGCCGTTGCACTCCCGCTGCACCCACGCGCGGCCGCTCTTCGGGCGGACGCGGCGGACGAGCACGAGCCCCTCGGCGAAGGCGCGCGCGTCGTCGTTGGCGACGGTGACCACGCCGTCGGGATCGAGCCCGGCGAGGGCGCGCTCCATGGCGACCACCGGTCGGTCGCGGGCGAGGGCGTCGAGCATCTTCATCGGCAGGCCCCCCGGCGAGCGGCGCGGCACGGCGACGGCGAAGCAGCGATCGTGGGCCCGCTCGCGGTCGGCGTCGGTTCGCAGCGGCGCGAGCTCGAGCTCCTTCAGCCCCGCCTGCCGAGCGCGCTCGTGCACCGGCGCCGGATCCGACTCGGTCGCGACCAGCAGCGGCAGGTCCGCGAGCGCGCAGGCGTCCACCACGTGCTCCCAGCCCTGGTAGCCGTCGAGGTTGCCGCCATAGAGCACCCAGCGGCCCGGCTCGCCTGCCGGCGGTCGTTCGGGCCAAGGCGAGGGCAGGTAGGTCCCGCCGAGGTGGGCAGCGAGATTCGGCGACACCGCGCCGACCGCGTCGACCCCCGCCGCCACCCGATCGAGCACGCCGCCCACCCGGCGCAGCGGCTTCGACAGCCGATCGGCAGCATACGTCTCCAGCTCGGTGTCGAAGCGCGTGTGCGCGACGTAGATCAGCGGGCGCACGCCAGCTGCTCGGGCGACCACCGCCGCTTCGACGTTGTGCGCCACCACCGGTCTTCGGTCCCGCAGCCAGCGCCAGCGCAGCTCCGCGATCATCCGCAGGTCGAGCGCGACCTTCCCCAGCGAGGGCCCCGAGCGCTCGCTCCGCACCACGGGCCAGTCCCCCAAGCGCCGAACCCACTCTGGATCGTCGGCGCTCTGCCCATCCGCGTACACCAGCAGCTCCGCGTCACGCCCCCGCGCACGCAGCGCCTGCATCATCGCCCCCACCAACGCCTGCGTCCCCTGCGGCGTCGGATACGGCATGCACGCCACGTGCAGCGTCTTCACCGTCGCCGAACCTCTACACCTCGGGGACGCTCTTGAGTTCTTTCCCAGTTCACAGAAGACGCTCAGCAATCATGGGTCCAGCTTCGCTCAGCGGGCTTGCTCTTGGTGACTTCGGAAAGAACTCAAGAGCGTCCCTCGGGTGTCGAGATCTGCCGTGGGTGGACTCAGAGGAGCTCGTAGCTGTCGACGGTCATGGCGTCCCCGACCATGCCGATGGAGACCTCGGCTTCGTCGCGGCTGCCTCGGATCCGCGCGCGGAGCCCGTTCTGCTGGAGAGCCTTCGGCGGGTCGATCAGCTCGATCGTCTTCCCGTCGTCGGTCATCAGCGCCCACAGACCGCCCTCGAGCCCGAGCTTGCGAATCGTTCCTTCGACCATCGCTCTCTTGTGGGGGTGCGCCGTCACCGACGCAACCCTCGATCGGTCGCCGAGGTTGCCTCTCGCGGCTCCATTTCGCATCATCCGCCCCGATGGACGCCGACACCCTCCGGGCCCACCTCGAGACCCTCGAGTGGCCCGCCGTGCCCCACGGCAAGGACACCTTCAAGTCCGAGCACGACACCGACGAGGGCAAGATGACCGTCTACGTCCGCCTCCACGAGAACTGGCTGGTGGCCTCCGTGGTGCCCTTCCTGTCCACCGGCGGTGACAACTCCTTCGAGCTCGCGCGCTGGTTGCTCCGCATGAACCGCGACATGTTCATGACCAAATTCGCCTACGACGAAGACGGCGACGTGGTCCTCACGGTCGAGCTGCCCACCGAGAACCTCGACGCATCCGAGGTCAACGCCGCCCTGAGCGGCCTGCTGGCCCACGCGGTCGGCCATCGCCGCACCCTCCGGCTCGCCGCCGAAGAGTGAGCGGCTTCACTCCCTGCCCCCCACGGTAGGGAAGATCGGGCGCACCTCCACGTACACGGCCCCTGGAGGTATGCACCAATGATTGGAACTGGATTCACCCGTGGGGGTGTTTGGCTCGTGGCCGCGCTGGCATTGACGGCCGCTTGCGGCGACGACGACGACGGGATCCCCGTCGTGGACATGGGGCCTGGCGCGGATGGGGGCGATCCGATGACGGACATGTTCACTCCCGACCCCGACGGTGGGATGTGCATCGACGGCGATGACGACGGCTACGGCGAAGGCTGCGCTGCCGGTCCCGACTGCGACGACACCTCCGCCTCCATCAGCCCGGACGCGACCGAGGTCTGCAACGAGGTCGACGACGACTGCGACGGCAACACCGACGAAGATCTGGATGCCCCCGCCTGCGAGCTGACCGAGGGCGTGTGCGCCGGTGCGGTGGCCCGCTGCGGCGCCGATGGCTTCCTGACCTGCGACGCCACGGACTACGGCAGCGACTACGAGGCCGACGAGACCGCCTGCGACGGTCTCGACAACGACTGCGACGGCACCCAGGACGAAGGCTGCTCCTGCACTCCCGGCGACACGCAGCCCTGCGGCCTCGACGAGGGCGCCTGCATGCCCGGCACGCAGACCTGCACCGCCGATGCGGTGTGGGGTGCCTGTGACGGCGACGTCGGCCCGATGGGCGAGACCTGCGACGGCATGGACAACGACTGCGACGGCAGCGCTGACGAGCCCGGCGAGCTGACCGCTCCCGATTGCCCGCTGCAGCAGGGCGTCTGCGCCGGCTCCAAGCGCGCCTGCGGTGGCGCGGCCGGCTGGATCGCGTGCTCCGGCATCGCCAGCTACGGCGGCGACTACCAGGCCGTCGAGACCCTCTGCGATGGTCTCGACAACAACTGCGACGGCATCACCGACGAGGGCTGCGACTGCATCGACGGAACGACCCAGGCCTGCGGCACCGACACTGGCGTCTGCATGGCGGGCACCCAGACCTGCACCGCGGGCGCCTTCGGTGGCTGCGCCGGTGAGGTCACCGGCGGCGCCGAGACCTGCGACGGCATGGACGAGGACTGCGACGGCTCCACCGACGAGGGTGTCATCGGCGCCGCGTGTCCGCTCCAGGAGGGCGTCTGCGCCGGCTCCACCCAGCGCTGCGGTGGCGCTGGCGGCTTCGAGACTTGCGACGCCGCGGCCTATGGCACCGGCTACGAGGCCACCGAGACGCTCTGCGACGGCCTCGACAACGACTGCAACGGTGTGGTCGACGAGGGCTGCAGCTGCATCACCGGCACGACCCAGGAGTGCGGCTCGAGCACCGGCGCCTGCGAGCGCGGCAGCCAGACCTGCGTCGACGGCGAGTGGACGGCGTGCACCGGCGGCGTGACCGCGCAGCCGGAGACGTGCAACGGCCTGGACGACGACTGTGACGGAGTCACGGACGACAACCTGATGGCGCCGGCCTGCGCGCTGACCGAAGGCGTGTGCGGCGGCGCGACCCAGACCTGCGGCGGCGCCGCCGGATGGCAGGCCTGCAGCGGCACCGACAGCTACGGCGCCTCGTTCCTCTCGGACGAGACCAGCGCCGACGAGTCCCACTGCGACGGACTCGACAACGACTGCGATGGCACCGACGACGAGGACTGCACGGCGATCCCGATCGTGGCGCCGCCCGAAGACGTCGTGCTCCCGAACCTGCACCACCAGCACCTGGTCTACATGCAGAACTTCGACGGCAACTGGGACATCGTCTTCCGGAGCCTGCAGAGCGGCGAGGTCCGCCGGCTGACCACCACGACCACCAGCGAGTGGAACCCGGTGGTCTACGGAGACTTCGTCGCCTACGTGCGCGGCGAGGACGCGGCGGCGCAGGTCTTCCTCTACGACCTCCGCACCGACACCGAGACCGCGCTCTCGACGATGCAGTCCGGCTCGCCGGAGATCTACGGTGGCCTGGTGGTCTTCGACGAGTTCGACGGCACGACCTGGGACATCCGCCTCCATGACATCGCGGCGGGGACCACCGACGACCTGCTCACGGACACCCCGAGCTCCAACGAGGTCCAGCCGACCATTCGCGGCAACGTGATCTCCTGGCTCAGCGACGGCCCGGTCTCCGGTGAATGGCGCCTGGTCGCCATCGAGCTCGGCACGGGCTCCACCGTCATGGCCCCGACCAACCTCGCCGCGGCGTCCAGCGCGCCGCCCGGTCAGCTGTCGCCGGTGGCGGACTACTTCCTGCTCGCGTGGACCGACGGTCGCGCCGTCACCGACGGTATGGCCACCACCACGAACGACTTCGACATCTTCGGCTCGACCTTCGGCAACACGCCGCAGTTCCCGGCGGAGACCGCCCTCGTCGGCGGCGCGGCCGCGCAGATCGTCAACGACGCGGACGGCACCATCTTCGTCTACACCGACTACAGCGCGGGCAACGCCAACGCGGGCATCACCGCCTTCGGTGGCACGCCGGTCGCGCTGAGCACCCACCCGGGCACCCAGGCGGACGTGACGATCTCCGGCGACCTGATCCTCTGGGAGGACAACCGCCGGGGCAACTTCGACATCTACGGCACCGCGCTGGCGACCTCGCCCGCGCCGGAGGCCGGCGACCTGGTGATCCACGAGGTCCTCTACGACCCGCCCGCGGCGGACGTGAACGGAGATGGCTCGCCCAGCGGCACGCAGGACGAGCTCGTCGAGCTGGTCAACGCCACTGGCGCGCGCCTCGACATCTCGGGCGTGACGATCTCGGTCGGTGGGACCGTGCGGCACACCGTCCCGGCGGGCACCGTGCTCCCGGCGCTCGGGACCTACGTCGTCTTCGGCGGCGGTACCCCGACCGGCACCTTCGGAGGCGCTCGGGTCACGACGGCGAGCAGCGGTGGCCTCTCGTTGGTCAATGGGGGCGCCACCGTCGCCATCGCCCTCGGCGGCACGACGCTGGACACCATGACCTACACGGGCTCGGAGGTCACGGACGAGTCGCTGGTCCGCAGTCCGGCCTTCACCGGCGCCTTCATGGCGCACTCGGCGCTCACCGGCGCGGTCGGCGTGGTCTCCCCGGGGACCGGCGCCGACGGCTTCCCCTTCTGACGGAAGCCCGAGCTCTGCACCGTGCGACGCGCGGCGTTCCGACTGGAGCGCCGCGCGACGCAATTGGGCCTCTGGTGCATCGCACGGGCTCCGCTCGCTCCGGAGGCCCTCGCCTGCTAGGTGCCCCCACGAGTATGAGGATCGAGGCCGACGCCGTGATCGATTTTCCTCGGGATGTGGTCTTCCGCGCCTACCGGGACGACCTCCCGCGGATCGTTGCAGGCCTCCCTCGAGTGAAGGAGATCGTGGTCGAGGACCGCAAGGACGATGGGCCGATCACCGAGCTCACGAACCTCTGGAAGGGTTCCGCTCGTGTCCCCGCCTCGGCGGAGAAGGTGCTGCCGCCAATGGTGAGCTGGCACGACCACGCTCGCTGGGACGAGCGCACCTTCCAGTGCCACTGGCGGATCGAGAGTCACGTCTTCCCGGAGGCCGTGCGTTGCGAAGGGGAGAACACCTTCGTCGCCATCGGTGACCGCACCCGCGTGGAGATTCGCGGCGAGATCCGCATCGACCTCTCGAAGGTCCGCGTGGTGCCCGACCTCGTGGCCTCGCCCATCGCGACCGCGGTGGAGCGCTTCCTCGTTCGGCAGATCACCCCGAACCTGCTCGCTGTGGGTGAGGCGCTCTCCGAGCACCTCGAAGAGGAACGCTGAGGCCTGCGTGGGGGGCGACGACCGCTCCGAAGAACCCGGCGTCCGCGGTCCGATCGTGGCCGACGTCTGCCGCGCCCTCGAGGAGAGCGACCTCTACGGTCCGGCTTGGCGTGCGCTTCGGCGCAAGCGACCGGACTTCGCCAAAGAGCTCGAGGAGGCCGCGACGAAGGAATGGGTCGCGGCCGAGGCCTACGCCGCGCTCCTCGAAGAAGCGGTGCTCTTGGCCGGGGGCACCGACCGGCTGCGCGCGCTCGGCCGCGCCTGGGTGAAGAAGGAGCTCGCCGACGGGGGACGCTACGCGAGCATGCGGCGGAGCTGGCTCCGGACCTTCGGCGATGGACCGGCGGAGGTGATCCGGCTCGCACCTCACCTCTGGCGTGCGTCGATGCGGAAGAACGGCAAGGTCGCCAAGGGCGACTCCGGCCGCGGCTTCGTGCGCATGGTCCTCGAAGAGGCGCCGGTGGTCCGAGGCTCGTCCGCCTGGCAGGCGATCCTCGAGGGGAGCCTGCAAGGGCTGCTCGAGTTCAGCAGCCCCAGCGTGCAGGTGCAGCTCGGGCCCTCGGCGATCGACCCCGATCTGGTCGAAGGCATCGTCCTCTGGCCCACCCGCTAGGCGGCTCGGGCCTCATCGAGCCCCGGGCTTCGTTGAGCCCGATGAGGTCTTGTTTTCGCACGAAGGCACCAAGAACACAGAGGAGCACAGAGGTTTTGTGATCGGAGCTACTTCGCCGGCGTTCGACTGCATGCGCGGCGCTCGTCGCACGCCTGGCTTCCTCGTCCAATTTCCCTTTGTGTAGGCTTCGTGTCTCCGTGGCTTTGTGCGAGAATTCGCGACGCCGCCAACATCGGGTGACGCCGGAGGTGAGTGCGGCGGGGCTAGGCGGCGCGGACGCGCTCACGACGGGCGGGCATGCCCTCGAAACGGATCCCGGCGTGGCCGCCGGCTTGCCACACCACGACCGCCGGCATCTCGAAGCGGAGCCCGCGCTCCTCGTCGTCGAAGTAGAGGATGAGCGTGCGACCTTCGGGGAGTGGGCGCTCGAGCTCGAGCGCCGCGCCCTCGGCGCCGATCTCGCGCAGCTTCGCGGGAACGAAGCCCTCGCTCCCCCGCGGAGCGATCGTGACAGGCAGTGCCCTCGGGAAACCGAAGCGGGGGGTCTTCCGGCGCCCGCCATTCTCCGTGTCGCCTCGCAGGAGCTGCGTCAGCCCGTCGAGGCGCACGGCCTCGTGCGGCGCCAAGGCCACGAGGTGGCTCTTCGTTCGCAGGTGCTGGTAGTCGTGGAGGAGGTCGAGGAGATGCATGGCGTTTCCGGGGGTGAGTGGTGCTGGAAAGAGCAACGCTCGTGCCACCCGGTTCTTACAGGGGATTGCGGTCGTTCGAGGTCGGGGGGTGGGTAGCTGCGTTCGCACTCTCGTGGGGCCCGCGACACGAATGTCAGGGTCGCCGAGGGGGCTGCGAAGGATGCAGTGGGGGTGAGACACCGGCGCCGATTCCTTCCTTGGAATCGTGGCGATCGGTGTCAGGCTCCGTCCGGAGCGTCTCTCATGAATGGGTCGGGAAATCTCTTCGACAAGGTCGCCGAGGCAAATGCCCCGCTCGCCGAACGCATGCGCCCGAGGCGCTTGTCGGAGGTGGAGGGGCAAGCGGCGCTGGTGGGCGAGGGGGCGCTGCTCCGTCGGCTCATCGCGGCCGATCGGTTGCCTTCGTTGGTGCTCTGGGGGCCACCCGGCACCGGCAAGACCACCCTGGCGCGGGTGCTCGCGCACGAGACCAGCGCGACCTTCATCCCCTTCAGCGCGGTGCTCGGTGGCGTGCCGCAGCTCCGGAAGATCCTGGACGAAGCCAAGGAACGGCGGCGCCGTGGGGGCCGCTCGCTCCTCTTCGTCGACGAGATCCACCGCTTCAACAAGGCGCAGCAGGACGCGCTCCTACCGCACGTGGAGGACGGCACGGTGACGCTGGTCGGCGCCACCACCGAGAACCCTTCGTTCGCGGTGAACGCGGCGCTGCTGAGTCGCGCTCGGGTCTTCCGCCTCGAGTCGCTCTCCGAGGAGGCACTGCGCCGGCTGATCGAGCGCGCGGTGCGGGACGCGGAACGTGGCCTCGGCGGCTCGGTGGAGCTCACCCCCGATGGCCTCGAGGCGCTCGCCGTCGGCGCTGGTGGGGACGCGCGGCGAGCGCTGACCACCCTCGAGACGCTCGCCGCCGATCGCTCCGTGATCGACGCCGAGGCGGTGGCCGACGCCTACGGCTCGCGGACGCTGCTCCACGACAAGAGCGGCGACGCGCACTACGACGTCGTCAGCGCGTTCATCAAGTCGATGCGAGGCACCGATCCGGACGCGTCGCTCTATTGGATGTTCCGGCTCCTCGAGGCCGGGGAGGACCCACGCTTCGTCCTGCGGCGGATGATCATCTTCGCCAGCGAGGACATCGGGAACGCGGACCCGCGCGCGCTCCAGATCGCCATCGCCGCCGACCAGGCCTTCCATCGGCTCGGCATGCCGGAGGCGCTCCACTCGCTCTCCCAGTGCTGCACGTACCTGGCCTCCGCGCCGAAATCGAACGCCAGCTACGACGCCTTCAAGGCCGCTCGAGCCGACGTGGCCGAGCACGGCGCGCTGCCGGTGCCCAAGAAGCTCCGCAATGCTCCGACCAAGCTCATGAAGGCGGACGGCAACGGCGAGGGCTACCGCTACCCGCACGACGAGGGCGGCTACGCCAAGGGCGAGACCTACATGCCCGAGAAGCTGCTCGGGCGGCGCTACTACTTCCCGCGAGACTCGGGCCTCGAGGCCCGCATCCGGGAACGACTCGCCAGGCTCCGCGGCGAAGACGACGAGTAGCGCCTCCGCCGCCGCCCCAGCAGGACGAGGGCGAGTGGGAGCAGGGTCGAGCCGGACGGTGCGCCGCCAGCGGCGCAGGCGTGGGTCGTCGTGCCTGCTGGCTGGCCGTCCAACGTGTACGGCGCGCTTCCGGGTTCGGTGCACTCCGTCGCCCCGTCGTAGGTCACCTCGGCGACGTGGCCGCCGGCGCGAGCGCGGGTCAGACCGGACTCCGCCTCCGAACGGCAGTCGCTCTGACCGACGACTTCGTCGATGGTCTCGACCCGGGCCCTTCCGACGCCAGCGATCCCGACCTCGCCTTCGCCATTCAACGGACCGCTGTCGACGCCGCCGCCGCCGTGGCGCAGCTGGTAGCGCACCGCCGTCTCTCGCATGGGGTGACACTGGCCCTGGCGCTCCTCCCAGCCTTCGCCGCTGATCAGGAGCTCGATCGTCATGGTGTTCGCGCACTCGTTGGAGACGATCCGCCCGGAGAAGATCCGCGTGCCCTTGGGGTGGTCGGTGCTCCCGCAGTTGCGGTCGTCCCGAATCGTCCACGAGCGAAGCTCCAGGCCGACCCACTCGCCGCAGCTCTCCTGCCGGCTTTCGACGATCAGCTCTCCGGTCATCCGTCGACTCGAGCTGCCGCCGCTCGCACAGTCGTTCGACCGGACCACGGTACGCTTGCCATCGCTGGTCTCCGAACGTTCGGTCGTCACGCAGTCGCTCACATCGCTGGCGTGCGCCTGGAGCGCGAGGGTGAAGGTGGCCACCGCGAAGGTCGAGGCCGCGCTGAAGCTCAGGACCTCGAGCCCCTCGGGGGTCGTGAGGTCGGCTTCGGCCATGGCGGCGAGCGAGGCCCCGACGGGACCGTCGGCCAGCCGCTCCTCCTCGGCGCGCAGCGCGTCGCTCGCACCGATGGCCGTGGGCTCGGCCGGTACCTCCGAGCTGGTCGCCGCGGCACCACCACAGCCGACCAGGAGCGTCAGCACCACCCGCTTCACTGCGCCGCCTTCAGGCGCCGCTCCACGAGCGCTTCGAGCTCTTCCTCGGTGACGCCCAGCCGTGACGCCACCGCGTGCGCCAACGAGCTCGGCGCGACGCCGTCGACCAGCTGATAGGTGGGCTCGTCGTTCTCCGTCAGCTCGACCTGTCGCATGACCAGCCGGTCGACCGGCGGGTTGGCTTCCAGCTCCCGGGCCGCGTCGAGGAAGTGCGTCGTGAGAAAGGCGCGCGGACGGAGCCGCGGCAGCAGCCCGAGCACCATGTTGAAGATGGCGATGCCCTCGCCCGGGTTCGTGCCGGAGCAGAGCTCGTCCAGGATCACCAGGCTGCCCGGTTGGATCTCTTCGAAGAGTCGCCGCACCCGCATCAGCTCGGTGCCGAGCCGCCCCTCTTTCTGATCGGCGGGGGCGCTCTCCACCAGCGAGACGAACATCGCCGGCGCGCGGGTGAGCGACGCCTCGCGAGCGGGCACGAAGAGCCCCGCCTGCGCCATCAGCTGGGCCAGCGCGACCGCTTGCAGCGTGCGGGTCTTACCGCCCGAGTTCGGACCGGTCACCAGCACGATCGCGTCGTGGCCTTCGGTGACGAGGTCCTGCGGCACGGGCACCACGTCTTGGAGCAGCAACAAGGGGTTGAAGAGCCCGCGCAGCTCCGCCGGTCCGCTCGGCTCGTCGAGCTTCGGTGTGTCGACCACCGTGGGCAGGCACACCTCCAGGCCGACCTTGGTGGCCCGGTCGCGGAAGGCGAGGGCGGCGAGGTAGAGCTCGAGGTCGCCCAGCAGGCTGATCAACGGCAGCACCTCGTCCTCGAGGCTGGCGAAGACCTCGTCGACGACCTTGAGCAGGACCTCCTGCTCGCCGTAGCGATAGCCACGGAAGAAGGCGACGATGCGCGACCAGAAGCGACGCCAGGGCGAGCGGATGACCGGGTTCCCGACCGGCTCCTCCGAGCGGACCAGCTGGAAGTCCCGGATCTGACCGTCGGACGCCAGCACCAGCCGCACGTCGAGCACCGCCATTTCGCCCTCGGCCGAGAGCACCTGCTCCAGCCGTTCGAAGACCGCGGACGACTGCACGATCATCGCTCGCTCCTGGAGCCGGGTCAGCGCCGACTCGCTGCCTTCGAGGCCGTTGGCGGCGACCACGAAGAAGTCGCGCAGCGTGGTGAGCACCTCGACCTTTCGTCGCACCGTGTCGCCGGGCGACATCGGTCGCTCGTCCAGATGGTCGCGCAGATCGCGCAGGAGCCCGTAGGCCTTCTCCACCGACTCGCGAAGCTTCGGCTTGGCCACCAGCTCGCGGAGCACGTCCTGGCGGAGGGTGACGTCGCGGACGTCGTCGGGCGGGGAGCGCAAGAGCGTGACCAGGTGCCGCTCGCTCGGCCCCATCGACATGCCGCCGACGGTCGGGCGGAAGACGTGCTTGATGAGCTCCGGGAGAAAGAGCCCGTCCGCGAAGGAGCCCACGGCGAACGCGCTCGGCGCGATGGGGGCGTCTTCCACGGAGCGGCGCAGTAGCCCGCCGGCGTCGCCGGACTCGAAGGCGAAGCGCACGGCGGAGCGCAGTACCTCGATGTCGACGGTCACGCGCGGGACGTGGTGAATCAGATCGATCCACCGGTCGGCCTCGGTGGCCTCCCGCGCGGGTCCGGTCTTCCGCGGCGCGGCGTCCGCCTCTTCGACCGCGGCGCTGAGCGCGATCCGGCGACGGATCCGCCGCTCGAATCGCGAGCGGCGGCGGCTGGTGCGGTCGGCCATCGGCGCGGAGGTTACTTCACTCGGCGGCGGCGATGGCGCGGGAAGCACGGGCGGCTTCGCCGAAGCGCTTCACGATGGCGCCCGCGGGCTCGATGGCGTCGATGCCCTCCACGCTCTTGCCGGCCTGGAAGTAGTCCCGATAGCTCGCGCCCTTCAGCGAGGCGCGCTTGAGCTCGAAGATGCTCTTGAGCTGCACGAGCATGCGGGCGTAGTGCTTGGTCTTCGGGTGCTGGAGCGCCTGGCGGAGCAGCCAGCCGGTCTCCGTGCCGACCTTCTTCACGTACTCGGTCTCGATGACCGCGACCGGGATGCCGCTGATGCGGGTGGTCAGCACGATGTCGTCGGCCTTCGCGGTGACGATCGCCTGCTTGTAGTCGTCGTGGGCCTTGCACTCGTCGGTGGCGATGAAGCGGGTCCCGAGCTGGACGCCCGCGTAGCCGAGGTCGAGCGCGCGTACGAAGTCGTCGGGGCTCCCGATGCCGCCGGCGCAGACGAGCGGGACGCCGAGGGAGCCGAGCTCCTCGAGGAGCTGGATCGGGGTCTTCTCGCCGGCGTGGCCACCCGCGCGGGAGTTCACGCAGATCAGTCCGTCGACGCCGTTGTCGAGGGCCTTCTTCGCGTGGACGGCGCCCGTCACGTCGTGGAAGACCGTTCCGCCGACCGCGTGGACCTTCCGGGCGACCCAGTCGGGGTTGCCGAGGGCGGTGATGAAGAAGCGGACGCCCTCCTCGAGGGCGATGTCGACCCACTTCTTCATGCGGTCCTCGTAGACCTGCGAGCTCTTCTCCACGAGCGCGTTGAAGCCGATGGGCTTGTCCGTGAGCGACTTGATCGTCCGGAGTCCTTCCCGGAGGTCGTGGCCGTGCACGTACATCATGCTGATCGGCTGGACGATGCCGATGCCGCCGGCCTCGCTGACCGCGGCGATGAGCTCGGGGTTGCTGCAGGGGTACATGGCCCCGCAGATGAGCGGGATCTCGATGCCGAGGGCTTCGGTCAGGGGCGTCTCGATGCGATCCGGGGAGGTCATCGGCCTAGGTTGGGCGACGAAGAGCCTTCGAGCAACGCGCCGCGTCATGGTAGGCACGGGCCGTGAGCCTGCTCTTCCCTCGCCTGGCCTTCGCCGACGACGCGCCCGCCTACCGCTACGGAGCGGGCCCCGAGCCGGAGGTGCTGACCCATCGATCGCTCGCGCGCCTCGCCGGGGGCCATGTGGCCCGCTGTCGCGAGCTGGGCCTGACGCCGGGCACTCGGGTCGCGGTCTGGGCCACCCCCGATCCAGCGACGATCGTGGCGCTCGTGGGCCACGCGCTCGCGGGCTTGGTCAGCGTGCCGCTGAACCCGAAGCTCGGCAGCCGCGAGCTGGCCCACATTCTCGATGACGCCGCGCCGAAGGCGGTGTTCGCGGCCGACCCGGACGCGTTCGCCGATCGAGCAGCCGCGACCCGCATCGAGGCGACCGAGGCGCCGCCCCCGGAGCGGGAAGTCGATGACGAGCCACTCCTGGTCCTCTACACGAGCGGGACGACCGGGGCGCCGAAGGGCGCGGTCATCACCGCGCGGAACGTCGCCGCGAACCTCGACGGGTTGGCGGACCGCTGGGGCTGGACGGACCGCGACGTCGTGGTCCACGCACTGCCGCTCTTCCACGTGCATGGGTTGGTGCTCGGGCTCTTCGGGAGCCTCCGGGTCGGTGGCGCGCTGCACCACATCGGCCGCTTCGACCCAGCGGATGCCTGCCACGTGCTCGCCGGTGACGGCACGATGCTCTTCGCGGTGCCGACGATGCTCCATCGGCTGGCCGACGCGGCCGAAGACGACGTGACGCTCCTGCCGGGGTTGCGATCCGCGAGGCTGCTCGTGAGTGGCTCGGCGGGGCTGCCGGTCCGCGAGCATCGGCGCCTGGAGAAGCTCTCCGGCCGCGGCGTGCACGAGCGCTACGGGCTCACCGAGACCCTGATCAACTGTGGCGTCTCGGCTTTCGGCGACCCGCAGCCGGGCTACGTCGGCCCCCCGCTTCCCGGTGTCGAGCTGAAGCTGGTCGACGACGAGCGGAACACGCTGGACGTCACCGACGACGAGACCCTCGGCGAGGTGGCGGTCCGCGGCGCGAGCGTCTTCGCTGGCTACTTGAATCGCCCCGACGCGACGGCTGCCGTTCGCGACGACGAGGGTTGGTTCTACACCGGCGATCTCGCCGCCCGCCGGGCCGACGGAGCCATCCGCATCGTGGGCCGGCGGAGCGTCGATCTGATCAAGACCGGCGGCTACAAGGTCGGCGCGGGCGAGGTCGAGGCCTGCCTGCTCGAGGACCCGGGTGTGGCGGAAGTCGCCGTCGTCGGTGAGCCCGACGACGACCTCGGTCAACGGATCGTGGCGTATGTCGTGCCCCGGGGAGAGGCCCCGGACCCAGAAGGGCTCATCCAGCGGGTGGCGGACGAGCTCACCCCGCACAAGCGGCCGCGGGCGGTGGTCTTCGTGGAGTCGCTTCCCCGAAACGCCATGGGCAAGGTACAGAAGAAGAGGCTCACGAAGGCGAGGAGCGAGGGATGAGCGAGGCGGCGAGCTACCGACACGATCCGATGGAAGACAGCTGGCGCGTGGTCGCGCCCGGCAGGGCGGCGGTGCCACTCGACACCAGCGCCCGAGGCCCCGTGCTGCCGGCGCCGCCGGGGCCCTGTCCCTTCTGTCCAGGTAACGAAGCCGACGACCAGACCATCGTGGCGCAGTTTCCGACCTCGGCCGATTGGCAGGTGCGGGCCCTCGCGAACCGATATCCCGTCGTCAGCACCGAGGTCGTCCCCCCGACGACCACCGGCGGTCACGCACGACCCGCGACCGGTGTGCACGAGATCCTCGTCGAGGGTCGCGAGCACGAGGGCGACCTGCCGACCTTCACGCCGGAGCTGCGGACCCAGGTGCTCCAGGGCTACCGCGACCGTCTCGCCGCGATGGAGGCGATGGACGGCATCCGGCACGTGACCGTGTTCCGGAACCGCGGTCGCCGCGCGGGCAGCTCTCAGCCCCACCCGCATGGACAGCTGATGGGCACCACGGTCGGCGGCCGCATCCAAGAGCGTCGGTGGGCGCTCGCTCGCGCGCACGCGCGCCGCGAGGGGCGCTCGCTCCTCGACACCGTGCTCGCGCGGGAGATCGACGCCGAGGAGCGGATCGTCAGCGCCGACGAGGACTTCGTCGTGCTCTGTCCCTTTGCGCCCCAGGCGAACTTCGAGACCTGGATCGTACCGCGGCTCCTCCGCGGCAGCTTCTCGGCGCTCGCGGACGACGAGCTCGAGCGGCTGGGGGCGGTCCTCGCGGAGACCATCGCGCGGGTGACCGAGGTCAGCGGTCGGCAGGCCTACAACCTGCTCTGGCGACTCCCGCCGGTGCGCGCGAAGAACGATTCGGCGGCGTTCTGGTACCTCGACCTGGTTCCCCGCGGCGCGGGTCCGGCCGGCGTCGAGCTCAGCACCGGCCTCTCGCTCTGCTCGGTGAGTCCGGAAGCCGCCGCGGCGGCGCTGCGCTAGTGTCCTGAGTCCGCCGAACGATCGGGGCCGCGAGGGCCTCGACGGCTGAAAGGTCACTGCCGTGGCGGGCGCATGTAGGCCCAGTCGAACTGGGCATCCGCAGGCAGGCCGGTCGCCGGCTCGAAGCACCGCACCTCCATCTCGGTCGCGGCGCGGCCGCGGGTGAGCCGCAGCGTGCTCGCGTCCCACCCCCGCAAGTTGCAGTAGGCGTTGGAGCTTCCGTAGGCGCTCAGGATGGGCGCGCTCTGGCTGGGCGTCGTCTCCCCGATGCGTAGCTCGTAACCGCCGCGACCCGTCCGTAGCGCCTCGTTGAACACCGCACCCGAGGGGGCATCGTTGTAGCTGTAGTGCGCCATCGGACGGTACCAACCGCGGGCATGCGCCTGGTCGACCCAGGCAAACGCGCCCACTGGCTCCATCGAGGGATCGCCGCGGCCCACGTAGCGAAGCGAGAACTTGGCGTCGGTCGACGCGCCATCGTTGTCGAAGCACAGGACGCCTACGCGCGTTCCCTCGTGAAAGGTGCGCCAGCCGCTGATCTTGCAGTACTCGGGACCGACGCCAACCGACGTCACCAGGAAGGTCCCGTCGTTGGACAGCCCCGGAAAGTACACCTGGTATGCGCCGCGGTGGCTCCGCGTGATCTCCGCGCGACGCGAGTCCCAGCCGTTGTGGTGGAAAGCGGCTCGGGCTAGGTACCGTTCGCGACTCGGGCGGTCTGCGAATGCAAAGGCCGACCGCGCCGCGAGCCCCTCCCCCTGGTAGGCAACGACGAAGTCGGTGTCGAGCAGTGAGCCATCGAAGTCGTGGCAGCGTACGTACGACCAGGCGTCGTTTCCGCTCCGCCCGAACAGCCAGACCTTGCAACGGGCCGCGCCGCCCACCGCGTCGACCGCCGTCACCTGCCAGTTCGCCCGGTTCGAGCGGTCCACGTCCTCGAAGACCACCTTGTAGGTACCGGCGGCGATCCGTTCGACCCGACGAGCCGCTCGAGCGCTGCCGTAGGAGCGTTCCTCGCGGTCCCAACGACTGTCGTAGTCCGAGGGCCAGTCCCGGTAGTGGGCCCAGGCGTAGTTCTCGAACACCTGGGTGCCACGCTTCGGGCGTAGCCAGCGACCGATGTCGGCACCACCATCCGAGCCATCCGCGAAGGTCAGCGTTGCGACCCCATCACTGCCGAGGAACAGCGTGGTGTGAGTGCCCCCTGCGTGTACGCCGACCACCGGACCGTCGATGCCGTCCAGGAACGTCGGTCCACCCGAGTCGCCAGGGATCGGGTTCGCGTTGGACGGCGAGAAGAAGCGGAACCATTGTTGGTTGGGCGCGTGGGGGAGCGAGTCGACGGGGCGAGCCAAGCCGTAGGTACGGAAGGGGCGATCATCCTGACCGAAGCCGAACGCACCGACGACGGTGTCCCCGTCGAGCCCCGGATCGGCCGTCACGATGGAGCGGGGGATCGCCACGCTCGACGGAATGTGCTCGGGCAGGCCCACGAGCGCGATGTCGTCGGCGATCCCCGCCGGAGAAGGCGGCATATTGAAGTACCGCGCCGTGGTGCGGTAGATGGGCTCGATGCGACCGGTCCCGCCGACGTCGTTGCCGAACGACACCACCGGACGCACGGTCTCGTCCAGGACGTGCCACCGGCCATCGAAGTGGGGGGTGTGCTCGCTGTGCCGTCCGGTGATGAAGTTGGGCTCGGGCCAGTAGCGACCCAGGCAGTGGGCCGCGGTGAGGACGGTATTGCTGGAGACCAGCGTGCCCGTGCAGCCACCGATCTTGACCACCGCGTTTTGCGCCGGTGTGGGGATGCTGGGGAGACCATTACGGATGGCGTGGCTCTGCCCCTCGATCTCGGGATCGGGAGCGGGATCGAGCCCGTGGAGGTCGCCACAGCCTGCCAGCAAGAAGAAGGTGAGCGCGTGCACGTGGTATCGCATGGCCGACTCGCACAGCAAAGCGCGCGCCAACGGTCGGAGCGCTCTCGATCGTTCACGAACGCCGGGGTGCGGGGGTCACACCACGGGCCGAGTTTGCACATGGTGCGCAGTGCCGTTGCACTTCGAGTGGAAGCGACCGCTACTGAGGGAGTGGCCGAGTTGCTCGGAACCCCTCGGCCGGTGTTGGTGGTTCGGGCTCGTCTTCAGCGCTCAGGCGCGCAGCTCTCGGGCAACGGCGCCACGTCCCGGAAGAAGGTCCGCAGGTGTCCGCTCAACGTGTGGTCCACACCGTCGCGGGTGTAGGTCGCCTGGAAGGAGAGCTTCAGCGGGCGACCGGGCGCTCGCTCGGTTTCCGAGTCCAGCTCGACGTCGCCGCGCAGCGCGTAGCCAGTGCCGACGGCGCCGATTGCAATCTCCGAGCCCGCGCCGAGCGACGCGCCCTCCGCGGCCAGCCGGAGGTCGAGCGTGAGCCCGACGTGCTCGCGGCTGTCGCCGAGCCCGGGACGGACCTTCACCTCGACCCGGTGCGAGCACCCCTCGGCTCGGGCGACCAGCCCGCGCTCGAGGGACCGAAGGGCGTTGGAGGGGAGGGGGAGCGCGGGCTCGCTCTCGTCGATGGCCAGCTCGGGCGGGTCCCGTTCCGGTGGCGGGTCCGCATCGACGATCCCCTCGAGCCGCGCGACCATGGCGCGGCAGCTCGCGGCGGAGCGAAGGCCGAGCGGGTCGTCGCAGCGCTCCGGGTCCCCGGTGGCCACGGCGAGGCAGGTGCTGCGTTCGTTGATGGCCGCGCCGTCGCAGAGCGATGCGTCTCGGAGCGACCACGCCAGACAGCTGGGGTCGCGGCCTCCGTCGATGCCGAGCGCCGTCGGGCAGGCCTCCGGCTTTTCGTGGAGGGTCGCGACGCGGATGCGGCAGCGTCGCTGGACCGTGGAGCTGACCAGCGCGTCGCACTCGGCCGGGTCCCCGGTGGCCACCGCCTGGAGCGAGCGGCAGACCTCGGTCAGCGCGTCGTCGTAGCCGAGATCGTAGAAGAGCTCGGCGACTTCGACCGGGACGCTCTCCCGCATCGCGGCGACGCAGCCTTCGTGCGACTCGAAGGCCGCAACGCTGGCCTCGAGCGACCGGACTTCGGTGGGCCAGGGGCTCGGCGCGGGCTCGGCCGGGAGCGTGGGCGCCGTCGGAGCCTCGGGGGGTGGCGGCGGCGGCGCGCTCTCGTCCTCACACCCACTCAGAACGGCGAGGAGCGCGAATGACACGCTGGAAAGGGCTCGGTGAGGTCGGGACGGCGATCCCACGCGATGTGCTCTACACTCTCCGCCGTGGGTCGTCACCTGCACGCAGCTCTCCTCGTCCTCGCGCTCCTCGGCGCCAGCGCTCCATCGGCGTTGGCCCAGGTCGAAGGGGGCGAGGGCATCGATCCCCCGCCCGGCGCCGCCGGCACCGACCCGCCGCCCGGGGCGGAGCCCTCGGACCCACCCTCGACCACCGAAGGCGAGGGTGCGGTGACGGAGGGCACCGAAGGGGAGCCCGCGGGCGAGGCCCCAGGGGGCGAGACCCCGGCGGGTGAGACTCCCGGCGAGGGCGGCGACCTGCCGCCGCCGGCGGACACCGAGGGCGAGGCGGCGGCCCCCGCGCCCCTCCAGATCATCGTGGTCGACGCGGCGCCTCATGGCGTCGCGCCCGTCGTCGGTCGGCACGTCACCGAGCGCATGCGCATCACGGCCCAGGAGATGGGCTACGACGTGGTCGATCCGACCGCGACCGTGCAGGCGGCGCAGCGGATGCAGATGCCCTATCCGCCGTCGCCGGCCGATCTCTGGCGGGTGACCTACGTGTCGCGGTCCCAGCGCGGCGCCTTCGCCAAGGTGTGGGCGCACGACGGGCGCTACGTCTTCGAGATCACCGTCGCGAGCCTCGATGGCGCGGGGCCCTTCTTCGCGCGTGGGACCTCCGGGGCCGAGGACCTGCACGACGTGGTCGCGCGGCTGACTCGGGAGGCGCTCCCCGCGCCCGCGACCTTCGACACCGAAGCGGCGGAGCGCTACGCCCAGCCGCAGCAGGGACAGGCCACGCGCCAGCAGGCGGTGGCCGCTCAGTGGACCCCGCCCGAGCCGGTCGACCGCGTCGAACGCTCGCAGCGCCGGGTGTCGCGGCGACCGACCCGTCGCTTCGACGTCGCCCTCCAGACCGAGGCTGCGTTCGGGACCAGCTCCGACTTCTTCTACAATCACCTGGTCGGCCTACGGCTCGGGTTCCGGATCACCCACAACCTCCACCTGGGCCTCTACGGCGCGTACGCCAACCTCCGCGGGCGGGACTCGCGCCAGAGCAACCTGCTGCCGATGCTCCAGCTGACGCAGCGCATCCGGCTCAGCTCCCGCAGCGATCTGACCGTGCCCATCCGTGCCTCGGTCGGCTATCTGCCCTTCAACGGCCCGGTGCTCCGGCTCTCGGCTGGCCTGAACGTCCCGGTCAGCGAGCGAGTCGAGATCGGGGCGGACATCCTCTCGCCGACCTTCTGGTTCCTCGGGAGCCAGGTCGAGATCAGCCTCAACGTCGGCCTGGAAGTCATCTTCCGCCTGTAGCCGCCACCCGGTTCGGCCCGTCTCCGGATGGCGCGTGCCCAGGCCCGGAGGCTCGAGCTGATACCCTCGGCACATGGACCAGCTCTCCTGGTCGGAACCGTCCTCACCCGCGAGACCGAATCACTGGCCGACGGCTCGCGTCATCGACGCGCTCCGCGAGCTCGATGAGCCTACCGGCTCGCAGCTCGCGCGAGCTGGCGAGGCGTTCGCGAAGAAGCGGCTGCGTCGCGAACGATTCACGAAGAGCTCGTGGCTCTCCGCTCAGCGTCGCGCCGTGCCCAAGCTCTACGCGCGCACACCGACGGGCCCGCGGGCGGCGATGGACCCGCTCACCTGTGCGCAGACGTTGCTCTCGGCGTCCGACGAACCGGTCGCCGTCCTGCAGGACCTGGGCGACACGGTCAGGCGAAGTCGTTGGGCCCCCGAGCGTGTGCTGGCCGCTTGGGAGGCGAACGATCCGGTCTTCGGGATCACCGACCATTCCGTGGGCAGCGAGGTGTTGAGCGAGGACTTTCGATTGGACACGGTCCTCGAGGACAACTTCCTCAGTCGGACGGAGTCGCTCGAGCGCTTCGAGGTCTGCGGTCCGGTGTTGGCGACGCGCGGGCATCTGACCGACGCACACATGGACGACCCCGACATCTGGAACTCCTGCGTCAGCGGCGCGAAGGCGTGGTTCATGGCGGACAGCCGCGAGTGGTCGCGGGAGCATCGGGTGTCGATCCGCCACATCGTCGACGTCGAGCCGCTCGACGTGGAGACCTTTCTCTCGCTCCCGGGGTCGCGGTGGGCGGTCGTCGCGGATGGCGCCGCGCTCTACTGTCCGAACACCTACGTCCATCGAGTCGTGACCCTCGAGCGCTACGTCGGCATCGGTACCTTCTGCGCCACCCGAGCGTCCGCCGGCCGCCTGCTCGACTTCTGGCGTGCGCACGGCTCCCTCTTCGAGGCGGATGGAAGCCCGGGTCTGATTCGAGGGCTCGAGGACGCCATCGCGTGCGCCGGTCCCGGCCCATGAGCGACGAGGAGTCGGTGACCCTTCCCGTGCGGAAGGGATCGGGGCTCGTGATCGCCTTCGCGGTGGGTCTGCTCGCGGTGGGTGCCGTGACGTTCGCCCTCTCCAGTGGCGGGGAGTCCGCGTCGTCGGCGGATGCGGGCGTGGACGCGCACCGCCCGATGGTCATCGGCACGCCGGTCTTCATCGAGCGCTCGACCGTGGTGCCGGTGGACGAAGAGACGCTCGCACGCGTCGAAGCCGAGGACCGAGCGGCGATGGCGTCGAGTGCGCCCCCGAGCCCGACTCGCCGATCGACCGCCACACGGACACGAGCTCGCCGCCCGACCCCGTCTTCGCCGACCGAGCCCTCCCGCGACACCACGAGCGGGACCGACGGCGAGAGCGCGACCATGGCGACCACCGGCGGCCGCGGGCGGACGATCACCGCGAGCGACGGTCCAGAGGCGCGAGCGGCGGCCGTGGCCTACCGCGTGGAGTCGCAGCGGGTGATTCAGCAGCGCTACCTGTCGCAGGTGCAGGATTGCTTCCATCGAGCCACGCGCACCGACCCCTCGCTGAGCGGTCAGGTCACCCTCGGCTTGATCCCTGCCGACGATGGTCACGTCATGGGCAGCCGCGCGGTGCGGGACACGATCGGCGCGGGTGTCGGTGCGTGCGTCGCCGGCGCCGCTCGCTCGTGGCGGCTCCCGCCGCCGCCCCCGAACGCGCTCGAGATGCAGATGACGTTCTCCCTCTGAGCCGAGCGTGACCGAACCTGAGCGGTTTTCGTCGGCGACGGACACCGACCACCAGCTAAGGTTCTTCATGAGCGACAGCCACCTCCTCGTCGACGAGACGGACTTCCACGATGCGCTGGTCAGCGAAGCGCTTCCGCCAGAGCCGCTCGAGGACGGCGAGGCGCGCCTTCGCGTCGACCATTGGGCGCTGACCGCCAACAACGTCAGCTACGCGCTGGAAGGGCAGCGGCTCGGCTATTGGCACTACTTTCCAGGCCTGCAGGGCCGAGGGCGAGTGCCCGCGTGGGGCTTTGCCGACGTCGTCGAGTCCGCGCACGCCGACCTCCCGATCGGCCAGCGCATCTACGGCTTCGTCCCGATGTCGACCCGGTTCACGGTGAAGGCCGAGTCGAAGCGCGACGGCTTCGTGGATGCCAGCCCCCACCGCGCATCGCTGCCCGCGTTCTACAACCGCTACAGCCTCGTCGAGAAGCGGCCGATCGAAGAAGAGACCCTTCGCGCGGTCCTCCAACCCCTCTTCGGCACCGCGTTTCTGCTCGATCACTTCGTGCGCAGCTCGGAGCGCTTCGCCGGCGCGCAGCTCGTCCTCACCTCGGCGTCGAGCAAGACCGCCTGGGCGACGGCCCACCTGCTCCGTCGACGTGATGTGGCAGTCGTCGGGCTCACGTCGGAGCGCAACCTGGAGTTCGTGAAGGGCCTCGGTCCCTACGCCGAGGTGTTCTCGTACGACCAGGCAGCATCGGTCGCCGAACGAGACAGCGTCGTGCTCGACTTCGCGGGGCAGCTCGAGCTGCGAGAGACCCTCCGCGCGCGGCTCGGCGACCGGCTGCTGCACACGGCGGCGATCGGCGCGTCGCATTGGGACGCGAGCGAGGGAATTCAGATCGGGGACGCCGAGGAGCGCACGGAGGTGTTCATGGCGCCGTTCTACGCGCCGAAGGCCGCGGCCGACGTCGGCCCGCAGGAGCTCGCGAGCCAGGTCCAGGCGGGCCTGCAGGCGTTCGGGCGGACGGCGTCGCGGGTCTTGCGGGTGACGCCGCGGCGCGGTGTCGACGAGGTCCGCGAGGCCTGGCTCGACGCGGTGCGTGGGGCCGTCCCCCCGACCGCCGCCATCAGCGTCGGGTGGTGAGCGCTCGGCGCGCCGGTGGTCAGAGCTTGCCGAGCAGGGCGTCGAGCCGGAGCTTGGGCATCATCATCACGGCCTCGGCGAAGATCTTCCGGCTCATCTTGCTCTGACCGGCGCGCCGGTCGACGAAGATGATCGGGACCTCGGCGACCTGGAAGCCGCGGCGAATGGCTCGATAGGTCAGCTCGACCTGGAACGAGTAGCCCTCGGAGGCGACCTCATCGAGCTCGATGCCCTGGAGCACCTCGCGGCGGAATCCCTTGTAGCCGCTGGTCAGGTCGCGGACGTCGAGCCCCAGGATGGTGCGGCTGTAGAGGCTGCCGCCCTTGCTGAGGATGTGGCGACCGAGTCCCCAGCCTTCGACGCCGCCGCCGCGGACGTTGCGCGAGCCGATGACCAGATCGGCGCCCTTCTCGAAGGCGGCGAGGAAGTCCGGTAGGTAGCGAGGGTCGTGCGAGAGGTCGGTGTCCATCTCGAACACGAGCTCGTAGCCCCGCTCGAGCGCCCAGCGGAAGCCTTCGAGGTAGGCGCTGCCGAGGCCCATCTTCCCGGCGCGGTGCATCACGTGGACCCGGGCGTCGCGCTCGGCGATGCGGTCGGCGAGGGCGCCCGTGCCGTCGGGTGAGTTGTCGTCGACCACCAGCACGTGGGCGTCGGGGACGACCTCGAAGACGCCGTCCATGAAGGGCGCGAGGTTGTCCCGCTCGTCGTACGTGGGAGTGACGATGAGCGTCTTCATTCGAGCTCGTTCTCCATGTACATGCGGTCGTCGAAGCAGTGACAGGCGGCGTCGCAGGACACGCTGTAGAGGGAGAGCTGCCCGTCGCCGTCCAGGTCGCCCTGGGCGACGAGCTCCACGCCGCCCTCGATCGGGCGGATCGAGTAGCTGAAGACCACCGGGTTCGGCGCGAAGCCGACGCGCGCGAAGCCCGGGTCGCTGGCGAAGGCGCCGGTCGCCTGGCTGCTCGCGGGCGGGGTTGGCGGCACTGGTCCGGCGGGGACGATCCCCACGTACCCGTTCTGCTGCACGGCTCCGCCGAGCCCGCCCTGGACGCTCTCCGCCGAGCACTCTTGCTCGACCAGGCGACTGAGCGCGGAGAGGTTCTGCTGAGCCTCGACGGCCTTCGAGCGCTTGATGTAGTTCATGAACGCCGGGATGGCGATGAACGCGAGGAGCACGCCGACCAGCACCAGGCAGCCGCAGCCAGCGCCCAGGAAGATGAGCAGCTTGCTGTTGTCCTTCTTCGCCGCGGGCTGCGGAGTCGGCGCCGCTCCGTCGGTCACCGGCGGCCCCGGAGGTAGGTGTAGCCGCGGAGGCTCTCGCCGTAGTGCCGCATGAAGGTCCGGAGCTGATCGATGCTCATCTTGCCCGCCGCGAGCGCTCGCTCGGCCTGCTTCCGCACGCGCTCGACGAGCTCGTCCGGGTCGTACTGGAGGTAGCGGAGCACCTGCTCGATGGAGTCGCCCTTGATGACGTTGGCGACGCTGTAGCCGTAGTCCTCGAGCCGCACGTGGACGGCGTTGGTGTCGCCGAAGAGGTTGTGCAGGTCGCCCAGGGTCTCCTGGTAGGCGCCGCCGAGGAACATCGCGAGCAGGTAGGGCTCACCGGGCTTGACCGGGTGGACGTCGAGCGCGTTCTGCACCTCCTCGACGTCGATGAACTTGTCGATCACCCCGTCGCTGTCGCAGGTCAGGTCGGCCAGCCGCGCCTTCACCGTCGGGCGCTCGTCCAGCCGGTGGATGGGGATGATCGGGAAGAGCTGGTCCATGGCCCAGATGTCGGGCGCGCTCTGGAAGATCGAGAAGTTGCAGTAGTAGATGGTGCCCAGCAGCTCGTCGATCCGCTGGAGCTCCTCCGGCACGTGCTTCAGGCCCTGCATCCGCTCCCGGATCCGCTCGCAGCAGCTCCAGTAGAGGCGCTCCGCCCGGGCCAGATCCCTCAGTCCGAGGTAGCCGAACTTGAAGAGGCTCCGCGCCTCCTCGAGCGCCTGGCTCGCGTCGTGCCACGCCTCCTGGACGTTCTTGGGCTTGATGCCCTCCCAGGTGTCGTAGAGCTCCACCAGCACCCGGTGAGCGTCGTCCGGCAGCTCGCCGGGGGCGTGCCGCTCCTCGAGCGACTCACCGACGGCGTCGAAGACCAACACCGCCTGGTAGGCGGCCACGGCGCGGCCGGCCTCGGTGACGATGGTGGGCGGCTCGATCTCCGCCTTCTCGCAGGCGTCCTGGATGCCGGCCACGACGTCGTAGGCGTACTCCTGCACGCCATAGTTCATCGACGCGCGGAAGTCCGTCTTGCTCCCGTCGTAGTCGACTGCCAGGCCGCCGCCGACGTCGAGGTAGCGCATGCCGCAGCCCATCTTCTTGAGCTCGACGTAGAGGTGCGCGGCCTCCCGCATGGCGTTCTTCCACGGGATGATGGAGCTGACCTGGCTGCCGATGTGGAAGTGGAGCAGCTGGAGGCAGTCCAGCATGCCCTTCTCCTCGAGGGTCTCGACGACGGAGACCAGCTGGGAGGTCGTGAGACCGAACTTCGCGCGGTCGCCCGCCGAGTCCTTCCACCGGCCCATGCCCTTGCTCGAGAGCTTCGCGCGGACGCCGAGCTTCGGCCGGATGCCGAGGTCCTCGCTCGCGCGCAGCACGTAGTCGATCTCGTCCGGCCGCTCGAGGATGATCAGGACCTCGTTGTCGAACTGCGAGGCCACCAGCGCGGTCTCGATGTAGTTCGCGTCCTTGTAGCCGTTGCAGACGATGAAGCCGTCTTCCGACTCCATCGCGGCGACCGCGATGAGGAGCTCCGGCTTGCTGCCGGCTTCCAGCCCGTAGCGCCAGGGGCGACCGGCGTCGACGATCTCCTCCACGAGATGGCGCTGCTGGTTGACCTTGATCGGGAAGACGCCGCGATAGCTCCCCGCGTACTCGTACTCCTCGATGGCCTTCGCGAAGCACTGGTTGAGCAACTCGATGCGGTGCTTGAGGATGTTCGGGAAGCGAATCAGCAGCGGCAGATCGAGATCTCGCTGGCCGAGCTGGTTGACCAGCTCGAAGAGATCGATCGCTCGGTCCTCGTTCGGGTCCGGTCGCACCTCGATGTGACCGCGGTCGTTGATGCGGAAGTAGGGCTCGCCCCATCCCGGAATCTGGTAGAGCTGGGCGGCCTTCTCGAGGTCCCAGCCGTTTCGCGGTTCTGAGCCATCCATCGCGCACGCGGGGTAGCACACGGGGCGCCCAGATGAGAGGCGAAAGCTCAGCCCTCAGAGGGGAAAGGGCGGGATGGGGTCCATGGAGTCCAGGTAGGCGGGAGGCTCCTCGTCCTCCGGGACCAGCTGCAGGGCGCCGAAGCTGAGCGCGGTCGCGACGGCGACCAAGGCCACCGTCCGGAGCACCTGCGCCGGGCCCTCGGGCTTCGGCAGCTCCCGCTCCTGGCGGCGGACGGCCGCGAAGGAGCCGGCGACGTCGGCCAGGACGCAGCCCGCCAGGAGCGCGGCGGCCACCGGCTCGCCGCCGCAGAGGACGACGATGGCGCTCAGCTCGATGAGCGCCAGCACCAGCCCTGCGACGTTCTGGCGCACGTAGAAGTGACCGGAGCCGAAGGTGAGCACGCAGGCCACGAAGATGGCGATGCGCCGTCGGCGCGGCGACTCCTGCCGGGGGAGCTCGTCTTCGTCCTCGTCGTCGTCCCCGCCTTCGTTCAGGGCGTCGAGCAGCGCCTCCGCCTCGGCGAGGTCGCGGCGGGGAACCTTGATGGGGATCTTCACGAAGCTCCCGGCCATGCCGAGCATCGACCGGTGCTCGAGGCCGGGCGTGGCCACCACGATGCCCTGGTCCTCCAGGAGCCCCTTGAGGAGAGCCGCCTCGTTCGCGTCGTGGCTGACGACCACGGTCACCAAGTCTTCGGCTTCGTCGCTCACGTTTCGCCTCCAGCACCGAGCTAGCACGACGACGGGGTTACGGTCGATGGGGTGGGCTCCGCTAGAATGCCCCCATGCGCTACGCATGGATCGTGTGGCTCGCTCTCGCGGCGTGCGGAGACGACGACGGGACCAGCGACGGCTCCTTCGACGGAGGCGGCCCGACCTTCGAGGGTGGGGTCCGCGACATGTTCGTCCCGGACGCGGCCGAGGTGGTCGACTTCGGCGTCGAGCCCGATCTCGGGCCGCCGGCGCGGGACCGCGATCTCTGGATCAGCGTCGGTGGCGAGAGTCGGCTCGCGACCGGCCAGCTGGCGGCCGATGGCACCCTGAGCCTCGGCGCCGACGTCACCTTGCCGGAACGCCCGGGGGCGATGACGTATGGGCGGGCCACCGAGCGGCTCTATGTGGGGCTGCGGAACGGATCCATCGGGGTACTGGATCTGACCGGTCCGAACGTGCTGCCCGTGACCGGCGGCACCGGCAACCCGGTCTACCTCGCGCTCGACGAAGCGGAGGAGCACCTGGTCAGCGCCTACTTCGGCGACGACCGTCTGCGCGCCCACGCGGTGGACGGAGCGCCACCCTTCACCGAGACGGACACCCTCGACGCTGCCGACGAGCCCCACGCGGCGACCCTCGGACCGAACGGGCTCTTCTACGTACCCCACCGGACCGGTGACACGATCCATTGGTACTCGCTGATCGATGGCGAGCTCGCCCTCGAAGGGCAGGTCGCCTCCGAGAGCGGCGAGGGGCCGCGGCACATCGCCTTCCACCCGAGCGGCGACTACGCCTACGTGATCATGGAGTTCGCCGACGTGGTCGTGCTCCACGACGTCGGCGCCGACGGGACCCTGACCCGCCGCGAGGCCTACCCGACCCTCCCGGCGGGCTTCGACGGAGACTCGAACACCACGGCCGACGTCCACGTGACGCCCGACGGGACGGCGCTCTACGGGAGCAACCGGGGTCACGACTCGCTCGCGATGTTCAGCATCGCCGCCGACGGAACGCTGACTTCGCTGGGCACCGTCCCGACCGAGGCGCGTCCGCGCGAGTTCGCCCTGAGCCCGGACGGTCGCTACGTGATCGCAGCCGGTCAGGACTCCGGGTTCCTCCAGAGCTACCGCGTGGAAGCGAGCGGGGAGCTGACGAGCCTCGACCGCATCGAGGTCGGCCCGGACCTACGCTGGGTGATCATCGACTGACCGGCGCTACTCCTCGCAGCGAAGGGTGTCGGCGATCGAGGTCTCGATGGTGAAGGTCGACTGGTCCGTGTGCCGCTCGGCGAAGAAGAGGTGGATCGCGTAGCGCTCACCGAGCACGAGCCCCAGCTCGTCCGCGGCGTCGTCCAGGTCGACGGTCGCCTCGAGTCGCGAGTGCACCCCTCCCAGATCGATCGCCAGCCGCCGATTGATAAACACCCAGACGTCGTCATCGCCTCGGAAACGGAAGATCTCGCCGCCTTGGTAGAGGAAGGTCGCGCTCGCCTCGAGGGTGAAGTGGAAGTTGTGCTCTCGGCCCTCGTTGCCCAGGAGGCTTCGGTCGATCGGAAAGAAGTCGGGGTCGTCGAAGACGAAGAAGCTCGCCTCCTCGTCGACCGGCTCGAGGGGCAGCGCGATGTCGGCGCCCAGGTTCACGCCGGCGGTGTCTCGGTACCACTGGTCGAAGTTGGCGCGGCCGCTGGTCGTGCCCTCGGTGCCGCCCACGTAGACGGGCTTGCCGTCGGAGCCGAGTCGGTCCGCGACGATCCCCGGGTCGGACCCGATCGGGCCCTCGAAGTCCGGGTGGCTGCTCGAGAAGTCCCGGACCCGCCCCTCGAGCACCGGCGGCAGTGGCATGTCGGCGCTGCAGCGGCCCCAGCGCCCGTCGATGCACTGCTGGAGCCCCTCGCCGCACTCGGTGCTGCACGGGCGCTCGGCGATCGGGACCTGGCAGGGCTCCGCTTCGCCGTCCACGCAGCGCTGGCTGCCGACCCCGCAGTCGTTCTCGCACACCAAGGTCAGCGGAGGGACCTCGCACTCCCCACGCACCCCGTCGACACAGGTCTGCGTTCCCTCGCCGCATCGATCGGCGCACCCGATCCGCGTCGGCGGCACCTCGCACGCCGTCCAGAGGCCATCGACGCACTGCTGCACGCCCTCGCCACAGACGTTGGTGCAAGCGCGCAGACCACCGTCGACGCCACAGGGCTCGACCTCGAGCGAGGTCTTCGCGCCACACGCCCCGGCCAGCACGGCGAGAGCCACGACGATGAAGGGGCAGCGCACGGCTCAGCGTAGCAACGGATCGCGGACTTCGTGAGCCCGCTTCATTTCGCGACGTGGGGGATTCGTTGGCCCCGCCGCGCACTTCGTGCAACAGAAAGCCCGATGCAACGCTTGACTTTGCTGTTTTGGTTCTTGGCGTTGAATGTCGGTAGAGCGCAGCCTGCGGCGACCGATGCTCCCGAGTTGACTCGGGAGGGCTCCGAGGAAGCGTCGGACTCCACCGCCCCGACTCCCGAGCCCGAGCCCACCGCCGAACCGGCGGCGCCCGAGGAGCCTGCGGAGCCACCATCGCCGCCGCCGACCGCGACCCCCGACGAGCCGCCCGCGCCCGCGCCGACGAGGGTCTGGAGCGAGACCCTGCCGAATGGGCTTCGCGTGGTCGGGCGCCAGATCTTCGGTCGGAGCTTCTCGGCCCTCTGCGTGAGCTACCGGGTGGGACACGCCGACGACCCGGAGGACTACACCGGTCTGGCTCACCTCACGGAGCACCTGATGTTCGCTCCTCAAGCGAGGATGGCGAACGGCTTTCATGGGCTTCTCGAGCCCACCGGAGCGACGTACATCAATGCGTTCACCAGCGATGACGAGACCCGCTACTGCACGGAGCTTCCCGACGCCGCGCTCGGCCTCGCCCTCTATGGTGAGGGGGAGCGGATGGCCTACCTCCTCGAGGGGCTCTCGGAAGACGCCGTCGCCACCCAGCGCCGGGTCGTGATCAACGAGAGCGACGAGCGCTCCTTCGCCCGCGAGGGGCCCGTGGCCCGGATCCGCCGACTCCCGCTCGAAGAGCTCTACCCCGACGACCATCCGATGTGGCGCGGACGGCGACCGGAAGAGGACGTCGAAGCGCTCGAGCTCCAGCACATCCAGTGGTTCCACCAGACCTACTACACGCCCGCGAACGCGGTGGTCGCGATCGTCTCGCCGCGTCCCCAGGAAGAGATCATGCCGCTGGTCGAGCGCTTCCTCGGCCACGTGCGCGGGGGCGACGCCCCCGAGCGCGCGGAGCTGGTCGGTCCGCGCGCGCTCACCGAGGGCGTCGACATCGACTACCGCTCGGGGCTGACCATTCCTCGGCTGATCCTCACCTGGCCGTCGCCCGCGTACTACGCGGAGGGCGACGCCGAGCTCGACTACATCGCGGTCCATCTCCGGAAGCGGCTGCGGGACGAGCTGCCCTCACCCGACGTCATGTCGGTCAGCGTCCGCCAGGAGAGTCACGAGCGTGGGTCGCAGTTCCAGATTCAGCTCTCGGGCTCGCGCGAGACCGCCATGAAGCCCTTCCTCGAGATCATCGACCGCGAGCTCGGCGCGCTCCAGCGCGAGCTCCTCGACGAGTCCGAGGTCGAGAGCCTCCGCCGCCGCGTCCGAGGCTTCGTCGCCCGTTCGTCCCTGGGGCGGGCCGGCCGGCTCGTCCGCACCTTCTCCATGCTCGGGGAGCCCCGCTCCTCGGAAGACGAGCAGGAGCGCTACGACGCCGTCACCCGCGAGTCGATCCGGGACGCCGCCCGCACCATCCTCTCGCTCGACCGCCGCATCGTGTTGAACGCGCGGCACTCCGAAGCGGCCTTGGGCGATGGCATCGCACGCATCTCGAGGGGGAACTGACATGAGTCGCACGCTGACACTCTCGCTCCTCGTCGTTCTCGCTGGCTCGTTCGGCTGCCGAGCACCGCTGCCCGCGCCGCGTAGCCCGCTCGTCACCACGCCGGCCGACGCTCGGCCCAGCGCGCCCGAGGTCGAGCCGATGACCGCGCCGGCCTTCCCGACCGTGCGGGGCGTGACCCGTCCCGGCGGCACGCTCTGGTACGTGGCGGACCACGACTCCTCGAAGCTCGTCATCCGCGTTCAGACTCGCCGCGGCGACGACGGGGCGTACCCGGTCGGTCTGCTGGACCTGACCACCGCAGTGCTCGAGGAGACCCTCGAGGACCGGCTCGGTCGAAGCGCATCGAGCGCGACCGACGCCAACGGCGCGTACCTCCAGGTGAGCTGCACGAACGAGGAGCTCCCCGCGACCATGGAGGCGCTGGCCTCGGTCCTCGATGGACCGCCGCCCGACGCGGAGACCATCGACCCCATTCGGAGCCGGGTGCTCGAGATCCTCGAGCACGCCAACGACGATCCGCTCTCCGCCTCCCGCGTCGCCGCGCTCGACGAGCTCAAGGGGCGCGAGGCCGACGTCGAGCAGGGGATGCGCCGCTGGCGCTCCTCGTTCCGGGGCTACGATGTCGAGGCGATCGACGCCTGTCGCCGCGAGCGCTTCGCCGCCGACGAGCGCGCGGTGATCGTGATCGGCGAGATCGAGGTCCCGGCGATGCTGGAGGCGTTCGACGCGCACTTCGGCGCCGAGCGGGACCCGGTCGCGCGCAAGGCGGTGACACCCTTCCAGGAGCGCACGCCGCAACACGCGGCGCTGAGCCGGCCCATGTCGCTGCCGCAGGCCTACATCGTCTTCGCGCGGCCGGCGCCGGCCCTGACCGAGCCGGATCGGCTCGCCTACGAGATGATCGTCGATCTGCTCGGCGGGACCTTCAGCTCGCGGCTCAACGGCAGCCTCCGGGAGACGCACTCCTACACCTACGGCGCCCACGCCTACCTCTCGGCGAGCGAGGGGGCGGACGTGCTCTACATCCAGTCGGCCTTCCATCCCCCGGACGTCGAGGGCGCGGTCCGAGATCTCTTCGCCCAGCTGCGCTCGGTGCGCTCCGAGCCCTTCTCCGAAGAAGAGGTCGCGGCCGCCCGCACACGGATCTGGTCTCGACTGAGGCAGCGCCTCGAAGGTTCGGGGCTGACCGGCGTGCTCGGGCGCGCCTGGGCCATGGGGCGCGCGCCCATGACGCTCGAGAGCCACTACCGAGCCCTGGAGAACGTCACCGGCGAGGACCTCCTCGAGGTCGCCCAGGCCCGCTTCCCTCCGGAGCACGGCATCCTCGTCATCACTGGGGACTTCCGGAAGATCGGGGGCCTCTACGTCGAGCGCAACGCCAACGGCTTCCGCCTGCGGGACTGACCGGATCGACAGGCGCGGCCTCGCGTGATAGCCGGGGTCCCTGACACAGGAATGGGAACCGTGGGCGAAACGGTTCCATTCATTGGAGGAATCGATGCATCGGCGAATGCAGTGGACCCTCGCCCTGGCCCTCTTGGGCGGGGCGATCGCTTTGCCCCTCGGCTGCGGTGACGACGACGAGGAGCAGGGCGGCGAGACGAGCGAGAACACCGGCGGCGGCGGCGGTGGCAGCACCGGTGGCGGCGAGCCCGATGAGGCCCCGTCCGACTTGCGCACCCACCTCGATCTGGTCGAGCTGGCTCACCTCGCGGACGTTCGCCACGATGGCTCGCTCTTCCTCGACTTCGGCACCACCGCGCGGCCCAAGTACACCAGCGGCGACTGGAACAGCGGCTGGGGCGAGGACCAGATCGTCGACGGCGAGCCAGTCACCCGCTTCGGCAACATGGGCCGGGTCTACTTCCCGATGGATCGCGCCCAGGCGATCACCATCCACCTGCGACTCAAGGCCGTGGGCTCGGAGCAGATCACGGTCTACCTGAACAGCGACGCGCTCGGCTCGCCCGAGGTCAGCCGCGGTGGGTTCAAGGACATCGCCGTGAGCGCCACGGCCGACCAGGTCCGCGCTGGTGAAAACTACATCCTCCTCCGCAGCCAGGACGTGAGCTCGGTGGACGGCGCCGACGTCTCCTTCGAGGTCGCCGAGATCCGGATCGCCCCCGGCGCCGACGCGGCCAAGCCGGACTCGCCCCGTCCGCTCCGCACCCGCGCCGAGGCCGGCGGCGAGGCCCGCGAGGCGCTCCGCATCGCCAGCCCCGGCAGCTGGAGCTGGTACGTCGACGTGCCCGAAGACGGAACGCTCGTGCTCGGCCACGCGGCCCAGGGCGAGGGCGTGAACGTCACCGTGAAGGCCACGCCGGAAGGCGGCAGCGCCACCGACCTCGGCTCGTTCTCCGCTGGGAGCGGCTGGGGCCGCGAGCGCATCGACCTGAGCTCGCTCGCCGGGAAGATCGTGCGCCTCGACGTCGCCGCCAGCGGCGGCGAGGCGCTCCTGCTGAGCGAAGCGCTCGTGGCCGTCCCGCGCGTCGAGCTCGGCGCGCTCCCGCAGGCGCGGCACGTGGTCGTGCTCTGCATCGACACCATGCGGGCCAGCAAGCTCAAGCCCTACAACTCGGGCACCCGCGTCGACACGCCCGCGTTCGATGCCGTCGCCGCGGCGGGCACCGTCTTCGAGCACGCGCAGTCGCCGGAGAACTGGACCAAGCCGGCGGTCGCGTCGATTCTGACCAGCACCTTCCCGGCGACCCACGGCGCGAAGAACGATGCCTCTCGCCTGCCGCAGTCGCTGACCACGCTCGGCGAGGTCTACAAGGACGCGGGCTTCGCGACCTCGAGCTTCATCGCGAACGGCTACGTCTCGCGCGCCTTCGGCTTCGACCAGGGCTGGGACCACTACACGAACTACATCCGCGAGCAGCGCAGCACCGAAGCCGAGAACGTCTTCGGCGAGGCCGCCGAGTGGATCGAGGAGCACCACGACGACGATCGGATGTTCGTCTACATCCAGACGATCGATCCGCACGTGCCCTACGACCCGCCCGACGAGTACCTGCACCGCTACGACGCGCGCACCGACTACGCGGGTCAGGTCCAGAACCGCCGCACCCACCTCCTCCTCGAGGACGCCAAGAAGAACCCGCCGGCGGTCACCTTCGACGCGAGCGATCGTCGCCGCCTCGAGGCGCTCTACGACGGCGAGGTCAGCTACCACGACGCGCAACTCGCGGAGTTCCTGGAGAAGATGGACGACCTCGGCCTGACCGACGACACCATCTTCGTCATCACCAGCGACCACGGCGAGGAGTTCGACGACCACGGCAGCTGGGGCCACGGCCACTCGATCTTCCAGGAGCTGCTCCACGTGCCGCTCGTCGTTCGCTGGCCCGGCGTCACCGAGGCCGGCAGCCGCGTCGCGCAGACGGTCAGCACCATGGACATCGGCCCGACCATTCTCGAGGCCACCGGCGTCGCCGTCCCCGAGACCTTCGAGGGCCGGAGCCTGATGGGCTTCCTCCGTGGCGCTCCGCCGGCCGGTCCCCACGTCGCCTTCAGCGACTTCCAGGAGAACCGCCGGGTCATTCGCGGCGGCGACTGGAAGCTCATCCTGCGCTCGAGCCTGACCTACGTGCTCTTCGACCTCGGCTCCGACCCGAACGAGCGACGCGAGCTCAACGGCCGCAACAACCCGGTCGCGATGCGCTACCTCCGCATCCTCAGCGGCCAGCAGCTCGGCGCCCAGGACCGCACGCGCTGGCTCCAGGGCGGCGGCGAGGCCGTGCGCCACGCGCAGGAGGCGGGCGAGATGAACGAAGAGGTCTGCCGCCAGCTCGTCGCGCTCGGCTACATGGACTGCCTCGAGCAGTTCCCGGGCGCGATCTGAGCGCTTGCTCCAATGCACCGCGTGCCGGTCGGCGCTGAGCCCCTTCGCTCAGCATCGATCCGTGGTCGCCAAGGACTGCCACTACTGCGGCGCCCAGCTGCGCGTTCATCGCCGCAGTCGGCTCACGCAGGAGGTCGAAGGTCCGCGGCTTCCACCGGTGCCCCCGGGAGTGGAGGTCGAAGTCGAGCCGTCGTCACCCGGCGCCTACCGCGAGCCGCCGAAGGACGGCGCGTTTCGCATCCGCTGGAAGGACCGAGTCGACCTGAGCGATGCCGCGATGATGGGTGTGGTTGGAGTGATGACGACCGGAGGACTGCTCGGAACGCTGCTCCATCCGGCCAGTCTCGTGCTCTCGGCCTACGGAGCGTTCGTCGGGACCTTCTTGGCCTCATGGCATCGGTCGGGCGAGCTCGTGCTCGGGCCGAGCCACTTGTCCTTCCGGACCGGCCGCTTGCGAGCCCGCGGGCGCGTGGAGCGTGCCGGCCTCGACGCCGTACGGGTCGTTCAGGGCGAGGACCCGAAGGGTCAACAACGAAGCGTGTTCCACGTCCACGTGGGCCACGGTGGCGTGTGGACATCGATCGCCCGCCCCCGCTCGGTCGCCGTCGCGCACTACCTCGCCGCCTCGGTGCGAGTCGCGCTGCAGCTCGACGGCGAGTGACGCCCTCGGCCCACGCATTCCGTCTGGCTCCGCGGAGCCACTTGGCCCGCGTGTGCCACTCACG
>CAYXAP010000061.1:0-24980 GCA_964462035.1 uncultured Sandaracinus sp.
AGCCGAGAGCCGCGATGAACGGCATCACCAGCGCGTTCTTCGTCGCCTCCTCCGTATCGAGCACCGGTATCTGCGTAGGCGCCCGCTTCGCGATCGCCTTGATTCGTTCGACGTAGGACATCCACCCCTCCTCGCGCAGCGTATCCAGAACGTCCTCGAACCTCAATCCACTTCGGCGCTGATGGCTGTACGACCCTGGGCTCCACGCTCTATGCTCTCATCTCTTTGCTCGCACCCGCCAATGTGGACGCCGCCCTCGGGATACTCCGACACTTGGCAGAAGGAACACCGAGGCAGATGACCACGAAGACTTTCACAGCCCACTCACTCGCCTCCTTTACCAAGAAGGTTCAGAAATCGTGCGCTCGACTCCTTGGAACCAACTCGACCGCAGACACCGCAGTGTGGTTTCGTGGTATCGGCAGCAACACGCACGACCTACTGCCGGGAGCAGTTTGGAGAACGAACTGTGACGAAGTGTCCATGGTGCAGATGTTCAGAAGTCGCGCTCGTACGCTACTATCCCATCCTCCGCAGGATGACTGGGACTGGTACTTCGCCGCTCAGCATTACGGAATACCGACAAGGCTTCTCGACTGGACGGAGGATCCACTTGTCGCACTTTGGTTCGCAGTTCAAGGTGCCACGGACAAGGACACGCCCAGCGTTTGGGTTATGGACGCATGCTCACTGAACGAGTCTTCTCTCGGCTGGAGAGGCGTGGTCACCCCTGGAGGAGACCTCTCGGCCCACTGGCTTCCGGGCATGGCCAAAGAGAGTCCGACCGCGTTCAAGTACGACGGCTCCAATCACAGCAACGCGCCAGCATTGGCAATCTATCCCACTCACGCCACGCCTAGAATCATTGCTCAGAGAGGAGTGTTTACGATTCACGGCACCGATAAGACAGCACTAAACGCGATTGGCAGCATGACTAATAGACTCATTCGGATCGACATCAACAAACCCGCAAGTGTCCGAAATCAACTCGAACTTTTCCATCACAATCGATTCACAATCTTCCCCGAACCCGAAGCCCTAGCCCACTTCCTAAAGACCATGCACTGTGTGACGCCGTTCTAGAGCTTCGTGCCCCTGCAATGTGACTCGCTGATGCAGGCTCAAACACGCGCAGTCCGATTCTCGTCCAGCATTCCTCGACGCACCTAGTCACCGGACGACTCGTCAGTCGTCGCTTGTGCGGTTGGCCGAGACGGTCGGACGCCCAGGGTCCAATACGCGCGCGATGCTCGCGCCCCGCGCCCCTCGGTCGCCGCTCTGCAGTGTCGTGGAGAGTTGCCACCAGACTGGCGGTGACCCGTCCGGCACAAGGTACACCGCCGCGGCCCAATCCACCGACTCGGTCGTCGCTGGCAGTCTGACCCCAAGTTGAAACTTCGCAGCCTCGAACGGCGGAAGTGATACTTCGTTGCTAGCCCGTGGGTCGCGTTGTTTGGAGCGACAGGTGCAGACCGTGTGCTGAAGAACGTAGGCCGCCGACGGCGGGCCCACATCGAGCTGCACCCTAAGCTCTGGAGACAGGTGGGTCGACTCACGACCGTGCCCAATTCTGGCGGGCGAGGCTGCGTAGAGAACCGCTCCGCAGACCACCCGATGGGCCCATGCGAGGCCCACATTCTGGACAACTAGGTGTGCGGAGAATGTGCCGGTTCCAGTACTGTCCGGCGCACCGACATCGGCTCGCTGCAGATGGCAACGAAGATGCGGGTGAGCTCGCCTGCCCAAGAGAATGTCCTGAACCAGATAGGGCGGCACTGGAACAGTAGAGTCGAACACACGAATGTAAAAGACGCGCTCCTTCGCTTCTATGCACGGCACCAGGTTCAGGGACCGTGCCGCCCCCACCAGCAAGACATCGCCATCTGCGTGCCGCACAACTTGAACTTGGGGTACTCGATCGGTTAGCAGCGCCACCTCGTCTAGCGCCCGAGCAGCCCAGTCCCCCAAGGACTTGCCCCCTGGCGCGCTGGCCCCTGTCACGCACCAGCCATTTGGAGACTCCGCGTCCACGCCAACGACCAGAACGCCCCCAGCACCGTTCATGAACCCGCTGATGTACTTTCGGAGCTTGTGAGCCGGCTTTGTAGGGCGGCCCGGCTTCGCATGTCCTGCGGACTTCTTCAGCCAGGCGCCCGCCTTGTACTCGAGAAGAGTACCTTCTGCGACGCGGCCCGCTATCAGCGCATCGAGATCCGCAGGCACCAGTGGGTCTCCACGGAGTACCCGCTCATAAACCCCATCGGCTCCCAGGCCCACCTAGTCCACGCTCCTTGCACGCGTGGGCTTGAAGATCTGCGAAAGCCGGCCGGCCACGGTTCGTTCGAGGTCGATAGCGCAACCACTTACCTCAGTTCCAACCGGTCGAGCCAACCCGGTCCTCGCCATCAGTCTGAAGGTTGCAGCTGTGCTGGCTTCCGCACGGTAGTCGCACGCACTCGGAGTGGTCTTGAAGACTCTGCCAGTCGTCGTCTCATCGACTTCGGTGAACCGGACTCTCATCTTCACAGCATCGACTGATGCCCGCACCAGTGGCGATCCCTCTGGCACTTCCATCAACCGCGCCAAGAGTGTCTGGAGATCGCCGATTTCGTCACTCTGGATCTCTCGCAAGGTACGGCACGTCGCGTGAAAAAGACGGTCCGGAAATGCATCTCGCTCCACGTAGTCCCTAACCAAAACCCCGAGCATTTCGGCAGCAAGGGGGCTCACGAGCTCGTGGAGACGGGTCGCCGCAAGAAACCATACCTCCTGCGCCGACTCGCGTGCCTGAACCCGAGCCCAGAACTCCGCTTCTGGATCCTCGACTCCTTCCCAGGGGCGGCGAATACTGCTGTGCAGAGCTTCCAAACGGCGACGAAGGCTCGGAAGGAGGCCGGCTACCGCTCGATTTACGCTCAAGCCGACGAAGCTCGCGGCAGCTGGATCTATGCCGACCGATGCCGCGACGACTGCCGCTCCTGTACCCGTGGCGGCAGGTATCGTCTCATCGATCCACTTCCGACTTCGCTCGGATTCTGTTTCGGGATCAGTCTCCTCAGTGCCCATCACGGTCAGCGTACGCCAGAGTCTCTCTGGCGTCCTCATGGCGCCCAAGTGGCAACCGAGATCACCCCTCCCCCACGCACTCGCCCGGCCGGTCCCGCGTGATCACCTCACGCAGCCCCTCGTGGTGCGCCAACCACGCGTCCCGGATCTCCGCCGGCACCCCGTGCCGCTCCAGCGTCCGCCGCAGGATCGTCAGTCGCCGGTCGAACTGCCCGCCGAAGATCTTGTGCCGCGCATGCGCATCCCCGAGCGGCCGCCCGCCATACGTCACCCCCGCCCCCAGGTGCTCGGCCGCGTGCTCGTACTCGAAGCGCTTCACGCGCTCCCGGCTCGCCTTCTGGAACATGAAGCCGATCATCACGTCGTCGAAGCAGGCGTCGACGAACGAATCGATGATCTCGCGCAGGGCGGGCTCGCCGCCGATGGTCTCGAACGGGGTCACGCCGGGAGGATGGGGTCCATGCTCCCGGCGCGCCAGCTCACTCGTCGTCGGTCGCGGGGGGCGGGTCGCCGGGGTAGAGGAACGCCCGCCGGGACTCGAAGTAGAGGTTGGCCGAGAGCGCGGTGCAGCGGCCGTCGACGCGGACCATGTCGGCCATGCCCGGGAGCACGCCCATGAGCAGGCCGCCGTACTGGACCTCCTGCATCTCGTCGGCCATCGCGGCGATCTCGAGGATCTGGTCGATGGTGACCGCGCCGCCCATGACGCCATCGGTGACGCCCTCGGGGCCGATGTTGGCGCGGACCCGAGCGTCGACCAGGCGGAGATCGAAGAAGACGTTGAAGAAGGCCATCGGGAGCTCGACCTCGAAGGGGTCGGTCTCGAGCACTCCGTCGACGATGCGGCCGCTGCCGACGTTGATCGGCGAGTCGGGGTCGATGTCGAAGGTCTGGTCGGGGACGATGAAGCCGTCCGAGGCCAGGTTCGGGGTGCCCACGCCGTTGAAGACGCGAACGCTGACGGAGTCGTCGTTGGTCCAGTCCTGAACGTCGTCGACCTCGATCATGAGCAGCAAGCGGCCGCCGTTGATCGAGCCCTGGATGATGCCCTCGATGGTGCCCTCTTCCGCCATGTCCTCGACGGTCTCGAAGAGGTAGGTGAACTGGTTGTCGATGCCCGGGCGCCCGTCGGGCGCGACGAAGTCCGACTTCCGGCAGGAGTCGATGTCGGTCCGGTCGCTCATGCGCCCGTCGAGATCGATGCCGTCGGAGACCTCGAAATCGCCGGCCATCTCGCCGTTGCGCGCGGCGAAGCCGATGGTGGTCACGACGGCGGACTGGGTCTCGCCTTCGGGGCCGCCGCCGCCACAAGAGAAGGCGCCAGCGAGCGAGAGCAACACGAGAGGAGTGAGCGCGTTCTTCATGATCAAGGCTCCAGTTGCGACACACCGTCGCGGGTCAAGCCATCGCCGAGGCCGATGGAGGCCAGCTGCAGGCCCATCGCGCGCGCGATGGTCATGAGCACGTTCGACGCGTTCGCGTCGGGGCTGTGGACGTGGGTGCCCATCTTCACGCGACCGCCGGCGCCACCGAAGAGCACGATGGGGAAGTCCTCGAGGCTGTGCAGCCGCGGGTTGCTCGAGTCGGTGGTCGCGAGGACCAGCGAGTTGTCGAGCAGCGTGCCGTCGCCCTCGGGGATCGAGTCCAGCGTGCGCACGAAGTCCGCGAGCCGGTCCATGATGTAGAGGAAGATCGCGCGGACCTTCGGCATGTCGTCGTCCGGCTCGTTGTGCGTCAGGTCGTGGTGACCCTTGAGCAGGCGGACGCCGTCGTCGATGACCAAGTCGAGCTCGTCGATGGGGAAGACCACGTCCGAGACCGGCGGGGTGAGCAGGTAGGTCAGCACGCGGGTCTGATCGCAGGCGAAGGCCATCGCGGTCAGGTCGGCCATGAGCTGGTTGCGCACGCCCACCTGCGGCCGGCCGTTGTCGTCCAAGCCGATCGACTCGGGCGGCATCTCCGGGCGCATGCACGCGGCGTAGTTCGGCGGGTCGAGCTCCAGGCGAAGCAGGCGCCGCTCGATCTCGCGGATGGCGGTGAAGTGCTGCTCGATGCGCAGCCGGTCGGAGCGACCGAGCCGGCTCTGGAGCCGGCGGGCGTCCTCACCGACGGCGTCGAGCACGCTCCGGCGCAGCGCCAGCCGCGGGTCGACGATGCCGCCCTCGCCCGGTGCGCGGAAGCTGGTCCCGAACAGATCCTGGTAGACCTTGAACGCCGAGGGCTCCGAGGGGTTCGAGGCGTCCGGCCCCTTGTGGGAGATGGACTTGGTGAACTCGGTCCCCGAGATGTGGAGCGAGGGGAAGAGCGTGTCGTTGCCGACCTCGGCCGCGATGAGCTGGTCGATGGATGGCTGCTGCCAGATGTTCCGCTCGTCGGTCACCAGGAGCGACGACCCGGAGAGCATGCCGGCGGCCGCCGACTCGTGCGGGATCTGCCCGCTGGTCCGCACGTTGAAGCCGGTGACCAGCGACATCTTCGCGGCGTGCTCCATCAGCGGCATGGAGAGCGGCATCCACGAGTAGTCGGGGCTCGTCATGTCGGTGACGGCGGGCGCCGCCGAAGGGGTCCAGCCCTCGCGGTGGACACCGTTGCCCCAGAACCAGGTCATGTACCGACAGGGGAACCCGCCGCCGTCGGCGTAGGCGGTGCCGCTGTCGTTCATCGCGATCTCGAGCGTCGGCAGCGCGACGCCGACGGCGGCACCGCCGAGGAGACCTCGAAGGACCGTGCGACGACCGATCGTCTTCTTCTTCTTGATGAAGCTCATTCGGAGACCTCGCTCCCTTCGGCGTCGGTGGAGATGGTTTCTTCCGGCGGCGCGACGAGGCGGAAGCCCTCGCTGGTCGCGAGCGCGGTGATCAGCGTCTGCACGCTCCGCCCGGACTCGAGGAACTGCTCGTGCAGGTCGCGGAGGATGGCCGTCTCGGCGGGGCGCTCCGCGTGGCCGGTGCCGTAGCGGTACATCGTGCGCACCAGGCAGCGGCTCGTGGTCTCCGAGGCGGCGAGCGCCCGGCCGAGGCCCGGCGTGTCTTCGAAGTCGCGGCCGTCGAGGTAGCCGCTCGCGTCGATGGTCTCGCCGTTCTCCTCGGTGCGGTAGCGACCGATGGCGTCGAAGTTCTCGAGCGAGAGGCCGAGCGGGTCCATCAGGTTGTGACAGCCGGCGCAGACCGGCTCCTCGAGGTGGCGCGCGACCCGCTGTCGGAGCGTCGGCGCGTCCGAGGCGGTGGGCAGCGTGGTCTCGATGTCCGGCGGCGGCGGCGGAATCGGCTGGCACATGAGCACCCGCCGGAGGTAGGCGCCGCGCTTGGTCGCCGACGAGGTCGTCTTGTTCGAGTAGCCCATGAGCAGCGAGAGCTGGCCCAGGATGCCGCGGCGGTCCGAGTCCTCCGGGATCTCGTAGAGCCCGAAGCCCTCGCGCGAGGGCGCGGGCACCGCGTAGACCGACGCGAGCGTGCGGTCGATGAAGGTGCGGCGGCCGGTGAACATCTCGCCGTAGTCGGCGTCGCGGAGGACGATGTCCTCGGCGAAGCGCAGCGTCTCCTCGCGGGCGCTGGGGGGCACGTCGGCGTTGTAGTGGAGGAACTGCTCCGGATCCTTGGCGACGAGCTCCTCGTTGAGGAGCCGCTCGAGCAGGAGCATGTCGTCGAAGAACGCGCGGATGCCGCGGCGGGTCTTCTCCTCCTCTTCGAGCATCCGGTGGACCTGCGCCTCGATCCCCTCCGGGGTGCCGAGCTCGCCGGCGGCGGTCGCGTCGAGGAGCGCGTCGTCGGGCGGACCGGACCAGAGCAAGTAGCTCAGGCGGGTGGCGACCTCCCAATCGGAGAGCTCGTACCAACCGGGGTTCGACTCGGAGGGCGAGCCGACCTCGGCGCGGTAGATGAAGTAGGGGCTCTGCAGCAGATACGCGATCGCGAACTCGAGGCCGCCGTGGAAGTCGTCCAAGCGAACGGCCGCGTCGTGGGCGATGGCGACGATGCGCTGCCGCTCGTCGGTCGAGAGGGGCCGGCGCCAGGCGCGGCGGCCGAAGGTCCGGACGAACTGGTCGACGCAGGCGTCGTCGGTGACGCCGCCGGGCGTGCAGCCGATGAAGGCGTCGCGCTCGTCCGACGCCATCGCCTGCTCGGCGACCGCGTAGGCCGCCTCTTCGTAGCTCCGCGCGCCGCTGCCGCTGAGCGCGAAGGTCGAGACGCCGACCGCGATCAGCCCGAACTCGCCGCCCGGCCGTTCGTCCGCGGGGAGCGACGCCGGCGGCACGACCATGTCGCCGAAGAGGTCCTCGATCGTGTGCCGGTACTCGTGGGCGGCGAGCCGTCGCAGCGGGCCCGGCTGGGGCTCGTACGGCGGCGGCTCGACCTCGGGGGGCTCCACCGATCCGATGTTCCCGTCACACCCCAGCAGCGAAGCCAGCAGGCTCACGCTGAGGATCAGCGGTAGTTGAAATCGACGCGAGCGAAGCTCGCTCTGGCGATTCACACGCAACGTCTTACACCCCGTTCGACAGTCGCCGGACCTCTGGCGACAATTGGTAATACCACTTAGACGATCGCAGACCCATCGTCAACGGACGACTCGGAGTTCGTAGGGGCATCGGGCCGCCGAGGGCTCTGGTATCGTCCGGCCGATGCCGCGGGAAGAGGAGGCGACCGAGCTGCTTGGGAAGGTGCTCAGCGGGCGCTATCGGCTCGATTCGGTGCTCGGCGAGGGCGGCATGGGCGCCGTCTACTCGGCGACCCACCTCAAGCTGGAGCGTTCGGTGGCCGTGAAGGTCCTCCGGGCCTCGATGAAGGGCGAGTCGACGCACCTGGACCGCTTCTTCCAGGAGGCCCGCGCGGCCGCCTCGGTCCAGAGCTCGGGGGTGGTCGACGTCATGGATCTGGACGTCGACCCGCAGCACGGGCCCTACCTCGTGATGGAGAAGCTCGAGGGCGAGCCGCTCACGGAGATCCTCCGGCGGGGGAAGACCACGCCCGAAGAAGCGGTCGCGCTGATCGGCGAGCTCCTCGACGTGCTCGACGCCGTGCACAAGCACGACATCGTCCACCGCGACCTCAAGCCGCCCAACGTCTTCCTCCATCGCGACGAGAAGGGGGCGCGCGTGCTGAAGGTGCTCGACTTCGGCATCGCCAAGGTCCGCCAGCGGCACCTGACGCTCACCGGCGAGATCGTCGGCACCCCGCGCTTCATGGCGCCGGAGCAGGCTCAGGGCGACGAGCTCGACCAGCGCACCGATCTCTACTCGGCCGGGCTGCTGCTCTACTGCCTCCTCTGCGGCAAGCCGCCCTTCGACGGAGTGGTCGGCGGGCGCGTCATCACGCTCCTCGAGAAAGGCCCCACGCCGCTCCGCGAGCTCGAGCCGGACCTACCGGAAGCGCTCCACCGGGTCGTGGAGAAGGCGCTCTCGCCCAAGCCGGCGAACCGTTATGGCACCGCCGCCGAGATGGCGAATGCGCTGCGCGCGTCGCTCCGCGAGCCCGGCGCGGCGCCGGAGCCGGAGGCCGCCGTTCGAAACACGCCCTCGTCGCCGACGAAAGACAAGGCCGCCATCCCGATGCTCGCGGTCGTCGTCGTGCTGCTCGCGATCGTGCTCGGCGTGGGCTTGTACGTCTTCCGCGATTCGCTGCCGTGATCGAGCTCGACGTCCACATCGACGACGGCGACAACGTGCTCGCGAGCTGCCGGAACGTCGTGGTGCAGGTGCGCACGGGGAGGATGACCCGCGCGGCGCTCACGCACATCGAGAGCGTTCTTCGGCTGACCCGCGCACGGCAGCGAGCCGAGGCCGTGGGCATGGTGGCGATCATCGAAGAGACCGCCGAGCCGCCGGAGGCGGAGGTTCGCGCGCGCCAGGCCGAGGTGATCAAGTCGCTGCTCTCGTCGCCCAACAGCTACAGCTGCGCGGTGATGCTCGGGACCTCGACCCGTTCCATGGTCCTGCGCTCCGTCATTCGGATGCTCGTGTTGGCCCACCGGCGCTTCCACATCGCCCGGGACGAGCAGAGCGCGGCAGCGTGGTTGGCCGAGCGCGTCGGGACCTTCGACGCCGACGAGCTGATGACGCTGATCGCGCAGGCCCGCGCCATCGCACGGAAGCGGAACTCCGGCGATAGGCCTGCTCCCATCGACTGATCCGTCCCATCGCCAGGCTGGCCCACCCTTTGCGTAGACACCGGGCCATGAAGCGATGGCACATCCTGGCGCTCTCGTTGGCGATCGTCTCGTCGGGGTCGGTCGCCCTGGCCTGTTCGCTCGCAGAAGAGCCTTCTCCCGGTGTGGTGTTGGGCTACGCCCTCTACCACTCCGTCCCGGCCGAAGAGATCGACCCCGTCCCGGCGAACGTGGCCGGTGCGATGGCCGATGCGGGCGGCGACGCGTTCAGCAGCGCGGGCGTGCCGCTCTGGCGCCATCCCGACGGCGAGCCGGTCATGACGCTCGGCGGCACCATCATCCCCCGGACCGATGTCGTCGACTCGACCCCTCCGAGCCGCCCGACCATCACCTCGGCGCAGCTGATGTCGAGTGGCGGTGGCTGCGGCGCCTACGGCTGTGGCCGGCTGAACACCTTCCACTTCGAGATCGACGCCACCGACGACATCGCGCCCGTCGAGCGGCTGACGTACGCCGTCTATTTCACCGACGACGAGACCGCGCCGACCGGCGAGCCGGACAAGCTCCTCGTCCACGACTGGGACGGCCAGCTCTGGGGCTGGGGCAGTGAGTCGGACGAGGGCGCGCGCATCTTCGCCTGGGTCCGTGTGCTCGATCAGGCTGGCAACGCCAGCGAGCTCAGCGAGCCCGTGCGTGTCGACACCGGTGGCAGCGGGTGCAGCGCGGGCCCACGCGCGGGGAGCATGCTTCCGATCGCATTGGTCATGCTTCTCTTCCTCCGCCGTCACCGGACCCGGCGCACCTGAGGTCGGCTCGGGTCAGAGCCCCCACTCCCAGAACGGAGTCCACGGCAGCTGCGTGGGGCCGGACAGGGCGTTCCGCCGCTCCTGCAGGAGCTCCCGATGCTCAGCGCCATCGATGAGCTGGAGGGCCTCGTGGTCTCGGGTCCAGCGTGCGCACCGGTCGAGCCGATCTTCGTTCGGAAGACGCACCCGCTCCAGCGAGCGGTTCACGCTGCCCGTGATGGCCTGCCAGCCCGAGCCCCGACCGGTGAAGTACATCTCGATGTGCGACTCGTCGAGCTGACGAACGATGCGCGTGCCCTTCTTCAACGCGGCGATGCTCCCCTCGGCGCCGAGGTGTGCGAGCCCCTCCTGCGCGGCGTCGACCAGCACGGGGTGGCAGCGCGTCTTGCGGAAGAAGTGCTTGAACGAGCCGGTGAACGTCGACCCGTCCTCTCGCACGCAATGCGAGTTCGCCCAGTTGGCCAGGTAGTGCACGGCGTAGCTTCGCAACGCGTCCGGGTGCACGGCCTCCGGACCGCTCAGCTTCATCGCCGCCTCGGTCGCCAGCGACGAGGAGAGCAGGAAGTCGGAGGGCGTCGGGCGGTCGACGGCAACCCACGGGACCGGGGCAGGCACGGCCCGATCCTAGCAGTGTTCTCGTTCGCCGGGAGCGTGCGAGACTCGGCGCCACGAGTTTGGAACCTGGCGGCTCATGCTGCGTCGTCGAAGCCAGTGCGCCTGACGCGCCGTCGAACGGCTCGCTGCCCTGAGCGAGCGCGAATCGATCGGGGAGGTCGGGGCCTCGACTGTCGTAGAGTCCGGTCATGCGAGCCTCGATCGCCATCGTCTTCCTCGCGGCATGCGGATCCGCCAGCAGCGACGGACCCGTCACCGCCACCGGCGCATCGGCCGCGGTGAGCCCTGGCTCGACCGAGCGCTCCGAGCCGGTGGGTTTGGCTGCCGAGCCCGGCGAGCCCCTCGACTCCGACGACGTCCCGGACTTCTTGCGCGCGGGGACGACCCCGGTGCCCAACGACGCGACCGCTCGACTGGGCACGCTGGCATTCCAGCTCCTCGATCCGGGGACGAGTGTCCAGCTGACGTTCCGCGAGGATCGGCTCGAGGTGCTCGAGCGGGTGCGGGGTGAGCTTCGGGTTCGAGACGCGGCCACGGGCGAGACGCTGGAGACCCTCGCCGCCGGTCGAGGAGCGATCACCCCGGCGACTCGGAGCGAGGATGGCGCTTGGATCGCGCTCGGCTGCGGGACCGTCGAGCTCCAGGGCCCGGACCAGCGATTCCGGCTCTCCTCGCCGAGCCGGCCCCCACCCGCCGAGCTGGAGGGAATGGGGGCCGTCATGGACCCCGACCACTACCGGTTCCGCTGCGCGGCGTTCGACGCGGACGGAACTCGGGCAGTCATCGCGTTCGAGACATTCCGCGCGGTGCAGCGGGTGGACCTGGCCACGGGCGAAGCGGAGACCGTCCGCGGGGTGAGCTGCCGGCCGAACGCGGTGGCGATGGATCCGAACGGCGACCGCTTCGCGTGCACCGGGGTCGGAGAGGTCTCGGTCGTCGAAGGAGCGACGGCACGAAAGTACGAGGGGGAAGGCCACCCGAAGGCGCTCGCGTTCTCGGCCGATGGGCGGGAGCTCGCGATCGGCTACGCCGGCGAGGTCCGGATCATCGACGCGAGCTCGTTCGAGGTGAAGGCGCGGATCCGGACGCGGGATGACGAGCCCACCGCGATCGCCCTCTCGGCTGACGGGCGGTGGATCGCCACCGCCGCCAGTGGCTCCATCGACGTCTGGGAACGGAGCAGCGGGAGGCCGGTGCCCAGACCCGCGGGTCACGGCGGGCGGGTGACGAGCGTTCGACTCGCCGATGGCGTGGTGCTCTCGAGCGGGGAGACGGGCGAGGTCTTGCGTTGGCGAATCGCTGAGCCGGGCGAGCCCGAGGTGCTGCTTCCCGCCGGTCCCAGGCGGCGACTGACCCGCTCCGCGGACGGGCGCGCGTTCGCTGCGTACTGGCACGACCGGGAACGAGACGAGGCCTGGCTCCAGCTGCTCGATTCGCGAGGAGGGGTCGGCGAGCGCCACCCCGTCCCGTCGTATGCGGGCGACGTGGAGCTCGTGGCCGATGGCAGCGCGCTGGTGCTCTCCTACCACGCGGGCGTCGCGCATCTGGCGCTCGGTGAGGAGCGCGCACCGACGATCTGGCGGGACGGGCGCGCAAACGGCCGCGGCGTTCCGCTCACCGACGGTCGGATCGCGGTGGGTGCGGCTCACTCGGATGCCACGGTGCAGATCCTCCCGAGCGGCTGCGCCCCGGACTGTGATGGCCGGCCGCTGACGACTCCGGCGCAAGGGCGGCCACGCAGCGGGCGCGAACGTGACGCCGCCGCAGCCGTGCTCGCGGGCGAGATCGCCGCCGAGGTCGTCGCCGCCGAGGCCACGAGCGTCCTGGGCGGCAGCGGGCGGCGATCACCGCGGCCCTCGTCGAACCGTCCCGGGCCGACCGAGCACCGGTCGGGCCTGAAGGATGCCGCGCTCGCGGGGGAGCGCATCGTCACCGCGTCCCGCGGGGGAGAGATCCACGTCTTCGACGCGACCAGCCTGGAGCGCATCGGCTGCTGGTCGGCGCGCGTCGAACGGCTCGTCGCCCACTCGTCGGGGCGCGTCTTCGCCATGGACGCGATCGGCACGCTGCTCTTGCTGCCCAACGACGTCCCCACGCCCGGAGGCCGGCGCTGCAGTCGCCTCGAGGCGACTCGCTGGGAGGGCGCGCACGAGGGCGACGGCACCGACCTCGACATCGGGGGCGACGTCATCGCGACTGCGGGCACGGACGGCACCATCGTGCTGTGGTCGGTGCCCGAGCTGCTGGCCGGCGAGAACGACGGCGGCTGAGCGTGCGAGACCCGAGGCCATGAGCCTCGACCCCGCGATCGACGACGCACTTCGCCAGATCGCCGACATCCACCCGGTCCCCCCCTTCGGACCGTGGAAGCGTCAGCCGGCGGCCATCGAAAGGCGCTCTCACCGAAGCCGGCGGACCGCTATGGCACCGCCGCCGAGATGGCGCGCGCGCTGCGAGCCTCGCTCCACGGGCCCAGCGAGTCGGACCCCGTCGCTCTGGAGAGCCCGAGCACGCCCGCGCCATCGAAGGACCGGAGCGCCATGCCGATGCTGGCCAATCGTGCTCGGTAAGGGGTCCTCCGAAGGAAGCAGGATGGGGTGCTCGGGCGTGCCGTCGAGGGCGAACGACCGACCGCAGAGGAAGCGATCGACCCGCCACCCACGGATCTCGCTCTCGGCGATGGGCTTTCCGCAGTTGTGGCATCCGAGGGCCAACGCGCCGAGGCTATCGCGGTGCCGAAGCCGCTCGGGCGAACAGGCCCAGCCACGGACCGTTCATGCGCTGGGTTACACTCACGCCCGCGACAGGTCGTTCGGTGGCGGATGCCGGGCGGAGAAGGAGAGCGTCGGTGGAGTCGAAGAGTGGTTGGTGGATCGTCGTGCTCGTGGCGGCGATGGGGATCGGGTGCGGCGATGACGACTCGACCGACGAAAGCGTAGAAGACGCCGGTGGCGGTTCGGACATGGGCTCCGACATGGGCGGCGACGGCGGCGGGACGGACATGGGCGACGAGACCGATGGGGGCGGCGTCGACGCCTCGGCCTCGGACGCGTTCGTCGCGCCCGTCGAGACCTTCGTGAACCCGCCCGAGTGGGCGCCCGATGGCGACGGTGTCTACCAGCTCCGCATGGAAGCGGCCGAGGTGACGATCGACGGAACGACGTACTGCCTGCGCACCTGGAACGGCGGTCTGCCGGGACCGACCTTGCGCATCGCGCCCCAGGACGGAGCGACCGAGCGGCAGGTCCGAGTGGACTTCGAGAACGCGATGACGACCGCCGACATCCAGGCCGTGGGCCCGCCCGGCGGCGCCAGCTACGACTTCAACGAGACCAACCTGCACACCCACGGGCTCCACGTGCAGCCGGAGACCGCGACGGGGACGTCGTTCTACGGCGACAACGTGCTGGTCCATCACGCGGCGGGAGCGACGGCGCAGTACCGCTTCGACATCGACGAGGACCAGGACACCCGCGGGCGACCGCACGAGCCGGGCACCTTCTGGTACCACCCGCACGTTCACGGCAGCACGGCGATCCAGGTCGCCAACGGCATGGCCGGGGCGCTCATCGTCGAGGGGGACGTGGACTCGCTCGCCGGCATCGCCGACGCGAACGAGCGCATCTTCGTCATGACCCACATCCCGCTCGACGCGGCGACGCCGCTCGCGGCCGGAGCGACCTGCAGCGACGCGACGCTCTCCGTCAACGACTTCCGCGAGGTGGCGGCGGCGCCGACCTCGGTGCAGGTGAACGGCCTGATTCGCCCGCGGCTCGTCCTGGCGCCGGGAGCGGTCGAGCGCTGGCGGCTGATCCACGGAGGCGTGACGCAGGAGATGGATCTCCAGCTCCTGCCGAGCACCGACGCGGACTGTGGCGACACCACCGGCGCGCCGCTGGACGTGCACCAGATCGCGCAGGACGGCATCACCTTCCACGCGGCCGACGAGCGGGACCACGTCTTCCTCGCGCCGGGGAACCGCGCCGACCTGATGGTCACCGCGCCCGATACCGAAGGCACCTGGTGTCTGGCCTACGAGCAGCGCGGCATGCCGGGCGCTCCGGCCGAGACGATGGTCGTCGCGATCGTCGACGTGAGCTCCAGCGCGGGCGCGGCGAGCGGCGCGCTTCCGTCCGACGCGGACCTCGACGCCACCGCCCTGCCGCTCCTCGACTGCTCGGGGGCAGTCGACGGGACCCAGCCGATGATCTTCTCGCAGCAGGAGGACGAGCTCGGTGACCCCTGCGAAGGCGGACCGCCCGGGGGGCTCCTCTTCAACGTGAACTGCCGCACCTTCGACCCGTCGACGCCGCGAGTGCTCGGCGTCGACACCCTCGAGGAGTGGTCGATGAACTCGGAGGGCGGCGGCGCGCACCCCTTCCACATCCACATCAACCCCTTCTTCGTCTGCTCGGGCACGATCGAGGGCGAAGCGCTGACGCCCCACTGGCGCGACACCGTGTGGGTCGAAGAGAGCGGCAGCGACACCCCGTCGATCGTGGCGCGCTACCCGACCGAGACCTACACGGGCTCGTTCGTCACGCACTGCCACAAGCTGCACCACGAGGACCAAGGGATGATGGAGCTCATCCGCATCGATCCGTGAGCGCGGCGGTCCGGCGCCCTCGGCGCGGGACCTGCACCGTCTCTCCCCACCGCTGCCACGAAATCGCCATCTCGCCCCGCCACGCTACGCGTGGTGGGTCGGCGACGACGACAGACGAGCGTGAACCTCGCATCGAGCTATGCTCGACGCCGCGTGCTCTTCGGGTGGATCGCTCTGACTCTGGGCTCGGCCTACGCGCTCGCGGCGGTGTCGCTCGAGCGCTTCGGGCTCATGCGCTCGCTCGGCGACGAGCCCTACGATGCGATCGTCGTGGCCGGCTGCGCGGTACGCGAGGACGGAACCCCGAGCGCGGCGCTCGCGCATCGCGCGAAGCACGCGGTGCAGCTCTTCGAGGCGGGCCACGCGCCCAAGGTCGTCTTCACCGGGGGCGTCGGCACCTTCGCGCCGAGCGAAGCGCAGGCCGCGGCGACCTACGCGATCGGCCTCGGGCTGCCGGAGAAGGTCGTCGTGCTCGAGGACGCGAGCACCTCGACGGAAGAGAACGCGCGCTTCGCCGCCGAGATCCTCGGCGATGAAGCGCGCATCCTGGTGGTCAGCGACGGCTACCACGTGTTTCGTTGCGAGCGGGTCTTCGGTCGCTACTTCCGCGAGGTCCGCGGCAGCGGCTCCCGGGGCCGCCCCTCGGCCCGCGCCCGAGGCGCCTTCCGCGAGGTCATCGCGGTCACCGCCTACGGGCTCCTCGGCCGACTCTGAGCAGGACGCTCACTCCTCGATGGTGAACTCGTGGTCGGTGAGGATGCGGCCGTCCTCGTCGCGGAGCTCGACGCGCCACTCGCCAGGGGTCTGGACGTTCCGGCTGTAGGCCCAGGTTCGCCAGCGCGGCGCACCGGCGGGGACGTCGAGCTCGATGAGACCGCGGTCCTGTCCGTCGGGACCGACGAAGACGACCATCGGGTGGCGGTCCTCGGTGCCCTCGCGGTTGGTCAGCTCGAAGTGGGCGTAGAGCTTCGCGTCTTCGGACCAGAAGGTGGTGTCCGGGTCGACCGGCTCGCGGCCTTCGATGTCGCGAGCGACGGCGACACGGCGCACGTCGAGGCCGTCGACGGAGGGGCGCTCCACCTCGGGCTCGGGCTCCGGCTCGGGCGCCGGCGCGTCGAGGATGGAGTCGGGCTCGGCGCTCGGCCGAACGGTCGCGAGGTTCGAGGGCGGCTCGGGGGCGGGCCGCGGCGTGGGTGCGACCGTCGCCGAGGCGCTCTCGTCGCGGGGGGATCGGTCGTCGTCACCGCAGCCCACGAGCGCGAGCCCCGCCACGAGGGCGAAGGCCGCCGCGCGGCGGGCGAGGGACGTCATCGGGAGGAAGGCCTTGGTGTCGTTCTGGTTCATGCCCACCACACCTCGCAGGGCCCGTGCCGCCGCCGTGCGCCTCGTTTTCGCCAATGATTCCGGTCCGGACCCCGGACCCACAGTGGATGTGCACCCACATGTGTGTGTCCCGAGGCCGTCGGCAACAAACAAGCCCGCGTTCGGGGGCGGCTGGTACCCTGAAGGCGATGACCACGGTGATCTCGCGCATTCGCCACGGTTCCGCGGATGCGCAGCCCCTGCTCGACCCGTCCGGCGCCACCCCTTGGTGGGATGCGCTCCCCGAAGACTTCTCGAAGCGCCCCGAGCCCTTCGAGCTGAGCGGCGCCGACAAGGCGCGCGTGACGGCGACCGCCGCGAGCGACGTGGCCATCCGGACCATCGGCGCCAGCCTGGTCGGCGGTCTCGCGCTGCCCATCGGCTACCACCGCCGCTCGCTCCTGCAGTCGCTCGACGAGACGGAGTTCTATCTGTCGATGGCGCGCACGGGCGACCCGAGCCGCTTCTTCGCCGAGCCGCCGACGGGCGTGCGGGTTCGGAGCGAGCGCTCGGACGTGATGGTGCGCTTCCGACCGGAGGACGGCTACGCGGAGACCATCCGCTTCGACAGCCCCTACCAGCCGGTGAACCCACGGCTGCACAAGAGCTACCTCCGTCACAAGGCGAACCGCGTCGCGCACGCGCGCTACTGGCGGCACGCCGACGGACCGCGGCCGACGCTCATCGCGGTGCACGGGTTCAGCGCGGACCTCTACCTGATCAACGAGTGGTTCTTCGCCCTCCCGTGGTTCTATCGGATGGGCTTCGACGTCATGCTACTGACGCTGCCCTTCCACGGCGTGCGCCAGACCCGCTTCTCGCCTTTCAGCGGCCACGGCTACTTCGCCGGCGGTCCCAGTCGCATCAACGAGGCGGTCGGCCAGTCGGTGATGGACACGCGCATCTACATCGACTGGCTGCTGAACACGGTGGGCTCGCCCGCGGTCGGCATCACCGGCGTGAGCCTCGGCGGCTTCACCAGCAGCATCCTCGCCGCGACCGAGGACCGGCTCTCCTTCGCGATCCCGAACGTGCCGGTGGTGACCTTCGCGGACCTGGTGCTCGAGTGGGAGCCCATCGGCACCGCCATGCGCGCGATGCTCAAGCTGGAGAAGAAGACGGTCATCGACGCGCGGAAGATGATCGCGGTGACCTGCCCGCTCAGCTATCCGTCGAAGCTGCCGAAGGAGCGCCTCTTCATCGTCGGCGGCGTCGGCGACCGGCTCGCGCCGCCGAAGCACAGCCGCATCCTCTGGGAGCACTGGGGCAAGCCGCCGCTCTACTGGTTCCCCGGCAGCCACCTCGCGCACCTCGACCGCGGTGCGTATCTGGTGGAGGTCGCGCGCTTCCTGCGCCGCATCGGCTTCATGCAGGATCCCGAGTAGACTCGCCCCGAGGCGATGCAGGCACGGTTTCAAACTCGGGTGACCCGAGAGACTCGCCCCTACCGATGCGAGCGCTGTGGCCTCGAGGGCGAGGTATCCGTGGCCGGGATCGGAGAGGGCGCGGCCTCGAGCTTCAACGCGCCAGGCACCCTGCAGCGGCGCGCGGCGAGCGCGGCGTCGAAGGACGTGGACCTCTCGCTCGGCGTCTTCCCCTGTCCGCAGTGTGGCCATCGGTCGGCGGGCGGCGTTGCGCGCTGGTGGATGGCGTATGGTCTGCCGCTCGTGCTCACGCTCCTCGGGCTGGTGGGGATCGGCCTCCTTCCATACGTGATCGACGTCGGGATGAAGGACGACGACCGCCCCATCGTCGCGTGGATCATGGTGGGCGTGGCGGTCGTCACCGGCCTGCCCTTCTTCCTCACGACGTGGATGAAGTGGAAGGGCGCGCCGCGGCGGGTTCGGTTCATCGGCCGCTGACCACGGCCCCGCGAATGCGGCGACCGCCCCGTGACTCCGTCGAGAGCAGCTGCGGCTGCGCGACGGGAAGCGTCCTGCTCGGCCTCGCCCGCCGGAGACACTGAGCGCGTGTCAGGGCGTGCCAATCGCGCGGATGCGCACGGCACGAATGAACCCCGTTTCCCCTGAACCAGCGGGATCAAAGGCAATTCACGCTGGGCATCGCTCTTGCTTGCCACTCTGACGGAAGTGTCGCGGTCGGGGTGGACCGCCGGACCCCGATCGGGGCCGAACGATTGCTGGAGCAATGACGATGAGTTGGATGAAACTGAGCACCGCGCTGGCCCTGATGGGCGGCGTGATCTTCCTGCGGCCCGCGCCGGTGGAAGCCTGTGGCGGCTTCTTCTGTGGGCAGACGCCGGTCGACCAGAACGCCGAGCGCGTGATCTTCGCGGTCGACCGCACGGCGGGGACGACCGACATGATCGTGCAGATCGGATTCCAGGGGAACGCCGTCGACTTCGCCTGGATCGTACCGCTCGGCTCGGTCCCGACCGACCTGGGGACCTTCCCGCAGGCGGCGATGACGGCGCTCGACGCGAACTCGGCGCCGGTCGTCTACGGGAACTGCGGCTGGGAGCTCGACGCCTCGGCCGGTCCGCCCAGTGCGATGGACCCGAGCGGTGAGGTCATCGTCCACACCCGCGAGGTGGTCGGGCCCTACGACACGGCCGTGATCGAGTCGACCGACCCGAACGCGCTCGTGGAGTGGCTCCGCACCGAAGAGTTCCGGGTGACGACCCCGATGGAGCCCTACATCGCCGACTACACGGCCGCGGGGATGAAGTTCCTGGCGCTGCGCCTCACCAACGAGTCGAAGGTCAGCGACATCACACCCTTCCGCATGACCCTCCCCGGCACGTCGCCGGTGGTGCCGCTCAAGATGACCGCGCTCGCGGCCGAGCCCGAGATGGGCATCCTGGTCTTCATCCTCGGCGACCAGCGCTACGAGGGCGCCAACTGGCCGAACCTCGAGGTCGACCCCGAGGACCTCGTCTACGACTGGCGCACCGGCCAGCACAACTGGGTCCACGCCGTCGCCGGCGCCGTCGACGACGCGGGCGGCCAGGGCTGGGTCACCGAGACCGCGGGCAGCACCGCGCAGTACATCAGCCGGCTCGAGGTCACGACCCCCGCCGACGAAGAGCAGGCCGAAGCGGTCGACGCGCTCCTCGAGCTGATGCGACCTCACCCGTACATCTCGCGGCTCTACACCCGACTCTCGGCCGAAGAGATGACCTCCGACCCGATCTTCCGCCGCTCCGCTGGCGGCGACGTCGAGCGCTGGCGCGAGATCCCCTACGACGAAGACGACGACTCCTGCGGTTGGTGGGACGGCAGCGGTGACGCGGAGACGTCGCCCTGTGACTTCATCGCCTGTGGCGCCGGCGGTACCTGTGGCGAGGTCACCCAGGCCGACGGCACCGTCGTCGCGGGCTGCGCGTGTATCCCCGGCGCGACCGCTCGCACGACCATCGCGCCCGACGGGACCGCGACCGTGGCGTGTCAGGACATGCGCATGAGCTTCCTGAACCCGGGAGACCGCGAGGTGCCGGGCGCCACGCCGCTGCCCGATCCCTGCGTCGGCTTCGACTGCGGCGCGGGCACCTGCGTGCCGATGAACATGACGCCGACCTGCGTGTGCGACCAGGGTCTCGTCGCCGTCGGTGCGATGGACTTCGAGGCCGGCACCCGCAGCACCGAGTGCGTGCGGCCGGACCGCCCGATCGCCACCGGCTTCTACGCTCAGCGCCTGCCCGAGCGACCGCTGAACCTCCCGGGCGGCCGCGAGGTCGACACCCCGGCGGCGCCTCCGCCCAGCACCTTCGGGGGTGGCGGCTGCGCGGCCGGGGGCTCGAGCAGCGCCGGCTTCGGCCTCGCGCTCCTCGGCCTGGCCCTCCTCCGCCGTCGCCGCCGCTGAGCGAGGGAGCTACCCTGCTCTCGATGCGCACGCTCTGCCGACTCGCCGCCCTCGCCTTCCTGGCGTCGGCGGCGCTCGGCTGCGGTGACCCGGTCCCGCCGACGCCCTTCGAGGGCACGGTCGAGATCGGCACCGGCGAGACCGGTTTCGAACCGGTCACGGACGAGCAGAGCGTCCCCCTCGTCTTCGGACCGCAGGGCGGCCACCACGTCTGGATCAGCTTCCGGGTGACCGGTTTCGAGCGGCAGCAGGTGCTGATGGATCTCGACGTGGTCCCGCTCAGCGACCAGGAGCCGCCACCGCGCGCGGCGCCGGTGCGGCTCTTCATGAACGAGCTGGGCGAGGGCGAGTGGGAGTACATCGGCTGGCCCGCGCAGCTCATCGACGCGGGCTGCTACGTGGACGTGCCCCTCTCGTTCCGGATGACCCTGACCGACCCGGACGGGAACGAGGTCAGCGACGAGGTCGTGCTGGTGCCGGAAGGCGGCGCCCCCGGTCTCGAGCCCTGTGAGATGTAGCGGCGCGCTATCCTCCCTGGGTGACGCGCCTGCTGCTGTGTGGTCTCTTGCTCGGCTCGTCGGCGATGGCCGGGGCTCAGGCGGAGATCGAGCCCTTGGATTCGGCAGGCCCGGAGGTCGAGAGCTCGGAAGCCCAGGTCACGGAAGCCCAGGCTCTGGAAGCCGAGAGGCGGGACGAAGAGGATCGGGAGCAGCGCCCCTTCCTGATCGGCGCCAGCATCGGGATGCAGCGCGGCGCGCGGAACACCGTCAGTGACTGGAACCCGCTCCTCGGGGTCGAGGTCAGCTGGAACCAGCTCGGCATGTTGGACTACGCGGTCGGCGGCGTGGGGGTCTTCGGCTCCGCTCGCTACGACCACCGCGCGCGGGGCGTCGAGCTCTCGGTCGGTCCCCAGGCGTTCTTGCTGATGGGGCTCGTCGAGGTCGGCCCGGTGGTGATCCTCGGCAACGAGATCGAGGTCGGTGTCCGCGGCGGCGCTTGCCTGACCTTCGGCTACGCGAGTCTCTGCGCCCACGTGGTGCACGGTACCCACGGCACCTTCTTCCAGCTCTCGCTCCTCGGGAAGAGCGTCCACAAGCTGCGGCCGTGGGAGCGCTACCGGATCTTCGAGTCGCCCCAGCCTTGAGCCTAGAGGAACTCGTCCAGCGCCTTCGTGAAGGCCCCGTGGTGCTCCGGCTCCTTCCAGTGCTCGAGCAACGTGGCGTTCGGCGCGAGCTCGGCGACGGCGCGGCTGATCGACGACGGGTGGTAGCGGTCGTCCCCCATGCACACGAGCAACGGCGCAGCGATGGTGGCGACCTGCTCTCGCGTCGCCGCGAAGAGGAACTCGCCGCCGAACATGTTGGTTCGGAACGACGCCCACTCGGCGTCGCTCGCCTCCCGGTCGGCCTTCAGCTCGGCGGCCCAACCGTCGAAGAGCTCTTGGAAGGCGTCGCGATTCTCGTCCAGCCCGATCGGCTGGAGCATCACCGCTCGCTCGATCCGCTCGGGCGCGTGCAGCCAGAGGTTCGCGATGTAGGCGCCGCCGATGCACATCCCGACGATGGCGAAGCGCTCGGCACCGAGGTGGTCCATCAGCGCGAGCTGGTCGGCCGTGTAGGTGTCCCAGCCGTCGCTCCCGCTGACGAGCGCGGTCGACTCGCCGGCGTTGCGCTGGTCCATCGTGATCACGCGGTGGCGCTCGGCGAGCAGGCCCACCAGGTCGATCGGGAGCCGCTCCCAGAAGTCGATCGCCGACCGCATGCCGCCCGGCGCGATCATCAGCAGCGGTTTGCCTTCGCCCTGCACCTCATAGCGGATGCGAGCGCCATCGCCCGTCTCGAGGAAGGGCATCAAGCGCGCGCCACGAAGACGCTGCACTCGCAGAGGCGCACGATCTTCTCGGCGACGCTCCCGAGCAGGAGCCGCTTCACGCCGGTCCGGCCGTGGGAGCCCACGATGACCAGGTCGGCGTTGAGCTCCTTGGCGACCTCGGCGACCGCCCGGCCGGGGGACCCGTCGCGGCGCACGATGATGTCGCAGCCACTGCCGGCGAGCTTCTCGTCGCGCAGCTTCTCGAGGGCGCGCTCGATGCGGTCTTCGATCGCGTCGAGCTCCTCCGCCCAGACGTTGCCGGCGAGCATCGGCCCGTCGACGAGCGGCATGCTCTGCATCGGATCGAAGGCGCAGACCAAGGTGACCTGGGCTCCGAGGGCGTTCACGAGCGCGGCACCGGTGTCCACGGCCTGCAGGCTGGCCTCGGAGAGATCGGTGGCGATGACGATGTTGCGCGGGATGTGCATGGGGGATCGGTACCAAAAGGGTGGGACCGACACCGCCGAGATCCTGAACGCTCACCCCGCCACGTGCGCCCGCTCACTGCGGACTCGGGTCCAGAAGATGGGGAAAAGTGCTGTAATTTCGTAACCCTGAGGATTGGTCGGCATCTTGCTCTGTACTGGGCTCGTGACCTGGAGAATCGCCGTACCGCTCCTCATCGCCCTGGCCTTCGGCTGCGAAGCCGACCGAACGGGCGGCTCCGAAGCCCCGCTGACCACGTCGGGCGCCCCCACCGCCACCGTGCCGGTGGACCAGCTCGCGCTGGGTGCCCTCGACGCCTCGTCGCGCACGGCCATCGCGAACGCGCCGGTCGAGCGCGTGCTGCTCTTCCCGGCCGCGTTCCTGAGCGACGCGGTGGTCAGCAGCGGTCCCCACTTCTTCGCCGTGAGCGCGCGCCACGAGGACCTGACGCTCTCGCTCCACGCGACCGACGTCGTGCATGGGGCGCTGCCCGCCGACGTGGAGATCCCAGCAGCCCCCTTCGACGTGCGCGGCGCGCCGGCGCGCGAGAGCATGAACGACGGCATCCGGGGCGTGACCTGGACCGAGGCCGGCATGACCTACGACCTCGAGGTCGAGTGCTTCGAGGCGCTGACCGACACGCGCTGCACCGAAGACGCCTTCGTTCGGGACCTGGCCGAGCAGCTGGTGGAGGTGAACCGATGAACCGCTTGGTGATCGTCTGCTCGCTCCTGGTCGCTACGCCCGTCAGTGCGCAGTTCACCTACACCGATCCGGGCGACCTCGAGCGGCCGGGCGGTGGAAGCCTGCGCAACGACGCCGGCCGGGTCGACAGCAACGTCTACGCGCCGGGGATGCGCTTTCCGATCGAGACGGCGCCCGCCTACGCGAACTCGCAGATCTACGGGCACGGCGGCTACATGGGTCCGGGCGGTGGCGAGTGCGACGACCGGAACTACGCCTATCCGTGGCACGACAACTACTGCGAGGAGCGCAGCTGGACCATGCCGCTCTGCCCGAGCGGGCGCGGCCACCAGGGCCAGGACATTCGCCCGGCGACCTGCCGCGACAACCACTACTGGGTCGTCGCGACCGAGGCCGGGACCGTCACGAACATCGGCTCCTACTCGGTCTACGTCACCGCCGACGACGGCACCCGCTTCGACTACCTGCACATGCACGAGGGGTCGGTGGCCGTGACTCGCGGTCAGCGGGTGAGCAAGGGACAGCGGCTCGGACGGGTCAGCGACAACATGGGCTCGACCGCGACCACCGTTCACCTGCACTTCAACATCAAGCAGAACTACAGCGGGCTCGGGTCGGTCTACGTGCCGACGTACATGTCGCTCGTGCGGAGCTACGAGGAGCTCGTGGGGCCGCCCGATTGGCGCGCGGAGTTCGTCTCGCAGACCTTCCCCTACGCGCGCGATCCCTTCGTGCTCGCGCCCGGCGAAGAGGCGCCGGGCTACATCGAGCTGAGGAACACCGGCGCGGCGACCTGGCAGCCCGGCGAGGTGTTTCTCGGGACCACCCAGCCCCGCGACGTCGCGTCGCCGATCGCCGCGTCCGACTGGGTGAACGACCACCGCGCGGCGACGGTGGACGGGACGACCCGACCCGGCGAGGTGGGCCGCTTCAGCTTCTCGGTGCGGGCACCGGATGGCGCGGGCGACTACCCGCAGTTCTTCAACCTGGTCCGAGAGGGCGTCGCGTGGTTCAGCGTGCCCGGCGACGACCAGCTGCAGGTGCGGGTGACCACCGACGCCAGCCGCTGCGCTGCTGGCACCGAGAGCTGGAGCTGCGAAGGCATGGCCCGCGTGCGCTGCGTGAGTGGGAGCTCCGAGCGGGAGAGCTGCGAGCACGGCTGCGAGTCCGGGAGCTGCCTGGACGCGAGCGGCCCGGTGGACGGGGACGGCGACGGGCACAACACCAGCGTGGACTGCGACGACTCCGACCCGACCGCCTACCCCGGCGCCGAGGACATCTGCGGCGATGGCATCGACAGCGACTGCGACGGCATCGACCGCGTGTGCGGCGGAGAAGGCCCTCTGCCCGGTGTGGACGGCGGCGGTGTCCCGGTGGCCGTCGACGGCGGCAGCACCGGACCGAGCGCCAGCGGCTACACCGAGATCAGCGGCGGCTGCAGCACGACTGGCGGCGGACGCTCCTTCGCCCTCATCGGCTTCGCCCTGCTCTTCCTCGGCTGGCGCCGCCTCGGGAACCGCCCCACCTGACCAGCCCATCCCACGACCCGACCGGTGCGTGATCCGATGATCCGACCTGATCCAGTGATCCGACCG
>CAYXAP010000061.1:25080-26395 GCA_964462035.1 uncultured Sandaracinus sp.
GCGGTGATCCGACCGGGGTTGGCGAGTCGTGAATGGCAACCACAACCGCCGCGGGCGGTGCGCTCGACCGCTACGGCGAGAATCGCCGAGGCTCTTCGAGCCGTGGGCTCGCTCGAATCCGTGCGTGTCGGCGAGAATGGCAGGCCGAACACCCGTCGGTCCATCGTTCGCCGCAACGTGAACGCAAGAAGGCACGCCGATGCCGTCGATCAGCGTGCCATGAAGCCGGTTTAGGCTCGGTCAGGGTGGTGGTTCGCAACGAACGCGGTGGTGAACACGCATCCACCAGGTGCCCGCTGGGAAGACAACGGTACGTTCGCCCGCGGTCCACTTTCCGAGCGCAACGTCGTAGGCGCGATCGAACGCTCGGCGCACCCGAATCGCGGCACGGGCTGCTTCGACGTCGCCGGCCGCGGCAACCATCGGGTTCCTTGCTCCAAACTCTTCCCGACTGGACGACCGGTGAGTGTGATGGACGCGAAGAACTCGGCGCGCCCCCATGAACGACCGCCCCTCCGCCTCGAGCTTCCGTCGAGCTTCATGCTCGAGCCGCGACACTTCCTTCGCGATCTCGTCTCTGGCGGCCTCCACGCTGCCGTACTCCTCGATGAGCTCGTCGGGCATCTCGATGGGCATCGTCGCCACATCGGGCCAACCCTGGTTGTCGCTATCCAGGTAGAAGTCGGGGCGTGCCACGGTGATCGCCCTGGCGCCGATGTCGGCCACCAGCGTCTTCGCGCCAGGCCAGTCCTTGCTGTATCGAACGGCCCCAGCAGCCGACGGGTTCGCGATCGCGTAGGCCATCTGGCGTACCAGCGCCCGAGGCGTCAGGGGCTCGTGCTCCCCCGTGGAAGCCTTGCTCAGTACCTCTTCCGGCCAACCCCTGAAAGCCTTCGTGCACAACGCGAGCATCCGATGAAACTCCATGCGGAACTCCGGGAGCCTCCCGTAGACGTCGGTCACGACGTAGTGAAAGTGCGTCGACATGAGGACCGCGACGTGCACTCGGATGCCGTACTTCTGCGCGGCGACGGCAAGGCAGTACCAGAAGATCTGTTTCATCCGACCTTCGGCGTCGGGTGTGAAGAGGTAGTGTCGATGAGTCGTGCGTCGATCGTTGCAAGTCACCCGACCTGGTACGACATATCTCCTGCGAGTCATGCACCGGGGGTTCGCAAGAAGTCTGCCGGACCTTGCGTGGTCCATGCATCGCAGTTTCGGGCCCCTCCGCCGGCGGCTCCGCCAATTTTAGGTGGCGGCCGCCACCCGTGAAATTGCAGCACTCTCGGCGTGCCCACTCGAAGTTCTCGCCAAC
>CAYXAP010000061.1:26495-57273 GCA_964462035.1 uncultured Sandaracinus sp.
TCGGTCGGATCTCACCCGGTCGGATCTCGGTCGGAGCGCAGCCCGGCGAGATCTCGGTCGGGCTGAGCTCCGCGCGGGGCGTTCGTTGGACCGCTCAGGGTTCGGCGAGCTCGGTGACCCAGTCGGGGAGCTCGGGCTCGCCGGCGAAGAACGCCCCCTCGCGGCCCTCCGTGAGCGCCCAGCGGTGGATCCAGCTGATGCCCGCCGGGCCGAAGTACTCGTCTCGCCGTTCGGTCCAGATGTCGTCTTCGAGCGCCGCCTCCAGCGTGACGAAGCGGTACCCGCGAGCCTCGATCACCTCGAGCAACGCCGGGCAGGTCGCAGCGTTGATGCGGTTCGCGTGGATGAGCAGGATCTGGGGCGGCTCGCGATCCAGCAACGCGCGCGACTGCTGCTCCCAGTAGCCGACCATCGCGTCCATGTACTCCACGTAGAAGCTCTCGAGACGGGCGGCCGCTTCGACGGCGTCGGTGTTCAGCGCGTGGTCGTAGGCTCGCGCGACGCGCCACTCCTGGTTGTCGATCGTGACCGGCGCGACACGGTAGCCACGGTCGCTGAGGAACGACGTCACCCGTGCACGGGTCGCGGCGTCCCGCCCGGTGTGCAGGAAGGGGTGGCGGAAGTAGCGCAGGGGCGCACCGTCGCCTTCCTCGAGCAGCCGCTGGGTAAAGACGTCACCGCGAGCGATGCCGGCTTCGAAGTCTTCGGCCGAGACGTCGTGAAGCCCAGCGTGGGCGAAGGTGTGGTTGCCGAGCTCGAGTCCAGCATCGAGCCATTGCCGGAGGAGCGCGAGCCGCTCGGGGCTGGGCGCCTCGGAGTCGCGCTCGGGGTACAGCTTCCCTTCGTTGACGAAACCCACCGCCGGCACGTCGTGCTCCCGAAAGCACGCGAGGAGTGCGTCGGTCGTGGGTTGCCAGGCGCTGGCCGGAGCCCGACCGACGAAGGGGAGGTCGTCGACCGTCACCGCCATCGTGCGTTCCGATGGCGGCTCGGGTGCAGGCTCAGCTGCGGTCGGCTCGACGACGGGCGCGGACGCGGACCCGCAGGCCGCGGTCACCAGGAGAAGGAAGGCGAAGCGCACGGCGGCGAGAACGCAGCTGCGGGGTGTGCGCATTCCCGTGGAGGGTGCTCGTTCCTCAGCTCTTCGACGGAGCGGCGCGGTCGCGGATGCCGAAGACGATCATCGCCACCCCGACCAGACCGAGCAGCAGGAGCAGGAGCGCGCCCCCCTGTAGGACCCAGGAGCTGTCGAAGACCCTCGACGGCTCGTCGAGGATGGCCTCCAAGCGCGCACGCCGGTAGGCGGAGCGCGACATCAGGAACCACCCGAGCGCGCCGGCGGACAGCGAGGCACCCACGAGGACGCTGCCGATCAGGATGGGGCTGGAGCTGGAGTGGGCCATGACCAGGTCTACGCTGACGATCGCCAGACCTCCCGCTCAGTAGCCGAGGGCGCAGCCATCCTTGCGGGATTCGCTCGCGCCGCCGTAGATGCCGTCGACGTTCTGAATGGCTTGATAGCCACCGAACCCACCCGTCGATCGGACCACTCGGTGGCCCCTGGCGACCAACCCACGTTCGACCTCCTCGGCAAAGCCCGGCTCGAGGTGCAGCGTGCCGATGCCGTCCGCGGGCTCGCCGGTGGGCTCGCTCGAGCCGTCGTGGCGCCAGCGGGGCGCGTCGCCGGCTTCCTGGATGTCGCGATCGAAGTCGAGCAGGTGCTGGAGAATCTGCACGTGCCCCTGCGGCTGCATCGCGCCGCCCATCAGACCGAAGGCGAGCCACGGCTCGCTCTCCCGCGTGGCGAACGCCGGGATGATGGTGTGGAACGGCCGCTTCCCCGGCGCCACGCAGTTCGGATGCGTCGGATCGGTCGAGAAGAGCTCGCCGCGGTTCTGCAGCATGAAGCCGCAGCCTCGCACCACCACGCCGCTGCCCATACCTCGGTAGTTCGACTGGATCAGCGAGACGATCATCTCTTCCGAGTCGGCGACGCACAGATAGGTGGTGTCGCCCTCCTCGATCAGTCCAGGGCTCACATCCGGCCGCACTCGCTCCCGATCGATCAGCGCACGTCGGGCCGAGGTGTACTCGTCGGAGAGCAACTCCCCGACCGGAGCTTCGTAGGCCGTCGGGTCCGCGTAGTGGCGCGCGCGATCCTCGAAAGCGAGTCGCTTGGCTTCCACCGAGACGTGAATCGCCTCCGCGAGATCCATCGAGCGCAGATCGAAGTCCTCCAGCAGTCGGAGCATCTGCAGCGCGGCGATGCCCTGGGTGTTCGGACCGAGCTCGTAAACCTCGATGCCGCGATAGCTGACGCTGTACGGCGTGACCCAATCGCTGGTGTGTGCCGCCAGGTCCGCCACGCGCAGCTCCCCGCCCGTCGAAGCCTCGATCGCTTCGGCGATGGGCCCCATTCGAAACGCGCGCCGCTCATGTCGGGCGATGAGCTCGTAGGTGTCCGCGAGCTCTGGATTCCAGAAGAAGCGCCCGGCCTCCGGCGCCTTCCCACCCGGGGCATACACCGCTCGAATCGCGTCGTGGTCCAACCCCTCGTACCGCTCGAACGCCTCGAGGTTCGCCGCCCATTGACGCGCGATCACCGGAGGGATCGGCGCGCCCTCTCGCGCGTAGTGAATCGCCGGCGCGAGCCGCTCGGTCATCGTCAGCCGGCCGTAGCGCTCGCCGAGCATCACCCAGCCATCGACCGCACCAGGCACGGTCACGCTGAGCGGCCCCACGCGCGGGATTCGCCCGTCACCGATCTGCGCACGCACGGCCTCGAGCGTCCGACCACTCGGCGCTCGCCCGCTCGCGTCCAGCCCGGCCAACTCACACGAGTTCGGGTCCCACACGATCGCGAAGAGGTCACCACCGATCCCGCACCCGGTCGGCTCGACCAAGCCGAGCATCGCGTTGGCGGCGATGGCCGCGTCGACCGCCGTGCCCCCGCTCTTCAGGATCTCGATCGCCGTGAGCGTCGCCAGCGGATGCGCGGTCGCCGCCATCCCCTTCGCCCCCGATACGACCGATCGAGTCACAGCGGCCATCGCGCGTCGAGCGCCTCGATGAGCGCGTCCATCGTCGGCGCCTCGAGCACGAGCGTCCCCGGCTTCGCGATCATCGCCGCGTGCTCCGGCATGAAGATGCCGTGCTCCGCCAGGAACGCCTCGGCCTCCGCCGCGTCGACCTCCATCCGACGCACGGCCCACCCCTCGGGCTCCCGCGTGACCGCGTAGCTGCCGAACTGCGGATGGAAGCGCATCAGCCGACCACCCTTCTCGGCCTTTCGCAGGCGCTCGAAGAACGCCTCCTTCGACTCGGGCAGCGGCATCACCATGACGGCGGAGGATGACAAAGAAGCGCCCCGAGCCGAATGGCGCTGCCCCCCTTTCGGAATTTTCTTCGTGAGAGATTGATCGCTTTTCCTCTCTCGCTCCCACTAGGCGGTCGAACCCGGCGGGTGTGCGCCGGTGTACCGGCGAGAACGCCGAGGAGGCTCGACATGTGTGGGATCGATGGAGGCGCGCGCCAGCGCGTCGGTGGTGAGGTGCGTCCAGTGGCCCGTTGGCTATTGGCGATGACATTCGCATTCGGGTGCGACCCGGGCTCGTTCGACTCGTCCGAGCCGCCGTCATCAGCGGCACCCGGAAGCCCGCTCGTCGGCGGCAGCTACACCTATGATCGACCGGAGGTCGGCTCCATCTCCGGCTGCACCGCCACGCTCGTCGGCCCGCGCCTCGTCATCACCGCGGCCCACTGTCTCGGCTACCGCTCTCGCACGAGCCCCGGTCGCTACGGCTCCTTCGAGATCCGTCGCTCCCGCGGCGACTCGCAGCGCTACACCATCCGCCGCTACGTGAGCTACGGCCGCACCGTCGGCCGCGACGACGTCGCGCTCATTCAGCTCGAGAACGCCGTCCCCGAGAGCATCGCGACCCCCGCAGGACTCGCCAGCTCCACTCCCAGCGACGGAACGTCAGTGACGATCTACGGCTACGGCTGCCAACGCCGCGGCACCTCTGGCACCTGGGCGAAGCAGTCGATCGACACGACCTGGGGCCGCACCACGACCACCCTCTGCCCGGGCGACTCCGGCGGCCCGACGATCACGCCCGACGGTGAGGTCGTGGCGATCAACTCCGGCTATTGGGTCGACCGGGTCGGCGCCGACATCTTCGGTCTCGTCCCGGTGGTCCATTCGCAGATCGAACGGACCGCCTCGGGCTGGGGCGAGACCATCGGCGATGGCGTTCCCGACGCGCCGCCGCCGGTCCTGGACGCTGGTCCACCGGCGCCCGATGCCGGCACCGCCGACGCCGGCACCGACGTGCCGCCGCCGCCACCGGGCCCGCCCATGATCGGGCCCTGCGATCGACCCTCCTGCGAAGAGGCGACCTCGCTCCCTGGCTGCGGTTGGTGCGACGACCTCGACCGAGGCATCCGCGTCGGCGCCTACGGCGAAGCGCTCGAGGCCTGCCACAGCGGCTACCGGCTGAACCCGAGCGACTGCGGCAGCGTCGAGCGGAGCACCTGCGGTCCGTGGGCGGCCTACCCGAACTACACCTGCCGCCGTGGCCGCACCCAGTTCGTCCGCTGCACCGAGGGCCAGCCCCCCGAGTTCAAGACCTGCCCGAGCGGCTACTACTGCCCACCCGGGAGCACCTACCTCATGTGTTACCGCTGACCCCGGGAATCACCGACCACCCACGGCGCGTTCGCGCGCCATGGGTGCGCGGTGGGCGGCAGCAGCGCTGGTCTTGTCGATCGCCGGTGGCGTCGCCGCCGACGATCTGATGGCCGCCCACGCCCGCTGGCTCGAGGGCCGACCGGAGCTCCGCGACGGCGTCCCCCATTCGACCTGGCGCTCGGACCCCGACGAAGCCTTCGCCCTCCACGCCGGCTGCCCCGAGCGGCTCGAGTCCATCGGCGTCGGTGCGCGGCCGCTCGGCTTCGCGCCGACCGCCGCCCCCGAACCGGTGGTGCTCACGGGCCCGGTCGGTGGCGTCCACTTCGTGAAGCGGCGCCGCGACTCGCCCTTCGTGGTCGCCTGCGCGCTCGCCGAGCGTCTGCCGCGCCTCGCCGCCGTCTTCGCCGAGCACGGCGTCCACACCGTGGTCGTCTCCAGCGCCCTACGCCGCGAGCCGGTGGTCTCCTTTCACCACCTCGGTCTCGCCCTCGACGTCATCGCCGTCGAAGGCACCCGCGACGGCGCACCGTTCCGCTGGGAGGTCGCCCGCGACTACGTCGGCGACCCAAACGCGCCAACGTGCGCGAGCTTCGACCGACGCACCGATCCCTGGCGCGCGCTGCTCTGCGACCTCCACGAACGCGCCGGCCTACACACCTGCATCGGCCCCGACTATGGCCGCGGCCACGCCGGGCATCTGCACCTCGATCTGCGCCCCGGCGACCCGCGCCGCTTCATCCGCTAGATCGACGAGCCCGCCGCGTGCGCGCGCAATCGCGGCCCGGGGTAGAAGCGCTTCCCCTTGCCCACGCGCCGCTCCTCGAGGAAGCCCCGCGTCACGAGTCCAGCCAAGTCCTTGCGGGCCGTGTGGTAGTGCACCCGGTGAGAGTTCTGATGGCCCTCGATCGTGTAGGAGCGGCTCGGGTGCCGCACCGCACTTTCGAGCAACGCCCGCTGCCGGTGATTGAGCTCGTGCAGCTCGGCGACCCACTCGGCGAGCGCGGCCATGCGCGTTCGGCGCCGCTCGAGCGTGTGCACGAGCTCCTGTAACGCGAGCTGGAGCACTTCGAGCTGGTCGATCAGAAAGTACGTGAGATCGCCGCCGTCGGTCTCGACGTGCGCGAACGCTCGATAGTAGGCGTTGCCCCTGCGGTCGATGGGCCCGGAGATGGAGAGGAACTCCGCGAGCTCGTAGCCCTCCCTGAGCATCACCCAGTAGAAGAGCGCACGCGCCATACGCCCGTTGCCGTCGCAGAATGGGTGTTCGTAGCCGAGCCAGAAGTGGCTGATGATCGCGCGCAGGATGGGGTGGACGAAGGGTTCGTTCGGTCCCTTGGACTGCGCGAAGTCCAAGAGCGCCGCCAGTCGCTCTCGTAGCGGGGGACCCTCATCCGGCGTGACTGCCGGCGGTCGATGCCAGACCTCGCCGTCCATGTCTTCGACCGTGATGTCGTCGTCGTCGGTTCGGAGCTCGCCCGGCGGTCGCTTCGACTCCAGCGCCCGGTCACCGAGAATCCGGTGGAGCTCGAGCAACCCCTCGACGTCGAGCTCGGCATCGATCTCTCGCAAGCGGAGCAGGTGCTGCATCGCGCGCCAATTGTTCGCGATCATCCGCTCGTCCCGACTCTCGGGCTCGCGATTCTCCCGCAGCAGCTGCCGGGCTGCGTCACGCGTGGTCGGCCGTGCTCCCTCGATACGGCTGGAGTCGATGGCCTCCTCGATGAGCTGACGAACCCGGTACTCGGACAGCGCGTCGTCGTCGCCCACGAAGTCGAGCAGGACGCGCTGAACCGGGTTCCGATCGAAGTCGTGAAGCGATCGGCGGATGGCGGGAGTCTCGACGAAGCGGAATCGCACCCCGTACGCGGCCACCATCGCCCCGACCTCCTGAGCCTGCTGGCGGCGGGCGAGCGCGAGCGCAGCCCACCACGTCCGATGGGTCAGGCCAGCTGGCGCCGGGCGTCGGCGCAGGTCGTCCCAGTGCAGGTAGCGGCCATCCGGAAGAGCGGCTCCGGTGTCCTCCAAAACACTGAAATCACGTTCAGAAAGCTCGGCGAAGACCTCGCGAAATGGCGGTGGAGATTGCGGGAGCCGCATGATGTTTTATAGCATCTCAGAAACTATAAAACATCGACCAAGACATCACTCCTCGGCGGCCGCGGCGACCGACGCGCCCGCGCTCCGCTGCGCCTCGATGGCCCAGTAGACCGCTTCGGGCGTGCTCGGGCAGCCGAGCTCGACGGGGCCCCGGCCCTCGCCGAACGCGGCGACCGCTGCGCGGAGCGCTTCGCGCGCGCTGATGGCGAGCATGAAGGGCGGCTCGCCGACGGCCTTGGACCCGTGGATGACGCTCGGGTCGGCGGCCTTCTCCATGAGGGCCACCCGGAAGTCGGGCGGGCACTCGTCCAGGCTCGGCAGCTTGTAGGTGCTGGCGCCGCGGGTCGCGAGGCGACCGTCGGCGTTCCAGACGAGCTCCTCGCGGGTGAGCCAGCCCACGCCCTGGATGTAGCCGCCCTCGACCTGACCGAGGTCGACCTTGGGGGACATCGAGTCGCCGACGTCGTGGAGGATGTCGGTGCGCAGGAAGCGGTACTGGCCGGTGAAGCCGTCGACCTCGACCTCGGTCACCGCCGCGCCGTAGGCGAAGTAGTGGAAGGGGTGGCCGCGGCCGGCCTCTTCGTCGAAGTGGATGTTCGGCGTCTTGTAGTAGCCGGTCGCGAAGAGCGGGACCCGGTCCAGGTACGCCGCCTTGGCGAGCTTGCCGAAGGGCAAGCGCTCGCTTTTCCCGTCAGCGCGGAAGACCTCGCCGCCTTCGAAGACGACCTCGTCCGCCGAGCACTCGAGGATGCCCGCGGCGACCTCGGCGAGGCGCTCGCGGATCGCGTTGCAGGCATCGCGCACGGCCTGGCCGTTCAGATCGCTACCGCTCGAGGCCGCCGTCGCGCTGGTGTTGGGCACCTTGTCGGTCCGCGTCGGCATCATGCGAATGGCGTCGAGGTCGAGCCCGAGCGCATCGGCCGCGACCTGGAGCATCTTGGTGTGCAGCCCCTGGCCCATCTCGGTGCCGCCGTGGCTCACCTGCACCGAGCCATCGGCGTAGAGGAGCACGAGCGCGCCCGCCTGGTTGAAGAAGGCGGTGGTGAACGAGATGCCGAACTTCACCGGCGTGATCGCCAGACCGCGCTTCGTGTGATCGTGAGCTTCGTTGAACGCCTCGATCTCGGCGAGGCGCTCCTTCAGCGACGCGGTCTCGGAGAGCTGCGACCAGATCGTTTCGATGCGGTCGGCGTCGCGGACCTCCTGGTCGTAGTGGGTGCGGCTGCCCTCGGTGTAGAAGTTCTTCGCGCGCACCTCGTGCGGCGCCATGCCGAGCTCGCGGGCGACCCGATCGAAGGCGTCCTCACCGACGACCATCCCCTGCGGACCGCCGAAGCCGCGGAACGCGGTCTGGCTGGTCTTGTGCGTCTTCACGACGCGTCCGGTCACGCGCAGCGACGGCACGTCGTAGCAGTTGTCGACGTGGAAGAGCGCGCGGGCGAGCACCGGGTGGCTCAGGTCGAGGCTGTAGCCGCCGTCGCTGAAGAGGTCGATGCGCAGCGCGTGGATCTTGCCCTCGTCATCGTAGCCGACCTCGTAGCGACCGAGGAAGGGGTGGCGCTTGCCGGTGAGGAACATGTCGCGCTGACGGTCGAGGCGAACCCGGACGGGCCGGCCGGTCTTCAGCGCGCCGACGGCGGCGACGCACGCCCAGGTGTTCGCCTGGACCTCCTTGCCGCCGAACGCGCCGCCCATTCGGAGCGACTGGCAGGTGACGGCGTGGCTCGGCACGCCGAGCACGCGCGCGACGATCAACTGGGTCTCGGTCGGGTGCTGGGTCGAGGCGTGGACCATCACCTGGTCGCCCTCGTCGACGTAGACGAGCGCCGCCTGGGCCTCGAGATAGAAGTGCTCCTGGCCGCCGACATGCAGCTCACCGGACGTCCGGTGCGGACAGGCGGCGAGCGCCGCCTCCATGTCGCCCTTCCCGTCCGCGAGGCGCTCGATCTTCAGCTCCTTCGTGTGGAAGGACTCGGCGGCGATGGCGTCCTCGATGGTCACGATCGGGTCGAGGGGCTCGACGTCGACGACCACGTCGGCGGCGGCACGGCGCGCGATGGGCTCGCTCTCCGCGAGGACCCAGGCGACCGCCTGGCCGTGGTACTGCACGACCTCCGGGAAGAGCGGCTCGTCCTGCTTGGCGGCGCCGACGTTGCCGACGCCGGGGACATCGTCACCCGTGAGCACCGTGACGACGCCCTCACGGGCGAGCGCCTTGCTCGGGTCGATGCTCTTCACGCGCGCGTGGGCGTGATCGACGATCACCGGCCAAGCGTGGAGCACGTCCTTGGTGCGCGGCACCAGGTCGTCGGTGTAGAGGGCTTCGCCGGTGACGTGGCCGCGCGCGCTCTCGTGCGAGATGGAGCGGCCGACGTGCTTGCGTCGCGTCTGGGGGCTCGGGGCGTTCTGGTCGCTCGCGTCGCTCATTCTGCGGCCTCCGGGGTGAGCTCGGCGTGGAGCTTCTCGAGCAGCCGCGACACCATCGCTTCGCGATAGCGGGCGCTGCCTCGGTGATCGGTCATGGGGGTGAAGGCGGTGCCGAGGAAGGTGCTCGCGTGGACCACGGCGGCCGCATCGAAGGGGCGACCGACCAGCGCGTTCTCCGCCTCGGTCGCGCGGACCGGTGTGGCGGCGACCCCGCCGTAGCCCAGCCGCGCCTTGGTGATGGTTCCCGAGTCGTCGAGCCATAGACCGAAGCCCGCGGCCACGGTCGAGATGTCGTCCATGATGCGCTTGGACACCTTGTAGAAGCGCTGGACCGTCGGGAAGGGTTTGGGGACCACGACCGCCTTCAGGATCTCGCCCGCCTTCAGCGCGGTCTTCCGGTAGTCCTCGAAGAGCTCGCTCAGCGGCAGCTCGCGCTCACCCTTCGCCGACGCCAGCACCACCTTCGCGTCGAGCGCGAGCAGCGCCGGCGGCGAGTCGCCGATGGGCGAGGCGTTGATCAGGTTGCCGCCCAGCGTCGCGCGGTTGCGGATCAGGCGGCTGCTGAAGAGCGGGAAGAGCTCACCGAACATCGGCACGACTTCGCCGAGCTCGTCTTCGATGCGGCTCAGCGAGACGCCGGCGCCGATGGTCAGCGCGTCGTCGCCGTCCGTGATCGTCTGGAGCTCCGTGACGCCCTCGAGGGCGACCAGCACGGGCCAGCGCCGGTCGAGCTGGTTGACCTCCACGTAGACGTCGGTGCCGCCGGCGACGAGCTTCGCCTCGGGCTCCTTCACGAGGATCTCGAAGAGCTCGCTCAGCGAGGCCGGTCGGTGGAAGCGCACCTCGCTGCCGTCCTCGATGGTGCACCGGTGCGCGAAGCTCGCCGGCGCGTCGGTGACCTGAGCGAGCCGGCGCTTGTGCCGGTCGTCGCCAGGAGCGCCGAGGCTGGCGAGGGCGTCCCGGATCGGCCGGTAGCCGGTGCATCGGCAGAGGTTGCCACCGATCGACTCGTCCCAGACCTCGCCGGGCTTCCGACCCTCGCGGTAGTACTCGGCGAAGAGGCTGACGACGAAGCCCGGCGTGCAGTAGCCGCACTGCGAGCCGCCGGTCTCGACCATGGCGGCCTGCGCCGGGTGCAGCTCGTCGCCATCGGCCAGCCCGTGGACCGTGAGCACTTCGCGGCCGGCGAGCCCCACGGCGGGCACCAGGCAGGAGTTCACGGTGAGGAACCGGCTGCCCTCGCCTTCGGAGGCGACGACCACCACGGCGCACGCGCCGCACTCGCCCTCGGCGCAGCCCTCTTTCACGCCGGTGAGGCCACGCTCACGGAGAAAATGGAGCAGCGGCTGGTGGGGGTCGGTCTCGCCCAGCGAGATCGGGCGGCCGTCGACGGTGATGGCGGGGTCGGTGCTCATGGGAATCGCTCACCTTAGTAGACCGACGCGGCCCGTCCAAGACACCGGGGGAACGACCTGCCGCTCCCGCCTGCGGGCCCGAGAGCGGTCGTACGGCGTTCGGTAGTCGGCGAGACGGCGGGCAGTGAGGGAGTTAGTATCCGCCGGTGGTGGAGTCCGCGAACGCTCAGATCGGTGTCGGAACCCACCTCGGCGATCGATACCGGCTCGTTCGGGAGGTCGGCCGCGGGGGCTTCGGTGCGGTCTACGAAGCGCAGGACGAGCCGCTGAAGCGCTCCGTCGCGGTGAAGCTCATCCACACCTCGTGGACCGAAGCGGGCACGGAGCTCGAGCACGAAGCGACGCTGCTGGCGGGCATTCGATCACCGCACGTGGTCCGGGTGCTGGACGCGTCGGTGATGGAGGATCCGCCCTACCTGGTCATGGAGCTCCTCGAGGGGGAGTCCGTCCGCCAGCGCATCGACCAGGGCGGAGCGCTGACCACCGACGAGTCGTTCCGGATCCTCGACGAGGTGCTGCAGGGCCTGACCGCCCTGCACGAGCGAACGCTCATCCACGGCGACCTGAAGCCGGAGAACGTCTTCCTCACCAGCGAAGGCGCGAAGCTCATCGACCTCGGCATCAGCCGGCCTTGGACCAGCCCGCAGGAGCGCGCCGAACACGTCCTGGGCACCCCTGCCTATCTCTCCCCCGAGCTCATCCGTGGGGGTCAGCCGGACCAGCGCTCCGATCTCTACGCGGCCGGTCTGCTGATCTACGAGATGCTCGCCGGCCAGGCGGCGCACGCGCAGCGCGACGACGTCCGGGAGATCACCGACGAGATCTACGAAGGGCGCCGCGCCCCGCTCACGCTCGTTTGCCCTTGGCTGCCCCTCGAGGTGAGCGCCTTCGTCCGGCGCGCGCTCGAGCCCGACCCCGCGCGGCGCTTCGTGAACGCCGAGGCCATGCGCACCGCGCTCCGGTCGTTGCCCCGCTCGGGCCCGGCCAGCGCGCCGAGCTCCGAGCACCGGCTGGGCGATCGCTTCGCCCTGTTGCGACCGATCGACACGGGGTCGGGACAGATCTGGGAAGCGCGCGATCTCGAGCGCGACATGCTCGTGACCGTGGAGCGGCTCCACCTCGGCGAGGCTCGCGAGGGAGTCCAGAAGCTCGCCGGTCTCCGGTCTCCACACCTGCCTCAGATCTACGATCTGGTACCGCTGGGCGGTGGCGACTTCGCCTTGGTGATGGAGCAGCTCCCGGGTCGGCTGCTCACGGAGGTCGTCGGCCAACGGCTACCGCTCGCTCGACTCGGCGCGACCGGCGGCCAGCTCCTCGCCGGACTCTCCGCCGCCCACTCGGTCGGGCTGGTGCACGGGGACATCCGGCCGGCCACGGTGGTGATCAGCCACTTCGGCCAAGACCCGGTGCTCAAGCTCCTGGGTTTCCAGGTCGGCGAGGGCCGAGCCACGGCCCGCGTCGACGCCTACGCCGCCCCCGAGCGGCGCCGGAACGGCCCGACCCCGCGCTCGGACGTGTACTCGGCCGCGGCCCTGCTCTTCCATCTGCTGACCGGCGTCGACTACGTGTCCGCGGGGCGACCGCTCGAGGGCCGGGGCGACCCTCGGGTCCTCGGAAAGGTGGCGAGCCAGGCCGCGATCACGAAGACGCTCCAGCAGGCGCTCGCGACGGACCCGGCTGCCCGCTTCGAAGACGCGCGTGCGTTCCTCGCGGCGACGCGTGAGTCGGTGCCGCCGGGTCCCTGAGCACGGCGCCGGATCGCGTGTGGTGTTCACGATCGCTCTCTGCTAGGCCCCCCACGGGGGCGCAGGGAACGCGAGACGACCGACACCATGCCCATTCGACGATTGCCGCTGCTGGCCCTCCTCCCCTTCGCGTCCTTCGTGACCGGGTGCAGCGAATCCACCGTCTCCACGCCGACCGACATGACCCGGCCGCTCGACGCGGGTCCCACTCCGGCGGTGGATCTCGGCGCGCCGGCCCCCGAGCCACGAGCGCCCCTCGAAGCCCTGAGCTTCGAGGTCCCCGAAGACGGCGGCTCCATCACGATGAAGAGCGCCGTGCCCACGGGCATCGAGCACGCGGACGTCTACCTCCTCGTCGACACGACCGCTTCTCTCGGGGAAGAGCTCGACTTGCTCCGCCGCTCCATCACCGGTCCGTCCGGCCTCGTGTCGCGACTGAGAGAGGCGATCCCCGACACTCGCATCGGCGTGGGGACCTTCGCCGACTACGCCGCCGATCCCTACGGCTCGGCCCGGGACGGCGACACCGCGTACGCCCACCTGGTCGACCCCACCGACGACGTCGCGGCGGTCGAGGCGGCGGTCGAGGGACTCGCTCTCGGCAACGGGGTCGACCGCGCCGAGAGCCTCGTGCCCGCGCTGTGGTCGATGGCCACGGGCTTCGGCCTCGCCGGGCCGAGCGGCTGGAACGAGGGCCGGCGGGAGAGCAGCCGCTGGGAGGACTGCGAGCCCGGAGCCCAGGGCTGGCCGTGCTTCCGACCGGACGCGGCGGCGCTCGTGGTCGTCATCACCGACGCCATCTCACACAACGGTCCGAGGGATACCGACGCGTACGACGACGCCATGCTCGGCGCGTCCCCGCCGACCTGGGCCGCCACGCGTGTAGCCCTCGAGAGCCTCGGCGCGCGCGTGCTCTTCGTCACGACCGACGATGGTGGCGAAGCGACCGCCATGGCCCAGACGCTGGCCACCGAGACCGGCGCCGTCGACGACTCGGGCGCACCGCTGGTCTTCCCCACTCCCGCCAGCGGCCCCACGGATGTCGAGCCGCTGGTCCGCGGCGTCGCGACGCTGGCGAACCGCTCCTACGCGATGACCCTGAGGCTGGTCGCGCCCGAGGACGGCTCGCTGCCGGAGCTCGTGACCTCGTTCGCCGCCGGCGCCGACGATCCTGCCCTGGGCTGCGAAGGCTTCGTCGAGGGCAGCTCCGTCGGTCCCGGCCGAGCGCTCTGCGTCGAGGTGAGCGCCAGGCTCCAGGAAGCCGTCTCCCGCGGCAGCTACACGGGCTGGCTCGAGCTCCTCGGTGATGGGCGCCGGCTCGCGGCCCGCCCGCTCCGCATCCGGGTTCCCTGACCCGGCCAGATCACGGGCTCAGAGGTCTTTCTTCAGCTCGTCCAGCTCCTTGGCGATCGCACCCACCTGATCGGCGAGGACGCTGACCCGGCGGGTCGCTCGCAGCCGACGGCTGGCCCGGTCGGTCGCCTCCTGGATGGCTTCTTCCCTCGTGGCGCCCTCCCCGCGTGCGATCACCGCGCCGGGGCTCACGTTGTCGATCTTGCACGCGAAGCGATCACCGAGCTGGTAGCTCACGACCCGCGCCGGCCAGCCCTCGAGAGTGAGCGAGCGCTCTTCGTACCCTTCCGCATTGAACGTCTTCATGCGCTTCTCCTCATTCCTCTCCCGAGACGACCCCGGCCCCCCGGGGCTGGGTGGACTTGGTGTGATCACGGACGGCGCCCGGGCGCCGACCAACGAGTGGCGCCATCGAGGTCTCGCGAGTGCGGAGCGCCCCGGTGGACTCGGCCAGCCTCGAGCGCATCGAGCGCAGGTCGATCGCCAGCGTCGCGCTCTCGATGGCGGCTTTCTCCGCTTCTTCGCGGGTCGCACCGGTCGCGCGCGCGATGTTCCCGCCAGGGTCGATGTTGTCGACCCGACAAGAGAACCGTCGGCCGACCTCGTAGGACGACAGACGTACGGTCAGCCCGGCGATCTCGATCTCTCGAGTCTCGAGCCCCGCTGGTCGGAAGGGCTGGGTCACGACGTCTCGATCGGCGCGCCGACCAGGTTCCCCCACTCCGTCCAAGAACCATCGTAGTTGCGCACGTCCTCGAACCCGAGCAGGTACTTCAGCACGAACCAGCTGTGGCTCGAACGCTCGCCGATACGGCAGTAGGCGACCACGGGCTTGGCCCCCGTGATCCCACGTTCCGCGTAGAGGGCCTTCAGCTCTTCGGCCGACTTGAAGGTACCGTCCTCGGCGCAGACCATCCCCCAGGGGATGCTCGAGGCGCCCGGAATGTGGCCGCCGCGCTGGCACGTCTCCGGAAGCCCGGGAGGCGCGAGGATCTCTCCGCTGAACTCGAGAGGGCTGCGCACGTCGACGAGCTCGACCGCCTTCTCGCGAACGGCGGCGGACAGGTCGGGCAAGAGCGAACGGAGCGACTGGTCGGGTTCACTGGCCGAGTAGGACACGGGAGTGATGTCCGGAAGGTCGAGGGTGAGCTCGCGACCCTCCGCCAACCACTTGCGTCGCCCACCGTTCATGAGCCGGACGTCTTCGTGGCCATACATCTTCATCTGCCAGAAGGCCCACGCGGCGAACCAGTTGTTGTTGTCACCGTAGAGGATGACGGTCGTCTCGGGACGGATCCCCGCCTCACCCATCAGCGCCTCGAAAGCCGCCTTGGGCAAGATGTCGCGTTGGTGGGTGTCGCAGAGCTGAGTGGCCCAGTCCCAGCCGATGGCGCCTGGGATGTGGCCTTCGTCGAACGAGAACGTGTCCACGTCGATCTCGACGATTCGAACGTCGTCGTCGTTGCGGTGGGCGTCGACCCAGTCGGTGGCGACGAGGGTCTCGGGATGGGCGTAGGCACTCATGAGGTCTCCAGCATACCCCCCTCTCACCGGATTTCCTCCTTCGGGTCGTTCGAGTTCCGTGACAAGCCCGGCTCGCGCAACTCATCGTTGCGTAGATGCACCACCCAGGGGTGTGGTCAGTCGCTCGGTGTGCGACGGTGGGTTCGCGGGGGTGTCCCTGCTTGGTGTAGGCTGCCGCCATGCGAGCTTTGTTCACGCAGTTTGTGACTCTCGCCCTCTTGGCGCCGCTGACTTTGCTCGGCGGTTGCAGCTCCGATGGGGTGGAGCTCCGGGTCGACGTGCGGACCGACTGGGTCCCGGTCGCCGAGTTCTCGGAGATCGAGATCTCCCTGGACGGAGAATCGGAGACGGTGATCTACGACGCGGCCTTCGAGGACGACTTTCTCACCGGAGTGCGGGTCGCGACCCTCGAAGACGTGAAGACGGGCACCGTGACCGTACGAGCGCGGATCCTCGCCGCCGACGGACGGCGGCTGGTGCAGCGACTGGTGGCCGCGGAGGTCACTGCCAACTCGACGCTGACGCTGGTCATCACCCGGAGCTGCGAAGCAGTGACCTGCCCCGATGGCGATCCGAACGCGACCGAGTGCGTCGGTGGCCGCTGCGTGAGTCCCGAGTGCTCGCCGGAGAACCCGGAGGCCTGCGGCGATGGCGGCTGCGAGTCGGACGACGACTGCGGCGCCGCGCCGGTCGGCTGTGCCCGGACCATCTGCACCGCGGGCGAGTGCTTCGTCGGCTCGGACTTCTCGGCGTGCGCGACCAGTGAGTTCTGCCACCCGGAGCTCGGCTGCCAGCCGCGACCGGTCGAGACCGACGCCGGCACCGCGATGGACGGCGGGATGTCCATGGACGACGGCGGCACCGGCCCGACCGACATGGGCCCGCCCGAGGAGTGCGGGATGCCCTGCGACACGGGCAACGCCTGCGAGGTGGGCATCTACGACTGCTCCGGCGGCGAGCCGATCTGCGTTCGCGATTCGCTGGTCCCTTCGGGGACGACCTGCCGGGAGGCCGCGGGCCAGTGCGACGTCGCCGAGGAGTGCGACGGCGAGAACCCGACCTGTCCGATGGATGCGTTCACGCCCACGGGCGCGACCTGCTCGGACGGCTTCTGTGATGGTCTGGGCGTCTGCTCCGATAGCTGCACCCCTGGCGCCGACTGCTCGACCGGCAACCCGTGCGAGACGGGAACCATCGACTGCAGCGGCGGCACCCCGAGCTGCGTCCGCTCGGGCAACGCACCCAACGGCACGAGCTGCGGCACCACCGAGAACGGCCCCTTCGGCTCCTGTGGCGGCTTCTCGAGCACCTGCGACGAGACCGGGACGCGAAGCCGCACCGTGACCCGCTACGAGTGCGCGAGCGGGAGCTGCGCGGCGATGCCGGAGAGCGACACCGAGTCGTGCTCGCGGAGCACCGCCGGCAGTAGCTGCGGCAGCACGATGACGACCAGCTGGAGCGCCTGCGGCGGCTTCAGCGGCACCTGCGACGAGACCGGTACCCAGTCCCGAATGGTCACCACCTACACGTGCGGCAGCGCGACCTGTGGCAGCAACACGATGATGGAGACCCGCGGGTGCAGCCGCGATACCGATGGCAATGGCTGCGGGAGCGTGACCTACGGTGGCTGGAGCAGCTGCGGCGGCTTCAGCAACACCTGCGACGAGACCGGCAACCGGTCGCGCAGCGTGATGACCCCGACCTGCTCGAGCGGAACATGCGGCACGGTCACGACGACCGAGAACGGTAGCTGTACCCGAGACACCGACGGCAGCTCGTGCGGCACCGTGACCTATGGCCCGTGGAGCACGTGTGGCGGGTTCTCCGACGGCTGCGACGAGACCGGAACGCGCTCTCGCAACGTGTACACGCCGACCTGCACCACCGGCGCCTGCGACATGGTGACCACCACGCAGAACGGCAGCTGCACTCGCAACACGGACGGTCAGGCATGCCTCGGCGTGCCCTTCGGCTGCAACGACTACTTCTGCTCGGGCGGCAGCTGTCAGTCGTTCTACCAGTGCTCCGGCGGAGAGATCTGCTGCGAAGACACCTGCACGACGTTCGCGTGCCCTTGACCTCTCATTCTCGCGCCCCTCGACCCGTCCGACACCATGTCCCGATTCGCCTGCTTGCTGATCCTCGTCGCCGCGTGCGGTGACGACACCACCACCCTCCGCGTCGACGTCCGAACGGACTACGTGCCCGGCGTCGAGTTCGCCGAAGTCGAAGTCGGCTTCGACAGCGGAGGCACCGAGGTGACCTACCCGGTGCGCTTCTCCGAGGACTTCCTGCGGGGTGTACGCGTGGCGACCCTGGAGAACGCGCCACTCGGCCAGCAGACGCTCCGCGCTCGACTCAACGCGGCAGATGGCCGACGCATCGCCGAGCGGCGGCTGGAGCTCGAGCTGAGCGCCGACGCGACCACGGTGACCATCGTGTTCACCCGCGCGTGCGCCAGCGTGACCTGCCCCGACGGCGACGACACCGCGGCCACCCAGTGCATCGGCGGTCGCTGCGTGCGACCCGAGTGCACGCCCGAGAACCCCGGCGCCTGCGGCGAGGGCTGCGCCAACGCCGACGAATGCCCGAGCGACGTCGCCGGGTGTGCCCGAGCCATCTGCGACGAGGGCATCTGCTATGTCGGAAGCGAGCTCGGCGCTTGCGCCACGGGTGAGTTCTGCCACCCGGACCGTGGCTGCACGCCCGAGCCGGTGGAGACCGACGGCGCCGTCCCGATGAGCGACATGGGCATGCCCGGCGACGGCGGTGAGCCCGAGACCGACATGTTCGTCGACGCGACCTGTGGCCAGCCCTGCGACACCGGGAGCGCGTGCGAGCTCGGCACCTTCGACTGCAGCTCCGGCACGCCCGTCTGCACGGCCACGGGACCGGCGGACGCAGGAACCGAGTGCCGGCCGGCCGCGAGCGCCTGCGACGTCGCGGAGCAGTGCGACGGCACGTCGACCGCCTGCCCGACCGACGTGTTCGCGGCGACCGGCACCACCTGCGCCGATGGGTTCTGCGACGGGCTCGGGGGCTGCGGCGACTGCGAGCCGGGGGCCGCGTGCTCGACCGGCAACCCCTGCGAGGTGGGCCAAACCCAGTGCACGGGTGGCACGCCGAGCTGCGTCCGCGCATCCGACGTGCCGGCGGGCGTCAGCTGTGGCTCGGACATGACCGGCGCCTGGGGCAGCTGCGGCGGGTTCAGCAACGACTGCGACACGACGGGCACCCAGTCGCGCTCGGTGACCACCTTCGAGTGCAACGGCTCTGGAAGCTGCCAGAGCGACACCAGCACCGAGATGCAGGCGTGCAACCGCGTGACCATGGGGAACCCCTGCGGCGCCGTCCGCGAGGAGGGTGGCTTCGGCTCCTGCGGCGGGTTCACCAGCACCTGCGACGAGACCGGTTCTCAGTCGCAGACGGTCACCACCTACGCCTGCAACGGCTCGGGGAGCTGCATCGGCACCGACTCGACCGAGAACCGCGGCTGCAACCGGGACACGGACGGCACGATGTGCATGGCGACGGCCACCGGGTCCTGGGGTTTGTGCTTCGTGGACCGCTCCGCGGACGCCTGCGCCGAGGACGGGACCCAGTCCCGGACGGTCACGACGTACGCGTGCGCGAGCGGGAGCTGCCAGGGATCGGACACCACGCAGATGCAGGCGTGCTCGATCGACAGCGCCGGCCGGCCGTGCCCCAACCCGCTGGCGCCGAGCTACCCGTGCTTCAACTACCGCTGCTCGACGAGCGCGACATGTCAGAACCAGGGCGACACGTGCGGGCCCAGCGAAGTCTGCTGCGAGCTCGGCTGCGAGCCCGACGGCGGCGGCGGCAGCTTCTGTCTACTCTGAGGGCTCTCAGAGTGGGCAGAGGTACTGGATGCTCAGGTCGCGCACGGACGGGCTCGTCCGCTCGTCTTCGCTGACCAACACCAGCTCGAGCTCGAGAAAGTTACCGATGGGCACCGGGCCGGGAGCCGCGGTGAGGTCCGACGGGCTGCTCTCGAAGGTCCCGATCCACGTGGCCGCACCGAGCGCGGCGCGCGTGGGAGCCGCGCGCATTCGGACCTCGAGGCGGGTGTTCGGGGGAACGTCCGCATCCCACTCGAGGCGCTCGAAGGTGACGCCGCTCGGACACGGCGCCTCGATGACCGTTCGGTAGAAGCCACTCGGCATGGTGAACGTCCGCAGCGCGTAACCGGTGAAGTCCGAGTATGTGTAGGGCGTGTCCCCGACCGGGAACTCGCGCGTCGCGCCCGTCGCCGTGTCGAGCCGCGTCGCGGTGCCGGAGACCTGGTTCACGATCCAGATGCGTCGGTCGTCATCGAGACCGATGCCGACGGAGCCTTCGCCCGGCAGCGGATCGGCGTCCGTACCGAAGGTCGTCACGCCGGTTCCATCATCGGCACGAAAGCGGGTCACCCGCGCGACCGGAGGCCCGAGCATGAGCCCTGCGGGTCCGCCGAGCCGGATGTAGTCGTGCGAGCTGGCGACGTAGACGAAGCCACGATCGTCTGCCGCGATGCCACGAGTGCCCCCCGCGTCCGGCAGCGGCACCTCGAGCCAACTGTCCGTCGCCGGGTCGTAGCGGAAGGCCGCCTCGCAGATGAACCCGGCCAACCAGATCCGATCCTCGTCGTCGACCGCGATGCCATAGGAGCCAGCGCAGTCGAGCGAGGGAACCTCGGTCCGGACGGTAACCAGATCGGTGTTCGAGTCGACGCCGACGATGCGACCGCTCGCGACCTCGGTGAAGTACACCATCCCCGTGCTGGTCACCGCCGCGCCGTAGGGCTGGAAGCGCTCGAAGCGGCGCGCGAGCCGCACGGTGCGGACGACGCGCCCATCGTCCGGGTCCAACTTGACTGCGGTCTCCGCGGCGAAGAGCCCCACCCAGACGTAGCCGTCGGCATCGATGGCCAGGCCTCGAGCGATGCCTCCGGGCGCGCCCACGTCGACGGTCCAGAGCAGGCACTCGTCCATCTGGCCGAGGTACTCACCGCCGCCGCGCGAGATCAGGCCGTCCGCGTTCAGGTCGGAGGAGGTCTCGATGGTCCCGTTGCCGTTCCGGTCGACGCAGTCTTCGATGCGCCCGGCGATCTTCGTCACCGTGGCCTGGTCCTCGAACGCCCGGTTGGCGACGAAGACCGAGCCGCGCAGATCGACCGCCGTCCGCGAGGGGCAGTTGCCGAAGCCGAGCTCGGTGTCGCACTCCTCGCCGGGCATCGGCGGGTTCGTGCCCGGGCCGAGGAGCACCGAGTCGTACTCGCCGAGCTGCGCGCCGGTGTTCAGGTCGAGCTTGGTCACCGAGCCGAAGCGGGTGTTGGCGATCCACGCGAAGTTGCGCTCGTCGCGGGTCGCGCCGAGCACCAGCGCGCCGTCCGGACCGACCTCGGTGCCCGAGAGCTCCGAGTCGGGATCGTCCCAGACCCCGCCCGTCTCTCCCGGAACGTCCACGATGGTGCAACCGCGCCGGCAGTCGCGGCACTCGCTCAGCGTTCCCTCGTCGAAGGCGCCATCGCAGTCCTGGTCGACCATGTCGCAGATCTCGGCAGCCCCCGGGAAGACCCCCGGGTTGCTGTCGTCGCAGTCGCCGCCGCAGCCGGTGAGCCCATCGCCGTCCTCGTCCCGATCCATCGGCACGTTCATGCAGAGATCGAGGTCGGGGTCGCAGCTGTCGACGGTGCACTCGTCGCCGTCGTCGCACGCGGGGATGCCGAGGTTCACGCAGCCCTCCACGGTGCAGATCTCTCGCCCGTTGCAGAAGTTGCCGTCGTCGCACGGGCCACCGCAGACCGCGGCGTCGACCTCCATCAGATCGACCGACGCGTCGCGGGGCGGGAGGATCGGCCGGCCCGCGTCGAATTCGTCGCCCGGGTCGAGCGGCGTCTTGGCGCCACAGGCGGCGGCGACACAGAGGAGGAGCGGCAGGAATCGGCGGGCCATGGGGAGGGCTCGCAAGGTCGCACGCCCCCTACCGGGCGGGCAAATGTCGCTTTCTTGGCGCCCGATCCGGAAGCGCTTAGGTTCGAGCCATCCCACAGACACCTACATCGGAGCCAAGGGCCATGACGACTCGCTTCACCACCTCCCGCCGTCGCCGGATCCTCCGGCGTGCCGTTCGCAGCGAATGCCACGCCGTGGCCACCGAGGGCTTCCGCCTACTCGGCCAGCGTGTCCTCGACGTGTCGCCCTATGGGCTCTTGCTCGCGGCCGATGATGGTGCGGAGCCGGGCGACGAGGTCATCGTCAGCTTCCAGATCCCCGGCTGCCGCCGGGTCTTCGACGCCGAGGCCGAGGTCGCCCGCGTCATCGAAGGCTGGCGCCCCCATGACCCGGGCTACGCGCTCGGGCTGCGCTTCACGAGCTTCCCGCTCGAAGATCGCCTCTTCCTCAAGCAGCGCCTTCGCGGCACGCCCCCGCCGATCCCGCAACGCGCGCTTCGCGACGGGGTTTGATGCGAACCCCACGCCGCTCCGGCGGAGCCGGAGACCGGGCCCGACCCCGACTCGGCATTCGCTGATCCAGTCCTCGCGCGTCGGGCGCGTTGGACCTAACGTGGGAGAGTGGCCGAGCTCCCCGAGACTCCCTACCAGCGCTGGCGACATGCGCTGAAGCCCGACAGCTGGTCGAAGCTCATCGTCCCGACCTACCTGGGTCAGGGGCTCGGCGCAGCCCACCTCGGCCGGCTCGACCTGGTGCCTGCCTTCGCGGGCTTCGTCTTCACCTGGCTCGCGCTCACCTTCATCGTCCTGATGAACGACGTGGCCGACCGCGAGGTCGACGCGATCAAGCGCAAGCGCTTCCCGAACGGTTGCTCCCCGAAGACCATCCCGGACGGCATCCTCCCCGCCTCTCGGCTGCTGATCGTCGGGCTCTGCGCTGGCGCCGGCGCCGTCGGCTTCGCGTACTTCGCCGAAGGCTGGCTCAACCGCCCCGGCCTGGGCCTCGCGGCCGTGCTCTCGCTGGCGCTCTTCGTCGCCTATTCGCTGCCGCCGCTGAAGCTGAACTATCGCGGCGGCGGTGAGCTGCTCGAGATGCTCGGCGTCGGCCTCGCCCTCCCCTGGCTCAACGCCTACATGCAGGGCGGCCTCGGCGCCGAGAGCCTGCTCTGGCTCCCGCGCGCCTGGCCGGTGTTGATCGGCGCGATGGCGCTGGCCCTCGCGAGCGCGGTCGCGAGCGGGCTGAGCGACGAGGTCTCGGACCGCAAGGGCGGAAAGACGACCTTCACCACCAAGCTCGGCAACCCGGCCGCGCGGCGGCTCACCGAAGCGCTCGTGGCCGTCGGCGCCGTGGCGTGGCTGGTGGCCGGTCTCCTCGCCGAGCACGTGCCGCTGATGGTCGTGGTCTTGCCCATCGGCATCCTGGCGTTCCGGCTGCGGCAGATGGTCCAGCAGAGCACCAACGCCGTGACCAATGCGTTCGGGGAGCAGGCCGTGTACAAGGCGCACCTGCACCGGGGGATCTGGCGCGCCACCGAGGTGCTCGCGTTCTCGCTCCTCCTCCACCGGATCTTCCTCGGCTGAGACCGCGTTGAACGACACCCACCTCGCCACCACGGATCCGATGGCCGCCCTCGCGGCGCTCGACGAGCGCATCGACCGCGGAGCGCGCCTCACGCTGAATCCGGCCGCCGACCGGCCGACCTCGCTTCGTTCGCTCGCTCTCGAGCTCGCGCCGGGTCCCCTGCTCGAACCCTTCGCCACCGCGCTCGAGCGCGTCGGCCGTGCTCAGCTCCAAGCGTTCCCGGGCAACCTCTTCTGGGACATGGACGCGCTGGCCGCGAGCCTCGTACGGCAGGCCCGCCGCGCCCCCGAGCCCGTCCGCCGATTGAACGAGCTCGCCGGTCACGTCGCCCGGCTCCAGAGCCTCTTCGGCTCGGACACCGCCATCCGCTTCCGCTACGTCCACGACTTCGTCTACGGCTACGACTGGGCGAAGTGGGTCAAGCGCGACCCCGAGGCGCGCCGAGACGTCGGCCCCTTCGACGCGGCGTTCCTCGCCTACTCCGAGAAGCGCGCCGGCGAGCTCATGGAGCTCATCGCCCAGGACGACGCCAGGTACGGCCGGCTCCCCGACGGTCAGGCACGCAACCCCTTCGGCTTCTCCCGCGAGCCCGACGACGAGGTCCGACTCTTCCGTGACCTCGCCGAGCGCGACCTCCTGCCCATCCGAGCCTGGGAGACCGACCCCGCGCTCGACTGGGAGCCGCCCTACCTCGCCATCCGCGAAGAACGCGCCGCAGCGCTCGGCCTCGCGTTCGACTGAGCTCGCCGGGCTGTCGAGTGGGTGGCACCGGAACGACGACGTCGATGACAGAGTGACACGCGGACTCCTCGTCCCCCGATCGGCTTTCGGTCGTTCCAGCTCATCGCGGCACTGGCCTGTCGCTTGCACGGATGGCGCTACTCATGGGGAAGCGGCTTCGCAGGTGGGCGTTGGTGGTCGGTGTGCTCTGCATCGCCGCGGCCGGAGCGTGGCACGGGTCGGCCCCTACGACTCGCGCGCGACCAGGCGACGAAGAGCGGGAGGTCGCGCCTTCGCTGACCTTCCCCGAGGTCACTCCCGTGGAGCGACCGCCGCCGGCACCGCACGAAGCCACCACGACCGGGACCGCTCCGCGCCTGGCTCTCGGAGAGCAGCCCAGCCGCGACGGGCACGCGCGTCACGGGCAACGTCAGCATGCGAGCCACCTACACGAGCGGGCGAGTTGCGACACCCTGTCGATCACGCGCTCGCGAGTGGTTCTGCTCCGCTCGTTCGAGGAGCACGGCACCGCCCTCGGGGAAGACGCGAGTGAGCGCCCCGGCTATCCGGGCTCGCTCCTGGTGTCGCCCGAGCTCGACCCCGCCATCCCCAGCCACCTGCTCTGGCTGCTCCTCTCGCAGGCGGTCCCGCGCCGCGTGGACGAGACTCTGGGGACTCGCTCCGCTCCGCCCGACATCGTGCTCTATCGTGACCTCACCGAGCTTCGCGCCCACAGCTGCGTGCGCCAGGAAGCCGTGGCGTTCTACGACGGGACCCTCCACCTCGCCTGGACGGGCGACTTCCGGGAGCTGCAGATCAGCTTGGTCCACGAGCTCGTTCACCATGCGCTCTCGACCGTCGACGCAGACGTACCGGTCTGGCTGCAGGAGGGGGCAGCGCTGACCGTCTCGGGCGAGCACATGGACCCGACCACGACGGCGACCCTGCCCATGCGCGCCATGGCGTACGGCTTCTCGAGCGAAGCCAGTGCGCGGGACGTCGCTCACTTCTACGAGCAAGCTCGGGCGATGGTCTCGTTTCTCCGCACCCTCTTGCGCTTTCGCCTCCACGGAACCCTCGAGCCGCTCGTGCTGGCCCTGGTCGAGAGGCAAACCGACGCATCCTCGCTCTTCGAGTGGGCCACACGACGATGGGTCGACGACCTGCCCGACGCCCCGCTGAGCTTCGCCGACGACTACTGGAGTCGCGGAGAAACCCTGAGTGAGGCTTGGTCGGAACGACTCCTCGCTCGGACCCGCCTCCCGATGCCGGGGACCGATCCGCGCACCCTCGTGCTCGGAGCGGAGCTCGCGGCTACTTCCCGCCGCTGAATCCGCCGTACCAGAAGATGGCGCCGCCGCGGCCACCGCTCGCGCGCACGTCCGGCGGCGCGGCGCGGCGCTCCTGCTCGACCGCGAAGGGATCGATCCCCGAGTCCGCCAGATAGGCGTAGCCACCGACGACGCCGAAGCCGAAGAGCGGATAGAGCAGGTAGACGAGCTTCACGACGGGGACCTTAGTACGTCAGTCGACGGTTTTCAGCTCTTGCCGCTTCTTCTCGAAGGTCGAGTGGCGGATGAAGAAGCCGATGGCGGGCAGCCAGATCAGGAAGAGCGCGAAGAGGAGGCAGCCGCGACTCTGGGCACCGGTCTCGACGCTCACGTCGACCGCCGGTGGTCGCAGGCCGGTCCCGTAAGCGCCGGGTTGGGGAAAGCTCTGCCAGAAGGGATCGACCCGCATGGTGTAGGTGCCGGCGGGGACCTGATTCACGTGGGCGGTGTTCGTCGGTGAGCCCTCGGACCACGACTCGCCGCCGGAGACGCCGTGGTAGCGCTCGGCGTCGACGTAGAACTCGATCACCTCGCCGGTGTTCTGTTCGATGAGCGCAGCCGGGACCCCGACGTACTGGTTGTCGGCGTTGGTGCGGACCTGCACCTCGAGGAGCGTCGGCCCATCGCGGACGACGAAGGGCGGCGTGACCGTCGCGTTGCGCCCGCTCGGGTCGGGCTCGGTGGACGGCACGAGGGGGACGCTGATCGGCCCGTCGACCAAGCGGTCGCTCGGGTGACGCGCGTGGACGAAACCCATGAGCCCGAAGAGCGCCACCGAGAGGACGACGGCGACCAGCGCCGGGAAGCCGATCGAGTGCGGGTTCGGCTGAGCGAGCCCGACCCCGATCTTCCGCGGCGGCTTCCCCTGGACGCCGAACGCTCGGAAGACCTCGTCGCCTTCGATGTACTCGCCGCCGGTCCAGTTGATCTCGCGGTCGCTCTTCTCCTGGCTGACCACGTAGGGCGGCTTGATGTAGTCGCGCAGCCGCGCGTGCTCGCCCTTCTCGACCCGCCAGTAGAACTCGCCGACGACGTAGCCGACGTGACCGTGCACCGCGTTCCAGAGCACGTGGCTGCGACCGCCGACTCGCGCGAGCCGACCGTGCGCTTGGACCTCACCGCCGGAGAGCGGACGGAGCCACATCCAGTGACCCTGGTCCTCCATGAGCCAGCGGTAGCCATGGTCGGTGTGGAGCAGATACTCGCTCCACCGAAAGCGCTCGCCGCCGACGCGGCACCACCGCTCGACGTAACCGATGCAGGTCGCCTTCTCGCCCTTCAGCGTGCCCTCGGCGCCGAGGGGGATCCGCGGCTTGGCGCGATGCTGCTCGAGCTTCTGGAGGAACTGCAGCTTGCCCTGCGAGTAATCGAGGACGCTGTTGCAGCTCCCGCAGACCGCGCTCTCGGTGATCGCGGGTGCCCGGATCGGCACCGCGTCGCCACAGGTCGGGCAGCGCAGCCGGTCGCCCTTCACCTGCTCGGCCGAGGGCGTCGGCATGGCGCCGCTCGATTGGATCTGGAGCTCGCCGTGCTGGAGCCGCCGGCCGACGTAGAGCTTCGGGGCCTCGCTGCCGTCGCCGTAGTCGATGGTCGCGAAGGCGCCGTTCGGGCCGGAGAGATCGACGAAGCGCCCACGCTGGCCGCTCACCACCGGGAAGGGCAGCTCGCCCTCACCGGAGAGCACCGTGGACTGGCCCTGCTCGTCGACCACCCACTCGCCCTGCACGCCGGGGAGCTGACCGCGCTGGCCGGGGCTCATCTGCTGCCAGGTGGGTAGCGGCCCCGTGGGCTGGGTCGGGTAGGTCAGGTACCACTGGCCCTGCGCCTTCGCGAGCCAGGCCCAATGCTGGCCGTGCTGGACGTACCACTCGTCCCAGGGACCCCGCCCCTGGTCGAGCTGGATGCGGCCAGCGACGTAGATGGCCGTGCCGCCGAGCGAGCCGCTGTCACCGACCTGATGGTCGGTCGTGGTCGGCGCGAGATCCGCGACTTTGCCGAGGGTGCGCAGATCGCGGTCGGTGCGAACCACCGAGGCGTTGCACCACTGGCAGACGACCGCCCAGCTCGTGCCGAGCTTCAGCTCGATCGGTCCACCGCAGTTCGGGCACTGCAGCTGGCTCACTGTTCGTCGGCTCCCGTGGTCGGCAGCCCCGCGCTCTTGGGGATCTCGATGTTCGCTCCGCTGCCCGGCGGTGGCGGCACGGTGCCGAGCTTGGCGCGGCGCTCCCGCCACTTCTTGCGCGCCATCTCGCGCATGTCGTCGGTGGCGTCGACCTCGTCGACGATCTCGAGACCGAGCAGGGTCTCCAGCACGTCTTCCATGCTGACGACGCCGTCGACGCCGCCGTACTCGTCGACCACCAGCGCGATGTGCTCGCGGCCGTTGAGGAGGCGCTCGAAGAGCTCGTAGACCGGCAGCGTGTCGGGCACCACCATCAGCTCGCGCACGAGGTCGGACACGGGGACGTCGCCCATGCCGCGTGCGGCGGCGAGGAAGAGCTCGTCCTTGAGCACGTAGCCCGCCACGTCGTCCTGGTGCTCGCGATAGACGGGGATCCGCGAGAACACCATCGTCGCCGTGCGGATGGTGTCGTCGGCGCTCGGTCCACCCAGCGCCGAGCGGGGCACGACCTCGTCGACCGTCTTGTCGGCCGGGATCGCGAACATGACGGTCCGTGGCGTCATGATGTCGCGGGTGCGCACGGCGCCCATCCGGAAGAGGTTCCGGAGGATGCGCGACTCGGACGCATCGAAGACCCCCTGCTCCTCGCCGAGGCGAGCGAGGGCGGCGACCTCTTCCTTCGAGACCGTGCCGTGGCCGTGGCCCGAGCCCTTCATCGCCTTGGTGATGAGCTCACTGAGCAACACCAGCGGGATCATGAAGCGGACGAGCCAGAAGAGGACGAAGCCGGCCCCGGGGGCGAGCTTCCGCCAGTACACGGCGCCGATGGTCTTCGGGATGATCTCCGAGAAGACGAGGATCAGGAGCGTGAGCACCGCCGAGGCGATGGCCAGGACGTCCGAGCCCCAGACGACCTGAGCCTGCGCGCCGGCACCGGCCGCGCCGACGGTGTGGGCGATCGTGTTCAGGCTGAGGATCGCCGAGAGCGGGCGGTCCACGCCGTCCTTGAGGTCGGTCAGACGTCGACCGACCGCCGGCCGCTCATCGCGCAGGCGCGCGAGGTACGCGGGGGTGAGGCTCAGCAGCACCGCCTCCAGCACGGAGCACAGGAAGGAGAAGCCGAGGGCCACCAGGATATAGACGACGAGAAGCGCCATGAAAACGCGCCCGGAAGCTACCACGGAGAGCCCGCGGGGGCTCCCGAAGGCTCAGCTCGGCGGGCTGGCCTCGCTCGTCCGGCTCTTCCGCCCCGGCATGGACGCCAGGAGCGGGCTCGGGCGTTCGTCGGCGTCATCGTGTCGCGCGGTGATCAGCCGGGAGCCGCGACCGAAGGTCACGTACTGCCAGAACCAATCGAAGAGCACGGTCATCCGATTCCGGAAACCGACGAGGTAGAGAACGTGGATGAAGAGCCAGGCGAACCAGGCCGTCAGCCCAGCCATGGAGAGTTTGTCGGTCTGGGTCACCGCGCGGGCGCGACCGATCGTGGCCATCTGGCCCTTGTCCTTGTACCGGAAGCTCTCGCGCGGCTGACGCTTGAGGTCCCGGAGGATCTGCCGCGCCACGTGCCGGCCTTGCTGCATCGCGACCGGCGCGAGGCCGGGCAGCGGCCACTCTTCGCCGTCGGGGACGAAACGCGCGATGTCGCCGATGGCGAAGATCTCCGGGTGCCCGAGAACCGCGCAGTGCTCGTCGACCGCGATGCGGCCGCGATCGCCGAGGGTCACGCCCAGGCGCTCCGCGAAGGACACGGGCTTCACGCCGGAGGCCCAGACGATCACGGAGGCCTTGAGCGGCTCCTCGCCCTCGAAGTGCACCGCGTGCTCGCTGACCCGCTCGACGCGCTTGCCGAGGTGCAGCTCGACGCCGAGCTCTTCGAGCATGACGCCGGCCTCGTGGCTCAGGTCCTCGGTGAAGGGCGTGAGCACCCGGTCGGCCATCTCGCAGAGCACGACCCGGATGTCGTCCGGGTGGATGCGTCGGTAGTCGCCGGCGAGCACCATGCGACCGAGCTCGCTGATGGCGCCCGCCATCTCGACCCCGGTCGGGCCGCCGCCGATGACCACGAAGGTCAGCAGCTCGGCGCGCACCGCTGGGTCCGTCTCGCGCTCGGCCGCCTCGAAGCTGAGGAGGACGCGCTCGCGGATGCGGATGGCGTCGCGCAGGTCCTTGAGCCCGTGGGCGTGCGGCGCCCAGTCGTGCTCGTGACCGAAGTAGTTGGTCTTGGCCCCCGCCGCGACCACCAACGTGTCGTAGGGGATGCGCGCGCCGTCGCGGAGCACCAGCTCCTTACGGTCGTGGTCCGCTTCCCAGGCCTCGCCGAGGATGACCTCGACGTTCGGGTTCTTGCCGAAGACCGCGCGGATGGGCGTGGCGATCGACGCGGGGCCGAGGCCCGCCGTCGCGACCTGGTAGAGGAGCGGCTGGAAGAGGTGGTGGTTCTCGCGGTCGACGAGCGTGACCTTCACCGACTTTCCGCCGAGGGCGCGCGCACACTGGAGGCCACCGAAGCCGCCTCCGATGACCACGACCCGATGGAGCTCGTCCGCCATGCCGAGGGTCTAGCGCCATGGAGGGGCGAACGCGACCCCCGAGTGTGGATGGGCGCCACAAAGGGGCGAAGCGCTTTCATGGGCGGTACCATCGGTGCCAGGAGGGACTTCAGATGCTTCAGGGACTTCGAATCCAATGGGGAGCGGTGGCGATCGCGTGCGCGCTCGCGGCGGGCTGCGGCGACGACGACGGCGGTGGAGGCGGCGACCTGACCGACGCGCCCGCAGCGGTGGCGGAGTCGATCTGCAACCCGCTCGAGGAGTGCCTGGGGGATTTGGCGACCGTGTTCCTCGGCGGCCAGTCCTGCGTGGACGCCGTCGAGCCGGCGGTGGTGAACGCGAACGCCCCGCTCTGGCAGGAGAGCATCGACGCCGGGCGCCTGGCCTTCGATGGGAGCAAGCTCGACGACTGCATCTCTGCGGCGAGCGCTCTCGGCTGCGCCGCGCTCGAGTCACGGGACATCGCCGCGTGCGAGGAGGCCTTCGAGGGTCTCGTCGAGCCGGGCGGCGCCTGCGTGATGGAGATCGACTGCGCGGGCGAGGCGTACTGCGCCTTCGGCGCGGCGTGCCCGGGCATCTGCACCGCTCGGGTCGGTGGGGGCGAGAGCTGCACGAGCAACGAGGGCTGCGTCAGCGGGCTGATCTGCGGCGGCGGCACGTGCGTGATGCCGGCCGGCAACGGCGAGGCGTGCGGTGGGAGCAGCGCGATCGAATGTGAGGCAGGGCTCCTCTGCACGGGTGAAACCGACACCGAAGCCGGCGCGTGCAAGCCGTTCGACGAGGTCTTCACCGAAGCCGTCGGCGCGCCCTGCAACCTGGTCGACGGTCTCGACCCGCTCTGCCAGGAAGGGCTCAGCTGCGTCGTGGAGGACTTCGACTTCGCGACCATGGAGGTCACCCAGACCTGCGCCGCGCCCTCGTCGAACGGCGGCGCCTGCAACCTCGGCTTCCCGGAGGTCTGCCCGACGGGCGAGTACTGCAACGCCAACCCGATGGCGGGCGTGTTCGACGGCACCTGCATAGACCTCCCCGCCGCCGGCGAGACCTGCCGCGCCGTCAGCGACGGCCTCGGCCAACCCTGCGCGCCGGCCCACGCCTGCGTCAGCGGCACCTGCCGCGCGCTCCAAGCCAACGGCGCCAGCTGCTCCGACGACGGCGAGTGCTACAGCGGCAGCTGCGACGGCGGCCTCTGCGCCGCCCCCAGCTGCATCTAGGGACGCTCTTAAGCAGTTAAGCCCAGGGACGCTCTTAAGCAGTTAAGCCCAGG
>CAYXAP010000062.1:0-17966 GCA_964462035.1 uncultured Sandaracinus sp.
GCGCGCGCCCGGCGGGTCTTCAGCCGCGGAGTCGGCAGTCGGCCCCCTGGAGTCGGACTCCGAGAGCCGACCCGACTCAGAGCAGCTTCGTCGCGCGCTCGGCGAGCGGGCTGCGCTCGCCCTTCACCAGCGTCACGTGGCCGGCGATGGCCTCGTTGCGGAATCGCTCGGCGAGGATCGTCAGGCCGTTCGACGCCGAGTCGACGTACGGGTTGTCGATCTGTTCCGGGTCGCCGGTGAGCACGATCTTCGTGTTGGCGCCGGCGCGGGTGACGATCGTCTTCATCTCGTGCGGCGTCAGGTTCTGCGCCTCGTCGACGATCAGGAATTGGTTCGGCAACGAGCGGCCGCGGATGTAGGTCAGCGGCTCGATCTGAAGCATGCCCTCGCGGAGCATCTCCTCGTAGTCGCGGAACTCGCTCGCCGGGTTGTGGCGCGCGGTGAAGATGTATTCGAGGTTGTCGAAGATCGGCTGCATCCAGGGGTTGAGCTTCTCCTCGAGCGTGCCGGGGAGATAGCCGACGTCGCGGCCGAGCGGGAAGATCGGGCGGCTCACCACCAGACGCGCGTAGTTGCGTTCGTCGAGGGCGGCCTGCAGCCCTGCGGCGACCGCCAGGAGCGTCTTGCCGGTGCCGGCCTTGCCGACGAGCGTCAGCAGGTGGACGTCCGGGTCGAGGAGCATGTCGAGGGCGAAGTACTGCTCGAGGTTGCGCGGCCGGATGCCCCACGCGCCCTCGCGGCCCACGCGGAGCGGCTTGACTTCCTTGGTCTGCGAATCGAAGCGACCCAGCGCCGTGTGCTTCGGGCGCTCGAGCTCCTGCAGGACGATGCACGCATTCGGGTGCAGCTCGTCGGGGAGCGAGAGCTCGGCGCCGGAGACCGCTTCACGCTTGCCGAGCTGGTCCACCAGAGCCTTGGCCGTCGGGACCTTCACGATGCCGGAGTAGAGCTCGCGGACCGAGACGCGCCCATGCTCGTATCCCTCGGCGCGGAGTCCGAGCACGTCGGCTCGAATCCGGAGGTTCGAGTCCATGGTCACGAAGACCACCGCCCGGTCCGGGTTCGCGTCCCGGAGCTCGAGGGCGGTGTTCATGATGGCGTGGTCCATCTGCCGGTTGTCCCGATGCCGCATCAGGTCGGCCTGACCACCCTTGGGCACGGCCACGATCAGCGTGCCATCCGGCTTGTCCCCGTGGCTCGGGATGGACACCCCTTCCTGCAGGGAGTGCCCGTTGGCCGCCCGCAAGTCGTCCAGCGTCCGGGCGAGCTCACGCGCGTTGCGGCCACGCTCGCTGAGCTCCTTCTTGAAGTTGTCGACCTCCTCGATCACGTAGATCGGAATGACGACGGTGTTCTCCTCGAACTTGTAGATCGCCCGTGCGTCGTGCAGCAGGACGTTGGTATCGAGGACGAAGATCTTGGACTGGTCGTTCGCCACGGCCGCGGACCCTACGTCCCCGCCGAACGTGGCGCAAACAGCCTCGTGAGGTGCCACGTCTGACCCTGAATTTGCCCCAAGTTCGGAGAAGAGAGCATCGCTCACGCACCAAGTTGGGCTAAGCTGCCGCCCAGGGGTCGCTTGTCCATCGTTGCCCACATTCTCGAGTACGGCCTGATCGCGGTCATCGACGCGCCCATCGAAGAGGCCATCGTCGAATGGGGCATCGCGGTCTCCCAGGGGGGGATCAACATCCTCGGGGTCCCGGTGACGCTCGGGAACGTCACCGAGGTGGTCAGCGAGCTCGACGACGTGGGCGACCTCATCGTCGGCATCAGCGGCGTGGTGGAGCCGAGCCAGGTGGCCGCGGCCGTGGCTGCTGGTGCCGAGCTGGTCATCACTCCGGTCAACGACCCGGACATCATCGAAGCCGCCAAGAGCCGTGGGCTCACCGTGATCGCTGGGGCGCTGACCCCGAACGAGATCCAGATCGCCCGGCGAGCCGGGGCCGACTTGGTGAGTGTCCATCCGGTCGGCGCCATGGCCGGTGGTGAGACGTACTTCGAGAGCATCCGCCGCACCTTCCCGGACGTGCCGCTCCTGGTCAGCGGCAACATCGACGTCGAGAACGCGCCCTCGTTCCTGGAGCTCGGCGCCGCAGCGGCCATGGTCGACCGGAACATCTTCCCGGACGCCGCCGACGCGACCGCCAACCAGGTCATCACGATGCGCGCCGTGGCGCTGACCGAGGTCTGCGCCGACGCGCTCGGGACACCCGCCCGCATCTCCTTCACCGACATCAAGAGCGACTACCCGCCGCCGCCCGACTCGGGCATCGCGGAGCTCTTCGACGACGACTTCGCCGTCGTCGATCCGGAGGGCAGCAAGCCCCTGATCGACGAGGCGTCGTTCGAGAGCGTAGCCCTCGACGAGTCGGACATGATCGCGATCGACCCGTCGGAGGACTGAGCTCCGTGGACCCCGTCAGTCTCGCGGCGCTGCTCGGCGCCGGACTGGTCGCGGGCTTCATCAACACGATCGCCGGCGGCGGCTCGATGCTGACCCTCCCTGCGCTCGTGCTCGTGGGCCTGCCGGTCGACGTGGCCAATGGCACCAACCGGATCGCGGTGGTGCTCCAGTCGCTCGCGGGCGCGTGGCGCTTCAACGAAGCGGGCGTCGTCGAATGGTCCACCGTTCGCAAGGTCCTGCTGCCGACGGTCGCCGGCGCGATCGTCGGAGCGGTGGTCGCCGCGTACCTCGTTCCCCAGGAGTACCTTGGACCGGTGCTCTTCGGGACCATGCTCGTCGTGGCCCTGGTCTTCCTCTTCCGCCCGCCGGTCGACCCCGCGGAGGGCGACTCGGCCGAGCCCCACGCTCTGAGCCCGCTGGGGCTCTTCGGTGCTGGACTCTACGGCGGGTTCGTTCAGGCGGGGGTCGGCCTGGTGTTGCTCGCGGTGCTCACCGGCCTCACTCGCCGGTCGCTGCTCGAGGCAAACGCGCTGAAGCTGGTCGTCGTGCTCGCCTTCACCCTGGTGGCGCTCGGGGTCTTCGTGATGGCCGGTCAGGTCCGCTGGGTCCACGGTCTGATCCTCTCCGGGGCGACGGTCGCCGGCGCGCTGCTCGGCGTTCGCTTCGCCCTGAAGGCCGGCTCCCGCGCGCTGCGCTTCGTCGTTTTCGGCTGCGCCGTCGTTGCGTGTGCTGCGGCGCTCTTTCGCTGAATGATCCTCTGGTCTCGGGTGCCAGACGCCTTTCGTGAGGGTGGTTCAGCGTCGCGCGTGCCCGGATCGAGTGCTAAACGAGGGTCATGCGCTTCTTTCTCGCTTGCTCGTTGCTTCTGGGCGTCGCGTGCGCTCAGGGTGGCGGCCGCGGGACCGACAGGACCGGGGTCGATCTCGGCCCACGGCCCATGGTCGACGCCGGACCCGGCACGGACGCCATGCCCCCGCTCCCCGACCTGAGTCCGGGCATCGACCTCGGGCCCCCCGATCAGGGTCCGCCCCGGGAATGCACCTCTACCGCGGACTGCGACAACGGCATGGCCTGCGATGGCATGGAGCTCTGCAGCGGCGGGACGTGTATGGCCGGTACCCCCGTCACCTGCGACGACGGAGTGGCCTGCACGATGGACCAGTGCGCGGAGCCCGGAGGGTCGTGCACGTTCACACCCAACAACGGCCTCTGCGGTGCTGGCGAGACCTGCAATTCGGTGACTGGCTGCGAGCCCGGCACGCCGAGCTGCTCCGAGAGCCCCTGCAAGCTGGTGAGCCCGCAGTGCGGCTGTGGCGCCGGGCAGGCTTGCTACATGGACCCGGACGGCATGCGCGCCTGCGCCACTGCGGGCAGCTCACCGACCCGAGCCGCGTGCACGGCCATCGCCGACTGCCAGGCAGGCAACACCTGCATCGGGCTGAATACGACCGTCGCCGGCTGCCACCGCTTCTGCGACACGGACGCCGACTGCGGCGGCCAGCCAGGCGCGCTCTGCATCCTCGGACTCGAGGACTCGTCGGGCGGCGCGCTCAGCGAGACCGTCTGCACCCTCGGCTGTGAGCCGGCGTCCCAGACCGGCTGTCCGGCAGGGAGCTGGTGCTTCCTCGGCCAGGAGAGTGCGGGCGCGATGCGCGACCTCAGCCACTGCAGCGGTGACCCGGTCGGCCCCGGGACTCAGGGCGCGTTCTGCGCGACCCAGGACGACTGCGCGCCGGGCCTCATCTGCCTGGACCCGGATGGCTTCGGCAATCAATGCCTGCAGCTCTGCCGGAACCCGAGCACCATCAGCCCGACGTTCAGCCCGGATTGCCCGAGCACGCTCTACGATTGCTTCTCGCTCGACCCGGCCATCGCGCTCGGCTCGACGACCTACGGCGTCTGTTACTTCTGAAGCGCGCCGGCACGCACCAGCAGGCGGTCGATCGCACCCCAGTAGCGACCGTCCTGCGGTAGGTCGTTGTGGCCTGCCACGAACTGCAGGAGCTCGGGATCCCTCGCGGCTTCGGCGAGTCGCTCGGCGTGCGGGTAGGGGATGGTCACGTCCCGCGTCCCGTGCATGATCAACGAGGGGCCCTCGAAGGAGCGGAGCACGGAGCGTGTGTCGTAGCGGTCCGGCATCAGGCGTGCCGGCGCCCAGGGCACCACCTCGGGGACACTCGTGAAGGTCGACTCGAAGACCATCCCGGCCAGCGGTCGGCCGGCGGCGAGGGTGCCGATCGCTCCGCCGCCGAGGGAGCGGCCGTGGCCGATGATCCGTGACTCGTCCACGTCGGGGCGAGCGACCAGCCGGTCGTAGGCTGCGCGGAAGTCGGCGGTGATGCCCGCCTCCGAAGGCTTGCCGGCGCTGCGGCCGTAGCCGCGGTACTCCACCAGCAGCAGGTGAATGCCCAGGTGGTCGCGGTAGCGGCCCAGCGGTCCGGCCCAGTACTCGATGAGCTCGGCGTTGCCATGCGCGAAAATCACCGCTGGCCGTGGTCCGTTGCCAGCTGCGCGGAGGAGCACCGCCTCGACCGAGCCCTTCTCGATCGGCAGCGACCAACGCTCGAGGTCCGGGACGCGACGGAGCAGACGTTCCTCGGGGCGCGCGAATCCGCGGGGATAGAGCAGGGAGCGCTGGATGCGTGCGAACACCCTCATGAGGTGGATTCCGCGTTCCGTTCGGTCAAGGGCCCGCCTTCAGGCATGCTTGGGGCCCGTGCGCCGCGACCTCCACCGCGTCTGCGACCGTTGCCCCATTCGGACGCATCTGGCCGAGTGCCCATCCTGCGAGCGGGAGACGGTGAAGGCGCTGGGGAGCCGCTCCCGCCCGAACCCTTCGCGTTGGCTGCACGTGTTCGGACTGGTCGTGATGCTGTTCGAGCTCGGCGCGATGGTCGCATTGGGCGTCGGTGCGATCTGGAGCGGCATTCCGAACATGCCGGTCCTTCTGGGGTTCGCCGGCGAGCTGCTCTTCGTGCTCATCACGCTGCCCTTCTGGGGGTTCGTGGTCTACATGGGCTCGGGCCTGATCGAAGGGCTTCGCGGCACGCGCTCGTCGGTGGCCTTCGGCCCGACCGCGAGTCGCCGAGACGCCGTCGACGTCATCTTCTCGTTCGTCGAGCGATGGGCGAAGCGCGCGCATCGGGCGCTGGTCGGTCCTGGCTACCTCTTCTCGTCGCTCTTCCTCGCAGTCGGATTCATCGTCGCCGTCTTCATCGACGTCTTCACCCAGTTCGACTCGAGCGACATCCGCATCCCGATCTTCGGCACCGTGCTCGTCGGGGTGGCCGCTGCGATCGCGCTCCCGGGAATGATCCAGCTCTCGATCGGTCTGCTCCGACCGGACCGCCTTCCGGGCGACGCGAGTCGAACCGCAGCCAACGCGGTCCGAAAGGCCCGCCGGGACCGCACCGACGTCGAGGGCGTGGTCGCCGCCGCCGGTCCGCTTCTCTCCTCTCCCGCCGGTGACGAGGTCCTCGCCTATCGCGTGGTCGGGACCGTGGGTGGCCACGAGGTCGACGATGGTGACGCGGTTCCTTTCTTGCTCACCGACGACACGGGGCGCGTCGGACGCGTCGATGCCGACGGCCCGGTGCTGGTCGCGCTCGAACGGGAAGGCGAACGACTCTCGGCCGCCGAGCTCGAGCCAGCGTTCCTGCGAGAGCGCGGGCTCAGCGGTCGCGGCGCGGTGGTGCTCCACCGGCTCCGGCCGGGTGACCGCGTTCGCGTGAGCGCCGACTTCGATCGGGGCGCGGCAGGGCGCTCCGGCTATCGCGAGGCCGTCGCGATGACGCTCTCCGCCGGCGAGCAGCCCATCGTCATCCAGGAACCGGGCTAGCGATCGTCGAGCTAGCGGTTCAGGTCGAAGAAGAGCCGCTCGAGGCCACCGGCGGGGACCTGCGCCGTCTTCCGATGGGTGTTGCCGTCGCGGTCCACGAGGCGGAGGCGCACGGTGCCCGAGGGCACGCGCGCTTCGGCGATCGGGGTGGTCCCGAGGAGCCGGCGACCGACGTAGACCTTCGACCAGGGCCGGGTGTTGATGGAGAGCCGCCCCGGCGGCGCGGCCGGCTCGCGACGAATCGCTTCGAGGGATTGCTCGAGGGTCGCGGTCTCACCCGCCTCGATGGTCACCGTGCCTTCCCAGTTCCGGTAGCCGCGGTGGGCGAAGGCGACGGTGTGTTCTCCGGGCGCGAGCTCTTCGACGGTGAAGGGGGTCGTCGCGTCGAGCTCCTCGCCGTCGAGGGTGATCGACGAGCCCTCCGGCGTCGTGGTCAGCGTGACGCCACCGACGACGGGCGCGACCTCCACGGGCTCGGGCGCCGGTTCTGGCTCCGGCTCGGGTTCCGGCTCCGGCTCGGCGGTCGCCTCCGATTCGGACTCCGTCGGTGCCGACGCGGCCACGGGCGGAGGGTCTTCCTTGCCCAGCTTGGAGATCAGGTAGCCGCCGCCGAGACCGACGACGAGCAGGGCGAGCGCCGGTGCGATGAAGCGTGCCGGGGATCGGGGTGCCTGCGCCGGGTAGTTGTCGGTTGGCTCGGTGGCGACCGCCGCTCGACCCGAGTCGCTCGTGCCCTCACCGGGCTTGCTCGGCTTCCGGCGCTTGAACGACTCGCCGAAGGGCGTCGAATCGACGAGCGGCCCACGAGCGATCTGCTCCTCGTAGAGCTCGTCCATGAGCTCGGCGATCTTTCCGGCGTTGAGGATCTTGCCCCGCGAGCTGATCCACTTTTCGAGCGCCATCTGCATCTCGGCGGCCGACTGGAAGCGGTCCTTCGCGTCCTTCTCGAGCGCCTTGGCGACGATGCGCTCGAGCTCCTCCGGCAGGTGCTTCGCGATCGACCGGATCGGCGGCGCCTCCTCGTGGATGACCGCGTGCATCGTCTCGTACTCGTTCTCGCGCCGGAAGAGCGTCTTGCCCGTGAGCGTCTCCCACAGGCAGATGCCGAGCGCGAAGACGTCGGAGCGGCCGTCGATCTCCTTCCCGAGGCTCTGCTCCGGCGCCATGTAGGCGAACTTGCCCTTCACCACTCCCGCCTGGGTCTTCGACGCCTGCGTGGTCGCCTTCGCGATGCCGAAGTCGAGCAGCTTCACCTGGCCGTCGTAAGCGACCATGATGTTGTGCGGGCTGACGTCGCGATGGACGATGTTCATCGGCTGACCGAGCGGGTTCTTCGCCCGGTGCGCGTGGTGCAAGGCCTCGGCGACGGTGGCGATCAGCCGCGCGCCGATGTCCGGCGGCACGCCGCCGATGAGCCGAGCCTTTCGAATGAGCTTGCCGAGCGGCACGCCGTTCACCCACTCCATCGCGATGAAGTAGGTGCCCTCGAGCTCCCCGAACTCGTAGATGTGGCAGATGTTCGGGTGGTTCAGCTGGATGGCCAGCCGTGCCTCGTCGAGGAACATGTCGACGAACTGTTCGTCGTCGGCGACGTGCGGGAGGATGCGCTTGATGGCCAGGTAGCGACTGGCCCCGACGGCGGTCTCTTCACGCCCGAGGAAGATCTCCGCCATGCCGCCATAGGCGATGCGCCCGAGCACCTCGTAGCGGCCGTAGGTGCAGATCGCGGCGAGCTTCTCGGACGGTGGCTTCGGCCGCGGAGCGTCGACGTCGTCGCTCGCGATCATGTCCGAGAGGTCGAGCTCCACCAAGCTGGAGTCGAAGACCGCCGTCGGTGCGTCGTCCTCTTCCGCGGGCTTCGCGCGTGGCTGGCTGTCGCCGCGCTTGGGCGGTGCGACGGTCGGTCGGGCCGGAGGCGCCAGGGTCGGCAGGCCACTGGTCCGCGGCGGTGGGTTCGAGCTCTTCCGGACCCGGGCGACCACGCCTCCGCGAAACTCGGGCGCGCCCGCCAGCTTCGGCGGAGGGGGGGGCGGAGGCTTGGGGCTGTCCTTCGCCTTGGACGGTTGGACCTTCCGAGTGCTGCTCGCGACCGTAGGCTGGGACGGACGCTCAGCGGCGCCCGCCCCGGGGGGCGAGTCCTTCTTCTCGGGCGCATCTACCATCTCAGGCCTCTGGAAGTATACACTCTGAACGGTGTCCCACCCGCAAACTCGACCTCGCCGCTCAGGAAACGTCCGCCTCCGGGGGGCGCTCGTCGGGTTCCTCCTCGTGTTTGGAGGGGTTTCCGCTGGTCCGGCCCACGCCCAATCCACCCCCGAAGACGCGCTCTCCGAGGTGCGGGAGATGGCGCTCTACGCCCGCTATCGCGAGGCGCTCGAGGCCGCACGGGCCTATCTCGAGCGGGACGATCTGGACGCAGCACAGCGAAACGCCGGGCTCGAGGTGCTCGCCACCGTGCATGTCGCGATGGGCCAGCGCGATGCGGTCTCCGAGGTCCTCGCCCAGCTCTACGCGCGCGACCCTCAGCACCGCCTGAGCGACCCGGACGCCAGCCCCCCGGTGCTCAGCGCGTTCGGCCGGGCGCGCTCGAACCCGCCGGAGCCCATCACGGTCACCCTCGACCACGAGCCGCCGACCCTCTCCGACCGCAGCACGCCCCGGATCGAGGTCACCCTCGGTGAAGGCGCCGACGCGCTCGAGGAGCTGCGCCTTCGCTACCGCCGCGCGGACGAGAGCGCCTATAGCACCGTGGTGATGAACCGCTCCGGCGACACCGCCGGCGCGCGCGTCCCGCTGACCAACGAGGACTCGGCCTACGAGGTCTTCTACTACGTCGAGGGTCTCGCGCCGTCGGGTGCTCGCCTCGTGACGCTGGGGACGGCGGAGGAGCCGCTCGCGTTCGACGTCCCGGAGCGGCAGGCGCCGGTCGTTCCCGTCGGAGGTGGCGGGCCGACTCCCGCAACCGGTGGCAACGACGACGGCGGAGGCGGTGGCCTCTGGTGGGTCGGGGTCGTCGCCGCGGTGGTCGCCGTCGGTGTCGGCGTGGCGCTCGCGGTCGTCCTCACCCGCGACAGCGGTCCCCAGGATGGAAGCCTGGGCAACATCGACCTCCCGCTGAGCGTCAGCTTCTAGCCAGTCCGGGGTCTTCGCCAAAGCCCCCGGCTCGTCGCGAGTGAATCGCTCGTCCTAGAAGCCGCTCAGCGAGTAGTCGAAATCGCCGCAAGGGCAGGACGTCGTCCCGCTGTCGTAGCCGTCGGCCACGAAGTAGTAGAGCCCAGGATCGAGCGTCACCGTGAGCGATGAGCGGAGCGCTCGGTCGCACTGGGAAGGTCCGCCGCACCCGTCGTCGTTGCACTCGATCGACGAGGCCAGGGTCGTGTTGGTGCAGATGTCCCGGATGTACACCGTGGTGTCGTAGACGGTGCCCGCCGTGCAGCCGTTCACCGTCACCGTGCGCGTGGTCGGCACGACGAAGTAGTAGAAGCGCTCGGGCCCCTCGCCCGTGTAGATGAACGAGCAGCCGGTGTCGGTGGGCGGAGCGGTGTCGGCATCGAAGCCGCAGGTGTTGCCGCTGAGGTTCGAGCTCCCGGCGGGCAGGAAGGTCGGCTGGCCACACCGGTCGGACTCGGCGCCCGGGTTCGTGATGTAGACGTCGACCGGGATGCTTCCGCTCATCGCCGTCTTGGTGTCGACGAAGACGTTGTAGGTGCCCGCCGGCAGATCGGTGAGCTGGAGCATCGACGTCCCGAGACCGTCCGAGTCGTCGTTGCAAGCGGTCTCCGTACCGCCCGCGCACTGGCACTCGCGGACGTAGAGCACGGTGTCGATGCCGAGCGCCTGGTGCGTGGTGATGAAGACGTCGCGCACGCCGGTGGTGGTGAAGGTCAGGTAGCCCTCGGACCCCGCGCCGCCGCAGGAGCCGGTCTCGGCGTTGGCCGTGAGCGTGACATCGTAGCGCCCGCCGGGCGTGTTGACCGTCGTCGCGCCGGTGCAGCTGCCGCAGGCGCCGCAGCCTTCGTCGGTCGTGCCGTCGCAGTCGTCGTCGACGCCGTTGCAAGTTTCCGTCGGGGCCATGCACGAGCCGAAGGTGCAGCTCCCACCACAGGTCGTCGTGCCCATCGAGCCGCAGCTCGTGGTGCAGGTGCCTTCCTCGCCCGGCGAGCAGGCGAAGCCCTCGTCGATGTTCCCGTCGCAGTCGTCGTCGGCTCCGGAGCACGCCTCCATCGGCGGGCTGCAGGTGCCCCAGCCGCAGCTCGAGTTGCAGACGCGCGAACCGGTCGAGCCGCAGGTCGTGGTGCAGGTCCCGGTGCGGCCCGCGCAGCAGGTGCCGACGCCGTCATCGCAGGCGCCGTTGCAGTCGTCGTCGACGCCGTTGCAGACCTCCGCCGGTGGCGAGCAAGCGCTCCAGCCGCAGCTCGCGCTGCAGGTGCGCGTGCCGGTCGTGCCACAGCTGGTGGTGCAGGAGCCGCTGGTACCAGCGCAGCACGTGAACGCCTCGTCGCACATGGTGTCGCAGTCGTCGTCGGCGCCGTTGCACGCTTCGATGGGCGGCGTGCAGCTGCCCCACTCGCAGCTCGAGGTGCAGGTGCGCGTGCCGCTCGTACCGCAGCTGGTGCCGCAGCTGCCGGTGCTCCCCGGCACGCAGGTGAAGTCCTCGTCCACGCGGGCGTCGCAGTCGTCGTCGGCGCCGTTGCAGACCTCCACCGGCGGCGTGCAGCTGCCGAAGATGCACATCGAGCTGCAGGTGCGCGTCCCGGTCGAGCCGCAGGTCGTCATGCAGCTGGTGGTCTCACCGGCGGTGCACTCCGCGGACTCGTCGATGCTGCCGTCGCAGTCGTCGTCGGCGCCGGTGCAGCCCTCCGCCGGAGGGACGCACGCGCCCGGCATGCAGGTGGTGCCGTCGCAGGTGATGGTGCCGGTGGAGCCGCAGGTCGTCGTGCAGTCGGTGGTGCTGCCGGCCACGCACGCGAAGGTGTCGTCGGCGGTGCCGTTGCAGTCGTCGTCGAGCCCGTTGCAGACCTCGCCGGGCGCCTCGCACGCGCCCCAGCCGCAGGTGGCGCTGCAGGTCCGCATGCCCGCCGAGCCACAGCTGGTGGTGCACGCTTCGGTGGCTCCCTGGATGCACTCGAAGACGTCGTCGGCCGCGCCGTTGCAGTCATCGTCGACCCCGTTGCAGGTCTCCGCCGGCGGCGCGCAGACGCTCCAGGAGCAGCTCGCGCCGCAGGTCCGGGAGCCGGTGGTGCCGCAACTGGTCATGCAGGGCTCGGAGGTACCTCGGCAGCAGGTGCTCGTCTCGTCGCACTCGCCGTTGCAGTCGTCGTCGAGGCCGTTGCAGATCTCGACCGAGCCCGGGAAGACGTCGGGGTTGTCGTCGTTGCAGTCGGTGGCGGGCACGCCGCCGACCTCGGCGCAGAGCATGTCGCCGAAGCCGTCTCCGTCGAGGTCGCGAGTCGCGTGCCGGCAGGGCATCTCGCGCATCATCTCGTCGCAGATGTCGTCGGTGCAGGCGTCCGCGTCGTCGCAGTCGACCGGGGTCCCGGCCGCGCAGGACATGTCGGTGCACACCTCCATGCCGTTGCAGATCACTCCGTCGCCGCACTGCGAGTCCGCCTCGCACACGCGGGGCGGGCAGCCGGCCATCACGTCGCAGGTGAAGCCTTCTTCGCAGAGGCTGTCGTCCGGTTCGTTGCGGCAGGCGCCGAGCTCGCAGGTGTCGATCGTGCACGCGACGTCGTCGTCGCACATCGTCGGGTCGCAGACGGGCATGTCCATCTGCATGTCGTCGGGGCCCATCTCGCCCATGTCGATCGGGCCGCCGTCCGGGCCCATGTCCCGCGGGCCGAGGTCCGGCATCGGCGGGGTCACGCAGAGGCCGTCCACGCACGTCTGGCTCGGTGGACACATCACCTCCATGCACGCGACCGAGAGGTCGATGGTGATCTCGACCTGCTGGCCTTGCACGAAGGTCTCACGCACGAAGCTCGACACGACCTCTGTGCCGCCCAGCAGGGCGCTGGCGACGATGGAGATCTCGCCGTCGTACATCTCGCCCGGTCGGATGGAGACCGAGTGCGGGAAGGCCGAGGTGAGCTCGTAGTCCTGGACGATCGGGGAGCCCACGTCCGCGTCGTCGATGACGATCCGCAGCTGGTCCGCCTGGATCGGCACCTCGAGGTCCGAGGTCACCGTCACCAGGATGGAGGTCTCGTCCTCGCTGCAGCCTGGGAGCGCGAGCAGTCCCAGCGAGAGGACGGCGCAGGCGAGCCGGTGAAGCGAAGCGACGGACGAGGGCACTTCCGTGAGTCTACAACTTTCCGCGAGCGTGGGCTGCATCCCCGCGGAAATCGTGTCGGGCCAGCCCAGGCTCGGGGCTCAGCCCAGGGTCGGCGGTCGGGCGCTCACCGGGCCCTCGCCCTCGCGACGGCCCCGGATGAGGTCGAGCACCAGCTCCGTGTGACGGGCGTGCATCTCCTCGTTCATCGAGTGCTCGTCCCAGGAGAAGACCTCGAGGGTGATGTCGAGGCCCTTGTTCCGGAGATCGTCGACCAGCGCCATCGTCGGCTCGGAAGGAACGATCGGGTCTCCGCGCCCGTGGAGCGCTCGGATCGGAGGGTAGCTGGCGCGCTTCGGGTCGAAGGATTCGTCGACGAGGTGGTCGGGCAGCCAGCCGGCGACCGGGAAGGCACCGTCGATCTGCCCGGGGTGCCTCAGCGCGAGCGCGAAGCTCATCATCCCGCCCTGCGAGAAGCCGCTGACCAGCGCACGCCCCTCGGTGGGCCGGCGGGTCTGGAAGACTTCGAGCACCTTGGCGAACTCGTCGGCGCGCTCGCGGATGTAGTGGCCGAGGACCTTCGGGTCCTTGTCGCGCTCGGTGATGCTGAGCGGGAACCAGGTGAAGCCCTCGCCGAGCTTCGCTGGAGCCCACGGGAGCATCAGCCGGGCGGGCTCGGTGTTCGCGTGGTCGCCACTCGGGATGTGGGGCTGGTCTCCGCGGCCGTGGAACTGGACCATCAGCGGGAGCTCGTCGTCGATCGCGGCGCGGCCGAGGACCACCTCGGTGACGCGGTAACCCAGGACGACGTGCTCGCGGACCTGCACGAACTCGCTGCCCTCCGGGCTCGGCGCGAGCTTTCCGTTCAGCAGCTTCTCCATGTGCCCGAGGTTGCCGTGCGCGGTCGGCGCCGTCGAGGCCAACAGGGGCCACAGAGCGATCGCGACGAGCGAGAGCCACCGGTTCACGGGTCGGCGGCCGCCGCCGCCTTGGAGACGGGAACGGTTCATCGGGGGAGCGAGTGGAGCGTAGGTTCGACCGCCCTACGCACCAACCCCAACAGCGTAACGTCGAGGATCCATTCCGTCAGGTGCGGATTTCGGCACGTATGCCCTTGTGGGACAGGCCGATTGGCCCCGATCCGGTGCTGGCAACGAGCCATTCGATGCCCGATGCTTTCGTCGTGGAGGTGTCGATGAAGCGTTTGGTGGGTGCTGTGATGGTGTTGGCGTTCGGCGCGTGCGGTGATTCGGGGCCGGGCGGCTCGAGCTGCACCGACGAGGCCCTCGAGGTCTGTCAGGTCTATCGCCTGGTCAACGAGGAGCGGAACGCCGCAGGCCTCGACCCCTACGACTGGAACGGCGACCTCGCGCTCGCGGCGCAGCTCCACGCCGAGGACATGAACGACCAGGGGTACTTCAGCCACGAATCACTCGACGGGCGGGACTTCGTCCAGCGCATCCAGGACACTGGCTACGACGGCGGCGCCCGCGGAGAGAACATCGCCCGTGGTCAGCGGAGCGCCGAGCAGGTCATGCAGTCCTGGATGGACTCGGACGGACACCGTCGGAACATCCTCTCGGAGGGCTCGAACGAGATCGGCGTCGGCTTCATCGACAACCACTGGGTCCAGGTGTTCGGCTTCGCGAACCGCGAAGCGGAGGAATGAGGGCCGCCGCTCGCGCGTCGTTCGGCGTGGGTGATGAGCGACGAGCTGACCGACCGGGAGCGCCAGGCCTTCGGGTACTTGGAGAGCGAGTTCCTCTGGCCCTTCGACGCGGCCTGGGTTCGTCATTCGGTACGCAACGCGCTGCGGCGGGCCCGGGCCGATGAGGCCGGCCTCGACCGACTGCTCGCTGCGCTCGTCGATCACTGGCGGCAACAGGCGCACGCCGAGCTGCCGCACGACGTCTCGCTCGGGGTCGGCCCGAGCCGGGAGACCTATCGCGAGGCCGCCGGCGACCGCTGGCTGACGGTCGAGGTGCGGCCCCGATGGCGGGCGACGGACGCGGTGGTCTGGGGGTTGTCCCTACTCCTGCTCCTTCCGGCGCTGATCGGCGTCGCCCTGCCGCCGGAGAACTTGAACGGTGGGCCGACCGAAGGGGTGGCCTACTTCGCGTCGGTCTGCTGTTTCGGTCCGCCGCTCCTGCTCCTCACGATGAATTCGATCTGGCGGATGTTCCGACCGCCGAAGGGCCCCCACTCGTTGGTTCGCGATGGCAACCGCCTGTCGCTCGACGGCGAGCCGCTCGGGCACGTCGACGGCGTCCGGGTCAGCCTCGACTTCGGTCACCTCGACGAGGTCGTCCTCCGAGATGCGAAGGGGCGGGTCCGACCCTTCTACCGAAGCGATGACCGCCGAAGCGCGCGCGTCGTGGCCATCGCGCTGGAGGCTGCCGTCAGCGGCAGCGGATCACGCTGAGGTCGAAGGCGCGACCGCTGCCGGCAGAGAACGTATTTCGCAAGGGCGCAATCTCGACGTGAGGGTGCCCACCCCCGTTCTGGGTCTCGGCTTCCGGCACCCTGGCGGCGGCTGGCCGGTCACTGATACGCTGCCCCCATGAGCGAGATGGTCGCGCGCATCGCCGCGCTCCAGGACTACGACACCTACCGGGACCTCCACTGGGAGGGCTCCTTCGAGGACTACCTGGACATCGTCCGGCAGCGTCCCGAGGTGACCCGCAACTCCTTCCAGCGCCTCTACGACATGGTCGTGAGCTACGGCGAAGAGGAGTACATCGACAACAAGAAGCGGTTGGTTCGCTACCCCTTCTTCAAGGACCCGATCGGCGAGGGCAAGGACGCGATCTTCGGGCTCGACATCCCGTTGATGCGTCTGGTCCACGTGCTCCGCGCGGCGGCGCAGGGCTACGGTCCGGAGAAGCGGATCATCCTGCTCCACGGCCCGGTCGGCTCGTCGAAGAGCACGATCGCGCGGCTGCTCAAGAAGGGCATCGAGATGTACTCGCGCACCCCAGAGGGCGCGCTCTACACCTACGAGTGGACCAACCTCGGTGACACCGGGCTCGCCGGCGGCGACGACGTCTTCCCCTGCCCGATGCACGACGAGCCGCTGCGGCTCATTCCGCTCGACTGGCGCGAGCAGGCCATCAGCGAGCTCAAGCTCGGGAGCGACCGGCACCGCGTGCGCATCAAGGGTGACCTGAACCCGGCGTGCCGCTTCATCTTCCGCGAGCTCATGGATCGCTACGACGGCGACTGGGCCAAGGTGGTCGGCAACCACATCCGCGTGAAGCGGCTGATCCTCAGCGAGCAGGACCGCATCGGCATCGGCACCTTCCAGCCGAAGGACGAGAAGAACCAGGACTCGACCGAGCTCACCGGCGACATCAACTATCGGAAGATCGCCGAGTACGGCTCCGACTCGGACCCGCGCGCGTTCAACTTCGACGGCGAGTTCAACGTCGCCAACCGCGGCATCATCGAGTTCGTCGAGGTGCTGAAGCTCGACGTCGCCTTCCTCTACGACCTGCTGGGCGCCACGCAGGAGCAGAAGGTCAAGCCGAAGAAGTTCGCGCAGACCGACATCGACGAGGTGATCATCGGCCACACCAACGAGGCCGAGTACAAGCGCCTGCTCAACAACGAGTTCATGGAGGCGCTCCGGGATCGAACGATCAAGATCGACATCCCGTACATCACGAAGATCTCGGAGGAGATCAAGATCTACCAGAAGGACTTCTCGGCCGAGAAGCTCAAGGGCAAGCACATCGCCCCCCACACCCTCGAGGTCGCGGCGATGTGGGCCGTGATGACCCGGCTCGAGGAGCCGAAGAAGCATCAGCTCTCGCTGCTCCAGAAGATGAAGCTCTACGACGGGAAGATCCTGCCCGGCTACACGCAGGACAACGTCAAGGAGCTCCGCAAGGAGAGCAACCGCGAGGGCCTCGACGGCATCTCGCCGCGCTTCGTTCAGGACAAGATCTCCAACGCGCTCGTCCGTGAGGGGACCGAGGGCTACATCAACCCGTTCATGGTGCTCAACGAGCTCGAAAAGGGGCTCAAGCACCACTCGCTCATCAGCGCCGAGGACCAGCGCAAGAAGTACAACGACCTCATCGGAGTGGTGAAGGGCGAGTACGACGAGATCGTCAAGAACGAGGTCCAGCGCGCCATCAGCGCCGACGAGGAGGCCATCTCTCGGCTCAGCGCGAACTACATCGACAACATCCGCGCCTACCTGATGAAGCAGAAGGTGAAGAACCGCTACACCGGCAAGGACGAGGAGCCGGACGAGCGCCTGATGCGGTCGATCGAGGAGAAGATCGACATCCCCGAGTCCCGCAAGGACGACTTCCGCCGCGAGATCCTGAACTTCATCGGCCACCTCGCGCTCGAGGGGAAGAAGTTCACCTACGACACCAACGACCGCCTGCGTCGCGCGCTCGAGATGAAGCTCTTCGAGGACCAGAAGGACTCGATCAAGCTCTCGAGCTTCGTCTCCAACGTCATCGACAAGGAGACGCAGGACAAGATCGACGTCATCAAGAACCGCCTCATCAAGTACTACGGCTACAACGAGGCGAGCGCGACGGATGTGCTGGCCTACGTGGCGAGCATCTTCGCGCGCGGCGACGTCAAGGAATAGCCCGGGAGCCCGATGCACGACGACTACTTCGCCGTTGGTCGAACGTCGCCGGAGCGGGAGTCGAACGCCTGGCGCGGCTACGACGGGGCAGGCCCAGCCAAGGTCGCGATGCTCCTGCTCGCCGGCCACCTGCTGATGCAGCTGGTGTCGCTCGGTGGCCGGACCGTGGCGCCGTCGTTCTTCTACGGGGCGGCGGTCTCCACGGTCATGACCTTCTACGTGCTGGGGATGATGGTCTCGACGGCCATCGCCTTCCTCACTTGGTTCTTCCGCGCCTACCGGACGACGAACCTCGCGGTAGGCACCACGCACGACCCCGGGCAAGCCGTGTGGTCGTTCGTCATCCCCATTCTCAACCTCTTCCGGCCCTACCAGATCGCCACCGAGATCTGGCGGAAGTCGGGCGATGGCACGGTGATGCACCACAACCCCCTACTGATCGTGTGGTGGGGGCTCTGGGTCGTGTTCGGTGCGGGGCCGGTCTTCGTCGTGTTCTTCGGGTTGCACCGCGGAGCCGGCGGGCTCGCGAATCCGACCTCGATCGTGTCGCTCCTGGCGAGCGTCGCCTTGACCTGCTGTGCGATCGCGGTCGTTCGGACCCTCGACGCTCGGATTCGCGCGAAGGCCGGCGCCGAGCAGCAGCCCGCGACGTTCTAGTCCGCGGGAAGGTCGGCGCCGCGCCGACGTATGACCCCGCGTGAGGACTCGGATCGCATCGCTGGTGTTGTTGCTGGCGCTCGGCTGCGGGGATGACGGCCGGCGGAGCGACCGGGTCCCTGGCGATGCCGGCCTCGGTGGCGGCGCCGATTCGGGACCCCGCGACGGCGGGGGCATCGGCGTC
>CAYXAP010000062.1:18066-52316 GCA_964462035.1 uncultured Sandaracinus sp.
CGGCCTCGGTGGCGGCGCCGATTCGGGACCCCGCGACGGCGGGGGCATCGGCGTCGACGGTGGCAGTGTCTCGAGCGACGGCGGTGGCGTCTCGAGCGACGGCGGTGGCGTCTCGACCGACGGTGGCGGAGCGTCGACCGATGGTGGGGCCGGCGCAGATGGCGGCTTCGATTCCGGCCCGCCCGACCTGGGCCCGCCCGACCTGGGCCCGCCCGACCTGGGCCCGCCCGATCTCGGTCCGCCGAGCGGTGGCTGCGTCTCTGGCGCGACCGGCACCCATGTCGCCCGCTTCCGCTGGAACGGCTCGAGCCCCGGGTCGACCGCGTGGATCAGCTACGAAGCCAACAACCTGCCGGACACCAGCCGCTGGCGCGCCGGTGCCTACTCGCGCGGTCCGATCGGTAGCTACACGCCCACGTGGGAAGACCCCTTCCTCGCAGAGGGCGGGGTGGAGCTCGGCGGCACGGTCTTCTTCGACATCGAGCTGAGCACGATCGGATTGAGCACGATCCGCAACGTGACCATCGCGGTCTACGGCCGGAGTTACAACACGACCACCAGCGGCAGCTTCACCTGGATGAGTTTCGATGGCTCTGGCGCGTCGCCCTACGGCGGTGTGTCCAACAGCGCGCCCTACGAGTGGTACGGCGCGAACGCGACGGCCGCCTTCGCACCCGGGAACGGCGGCGTGCTGCTCCGCCTCGAAGCTGGTGGGCCCTCGAACAACCTCGTGGTGAACAAGGTCGAGATCTGCTTCGACGCCAGCTGAGCGTCAGCCGCGCGGGCGGTGCTCGGTGCCTTCGCCGGCGGTGATGAAGAGCGCGGTGGTCGGCCCGTCGACGTCGGCGGTGTGCCAGACCCCCGGCTGGTTGATCACCCCTTGGTGCGGCTCGAGGACCACGGTCGTCACCTCGCCATCGATCTCCTGGTGGAGGGTCAGGCGTCCGGCCAGGCACACGACCACCTCGGTGCCTTTCGGGTGCATCTCCCAGCTGGTCCACGGCTCGTCGAAGCTGTGGATGGTCACCAGCCGCCCCTCGACTCCGTCGGCGCCGTTCCGTTCGCCGTAGCCCTGGTACCAGGACATGTCGCCGGTGAACTCGGGTTGAACGATCGCGGTCGCGCCGAGGCCGAGGTGGAGGGGCTGGGATGCGAGATCGAAGACGCTCATGCGGCACACTCTAGCGTGCGGTGCGGACCTCGCCGCGCGACTTCGGCTATCGTCGTGTCCATGAGGTGGGCGTGGGTACTGGGGGTGCTCGTGGCATGCGGTGGCGGTGAGGACCGCGAGCCGCTGGCGCCAACCGAGGAGCGACCGGCAACCCCGCCCGAGCCGATCGTGCCCGACGAGCCGACGGAACCCGAGCCGGTCGAGCCTGCGCCGGAGCCAGTGGACGGGCGCATCGATGCTCATCGCATGCGCGGTCCGGCGCGCTCGCTCTGCGGAGCCGTGCGACGCGTCACCGAGAGCTCCAACATCGACTGCGAGCGGATCGGGCTTCGGGTTCGTGAGGATTCGCTGCTCCAGGAGCGGTGGAGCTTGGACCCCACCGGCCCATGGCTCGCGGCCCACTTCGTGGAGCTCCGCTACGACCCCGAAGACATCGACTCCTTCTGCCTGCTGCTCACGCGAACGAGCGCGGGATGGTTCGCGGACGACCTCGGCGGGTTGCTCTGCAACAACTCCGGTAGCGTTCGAGTGGACGTCGGCGCCACGGGCCGATGGGAGACCATGGGCCCGGATGGAGCACCCCGCCTCGTCGTCGAGGTCAGCGAGAGCATGAGTCACTTCGTCGATGGCGACAGCGACGTGGAATCGATCCTGATCTGCGGCGAGAACGAGGGGCGGGTCGCTTGCCACCGGATGACCGTCGGAGCGACCCACACCCACGGCCCCGGGAGTGAGATCGAGGGCGAGCCGACGCCGAGCTGGACCGCCGGCATCACCTTCCTTCCCCGCGACCGCATCCGGGTCGCCGAGCACTCGGCGCCCGACACCCTCCCGACGCGGCCACCGTCGGCGGGGCTCTACCAGCTCCGGTTCTGACTCACTCGCGAACGGACGCCGCGAACTCGCTCGGCGCTCGTCCGGTTGCGGCCTTGAAGTCGCGCGTCAGGTGCGCGTGATCCGTGTAGCCCAGGTCCGCGGCGAGGCCCGCGAGCGTCAGCGACTCGCCCCGCTCCAACCGGACGGCCACCTCTTGCAGCCGATGTCGGCGGATGATCCACTTCGGAGAGGCGCCGACGTGTGTACGGAAGAGTCGCTGGAGCGTACGCACGCTCATCCCCGCGACCTCCGAGAAGCGCTCGACCGAGGTGAGCTCACCATCGCTCGTGATTCGTTCGACCAGCGCGACCGCCAGTGACACGTCGCCCGCGTCCGAGAGCCGTCGCGCTCGAAGCCATGCCGCCAACGCCGTGAACGCCTCCTCGGCCGACTCGGGCGCGAGGACCGCCCGCTCGATCGAGGACGAGTCCAGCAGCTCCGCCAGCGGGGTGATGCGGTTGGTCAGGTCGGCAGCCGGCACGTCGAAGAACGCCCGCACCGCGCCGGAGCGCAGCTTCACGCCACGGACCCGACCGCGGCCTTCGAGCGTGCGTCGCCAGAGGTCGGTCCAGACCCCGACGACTCGGCTGCCCGCCTCAGGGCCGCCATCCTCGAAGACGATGTGCACGCACGGGTCGCCCAGGAGCTCCGTCTCGTGTGGCGGCTGACCTCGCAGGTCCCACTCGCCCATCCAGAAGGCCGCGCAGACATCGGCCAGATCGTCCGGCACGGCGAAGGTCCGCGCGTCGACGCGCCGGCCGCTCGATCGGCTCGAGACCAGCCCACGGGCCCGGCCGTGGCCTGTCGGTCGCGTTTCTACAAGCTCGTCGGGCTCGGGCATGGCTCCATGGTGTCCGTCACCCACCAACGAGGAGTCAGTGATGGGCGAGATTCGAGTGAAGTCGATCGAAGAGATCGAAGCGTACACGGGACCGCACGCGATCGAGGGCATCCGCTTTCGCCATGCCCGGGAGGCGCTCGGGGTCACGGCCTGGGGCATGAACGTGCTGGAGCTCGACGCGGGCTGTGAGGACTACCCCGAGCACGACCACGCCAAAGACGGGCAGGAGGAGGTCTACGTGATCTTGAAGGGCTCGGCGGTGCTTCTCGCGAACGGTGAGGAGCGTGTCCTGAGTGCGGGCGACTTCGTGCGGGTGCCGCCCGAAGTGACGCGAAAGCTCGTGACCCGCGACCAGGGGGTGACCTTCCTCGCGCTCGGCGCCACGCCCGGCAAGGCGTACGGCGCCTGAACGACCTCGCGTCAGGTGTCGGAGCGCCGCCCCGCGAGCTCCTCGCGCGCCGCCTTTCGAACGCTGGGGTGCTCGTGGGGGTGCGCGGCGCTGGCTTCGAGGAGCGACCACGTCGGGTGGTCTGCCGGCAGCAGCTTTCCCAACGCGCGCACCGCGGCGAGTCGCACGTCGACGTACTCCATCGAGACCATCGCCATCGCGTACGCCTCGCCCGCCGACCTCGGCTCGCCGGTGGTCTCGCGCTCGTAGGGCAGCAGGGCGGCGAGCTTGGGGATGGTCTCGCGAAAGCCGAGCTCGCCCACCGCCTCGACCGCGGTGGCGAGAATCCAGTCGTCCAGAGCGTCCAGGTAGTCGATGACCCAGCGAGCCTCCGAGACGTCGGCCCCCGCGGCCACGGCCGCGACGGCGCTCTCGATGGCGCCCATCACCTCGTACACATCCGCGCTCTCGGGAGGCTGGGTCACTCGACGCTCGCCATCCCCGCAGGGTAGCTCGCGACTCCTCGTCGTGGTCATCGGCGCCATCGGCGAGCTTTTTCGTCAGATTCGAGCACCGACCGACGAACACCCTCACGACGCCGCTCACTCCCCTTCACCCCGGGCGGCCAGACATGAGGTGCTCCGTGCGTAGACTTTTCCTTTCGATCCTTCCGCTCTCCCTCTTCGCTGCCTGTGCGGCTCAGGCCCCCGGCGCCGACGGAGAGTCCCTCACCATCGTGGACATCGGGCCGGCGGAGGTGCCCGGCGCTCGACTCGATCTGCAGGAAGAGCTCACCCTCTATCGCTTGGTCGGCCTGCAGGGAGTCGATCTGCGTGGCGCCACCGTCATCACGGAGGACGAGTCCATCGATCTCGGCACCTACCTCGAGCTCTACCCCGACGGACTCGCGGCGCTCGACGGCGAGTTGATGCTCGGCAGTGTGGCGGCCCAGCGGCGCTACCGGCAGCGCGCCGAGAGCGACGTGGGCAGTGCCAGCGGCGCGCTCGCGGTCGCCCAGCAGCAGGGTGGCGGCGGATCGGACCGCGGCGGCTTCGTCTGCAACCCCTTCTTCTGTGTCTGCAAGGGCACCGACGAGTGCGGTGACATGTGGACCAGCGGTGTCTGCGGCGGCGCCGGCTATTGCGACGACACCAGCTACCCCGAGACATGCATCTGCACTCGCTTCCTCCGCGCCTCCCCCGCCGTCCTGCAGCCGGCGACCGAGCTCAGCACGCTCCCCTGAGCGGCGCTCCGCATCGAGGCCGTCCGCGCGTGCGTGGGCGGCCTTCGACGCGTCCGAGAGTGGAGCGGCGTTTCCGGGTATCGTCTCACCTCATGTCGGAGCCCACCTTCGCGACCGGCGAGCTCATCGCCGTCAAGATGCGCAATCGCCGCTACGGCCTGATCTGGGTCGTCGGCGAAGCGGGGGCCGGCGAGCTCTGCCGCATCGTCGGGCTCGAGTGGTTCGGCAAGGAGCCGCCGAGCGAAGACGAGGCGGCCGACGCGCAGCTCATGCACCTGAGCCACCGCTGGTACGACGACCTGCCCTTCGCGGCGCGGCTGATCCGTTCGTCGAAGCCGACCATGGTCGCGTGCGGTTTCTGCGAGGTGCTCCCGGAGTGGCGCGATTTCGATTTCGTCAGCCAGCAGACCGACTGGAAGGCGATCGCGGCGACGCTCTACCGCGAGTACCGCTGGCGCGAGGACCCGAAGTACCGCGCGTCGGTCGAAGCCCTGCCGCAGGTCGGCGACACCCACACCTTCGAGCTGGGAGAAGACGTGGGCGGCTGGGGCGCCGGGCGCGTCATCGTCGCCACGGGGTCGATCGCGGCCGACCGCTACGCCATCCGGCGGATCGTGTTCGGCGTGCCTGCTCGCTGGGAACGGAAGCCGACGCTCGCCGACGTCGAGACCGCCATCGCCCGGCGCCCGGACCGACCGCGCTTTGGCGAGACCGCCACCACCGACGCGCTCCCCGACTCCTTCGAGCTCCTCGGCAACCTACCGCCCACCGAGGCGGAGCTCGCCATCGCCGAGGGGAAGGGCTGGGGCATGTGGACTGGCGTCGCCTGGTCGGTCGCTCACCACTGGCGGCTCGAGAACGACGAGGCTTACGCCACCGATCTGCGCAACCGCCGCTACGGCGCGACTTTCGCGGTGCCCCTCGGTGATGGGCGCCACGACCTCTTCGCCCACTTCCGAACGGATCACGGGAGCGCGCTCGGTCTCCACGTCCCCGCACGGCTGAGCGCCATCCCGGACGAGACGACGCTGCCGAAGCTGTTGAAGGGGGCCGCTCCGCTCTGGGTACGGGTCGGCGCTCCGCGCCCCGACGAGCTGGTCTACCTCGGCAACGCGCACCAGGCGCTCGACCGCATCGAGCGCACCGGCGACGCCGTCGAGCTCGACGACTGGCAGCCCCTGCTCGCTGCCGAGCGCTACGCGTCCATCGACGACTGGCCGCGCGCCAGCGCTCCGAGCGAGCCGCCACCGCCGACCCTCGACGAGCTCGCGGCCCGCAGCTTCTTCGAGAGCTGGAGGGGCCATGTCGAGAGCTCGGACCTGAAGAAGAGCCGCCAGATCCTGAAGGCGCTCCATCGCACCCTCGCGAAAGGCGACGACGCCGAGGCCGCCATCCAGACCGCGGTCGAGGCCTTCAACGCGATCGACGACTTCATCATGACCATCGAGCGCGAGGACATCTGCGACGCCCTCTGGCTCTACGGCCGCTCCGCCGGCATCGACGACCCGCAGGACCTGATCGACGAACACCGCGACTGGTGATCGGCACGGCTGGTGCAGTGATCGTCGGTCATGCGCATCCACACCCCGATTCGAGCTGAACCCGCGCTTCCGCCGAAGAGCAGTGATGCGTCCTACCTCAGCTTCACCAGTCAGCTGTGGGAGAGTGCACCGGTCCGCCCGGACGACGAGGTGCGGCTGGAGGGAACCATCGTCTCGGCCGTGTCGCACTGGCGCGTGCGTCACCTGGGGCAGGAGTTGGGCTCAGGGTGGAGTGGTGTGGTCCATCTCCGAACCGACGAGGGTCGGGTCATCGAGCTCCTGGTCGACCAGGCCGTCGTCACCGGTGGCCGCCACTGGGCGTGGATCGAGTCGTGGGAGGTCTTCTGCCGCGACGAGCCGGCCATCGCCGCGACGATGGCGGCGCCATCGCCTGCGAGCATGGTCGCCATCGATGCCTGGCTCTTGGCCGCTGGCGAGCGAGTGCTCGTTCGTGGAGTGCCCGTCGCAAAGACTCGAATCGGCGGCTATCGCGATGCGGCGTGCGCCTCTGCGTTCGAAGTTCGGGTGTTGCTCAGCCGCGCCGAGCCGGAGCCGACCGTTCCGAGGTACACGGAGTGGGCCATGACTCCGCTCCCGGCGTGGCGACGCGTGGTGCGCTGCATCGGCGGGTGCCTCGGTGTCCTCGCCTTCCTGGCCGCGCTCCTGGTGCTTGAGGTCGGGCTGCTGCTCGCGCTTCGAGCGCTGCTCTCGGCGCTCGGGATCCAGGGCTAGCGACTACTGCGCGAGGACCCACTCGAGGGCGGCCTGGATCGCTCCGTCGGCCAGCGACGGAATGTGTCCGCCGTCCTCGATGGTCCAGAGCTGGTACTCGGTGCCCTCGGCGCAGCCGTCGGTGATCGACTCGGTGAGGGTCTCGGCGCCCTCGAGGCCCGAGTCGAAGTCGATCGGGTCGCCTTCGGTCCACTCGATGGTGCAGCCGGAGCGCTCGGCGAAGCGCTCGACGCTGACCCGAGCGGAGGGGATGGTCCGGCTCGCGACGGTGCCGCCCTCGAAGGCGATGGTCTCGTCCATCGTCCCGTGGATCTGCAGCACGCTCACCGGCTCCGCCGGGTCGCCGCAGTTGGCCGCGTCACCCCAGGTCGCGCCCGCGAGGGACACGATGCCCGCGATCTTGTCGGAGGCGTCGCAGGCCATTCGGTAGGACATGAAGCCGCCGTTCGAGTGACCGATGAGGTACACGCGGTCGGCGTCGGCGGCGTAGGTCGCGACGGCCTCGTCGATCAGGCCGCTGATGTAGCCGACGTCGTCCACGCCGGTCGACGCGAAGTCGCAGCACGCGTCCGTGGCGTTCCAGAACTGGCTGCCGCCGGCGTCCTCGGTGCCATCCGGGATGATGCCGATGAAGCCCATCTCGCGTGCGAGGCCCGGGATGCCGAAGTACGCGCCTTGGATCAATCCGCTCGCGCCATAGCCGTGGAGGAGGATCACGACCGGGTAGCTGCCGCCCTCGTCGTAGCCGGTCGGGAGCGTCACCCGCGCCGGGCGCTCGTCCGTGCCGATGACTCCGGGCGGGCCGGAGGGGCCGGCGTCCATGGCCACCGCCATGTCCACCTCGGGGGCGTCGGTCGTGTCGTCGGTGGTCGTGTCGTCGTCGCCGCAGGCGAGCGCGAGGACCAGGAAGGGGAGGGTGAAGCGAAAGCGCATGCCCCCTCATAGCAGAGGTCACCGGGCGCGACGACCGAGGTCGGCTACTGCGCGAGCAGCCACTCGAGGGCGAGCTGAGTCGCACCCTCCGAGAGCGTGGGGATGTGGGTGCCGTCCACGATGGTCCAGAGCTGGTAGTCGGTGCCCTCGGTGCAGCGGGTCGACCGCATCTCCACCAGTGTCTCGGCACCGTCGACCATGCTGACGAAGTCGATGGGGGCGCCATCGGTCCAGGTGCCGTCGCAGCCCGAGCGTTCGGCGAAGCGCTCGACGGTCTCCCGAGCCGAGGGGTGGGCGCCATCGCGAAAGTCGCCACCCTCGTAGAGGATCGTGTCATCCATCGTGCCGTGGATCTGCAGCACGCTCACCGGCTCGGCGGGGGCGCCGCAGTCGGCCGGGTCGTTCCATGTCGAGCCAGCGAGGGAGACCAGCCCGGCGAAAGTCTCCGAGGCGTCGCACGCCAACCGGTACGACATGAACGCGCCGTTCGAGTGGCCGAGTAGGTAGACCCGCTCCGGGTCGGCGGCGTAGGTGGCGAGCGCCTCGTCGACGAGTCCGGTCAGGTAGGCGACATCGTCCGCCGGGTCCGCCGCCCGACCGATATAGACGTCGGTGGCGTTCCAGTAGGGGTTGCCGTCGTCGCTCAGCGTACCGTCCGGGAGGATGGCGATGAAGCCCATCTCACGCGCGAGCTGGGGGATGCCGAAGTAGGCCCCCTGCAGTAGCCCACTCGCTCCGAACCCGTGGAGGACCATCACGATCGGGTAGCTGCCGTGTTCGTCGTACTCGAGGGGCAGACGCACAGTGGCGGGGCGCTGCTCCGGACCGATCTCGGAGGGCGGCGGCGGTCCGGCGTCGGTGACGATCGCCATGTCGATTGGATCGATGCCGGCGTCGTCACCGCAGCCGAACACGACGAGCACCGCGAGCCAGAGTCGAGACCACCCCATATCTCGACATATCAGCTCTCAGCGCTCGATGACCACGCCGAGGCTCTCGACGCCGCGGCGGTCGACGGCGGCGATGGCCCAGCGGCCGGGCTCGAGAGCGATGTCGACCGAGTCGCTGCCCGCCGGGACGAGCTCGACCGGCGCGAACCCGCCGCCAGCGTCTTCGTAGACGGTGACCGCGCGCAGCGTCTCACCGTGGCTGACGGTGACGCCGTCGTCGGTCTCGGTGACGGTCGGGATCGCGAGGGTCTCGCCGAACGCGGCGGCGAGCGGCGGCGTCAGCGCCGGCTCCGCGTAGTACTCGTCCGCGAAGACGTCACGGACGCCCATCCGGTTCGAGTCGAAGGGCTCGATCTGGAAGTAGATGTTGCCGCCGGTGCCTTCGGTCGCGCGGGTCAGGTCGACCTGCGTGCGGAGCTCGTCGAGCGTCCACGCGGCGCTGCTGCCGAGCTGCGAGAGGTAGTTGCCGGGGATGATCAGGTGGCCTTCGGTGGCGAGGTCCGCCCACCACTCGACGAGCGGCTGGTACGCCTGCGCGGTCTGGGTCGAAGGCCAGTAGAGCTGCGGCGCGAGGTAGTCGACCCAGCCCTCGGCGAGCCAGAGCGGCGGGTCGGCGAAGATCGCCGCGTACTGGTCGAGCCCAGCGATGCCCTCGGGCATGCCGGGTCGGTAGATGCCGAAGGGGCTGATGCCGAAGCGCACGTCGGGGCGGATGTCGGCGACCATCTCGCCGATGCGGCGCACGAGCTGGTTCACGTTGTCGCGCCGCCAGTCGTCGCGCGCGAGCGTACCGCCGCCGTCGCGATACGCCGCGTAGGTCGCGTCGTCCGGGAACTCACCGTCGGGGTAGGGGTAGAAGTAGTCGTCGAAGTGCAGACCGTCGATGTCGTAGCGCTCCAGCACGTCCTCGATGACGGCGAGCGTGTGGTCCTGCACCTCGCTCGCGCCCGGGTCCATCCAGACGAAGGAGCCGTAGGTGTACGCGTACTCGGAGAGCGTCACGGACGGGTGGGGCGCGACGGCGGTGGAGCCGCTCGAGCCCTTCGCGCGGTAGGGGTTCATCCAGGCGTGGAGCTCGAGGCCACGCTGGTGCGCTTCGGTGATCGCGAAGGCGAGCGGATCCCAGCCCGGGTCCTGTCCTTGGGTGCCGGTGAGGTAGCGGCTCCACGGCTCGAGCTCGCTCGGGTAGAAGGCGTCGCACTCGGGGCGGACCTGGAAGAAGACCGTGTTCAGGCCGGTCGCGACGGCGGTGTCGAGCAGGTCGCGGAGCTCGGCCTGCTGGGCGCTCGCGCTCAGCCCCTGGCTGCTGGGCCAGTTGATGTTGAAGACCGTGGTCAGCCAGACGCCCCGCATCTCGCGCGGCCAGGCGACCTCGGCCGTCTCGATGGGCGGGCCCATGTCCGTCGGGGTCGCGGCGTCGTCGCCGGGCGTGGCGCCGTCGGGCATCGCTGCGTCGCGGTCCGCGGTGGTGGTGTCGCCGTCATCGTCACCGCAGGCGGCGAGGGCGACCAGCGCGATCAGGAGCGCGCATCGGGTGGGCGAAAGCATGTGGGGCCGAACAGCACGCATCGTGCCATCGATTCCACGTCCGGAACGCCCGAGATCGGGGACTCGCTGCGGGGCGCGGTCCGCGCCGGAGTGGCACGTTCGGTGTCCGTGAGAACAGAGAACGAGCGTTCGGGCTGCCCGATCGGCCGTGTCTGCTATGAGCCCGGCGATGAACGCAGCTCGCCGCCGACCCCGCTACGGGTACTGGATCACCTTCGCGGTGCTGGTGCTGGCGGCGATCGGTGCCTACATCGCGGCCGCCGAGATCGCCGACGAGCTGGTGCACTCGAGAGCCGGCGACCCGGAAGAGGGCGTGCCCGAGTCGGTCGACCACACCTACCAGCCCGAGGTGCGGCCGGGCATCACCCTGGACGTGTGGGTGCTCGACCCGGAGATCGACAAGCCGGAAGGTGCGGTCGACACGGCGCTCATCCTCCACGGCAAGGCCGACCGGAAGCGTTCGATGGCCGGGCTCGGTCGCCGTTTCGCGAAGGCGGGTGTGCGAGCGGTGTTGGTCGACATGCGCGGCCACGGTCGCTCCACGGACACGGAGCTGACCTACGGCGTCGAAGAGCGCCGGGACCTGAGCGCGCTGCTCGACTGGTTCGAGGGCGAGGGCGTCGATCTGGGCAGCATCGGTGTCTACGGCCCGAGCTACGGCGGGGCCGTGGCGCTCCAGCTCGCTGGGACCGAGCCGCGCATCGACCGGGTGGTCGCGGTGGCAGCGTTCCGGTCGTTCCCGGACATCGCCCACGCGCTGCTCCAGCTCCCCGAGCTCGCCGTGGAGGGGGTCATCATGGCGTCGGGCTTCGAGGCCGGTTTCCGCCCCGACGACGCTTCGCCCGAGCGCCACATCACCGCCACCGAGGCCGACGTGGTCCTGCTCTACAGCCGCGACGACGAGATCGTGCCCTTCGCCCATGGCGAGGCGGTCGCCCGGGCCTGCGGCGAGCGCTGCCGGCTGGTCCCGATGGACGACTACGACCACCTGGGGGCGCTCTCGAACCCGACCGTGCGCTCCGAGCTCCACCAGCACCTGGTGGGCGTTCCCTACACCGGCCACTGAGGTCGATGGCCCCGGCGTTCGATCCTCCGGTCTGATAGGATCGGGGGGTGTCGCTGAAGATCGACCAGGACCACACCCGCTTCCGAGCGATCGTGCGCGGCAAGATCCGGGAGAACCTGAAGCGCTACGTCTCCAAGGGCGAGCTGATGGGCAAGCAGGGCAAGGAGACGGTGTCGATCCCCATCCCGCAGATCGACATCCCGCGCTTCCGCTTCGCGGACAAGCAGCAGGGCGGCGTGGGCCAGGGCGACGGCGAGCCCGGCGATCCGCTGAGCGGCTCCGAGCAAGAGGGCGACGGCCAGGGCGAAGCCGGCGGCGACGCGGGCGAGCACGTCCTCGAGGTCGACGTCACCCTCGACGAGCTCGCGGACATCCTCGGCGAGGAGCTCGAGCTCCCGGACATCGAGGACAAGGGCAAGAGCGCCATCGTCGATCAGAAGGATCGCTACGTCGGCATCCGGAGCGTCGGTCCGAACTCGCTGCGCCACTTCAAGCGCACCTTCAAGACCGCGCTCAAGCGACAGATCGCGCTCGGCCAGTACGACGCCAAGCGACCGATCGTCGTGCCGACGCGCGACGACATGCGCTTCAAGTCGTGGAAGACCGAAGAAGAGCCGGTCGCCAACGCGGTCATCCTCTACATGATGGACGTCTCCGGCTCGATGGGTGACGAGCAGAAGGAGATCGTGCGCATCGAGTCCTTCTGGATCGACACCTGGCTGCGCCGTCAGTACGAGGGCCTCGAGACGCGCTTCATCATTCACGACGCCGTCGCGCGCGAGGTCGACCGGGACACCTTCTTCCGGACCCGGGAATCCGGCGGCACGATGATCTCGAGCGCGTACAAGCTCGCCGCCAAGCTCATCGAGGACCACTACCCCGCGAGCGAGTGGAACATCTATCCCTTCCACTTCAGCGACGGTGACAACTGGAGCGTCGACGACACGCTGCTCTGCGTGGAGCTCCTCAAGCAGAAGATCCTCCCGGCCTCCAACATGTTCTGTTACGGCCAGGTCGAGAGCCCCTACGGGTCCGGTCAGTTCATCAAGGACCTGAAGGAACACTTCGGGGACAGCGACCAGATCATCACGAGCGAGATCCGCGACCGCGACGCCATCATCGGCTCGATCCGCGACTTCCTCGGCAAGGGCAAGTAGGCCCTCGGGGCAGCGCTCCGAACGCGGCGCCGAGCTCCCGCCACTCACGTTAGCGGTCCGAGCCGTGTCCGCCGCCACACGCCCATGTGGGCATCGCGACTCGGGCGCGTAGACACACGGGCGCGTCGCCGGCCACACGCGATGGGATCCGGAGAAATGGCGAATTCGCCAATGATTCTGTCTGTCCACCGGCTGGCAGGGCTCTTGAAGTCCTGTGTGGTCGGAGGACGACGATGGAACGATTCACGAAGCACACTTTCTTCCTGGCCCTGGTGGGGGCTCTGATTCTCGGTGGCGGGGCGGACGCCAGCGCGTCGGTGAAGACCGACGAGACCGAGACCGTGGAGGTCGTCCCGCAGGTCATCATGGCCGAGGCGACGACCCGGTTCCGCACCCGCGGCCGGAACCGCCGTCGGGCTCTCAACGTGGCGCTGGCGGCGAAGCGACTCGAGGGCGTGATGCTCAAGCCGGGCGAGGTGCTGAGCTTCAACGAGCAGGTCGGCGAGCGCTCCCGCGAGCGCGGCTTCCAGGCGGCACCGGTCATCGCCGGCGGCGAGATCCGGATGGGCCAGGGCGGGGGCGTCTGTCAGGTCTCGACCACGCTCCACCTCGCGGCGATGAAGGCCGGGCTCACCATCGTGGAGCATCGCACCCACAGCCGCCCCGCGCCCTACGCGCCGGCCGGGCTCGACGCGACCGTCGCGTGGGGTCGCATCGACTACAAGATCGCCAACCCCTACGACTTCCCGATTCGCCTCCACACCGCCATTCGTGGTGGGCGGCTCACGGTCACGATCGAGGGCGCCGAGGCGCAGGCCTACGAGCTCGAGTCCGAGACCATTCGCGAGCTCGAGATCCGTGAGGAGATCGTCGAGGACCCCACGCTACCCGCCGGTCAGCGCGTGGTGGAGCACACGGGGCGCGCCGGTCAGGTCGTGCGGGTCGTCCGCACCGACGCCGAGGGCAACGCCGAGGCGAGCCGCGAGCGCTACTTCCCGGCGCCGCGGGTCGTGCGCGTCGGCACCGGCCCTGCGCCCGTGGAGACCGAGCTCGCCCCGGTCGTTCTCGCGAGCGCGGGGTGAGTCAGGTCGGGGGCTGGGCCTCGAGCGAGATGCTGAGGCGCGTGCAGTAGCCTTCCGCGTCCGGCTCGAGGTCGGCGATGCCCTCGAGCGAGGTGCGAACGAGCGCTTCGTCCAGAACGATGGAGCTCTCGGCGGCGACCGCGACGAGCTCGTCGACCTCGACCCCACCGCTGAGCACGATCGTGGCGATTCGTTGCCCCACGGTGAGCGTCATCCGGACCGCGGCGTCGTGAAGGACCACGGAGCCGGAGCTGCCCGGCAGCGTCAGCTGGAGCGGCACGTCACCGAGGTCGTAGGCGCGGAGGGTCGAGCCGTTCCATTCCGCGGAGCGGGTGGGACCGTCGGCGAGGGTGACGTCCACGGGGCCACACACACCCTCGCCCCGACCCTCGACCGTCAGCGTGAGCCCGTCGTGCGAGAAGATGCGCCGAGGGTCGACCTCGTAGGCGGCCTCGATGGTCGGTCCGAGGAGCGCGAAGTTGTCGTCCACCGACGACCCATCGGGGTCGAGCCAGTCTTCGTGGTAGCAGCCTCGCCGGTCGTCCGCGTCGGACTCCCGACCGTCCAGGTCGACCCCTCGCACGGTCCCGACGTCCGACTCGAGCTCGACGAGGAGCGTCCCGATGGTGAGCGTCTCCGAGACCACGCAGGGTGGCGGAGGCGTCCCGGTTCGGGGTGCCGAGTCGCACCCCATCGCGATCGCCGCGAGGAGCGCGACTCGGCACGCGTGGGTCATCGTCGCTCTCATCGGCTCAGCGGACATCGACGTGGAACATGAAGCTGATGCCGTTGCCGACGCCGTCGTCATCGATGCCCATGTCGGCGGCGTAGGGCAGGAGCGACATGAGGTCGGCTTCGATGTCCCCGAGCTCGGTGTCGTCGAGGGCGCCGAGGCCCGTGCGCATCGCCACGTACACCTCCGGTGTGCTGATCCAGCCACCGACGACCACGTTCGTGATGGCGCCGTCCTGCACTTCGAGGCGCACGGCGACGTCCCGAAGGGTGACGGGGGTCGAGACGTCGCGGAACGTGAGCACGAAGGGCGCCGACCCGAGGTCGTACGCACGGTAGGTCATGCCGTTCCACTCGGCGGCGACGGGCGCTTCGCCCGCCAGTCCGATCGTCAGGCCTTCGCACGTGCCCTCGCTGTCGGTGGCGAAGGCGAGGTCGAGGTCGATGGGTTGGCCGGCGACCGCATCGTCGATGCCGTGGCCGAAGAGGGCCTCCACGAAGGCGTCCATGTCGGTCCCGGCCGAGTCGACGCCGGGCGAGCCATCGGGGTCGGTGTAGTCCAGCTCCGCGCCGGGTTCGTCGAGGGTGATCTCCCCGTCGATGTCGAGGCCGAGAAGGAGCTCGGCACCGTCGGGGCGCGGCACCGCCTCCGTCTCGAGCGAGAGCCGTTCGTCTGCCCCGCAGAGCGGTTCGGGCACGGGAGTCACGGGGCCGCTCGGGCAGCCGGTCAGGGCGAAGAGCGTGAGGAGTAGGGTGATTCGCTTGGTCATGCCCTGTCACAGAGCAAGCCCCGGGCCAAAAACCGACCGCTTGGTCAGTAATGTGCCAAACGCTTGAAAGAACAGGCTTTTTCGGCATGTTAGCGAGTGCCGTTCAGCTCTCCGCCGTGAGCCGCGACCGTGACTCCTGCACCTCAGGTGGGTCCGCGGAGCTACTCGATGAGCTGGATTCGCCGCGGGATGTCGGCGCCGCCGAGCGCCGTCAGCAGGTCGCTCACGGGCCGGGTCGTCGGGAAGGTCACCCAGCCGTGGTCCTCGTCGGTCTTCAGCCCGAAGGTGACCTGACGAAGCAGGCGGCATTCGGTCTCGCGGTCCGTCTCGACGACCACGAGCGCGAAGGTACGGTCTTCGAAGGCCTGGATGATCGGTGACACTCGGCTGACCGGGTCACTGGCGCGGAGTGCGAGCACGATGGGCTCGGTCTCGGGGAGCTCGGCTTCTCGAAGCGCAGCGATGGTCTCTTCGATCGTGCCGAGCTCTTCGTCGCCACGGTGAACGGTCTCGCCGACGTGGATGACCGCGCCCTGACCGAGCGGCTCGCCGCCGGCACTGGTCGGGAGCGCGCTGCTCGCGAAGGGGGCGTTCTCGTTCCAAGAGGCGAGCGCCGCGTCGGTGGTGATGCAGGGGTCGGGCTCCGGCTCCGGCTCCGGCTCCGCCTCGGGAGGCCTCGTGGCTTCTTCTTCCTGGGCTGTGGACTCGTCGTCGTCGCCACAGGTGGAGCAGCCGAGGGCGAGAGAGAGGACCAGCCAGAGCGGGATAGCGCGTCGCTGCATGAGCGCGTGATTATCACGCGCGGCGTCGCGTGCGTCAGCCGTCTCGAGGCTCGGATTCTTCGAGATCGCGAATCCGTTCGAAGAGCAGGTCGTGGAGGGTCTCGGAGTGGCCAGCCCGGAAGTGGCGTTCTCGGGCAGCTCGAGTCCGAGCCTTCCAGGGGTCTGGACCGGAGAGGACCGGCAGCGCGGGACCGCGGCGCTCCGGCGCCGTCGCGTTCCGAAAGCCGACGCACTGATGGCAGATCCCCTGCTTGCCCACCAGGGCGCACAGGCCTTCGTAGGTGCTCTCCATCGCACGGCGACCGGCGCTCAGGCGATGGCGAAGAACCGACTCGGTGACGCCAAGGGTCTCGGCCGCCTCGCGGTTGCTGAGGCCGACGAGCTCCCGCAGCACGATCGCCGCGTGCTCCTCCGGCGGCAACGACCGGCCGACGCAGGTGAAACAGAACGCGATGTGCTCCCGTACGTCGAACTCGAACTCCGGATCACGCGTCGTCGCGACCACCTCGGCGCGCTTGTCCTCGTTGGCTGCGCAGTCCGTCTCGACGTAGTGCTGGCTGAACGGGCGCCACCGCTTCTTCTTGCGCAGGTGGTCGATGCACGTGCGGCTGGTGAGCTGGTAGATCCAGCGCTCGAACGCCTGCTCGTCTCGCAGCGTGTGGAGTCGCTGGAGCGCCTTGAGGAGCACATCCTGCATCACGTCCTCGGCATCGGCCCGGTGCCCGATCAGGCGGTGCACGTAGCCGCGAAGCGCGTCGCGGTGCGGTGCGAGCAGCGCATCGAGGCGTCGAGGATCGGTGGGCTCTTCCATGGAGGGATTCGGCAGGGTCACGAGGCGAGGACGCGCGAGGACCGACAGCCCGCCAAGTCCTGGGAATCGTTGGCGCCGCCCCTGGCTCGGCGGGTTCTGGAGGGTCGCGCGTCCTTGGAGGGGAAGGCCACCACGGAGGTGGCCGAGCCCCTGGAGGAATCATGCCGTCCGAAGACACGATCTGCATCCATCACCGCGTCGAGCTGGCCGCCGCTCCCGCCGAGGTCTACCGCGCGCTCACCACCGCTGAAGGGCTGAGCTCATGGTGGACCGACCGAGTGGAGACCGGCGAGGCCGTCGGAGAGCTCGCGGAGTTCTCCTTTGGCGGCGGCGGGCACGTCGTCCCGATGCGCATCGAAGCGCTGGAGCCCGATCGACGGGTGGTGTGGCGCTGCGAGAGTGGCGGCTGGGAAGGGCACCGCTTCACCTTCGACCTGGTGCCGACGGAGCGCGGATCGGTGCTCTCCTTCACCCACGACGGTTGGAAGGAGGTGGACGACTTCTACGGTCATTGCAGCGCCAAGTGGGGCTTCTTCCTCACCGCGAGCCTCAAGCCGCTCGTCGAGGGTGGGACCGGCGTCCCCCACCCGCACGATCCGCGAATCTGACTCCGGGGATCGGGACCCGACCCGCCGTGTCTCGGGTGGCTGGCCCTGTTATGCTGCCGGCGATGAGCGAGACTCGGACGGGGCAGGCGTAATGGGCTTCTCGATGAAGACGCGCCTGCCGGGCTACCTGCGCGACGAGCAGCGGCGGGTCGAGGAGTTCGCCCGGGAGATGGGCCTCGACTTCTTCCCGGTGCTCTTCGAGGTGCTCAGCTACGACCGCATCAACGAGATCGCGGCCTACGGAGGCTTCCCCACGCGCTACCCGCATTGGCGCTTCGGGATGGAGTTCGAGCAGCTCAGCAAGTCGAGCGAGTACGGGCTCTCGAAGATCTACGAGCTCGTCATCAACAACAACCCGTCCATCGCGTACCTCCTCGAGGGGAACTCGATGGTCGATCAGAAGCTGGTGATGGCCCACGTGCTGGGCCACGTCGACTTCTTCAAGAACAACTTCGCCTTCTCGATCACCGACCAGGGCAAGGAGCCGCGCGACGGCTCGCCAGTCCGCAAGTGGATCGACACGATGGCGAACCATGGCTCGATCGTCCGTCGCTGGGCGAACCGGGTGGGCATCGAGCCGATCGAAGAGCTCATCGACACCTGTCTGAGCCTCGAGAACCTGATCGACCCGCAGTCGCCCTTCTCGCCGCCGGCGGAGCGCAGCGGACCGCTCGCGCAGCTTCAGGTCGAAGACGACACGCCGGAGCCGCTTCGGCTTCTCCGAGTCGAGCGCGACTACATGGAGTCCTTCATCAACCCCGACGAGTTCGTCGAGGCGCAGAAGAAGAAGATCGAGCTGGAGAAGGAGAAGGCCAAACGCTTCCCCGAGGCACCCGACCGCGACGTGCTCGGCTTCCTGGTGAAGAACGCGCCGCTCGACCGCTGGGAGCGCGACGTGCTCAACGTCGTGCGCCGCGAGGCCTACTACTTCCTTCCGCAGATGCAGACGAAGATCATGAACGAGGGCTGGGCCAGCTACTGGCACTCGCGCCTCATGACGGAGCGCATCGCGGACGCGTCCGAGATCGTCGACTACGCCGATCGCAACGCGGGCGTCATGGCCACCTCGGGCGGTCGACTGAACCCCTACAAGCTCGGTGTCGAGCTCTACCGCTACATCGAGTCGCGCTGGGACAAGGGGCAGTTCGGCAAGGAGTGGGACGACTGCGAAGACTTCGAGGCGCGGCAGCTCTGGGACCGGCGCACCGGGCTGGGCCAGGAGAAGATCTTCCAGGTCCGGAAGCTCTATACCGACGTCACCTTCATCGACGAGTTCCTCACCCCGGAGTTCGTGCGCGAGCACAAGATGTACTCCTTCGGGTACAACCCGCGGAACGACCGCTGGGAGATCGAGAGCCGGCAGTTCGAGGAGGTGAAGAAGCGCCTGCTCTTCCAGCTCACGAACGCGGGCAACCCGGTCATCCGCGTCCTCGACGCGAACCACAACAACCGCGGCGAGCTCCTCCTCGAGCACGATCACCAGGGCATCGATCTCCGCCTCGACTGGGCGCGCGAGGTCCTCCGCGCGATCGTCCGGCTCTGGCGACGACCGGTCGAGCTGCACACGATCATCGAGAAGAAGCCCTCCGCGCTCCGCTTCGATGGCTCGGACCACACTCAGAAGCCGCGCTAGCCGGAGCGGCGAAGCCGCGCCGGCTCCCGTGCCAGCGAAGCGTGCCCGTGCCCGTGCCCATGCCCGTGCCCGATCCACACTGACCGCCGCGCTGCTCCTGCTCACCGCCTGCGACTGCAACCCCGAGCCGCCGCCCGCCGACGCCTTCGTCCCCGATGGCCCGGACCTGACCTGTCCGCCGGACGCCGACGGCGACCGCATCCCCGACGAGGTCGAAGGCACCGACGACCCCGACGGTGATGGCCTCGGCAACTTCGAGGACCCGGACTCGGACGGGGACGGCATCCTCGACCAAGAGGAAGCCGGCGATCCCAGCTGCACCACCGACCCCTTCGACACGGACGGCGACGGCACCGCGGACTACCTCGACCTCGACAGCGACGACGACGGCGTGGGCGACGCCGAAGAGGGCACCGCGGATCCCGACCTGGACGGTGTCCCCGCGTACCGCGACCTCGACAGCGACGACGACGGTGCCTCCGACGCCGACGAGGCCGCCGCTGGCACCAACCCGCTGGTCGCCGACACCGACGGCGATGGCTTCCCCGATCTCGTCGAGATCGCTCGCGAGCGCATCGAGTGCCCGCGCGGTGAGGCGTGCGGCTGCGCCACCGACCCCGAGTGCGGCATCCCCGACGACGACTACTACGTGATCCTCCCCTTCGGCGAAGACCCGGTCGACCGCGAGCTGCGCTTCGAGACGACCGTGCGCGAGGCGGACGTCTTCTTCCTGATGGACACCACCACGAGCATGGGCAACGAGCTCGACCGCGTGCGCTCCACGATCGCGACGCCGGACAGCGGCCTCATCGCGCGGATCGCCGCGACCCTCCCGACCGTCCGTTTCGGCGCGGGCCAACACGAGGACTTCCCCTTCGGTGGCTACGGCGCGACCGGCGACGCCGTCTTCCGGCTCGCGACGGTGCTCGAGCCCGCCAGCCGTGCGGACGTCATCGGCGCCGCCGTGGACACGATGGCGATCCACGACGGCGGTGACGGTCCGGAGGCGGCGACCGAGGCGCTCTTCCACGTCGTGACCGGGGAGGGTGGCGGCTGGAGCCACACCGACGGCGGGAGCTATGCGATGACTCGCTACGCCAGCGCGTGCAGCGACGGCTGGGGCGCTCCCTGCTTCCGCGACGATGCGCTCGCGATGGTGCTCCACTTCACCGACTTCTGCTCGCACCAGGGCCCGCCGGAGGAAGACCGCACGGCCTGCCCCGACTACGCGGGCATCACTCCGGGGGTGATCGAGTGGAGCGATCTCGTCGCCACGATGAACGCCCGCGGCGCGAAGTACGTCGGCATCAACACCGACGCCACCGCCTGCGCGGACGCCGGGGCCATCCCGCGCAGCCCCTGCTTCTTCATGCGTGACACGGCTCTCGCCACCGGCGCGGTCGACTCGGACGGCATGCCCCTGGTCTACGACCTGCCCGATGGCGGCGCCGACGAGGCCACCTTCGCCGATGCCGTCGTCGACGCGATCGAGACGGTGCTCTCGAAGGTCCCGCTCGACGTGGACACGGTGCTCCGAGACGATCCGAGCGACGAGGTCGACGCGACCGATCTCATCGGTGCGCGCGAGCCGGCGTGCTTCGCCGCGATGACGGACGATTGCTGGGTCCCGCCACCGGGTATCGCCCGAGCGGACGCGGTCGGCGGCCTCGAGCCCACGCGCTTCGTCGACGTCCTCCCGGGGACGCAGGTCACGTTCCGCATCACGTTCCAGAACGAGGCCGTCCCGAGCGAGCCCCGCGCTCGGGTCTTCGTGGCCTTCGTGGACGTACGCGGCGATGGCGGCCCGATCCTCGACACCCGAGAGGTCTACATCGTCGTTCCCGCCCAGCGCGGCGCGCCGCTCATCTGAGCCGACGCGACCTTACCGGAGGGTGCCGACGAGACTTTGCTCACGTCAGGCAGGCCTCTCCCACCGCTAGGGTGGCTGCCATCGGTTGGGCCCGGGGTCGAGTGGACTTCGGGGGTCGTGGTGGAGGTTCCCGATGTTTGGTTCTCTTGGACGCGCGCGGGTTGGCGTCGCGCTCGCCACCTTCTTCCTCTTCGCTTGCGGCGACGACGCCCGGGTGATCCGCGACGGATCCGACGGAGGCCCCGACGACGGCCCCGGGGAGATCATCTCTGGTTGCAGCCCGACCCCGGACACCGACGGCGACGGGATCGCCGACGGCGCCGAGGGCACCAGCGACATCGACGGGGACGGCATCCCCAATCACATGGACCTCGACTCCGACGGGGACGGCATCTCCGACGAGGTCGAGCATGGGGGCGAGCACCCCTGTCGTCGGGTCGACAGCGACCGCGATGGCACCGCCGACTGGTGGGACCTCGACTCCGACAACGACGGTCTCTCGGACGCCGACGAGACCGGCGTCTACTTCACCGACCCGACCGAGCGCGACTCCGACGGCGACGGGGTCACCGACCTCGGCGAGGCGCTCGGCACGCGCACCGACCCGAACGACCCAGCCAGCACCATCGACCCCGGCGACTTCTTCGTCGTGCTCCAGTACATGGGCCCGCGCGAGGAGCGGACCCTCCGATTCGGCACCGACATCTCGGTGGCGGACGTCTACTTCCTCATCGACACCACTGGCTCGATGAGCACGCCGATCGCCAACGTGCAGTCGTCGCTGAGCAGCATCGCGGTCGAGATCCAGAGCGCGATCCCGAACGTTCAGATGGGCGTCGGTCAGTACCGTGACTTCCCGCTGGGCGACGGCCTCTTCGGCTATGGCAGCCCCGGCGACGACGCCTACAAGCACGAGCAGGACATCACCGACGACCTCTCGCTGGTGCAGGCGGCCCTCGATCGGCTCTCCGCCGGCGGTGGCGCGGACGGCCCCGAGTCCCTCACCGAAGCGCTCTACCAGACCGCCACTGGCGCCGGCGGCAACTGGAGCCACACCTCGGGCGGCAGCTACTCCATCCCGAGCAAGACCTGCCCGATGATCCTCGACGAGGTCGGCACTCGCCGCGGCTACCCCTGTTTCCGCCCGGGTGCGCTCCCGATCATCATCGGCGTCACCGACATCAACAGCCACGAGGGCACCGACACCTCGGCGGACTACGCGGGCATCTCCCCGGAGACCGCCTCGCTCGCGCAGGGCGTCAACCAGCTCCAGACGCTCGGCGCCCGCTTCATCGGCGTCTCGGTCACGAGCACCACTGCCCGCGCGGACCTCGAACACTACGCCACGCAGACCGGCACCGTCGGCACCAGCGGCCCGCTGGTCTACGACGCGCCGAGCGGCGCGATCAGCGGCGTCATCGTCGACGGCATCGAGGACCTCGTCGGTGGCGTGGTCCAGGACGTGACCACCCGCACCGCGAACGTCGAGGGCAACCCGGACGACTTCGACGCGACGCTCTTCATCAAGGCGATCCTCGCCGTCGAGGGCTACAACATGGGTGTTGCTGGCACCGGCTACGACAGCAAGGACGACCGCGCCTTCTTCGGGGTCATCCCCGGCACGCAGGTCGACTTCGCCATCGACTTCTACAACGACGTGCGCATGCCCGCGGACACCTCGCAGATCTTCCAGGCGCGCATCATCGTCGTCGGCAACGGCGTCGCCGACCTCGACGCTCGGAACGTCTACATCGTCGTCCCGCCCGAGGGCGCCGTCGTCCTCATCTGAGGGGGCGCGCCCACGCGACAGAAGGGATCGTGACTGATTCGCACGGTGACGGGGTCCGCAGACCCCCCTTTCGTGGCGCAGTCAGGCTCGATCCCTGACGAAATCATTGGACAAACGGCGTCTGGAGCAATTCTTGCGTTCGGCTCAGTACCATTTTTGCGCAGATGGCCCGGGACGTCGCCGGGCCCCGCCAACGCCCCCTTAGATCGCCCTCGCACCGCGAGGCGGAGGTCGCCCGATGAACTCGTCCAAGCTCACGTCACTCTCGCTCGTTGCCCTCCTGGCGCTGCTCGGTTGTGAGGCAGGGACTCTCTCGCCCATGCGACCGGGTGACGGTCCCGGGGTCGACGGCGGGGGTGGACCGGTCGGCGGGTGTGACGACAGCGTCGACACGGACGGCGACGGCATCGCCGACTCGTGGGAGACGGAGGCCGACTCGGACGGCGACGGCGTGCCCAACAACCTCGACGACGACTCCGATGGTGACGGCATTCTCGACGCGGACGAGGCCGGCTCGACGGTCTGCACCCCGCCCGACACGGACGGCGACGGCACGGTCGACTTCCTCGACCTCGACAGCGACAACGACGGTCTGCCGGACTCGCGGGAGGCCGAGCTCGGCACCGATCCCCGCGACATCGACACCGATGGCGACGGCGTCACCGACCTCGCGGAGGTCGACGGCACCGGCACCGATCCGACCGACCCCGGCAGCACCATCGCTCCCGGCGACTTCTTCGTGGTGCTCCCCTACAACGGCTCCCGTGAGGAGCGGATCCTCCGCTTCGACACCAACATCTCCATCGCGGACGTCTTCCTGCTCGTCGACATGACGGGTTCGATGCAGGCGGAGCGCTCCAACCTGATCGACGGGCTCGTCGACACGATCATCCCCGGCATCCAGGCCGCGATCCCCGACGTGCAGTTCGGCGCTGGCGGCATGGACGACTACCCGGTCAGCCCCTACGGCTCCACCACCGACCGCCCCTTCTATCTGCTGCGCGAGATCGCGCCGCCGGAGGAAGACCGCGGCACCTGGAGCGTCTCGGTGTCCGCCTCGAGCTGTCACACCGAGATCGGCAACATCGCCGGTGCCCCGAATGGCCAGCCGGACATCCTCGAGGCCGTCACGGGCCTGCCCTGCCACTCCGGCTCCGACTCGCCGGAGAGCTACGTCCCGGCGCTCTACGCGACCGCCACTGGTGACGGCCTGACCTGGTCCGGTGGAAGCGTTCCGCCCCAGACCTGTCCGATGGTCCTCGACGAGGACGGCGAGCGGCGGGGCTACCCCTGCTTCCGCCCGGGCGCGCTGCCCATCATCCTCCTCTTCGGCGACAACGTCTTCCACAACGGCCCGGGGAACTCGAACCCCTACAGCTTCACGGCCCCCCAGTTCGACGAGACCATCGCCGCGCTCAACGGCATCGGCGCTCGGGTGATCGGTATCAACTCGGGCACGGGCCTCTCCGACTACGAGGCGACCGCCAGCGGGACGGGCACCGTCGACGGTAGCGGGAACCCGATCGTCTTCACCATCAGCTCGGACGGCAGCGGCCTCAGCGACGCGGTCGTCGACGCGGTCGTCGACGTGGTCGGCGGCACGCCGCAGGACGTCGGCACCCGGACCACGAACGTGCCCGGCAACCCGGACGAGTTCGACGCGACCCTCTTCATCAAGGCCATCGTTCCCCTCGAGGGCTACTACATGGGGACCGCGGGCGGCGGGTACTCCAGCAAGGACGACACGACGTTCTACGACGTCATCCCCGGTACCGACGTCGACTTCACCATCGACTTCTGGAACGACGTTCGCCCGACCCCGGCCGTCGCCGAGATCCACCGGGCGCGCATCTTCGTGGTGGGTAACGGGGTCGCCGACCTCGACTCTCGCGAGGTCTACATCGTCGTTCCCCCGGAAGGCGGCGTCGTCCTCATCTGAGCCGTTCGGTGCAACTGATCGGCACTCATCTGGTACAAGGGCAATTCATGACTTTTCGCGTTTCCATCCTCCTCCTCGCCGGCGCCCTCGCGCTCGGCTGTGATCCGGGTGGTGGCGATCGCCCGACGCGTGATTCGTCCCTCCCGCCCGGCGTCGATGGGGGCATGCCCATCAGCTGTGACGACCCGACGGACACGGACGGGGATGGCATCGCGGACGTCATCGAGACCGAGGCCGATTCGGACTTCGACGGAACCCCGAACTACCTGGACGACGACTCGGACGGAGACGGGATCCTCGACGCCGACGAGGCGGGACCGAACCCATGCCTGCCGCCCAACAGCGACAGCGACGGCCTCTTCGACTTCCTCGACACGGACAGCGACAACGACGGGCTGCCCGACTCCCGTGAGGCCGAGCTCGGCACCGATCCGACGAACGTCGACAGCGACGGCGACGGGGTGACGGACCTCGCCGAGGTCGACGGCACGGGCACCGACCCCAACGACCCCGGGAGCACGATCCCGCCGGGCGACTTCTTCGTGGTGCTCCCCTACAACGGGGCCCGCGCCGAGCGCATCCTTCGCTTCGACACCAACATCTCGGTCGCCGACGTCTTCTTCCTCGTCGACATGACCGGGTCGATGCAGCAGGAGCGCACGAACCTGATCCAGGGTCTGGTCAGCACGATCATCCCCGGCATCCAGAGCGCCATCCCGAACGTGCAGTTCGGTGCTGGCGGTCTCGATGACTACCCCGTCGGCAGCTACGGTGGCACCGAGGACCTGCCCTTCTACCTCCTGCGGCGCATCGCACCGCCCGAGGAGGACATCGGCACCTGGAGCGTCTCGGGCAACGCGACGACCTGCCCGCCTTCGATCGGCATGCTCAGCGGCGGGTCCAACGGGGTGCCGGACATTCTCGAGGCCGTGCAGGGGCTCCCCTGTCACAGTGGCTTCGACGTGCCCGAGTCCTACGGCCCGGCGCTCTGGGCGACCGCGACCGGCATGGGCCTGAGCTGGACTGGCGGGAGCATCCCCGACCAGACCTGCCCGCCCGTGCTCGACGAGGAGGGGACCCGTCGTGGCTATCCCTGCTTCCGGCCGGGCGCGCTCCCGATCATCCTCCTCTTCGGCGACGCCCTCTGGCACAACGATCCGATGGGCAACGACGCCTATACCGGGTTCTCCACGCCGTCCTACGCAGAGACCGTGACGGCGCTCAACGGCATCGGCGCCCGCGTGCTCCCGGTCTGGTCGATGCTCAGCGGTCGCGACGACTACGAGGCCATCGCGCGTGACACCGGGACCGTCGATGGCTCGGGAACCCCGCTCGTCTTCGACATCAACACCGACGGCTCCGGCCTGAGCAGCGCCGTGGTCAACGCCGTGGCCAACCTCGTCGGCGGCACCCCGCAGGACGTCAGCACCCGCACCGCGAACGTCGCCGGCAACCCGGACGAGTTCGACGCGCGCCTCTTCATCAAGGCCATCGTTCCGCTCGAGGGCTACTACATGGGCACGGCGGGCAGCGGTTACTCCAGCCGGGACGACACCACGTTCTACGACGTCATCCCAGGTACCGACGTCGACTTCACCATCGATTTCTGGAACGATGTCCGGCCGACGCCGATGACCGCAGAGATCTTCCAGGCACGCATCATCGTCGTGGGTAACGGGGTCGCCGATCTCGACTCACGGAACGTCTACATCGTGGTCCCGCCCGAGGGCGGAGTCGTGTTGCTCTGACATGAGTGGGGGAAGCGACGACGACGACGACGGTCGTCCGGGGGGGTACTCGGTTCGCGGTGGTAGCCGGACCCAGGACGTCGAGGTCTTCGGTCGACGGCGGATCGTGCGGCGCCACACGCCGCGCCTCCAGATCGACCCGGAGCTGAAGGCGAAGATCGACGCTGCTGCCGCGCCGCCGCCGGTCTCGCCCCTTCCGCCTTCGCCGATGTCGAGCCCGCCCTCGCCGGTGTCGAGCCCGCCCTCGCCGGTGTCGAGCCCGCCCTCGCCGATCTCGAGCGCGCCACCGTCAGCCGACGACACCCGTCGGCTTCCGGCGTTCGGTGGTGCAGATGTCGCGAGCGAGCCTCCGCCCGGCGTCGGCAGCGTGCCCGCCCGCCGCCGCTCCACGCCCGACGACACACGGCGCCTTCCGTCCTTCGGCGGTGCCGGGATCATCGACTCGGCCCCGCCACCTCCGCCCACCTCCTCCGCGGGTCCGGTGATGACCCGCCGCGAGCCTCGGCCGAGCTCTCGGTCCCAGGCGGCCGTGGGTCGCGCCGACGACACGCAGCCCGTGCCGGCGGTCGATCCGCAGCGAGACTCGGACACGGGAGAGTTCGACGACGACGAGTCCGGCGTCGTGCTCAAGGGGCTGCGACCCCACACCCCGGTGCCTTCGCGCGCGACACCCCACACGCCGCCCCTCGGAGTGCAGCTCGAGCCGCCGAGGCCGGCGATGCCGCCGCTTCCCGAGCGTCGGCGCGCGACGCCGCCGATCGCGCCCAGCGACGATCGGCGCTCGACACCGTCGGCTGGTTTCCGGCCGCCCTCGTCCTCACGCCCGCCGCCGCGCGTCGACCGGCGCACACCGCCGATCGGGTCGGTCCCGCGGGTCGAGCGGGTCAGCCAGAGCGGCATGAGCGCCGTCTCGTCGATGCCGCCCGCGTCCATCCGCCCGGAGGACCCGGAGCGTCGCGCCATCCGGATCCTGGAGACCCTGCGGAGCTGCGGCCCCGACGACGAGGGCCCGGCGGTCGAGGCGCTCAAGAAGATTGGCGCGGCGGCCATCGAGCCGATGGAGCGCGAGTTCCCCGGCCTGCTCTGGTTCCATCGCCGCGTGGCGCACAAGCGCTTGCCGCGTGGTCGGGATGTCGGCTCGCTCGCTCGAGCCATCGTCGCGCTCGGCGAGCCGTGTGTTCCGATGATCCGTCGCTTCCTCGAGAACGGCGACATCGACCAGCGCTTCTACGCGACCCTCATCGCCGGCGACCTGATGCCGCGCTGTCACGAGTCTGGGCGAGCCCAGCTCCTCGAGAGTCTCGGTCGCCGGCTGCGTGACGTGGACGTGCAGGTGTCCGACGCCGCGCTCCACGTGCTGATGGCGTACCGAAGCGACCCCGCCATCCGACCGATGGTCGGGGCGTTCGTCGTTCAGATGGGCGATCTGACCGCCACGCCGGGTGACCGGATCTTCGCGGCGCGTGTGCTCGGCGTGCTCCGCTGCGCCCAGGCGTTGAGCGCGTTCGTCGAGCGGCTCGACGACCCCTCGCCGAAGGTGCGGGACGCCGCCCGAAAGGCGCTCCGGCTGCTCACCGCCGAGGACCTCGGCAGCTCGCGGCGCAAGTGGGCCTCCTGGGTACGCAAGCGCGGCGCTCAGCCGCGAGTGCGCTGGCTCATCGAGGGTCTCATCCATCGGGATGAAGACCTCCGTGCGATGGCCGTCCGAGAGCTCGACAAAGCCGGTGTGGGTGACTTCGGCTATTCGCCCGAGATGGGTCGGGGCGACCGGAAGCGCGTGTACAAGCAGGCGCTCGCCTGGTTCGCCGAAGAGTACGAGTAGCCGGGCGAGCCGACGCGAGTTGGGCACGCGAGGCGCCCTGCGCACGACCCTCGCTGATGCTATGAGGGCTCGATGGTCTCCCTCGAAAACCTCGACACCCAGCCGCAGCGGGTGCTCGTCACCGTCACCGGCCCCGACCACCCCGGCATCACGGCGGCGCTGGCCGGCGTCCTCGCCGACAAGGAGGCACGCCTCCTCGACATCGAGCAGGTGGTCGTCCAGGGCCAGTTGACCCTGTGCCTCTTGGTGGGGTTCGAGCCCGGCGTCTCCAAGGGCGAGTCGGCGTTGAAGGACCTTCTCTTCACCGCGAAGCGCATGGGTCTCGACCTGGCCTTTCGGGTGTTGGAGAACCGCGAGGGGACCAGCCAGCTTCCGCCGCCGCGGAACGCGCGCTTCGCCGTTACGGCGATCGGCGACGGGCTCGACGCTGCTGGCGTTCAGCTGCTGGCAGAGGTCCTCGCGAAGGCGGAGGCGAACATCGAGACGATCCAGCGCCTCTCCAGCGGCGCGCTCCACAGCCTGGAGATCGTGCTCTCGCTCCCGGTCGGTGACGACCCGGAGGAAGACGGCAGACGGCTCCGCCGCGCGCTGATCTCGGCGACCGAGGGCCGCGACATCGATGTCGCCGTGCAGCGGGAGCGCCTGACCCGCCGCGCCAAGCGCCTGGTGGTCTTCGACATGGATTCGACGCTCATCCGGATCGAGGTCATCGACGAGCTCGCCCGGCGCTTCGGCATCGTCGACAAGGTCGCCGCGATCACCGAGCGCGCGATGGCGGGCGAGCTGGACTACGAGGCGAGCCTGCGCGAGCGCGTGAAGCTCCTCGCGGGAATGCCCTACAAGGACGTGCTCGCGCTCGCGGCAGACCTCCCGGTCACCGAGGGGGTGCCGGAGCTGCTCAGCGTGCTGCGCAAGCTCGGCTACAAGACCGCCGTCATCAGCGGTGGCTTCACCTTCGCCGCCAACGCGCTCAAGGAGCGGCTCGGTCTCGACTACGCCTACGCGAACCACCTCGAGGTCGAGGACGGCAAGCTCACCGGTCGCGTGAAGGAGCCGGTGGTGACCCCGCAGCGGAAGGCCGATCTCCTCGACGCCATCGCCCAGCGCGAAGGCATCGACCTCGAGCAGACCATCGCGGTCGGCGACGGCGCCAACGACATGGGCATGCTCGAGCGCGCCGGCCTCGGCATCGCGTTCCACGCGAAGGCCAAGCTCAAGGAAGCCGCGGACACCAGCGTGGACGCGGGCGGTCTCGACCGGATCCTCTTCCTGCTCGGCCTGCGAACGCGGGACATCGAGACGGTTCTCAGCGGCGAGTAGCTCGACGGTCGTGAGTGTTCGTGGTGTTCAGTCTTCGACCACGCGTCCCAAGAAAGCATCCACCGCCGCCGTCGTTTCGCGCCTCCCACCCAGGTCGTTGTGGGTCGCCTGCGGTAGGTAGAGCTCCTCCACGGGCCCACCCCACCTAGCCGCCAGCGCGCGCCCATGCGCGATCGGGATCACTTCGTCCGCTTCGCCATGCGCGATCAACGCCGGCGCGCCGATCGAGGGCGCCCGACCCACCGAGTCGATGTCGTTGCGTATCAGCAGGCGCACCGGCAGCCACGGGTAGTGGCCGGCGGCGACGTTCTCCAGGCGGTCGTAGGGCGCGAGCAACACGACGCCGGCCACGGGCCGCTCGCGAGCGACGTGCGTCGCCAGCCCGGTCCCGAGGCTGGTGCCGCGGACGACGATCGCCTCGCCGTTCACGTCGGGCCGCGCCGCAACGTGGTCGTAGAAGCGCAGCGCGTCGGCGAGCAGCTCCTCGGCGGCCGGGCTGCCGCCCGAGCCTTCGTAGCCGCGGTACGCGAGGTACGCCCGGTTGAATCGAGCGCCGTTGGGACCGGGGACGTCCTCGACGCGTCGCCAGAGCTGTTCCGCGTTGCCGCCGAAGTAGAGCAGGGTGGGGCGCGGTGCGTCGCCTTCGCCTTCGACGAAGAAGCCGCGGAGGGTCACGTCGCCGGCGTCGAGCTCGAGCGGCTCCACGTCCGTTCGCGCCAGCAGCAGCTCACGCACGCCGCGCGGCATCACCGTCGGGTGGAAGAGGAGCGACTCTTCGAAGGCGACCATGAGCCCGCAAACCACCACGTAGAGAGTGGCCAGGACCACCAGCAGGCGACCGAGCCGCTGCCGCGCGCTTCGAGGAGGGACGCTCTTGAGTTCTTTCGCTTTTTCGCGGGCTGATCCGCTGTACGTCGGTCGAGGGAAAAGCAAAAGAACTCGAGATCGTCCCTGCTGTTCGCCGGCTGCCTGGTCGCTATTCCAGGATGACCGGCTCGAAGAACGGACAGCTCGAGTCCTCGAGGCAGGTGTGGGTGTCCGGATGCGAGTGGTAGTAGAGGTCCTGGCCAGCGGTGGCACCGTAGCGGGACACCAGGTTGATCAGGTACTGAACCGGGTCCCAGGGATCGTCCTCGTCGTAGAGGACCTGGTCGAAGCCGTGGGTGCCGTTCGGGATGGCGTAGTGGTTGATGAGCCCCGAGATGTTCTCACCAGGCACCGGAGACCACACGCTCGGGTCACCGCCGGCCGGCATCGCTCGGCTGCGGCGGACCCAGCGGAGCGGGTCGTCGAGCCGCGGGTAGCCCACGGCGTCGGCCTCCTGGCTCTGGCGCGAGCCGCTCGGATCGAAGCGGTAGTTGCCCTCGGCGAGGTCGTCGACGTCGACGAGGAAGTGGGGCGGGAGCCCGGGCTGCGGGTGCCGTTCGAGGCGGTCGACGCCTTCGAGGACGTGCCAGCCGATCAGCAGATCGTTCGGTGAGGCGTAGCCCGGGTACCGAGTCGAGAAGCTCGGCGGGGCGCGCCAGTCGGCCAACGAGTCGGGGGCATCCGGGGGGAGGAAGGGCAGTAGACCCGCGGCACGCGCGTAGGCGTTGCCAGCACTGAGCGGCACCCACTGGTCACCGATCGCGTTGGCGACCAGCAGGTTCACCGGCTGGTCGAGCGGTTCGAGGAAGACCCGCCGCGCGTAGTTGATGGGGTCACCGGCGTCGAGACCGGCCTGAGCGAGCGCGATGGTGCGCCGGAGCTCCGGCGTCTGCCGGTCGTGGCCGAGGCCCATCGTCGGGCTCACCAGCGCGTCGCCCGCGCCCCACTCGATGGTCTGGAACTCGGCGTCGACCTCGAAGGTGTCGATGATCTGCGCCGGGGTCGGTGAGCCCTCGAAGCTGCAGTCGCCGTAGTCGACGCTGCCGGCGGCGTCGGCGTAGATCTCGACGAAGAGCCGGTGTCCCGCGTCGGCCGGGAAGGGTACTCGGAAGCGACCGTCCACCCCACCGACCGCGCCGCCGCAGCGGGCTTCCTCGGCGGTGGCGTTGTAGACATAGAGCACGTCGTCGGCGTCGAGCAGGCCCGCATCGACGCAGGCGATCTCCACCTCCGCGCGGGAGGTCACGTCGGTCGCCATGATGTAGACGCTGGTCTGTCCGCTGCTGCAGGCCGTGCGGTCGCCGCGCTCGTCGGCCGGCTGCGCCGTGATCATCGGGCCCATGGCGCGGAGGTGCATCGCGCGGAGCACGGCGCCGAGGTCGGTGCGCGCGGCGACGTCGGTCAGACCACCGGCGCCGACGATCGGGGCCGCCACGCGCAGGCTGGGCTCGGTGCCGCCGACGATGCCGGTGACGATGCCGCCGAGCGAGCCACCCGCGAAGAAGATCTCCGAGTTGCCGCCGAGGTCCGGGATGCCGTTGCCGTCGAAGTCACCGGCGACGTCGGCCGCGCCCGAGATGGCGCTGCCGTCGTAGGCGATGGTCCGGTTCCCCTCGCGGTCGAAGACGATGGGTGAGTCGTCGAAGACGGTCGGGACGGCGCTCCGGCCGTCGAAGGAGCGAAGGATCTGGATCGCGCGAAGATGGTCCACGGCGCTCTGCCGCACGGAGTCGCGGGTGTGGAAGACGTAGCTGGTCCAGAAGTCGCCGCCGCTGTCCGGCGTGCCGTCGCCGTTCAGGTCCTCCGCGCGCCCGCTGAGGATCGCCTGGGCCGCCGGCTTCAGGCACTCGCTGCTGAAGAGCGCCTCGACCGCGCCGATGAGACCGGCGTCGAGCGGGACGCCATGGCCCTCGGCGTTGACCGTCGCGGCCGCGACGCCGTGCTGGAGCATGTAGCCGACGAAGGGGAGCGGCTCGGCCGAGGCGCTGCCGTAGCCATGGACGTAGAACGCCAGATCGAAGGGCTGCTGGGCGACCTCGGTCTCGTTCGGGATGAAGAGGGTCATCGTCAGCGTCTCACGTCCGACGTTCGCTTCGCCGGCCGGGGCGTCGACCTCGAAGTAGTCTTCGAGCCCGGTCGCGCGTGGGTCGCCGAGGAAGAAGGGCGAGTCGAAGACGATCACGGCGACGTGGCTCAGGCTGTCGTAGGTGGAGAGCAGCCGCTCGATCTTCTCTTCGTCGTTCGTGCCGAGGATCATGCCGACCACGGGCCGGAGCGCGTTCACGAACGGCTCCTTCGGCGTGATGTAGACGTTCTCGATGCCCTCGAGGCAGCGTCCACCCGGACCACCGCGCATGACCACGGGTGCGTACTCGAGGGGGAAGTCGTCGGCGAGCCAGTCGAGCGTGCCTTCGCCATGGAGGCCGCTCCGGATCGCGTCCATCTCCTGGTAGACGCTCTGCGTCGTGAAGGTGAACGCGAAGGCCACGCCGTCCCAGCCGCGCGTGGCCAGGTCGCCGTAGAGCTCCGGGTGGTCGGCGAGGTGCCCCGCCAGTGGCGTGAGCGCCTCCTTCTGGCTGATGTGGTGCACGTCCGGGAAGGGCGAGCGGATGGGCTCGCCGTCCGTGCCCGTGAGCCGGTCGGTGACGACGACCGCGTAGGTCCGCTGGGGACGGAGCGGCAGGATCGGTCGCAGCACGAGCGTGTTGGTCTCGCGCTCGTAGAACCAGGTCATCTCGTCGACGGTGTCGAGCGGGTCCGTGCGCGTGCCGTCGAAGGTCGCCGGCTCGTCGAGCACGCCATCGAAGTCCGTGTCCTCGAAGGGGTCGAGCACACCGTTGTCGTTCAGGTCTTCGTCGACGGTCTCGAGGAAGAGGTTGGACTCGCCGGCCCGCGGGTCGTTGCGGAAGTACGCGTTCGGGTTGTCGACGACGTAGGGGAAGTTCCCCGAGTTCACGTCGAGGGGCATCGGCTGCCCGGTCTCCAGATCGATGAGGTAGACCGCGTGCTGCTGGAAGCGGTCCTCGGAGAACGCCTCCGAGCCGCCGCCCTGGCGGTCCATCATGCCCTGGGTGTCGATCGGCTCCTCGAAGGGGATCGAGATCGGCGAGTAGGTGCCCCAGCCGTCCAAGGTGTCGAAGCCGCGCCGGGTGTGGGCCTCGAAGGCCGTGGGGGCCACCATGCTCACGTTCAGCCGTCGGCCGGTCTCGGTGCCGGGATCGGGGTAGGTCGCGAAGTCGTTCGGGAGCGGCAGATCGGGCAGGGGCTCGTGGTCGAGATCCCAGGTGACCATGGGCCCGTCGCCGACGGGCGTGGCCCGCCAACCCTGCGGAAGCCCGCCGGTTTCGCAGCTCACCAGGAGGAGCGGCGCGCCGAGGGCGAGGAGGAAGAAAAGCCGGGGCGACATCGCGCGGAGGATAGCACTCACCACCCTACGCGACGTGCGTTCACGCGCGTCACCACTCGGGTTCTCGGGTGGGGTCTCCGCCGGCTGCGCGGCGGCACTCGGGGATGAAGCCGTACACGACGCGAAGGAACGACTCGCTGAACACCCGCCCGGCCCGGGCCGGCACGTCCGCGGCGTGAGTCTGGACCCGCGCACCGGCACACTCGAAGAGGTGCTCGGCCCTCCTCAGATGGTAGGGCGAGGTCACCACGATGACCTCCGGCCGGCAAGGCTCCTCCCGGCCATCGCAGAGGGCCGCCACGCTGAAGCGCGCGTTCTCGATGGTGTCGGTGGAGCGCGGCTCGATGCGGATCGCCTCCGCCGGGACCCCGAGCTCGATCGCCAGGTCGCGCATGACCTCCGCCTCGACGTGCCCGCTGGGCGCCGGGCCGCCGGCCATCAGTAGGATGGGCGCGAGCCCTCGTCGGTAGACGCGGACCCCCGCCTCGACCCGCTTTCGAGTCTCGAAGCGCACCGATCCATCCGGCTCCACCGGCGGCCGGTTGCCCAGCACGACAATGGCGTCCGCCGGTCCGAGCCCCCGCGGTGGCGGGAGGGTCGCACAGCCCGCAGCGAGGACCAGGAG
>CAYXAP010000062.1:52416-55750 GCA_964462035.1 uncultured Sandaracinus sp.
GACAGCGGCCCCAGTTCAGCGTGTGGAAGCCGGTGTCCTGGTCCTTGCCCCAGCTGAAGCTCTGGCAACCGGGGCGAAGGATCGGGCCGCAATGACCCTGGCAGCGCATCACCCCGTCCTCGTCGGGGGCGCGCTCGGCGACGAAGCTGTCGATCACGTCTGCGCAGGTCGCGCCACCGCCTTCACCCTGCGCGTTCTCGCCGCAGCGCGTGAACGACGCGTGGGCCCCGTTCTCCTGGTCGTAGTCGGCCTCGGAGTTCGCGCACTCGTGGCAGGCGGTGCACTCCACCATCGGCGGGAGACCGGCGGGCGGGCACTCCACCCAGCCTTCCTCGCAGGCCCGCGCGCGCCAGTAGTTGATCCGCGCGAGGCAGCTGGTGCCCTCGGTCTTCCACACGGCGCGCGTGGTGTTGTGCGGGCCGCACTCGTGGGTGCACGCCTCGTCCAGCGGCTGAGCGACGCAGGGGCAGACCGCCGCGTAGCGCTCGCCGAAGCAGTTGGCGTTCCCCGGATGCGTGTCGCATTCGTAGGTCGCTTCGTCCGGGAAGTAGCAGCTGCGTGTCCCGTCCTCGTCCTGCTCGATCGACACGAGGATCATCCCCTCCCCCGGCGCGACGGAGTCCCAGCAGCCGCCTTCGCGGCAGCTGAAGCCGAGCGCCGCGGCCACCGGGGCGAAGCTCTCTGCGTCGGGTGTGTCGATGGTCCGGCCGTCGTCGCAGGCGTGGTACGCGCAGTTGTCCGAGAGGGCGGCGCGGCAGACCTCGGTGCAGGTCGGTCCGTTCACGTTGCCTTCTTCGCGAAGGACCCAGGTGACCTCGGGGTCGCTGTCGTCGTCGATGCAGCGAAAGCCGGCTGCACACTCACGGCCGGCGTCGGTGCGCGTGGGCGTTCCGGCGTCGGCCGAATCGCCTGCGTCGGCTTCGCCATCGCCGTCGCTGCCGTCTCCGCTTCCGGCCGCGTCACAGTCGCACGCGACCAGCAGCGAGACCAACATCAGCACCCACACCTGCTTCATCGACACCTCCACCGGCGCACAGGATAGCTGCGATCCGGCGGAGCGCCCGACTCAGCCGGCGAGCGCGGGCTCGAGCACCTGGCCGCCTTCGATGGCTTCGTCGAGCCGGGCTCGGTCGACCCCGAGCGCCACCCCGAGGGTCTTGGCCATCGTCTGGAAGGTCTCTTCGTGTGGGATGTCGCCGCTCGGGCTCGCCCGACCGGTGCTGGAGTCGATCGCCGCGGCTTCCATGTCGTCGCCCTTGTCTCGCAGACCGCCGTACACACCGGGTTGCATCGCGCTGCCGATGACAACGCAACAGTGGTGCCGACCGTTGTGGTCGCGCCCCCTACGGCCCTTCCGCATCAGGTCGCGGCCGAAGACGTTCAGGTTCGCGAACATCACCTCGTGGCGGAGCACGCCCTCGGCGCGCATCCCGTCGAGGCTCTCCATCATCGAGCCGATGAGCGGGATGTTCTCCACCTGCTCCTCGGTCTCCTTGGCGAACTCGTTGTCGGTGTGGTTGTCGCCCCCGAACTTCATGTGGAGCGTGATCACCGGAGAGATGTTCATCGCGGCGAGGATGGTCGCCGCCTTGATCTGGTCGGCGACGTCGTTGCCGGAGATGTCGGTGAGTCGATCGACCAGGTCGGTGGAGATCGACTGGGCCTCCTCGCGGCTGATCACGAAGCGATCCAGCAGGCGGATCTGGTTCTCGGTTCCGTGGTCCTTGTAGAGCTGGTACAGCTCGTCGACCGCCTGGTCGCGCAGCGGTCGCAGGTCCGCGAGGTTCGGGTTGTCACCGGGGGCGAGAGCCGCGGCGAGCGCGCGGGGTGAGACGTTCGAAAGGGTGCGCCCCTGGAACGAGATGAGCTCGCCGGCGCTGCGAGCGCCCACGCTGATCGGCTCCTGCTGCACGGTCGCGAGCGGTCCGGCGAGCTCCTTGGCAAAGAGCGAGACCAGCATCTCGTTGCGCTCCGTCGACCCCATGAGGCGCATCACCTTCACGTGGTTCGGATGGGCGTTCGTGTACGTCCCGTGGTGGATGAAGGCGGCCCGGTCGAGCACCGACTGGGGCAGCTCCGCCCAGGGGCGTGCGGCGGTGGTGCCGAACGATCCGAGCGAGAGCGGCGAGGCCGCCATGAGCGGGTCGCGCGAGTGTTGAATGCGCGAGTCCTCGTAGGTCCCGGGCACGTTGGCGTTCAGCGGGTCGCCGGCCCCCGAGTTGCTCATGATCAGGACCTTCGAGGTGAGCGCTTCCTGCGCGTGGGCCTTCGTCGGCTCCATCAGCATCGAGAGGGGGATGCCGCTGGCGAGGGACTTCAGACCGATCCCGCCTGCCCCGAAGAGGGCGGCGCGGAGCATGTGGCGTCGGGTGGGCTTCTTCACTGGTCGTTCTCCGGGTTCGCTTGGGTCGGGCTCGAGGGGCGGTTCACAGGCCGAGGGCGGTCACGCCCGGGGACACGCACGCGACCACGAAGGTCGATTGCAGGGCGACGTCGTCGCTCTTCTCTTCGGCGGCGGCGTCGAAGTGACGGCGGAGGATGCCGCGGGCGGGCTCGCGGCGGGGGTCACCCTCCACGAGACCCATCAGGTCGGTGAGCATCACCTCGATGGCGGCGTCCGGGTCGGCCGACGAGAGGCGCGTGTCCATGCCGGTCACCTCGCGAGCGAGGCGACCACAGATGGCCTCGGCGGCGCCGGTCAGGAACATGTTCGTGTCCGTGATGAGCACCGGCTCTTCCGCACCGCGGCTGTAGGCGTCGTCGGGGATGACCTCGACGAGCTGGCTGAGGTAGCGCCGCACGTTGTTGGTCACGCCGCCGACCTCGTCGCCGCAGGCGTTCGGGTAGTCGAGGCGTCGCGAGAGCGTGGCGCAGAGGTGGCGCCGCCGGGCGTTCGAGGCCAGGTCGCCGCCACCGGCCGGCACACAGGTGTCGCCCGTGACCAGCGGTGAGGTCAGCAGGTCGACGAGCATGGACCGGTAGTCCAGCCCCGAGTCGACGAAGCGCTCGACGACCCCCTCGAACTCCTCCGACTCCTCCGGGCACGCGGCGCTGGTCGCGAAGTAGCAGGCCTTCTGGACCATCGCCGTCGCGAAGCGCGGGTGGTCGCCGAGGATCTCCGCGAGGTCGAAGACGTCCTCGCCCTCCGCGGTCACGCCGTGAAAGCCGAAGGCCGCCCGGGTGTCGCGAACCGAAGCATCGGTCTGCTCGTGATAGTAGTAGCTGAACGAGTTGCGGAAGTACTGCCGCATCGGGTCCAGGTTGACGTGGCACCCGTAGCAGGCGGTCCCAGGGCTCGCGTGCTCGCCGTCGAGGGCATCGTCGAAGGCGGGGA
>CAYXAP010000063.1:0-45792 GCA_964462035.1 uncultured Sandaracinus sp.
ACCAACAAGTCGCCCTCGCGGAAGGTGAACGAGCTCGACAACCGCGGCAGCCACTACTACCTCGCCCGCTACTGGGCCGAGGCGCTCGCCAGCTGCGGCGACGACACCCTCGAGAAGCGCTTCGCCCCGATCGCCAAGGCCCTCGCCGACAACGAAGAGGCGATCGTCAGCGAGCTCAACGGCGCCCAGGGCGTCGCGATGGACATCGGCGGCTACTACTTCCCCGACGAAGACAAGGCCGCCGCCGCCATGCGCCCGAGCAAGACGCTCAACGCCATCATCGACGGCATCTGAGCCACCGGAGCGACGCTCCGAGCCGTGCCCCCGTCTGTCTCAGACGGGGGCACGCGCGTTTGTGGAGCGCCCTCACGGAAGGCTGGAGAAGAACTCCCAGATCGCCCCTCGTGCCCAGGTCGGCCAGGTGTGCCCGCCGTCGTGCTCGCAGAAGTGCACGGGGTAACCCTCGTCGCAGCCGACATGGGATCCGCAGAAGGACGGCGTCGCCGGGTTCGCTTCGACAGCGCACCCGTTCCGCGAGCTCCAGCGTCGTCGCGCGGTGTTGCCCGCCGCGAAGGGGACCACCTCGTCCGCGCTACCGTGTGCCATCCAGGCCGCGGCCTGCCCGCGACAACCAACGCTCGGGGCCCCTGCCGCGACCGGCGCGATCGCTCGGACGACGTCGCCGCGCGCGCACCCGAGCAGGTTGGAGAAGAAGCCGCCGTAGGAGAAGCCGGCGGCGAAGACTCGAGCCCGGTCGATGCAGAAGCGCTCCTCCATCGACGCCAGGAGCGCGTCGAAGAAGTCGGTGTCCACGGTTCCGTCATCGAGCAGCCAGCCGCTCGATCCGGCCAGCACCGGCCCGCCCTGCGGGTAGACCACGATGGCCTCCCCGGCCGCTTCGGCCTCGAACTCCAACCTCGACATGTTGCGAGCGCTGTCGCCCGCGCCATGGAAGACGAAGATCAGCGCGTGTCCCACCTCCGGGTCGTACCCCTCGGGAACCGCTAGAAAGTAGGTGCGCTCCATGCCGGCGGCGTCGATGCTCTCCTCCTCGACTCCCGCCGTCGCCGCGCTACCGCAGCCGGTCGAGAGCCCAGTCGGTCCTTCGAAGGGTGGCGGACGAGGTCCCGCATCGTCCTCGGCGGAGCCCGCATCCTGCGGAAGCGCGCCCGCGTCGGGCATCGGCTCGGGCAGGTCGTCGTCTCCGCAGCCGAGACAGAGCACCAACATCAACGCTGCATGGCGGAGGCGAAGCATGCATCGCCATGACATGGCTGGCGCCCCTGTCCAGCTTCTCCTGGTGGAACGAGCCGCTGCAGCGCTTTGGTCACCCGTACGCGATCTACCGCAATTGAGTGAGACCATGAGTCGCGGTAGCGATCGGGAGAAACTCGGCTAGAGTCGGCGCAAATGAAGCGATTTCACCAGGGCGTTGGCTTCGAGAGTGCTCTCTGCGCGGTGCTCCTCACTCTCTCGGCCGGCTGTCCGAGCAGCATCACGGTCGACGAGGGTGACGGGTCGGTCCGCCCGGGTCGAGACCTCGGCCCACGGGTGATGCGAGACGGTGGGCCGGGTCCGACCGACGGTGGGCCGCGTCCGACCGACGGCGGCCCACCCGGCCCGACGTGCTTCGATGGACTGCTCAACGGCGACGAGACGGACGTCGACTGCGGTGGCATCTGTGATGCCTGCGACATCAACGGCGCATGTCGCATCGACGGTGACTGCGTCGCCGGGACGCGATGCGACGACGGGTTCTGCCGCACGCCCATCTGCGCCAACGGCATGCTCGATCCAGGCGAGGTCGCGATCGACTGCGGTGGTGACTGTCCGGGCTGTGTCGACGGCACGGCATGCACAGCCGACGAAGACTGCCGTTCGAATCGCTGTGAGGCGGGGTTCTGTCGGAGCTGCTCCGACGGTCTGCAGAACGGCGACGAGACCGACACGGACTGCGGTGGTTCGGCGTGCGCGCCTTGTGGCGGCGGCGACGCGTGTCTGGTGGGGTCGGATTGTCGCTCGGGCGAGTGCACCGACGGAACCTGCGAGGCGCCGGAGGCCTTCTACGAGGAGCCCTTCGACACCATGGGTGGCTGGACGACCGGCGGCAGCAACGGCTCCTGGGAGTACGGCACGCCGAGCTCGGCGACCATCGACTCGGCCTTCACCGGCACGCGGGTGTGGGTCACCAACGCCGACGGTGACTACAACGACCGGGAGGAGTCGTGGGTCGAGTCGCCGGCCTTCGATCTCTCCAGTGCGTTGGGGGACCCGACCTTCGAAGCGGCGGTGTTCTATCGCACCGAGAGCTGCTGCGACGAGTGGTGGCTCGAGCTCTCGACCGACGGTGGTTCGAGCTGGACCAAGGTGACCGGCAGCGCGGACGCCGTGGGCTGGTACAACGACGTGCCCAGCCAATGGTGGGATGGACGGATCCCCGCGTGGACGTCGGTACGCACGGTGCTGACCGGCGCCGCGGGCCACGCGTCGGTCAAGCTCCGCTTCCGCGTGTCGACGGACGGATCGATCACCGACGAAGGGTTCGCCTTCGACGACGTTCGGGTCTTCGAGGACGTCTGCAGGAACGGCCGCCTCGACGCGGGGGAGGTCGACGTGGACTGTGGCGGCGCCTGCGGTCTGTGCGGCGCGGGCGCGACGTGCTCCACGGGCGCCACCTGCGCATCGGGCATCTGCACGGGTGGCCTCTGTGACACGGCCACCTACTTCCAGTCCGACTTCGAAGCCAACGATGGCGGGCTCACCGCGACGGGCGGGCTCTGGGAGTGGGGCGCCCCAGTGGGCGCCGTGATCAACGCTGCCTCGAGCGGTTCGAACGCGTGGGTCACCGACCTCGACGCCGAACACGGCGATCGAGAGAACGCGACCCTCGAGCTGCCGCTCCTCGATTTCTCCGGGCTCGCCGAGGATCCGGTGATCGGCTTCGACGCATGGCTGGACACCGAGCGGAACTTCGATGGGATGTGGGTCGAGGTCAGCACCAACGGAGGCGCGACCTGGACGAAGGTGGTGGACGACGGCACGTTCCTCACCTGGCATCCCAACACCGGTGATGTCTGGTTCGAGGGAGCCACGAGTGGCTACCAGTCGTTCGCAGGCGTGCTCACGGGCACGGCGGGGGAGGCGAACGTTCGGGTTCGCTTCGTCTTCGAGAGCGACGGATCCGTCACCAACGATGGGGTCGCCATCGACGACCTCTACATCGGTACCGGAGCGCCGGACCTGGCGGTGGAGGTCCTGCCGAGCGCGACGCTCTGCGAGGGAGCGCGAGTGTCGGTCCGGAACCGTGGGACGGCCGGTGCCGCGTCGTTCACGTTCGTCACCGTCCTCGATGGCATGCGAACCGAGACCACGATCCCAGGGCTGGCGCGCGGCGACGTGTACGAGACCACGGTCGCCGCGAGCGCGACCGTGGAGGTGAGCGTGGTCGCGAGCGGCGACACCACCGCGTCGAACGACTCGGCGAGCCTCCTGGTCGGCGCGGGCATCCCCGTCTCGAGTGGGTCCACCTACCTCGAGACCTTCGAGAGCAGCGCCGGGGCCTGGGTCACGGCCGGGACCCTCTCGGACTGGCAGTGGGGAACGCCGGACGGCTTCTTCATCGGCACCGCCGACTCCGGCTCGCGCGCCTGGGTCACCAACCTCGAGGGACGTTACGCGGACGGGCAGATGTCCGTGCTGGTGAGCCCGTGCTTCGATCTCTCGTCGTTCGGTGCGGATCCGACGTTCAGCTTCTCTCGCATCTTCGACCTCCAGCCGACGAACGATCACGTCCACGTCGAGGTCAGCACGGACGGCGGGCGCACGTGGAGCAAGCTCGGTCGCTTCGGAAGCGGCACGGGCTGGTACAACGACGCCGCCGGCGACTACTGGGACGGATCGAGTGGCACCCGCGACGTCTGGAGCCGCAGCTCCCATCCCATCACCGGTGGCGCGGGTCGGTCCGGCGTGCGCTTCCGCTTCGTGATGGTGAGCGACGCCAGCTTCTCGGACGACGGCTTCGGCGTGGACGACGTCGTGATCGCGCCCTGACGCCGCCCGACGGAGCTCTCGGACTCATGGCTCGGCGATGACCAGGCGCAGGCCGGCGTCGTAGTGGACCAGCTTCCGCAGATGGCCATGACGGGCGTCCCAGGTGCCGTCGGCGAGGTCGCGGCGCACGGCGTCCACGACGCGATCGACGACGCTCGCGGGCATTCGGGCGAAGCCGGAGGTGGCGGCTCGGGCGGCCGGGTCGAGCACCCACTCGGGGTGTGCCCAGTATGCGAGCAACATCTTGTCCGGGGTGTCTCTGGCGACCGGAATCGTCTCCACCCGCATCGGGCCGAGCCATTCGGAGAGCTCGTCGATCGAGGGGAAGATGGCGTGGTCCAGCTCGGCGACCTCCGGGAAGTAGTCCTTCATCAACCAGAGCTCGCCGGAGACGGTCGGGTCGATGGTGAGGACCACGACGGGGCCACCGGTCACCCGACGGAGCTCGCGTAGCCCTCGTTCTCGCTCCTGGTCCCAGTGGTGAATGGTGAGGATCGCCATCGACGCGTCCACGGAGCCGTCGCGCAGCGGCAGCGGACCGGCGGCGATCTTCAAGGCGGGGACTCGGCTCGGTGGGCGCTGCGCCGCCATGACGTCGCTCGGCTCGAACGCCAACACGTGCCGGTCGCTCGGCTCGTAGGCGCCCGTGCCCGCTCCGATGTTGAGCACGGTGCGCGCATCGCCGAGGGCTTCTTCCAGGCGGCTTCGGATCATCGGGTCTTCCCGGCGCTGGTCCGCGTAGCCGTGACCGATCGCGTCGTAGCGGGCGTCCTTCGTGCTCACGCCGACCTCGGCGGGCGGTGAATCGCGGGTCGATCGAATCCTTGAGTGGACACGTGGCTCCTCCTCGGGCTCCGGTTGCCAGGGTACGAGCCTCTCGATGGGCTCACTCGGAAAACGGAGCGGCACCGCCATCTCTTCCGAAGAGGCTTCGTGGTCGGCTCATTCGAGAACGCAGCGGATCTGACCATCGACCCGACCGAGTCGGGTCGACGTGGCGCGGAGCAGCTCGTCGCCCAGGCAGCGGTCGACGGACCACCCGTCTCCATCGTCGACCTCGCGGCTGCGGCCCTTTTCGTAGTGGATGACGGCGGTGTATCGGCCCGGTGGGCACTGGATCCCTCGAGCGTCGATGTGGCGCCGCACCCCTCGCACCTGCTGCGGGGTGAAGGCGCCTTCGAGCACCGAGCACGACCGCACCCGCAGGCCGCCGCCGGCGCTCGGATCGGGCTCCGGCTCCGGCGGCTCCTCGGCTGGTGGTGCCGCGGGCTGTGGTGTCCCCGCGACCCGTCGCCGGGGGACAGCCACCGGCTCCGCGCCAGAGGCGGTTTCGGTTTCGGTCGAGGTTTCGGTCGAGGCAGGCTCCATCCAGCTCGCCGGGATCGTGTGCGGGGTGGGAGCGGGCTTCGCTTCTCCGTCGGGAACGGCGACTTCGTCGGGCAACACCGGCGCGGCGAGCACGAGCTCGGGCCCGGTCGTCGCGGCGTTCGTGGGTTCGCGTGGGAAGAGCGCCTGGAGGGCGGCTCCCGAGACCAGCAGGAGCACCACCACCGCGACCATCAGACCCACGATGAGCCCCCGGCTCGTTCGGTCGGGGCTCGGGGCCTGCGGGGCCTGCACGGAGGGAGCACCGCCGCCGCTCGGTGCGCCGGTCGCGATGGTCGACGGGGCCGATGCGGGCGCCGCTGGCTTCGCGGGACGGGTGGCGGCGGTCGGCGGCCTCGGCGACCCGAGGTCGTGCACGGTCGCCGCCGTGCCATCCGCGTGGAAGGAGCCGTCCTGACCAAGCATGCCGGTCGCGAAGCTCCGCTGGCTGGTGCGGTGAATGGGTCGCGATACCGATGCCGTCCGCAGCGCGGCGCGGAACGCGTCTGCCGTCGCGAAGCGAGCGCCGCGATCGTGGGCGAGGGCCGTGTCGACGACGTCGTAGAGCAATCGGGGAAGACCCGGCGCGCGGTCCCGCAACGGAGGCGGCGCGCCCCGGACGATGGCCGCTGCGGCCTGTTCGGGTGTGCCGACATAGGCGGGCTGGCCGAGCAAGAGCTCGTAGAGGATCAACCCCGCTGCCCAGAGATCGGCCTTCGCGTCAGCCTCCTCTCCAAGGAGCACCTCGGGCGCCATGTAGCGCGGCGTGCCGAGGAGCATTCCCGTCGAGGTCAGACGCCCGGCCCCCGCGAGCTTGGAGATGCCGAAGTCGAGGATCTTGAGCGTCACCCCGTTCGCTTCCTGTGCCAGGAACACGTTGGGGTGCTTCAGGTCGCGGTGGACGATCCCCCGTTCGTGGGCCGCGGCGAGCCCGTCGAGCAGCTGGTCGACGATCCAGATCGCCTCGCCCACGGGCTGGGCGCCGGTGCTCCGAAGGCGCTGCGCGGTGGTCTCGCCTTCGAGCAGCTCGAGCGCGAGGAATGCCAGCCCCTCTGCCGTCGTGCCCGAGTCGAAGACCTCCACGATGTGCGGGTGCTCGAGCTGCGCGAGGATGGTCGCCTCGCGGAGGAAGCGGTCGCGCTCGTTCGGAGCGAGCAGCACCTTCAACGCGACCTCGCGCCGTAGGAGCTGGTGCCGTGCTCGATAGACCCGCCCGAAGCCGCCGGCTCCCAGCTCCTCGATCAGCTCGTAGCGATCGACGACGTCCACGATTTCGTGCTCACCGGCTCGCTCACGTCGCGCGTGTCGAGAGCCACTCGGGTGGCGGTCGCGAGGGCTGCCGCACCGTCGAGGAACACGTCCGCCCGGTTCATGAGGCCCCAGCCCTCGTTCATGGAGACGCCGAGATCGTCGAAGAGCCGGTTGCCATCGAAATAGAGTGCGGCGACCACCTCGTCGTCGATCGAGGCTAGGAAGACCAGCGGCAGCGAGAGGAGCTGCAGACGGAGCTCTGGGGTCAAGACCGCCGCCGCCCAGCTCGGGTCCTCGCAGCGCACGGAGAAGCGTTGGTCGAAGGCCGGGTCACCCGTCGGCTGTTCCGTGGTGGGCACCACGCCTCCCTGGAACTTCATCCACGCGCGGTCGTCCCGCTGCACGACAGCGAGCAAGGGGATTCGCCGCCCGACCTTCGCGAAGAACTCGGAGCCCGCCGTGAAGCTCCCGTAGCGGTAGGTCTGGGTCCGGTTCAGCAGCCTTCCGTTGCGCCCCCACCGATACCCGCACTCGACCCCGCGGTACTGACCGGTGAACGTGCTCCCGCCACCGCTCGTGCTGGACAGGTGCAACCCGAAACGGGCGAGCTTCTCCGCACCCGCTTTTCCCACGCGGGTGAGATTCCGCCGTACCCAGAGGACGCAGCCAATCCCCAGCACCAAAATGACGAGCCCTTGCGCCGTCTCACCCATACCAACTCCCCAGAAACGCCCAACCTACGAGTACGGGTGACGGTGGGCCACGCATCGATTCGGACATCTCAGTGCGAGGGAACACCCCCGGCGTCAGTGGCTCGCCTTCGCGGCGAAGCGCTCGATCGCCGGGCGGTAGCGCTCCTTGGCATCCCCGACCACGGGGAGGCCATGGATCGGCAGCACGTGCTCGAAGCTCAGGTCGAGCACCGAGAGCAAGTCGGCCCGGCTCGGCTTCGTCAGCATCGCCCAGCCGACGCCGATGTTGCATGGTCGTGCGAGGCCGAAGAGGCGCATGCCCATGCGGGCGACGCCGTTGGTCAGCTCATCGGGCTCCGGGGTGTTGTGGAAGTAGTCGCCGCTCAGCAGGATGCCGCCCTCCCGAGGCAGGAGGATCGAAGCCTCCCGCAGACTCGGGCTCTCCATCACATGTAGCGCTCCGTCGATCGGGAGCCGCCCGCCGAGGTCGAAGGTCTCGTCGGCGGCGAAGTATCCCTCCCCCTCGCTCACCTGGGCTCGAAGACCTCGCGTGTACTGGGTGCCTCGCAGCGCCCAGATCGTCGCTCCGTAGCGGGCGCGGTAGAAGTGGTCGTCCGCGCCGTGCATCGACGCCAGTCGGATGACGTGTCGCACGGGACCGAGTGCATCGAGCGCTGCGAGCCCCTCCTCGGTGAGGCGCATGCTGTTCACCAAGGTCAGCTCGCCGGTGCCCGGGTCGCGCAGGATGGTCATCGAGCGCGAGATCCGAGGCTTCAGCGGCACCGGCATGATCCACGCCCCACGCACGAACCAGATGTCGTCGAAGATCGGCTCGAGGTCGGTGTGGGGCAACGCGGGCGTCAGCTGGTGGTTGGGGCTCATCGGTCGTCTCCTCGGTTTCGGGGTCACCGATTGAGACGCAGCGTCGTTCGGAATCCGCCAAGTGCTGGAATTCGCGAAACTATTGCCTTCTGTTCCGCGTCGAGCCTCGTTTCCGCAACGATCTCCGACGCTTGGCGGATTCCGGGGGCTCCGGCGTCTCAACGCCACAGGAGGTCCGACATGGACGAGAGCGAGACGATGGAGAACGAAGCGCGTGGGCGCGTGGCGGTGGTCGGCGCGAGCGAAGGGCTCGGCCGCGGAGTGGCCCTCGCCCTGGCCGAAGGGGGCTGGTCGGTCCTGGCCGTGGCGCGGAGCGCGGAGACGCTGGCCACCCTCGACCATTCGCGGATCGACACGCGGGTGGGAGACGCGACCGATCCTGTGCTTACGAACGCGGTGATGGCTGACGTCGACGCGTTCGTGCTGGTCGCCGGGGCGCGCCCGGTGATGGGTCCGCTGGCCGACTATCGGTGGGACGACTTCCAGCGCCCCTTCGAGGTGGATGTGAAGGCCGCGTTCACGTGGCTGCGCTCAGCGCTCGGGGCCGAGCGTCGCATTCACGCCATCGTCTTCTCGAGCGGCGCCGCGCTGAACGGCTCGCCGCTGAGCGGGGGCTACGCGGGCGCGAAGCAGACTCAGCGCTTCCTCTGTCGCTACGCACAGAAGGAAGCCCGCGCGCGCCAGCTACCGCTGACGATCCAGTGCGTGTTGCCGCAACTCAATCCGTCCACCGAGCTCGGCCGCGCCGGCATCGCCGCGTATGCCCGCCAGACCGGGGAGACCCCCGAGGCGTTCGTCCGCAAGCGCTTTGGCGCTCCGCTCGATCCGGCAATCGCGGGTCGTGCGATCGTCGGGATGCTCGTAGGCGAGTATCGTGGGGCGGAGTACCTGCTCCGCGGCGATGGCCTCACGGAGCTCGCGTCATGAATGCAGCGATGAACGACACGACCGACGTCGGTGCGGAGCTCGAAGGGCTGAGGCCCCGCTTGCGATCGTTCGCGCTGCGCATGTTGGCGAACGCCGACGACGCCGAGGACGCCGTGCAGGACGCGATGGTGAAGGCGCTGACCAAGGCGGAGGACTTCCGCGGCCAGAGCTCGGTCTCGACCTGGATCTTCTCGATTCTCACCCGCGTATGCCTCGATCGGCTCCGCCACCGACAGCGCTGGCGATGGGATGCGCAGGAGCTGACCCGCCGGGACGACGAGGCGCCACACGACTCGGTGCGAGCTCTGCTTCGGGATCCGCGGGCAGCCTTCGACGTCAACGAGCACATCGCCTACTGCTTCTCGTGCGTGTCGCGGTCCCTGCCTCCAGAAGAGGCCGCGGCGCTGCTCCTCCGCGAAGTCTTCGGCTTCGGCAACCGGGAGGCGGCGCGTATCTGCGGCGTCAGCGAGTCGGTGCTTCGCCATCGGCTCTCGGCTGGCCGCAACGCCATGAAGGACACCTTCGAACGGCTCTGTGCCCTCGTGAACAAGCAGGGCGTCTGTTACCAGTGCCGTGGTCTTCGGGAGCAGGCAGCCAACCCCGGAGGCGACTTGCCGGAGATGCCGACCGGTCGCGACGAATCCCTTCGCCGGCGGCTCCACATCGTGCGAGACGCGGATCTCACCGGCGGCGTGTCGGCGGAGCTCCACGCGCTGATGTTCCGCGCCGTCGGCGAGAGCGAGCTGCGCCGAGACGGTCGCTGACCCCTCGAGCGGCGTGCCGCGGATCAGAGCTTCGCTAGCCGCACGAAGGGCGCGCTCGTCCGCGGCGCCACGATCGTCTGCCTCGCGTCCACGTCCGCCGTGACCTCCATCTGGGTCGTCCACGGTCCGTCCTCGCCGTCGGCGGTCTGGACCGCCCAGGTCTCGCCGGGCCGGATCGCGTTGGTCTCGATGGTGATGTCGTCGGCACCGATCGTGACGGTCTGCTCCCCGTAGGGTCGCGCCAGCGGTTCGCCCACGAAGAGGCCTTCGCCGGGCCATTGGACCGAGCCCCAGTAGGCCTCGACCAGGGTCGCGCCGTGGAAGTAGCGGTCGATCACGGTGGCGACGTTCGGGAACTTCTGCTGGTAGTTGCAGGGCTCGACGACGGTGCCGTAGGAACCGGTCGAGCCGGCGTCGAGCCACTCCATGATCGACATCTGCCCGCTGGTGGGGACGCGGCCGCCGAAGCTGGTCAGGTGATCGGTGATCGCGCCGGGCAGGTAGGTGTTGCTGTCGATGCCGTCCACCCGAGCGAGGCCGGTGAAATAGAAGAGCACGTTCTCCGTGTCTTCGACGAGGTTCGATCCCGATCCGTCGCCGTTGTCGACGTAGGTCAGGTTCAGACCGCCTTCATGGTCCCAGGCGCCGACGATCGCGGGGAAGGTCGGCGCGCGCACGGTGCGGGCGCCGTCGGTGGTGTTGACCAGGTAGCCGTCACCGCCGGGGAAGCTGTCGTCCGCCGCGACGCCGCGCGAGATGAGCGCTTCGCCGCCCTCTTCGCTCGTGGCGGCGATCATCATGGTCGGGCGCACGCCGTGGTCTTCGAAGGGATGTGTCGAGAGCGAGCGGTAGGTTTCGACGGCTGCGGTCGCCGCGCAGCCCCCCACGGTGTTGCAGTACATCTCGTCGAAGCCGAGCGCGAAGGCGCTCGTGATCGACATGCAGTCCACGCGGTAGGGCTGGGTCCAGGTCAGCGCGAGCGCTTCGATGCCCTCGGGGAGCGAATCGTCCATGGCGGCCTCGGCGGTCGCGAAGGCGTCGCGGCTCAGCACCGCCTCGCCCACCGGCAGCGTGAGGTGAACGACGTTGGCTTCGGGGATGCCGCGCGCGGCGACGTAGGATTCGGCGATGGCGACGCTTAGTGGGTCGTCGTCGTTCACCAGCACGCCGAGCTCGCTCGCTTCGATGCCGAGGCGCGGAAGGATCACGGTCGGCTCCGGCGGTCCTGCGTCGGTCGGCGAGAAGGCATCGCCTTCGCCCGCGTCGACGACCGCTCCGTCCACGACGTCGTCACCACCGTCGTCACCGCACCCGGTCCACACCAGCGCTGCGAAGAGCAGCAACCACCCAAGCCGGCCACCCATGATGGCCGGGAGCATAGCGGTGCTCCGCGCCACTCGCCCCGATCGCGCGGCGGATGTCAGGTGGCGCCGAGCCAGCGCTCGAGCTTCAGGTGCGGCTCGCCGGCCGCCCGTGCGTCGCGGGCCTGCCGCTGCAGCGCGTCGCGGCGCAGCCGCTCCACATGGGCCCGGCCGCCGAGCACCGTCCAGAGGGCGTTCACTTCCGGGTCGCCGAGCTCTCGCCACTGGCCCTCGGCCAGCGTTCCCAGAGCGATGGGTCCGATCGATGCGCGGTGCAGGTGCTCGAGCCGCAAGCTCACGCCGCGGCACATCCGGCGGATCTGCCGATTCTTGCCTTCGTGGAGCGTGAGCCAGAGCTCGGTCTCGCCGCGATCCGGTGCGGCGTCTTCGACCGGGCGTCCGCGCCGGCGCTCACCGACGCGCACCTCGTCCGCGCGGAGCGAGCCCAGCGCCGTCGGCACCCCGTCGACGAGCTGGCGCAGCCGGGGGTCGTCCTCGGCGAGCCACTCACTCAACGTGAGGCGATAGACCTTCGCCACCTGGTGCATCGGCCGTAGCACCGCGTTGAGCAGGTCGCCGTCGGTCGTGAAGAGGAGCGCGCCGGTCGTCTCGCGGTCGAGCCGCCCGACGGGCGCGCAGCCGTCAGGCATCCCAGCCAGCGGCTCGGAGAGATCGGCCCGCCCATGGGTGTCGGCGAGGCTCGCGGTCATCCCGGCCGGCTTGTGGAAGAGCACCGTCCGCTGGCGCTCGCGGGGTTGCAGAGATCGACCGTCGAGCCGCACGTCCTCGTCGCCGAAGACCAGCGTGTCGAGCGCCGAACGTTCACCCTCGACCCGCACGCGACCTTCCTCGATCGCCGCTCGCAGCTCCTGCCGCGAGAGCGTGGTCGAATCCCGCACGAGCTTCTCGAGCCGTCGTGGGAGCTGGTCGGCGTACGCCATCGCCGAACCGTAGCGCCGAGCGCGGCGCCACGCTCACGTCTCGCGATGGTGGACTTCAGTGGCCAGTCGACACGATCCTACGCCCCGCGGGGTGCGGGCCTTCCCAGCATCACCAAGCCTCGACGGGCTCGCAGCGACCATCGCGACACACCGCGTTCCAGAAACCCACTCCGAGGCAGTCATCGGCCGTGGTCCAGTGGCACTGCGCGATGACTCGTCCGACCGCTTCGTGCAGGTCCTTCCGGCCAGCCAACACACGGCAGCTCGAGTAGTAGACCTTGCACTCGTCACTGGTCTCGCAGCCACGGAGCTCCTCCGGGAAGGGCACCCCGTCGCACGCCATCGACGACTGGTCCTCGGGCGCCGCCCCGGATCGTGCGGCCTCCTCCGCGGCAGCTCGAGCTTGGGCCTCCGCTTCCGCCTGCGCGTATTCGGCTTCGGCGGCTGCGCGGGCGGCCTCCGCTTCGGCACGCGCGCGCTCGGCCGCTCGTTCCCGCTCGGCCAGATCGCAGCCGAGCGAGAGAAGCAGGACCACCAGAAACGCGCGCGCCACGGGACACCCTACGGGCCCCATGGAAGCGGTTGAAGGGCCATCCCCAAACTTCCACTTGACGATGTTGAAAATCAATTTCAATAATCGTCCTCATGACGATGCGGAAGCGATCGGGACTGGTGGAGCTGCAGCCCAATGGGGACTGCCGCTGCTCCTGCCATCGATTGCTCGCCCGCGTCGTGCCCGAAGGGCTCGAGCTCTCCTGCCCCCGCTGCAAGAGCCGCTCGATCCTCACTCGGGCCCTGCTTCGGTCCGCGCTCCAGGGAGAGCCAGACATTAGCGTCACCTCCTGACCTTCAGGTGCGCCGTTTGTGTCTGTCTCTGTGGCTGGGCGGCGAGTGCGGCCGCCCAGCCACCCGAGGAAGGCCCCATCGAGCTCGACGAATGGGAGGAGCTCCTCGAAGAGGCCTCGACCCTCGACGAGGTCGTCGTCGACTACGAGGTCGTGGAGGAGCCCGAGCCCGGCACCGAGCGCATCGACGAGGACGAGCTCCAGCGCTCTGGCGCCGAGACCCTCGCGGAGCTGCTCGAGGAGCGCTCGGCGATGCAGGTCTTCGATGCGGTGCGTGGCTCGGGTCTCCGGCTGCGCGGTCTGGAACCGGAGCACGTGCTCTTCCTCGTGGACGGGATGCGGCTCATCGGCCGGATGGACGGCACCCTCGACCTGAGTCGCTTTCAGCTCGAGGACTACTCGTCGGTCGACATCATCCGTGGCTCGTCGTCGGCGCTCTACGGCAGCGACGCCATCGGTGGCGTGGTGAACCTGATCCCCCGCGACCCGGCGCGGGGTTGGACGACCAACCTGCGCGGGACCTACGGCTATCAGGACCGGCACCGCTCGAACCGCCGCGAGCGCTTCGAGGGCGGACCCCGGATCGACGACGGCAGCCGGCTGCCGCGCGATGGCTACGGCGGCACCTACGACCTCATCGGGCGCCTGGGCTACGGCGCGCGACGGGGTGGCTTCGAGGTGCACGGTGGCGTGCACCAGCTCGACGGCTACGACCTCGACCCGCGCGACGCCGCGACCCACTCGCCGGACTCGTTGACCTGGGACGTCGGCGGCAGCGGCGCCCTCGTGCTCCCGCGCGAGGGCCGGCTGCGGCTCCGCGCGACGTACTTGCACCGCGATGACGAGGCGCTCGAGGAACGCGGTCGCGTGGTCGTCCGCCGACTCAACCGCACCGAGCAGAGTCAGATCATCGCGGTCTTCACGCAGCCGATCGGCAACGGCCGCCTGAGCATTCGCGCGGCCGCCGGGTCTTTCCGCGACCAGTTCGTCCGCCGGGTTCGCGGCGGGGGCCAGATGGGCGACGCCACCGACACCCGACAGGCCATCGGCCAGGTCCGCCTTCGATACGTGCATGCCTTCTCCGCACGCCACGTGACCACCATCGGCTACGACAGCGCGCTCGAGCGCATGAGCTCGCCGCGGCTGAGCAGCGACGGCAAGCGCGCTCGGCTCGCGCCCTATCTCCAGCACGAGTGGCTCCCCACCGATTCGGTGGCCATCACTCCGGGGCTTCGCTTCGACGCCGACAGCGCCTTCGGCTCGGCCCTCTCCCCGAAGCTCGCGATCCGGATCGACGCGCACGAGCGCGTGCGCTTCCGACTGAGCGGCGGTCGTGGCTTCCGCGCGCCTGGCTTCCGCGAGCTGCTCCTGCAGTTCACGCAGAACGCGAGCCTCGGCTACATCGTGAGCGGCAACCCCGATCTGCGCGCCGAGCACAGCTGGGGGCTCGATGGCACCGGCGAAGTCGACCTGGTGCGAACGGACGACCGCCGCCTGACCTTCGTGGCGACCGCGCACTGGACGCGGGTGCGCGACCTGATCACCACGGACCTGATCGACACCACCGACGGGATCAGCAGCTACGGCTACGTGAACGTCGGTGACGCGCGCACCGCCGGGCTCGAGAGCGAGCTGCGGCTCGCGATCGAGGAGGCCGCTTGGCGAGTCGACCTCGACTTCGGCTACACGCGGCTGCACGCCCGCGATCTGGAGGCGCAAGACGAGCTGCCCGGTCGGTCGCGTGACCAGGCGAGCCTGCGGGCGACCTTCGATCATCGTGAAAGCGGTGTCGGGCTCCGGCTCCGGACGCTCCTGGCAGGGGCCCGCAGCTTCACCAGCGACGACGGCCGCGTTCGCAGCGAGCCCTACCTCAGCGTCGACGTGCGGCTGGAGAAGTCGCTCGGCGAACGGCTCGGAGTCTTCGCGGGCGTCGACAACCTCCTCAACAACGGCGGGGTCTACCTGACCACTCGCCCGCGAACGTTTTGGGTGGGCCTCTCGGCTCACCGGCCCGCGCGCAGAGGCGCGCCCGAGAACTAGATCGCCGACGAGCGACCGACACGAGCCATTGGAGCCCTTGCGACACATCATCCCCTGCATCCTTCTGTTGAGTCTCGGCGCCTGCGCCGACGACCTCGGCGACGACCCGACGCCCGACGGCGGCCCGGTCGTCACGCCGGACATGACGACCACGCCCCCCGACGGGCACGTCACCCACTCCGACCTGGGCGAGGGCGTCACCGAGACCCTGGTCGACGGTCGCGACCTCGAGGTCTGGGTCGCGATCGACCTGGACGCCGCGGGCGACGAGCTCGAGGTCGACATCGAGCGCGACACCGACTGGGACCTCGCGATCCAGCGCTACCACGTTCGCACCAACGGTGGCGCCGGCGGCCCCGCCGACGTGCGCGTGGCGGTGCTCGATGGCGTCACGCTCGCCGAGGTGACCCAGGCCCCGACCGACGGCTGGGCGCAGGACCGTGAGCCCACTGGCTCGGAGATCCCGGACGACGTGCCGATGGGTGAGGAGCCTCCGCCGACGACCGTGATCAGTGGCGAGGAAGACCCCTGGTACGACTACGACCCGTCGACGCACCAGCTCACGCCGAAGGAGCGGGTCTACGTGATCGAGAGCACCGAGGGCGACTACTTCGCGCTCGCGATCGTCGACTACTACTCGCCGGAGACCGCCGAGGCCGGCTGGCCCGCGTTCGAGTGGAAGCCGGTCGATCCACCGGCCGCCGTCCTCGCGCCGCAGACGGTGGCGGTCGACGCGAGCGACCCGGACACGTGGGTTCGCTTCTCCTTCGAGACCGGCGCCGTCGTGGACGATGGCGGCGACGGCTGGGACCTCGCGTTCCGCCGGACGCAGCTCGCGACCAACTCCGGCACCAGCGGCCCAGGCATGGGCGGCGCGGCGGACGCGGAGGTCCTCACGATCGATGCGATCACGGAGCTGCCGGCGTCGTTCGCGACCGATGAAGAGCTCCCCTTGCCGGGCCCGCCCGGCTCCGGGACCTACTCGGGCAACCCCGCGCTCGCGACCTGGTACGACTACGATCCGGCGACGCACGCGGTGAGTCCGCGGCCGACGGTCTTCGTCGTGCGGAGCGCGTCCGGCGAGCCGGTCGCCGTCCGCATCACCGGATACGCGGCCGCCGTCTACGAGCTCGAGTGGCTGGCTCTCGATCTCGGGGGAGCGTCGTGATGCGTCTGCACACCTCCGCCGCCGTGGCGTCGCTGCTCTTCGGCTGCGCCTCGGCGCCCGCTGCCGCCCCTGCGCGACCGGAGCCCGTTCGGGCGCGCACGGCCGAACGAACCGAGGAGCGAAACGACGCTCGGCGTGAGCCGGTCGCCGAGACCATCGACGTCGCCGGTCTCGCGCCGGTGCTCCCTCGCGGAACCACCAGCTTCGGGATGGCCGTCACCGACGACGGCACCCTCTACGTGCTGGGCGGGTTCCGCGGCGAACCGCACCACTACCTCGCGGAGGGGCAGTCCCCCGATCTGCACCGGCTCCGCCCTGGCGCCGATCGTTGGGAGGCAGCGCCCGGTCTCGAGGCCGGCATCCAGTCGGTCGCGCTCGTGCCCTTCGAGGGCGCGCTCCACCGCCTCGGCGGCATGAGGGTCGGCGAGCCCAACCAGCTCCACTCCGTCGCCGAGCATGCCCGCTTCGATCCGGAGACCGGCGAGTGGACGGCGGTCGCCCCGCTGCCTCAGGCCCGTTCGTCCCACGAGGCGGTCGCCCTCGGCGACTCGATCGTGGTGGTCGGTGGTTGGGCGCTCGACGGCGACCGCAGCGAGGGCCGCTTCGCCGAGACGATGCTCCGCTACCGCGACGGGCGCTGGGAGGCGTCCGAGTCGCCGGTGCGTCGGCGCGCGGTCGGCGCGGCGGCCTCGGACGACACGCTCGTGGTCGCCGGTGGCCTCACGCCGGAGGGCGACATCTCGCAGCGGGTCGACGTCTACGACGCCTCGGCGAACGAGTGGAGCCGCGCCCCGGATCTGCCCGGTGTGCGCACCGGCTTCGGGGTCGCGCTCGCGTTCACGGGTGACGCCTTCGTCGCCAGCGGCATGGACGGAGTGCTCTGGCGCTGGGCCCCAGGGGATGACGCCTGGGCTCGCTCTGGCGAGCTCCGCTTCCCGCGCTTCTTCCATCGCATGGCGGTGGTCGGCGACGAGCTGGTCGTGGTCGGCGGCATCGGCGGCATGCACACCGGCGGTCGCACCCGAGTGGTCGAGCGCATCGCCGTGGACGGGTCCCGCCCGGCGATCGCCACCGTCGAGGTCCCCTGGCCGGGCAAGGCGAAGAACCGCCAGGCGATGTTCGTGGTGGGCGACCACCTCTACTTCTTCGGCGGCAACGACAGCCTGGAGCAGCACGACTTCGACGCCGAGCGCTTCCAGAGCGAAGGCTGGCGCATCCACCTGCCCTCGCTCGCGATCGAGCCGCGCGCGCCCTATCCCTTCCCGCGCCAGACCATGGCCGTGCGGGTGGTGGAGCAAGACGGTGAGCCCAGCGCGCTGGTCGCCGGTGGCTTTGGTCACGAGCCGGTGCCCGAAGGCGGCGAGTCGGTCGCGCGCACCCAGCGCGAACTCTACCGCTACGACATCGAGACCGACCGCTTCGTGCCGGGGCCGGATCTGCCGGTATCGCGCACCCAGATGGACATGGTCCAGGCGCCGGACGGATCGGTCCTGGTGCTCGGTGGCCTCGACTACGACCCGGAGCGCGAGCCGGGCGATCACTTCCGCCACCTGGTGGAGATCGCCCACCTCGCGCCCGACGCCGCGGCCTTCACGACGCTCGAGACCCCGCTGCCTGGGCCGCGGCGCGCTTTCGCGGCCGGCACTCTGGGCGACACGCACTACCTGGTCGGCGGCATGAAGGACGGGTTCCAGCTCGTCGACTCGTGCACCCGCTTCGACCTGAGCGAGCGCACCTTCGCGCCCTTCACCTGCCCCGAGCGCCCGCGGCTCAGCGGCGAGATCGTCGCGGTCGGCGCGCACCTCGCGTTGGTCGGGGGCACCGCACGCGAAGTGGGCGACGCCGCTGGTGACGCGGGACTCACCGAAGTGCGGCACATCGAGCGCTACGACCCGGAGTCCGATCGGTGGCAGACGCTCGCGCCCGAGCTCCCCTTCTCACCGCGCCACGCGCGCGCCTTCGCCTACCGCGGCGGCGTGCTCCTGGTGTCCACCCACAACGAAGACGGAGCGCTGCGCCTCGCCTTCATCGATGTCGCGGAGCCCCGCCGGTAATCCATCACCAACCCCATCCGGCGGGGAGTCGCGCGCCGAATCGGACCCGGGTCTCGAGCCCCATCCCTCTTCTTCATTGGGGGCGGGGCTCGGGTCCGACTTCGGTCTTTCTAGCGCGACTCAGAGCGCCGCCGCGAAGGCCGGGTCGAGGATGCAGGGCGGACCGTGGGTCGCGCAGCTGCGGCCGGAGTGCCAGACGCCGCTCGAGCAGCAGTTGTCGCCGCCGCCGGGTCGCGCGCCGCAGCCGGAGCCGCCGCACTCGCCGCAGCTCGCGGCGCAGCAGGCGCTGCCGGAAGAGACGCCGGTGCTACAGGTCGGGTCGCCGCTCGCGGGTGTCGCCGCGCCGATGGCGCCTTCGCCGGCCCAGCCCAGGAGCCGGTGCCAGATGCGGCCATCGAGCTGCTCGGGGATCGTGACGGCGCGGACAGCGTCGGGACCCAGTCGGTCCCGGAGCTGGATCAGGTAGAGGCTGCGCGGCTCCACCGGGCGGTCGTGCGATTCGTAGAAGCCGAGCGGTTCCGCGGTGGTCCACTGGCCCGGCTGCTGCTCGCCCATCGTGCCGACGACCCAGTTCATCGCGCCGGTCGGTGCGAAGGAGCGGAGGCCTTCGGCGGTGGAGTTCCAGAAGAGGACCTGGGCGCCGGACCAGCCGTGGCCGGTGCCCGAGTCTTCCCGGTTCTCCACGTGGAGCTCGTAGCTGAGCACGTTGTCCATGAGGATGCCGGTCGCCCAGCGGTGGTGCGGGCCGTCGTCGTTGGTGCTCGCGGTCGAGTAGCAGTCGAGCCAGACGTTCGGTCCCGGAGTCTGCGAGCCGGTCGCGAAGTCGTGGCGCGCCTCCTCGCTGTAGAGGCGCTGGAAGAGGATGCCGGTCGCGTCGTCGGCGTAGAACGAGTAGCGGCGCCCGCCGGTGACGATGGAGACCGGTTCGAGCATCGCGCAGTCCTGGATGGTCACGAAGGTCGTTCCGCGCTCGGCGCTGACGGCGGAGAAGCCGAAATGCTCGGCAGTGACGTCGCGGACCCACGCGTTGGAGACCCGCTGCAGGCGGACCGCTTTCCAGCCGTGGGCCTCGTCCTCGGCGCCGGAGTACTCGGAGACCAGGCGCAGGCCCTCGACGCCGACCTCCTCGATCCGGTTCGGCGCCCGTGCGCGGAAGACCTCGCCGCCGCCGTAGGTGGCGTCGATGGTGTCCACGATCGGTATGTCGATGGTGAGCTGGTTGCCGTCCACTGCGACGATCCGCCGTTCGTGCACCACGCGATAGCCGCCGGCGGTCCACCCGAAAGGGCGCATACCGACGGCATCGATCCACGCGTCGTTCGGCGTGCGCGCGACGCCGACGAGGTCGCCGGGCGAGAAGCCGGACCCGTCCGCGACGGTCAGCGTCGTCGCGCCCACGGGGACCACGTCGCTGCTGATCGACTGGGTCGTGCCGTCGATGGCCTGCAGGCCGCCAGCACCGGCGACGCTGATCAGGTCGTGCTGCTCGCGGCGGGTCGCGACGATCACCGTGCCATCGGTTCCCTGACCGGCGCCGCGGAGGACCACGCCGCTCGCGGTGATCTCGAGCGTGCCGTCCACCTGGTAGGTCGCCGCGCTCAGCTCGACGGCGCCACGGAAGCCATCGGCGTCAGGCGAACGCGCCGAGACTTCGTCGATGGCGGCCTGGATGCGCGCGCGGTCGTCGCCGTCAGCCGGATCGACCGTGGTCACCGTCGCCACGGCTGGGAGCGCGACGCCGCCCATGCGGTAGCCGGCGAACGAGAAGTCGGGCAGCCGGTGAATGGCGTCGCTCTCACCCTCGTTGGCATAGAGCCCGTAGCTGAGCCGTCCGCACTCGTCGATGGTCGCGAGTGGTGCCGCCTCGCCGTGGATCAGAGCGCTCTCGCAGGGCGGGCCCATGTCCGTGCCCGTCGATCCATCAGTGGTCGACCCGTCGTCGGCCGAGGCCGCGTCCCGGATCGTCGCTGCGTCGCGCTCGGTCGCACCGTCACGCCGGTCGGTGGAGTCGTCGTCGCCGCACGCGGCGAGCACGAGCAGAACGGCAATCCAGCGCATCACTTCCTCGTGGTCGCGTAGTGGACCAGCCCCGGCGCGTGGCGGCCGAGGAAACCGGCCACCTTGCCGTGACCGGTGAAGACGTGCTCGCGCTTGCGCTTGTGGAGCGCCTTCACGCAGCTCTTCGCCGCCTTGTCGGCGGGCCACATCAGCTTCGCCGGGCGCTTGTCCTTCGCGCCGGGGTGGTGACGGCCCTGGTTGTCGACCTGGGCGATCTCGGACTCGACGAAGCCGGGGTGCAGCAGCGTGCAGCTCATGCCCGTGCCGTGGAGCTCGGCCGCCAGGGTCTGGCCGATCGCGCGAACCGCGTACTTCGAGGCGGCGTAGGCGCCGTTGCCTGGCACCGTCAGCATCGCCATCACGCTGCCCAGCAGACCGAGCCGGCCGTCGACGTCGCGTAGGTGTGGCACCGCGGCCTGGACCGTGGCCATCAGCCCGAAGACGTTCACGTCGAACTGGCGCTTGAAGTCCGAGAGCTCCATCTCGGCGAGCTTGCCGGTCACGCCGAAGCCGGCGTTCGCGACCGCCACGTCGAGCGAGCCGAGCTCCTTCACGATCGCGTCGGCGGCGGCGAGGCACGCGCCGTCGTCCGTGACGTCCAAGGGCACCGCCATCGCCCGACCACCGGCCGCGCCGATCTCGGCGACGACCTCCTCGAGCCGCTCCGCACGTCGACCGCTGATCGCGACCGCCGCGCCCTCGTTCGCGAGCTCGAGCGCGATCGCCTTGCCGATGCCGCTACCCCCGCCGGTGACCCAGCCGACCTTGCCTTCGAACTTTCCTGCCATGGGGTGACTCTAGAGCACCGCCGTTCGGGCGTCAGCTCCGGCGGTCTGCGCTCGCCGATCGTTCGAGGTCGGCGGCGATCTTCGCGGCGGGGTCCTCGCCGGCGATCCAGCGCTCGAGATCGCGAAAGCGGTCGTGGCCCCAGAAGAGCTCGGTCTCTCCGTCACGCTCGGAGAGGAAGGTCGGTACGCCGAAGACGCCGCGCTCGACCGCGTCGGCAGTGCGGGCCTTCAGGCGCTCCTTGATCGTCGGCTCGGTGGTGTGGTCGACGAGATCGGCGTCGAGCCCAGCGCTGGTGAGCGCGCCGCGGATCGCGTCCGCGGAGCCGAGCTCGCCGCCTTCGCCCCAGCCGTGGTGGTAAAGGGCGTCGATGACCGCGCTCTGCATGTCTCCGGAGACCTCGGCTTGAGCGAGGCGGAGCGCGGTGAGCGGGTTGAAGGGGTGAGTCGCCGGCGGCACCAAGGAGAGGCCGCGGTCGTGAGCGCGCCGGTAGGCGTCACGGAAGGTGAAGACTCGCTTCGGTCCGATCTCCGCCGGACCCAGCTGGCCCCAGTGGTTCAGGAGGCCCGCGAAGAGGATCGGCTCGAAGCTCACTTCGGTGTCGGTGCGCGCGGCGAGCGCCTTGGCGTCGGACCACGCGAGGTAGGCGTAGGGAGAGATGAAGTCGAAGTAGAAGCGAACCCGCGTGGTCATGGGATCTCCTACCACGGCGGGCTCACCCCTCGCCGAGCCCGAGGTCGGCGTAGGGGCTCGAGGGGACGGCGCGGACGTCGTCGGGGAACGCGTCCATGACCTCCCAGCTCTCGCTCTCGCCGGGGACGTCGCTCGGGGCGCACTCGTCCGCGCAGCGATAGGGGACACCGTAGTGCATGACGATCGTGTCGGCTGGGTACGTCACGGGCGCGTCGCCGTTGCGCGAGGCGGTGTCGGTCCACTGCTCGAGCATCAGGTAGTCGAAGTCCGCGGGGAGCCCGGCTGCGCGGAACTCGATGGGCTCGACGGTGGTCATCGAGTTGCCGGAGCCGGTGAAGTTGGTGGCTTCGCCGTTGCACTCGCCCATGACCGGACTGCAGAGGCGGTCGGAGTCCGCGAAGGCGACGTTCTCCACGACGAAGGGCGTGGTGTTGGTGCCCTGGCGGATGATGTGACCGGGCGGCGTCGCGTCGGTGTAGACCTCGTCGCGGTCGAAGGCGTAGCCGCGGATGAAGCTGTCGCGGATCGTGTAGGTCAGCGGCGAGACGTCGCGGAAGTGGCCGTAGATGCCGAGGTTCCGGAAGTGCGCCAGATAGTTGTCGGAGAAGACCACGCCGTCGCCGTCGGCGTGGCTGTCGCCGGCGACGTCGTTGCCGAACATGCCGACCATCGAGCCGGCGGCGCCGAGGAAGACGTTGTGGTGGACTCGGATGACGCCGGAGCGGATCGAGATCTGGAGGTTGCCGTCCTGGAAGGCCTGGAAGGCGTCGCGCCAGTCGATCGCCGAAGGGCCGAAGACGTTGTGGTGGACCTCGTTGTCGCCCGCGAGCTGACCGAGCTGGATCGACTCGGTGCCGGCGCGGAGCACGCGGTTGTAGCTGACCTCCCAGCCTTCGAGGGTGTGCTGGGGCTGGGCCTGGGTGCTGCCGAGGTACATGCCCTCGCTGACGACGTCGTGGATGTAGTTGTCGTGGATCCACACGTCGCTCATCGTGGCGCCGGCCTCGTTGTCCGTCTTGACGAGCATGCCGGCGAAGCCGACCTGGGTGATCTCCACGAACTCCACCTCGAACCGGGTGGCGCCGCCGCCGATCGCCAGTCCGCTGACGCTGTCGCGCACGAGCTCGTCGTCCACGAGGATCCCGTAGCGGTCCTGGCTGTTCGCGTACTCGTTGTCTCGGTGACCGGGGAAGCCTTCGTCGCCGGTGGCGGAGACCGGGTCGTAGCGGCCGGAGAGGACCCAGCCCGACCCGCCGCCGAGGATGAAGAGGTAGTGGTGGTCGAGGCCGCCGACACGGACCTGCCCGCCGAGGTTGGTGATCACCAAGGGGTCCGCCGGATCGCGGTCGGGGAGGTTGCCGAGGTTGATGAAGGGATAGTGGCCGGCGGGGATGTAGAGCCGGTCGAGCGTGTCCCAGTCGACCTCGCCGAAGCGGTCCTGCACGTCGGGGGCGTAGATCCCCATGCCCTCGTCGGGTGCGGGGATGGTGAAGGTCTCGGTCGCTTCGCCGAAGCGACCATCGGGGAGGCGCGCCATGACGCCCACCGGTCCGGGCTCGCCGCCGCCGTCGTCTCCTCCGTCTTCGTTCGGGACCTCACCGTCGTCGGGGACGAAGGCGTCGCGCGCACCGTCGTCGACGTCGTCGCTGGAGTCGTCGTCACCGCAGCCGACGGAGAGAAGCACACACAAGAGGGGGAGGATCCTTCGCATGGGGCGCATCCTACCTACTCCGCGAACACGGTTCACCAACGATGACGTTACAGGAGGGTCGCGCGGGCCTGGGCGCGCCAGTGGTCGCGTGCGGTGCCGACGGCGATGCCGCGGTAGGCGCCGACCGCCGAGAGCAGGGCGAGCGCCAGCAGAACGACGCGCACCAGCCTTCGCCCGCCCCGCCGGCGGTTCCGCTCCGAGGCGGCGATCAGGAAGAAGCCGAGCAGCACGGCGGCCCAACCGCCCGTTCGCTTGAGGGCCCGGTAGCGCTCGCGGTCCTCGAAGAAGGCCTCGAGGTCCGAGCGGAGGTCGTCGTCGAGCGTCGGTGGGTCCGGGTGCCGGTCCTCGATCGCGATGTCGGCGATCAGGATGGGGTGGTCCGAGACGGCGATGCGCTCGCCGTCGAGCTCGGTGCTCGGCGGCGCGCTGGTCCACGAGCCGCGCACGCTCACGCCCTCACGGACCAGGATGTCGTCGACGCCATCGCCGACACGCGCGGAGTGGACCCCGAGCGCGCCGACCAGCACGCGATGCTCGAGCTCGTGGGCCTCGCTGTTGAAGTCGCCGGCGACGACGTGGATGGGTCGCCAACCCATCGCCGCCGCGAGCTCCGCGCTCTGCGCGACGCGCACGTCGGTGTAGACGATGCCGTCGTAGTCGGCCTGCATGTGGGCGGTGCCGATGCGGAAGCGTCCACTCGGGTGATCGATGGTGGCGGTGGCCACGCCCTTCCCGCTGAACCAGTCGACGTGCCACGGCCGCACCGGCAGCCGGCCTGCCCGGAAGGGGTGGAAGTCGTGGTCCACGATCGGATGCTTCGACGCGATCATCAGCCCCGCGCTGTCGAACGCGAGGATCGCGTCGGAGGCGTGATGCACCTCGTGCACGAAGCCGATGTCGGCGAGGCCCTCGGCGAGCCGCTGGGCGTCGTCCTCGAACCACACCTCTTGCAGCAGCAGGACGTCGGCGTCGTAGCGGTCGAGGACGGGCGCCACCGCGTCGAGCAGGTCGTCGTGCCGATCCCGGAAGGGCACGCCCCAGGCGTTGAAGGTCACCAGCCGCAGCGTGTCGTCGCTCCGCGCGGGCAGCTCGGGCGGGGGGTCGGTGACCACGTCCTGGCGGCCGACGCAGGCGCCGAGGACGACGAGGAGCAACGCCGAACGAAGAGCCGAGCACTCCGTCATGTCGAGTCCCAGTGGAAGAGCAGCTCGTCGAAGCTCCGAGCTCGCAGGTCTTCCTGGCGAATGAAGAGCTGCGCGCTGCCACAGTCGCCCCAAGAGAGCTCGTCGTAGTCGCCGAACTGAGCGAGCAGCACGGCGTCTTCCCAGCCGGCTCGGCCGGCGCGAGGGTCCTTCCAGTTCTGCGAGTAGTGGTAGCCGCCGAGCTTGTTGCGCCCCCATCCCACCACATCGGCCGACGCGTGGCGCACGTCGGTGAGCCGGATGTAGTCGCGGGCGAAGTCCGGTCCCTCGGCGCGTTCGCGATCGCGGAACGACATGCCGCCGAACGCGGGCGCGGCGTAGAGCTGGTGAAAGCGATGATCGGAGAACGTCACGTACTCCCTCTCGCTCTCGAAGCTCAGCGAGCTCTCGGTGACACGGAACCGATCGAGGTCGACATCGGAGAAGTCGAACGCCGGCGCGTCGCTGGTGGGGTGGAAGACCGTGCGCATCGAACGACCGAGCTCGTGCCAATCTTCCGAGTCCACGAACACCTGGAGCAGACCGGCGGAAGGGAAGTCCGGTAGGACGGGCACGTCGGAGAAGTCGACCTGTAGGAGCAGCTGGAGCTCCTGGCCGGTCTCCCGGTGTTTGGGCCAGGGCGTCCACCGCATGTCCCGGGGTGGCTTACCCTTTGGGACGTCGGGGTTCGCGTCCGCCGGGAAGTACGGAGCCCCGCCCATCTTGCTCTCCGCGGGCTCGGTTGGCTGGATGGTTCGCCGAAAGAGCGCGGTGCTCCGAGCGGTCGACTCGATCGCGGCGCGGTAGGGAGCCAGGCTCGCGGGAAACGAGGTCACCCCACCATCCTGGCACACGCCGAGGGAGCGAGACCGCGAGGCCGCCGTGCCCGGTGGGCCCCAAAAAGTGAGCGGGCGACCGGTCCCCACCGATCGCCCGCTCGGTGGTCGGTCTCGGCTCCCCCGCCGTGACCGACCGTCCCCCCGTTTTCCCCTCAGTCGTAGCGCGACACGATGAAGAGCGACCACGCGGTGAGCGCGCCGGTCTCCCCCGTCACCAGGTCTTCGACCCGGAGCTGCCACTCGCCGTTGACCTCGTCGTCCCGGCTGATGGCTCCCTCCGTCGCGAAGCTACGGTTGTATCCGTCGAGCTCTTCCCGATCCCAGAGCGGCGCCTCGCTGCCGTTCGGGTCCACGAGCGTCAGTCGAAGATCGGTCGGCCGCGGGTGGTCGATCTGCGCGACGACCTCGATGTCGACCGGCACGCTGGCCAGGCCGTAGACCACGATGCCCGGTTCGATGCTGCCGTCGTCCGGGATGGCGAGCGGCTCGTTGCTCTGGAAGCGGCCGGCGTTGTAGGGCGCCTCGCAGTTGCCGCTGCCCCAGAGCGTCCACCCCGCGCAGATCAGATCGTCCGGGCACGGGTCGTAGCGGTCGCACTGTCGGCCGACGCCCGGGACGTTGCTCGTGTCGATGCACTTGCCGTGGATGCCCGAGCCGTCGCGCGGGATGCCCTGACAGCGGAGCCCGGTCTCGCAACCGACCTCGGCAGTGCAGTCCTCGCCCTCGGCGGCCGGGACCGGCGCGGCGCAGTCGTAGGTCGGCGCCACACCGAGGTGGTCGTAGATGCTCGCGGTGCCGAGCTCGACGGTGGTCCAGCCGGTGGCGGTGTCGAAGGCGCCCGCGAGGTGCGGGGTCGGGTCGCAGCGGCGGAAAGCGGCGTCGGCCCAGATGGTGTCGCTGGGACGCACGGCCATCTCGCCGAAGACGTCCAGGAGCGGGTCGCTGCCGAGCTCTCCGTCGCGGTCGGTGTCGGCGAAGAGCACGAGCCGGTCGTCACCGTTGAAGCTGGCGGCGCTGCCGATCTCCTGGTCGCAGCGCATGACCAGGCCGGGGAAGGGATCGCTGAACGCGTCGTCCTTCGAGCGGCAGACGACCCAGGTCTCGCCCGGCGCCAGGGTGCCGGTGCCGACCGGGCTCGAGAGCGAGCAGCTCGTGTCGTCGTTGCGGACGAGGCAGATGCCGAGGTCCGCGAGGTCGATCGCGGTCTCCCCGCAGTTCGTGATCTCGGCGGCCTTGTTGTAGTTGCCGCTGCCTTCGATGACCTCGCTGATCAGCGCACAGTCAACGCCGCCGACGGGCGGTTCGGTGGTCCCGCCGTAGCCGTTCGCGAGCGCGTAGGCGGCGAGGTCGTCGAGCGCCGCGGGGCCGACGTAGGAGATCATGTCGAGCTCCTCGATCGAGGCGAAGAGTCGGTCGTCGGCGGTGCCGACCGCTCCGTCGGCGCCGTCGCGGTAGGCGATGATGTTGGTCGCCGCCCGCACGTCGAGGGCGACGTCGATGTCGAGCAGCTCGAGGGTGGTGTCGGGGTGGTTCACCAGCGCGAGGATGGCGGCGTCGCGCTCGGCGGCGCCCACGTCCAGCCAGCCGTTGTCCCGGGCGTAGGCGAGGAGCGCTTCGAGGGCGGCCGGGCCGACGTAGCTCACCGAGTCGAGGTCATCGATCGAGGTGAAGAGGGAGTCGTCGGCGGTCCCGGCGACGCCATCGGCGCCGTCGCGGCGGTCGATGATGTTGCGCGCGGCGCGGGCGTTCAGGGGCACGTCGTCATCGAGGACCGAGAGCGTGGTCGTCGGGTCGTTCACGAAGGCGAGCACCCCGGCTTCTTCCGGGCTGCCCGGATCGACGAGCGGGAAGTCCAGGTCGCCAGCGGGGTCGGTCGGGGCCGCGCAGGCCGCGACGGAGAGAAGGACGACGGAAACGAGCTTCGTGCGCATGGACACACCTCCAGTGAGAATCGAAGCGATACGGGCTCTGAAGTGGGCCCCAAAAACCAGTCCCCGTTCGGGGTAGGGCCGAGTTCTCCGGATCTGAGAGGAGCGCCGAAGCGCTGCTCCCGAGGAGGCGGGGTGTGCCGCCATCCCGGACCGTCTCGCGTTGCGTGAAGAGGCTTCTAACACCCACATGTGCGACACGCAACCACCCTCGGGTGACATTTGGGAGGCGTTGATCTTCCCCCTGTCGTGTGGGGTAGGCTTCGAGGGCGCGGGAGGGGACCCGCGTGGATCCCACAAGGAGGGACACCATGAGGAAGCACGCGTTCATCTCGATCCTCGGCCTGGCACTGGTCGCGTCGTTTGCCGCCGCCCAGGAGGCCCCGTCATCGGACGGCCTCTCCGTTCAGGAGGTCGTGCTCTCGAAGGCGCTCGAGGACGGGCAGCCGGTCGAGCCGGGGACCAGCTTCTCGGCCGCCGACGGACGGGTCTACGCGACGGTACGGGTTCAGAACCCCAGCCGCGAGGCCACCACGATCTCGGTGAAGATGCGCCCCGCCGAGCGGGCCCATGGTGGTCACGGCATCGAGCTCGAGATTCCCGCTCGGCCGCGCTACCGGACGGTCGCTCGCTTCACGACCCGCCGCTCCCCTGGCTCCTACGTGGTGGTCGTGAGTGATTCGGAGGGCAACGAGCTCTCGACGACGACCCTGACCATCACCGAGTAGTAGGCATTCGAGCCGAGGCTCGACCGGGGCGAGGTCGAACGTGTGCGCCGGCCCGCCTCGGGTGCTGCGGCCCGAATCACTCGCGCGCAAGAGAGCGCCTTCCTCGCCGACTCCAAGAACCCGTGACTGAATGCGCTGGGAGCGAGGCTCTTCGGTTGACGCTCCCCGACGAGAACGGGCGCCACGATTCCGATCCGGCCGCTAGGATGCACCGCATGCGTTGGTCGCTCCCGTGTCTACTGATCCTCGCCTGTGGTGGTGCCTCGACCGGACCGACCACGCCGAACGCTGACGCCCGTAGCGGCGCGACCATGGAAGATGCGCTGCTGCTCTGTCACGACAACGGTGGTCCGAACCGGACGGACTACCCCTACGTCGCCAGCTACACCTGCCCCGATGGATCGCAGCCGCTCTTCGGTGACGCCGGCCGGGCGCCGGGGGCTCGGGTGGGGAACGTCGGCGCTGGTCCGGACGGTCACATCGTGGACCTCTACGAGATCCCGTGTCGGCCGACGCCGGTGCGGCTCTACATCGATGGCTATCACTGCGGCGAGGGCGTCGAGACCGAGATCGACCCGCAGCGGCTGAACGACGACCAGCTCGCCAACCTCGCGACGATGATCCGCAACATCGAGCAGGCGCCGCTCTCGGCGCGCGCGACCGACCTGCGACCGGACATGCTGGCCTGGCTCGAGCAGACCGAGCAGGTCCGCTTCGGCATCTGCCGGAGCGTGGTCGAGCTGGTGGACGTGGCGGACTACGCCTTCGCAGGGCTCCTGGTCCAGCAGCTCTACCTGTCCGCGGCCGCGACGATCATCGAGCAGCGGGGGCAGCTCGACGAGGCGACGCTCCACGCGAGCGCGCTGGCTGGCGTCCTTCGCACCTACCAGTCGCTCCGAGCGGAACGGCGGGACGCGGCCTCCGCGGCGTACGACAGCCTGCTCCGCCGTAGCGCCGACGGCAGCTTGGCTCCCGAGCTCGAACGTCGACTGCAGACCTGCCAGGCCAACGCGGCCGCAGCGAGCGGCAGCGGCCTCGTCATGACGGTCGACGGAGAGAACGTCTGGCCGCCCGAAGGGCCCGGGTGCGATCGCCTGGTCCGCTGCTGCGAAGGCCAGGGCTACGTGCAGAACGGCGTCGCCGTGTCCATCGAAGGCAACTCCCACCCGATGATGTGTCAGCTCGCGGCCGCCTCCGGCAGTTGCGAGATGGCGCTCACCGGCAGCCTGGCCGAGGTCTGCGCCGACTACTGAGCTCTCCCATCCAGAGGAGGCGGCGGTTGCGATCCAGCGCTAGGATCCAGGCCATGTGGGTCGTCATCCGATGGAGCCTGGTGTTCGCGTTGGTCGCGACGACGGCCGAGGCGCAGTCGAGTGACTGGGAGGCGGTGGAGCGGGCGCGGATCCAGCGCCACCTCTCTGCTGTCGAAGCACGCCTTCGCGCGGTCGACATGGAGCATCTGAGCGCCGAGCAGCGGGCGGCTCGGGCTGCTGCGCTCGACCGGCTCCACGAGTACTGGCAGGCGGGAGTCTTCCCGCACAACGACTACCTGAACGAGCGGACGCCGATCTTCATCGACCGCGAAGGGCGCGCCTGCGCGATGGGCGACCTGTTGATCCAGACGGGGTACGAGGACGCGGCCGAGACCATCGCCGCGCACGAGAACCTGGCGCGGGTGGTCGAGATCCACTCGGTCGACCTGACGCCCTGGCTGGATGCGCACGGGCTCACGCTCGCGGAAGCGCAGGCGATCCAGCCGCAGTACTGCTGGGAGTGCGACCGCGATGCCGAGCAGCCGGTCTGCGGCAGCGATGGGCGAATCCACCGCAACTACTGCGTCGCGATCTGCGATGACCGCGTCGAGGTCGTGCACCTGTGCGTCGACACTCCGTGCATCTGCGGCGCGGACGCCGGGCCGGTGGAGCCAGACGCAGGTGTGGCCACACCGGTGTCGGACGACGGCTGCAGCACCACGGGCGGAGGCGCTGCGATGGGGCTGCCGTTCTTGGTGCTGTTCGTCTTCCGCCGTCGTCAGGGCTGAAGGAAGCAGAAGTCCTGGAGCTCGCGGCAGTCGCTGGCCGCGAGACACCCGTCGAACGCGTCCCACCGGTCGCCACAGGGTGAGCAGTCGCGGTCGGTGGCGCACTCGGGATGGTCCGCGATACAGCAGGTGAGCTGTGCCACGACATCCGGGCAGAGCCCGGTGAGGCATGCATTGGTCTGTAGGCCGAAGCACACGGCGCAGCCGGAACGGTCGGACGGGAAGATGCTCGGGGTGGGGTCGGCATCCACACAGGCGGACTCGCAGCCTCGGTCGGCCGCGCAGCCATCGACACAGTCTCGAGTCTCGAGCGTGCAGAACGGGATCCAACCCTCGAAGCCGAGCGTTCGCAGATCGTCCGTGCCGGTCGCACAGGCCCGCTCCGAGATGTCGCCGAGATCTGCGGGCATGCGCACATGCCCGTCCGGACCCGGCTCGATCGACTCCGCGCAGCCCCAGAGAAGCAGGCAGACGAGGAGCGTCGAGCGAACGGTCACCCTCGGCAGGGTAGTAGGGATACCTCTCGCAGACACTCAGCGGTGGACGGGGTCTTCGTGGAGGAGCGCCGTCGCGGCGCCGGCGGCGGTGATGTCCCGGCGAGCTCGCTCCCGGAGCTCGGCGCCTTCGTCGCCACCGATGCGCAGGCCGAGCTGGTACCGCGCGACCGACTCGTCGACGCGCCGGCCGAAGTGGCCCGACTTGGCGACCGCCTCTCGCATCCACTCGATCGCTTCCTCGGGTTTGCCCTTGGCGTCGGCGATGTACGCGTAGACGCGTTGGGCGACGCCACCGACCACGGCTTCGCCCTTCAGGAGCCAATGCAGCCGTTTACGCAGTCGGCGGCGCGAGAACTTCGGACTCCCGACCCGCATCGCCTGCGCCTCGGCGATGGCGGTGACGCCCCCGTGGATCGCGCCGACGTGCGATTGAAGCAGCCGATAGTGGTTCGCGAGCGGGTCGGTGGCGATCGCGCGCTCGACCGCCCGCTCCGGCGTGCCGTCGTAGATCTCCGGGATACACCCGATGTAGCCGATGACCGCGCGCTGAATGGTCTGGTAGTCCTTCGGGAGCGCTTCCTCTGCGGCGGCGATCGCTTCGCGCGCTCGGTCGAAGTCTCCAGCGAGCATCATCAGACCGACCTTCATCACGCCGAGGTGCGTGGCGAGCGTGAGGTCCCCGCCGTCACGCTGAATGTCCTCGAACCGCTCGACCGCGGCGCGCACTCCGTCGATGTCCTGGCGTACGAAGGCGACGGTTCCGAGGGTCGTGTTCGCGTAGGTGTGCTCGAAGGTGCCGGTCTTGCCGACGGCCTCCATGATCTCCATCGCCTCGCGTTCCGCGGCCTCGGCCTCGGCCCATGCGCCGACCCGCATGTGCCGCGTGCCCTCGAGGTACTTCCGGACGGCGTGGAGCTCCGGCACGTCGAGGCCGTGCTCGGCGGCTCGCTTCTCGGCCGCGTCGCGGTAGCGCCGGGCGAGCTTCGACTCGTCGAGTCCCGCGTGGCCGAAGTCGGCGTAGCAAGCGAAGAGCATGTCGCACCACGCCAGGCGCTCCGCGTCGCCGAGCGCGTGGAAGGCATCCCGCGCCCGAACCAGGATCCTCACGCCCTGCAGTGGGTCGAAGAAACCGAGCATCATCCCGAGTCGGACGTCCGCTTCCGCCTGCGCGCGCCGAACGGGGTCGTCCGTCGGCGGTGGTGTGCCGCCCTTCGGCCCGAGCAAGAAGCGAACGCCCGACCACAGGTTCCGCAGCTTGCCGCCCCCGAGCGCCCCGTCGCCGCCCATCGACAGGGCGGCCGCGATGCGTTTCGCGCCCGCGTCGACCTGGTTGGCGCCGAGCAGCGCGTGGGCCGCGCGGACCTTCGCCTCGCGCTCCGAGACCGGATCGAGCGCCGCGAGCTCGTCCCAGCACTCCGCGGCCACGGTGTAGCGAGCGCACCGCTCCAGGCTCTCCGCGCGACGGCGCAGAAGCTTGGTCCGTTCCGCATCAGCCAGCGTGCCGTGCGTCAGAACGACGGCGAGCATCTCGGCCTCGAGGCCGAACGCGAGCTGGCCGTGCGCCTCCTGCGCGGCTGCCAAGGCGTGCGTAGCCGCCTCCGTGGCGCGCCCCGCGGAGAGAAGATGGCGAACCACCCGCGCCTCGGCGAGCGGGAGCTCGCCATCGATGGCGAGCGTGGCGAAGCGATCGTGGGCTGCTCCGATCGACTCGACGAGCGCCTGCCCCAATCGCGCCCGGATCGCGTCGTGATAGAGGTCGACTCGGCTCCGCGGACCGCGACCACCGATGCGCCGGACCACGCCCGCCTTGGCGAGGACCCGCACCTGGTCGTCGATGGCGCCGGGGGTTCGGTCCCCGTGGCGCGCGAGCTCGTCGACGCTCATCCAGTCGTCGGCGGCGACCAGCGCAGCCAAGAGCGGCGCCGCCTCTTCGGTCGCAGAGAGGATCAGCGCGTCGAGCGGGTCGCCGCTGTCGCCGCGGGCGAGCGCGCGGCCCGCGACCTCGGCGAGGAAGGGGCGGCCGCGGCTCAGCGCGACAGCCCCGGCGATGGCCTCTTCGTCCGGCTCGGCGCCCGCGCGCTCGGCGGCGTCGCGGACGATCGCCGCGAGCGCTTCGTCGTCGAGGGGGGCGATCGGCACCGGATGGCTCCCCGGGAGGAAGTCCTCGTGGGTGCGCTCGTCGATGTCGTCGCGGAGGGTGGCGAGCACGACGACGTTGGGCGGCGCCAGGTAGCCGAGGGCGCGAAGCGAGTCGGCGTCGGCCCACTGCAGGTCGTCGATCTGGACCACGGCGCCGCCATCGCCCGCCAGCGCATCGAGCAGGTCCCGGAGCGCGCGAAAGGAGTCTGGCTGGGTTCCCTCCGAGCCCCGCTCCGAGCGGTCCCGGGCGAGGATCGGGAACGCGTGGGCGGCCCGTTCTCGAAGAGCGTGCACTTGGTCGCTGGGTCGACGGGTCCGGTCCAAGGTCAGCGCGAGCTGGTCGACCACGGCGTCGAGCGCGTTGAACGGGAGCCGCTCGTTCGCGCGGCCCCGGCCTTTCAGGATCCACGCGCCTTCGCGGCCGAGCGTTCGCGCGGCGTGTTCGGCCAACGCGGTCTTGCCGGAGCCGCTGCCGCCGACGATCACCACGGCACCGCGCCGACCGGCCAGCGCCCGGCGGCAGTGGTCCACGATGGTTTCGAGCTCGCTCGCGCGACCATGGAGGTCACCGGCCGTGGTGGCGATGGCGTCGAAGGTGGCGAGGCGTGCCCCCGCTCGGGCGAGAGCCTCGGCGACCTGATCGAGTCCGGGCCGTTCGTTCGCTTCGCGGGCGAGGAGTGCGTCGACGATCTCGGCGAGCGGCGCCGGGACCTCCACCCGCTCGGCGAGCGGTGTCGGGTCGCGCTGCTGGTGCGCGAAGACGAGCGCCAGCGGGTTGGACTCCTCGAAGATCGGGCCGCCGGTGAGCAGGTTGTAGAGCGTGGCCCCGAGGGCGTAGAGGTCGTCGGCCGGAGTCGGTGGAGCGCCGCGGAGCTGGTCTGGGGACATGAACCCGAGGGTGCCAATCAGCTCGCCCCGTTCGTGGAGCTCGGCCTCTGCCGGCGACGCGAGGATCCCGAAGTCGAGCACCTTCACGACGCCATCCGCGCGGACCATCACGTTGGCGGGCTTCAGGTCGCGGTGGACGATCCCGTGGGCGTGGAGGAACGCCAGCGCCTCGAGCAGCTGGGGCGCGACGTGCAGGACCGCGTCGATGCTGAAGGCGCCCGCCGGTCGGGTGCTCAGTCGAAGCGCTTCGCCGTCGGGGTCGCTCTGGATGGTGGGCGCGTCGCCCGAGATCGCCGTGGGCGCGCCCGCCGAGATGGGCTCGGCAGACCGTGGGTCGTGGACGGTGTCCGCGCTCGACAGATCGCTGGCCTCGACCGTCGGCGCGCTGGTGTCGCTCTGCTGCTTGCGGCGTGTGCCGGAGCGCGGGGCGGAAGGGGCGCAGTAGGTGGCCAGGTCCGATCCGTCGATCGCCTCCATCGTGAAGTAGAGACCCTCACCGTCCTCGCCGAGCTCGTGCAGCCGGACCAGGTTCGGGTGCAGCAGATCGGCGATGACGCGGAACTCGCGCTTGAAGCGGATCTGCGCGCTCGCTTTGGCGGAGAGCACGCGCTTGAGGGCCACGTCCTCGTCGCGAACGGCGTCGTGCACGAGCAGCACGTCGCCCATGCCGCCACGGCCGAGGGCCCGGAGCACCCGGTAGCGGGTTCCTTCCAAGGTAGCGGCTGTCCCCATGCGCGAACGAAAGGGTACGGCGGGAGCACGGACGCCGTCGATGGCCGGCTCACCTCGCGCGCCTGCGAGCTATGCTCGGGGTGATGGGAGCCGATGGCGACGCGGCCCGGAAGCGACTGCAGGAGCTCGTCCACGAAGCGGACGGGATCGTGGTGGCGCGACCGACCTTCTCGATCTCGCTCTATGTCGTTGGGCCTCCGTCGTCCTTCGGCGAAGGCATCCTCGCGGCGTTCGATCGCTATCGAGCGATCGTGGGGGACGACGGGCTGCGCTTCCAGTCCAGTGCGAACATGCGGAAGCACCGGAAGACCTCCAAGCGGGCTCTATCGATGCTCGAGACCTGGTTCGTGTCCGAGGGCCCGCCGAGTGGGCCCTACGGTATCGAGTACATCGACGCCGAACCCTTCAACGCCGCTCCCCGTGCCCGCTTCGGCGTCTTCGGCTCCGAGGACATCGACGGGCAGGAACGGACCGAGGCCTCCATCTTGCGAGTGGTGCTGCCCGTCGACTGGGGATCAGCCGACGAGGCCTTCGCCCTCACCGAAGAGCTCTGTCGTCTGGTTCCGTTCCGGACGGGCCACGCCGGCTTTGCCTTCGAGCACTCCCGCTACTTCATCGATGCCGCGAACGAACACGCGATCCCGACGTCGATGCGGCACCCCGGCATCGACGTCCACAACCAGACCGGCAAGGAGGGGAAGGCGGTTGGGGTGGACGGAGTGCGTGGGGTCGGCTGGCACGATGCTCGGCAACCCTCTCATCGGCCCCACAGGGACATTGGGCCGGCTCCCGAGCTTCCGGCAGTGCGCCGTCGCTCGTCTCGAAGGTGGCGTGATCCTCCGGGCCGGGGAGGCGCCGCAGGTGGGCGACGTGGAGGCAGGAGACGACCTCCCCGCCTACCGGGAAGTCTACGACTACGTGGAGAGCGCCGTGCGTGTCGCCGCGGAGCGCTCTCCGTGGTTCACGTTCTTCCGGTCACGCCACTCGGGCGAGCGGACGGAGGCGTGGTACCTCCGCTTCGGTCGCACGAACCCCTGACCGTCAGAGCACGGGCGGGAAGAGGGTGTCGTCGATGTCCGGCACGGCGCCGGTGCCGAAGGACTGCCACGGACCGCTGGCGCTGGTGAGGCTCTGCTGGAGCGTGAAGGCCTCGCCGTCGCTGAGCCCACACCAGACCACGATGACCTCGACCTCGACCTCGTCGGCCGGGAGGCTGCCCTCGGTCACCGTCTCGTCGTCGTCGCCGATGAAGTGGAAGATCTCGTGCAGCGCATCGTTGCGGCCGCCGGAGCCAACGTCGGCTCCGGTGAAGACCCAGCTGCCCATCTGGTCGTAGGCGTCGTCCTCTTCGCGGACCGAGAGGTGGCCGGTGTGCGGCAGGGTCCCAGTGTAGCGCACCACGAAATTCGACTGCTGCGTGAGCTCGGTGCCACCGAGACGGTCGAAGCCGTCGAGGTCCGTGATGGCGAACATGCCCACGCCGTCGACCCACTCGCCGAGGACCGCGCCTGCGACGAGGTCCTGGGCCAGCGGGAGCATGGCGCTCGAGCCGCGTGCGAAGTCGAGGATCGGCGCGTCCTCCCAGCTGCCGAAGCCGGCGCCGCAGAAGTTGTCGTAGACCGTGCCGCTGCTGCCGAAGACGCGCACGTCGGCGGTCAGCCCGCTGGTGGGCGCGGGGGCCCCGCCGGCGTCGAAGACCTCCTCGAAGCCGGTGTCGGAGTCGGTGATCGTCAGCTCGGTGCCATCGATCGCGAAGGTCCAGTCGCCGCGCTGACCACGCAGCGGCTCGGGGGTCTCCCACCCGGTCGGGATCATGATGGTGCTCTCGATCGCGACGTCGCCGGCGCCATCGACCATCGGATTGAAGGTCCGGAGGATGCGAACCCGACCCGGGCCGTAGGGGTTCACGATCTCGCCCCAGCGAAGATCGGCGGAGTCGAAGTGCATCTCGATCATGCGCTCCTTCAGCTCGCCACCTTCGTCGCGCATCTGCATCCCGTGCCAGACCGTTCCGTCGAGGGCGTCGAGGAGCTCGCGCCTCGGGTCGGGCCCCATGTCGGCCATGGGCATGTCCGCGCCGTCCATGTCCATCGGCACCGCGGCGTCGTCCATCATCATCGACAGGTCCATGCCCATCGAGGCGTCGACCATGGAGTCGGTGGAGTCGTCGTCGCCGCAGGCGACCAGGAAGAGACACGCGGCGAGGAGCGCGGCGCCGCCGCGGCGGCGGAACGCGAGCACCAGTCCGAAGAGGGCGATGAGCGCCCACGGCGAGGAAGAGCTCGAGGTACCGGGCGTCGCGCAGCCGCAGCCACCGTCGTCGTCGCCCGGGTCGGTGCCGGGCCCGCCGTCGGCGTCGGGCACCGACCCGTCGGTGTCCGACGGGCCCGCATCCGGACCCGGCGGGGGCGGCTCGGGCAGGCCAGGGACGGTGAGGTTCCGGCAGCCGTCGGCGTCGGGGCCGTGCTCCGGGGGGTACGCGCGGCTGATCGATCCGACCGGAGTCATCAGCAGCTCGTCGAGACCGACGTGGGCGCACGTCGACGACGAAGGATCGCCGAAGGACGAGAGCGATCCGTCGTGGCACTCGACCGGGCTGTTGTTGCCGAGCGCCGACACGTAGACGGTGTCGCCTTCGAAGACGCTGAGGAGCGCGCTGAGCTCGGTGCCCTGCGGGAAGACGGCTTCGCGCAGGTACGAGCAGCGTCCGATCTGAGTCCAGTCGTGGGTGTAGGAGGCGTCGAAGGAGGCCGGCCCGCGACCGATCGGGTCGGCGTCGACGAGCAGGATCTCGTGGTTGCCGAAAGCCGCGGCGGTCAGGTCGACCGAGTAGCGCCACATGCCGGAATCGTAGGGGGTCTGGAGCGCGTCCGCGCCGAGCTCGGGGGGCTCGGAGTCGTCGAGCAGGTCCTGCACGGCGGCGACCCAGGCGTCGTACTGGTCGCGGTACTGCACCGTGAGCTCGTTGAGGTAGGTCTCGGCGCGACCGATGACCTCGTCGACGAGCGTCTCGCGGATCTGGTCGAGGATCGGCCCGAAGATCACCTGGATGATGTTGCCGATGGTGATGTCGACGCCGAGGTCCTGGAAGAACTCGCTCAGGTCGGTGTACCAGCTCGGCGTGAGCGTTCCGGCGAGGTCATCGAAGCCCGACTCGGTCGTCGCGACCAGGGTGTCGGCCCAGTCGTCGATGGGCTGGAGTGCCGTCGAGACGATCGAAGCGTCGAGGTCGAGGCCGTGCTCACCGTCGGCGGTGACGGGCTGGTTGAGCTGGGCGCTGAGGTTGGCGATGACCTGCACGAGCGCCGGCAGGAAGCCGTAGAGCTGGTCGCCGATGCCGTTCGAGAGCGCGTCGAACGCCGAAGGCAGCTCGCGCCCGGCGGCGTCGAAGCGCGGCTGGATGATGCGTACGAAGACGTAGTAGCGAGCGGCCAGGCTGGGGCAGCTCGCCGAGCACGAGGTGGTGTCGTCTGGCGTACCGAGGGTCCCGTCGTCGCCGGCGCCGACGCCGAGCTCGGAGCCACGAGTCGAGCTCGGGTCCTGCATGTCCGCGAGCTCGTCGTCGATGAAGGTGCGCAGGGCCTCACGCTCGAGCTGGACTTGGTCCACGTAGACCGGCGCCATCGCGATCTGCTCCCACGCCGCGAGGCCGGCGCTCTGGGCCCACCCGAGCACGTTGCCGTCCGGGTCCGCCGCCTGCGCCGCTGCGAACTTCTCCCGCGGGTGCTCCGCGAGCCGCTGCCACACGGGGCTCTCGGTCGCGAAGTAGGTGCGGAGGATGAAGTCTTGCGGAAGCGTGTGCTCGAGCTGGCCGGCAGTGAAGCGGCTCTCGTCGGCGGTGACCAGCGCTTCTTGGATGGTCGCCTCGGTGACGATGTGGCCGACCACGTTGTCGAAGCTCGACTCGCGCGCTTCGGAGATCGGCGTGAGCGTGAAGGTCTCCCCGGTGAAGGCGTTGACCAGGTGGTGGGCGATCGCGTCGGTGGCTCCGTGGAGGAAGCAGCCGAGGGCGTAGGCCCGCTCCCGGCGGGTGAGCGCCTCCTGATAGAGGAGCTCGCACTGGCGGTAGGGGTCCTGCTCCACGCCGTGCGACCCGTCGGTCATGGCCGGGAAGACCAGGTTGTCCGGTCCGATGGCGCCGGCGCGGAACGCGAGCGGCTCGTCCATGATCGCCGCCGAGTCCTCGTCGGTGAGCTGGACCACCAACCCGCTGCCCATCAACCGGATGCCGCCTCCACCTTCGGCGATGACGTTCCGGCGGATCTCGTTCGCCAGCGCGATGTGAACCCGTGTCGTGTATGCCTCGGCCGTCGACGCGCTCAGCGCCGATCCTCCGAGCCAAAGAACCATAGCGAGCGCGACGGCTCGACCCCTCAAGCAACCCATGTGGGGGAGACTATCGGATCGGAACGACATTCGCTCGATCCCGACAGGCATCGTTCCGGTCATGTCGCCAGATGGCGATGACCGGCCCCGAGCCGCGACACTTGCCCTCTTGGGCTCGCCCGCTGGCGACAGCCGCGCACACCAGACCGATGCGCTCATTGGCCTCGCCCCACTCGCACAGCGTGCGACTGCGTGGCGTCGCTGAACACCGACCGACCCCGGGCGTTCGACCGAGCCTCTTGCTCAATCGCCGCGGAGCGCCGCGCGGCCCTCGTCGCTGATCCGGTAGGAGGCCATGGAGCCCCGATCCTCGGAGATGAGCAGACCACGCAGGGCGAGGCGAGCGAGCACCGAGACGTACTCACCGCCCTCGTAGCGGAGGTCGATGCACGCGAAGCGCATCGCAGCGGCCTGCTCGAGCAGCTTCCGCTCCTCCTCCGTCAGCGACATGCGGGACGCTACCACGCCGCGATGTGCGTCGTCCGGCGCTGACCCTCTGGTCAGGCGGCGGCGACGTCGTCCGGGAGCGTGGCGCTCTTCGCCATGCCGGGCAGGGTGCGGCTCCAGATGTTCATGTCCTCGATGCCGCCGCCGATGCGGCAGGACTGAGGCATGGTCCCGCGGAGCTGGAAGCCGAGCCGCTGGAACGCGAGGTTCACGCCGGGGATGCGCGCGCGAGCCAGGGTGAACGCGGTCGGATACTGGCGTTCGGCCAGGTCGTCCATGAGGTCCATGAGGATCGCCTGCATGTAGCCGTTGCCCCGGTGATCGGGGAGCGTGGCGCAGTCGGTGAGCTCGGCGGTCGCCGCTTCGGGCACCAAGTCCGCGCTCGCGCAGGCGACGATCGCTCCGTCGACCTTCACGAAGCGGAAGGGGTTGCCGTCTGCGATCGCCTCGGCGACATACGCGGGGTCGCCGCTCGGTGTCGGGTACTGCTGGAAGGTGTCGGCCAGCAGATCCGCGATCGCCGGCGCGTCGGTGGTCTCGGCGAGGATGGTCTCGACCGGTGGCCGTGGCTTCGTGGTTCCCGCCTTCGCCTCGAGGATGGCCTTCACCTTCGCGACCGCCTCCGGCTCGGCGAGCTCGCCGCGCTCGTCGTCGAGGTAGTAGCCGAGCGCGACGCAGTCCTCTTCGCCCTCGTAGAAGCCGGGCATCACGCCTTCGGTCTCGAAGCCGCTGGCCTCGAGCCCCGACGCCAATCGCTCGGGGACGAAGGTCACGATCCGTCCCCGCTGGCGGTCCTTCGCTTCACGGACCAGCTCACGGCCGAGCGCCGCCCCCTCGGATGCATCGCTCAGCTCGATCGGGTGGTCGCAGCGGATGCGATCGGAGAAGTGGTCATCGGTGATGGCGATGGTGCCGGTGCCCAGCGAGAGCTCTTCGAGAGTCTTCCGCGGGCTGCTGTCGTCGGTGGCGAGAGGGGTGTCGGACATGAAAAAAGCTGTGATTTCAGGCAATTCAGGAAATGCTTGCTGCAACAAATACCCTCAAATGGGAAAAGCGCAAGCGGGGCTCACCACCCTTGCGGTCCCGGCCACCCGTCGGTAGAGCGATCGCTCGCAGCCGAACGACGCCCGCATGAGCCCCCGACCCGACCCGACGCCCGCCTACTTCCACCCTGACCAGCTCGCCTTCAAGCCGGCCTACGAGTGGGCGTTCGGAGAGCGCATCGATCACCCGGAGACCACCGCCCGAGCCGAGTCCATCTTGGCCGCGCTTGGCGATCTCCCGGCGATCGATCTCCGCGAGCCGAGTGAGATGCCGCTGCAGGCGATCGCGGCGCTGCATGATCCGGAGCTGCTGACGCTCTATCAGCGCGCGGCGGCGCTCGAGCCGGACGAGACCCTCTACCCGCACGTCTTCCCGAAGATCCAGCGTGGCAAGGGCGACCCGAACAATCTGCACATGGCCGGCGCCTGGTGTTTCGACGCCGGGACGCCGCTGACCCGCAACACCTGGACGGCCGCAGGCTGGAGCGCGGCGTGCGCTCGCTCCGCGGCGCAAGCCGTGCTCGAGCGCGAGAGCAAGATGGCCTATGCGCTCTCGCGACCGCCAGGCCATCATGCTCAGGCGGACCTCTTCGGTGGCTACTGCTACTTCAACAACGCCGCGATCGCGGCAGAAGTGCTGCGACCCCACGGGAAGGTGGCGATCCTCGACATCGACTTCCACCACGGCAACGGAACGCAGTCGCTCTTCTATGACGCCGACGACGTCTTCGTGCTCAGCGTGCACGGCGACCCGACCGAGTTCTTCCCCTTCCACTGCGGCTACGCCGACGAGCGCGGGGAGGGGAAGGGCGAGGGCTTCAACCTGAACTTGACCCTCCCGGCCGGCACCCGCGGCGGCGAGTACCTCCATCTGCTGAAGCACGTCGTGCTCGAGGCGCTCGGCGGCTTCGGCCCGGCATTCCTGGTGCTCTCCGCCGGTTTCGATGGGTACGAGAAGGACCCCGTCGGAGCGTTCCAGCTCACCACCGACGACTTCGAGGCCATCGGCGCCGTGCTCGCAGAGCTGGATCTACCGACCGTCGTGGTCCAGGAGGGCGGCTACTACACGCCCGACCTCGGGGCGAACGCGGGCGCGTTGCTCACCGGCCTCCGTTGACGGAACGCTGCGGTGGATTAGGAGGGAGCCATCGACGACGTACGAAAGAAGCTGGAAGAGGAGATCCTCCCGACGACGTGGGCGGCGCTGGAGCCGCACGCGCGACGGCAAGGCCTCTTCCTCGTTCGCGAGGGGCTCGACCTCTCGGAGGTCGCCGCTGCCGTCGCCATCGACGACCAGGCGAAGGTGAAGGAGTGGATCGACGATGGGTCCATTCGGCGACCCACGGTCGACGAGGTGACCACGTGGGCCGAGGACCCCGTCGCCTTCTACGCGGTGATCGTTCAGCCCTTCGTGCTCTGCCGGCCGATCACCGACTGAGCGCTCAGCCGAGCGCTTCGGAGCGAAGGCGCGCGGCTCGGTTCACGACCTCGACCGCCGCGACGTAGACGCTGCGACCGACCCGCTCCTTGAAGCGGCGCTCGAGGTCGCGGAGCCCTTCGGTATCGGTGCCGAGGCTACTGGCGAGCTTCTGGTCCCGAGCTCCCGTGAGGACGCCTTCGAGGAGCTTCTGGAGGTCGGCCACCAAGCCGACCTCGGCGGTGTACTGCGCCAGGGCACGGGCGCGGAACGAGGGGATCTTCCCCGTGCTTCGCTCGACCCGGTGCGACTCGAGCTCGAGTCGCGGTTCCGTCTCGTCTCGCCTCTTACGGGCCAGCGGGACTTCCGCGCGGACGGTCTTGCGACGGTGGCGCCGCAGGAGCTTCCGCTCGTGTTCCGGCAAATAGTCGTCATCAACCATCAACGCCCACCTTTCCCCAGGCGCGACTCTATTCGGGGGAGACCTTTCGTTCCAGACGCGGTGAACCGAATTATCCGCAATGAAAGCGCACGATTACGCCACTCGTAAATTCCTTCGGGCCGAACCATCTCCGAAAGGGGATGGGCAGCCCCCCCAGATGGGTGGCTTGCATCGAAGCGCCCCATGCCGTCTCCTACCGGTTCATGGGGCTCGGTCCGGAGGACTCCCTCTCGGGAGTCGTCGAAGCGTTGTTTCGCTCCGATCGGGTGATCGTGGCGGTCGTCGACCGTGAGATGCGCTTCGTTCGAGTCAACGAAACGCTCGCGCTGGTGAACTCTCACCCGGTCGCGGACCACATCGGCCAACGGATTCGGGACATCATCGGCCCCTTTGGTGTCGAGCTCGAGGGTCTGGTCCAGTCGGTCTTCGACACCAACGAAGCGCTCATCGAGGTGCCGCTCGGAGGCGACCGCGTGCGTCTGCGCTGCAGCTTCCTCCCAGAGGTGGAGCGGGGACAGGTCGTGGTCCTCGGCGTGGAAGATTCGGCGGAGCCGGGCGCGGAGCTCCGTCAGCGGCTGCGCTTCGAAGCCGCGCTCGCCGAGATCTCCGCGATGATGGTCGGGGTTTCCGACGACGGTCTCGATGAGGCGATCAATCAGGCACTCGGGATCATCGGGCGACTGCAGGAACTCGATCAGATGACTCTCCACCTCTTCGAGCCCGAGTCCACCACGGTCGTCACGAGTGCTCAGTGGCGGGCGGAGGATTCGAAGATCGGCAGCTGGGAGACCGCTCGCGATCCGACCACTCGCTACCCGTGGAGCGCAAAGCTCCTCTATGAGGGTTCGCCGGTGGTGGTGGAGAACATCGACGAGCTCCCCGATCTGGCCGCCGACGAACGGGAGGACGGGAAGCGACGAGGGGTAGGGGCCTACATCACGGTTCCGCTCGTCGTCGACGATCGACCGCTCGGTGCCGTCTCCTTCTTCAGTGCCGAGCCGCGACTGTGGCGGAAGTCGTTCATCGCTCGGGTGCAGCTCTTCGCGGAGACGGTGGCTGGGGCCGTCCGTCGGCGCCAGCTGCATCGCGAGGCGGATGCCGCTCGCTGCGTGGAACGAGTGATCGACGAGCTCAGTCGTCGGTTCGTGGCCTCGACGGAGTCGAGCGCAATGGTCGAGGCCGTGAAGGATGCTCTCCAGCTGGTCTGCGACGAGCTCGGATACCCTCGCGCGCTCATCTTCCGGCTGCTGGCCGAAGAGGGGGAGATCGAGGTGGCGTTCGACGCGGGTCAGCCGGGCGCCATGGTGCCAGGCGACCGATTCCCGCTCGCTCGCGTCGCGGCGATGGCGGGCGCGGGAGGTCTCCAGGGGACAGCGCCGTTCGTTCTCCAGAGCGAACAGATGCCCGCCTTTGCAACGGACGTGTGGCGCGCTCGAGGCTTTCGAGGAGCGATCGTGTGCCCGCTCCTGATCGCCGGTCGTCTCACCGGTCTAGTGGCGTTGTTGACGACCGCGGAACACGTGAGCGGCCGACAGCAGGAGAACGCACGGCTCGTCCAGCAGCTCTTCGCGACCGTTCTCGCCCGGCTCGACGTGGAGTACGCCCGCGAGCAGGCGTTCGCGGAGCTCAGTGAGCTCAAGGCGAAGATCGAGCACGAGCGCGACTACCTGCGTGAAGAGGTCAGCGGGCGGCACGGGGCACCGCTCGCCGAGAGCGCGGGGATGCGCGAAGCGCTCGAGAAGGTCCGCTCCGTGGCGCAGACGACCGCTGCGGTCTTGCTCCAGGGCGAGACCGGTGCAGGCAAGGAGGTGATCGCGCGGCACCTCCACGCGATCAGCCGTCGGGCGGACCAGCCACTCGTGAAGGTCAACTGCGCCTCCATTCCGAGTGAGCTCTTCGAAAGCGAGTTCTTCGGTCACGTCCGTGGCGCGTTCACGGGCGCCCACCGTGATCGACGAGGCCGCTTCGAGCTCGCCGACGGAGGGACGCTCTTCCTCGACGAAGTCGGCGAGATTCCCCTCGAGCTCCAACCGAAGCTGCTGCGAACCCTTCAAGAGGGCGAGCTCGAGCGGGTCGGTGACGACAAGACCCGCAAGGTCGACGTTCGAATCATCGCAGCCACCAACCGAGACCTGCAGGTGGAGATCGAAGAGGGTCGCTTCCGCGCGGACCTCTACTATCGACTCGGCGTCTTCCCCATCCACATTCCGCCGCTCCGTGACCGTCGGGAAGACATCGTGCCGCTGGCGAAGCTCTTCCTCGAACGACACGCGATCCAGCTGGGTCGCGAGGGGCTGGCGATCGGCCCCGCGGAGCGCGAGCAGCTCCACGCGTACGACTGGCCGGGGAACGTGCGTGAGCTCAACCACGTGATCGAGAGGGCGGTGATCCTCTCTCCGATGCCTCCGTTGCGGCTCGATCTGCCGGAGCCATCACCGCCGACGATCGCGCCACCTTCGGTCGTCCCACCGCGTCCGTCGAAGAAGATCCGGACGCAGGAAGAGCTCGAAGCGCTGGAGCGGCAGAGCATCGAGGCCGCGCTCGCCGAGACCGGCAAGGTCTCGGGGCCTGGCGGCGCGGCGGAGCTCCTCGGGCTCCGGCCGTCCACGTTGCGCGATCGGATGCGTGCGTACGGCATTCGCTCTCCGCGACAGCGCTGACGGCGACGTTCGAAGGGACCCCCCGAGGGTGAGGTTCGCCTTTGCACTGGCGACATTCTCGGGCTGACCCGATACCTTCCCAGAGAGCATGGGGATCGGGCCGGAAGAGAGCCTCCGAGGGGTGGCGGACGTGTTGTTCCGCTCTGACCGCGTCGGGGTGGCGGTAGTGGACCGTGAGATGCGCTTCGTGCGCGTCAACGAGCCGTTCGCGCTCGGCCATGGCTTCGAGGGGGACGCTCACATGGGTCAGCGGCTCCGGGACGCGCTGGGCTCTTTTGGAGTCGAGCTGGAGGGAATGGTCCAGTCGGTGGTCGACACGGGCGAGGCGCTCATCGAGCTGCCGCTCGGAGGTGACGGCGAGCGGGACCTCCGCTGCAGTTTTCTCCCGGACCTCGAGCACGGACGGGTGGTCGTCGTGTGCGCCGACGAGCAGAGCTCCGCCGAGCCGACGACTGAAGCGTTGCAGGAGCGGCTGGAGTTCGAGAGCTGCCTCGCGGAGATCTCCACCATGATGGTGGGCCACAGCGATGGCGAGCTGGACGACGCCATCGCCAGAGCGCTCGGGATGATCGGTGAGCAGCAAGGGCTCGACCAGGTGAGCGTGCACCTGGTGGCCAAGGACTCCCCGAACGTCTCGGTGCCTGCGCAGTGGCAATCGGCGACATCCACCATCGGCCCCTACCTCGGCCAGTGGGAGAAGACCACGCGCTACCCTTGGCTCGCTCAGCAGCTCTTCATGGGCAAGCCGGTGGTCGTGGAGGACGTCGCGCGCATCCCGGCAGAAGCGGCGACGGTTCGGTCGGACTCCGAGGGCCGGGGTGTCGCTGCGTTCGTCC
>CAYXAP010000063.1:45892-48434 GCA_964462035.1 uncultured Sandaracinus sp.
GAAGCGGCGACGGTTCGGTCGGACTCCGAGGGCCGGGGTGTCGCTGCGTTCGTCCTCCAGCCGCTCGCGAGCGAGGGAGTGACCCTCGGCGCGCTGGGTTTGGTGAGCGGAACGCCCCGACGTTGGTCGCCCACCTTCCTCGCTCGGGTGGGGCTCTTCGCCGAAGCCGTGGCCGGCGCGCTGCGAAGGCAGCAGCTGCGCCAGGAGGCCGAGGCTGCGAACCGCTTGGAGCGCGTGCTCGACGAGCTCGGTCGGCGCTTCGTCGCGTCCACCGAGCCGAGCGCGATCTACGAGAGCTTGCCCGAGGCCCTCTGCCTGGTGTGCGCCGAGCTGGGCTATCCGCGCGGGGTGCTCTATCGAGTGCTCCACGAAGAGCAAGTGGTCGAGGTCGCCTTCGAAGGCGGTCGCCGAGGGGCGATGGCGCCTGGCGACCGGTTCCCGCTACCGCAGCTGACCTCGATGGCTCCGGACGGTGCGCTGGAGGCCGCGGAGCCCTTCGTGCTCGAGGTCGAGCAGCTACCGCCCTTCACCCGATCCCATTGGGAACGCGAAGGCTATCGCCGCCTGGTCGCGGTTCCCTTGTTCATCGCTGGCTCGCTCAGCGGGTTCCTCGGCCTCGTCCACGTCGAAGCGGAAGCGACGCCGGCGGAGATGGCCCGGGCGCGACTGGTTCAGCAGCTCTTCGCCACCGTTCTCGCGCGGCTGGACGCAGAGCTGGCGAGACAGGCGGCCTTCGACGAGCTCCGCGAGCTCAAGGCGAAGATCGAGCAGGAACGGGACTACCTCCGAGAGGAGGTCGAGAGCCAGCACGGCGCACCCATCGCCGAGAGCCCGAAGATGAAGGAGGTCCTCGCGCAGGTGCAGTCGGTGGCGAAGACCAGCGCGACCGTGTTGCTGCATGGGGAGACGGGGGTCGGCAAGGAGGTCATCGCTCGCCACCTGCACGCCCTCAGCGGCCGAGCCGACAAGCCGCTCGTGAAGGTCAACTGTGCGTCGATCCCGAGAGAGCTCTTCGAGAGCGAGTTCTTCGGCCACGTGAGGGGCGCGTTCACGGGTGCGCATCGAGACCGCAAGGGTCGCTTCGAGCTTGCCGATGGGGGGACGCTCTTCCTGGACGAGGTCGGCGAGATCCCCATCGAGCTCCAGCCGAAGCTGCTCCGCGCGCTGCAAGAGTCCACGTTCGAGCGGGTGGGCGACGACCAGACGCGCGAGGTGGACGTTCGGATCATCGCGGCCACGAATCGCGACCTGAAGGTCGAGGTCGCGGAAGGTCGCTTCCGAGCAGACCTCTACTACCGACTCGGCGTCTTCCCGATCGAGATCCCGTCGCTGAGGGAGCGGCCCGAAGACATCGTTCCCTTCGCCGAGCACTTCCTCGCACGACATGCCCCCCAGATGGGTAGAGAAGGTCTGGCGATTGGCCCTCGCGAACGAGAGCTTCTCGAGGGGTACGGCTGGCCGGGCAACGTTCGCGAGCTCGGCCACGTGATCGAGCGCTCGGTGATCTTGTCGACACGGCCACCGCTCCAGCTCGACCTGCCGGCGTCGAGCAGCCCTCGGCAAGCGGCCTCGGTCGTGCCACCGCGGCCGTCCAAGAAGATCCGGACACGCGAGGAGATCGAGGCGCTCGAGCGGCAGAGCATCGAGGCGGCCCTCGCTCAGGCGGGGAAGATCTCGGGCCCCGGCGGCGCAGCGGAGTTGCTCGGCCTGCGCCCCTCCACGCTGCGAGATCGCATGCGGACCTACGGGATTCCCTCGCCGCGTCGCTACTGACGGTTCGTTCCACGGAAAGCCGCGGAACCCACGGCATCCCGTGACCATCCCGTGACATCTCGGGGCTCGAACCTCGAAAACCCCGGTAATCGGCCTCCGAATGTGACTGGCATGTGTCGTGCTCATGGCTCGGGGCATGAACGTCACGCACCGAGCTGGCGACCGCGTCCTGGTCATCGACGACAGTCCGACCATCGCGCGTCGGCTGACCGAGATCCTCCACAAGCGCGGCTACTCGGCGACCCATCTTCAGCGCTTCTCGGAGATCGACCGGGTGCTCACGGAGCAGCGTCCCCAGGTCGTGATCCTCGACCTGCAGATGCCCGGGTTCTCCGGCCTGCAGTTCGGCCGCTTCATCCGTCGCTTCTCTCGAGGTCGTCCCCCGTCGATCATCATCTACTCGTCGGCACCCGCGTCCGACCGGCGCAAGGCGCAGGAAGACCTCGGGGCCTTCACCGCGCTCAGTAAGGATGCGAGCCCCTCGCGCCTGCTGCTCGAGGTCCGCCGCGGCATCCTGGACTTCAAGAAGCGGGGCGAGCAGTGAGCACGCCGATGCGCACCGAGACCGCCGCGCTGCGGCGTCTCCGCGAGCTGGAAGCCGAGATCGACCAGCTGCGCCGTGCCCTCGGGGCGGAGCTGATCCCGAGCGCCGAGCTCCCTCGCGGTCGCTTCCAGGCCCTCATGTTCCGGGTGCGCGGTGCGCTCCTCGCCGCGCCGATCACCTACGTCCAGGAGGTCATCCGGATGGTGAAGCTCGCGGAAGCGAAGG
>CAYXAP010000063.1:48534-50900 GCA_964462035.1 uncultured Sandaracinus sp.
CGAGGAGCTCGATGGTGAAAGCAACTCAGAGGAGGACGAGGCGTGAGCGACGAAGCTGCATTCCGCGAGGCCGTGACGGAACGATTCGGCCTTCGATTGGACGGGCCGGGTCGCCCGTCGTTCACCGCCGTGCTCCATGCGGTCAGCACGTCCGAGGGGCTCAGCCTCGCTCGGCTGCTCGACCTCGTGCGGAACGCGCCGCTCGATGCGCCGCCCCTGCGCCGCCTGGTCCACTCGCTGACGAACAACGAGTCCTACTTCTTCCGCGACCCGCGCATGCTCGAAGCGATTCGAGACCACGTGATCCCGGAGCTCGCTCGCCGGCGAGACGCGGGGCGGAGGATCCGCATCTGGAGCGCGGGGAGCTCGGCCGGTCAGGAAGCCTACTCGCTGGCCATCCTCGCGCGCGAGGCGCTCGGCGCCGGCTGGTCCATCGAAGTGGTGGGGTCGGACATCGACGAGGACGTCCTCGCTCGGGCCCGCGCGCGGCGCTTCGGGCGACGCGATCTGCGGGCGTGCCCCCCCGGGCTGCGAAAGCGCTACTTCAGCGAGCGCGATGGCTTCTACGACCTCGACGACGAGCCGCTTCGATCCGTCACGTTCGTCCTCGACAGCCTGCTGACGCCGTACTTCTCGGAGTCGGTCGAGCCCTTCGACCTGGTGCTCTGTCGGAACGTCACCATTCACCTGGTCGACGACGCGGTCGCGCAGGTACACGAGAAGCTTCGCCGCCACGTCGCACGCGATGGAGTGGTGGTCCTCGGCACGCTCGAGGCTCGTCCGGCCCAGGGCTTTCGTCGCGCCGAAGGGTTCCCGCTGCACCTGGCCGCGTTCGAGCGCGCCGAGGTCCCTCGCGTCGTGCCCGAGAGCCGAGTGGAGACGGTGATTCCCCCGGCTCGAGCGGCGCGCTCACGGCTGCGGGCCGTGCCGCCCGTCGCGCTGCCGCCGGTCGAGCTTGCCCGACTGCGGGTCGCGGAACCGGAGTCACAGTCGGTGGTCGTCGAGGTCGCCACCGACGAGACGGAGCTCATCCGGGCCAGGGAGCTCGCGGACCGCGGCGAGCTCGAGCGAGCCGACGCGTTGCTCGCGCCGCTCGTGGCCCGAACGCCGCTCGACCCCGAGGTGTATCTGCTCGCGGCGATGGTCGCTCAGGAGCGCGGCTTCCGTGCTCGGGCGATCGAGCTGCTGCGTCACGCCCTCTACCTCGACTCTTCCCACGATGAAGCGTGGCAGCGCCTGCGCGACCTCCGTGCCGATGAAGACAGCGATTGGCGGTGGTGCGTATGACCGCCGCGACGACGGAGGTCGACCTCTCGGCCGAAGCCATCGAGCGGGTGCTCGAAGCGCGGGCAGCGCAGCTGGCGCAGTCGGTCGCGCAGTCCGACCGCGACCACCACCTGCGCCCCTACCTGCGCTTCGCGCTCGGGGATGCCCGCTTCGCGATCGACGCGACCGAGGCCCGGCGAATCCTCGAGCCGCGGTGGATCACCCGCGTTCCCGGCGCACCGCCCGAGCTGCCGTGGGTCCTGCAGACCGATGGACAGGTGCTCTCGGTGCTCGACCTGCGCTCGCTGCTCGGGAGCGCGGATGGCGGCACGCGCGAACGTCAGCGTGTCCTCCTCCTCGGTCGCCACGCCGGCTTCGGCGTCGCCATCGACGACGTCCTCGACCTCGCCGCCTGGGACTCCCGGGACATTCGCCCCGTCGACGGCGACGAGCGCCTGCCCTTCGTGGAGGGGCGGGGCCCCGACCTGACGGTCCTCCTCTCCGTGAGCGCGCTGCGCTCCACGATCCAGCGACGAGTCGGGCCCCGCCGGTAGCCCCGTCGCACCCCCCTTTTCCCAACTCCCACCTCAGAAAGACCGAAACGTGGCTCAGACGAACAACTCAGCGAAATGGCCGATTCGAACCAAGCTCTATCTCTCGTTTGGTGCGCTCGTGGCCTTCATCACCCTCCTCGGAGCGTTCGCCTATCAGCGCCTCGAGTCGATGGGCGAGCTGACCGAAGAGGTCGCTCGTCAGGACCGGGTCGCTTACCTCTCGGCGGCGATGCACCGCGAGCTCTTGCAGTGCCGCCGGCGGGAGAAGGACTTCTTCGCGCGTCGCGACACGGAGTACCTGCAGAAGCACGCGGCCCACGCGGATCGCTTCCAGGAGCTCGCGGCCGAGCTGGCCGAGCTCAATCGGAACGCAGAGACGAGCGAGCTCATCGCCTTGGCGCGAGCGTCGATGGTTCAGTACGTCGCGTCGTTCGGCGATGCCGCGACGGCCAGTCAGGTTCGCGGATTCGAGGGTGAAGGAACGGTCGGGCAGCTGCGCGAAGCGGTGCACCAGATCGAAGACGTCGCCGAAACCCTCGAAGACGA
>CAYXAP010000063.1:51000-54114 GCA_964462035.1 uncultured Sandaracinus sp.
CGATGCGCGAAGCCGCTCACGCCATCGAGCCGGTGAGCGAGCGGCTCGCCGGCGACGCCCTCGCACAGAGCGAGGAGCTCCAAGCGTCGATCGAGGGCGAGCGGCAGATGGGGCTCATCGTGATGATCACGATGGTCATCTTGCTGGTCTTCCTGAGCATCGTGGTCGCGATGCTCCTCTCCCGACAGGTCGCGATGGCGGTCAGCACGCTCATCGAAGGAACCCGGCGGGCCGCCCGAGGGGATCTGACCGAGGACGTGGAGGTGCTCACGCGCGACGAGCTCGGCGAGCTCGCGACGGCGCACAACGACATGACGAAGCAGATCAGCGACATCCTGCTCACGCTTCGCGATGCGTCCTCGTCGCTCGGGGGCATGTCGAACGAGCTCAGCGCCACGACCAGTCAGCAGTCCGCCACCGTCGGCGAGCAGGCGGCGTCGGTCGCCGAGACGGTGTCGACGGTCGAGGAGATCTCGCGCTCGGCCGCGCAGGTCTCGTCACGTGCCCAGGAGGTCGCCGAGCGGGCCAACGCTTCGGCGAGCACGTCGGCCGAAGGCCAACGCTCGCTCGAGGTGGCCACCGGCGCGATGCGGAGCATTCGAGAGCAGGTCGAGAAGATCGCTACGACCATTCTCGACCTCAGCCAGAAGACGCAGCAGATCGGCGCGATCATCACGACGGTCAACGACATCGCGGACCAGTCGAATCTCCTCGCGCTCAACGCAGGAATCGAGGCCGCTCGCGCTGGCGAGCAGGGCAAGGCGTTCGCCGTGGTCGCCGGCGAGGTGCGAGGACTCGCCGAGCAGTCACGACGCGCCACCAGCCAGGTGCGCGAGATCCTCAGCGGCATTCAGCAGGCCACCAACAGCGCGGTGATGGTGACCGAGGAAGGGAGCAAGCGGGCCGAGCAAGGCATCGAGCTCATCGAACGCTCGGGCGGCGCCATCGGCGAGCTCACCGCCGTCATCGAGGACGCTGCCAAGGCCTCGAACCAGATCGCCGCAGCCACCTCCCAGCAGGCGGCGGGCATCGAGCAGATCTCGGCTGCCATGGACGAGATCGGCGAGCACTCGGCGCAGAACGTGTCGGCCATCGACCAGATTCGAAGCGCCGCCGACTCGCTCGCGCAGCTGAGCGCCGAGATGCAGGACCAGGTCGACCTCTTCCAGTTGCGCCAATGACCATTCTCGAACGGTTCGAGGAGGGGGATGCCCTCCGGGAGATCTTCCTGACGGAAGCCACCGAAGCGCTCGAAGGGCTGTCGTCTGCGCTGCTGACCTTGGAGCGCGACGAGCGCGCCTCCGGAGCGGCTCTGGGAGAGCTGCTGCGACGCGCCCATGGCCTCAAGGGTGCTTCGGCCGCGGCCGGGCTCCAGACGTTGGCAGACCTCGTTCACGACTGGGAGTCGTGCATGGTCCTCTTCCGAGAGGAGAAGGTCGAGCGCAGTCCTGCCGCGTTCGAAGCCATGCACGCCGCGTTGGCGGCGGTCGGCGCGCTCGTGACCTTCGCCGAAGACGGCGGCTCGCCGCCCGAAGCCACCCTCCGTGAGGCGCAGAGCCAGCTCGAGGCGGTCTTCGGAGCGCACGTCGACATTCGCCACTTCGACGGTGAGAGCGAGGCCGCTGCCGCCGTGGAGGGCGGTATCCAGAGCGGGGCCGCGCTCCGGGTGAAGGTCGAGAAGCTCGACCGCTTGATGGCGACCGCCGGTGAGCTGGTCACGCTCGGTGTCGGCTTCGCGGAGCACGTGCGTTCCGCGCAGTCGCTGCTGGACTCGATTCATTCCGTGGCTTGGTCTCTCGACCGCCTGCACGCGACGAACGACACCCGATCACAGCTGCGAAGCTCGTCCGCGTCGATCTCCGCAGAGGTCACCGAGCAGCGCGAACGCCTTCGAGCGATGGCAGCGGAGGCGGCCGAGCTCTCCGCCCGACTGCTCGGGCACCAGACGAGCTTTGGTGTCCTCACCCGGCGGGTTCGCGACGACGTGCGCGCGGCCCGAATGGTCCCCCTCTCACTGGCGATGGGGCAGCTCCCCGCGGCGGTGCAAGAGGTCGCGCGCCGTCAGGGCAAGAAGATCTCCCTCGAAGTCCATGGGGGCGACACCGAGGCGGACCGCGACATCTTGGAGTCCATCGCTCACGTCGTCCTCCATCTGGTCCGCAACGCCGCGGACCACGGCATCGAGGCCGAGGCAGAGCGGCTGGAGCTGGGAAAGCCGGCCACCGGCACGATCCGCATCGAAGCCAGCGGGGTCGGCCAGGAGGTCTTGCTCACCGTCGAAGACGACGGAGCGGGGATCTCGATGGACGGAGTGCGGGCCGCGGCGGTTCGCGCCGGGCTCTTCTCGGCGGACGCGGCCGAGCGCCTGTCGGAGAACGAGCTGAAGGAGCTCGTCTTCCAAGCCGGGTTCTCGACCGCTTCCTCGCTTTCGGACATCTCCGGTCGCGGCGTCGGACTCGATGCCGTCGCCCAGGCCGTCGAGCGCATCGGTGGACGAATCGAGCTCGAGACGTGGACTGGACTCGGCTCCCGCTTCCAGCTCTTCCTTCCCACCAGTCGCCTCTCCACCCGACTGCTCCTCGTCAGGGCTGGAAGCGAGGAGCTCTTCGCGCTGCCGGTGGCCGCGGTCGAGCGCGCACTGCACGTTGGTGAAGGCGAGGTCGTCGCCCAGGAGCGTGGTCACGCGATCGCGGTCGATGGCGAAGCGATCCCGGTGGCGCGGCTCGGCTCCCTCCTCGGGAGCCCGGGGGCGGACGCCGGTGACGATAGCTTCGGCGTACTCCTCCGGACCGAGGACGGCCGGGCGGTAGTCTTCGTCGACGAGCTCTTGGGTCACGAGGAGATGATCACGAAGGGGCTCGGCGACCACCTCGCCAACCTGCCCCTCATCAGCGCCACGACGATCCTCGCGAGCGGCCGAGTGGTGCCGATCGTTCGGCCGGAGGCCTTGGTCCGTCGCGTCCGCGAAGGAGACGGTGTCTTCGCCACGCAGCCTGAGGTGCGGCGCCACGACGAAGGGCGCACCCGAGTGCTGGTGGTCGACGACTCGATCACGACCCGAACACTCCAACGGAACATCCTGGAGGTCGCTGGCTACGAGGTCCTGACCGCGAG
>CAYXAP010000064.1:0-52129 GCA_964462035.1 uncultured Sandaracinus sp.
AACGACGAAGCCCCCGGAATCGCGAGGATTCCGAGGGCTTCGGGTGGTGGGCGATCGCAGATTTGAACTGCGGACTTCCTCCGTGTGAAGAAGGCACTCTACCACTGAGTTAATCGCCCGATTCGGTTGTCAGCACCGCCTCCGGGGAGGCTCTGCCCTCCGAAGGACGGCTGAAATAGCAACGAGGGCACGGGGGGTCAAGGGCCGAGCGACGACGCACGGCCGGAGTTGACCCTGGGAGGTGCGAGTGCCACATATCCGCACACCGGGCCGACCGATCGAGCGGCCCAGGAGGTACCCATGGCAGCCCGCGAAGTCTTCATCGTCAGCACCGCTCGGACCCCGATCGGCTCGTTCCAGGGCGCGCTCTCCGCGCTCGACGCGCCGACCCTCGGCGCCAAGGCCATCGAGGCCGCGCTCGAGCGCGGCGGAGTGAAGGCCGAGCTGGTCGACGAGACCTTCATGGGCAACGTGCTCACCGCCGGTGTCGGCCAGGCCCCCGCGCGCCGCGCCGCCAAGCTCGCGGGCGTGCCCGACCGCACGCCGGCCACGACGGTCGGCAAGGTCTGCGGCTCCGGCATGCAGTCGATCATCTTCGGCGCGAAGTCGATCCTCCTCGGTGACGCCGAGATCGTGGTCGCCGGCGGCATGGAGTCGATGAGCAACGCGCCCTACCTGCTCCCGCAGGCTCGCGGCGGCTACCGGCTCGGTCACGGCAAGGTCGTCGACTCGATGATCGAGGACGGCCTCTGGGACCCCTACAACGACTTCCACATGGGCAACGCCGGTGAGCTCTGCGCCAAGGAGCACGGCTTCAGCCGCGAGGCCCAGGACGAGTTCGCCAAGACCTCCTACGAGCGCGCGCACGCCGCTCAGAAGGACGGCAAGTTCGACGCGGAGCTCGTCGCCGTCACGATCAAGGGCCGCAAGGGCGACACCGTGGTCGACACGGACGAGGAGCCGGGCCGGGCGAACTTCGACAAGATGCCGCAGCTCCGCCCCGCCTTCGACAAGGAGGGGACCATCACCGCGGCCAACGCCAGCAAGCTCAACGACGGCGCCGCGGCGCTGATCCTCGCCAGCGGTGAGGCGGTCGAGAAGCACGGCCTGAAGCCCATCGCCAAGCTCACCGGCTACGCCGGCCACGCGCAGGCGCCCGAGTGGTTCACGACCGCCCCCGTTGGCGCGGTGAAGAACGTGCTCGCGAAGACTGGCCTGAAGGTCGAGGACATCGACCTCTTCGAGGTCAACGAGGCCTTCGCCGTGGTCAGCATGGCGTGCGTGAGCCAGGCGGACGTGCCCCACGACAAGATGAACGTCTGGGGCGGCGCCATCGCCCTCGGTCACCCGATCGGTTGCTCCGGCGCCCGCATCGTCGTGACCCTGCTGAGCCAGCTCGCGGACCAGGGCGCCAAGCGCGGCCTGGCCACGCTCTGCATCGGTGGTGGTGAGGCCCTCGCCGTCGTCGTCGAGCGCGTTTGACCGATCACGTGGACGGGGAGGGCGCCACGGCTACACCCGGCGCACCGCCGACCGGCGGTGACGGGGGGCGAACGCCTTCCGGGCGCCCCTCCGCGCCACGGCACGTGTCCCGGCTCGTCCTCGCGGGCCTGCCGATCGACGCGACCGCCACCGGCGAGCGCGGCGGTCGCGCGGTCAGCTCCGATCCGAGTGGCGGCGACCCCGACGAGGTGCAGGTCCTCGGACCCGCGGGCGCCCCTTGGCGCATCGACCGCCGCAGCACGCGCGTCAGCGAGCCCGGCGACGGACTCGAGGTCGTGCTGGTCGAGCGGGTCGCGGACCTGGTCGACCGCGCGCAGCTCGTGCTCGGTTTTCCCGTCGAGATCGAGTGGGTGGAGAGCGGTGACGAGATCGTCATCACCCAGGTCGAGCCGCTGCGGCTCGAACGGCACCACGCCGACGGCCCCTTCCGGCGGGTCGCGCTCACTGCAGCCGACGAGGGCGTGGTCGCGCCGCTGACCATCGACGCGCTGGACCAGGGGCTCAGCGCCGCCGAGGAAGAGGGCCCGCGCGTCGGCCAGACCGTGCGGCGCATCTACGGCCGCCCCTATCGCCGACGGACCCAGCCGAGCATTCTCGGCCGGCTCGAGCCGACTCCGCTGGTCCAGGCGGCGAAGGCCTGCGCCGTGGCCACCCGCGACGTCGCGCCGCTCCTCGCCAGCGCGCTGCGTTTCGACAAGAGCAGCGGCGACCGCTTCCACAAGCTGGCCACCGGCGAGCTCCAGGCGCTCGACGACGAGGCGCTGCTCCAGGTGCTCCGCCAGCGGCAGCAGTTCGTCGCGGAGGCCTTCCTGCAGCTCGACTACAGCCGCGAGGCGACCCGCCAGGCGTTGCACGCGCTCGAGGCGACCATCGGCGAGCTGCCGAAGTCGGTCTACCCCGCGCTGGCCGCGCCGCGTTCGGTGCGTGCGCGCCGGAAGTACTTCGCCAAGCTCCGCGAGCTGGCGGACAGCTTCGAGCGCGCGGGTGTCCCCATCGGCACCACCGAGCCGCTGCCGTCCTCGCTGGCGCGCCAGTGGCGCGAGGTCGCTCGCGAGCTCACCGACGTGCGACCGCTCGGCATCAACGTGTTGCCCGAGCCTATCGGCAACTCGGACCGTGCGCTCCGCGCTGCGCTGAAGATGGTCGGCACCGAGTCGCCCGACACCGTCGAGCGTCGCCGCAAGGAAGCGCGCGAGAGCGTCATCCGCGTCGCACGCTCGCGGAGCCTGCGCCGGATGCGCGAGGTGCTCGTTCGCCCGCTGCTCACGCTCCTCGACCGCATCGCGACCGCGAAGGGTCGTCTCAGCGAGGGCACGGCGCGCAGCCTCGTGCTGCTTCGCTCCGCCGCCGTCGAAGCCGGTCGCCGCCTCGTCGACATGGCCATTCTCGACGAGCCCGAAGACGCGCTCTACCTCTGGCTCGCCGAGCTCGAGGATGCCGTCCGCGGTGAGCCCGGCGCCTACGCCGCGCGCGTGCGCCTGCGCCGCGAAGACGACGCCCGCTGGGCGAGCTTCGACGCGCCCCGCAACCTACGCTGACTTCGGCTCACCACGACAGGAACGTGCCGCACGGACCGGCGATGAGGCCGAGCCCAAACGAGAGCGATCTCATCCGGTGCCGGGTGTGGTAGCCACTCGGCATGGGCGCTTGGGGCAGTGGCATCTTCCAGAACGATCTCTCGCAGGACGAGCTCTGCGAGGTGGCGGACAGCATCGAGCGCGCGCTCACGGACCTCGGTGAGCCCGGGCCGGAAACGGGCGCGCAGCTCGCCGCCGGCATCGCGCTGCTGATGCAGTTCTCACCGTACTCGCTGGACGCGGAGAGCCCTTCGCGGGAGCGCATCTTGGCCGCGATCGAGGGACACCGGTCGGCGATCGAGAACCCGAGCACGGCACTGACGGCGGCGCTCGACGCCATCGTCGCGGGCGAGCGGCCCAAGTACGACGTCATCAAGTTCTCGGTCGACGTCGAGACCGCGCTCCATGGACCGCAGCAGTCGGAGTTCCCGGTGCAGAAGACCTGGGCGCGACCGCCCGAGGGCTCGTTCGACCATCCGGCGGCGCGCGCCTTCGTGAAGGGCGTCGCCGACTCGTGCGCCGCGAAGGCCGAGGCGCTCTTCCTCGAGAGCGAGGAGTGGGTGCTGGGCGACCTCTGTCGCGAGGGCTACGGGATGGGCAACTTCGGGCTGCTTCTGGTGCTCGATCCCATCGACCTCGACGTCGAGCGAGTGCTCGAGTGGCGCGCTCGGTGGGAGGCCGGGAAGGGCGAGCCCCATCCGTCCGAGGCGGACTTCATCCTCGAGTACGAGTCGTGTGTCGCGAAGGCCTTCGACGCGCTCGAAGCGAAGTGCGCCCCGACCTCCTAGAGCTCCTCGATGTTGGGGGCGGGGCCGACGAAGCCGATCGAGGGAGCCACCAGCCCGGTCGCAGCGACGTTCGTGAGGACGGCTCGGACTAGCGGGGCGTCGGCGCGTCGCTCGGTGTAGACACGGAGGCAGCGAGGGGTCGGGGTCTCGTCGGTGCAGCACACGCCGAAGCCCACCGACTGCACCTCGGGCACCCCGTGGATGGCTCCGGTGAGCGACTGGATCGAAGCCTCGTCGAGCTGGCTCGGCGATGCGGTCGGCAGGAACCGGAGCGCGCCGTCCGAGCAGGCGTCGAAGCGGTAGCCGTGGATCGCTGCGTCGACGCCCGGAGCGAGCAGCAGCTGCCAGTCGTTCGAACCCTCGGCGACGACGTACGCGCTGCCGAGACGGTCGGCGGCGACCTGGCGCGGGGTCGATGCACCACAGTTCGTGGGCAAGGGCACGGGCACGAGCGAGCGTTGCTCCAGTCGGTAGAGGGTCGCGTTCGCGCCTCCCGGGCTCCCGATCGCCCAGAGCGCTCCATCCCCACCGATGGCCAGGTCGCGGAAGATGGCGAGCTCCTCCGGAACGGCGACCGACTCCCAACGACCGTCGGCGAAGACGGACAGGAAGGCGACGTCCGGATGGCCGAGGCACTGACCGGCCGCCACGAGCGTGTCCCCATCGAGGTGCGCGATGGCGGCGTTGACCCGACACTCCGCATCCACCGGCAGTGCCTCGACCGGCCGCAGCTCGCCGTCCACCAGTCGCTGGGCGCAGGGCGTGAGCGCTTCGGTACAGCCGCCGACCGCGACGGCGCGACCGGGTTCGGCGTCGAGGTCGAAGGGGAAGAGCGACTCGTCGAGCGCGAACGCGGGCTCGAGAGCCGAGCCGCGTAGCACCCGGGGGGTGGGGCGCGCCTGCATCATCTGCGGGGCGAAGAACACCAGGTGCTCGCCGTTCGTCCACGGCAGCACCCGGCTCGCGGGCCACGACTGGATCACCTCCCAGCGCCCGTCGCGCAGGCGGGCCCAGGGCGCCTCGGAGACCTCGCCCATGGGCGGCACGATGGTGAGCGCGAAGATGGCCGTCGGCCACGTGCCCGCGAGAGTGATTGGCTGGTCGACGCGTGGTCGCGGGCTCATCGCTTCGCCCAGCACGCGGCCGTTCAGGAGCTGACGAAACGCATGGCCGGTGTCGAGCAGGGGCGGACCACCAGGGACCTGCTGGAGCCACGGTCGAGTGGGCATGGTCGCGACGACCCTGACCACGGATTCGTCCGCGCAGCTCGGGTTGCGCTCGATCTGCTCCGTCGCCACCGCGGATGGCTCGACCACGTCCCAGGTCGAAGGGCCGCACCCGATGGCCACGAGGAGCCCGACGCACAGCTGGCGGAACCGACTCACGCCTGCAGGCTAGGCGCTTCCGGATCGCTCGCCAACGGTCCCACTCAGAGGACGTCGCTGCAGCAGCCGCCGAAGCAGGTGCCGGGGCAGCGGTCGGTGGAGCCGCCGCTGCACTCGTTGCAGAGGCCGCAAGCGTCGCCGTCTTCCTTCGCGCACCCGCGGGTCTCGAGCATGAGGTTGGTCCTCGCGCAGGCGCCCGCGTCGTCGCGCTCGAGGGCGTGCAGCTGCGTCGCTGGGCACCGGAGCTACAGCTGATGCGGAGGCACGGGCAGGTCATCACTCTCGGAGTGGGCCTTCGCACTGGGCGCTCACGAAGACCGGCCCCAGGGCCGGGATTGGAGCCTCTGGAGGGGTCGACTCTTCGGCGGGTCCAATGGTAGGGAGCCTGCGAGGTGATTGTTCATGAGTGACGTGAAGATCTTCGGCGTCGTGGGCGCCGGACAGATGGGGCGCGGCATCGCGCAGGTCGCGGCGCAGACCGGCTTCGAGGTGAAGCTGCTCGACGCGCAGCAGGACTGGGCCGACGCCGGCAAGGCGCGCATCGCCAAGGGGCTCGACCGCCTCATCCAGAAGGAGCGGATGACCCAGGCCGACGCCGACGCCATCCTCGGTCGCATCACGCCGACGGCGGACTACGCGGACTTCGCCGAGGCCGACATGGTGGTGGAGGCCGCCACCGAGGACCTCGCGATCAAGGAGTCCATCTTCCGCAGCGCCGACCAGGCGATGAAGAAGGACTCGGGCATCCTCGCCAGCAACACCTCGAGCATCTCGCTCACCAAGATCGCGGCCGTCACGGAGCGGCCCGACAAGGTCATCGGGATGCACTTCATGAACCCGGTGCCGCTGATGAAGCTCGTCGAGCTCGTTCGCGCGCTCCAGACCAGCGACGAGACCTTCGACGCGACCGCCGCCATCGGTGAGCAGATGGGCAAGGTGCTGGTCAGCACCAAGGACATGCCCGGGTTCATCGTGAACCGGATGCTCATCCCCTTCCTGAACGAGGGCTGCTTCGCGCTCCAGGAGGGCCTCGGCACGGTCCACGACATCGACACCGCGGCCAAGCTCGGTCTGAACCACCCGATGGGCCCCTTCGAGCTCGCCGACCTCATCGGCCTCGACACGGTGCTCTACATCGGCGAGGTGCTGCACCGCGAGTTCGGCGACGACAAGTACCGCCCGCCCGCCACCCTTCGGAACTACGTGGCCGCGGGTTGGCTCGGTCGCAAGACCGGCCGCGGTTTCTATCACTACGACGAGCGCGGTAAGCCGATCCGCGAGGGAGCCTGAGCCATGAGTGACGTCGTCCTCTTCGAGACCACCCAGACCGAGGCGGGCGCGACCATCGCGCTCGTCACCATCAACCGCCCCGACAAGCTCAACGCGCTGAACCGGGACGTGCTCACGGGGCTCGAGAAGCGCCTCGGTGAGGCACGCGACGCGGGCGCGCGCTGCATGATCGTGACCGGCGCGGGCAAGGCCTTCGTCGCCGGTGCCGACATCTCCGCCATGCAGGACATGACCCCTGGCCAGGCTCGCGATTTCTCCGAGCTCGGCCATCGGGTCGGTCACGCCATGGAGGCGCAGCCGTACCCGATCATCGCGGCCATCAACGGCTTCGCCCTCGGCGGCGGCTGCGAGCTCGCCCTCGCCTGCGACTTCGCCTACGCGTCCACGAAGGCGAAGCTCGGCCAGCCCGAGACCAAGCTCGGTGTGATCCCCGGCTTCGGTGGCACCCAGCGGCTGCTCCGCCGCGTCGGTGTCGCGATGGCCCGCGAGCTCGTCTACACCGGCAAGATGATCGGCGCCGACGAGGCGCTGCGCATCGGTCTGGTCAACGAGGTCCACGAGCCCGAGTCGCTGATGCCGGCAGTCCGTAAGGCCGCCGAGATGATCTGCGCCAACGGCCCGGTCTCCATCGACCTGGCCAAGAAGGTGATCCTCAAGGGCCGCGACAAGGCGCTCAGCGATGCCAACCGCCTCGAGGCCGCAGCCTTCGGCCGCTGCTTCGAGTCGCCGCAGCAGAAGGAGGGCATGGCCGCTTTCCTCGAGAAGCGACCGGCGAAGTTCGAGTAGCGCCCGGGAACACGACGCGCGCCCAGACCCGTCCGCTCGGCTACGCGCTTCGAGGTCGCGGTGGACCGTGCCTCGGGGGACTGGTGGGTCCGGCTCGCTAGCCTTCACGTGCTCGAAGGAGCGCTTCGGCTTCGTCGAGCAGCACCTGGGCCTCGAGGCCGTCGGACTTCATGTGGCCCTGGACGTGGGTTCGACCCAGCTCGGTGGCCACGAGCACGATCAAGCGCGTGTGTCCCGAGAGGAAGGCCGAGCGCCAGATCGCCATCGCTTGCTCGAACTCCGGGTCCGCGCGCCCCGCGGCTCGGCGCAGATCCACGAGAAGGGGCTTGGTCGCGACGTCGCGCGCCGCTTGGATCGCATCGGAGAGGCGCGTGTGCTCCGCGACGATGGCGTCTCGGTCGGGGTAGGGCACGTTCGAGCGGACGAGCCGGCGGAAGCTCCCCCAATCCTCCAAGGTGTGGAAGACGGTGCTGTGCAAGATGACTCGTTCGTCGACTGCGCGTTTCGGTGCCTGCACGCCGAGTCCAGTATGCCATGCGTATCCGGGCTGTGACTCGTGGATCGGTCGACAAGAGCGAGTCCGCCCCCAGTGGAGGCAAGCCCTCGTGAACGGGCGTCAGGCGCTCGCTTGCGGGCCCGAGCTGCTGGTGTGCTGCTCTGCGAGCGCGGCCGCCTTCGCGCGGTCCGCGGGTACGAAGCCGATGCGCGTGCGACGGTCGAGCAGGTCGGCGGCGGTCAACGCTCCCTCGTGTTCGACGGCCCAAACGAGCTCGGCGCGGCTGTAGGGAAGGCCGGTGACGACCGGCTCGGCCAACTCGGGCTCCGCCGCCATCAGCGCACGGAGTTGCTCGGCTTCGCTGCCGTAGCGGGCCACGAGCCAGTCGCCCGACCAGCCCTCGGTCGCACCGACGAGCGGGAGCGTTCGCGTTCGGCACGGGCCTGCCTCGACACCGGGGCGGCTGACCAACGCGTCGACCGCGTCCTCGGCCATTCGCCGGTAGGTGGTGAGCTTGCCGCCGACGAGGCTCAACATCCCGTGGGCCCCTTCGTGCACCGCGTGCCGCCGCGAGAGGTCGGCGCTCGCTCCGGAGGACCCGGCGAGCAGCGGCCGGTAGCCGGCGAAGCTTCCGACCACGTCCGAGGGCCGGAGCGCCTCGCCGAGCGCGCGGTTCGCGGTCTCGAGCAGGAACGTGACGTCGGTGGTGTCGGCCTTCGCTTCGTCTTCGATGGTGTCGCTCACATCGTCGGTGAGCCCGAGGATCACCCGCCCGTCGAGCTGTGGCAGAAAGAAGACGTAGCGCGAGATGGTGCCCGGGACTGCCACCATCAGTGCCGCCGTTGGACGACCGAGGCGCTCGCCGTCGAACACGAGGTGGACTCCCTTGCTCGGTCGTAGCGCGACGCTCGGGTCCAGTCGGTCCGCCCACACACCGGTTGCGTTGATGACGTGGCGCGCGCGGATGTCGAAGGTCGTGCCGTCGATGCCGTCGGTTACCCGGACGGCCCCCCGAGCGACTTCCTCGGCGCGGCAGTAGGTGAGCACCCGGGCGCCCTCCCGCGCTGCGGTGCGGGCGAGGGCCACCACGAGACGGGCGTCGTCCGAGACCTGACCGTCGAAGGTCAGGAACGCACGCCGGACGCCCTGGGTCTGCATCCGCGGGAAGTACGCCTGGGCGGCGTCGACGCCGATCAGGGTGGGTCGGGGAAGTCGGCTCCGTGGTGTCCCGGCGGCGAGGCGCAGCGCCTCCGCAGCCCCTAGCGCGGCGACGTTGATCGGCGTCAGGTGCCGCGGCACCGAGGTGCCGATGGGCGTGACCATCGGCAGGGCTCGGATGAGGTGCGGCGCCGTCTTGCGCATGAGGATGTCGCGCTCGACGGCGCTCTCGTGCGCGATGCCGACATCCCCCTTGGCCAGGTAGCGGAGGCCGCCGTGGACCAGCTTCGACGACCAGCGGCTGGTGCCGAAGGCGAGGTCCTGCGCATCGATCAGCGCGACGCTCAGACCTCGGCTGGCGGCGTCCACAGCGACGCCGGTGCCGCTCACGCCGGCTCCGACGACCAACAGGTCGACCACCTCACCGTCCGCGAGCGCGGCCAGGTCGCGCGCTCGGCGAGCGCGATTGAGCGAGCTCGTATCCCCCATGCCGCGAGCTTTGGCCATCCAGCGCCGGCGGTCGACCCGGCGCCCGAAATCCACCTCAGCGCGAGTAGCGTCCCGCGTCGCCTCCGCCGCCGCTCGGCGTTCCTTCGCTCGGCGCGCCACCCATGTCCGCGCCACCCTTCTCCTTCTCCCACAGCTGGACGACGACGACGTTTGGAGTGCTCATCGGCAGCATCGGGATCGGGTTGCTGTAGCGATTCCAGAGGATGACCGGCGAGAGGTCTGCCGCCTTCGTCGCTTCGAACATCGCCTCCATCAGCTCCTGCTCCCGGTAGCGCATGCGGCTCTTGGAGTGCCACTGCAGCAGGTCGGCGCAGGTGACCGCGAAGCAGTAGCCGATGCGGTCATCGTAGGTGAGTCGCTCGAGACCGTCGGCGCCGTCTCGGATGAAGATGCGCGGCACGAACCGCTCGAGACCGGGCTTGAGCCACACGGTCTTCCAGCGCTCGGTCAGGGCATCGCGGACGGCGTTCTCCACTTCGAGCGCGCGCTGGTCGTTGGGGATGTACTGCTCGCCCTGATTGCCGAGCGCACCGAAGCAGACCTTCGCACCCGGTACGAAGATGGGCGCGTGGCGCTCTTCGAGCGCCTTGATGTCCATGGTCTGTTGGTCGACGATCGCACCCTTCAGATAGAAGAGGTTCTCGGTCGCTGGCGCCACCGCGTCGTCCGACCAGCAGGCATCCCAGTACTCGGCGAAGTCGGCGAAGTTCGCCTGGAACGGCGGCATCCGTGGGTCTGGCACGGCGCTCATCACGCCGCCCGGACTGTTGGCGGCCACACCCCACTGAGCGAAGCAGAGCTCGAAGAGGGGGAGCCTCGCCGCGCGAAGATCGGCGACGAGGGTCGACACCTCGACGCGGGCGTCGGCGACGTCGTCCTGGACCCGTAGGTAGAGGCTGAGCGGGGAGATCCAGCGGGCTTCCGTGTAGATCTTCCCGCCCGGCTTCACCCGAACCGCGCGTTCCCAAGTGTCGACGATCCGTGTGACCAGCAGCTCTTCGGTGATGGTGAGCTCTCGCGACCAGCCGGCGACCAGGACGAGGTGACGGTTCTCGTCCGTGGAGAAGATCGGTCCCTGCAGCCCATCCGGTGGAAGCTGGTGCACGCCCTCGATGGCACCCGTCAGCTGGGTGACTCGCTCGGTCTTGAGGGCGGGCGCGAGACCGTGGCGGTGGACTCCGGCGGCGTCGAGATCGATGGCGCGCACGACCTCGCCGCCCAACCTGGCGAAGCCGAACCGACCCTCCTTCTCCACGCGCCCGATCCCCTCGCGCACTTGGACCGGGGAGTCGTATTCGAAGGGGATCGACACCTCGCCCTTCCGGTCGATGACGCCCCACTTGCCCTCGTGCTTCACCGAGGTCGTCTCGCCGAGGTAGTTGAGCCCGTCCTCGAAGTGGTGCCCGATGACGAGCTGGCCGCGCTCGTCGATGAAGCCGAGCTTGCCTTCGGCGTCCTTCACCCGCGCGCAGCCGTCCGAGTAGGCCCAGACGTCCGAGAAGCCGGCGGCGATGCGGTTGCCCTGCACGTCGATGAAGCCCCAGGTCTCGCCCTCCTTCACCGGAACGTGGCCGACCTCGCCCATGAGTTGGAGGCGCGCGTCTTGGAACGGCCCGAACACGCCGCCCTGCGCATTGAGGACCATGACCTGGCCATCCCCGACCGCCCACACCGTGCCCTGGCGGACGGTCCCCATCCGCTCCCACTTCGGCTCGCTGATCCAGCGGCCATCGGGGGCGATGAGCCCGAAGCGCTCCCCGACCTTCACCTTGGCCATGCCGCCGTCGAAGTGGGTCGCCTCGTCGAACTGTGGCGCGATCACCACGGCACCCGTGAGATCGAGGTAGCCCTCCTTCGTCCCATCACTGAAGAACGCGAGGCCGTTCCGGTGATGGCTCATGAACGCGTGTTGCGGCGCGACGACGACTTGGCCATCTCGGTCGACGCAGCCATAGCCGCGATCCTTGATCTGGACCGTGGCGAGCCCTTCCTCGTAGTCGAAGGCGAAGTCGTACATGGGCTCGACCACGACGCTTCCATCGGCTCGGATGAACCCCCACTTGCCACCGCGGATCTGGTCCCCCTCGAGCCAGGCGCCGTCGTTCGTGCGAAACGGGGCGTCGGCCTCGAGTGGCGCGGCGATGTGGTCGTACCTCGGTGGGAGCACCGCCGACCCATCCACGCCGATGAGCCCCATCTTCCCCGTGGCGTCGGCGACGCGCGCGACCGGCGCGTGCTCCTCGAACTCGTTGGCCGTGACGAACTCGGCGGGGACGCGAACCTCCCCCGCCGCACCCAGATAGAACCAGCTGAGACGCTGCATGTGCCCTCCTGCGGGGGCACCATACGCGCGAGGGGCGGTCGACTCCAGACCCGAAAATGGCGACTGCGTCCGCAGCCTCCGAATCGGAGCTATTCGGCGACGCTCGGCTGCGGTGCCTCGCCCTGGGTCCACGCGAAGCGGTGACCGGCGGGGAGAGTGGCCGTCTCGGTGGTGAGCTCCGCGTTCGGCCAGCGGACGGAGACCTCGGCGTCGCAGGCGGTGCCGAGGCCGAAGTGCAGCGTGAGGTCGGACTGCGAGCCGTAGTGGCCGTGGCCGCCGTCGACCTCGGCGACCTGTGTGCGACCGTCGCTCGTACGCACGGTGACCTGGGCGCCGATGGCGGCGCGGTTGGTGCCTTCGCCGCCTTCGAGCCGTACCTGCAGCCAGTTGCCGGTCGGAGTGACGTTCTCGAAGGCACGGATCTGCGCGGTTTCGTAGCAGTCGTTCGGGGCGGCCGCGTCGCAGCGCGACCGGCTGTGGCCCACGATGATGTCGAGGTCACCGTCCCGATCGAAGTCGGCCACGACCACGCCGTGGCTCCGGTTGTGCTCGAAGAAGTCGGTGGTCGCGACCTCGCTGAAGGCGAGTGGCGAGTCCTGGTGGTAGAGCAGGCCGCGGTTGCCGGGATAGTCGGAGGCGCCGACGTAGACGTCGAGTAGGCCGTCGTTGTCGAAGTCGAAGAGGGTGTTGGTCATGTGGCCCTCGTCCCAGCTGGCGCTGCCGAGGTGGTCGGCTTCGAGGCCCATCGCGGCGTCGCCGGGCCGGTCGAAGCGCAGCTCGCCGGTGTTGACCAGCAAGTTCGATCCGTCGGAGCCGGCGCCTGCCCACCAGTGCCGGATCTCGCCGGTCATCAGGTCCAGGTCGCCGTCGCCGTCGACGTCGCCGGCGCTGGTGCAGCCGCTGTTGCCGCCCAGTCGAAACGGTTCGCGGCCCGTGCCGTGGTCCCAGTTCTCGGTGGTGCAGGCGATGGCCGGCGTGCCGGCTTCGTCGCAGCCCTCCGCGTCCGGGTTCGATTGGCAGAAGCACATGGCGAACTGGTTGTCCTGCCAGGTGAGGTCGTCGTCGAAGGCGTAGCCACTCTCCACCGAACGGTTCACGAAGGTGACGCTCCCGTCGGCGGCGCGGACCCCCTCCCAGAGATGGTTCGGCGCGCGGCCGTAGCTCGGCGCGAGGAGCTCGGTGGTGCCGTCTCCGTTCAGGTCGCGGGCGAGCGAGCCCCAGGCGCGGGAGTGGGCGCGCGCCTCGTTGAGCGCCGCGATGCTGCCCCACTCCTCGGTGATGAGCCCGACCTGCTCGGTCACGTCGGTCCAGCCGCCGGCGCCGTCACCGCGGTAGAGGTAGTCCTGCAGGATCACGGTGCTCAGGGTCGCGAAGCCGTTCTGAGCGACGAAGAGGTCCAGGTTCCCGTCGCGGTCGTAGTCGACGAACGACTCGCCGGCAGGGACGCTGATGAGGTCCGGGCTCCGGATGACGCTCAGCGGGCCGAGCGAGAAGTTGCCGGCGCCGTCGTTGAGCATGAGCTCGCTCCGTTCGTCCATCGTGATGGCTCGGTCGTCGGTGTTGAGCGCGAGGAACGCGTCCATGTCGCCGTCGTTGTCGATGTCGCCGAAGGCCGCGCCGCTCACGGGGCGGCCCTTGCCCCCGAGGTCACCGCGCGGCGTCAGGATGCCCGACGCGATGGTCACGTCCGTGAACCCGCCCGCGGGGTCGTTGCGCAGCAGCCAGCTGCGACGCGCGCCGTCGCCCGTGTCGAGGGCGTCGAGGTTGGCGGCACCACGACGGACGAAGAGATCGGCCCAGCCGTCGCCGTCGATGTCGGTGACCGAGAGCCGCGTGCCCTCGACGCCGCTCAGCCCCCACTCGCCGGTGACCTCTCGGAACGCTGGCGTGCCCGCCGCCCAGGGGGTGGCGGCGGGGTCGCACACCGGTTCGGGGATCGGCAGCACGCAGGCGCTCCCCCCGCAGACCTCGCCTTCGCCGCACACCGGACCGGTCTCGTCGGTGCAGTGGCACATGCCGTCGGCAGGGGCGCAGACCGCACCCTCTGCACAGTCGACGAGCTCACAGGGGTCGGAGGAGTCGTCGCCGCAGCCCACCACGAGGGCGAGCGCGAACGGCGCGAGAGCGAGAAAGCGAAGCGGCATCGGGTGGGATTAGCACCCACACAACGCTCGTGGCGTGAGCTGACGCAGCGGAGTGAAGCGCGCTCACTGTGCTGAACGCCTTTCAGTCTCGGGGTTTGGCACGCCGTGCCCCTTTCGGGTGAGGCGTGGTGGGGGTTAGGCTGCGCCGAATGAGGGGAAAGGTGGGATTGGTCTTCCCGGGGCGGGCCTACGCGCGGCTGGTGGGCAGCGCGTTGCTCTTCGCGGTGTTGCTCTTCTTGGTGGTGCGCGGGGTCGCGATCGCGTGGCGTGGCTGGGGGTTCATGAACCCGAGCGAAGCACCGGAGCTGCCGATGTGGCTGGTCGATCCCCACCCCCATCCCGTCCGGCTCCTACTCGCGACACCCCTGCCCATCCTGATGGGCGTCTTCGCCGCGCTCGCTTGCTTCCTCCTCTGGCTCCGGCAGCCACGCGGCGCACGCATCGAGTGGGACGACGAGGGGATCACCGAGTTCGACGGTGAGGGGGTCCGTACCGCCATCCGCTGGGCCGACGCACGCCGCTCGGGCGTCGACATCGTCGTGAAGCGCAAGGGAGGCGGTCGCTATCACGGCGGCAGCGTCGAACAGATCAGCGACTCCAAGGGGCGCCGCATCACGCGCTCGATGAGCTCGTGGACCACGCCACTCTTCGTCTATCGCCGACGGGCGGAGGGCGCCGAGATACCCATCCAGCGGAACCTCCCGCAGGGTGACGGAATCGTGGACGACGGAGTCGCGCGGCATCCGCGTTGGGCCGTGTGGCCGATGCGCGCAGGCTATGGCGTGGCTTGTTTCGGCGTCTACGTGATGACGGAGTTCGAGCGCGGGGTGGCGGCCAACGGGCTCGTCCTGGTCGTCGCTGGGCTGCTCATCGGTCTGCGCGCCCTTCGCCCGCTCGCCGAGCTCCGGCGGATCGCGGCCCGCGAGCGGCTGATGGCGGGAGCGACGCCGGTCGAGATCATCGGCGCCGAGAGTGGTCGCATCGTCGTGCGTGACCCGAGCGGCCGTGAGGCGCTCTTCGACCCGTCCCCGCTCCACCACGACGACGCGCTCCTGCACACTCGTCGCGGTCCGGCCTTCCTCGACTTCACGCCGCCGTCCGAGGTGGATCAGGGAGCGTACCGCGGCGGGCGCGTCACCGTGGAGGCCCATGGCATCGAGCTGGCGGGCAACCGGAAGGCGCGGGCCGACCTGAGGCGCGCCGTCCTCGCCGAGCTGGTGGTGCGGCTGCTGATCCCGCTGCCCTTCTTGCTGGGCGGCCTCCTCATGGTGGTGGGTCTCGATGGATGAGCGACTGATCGAGCGTTCCGCGATCGAGCGCGCATCGCGTGGCGAGCGCGTGCCCGACTTGATCGCCATGCGGGCGCCGGCCGGTTGGAGGGCGCCGGTGATCGCCGTGGTGTGCTGGCTCGCCCTGCTCGGGGTGGCGGCGTGGGCGGCGTTCGGACGTGGGCTCTACCAGCCGTGGGTCTATCACGACGACCTGACGACGCTCGCGTTGCCGCTGGTGCCCCTGATGGTGCCCGGCCTCCTGGCGACGTTCGCCCTGGTGCGCCGTCGGCGGAGTCCGGTGAAGGCGGCGCTCATCTTCGCGCCGGGTGCCGTCCTCCACGTGCACGCCGATGGCCGCGTGGACATCGCACCGATGAAGGGGGCCCAGCCACCCATCGTCAGTGGCAACGACGTCCGCTTCGTCGTCGGAGGCAAAGAGGTCCGCGGTCGGGCCCCCGACACGGCGACCGCGCGGCGTGCGGTGAGCCTCTTCGAGGCCCACCGGCTGGATCTGGTGCCGGACGTCGAGCAGGCCCCGAGGGGCGGAGGCCGCGCGGTGCGGATCGGCATCGCGCTACTCGGCGCGCCGCTTCTGGTGCTCTTCGTCGTCTACGGCGCCTGGACGGCGAACTTCGTCGTCCAGGTGAACTCGCGCTGGGGCGGAGGCCCCTCTTGCGACTTCAAGTCGTTCGCGCGCGACTGTCAGACGCAGGCGCTGGAGCTCGTCCTCGAGCTGGCAGACGTGCCGGACCGACTCCGCCAGTCAGAGGCGGTGTGCCCCGACCGATGATCACTCCGCGCCCCAGCCGCACTCGGCGGCGAGGGCGCGCGGGAGTCGGTAGCTCTGGCTGAGGTCGAGGTCGAAGTCCTCGAGGGCCGCGCGTGCGCGAGCGGCGAGGGCCTCGTCGAAGAGCGTCCGGGCCTCTTCGCATTCACCGCGACTGGCGTGCACGTCGGAGCGGAGCTCCAGCACCTCGGCCGAGAAGCGGTCGTCCTCGGGCTCCAGCCTCTCGGCGATTCCGGCCATCGCCATCGCGTGGTCGTTCTCCTGGCGACTGCGGGCGACGAACGCCAGCGCCAGCCAAGCGTTCGGGTCGTTGGGCGCCAAGCGCCGGCGCCACTGCGCCCGGCTCTCGGAGACCTCTCGGACCTCGTCGAAGCTCAGCGCCTGCTCGGCGGCGAACCACGAAATCGCGGGCGCGAGCCCCATCGTGAAGCCGAGCACCAGCGGCGCCCAGGTGCCGGGCTCCGGTTCGTCGACGCGACGCAGCGTGAGCCCCGCGCCGAGGATCGCGAGGAAGCCGCCGAGCGCCCACCCGAGGGCCGCGTGACTCGTCCCGCCGAGATCGGGGCCGATCGCGTCGTGCCCGGCCAGCCCGCCGAAGAGCGCGAGGCCGAGGGCCGACGCGGCCACGGCGCGGCGATCGCTCGGCGCCAAGCGAGCGAGGATCGCGCGCACCCCGAGGGCCGCGATCGCGACCACGAGCACCGGCAAGGCCACCGGCAACCAGCGCTCGTCCCAGGGGAGGGGGCTCACCGACTCAGACGGGGGCGGCTGGCGGCCAGAGCGGCGTGATGGGCTTGCTCTGCGCGAAGCGGACGCTGACCGGCGCGTGGTCGCTGGCGCCCTTGCCCTCGCGCTCGCTGCGGTCGACGATGGCGCCCGTCACGAGCTCGGCCAGCGGTGCGGTGCAGAAGACGTGGTCGATGCGTAGCCCTTCGTCGCGCTCGAAGCTGCCGCCGCGATAGTCCCACCAGGACCAGACCTCGCCGGTCGGGTGGAAGGGGCGGAACACGTCGACCAGCCCGAAGTCCGCGATGTCCGCCAGCGCTCCCCGGACGTCGTCGTTGGCCAGGACGCCGCCCTCGAACACGTCGGGGTGCGAGACGTCGTCGGGGAAGGGCGCGACATTGAAGTCGCCACAGAGCGCGAGCTTCTGGCTGGGATCGAAGCGGTCGTCGAGCTGCTTCCGGAGCCGCTCCATCCACTTCAGTTTGTAGGGGTACTTGTCGGAGTCGACGGTGCCGCCGTTCGGGAAGTAAGCGCAGATCACCTGGACGCCCTCGATGGTCGCGCCGATGAGCCGCGACTGGTCGTCGTCGGGGTCTCCGTCGAGCCCGCGCCAGACGTCCTCCGGCTCCGTGAGCGAGAGGATGGCGACGCCGTTGTAGGCCTTCTGACCGAAGTGGCTCACGTGGTAACCGAGGGCCTCGCAGCGTTCGGCGGGGAAGTCGGCGTCGACGACCTTCGTCTCCTGCAGGCAGATCACGTCCGGCCGATGGCGCTCGAGCCACTCCGCGAGTCGGTCCTCGCGCGCTCGGGCCGAGTTGATGTTCCAGGTCACCAGGTCCACGTCGCGAGGTGTAGCAGAATCGTGGGGTTGGCGTCGGCCGGGGCCCCGGTTAGCGTGCGGGCCATGCCGAAGAAGGTCATCTCCACCGATGGCGCGCCCGCCGCGCTCGCCTCCTACTCCCAGGCCACCGTGGCTGGCGGCTGGGTCTTCTGTTCCGGCCAGATCGCGCTCGACCCCGTCACGGGCGAGCTCGTGGAGGGCGGCGCGGTGCCAGAGGCCACCCGGATCATGGCCAACCTCGGCGCGGTGCTCGAAGCCGCCGGCGCCTCGTTCGCCGATGTCGTGAAGTGCACCATCTTCCTCGCGGACATGGGCGACTTCGCCGCGGTCAACGAGGTCTACTCCAAGGCCTTCGAGGGGATGGAGCCGCCGGCACGTGCGTGCGTCGCGGTGAAGACCCTGCCGAAGAACGTCCAGGTCGAGATCGAGGCCATCGCCTATATCGGAGACGCGGGGTGAGGCTCGCGGCGCTCCTGCTCGCACTCGCGCTGGGGTGCAGCGACGAGACCGGTGACGCCAGCGACGACGTCGTGCTCGACGGCGCCATCGCCGACGGCGGTATCGACGCCGACGTCCTCGAATGCGACGGGGGCGCGTGTGTCAGCCGACGATGCCGGCTGATGGACTACTACGACGGCCCGGCCGAAGAGGGGCTCGTGGTCGGGGAGCTCCGGGACGGAGCCTTCGTGCCCTACGAGGCGGGCGGCGATGCGACCTTCGTCTTCGGCTTCCAGGGTGGGGTGATGATTCAGCCGGTGGTCGACGTGTCCGCCGAGCGCGTGGGCGAAGAGTCCTGCGCGACGATCACGCTCCGCCATCGATCGGATCCGGACTACCCCGACGACGCGGGCGAGGTGGAGTTCTTCTCCGAGAACGTCTTCATCGATTCGCTGGACGCCGAAGGCGACCGGTTCCGCGGCGGCGCCTACGCCGACCAGATGGGGTGGGCCGCGGCCGACGGGGTGCGCATGATCCTGGAGGCCGAGGTGCGTGGGGTCGACTGGGCGCTGCGCACCGAGCTCGCGCTTCGGGTCGTGGACCAGGACGGCTGGGACGAGTGCGACGTCGTGCCGACGACGATGGCGGCGGGCTGCGAGCTGGTGGAGCTCGCCGGCACGATCACCGTGGACTCCGTCGGCGACACCACTGATCTCGCCTGCGGCGACACCGCCTCGGTGACGCTGACCATGGCGCCGAGCGACGTCGTCGTCCCGGACGGTTGCTACCCGCTGACTCGAACCATCGACGTCGAGCGTGGCTGCATCGACAGCCAGGAGCTCGCGCCCGGTCTGGTGCTCGAAGACCTGACCTGGGTCTTCCCCGCGGATCCCGAGATGGCTTGCTACGAGTCCTTCGGTGTCACCGAGGGCGGCTGCGCCTGCCCCTGAGTCGCCGTGCAACCGCTCGCGGCGTCGGTCGTCTTCGGAGGTGATGACACCGAAGACCCTCTCCGCCCGAGCCGACGCGATCCTCGATCACTGGTTCGGACCCCTCGACGACGACGCTCTGCTCCATCCGGACGCCGAGCCCTTCGCCACCCACTACCGGCGCTGGTACGGCAAGGACCCGGCCGTGGACGCCGACATTCGAGAGCGCTTCGAAGGCGATCTCCTGGCGGTCTCCGCCGATGGCCGGAACTGGGACGCGACCATCCAAGCGTGGGGCGCTCATCCCCGCGGACTCCTCGCGTTGACCCTCCTGCTCGACCAGACGCCACGGAACATGTACCGGGGCACTCCGCGCATGTACCGCTGGGACGCCCTCGGACTCATGGCGAGCGAAGCGGCGCACATCCTCATGGACGTCGACGCGCTACCCCTCGTGCAGCAGATGTTCCTTCGCGTGCCGCTACTGCACGTCGAAGACCTGACGGTGCAGGAGCGGGCGCTCGGCTACTTCGAGGAGCTCGCGGTCGCCGCGAAGACGAAGAGCCCCCAGAACGTGAAGTTCTTCGGCTACGCGCTCGACAGCGCCCGACGACACCTGAAGGTCATCGAGGAGTACGAGCGATTCCCGCATCGCAACGTGATCCTGGGCCGCACGTCGACCCCGCAGGAACTCGAGCTCCTGAAGGACGACGCGGCGCACTTCTGACGTTCGTCAGCCGAAGGGAGCGTCGTGACCGAAGGTCTCTTCGCGGTCCGGGCCGACGCTCACGATGCTGACCGGGCAGGCCGCGAGCTCCTCGATGCGCGCGACGTACTCTTGCGCGGTCTTCGGGAGCTCGTCCTTGCTCTTGCAGCCAGAGATGTCCTCTTCCCAGCCGGCCATCGTCTCGTAGACCGGCTCGACGTCTTCCCAGCCGTCGAAGGGCGGCTCGTCGTACGACTCGCCACCGAGGCGGTAGCCGGTGCAGAGCTTCAGCTCCCCCATCCCCGTGAGCACGTCGAGCTTGGTCAGCGCGATGGAGGTCAGGCCGTTCACACGCGCCGCCATTCGGAGCGCCGGCAGGTCGAGCCAGCCACAGCGACGGGGGCGCCCCGTGGTCGCGCCGAACTCGGCGCCAGCCTTGCGGAGCTGCTCGCCGATCGGTCCGTCGAGCTCGGTGGGGAAGGGCCCGCCGCCCACGCGAGTGGTGTACGCCTTCGTGATCCCGACGACCTTGTCGATGCTGGTCGGGCCGACGCCCGCGCCGGTGCACGCGCCGCCCGCGATGGCGCTCGAGCTGGTGACGAAGGGGTAGGTGCCGTGGTCGATGTCGAGCATCGTGCCCTGCGCACCCTCGAGCAGGACCTTCTTGCCGGCGCCGAGCGCTTCGGCGGCCTCGCGGGCCGCGTCGCAGCCGAGCGGCTGCAGGCGCTTCGCCCAGCCAGCTGCCTGCTCGGCGATCTCCTTCGCGCTCGGGAGCTCACCGCCCAGCGCTTTCGCGAACGGCGCCCAGTTGGCCAGGTTCGCCTCGATCTTCTCGAGCAGCCCGTCGCGCCATAGGTCGCCGACCCGCACGCCACGCCGGCCGATCTTGTCCTCGTAGGCCGGGCCGATGCCGCGCTTGGTGGTGCCGATCTTTCCATCGCCCGCCGCGGCTTCGCGGAGACCGTCGAGGAGCTTGTGGTGCGGCAGCACCAGGTGCGCCCGCTCGGCCACGCCGAGGCGGCCTTCGGTGCTCACGCCGCGCTTCTCGAGGGCGTCGATCTCGTCGATCACCGTCTGGGCGTCGATGACCGTGCCCTGACCGATGAGGCAGCGCTTTCCCTCGTGGAGGATGCCGCTCGGAACCAGGTGGAGCACGAGCTTCTCGCCGCGCACGACGAGCGTGTGACCCGCGTTCGCGCCACCGGCGTATCGCACGACGAGCTCTGCGTGTGGTGAGAGCAGGTCGACGATCTTCCCCTTGCCCTCATCCCCCCACTGCGCTCCGACAACGACCAACGCCGGCATGTCTCACTCTCCTCGGACGAACGCCAGAGTGGCTTCGTCCAGCCTGTCCGCCTTGCGGCTGACTCCATCGACCCGCTCGAAGCGGCCCTTCGCGACGGCCCCGTCGTAGCCCCACGCACGGGCGAAGTCGAGCGCGCGCTTCAGCGGCCCCTCCACCTCGCTCACCTCGACGCCCGCGGCGCGGAGGGCTTCGGCGTGGGGGTCGCCGGTCACGACCGCCCATCGCGGCGCGCGAACGGCCTGGGGGGCCTGGCCCGCCAGCTCGAGCGCCCACTGGAGATGCCCCACGTCCAGGGCGAAGCCGGTCGCCGGTGCGGGTCGTCCGTAGCGCCCGAGCAGATCGTCGTAGCGACCGCCGCCGCCGAGCGGCTCACCCGGTCCGTCCGCGAGCAGGTTGAAGCTCACGCCAGTGTAGTAGCCGTGGCCGCGGAGCTCGCCGAGGTCGAAGGCCAGCCGCTCGCCGAGGCCGGCGTCCTCGAGCGCCTCGGTGACCCGAGCGAGCTCGTCGAGCGCGGCTCGAGAGGCCTCGTCGCGCAGCTTCCGGCGCGCGACCGCGAGGATCGAGCGGTCCCCGTAGAGCTCGGTGAGCCGCATCAGCCGCTGTCGGGTCCGCTTCGCGGTCCGCCCCTCCGAGAGGATCGCCTCCAGCAGGAAGGTGTCCTTGCGGGCGAGCGCCTCGGCGGCGCGGGCGCGCAGCGGCTCGGGAACGGCTTCGAGCGCCTGCTGGCCGAGCCGGACCTGGCTCAGCTCGATCACGAAGCGCTCCAGGCCCGTGGCTTCGAGCCCGCGCGCGGCCAGGCCGATGACCTCGACGTCGGCGCGGTCGCCGTCCATGCCGATGAGCTCGATGCCGGCCTGCGTCGACTGCCGGGCGAGGCGCGCGCGCCCCTTGCGGCGTCGTAGGACGGTGCCGTGGTAGGCCAGCCGGAAGGGCGGCGGCAGATGCCCGAGTCGCGTGGCGACGATGCGCGCGATCTGCGGCGTCATGTCCGGCCGCAGGAGCGTGAGCTCGCCGGTGCCCGGCTCGAAGAAGCGCAGCTGCTCGGCGCGGTCGACGTTGCTCATGCCGCGCTCGAGCACCTCGGCGTACTCGAACGCAGGGGTGGTCACTCGCCGGTAGCCGAAGCTGGCGAAGGTCCCCATGAGGCGCGAGGTCAGCGCCGCGAGGGCTTCCGTGGCGTCCGGAAGCACGTCCCGCATGCCGCGGGGCGGTGCCATCGGAGGCCCGCTCGGGATGAAGGTCATCGCGTGTTAGGGCCTGTCCCCATATTCGGCGTGCTTAGCTCGCAGATGATCGGGATTGCTGGGGTTTTGAGCACGAAGAGTCATACTCTACGTATGGCGATGAGGGATCGAGGCCTCAGCGATTTCGAGGGCTCCGAGATGAGTGCGTCGAATATGGGACAGGCCCCACTCAGACCGTGACGAGCACCGCGGACTGGATGTGCTCGAGCTTGTGAATCGCGTCGAGCACCGTCGGCGGGACCACGTCGGCCACGTTCCAGAGCATGAGCGCCCGGCCGGTCTCTTCGTCCAGGCCCACCTGGAGCCGGGAGACGTTCACGCCGGCCTCGCCGAGGACGGAGCCGACCGCGCCGATGACGCCGGGCTTGTCGTCGTTCGTGATGACCAGCGAGTGGCCCTTGAGGATCGCGTCCATCGGGTAGCCCTCGAGGCCCACGAGGCGCAGCTCGCCGGCGCGGCTGCGGCGGCCGGTGGCCGTGTGGATGCCGTCGGCGTCGTTGACGGTGATGCGAAGGTTCGGGCGCGCGTCCTCGGGGGCGCTCACCTCGACCAGCTCGACGTTCTTGTCCTTGGCCTCGTAGAGCGCGGAGAGCGGGTTCACCGTCTCGCCGGTCTGCTTCTCGAGGAAGGCCGCGAGCGCCTCGCGGGCCAGCGGAGAGACCAGGTCGGCGATGGCGCCGCTCGCGGTCACGCGGAACTCGCGCGGGCCGTCCGAGAGCTGCCCGAGGAGGGCGCCGAGGCGGCGGGCGACGCCGACGACCGAGCCGACGCGCTCGGCGGCGTCGTCGCTCATGGCGGGCACGTTCACGCCGTTCTCGACCTTGCCGTCCTTGAGGTAGGCGACGAGCTGCTCGGTGATCTGGACGCCGACGCGCGTCTGCGCCTCGTGGGTGGACGCGCCGAGGTGCGGCGTGACGATCGCGTTGTCGAGCGCGAAGATCGGGTGGTCGCTCGCGGGGGGCTCGGTCTCGAAGACGTCGAGCGCGGCGCCGGCGATGGTGCCGTCCTTCAGAGCGGCGACCAGCGCCGTCTCGTCCACGATGCCACCGCGGGCCGCGTTCACGAGGAGCGCTTCCTTCTTCATCTTGCCGAACGCGGCGGCATCGAAGAGGTGCTTGGTGGAGTCGACGAGCGGCGCGTGGATGCTGATGAAGTCCGAGCGCTGGAGGAGCTCGTCGAAGGAGACGAGCTCGACGCCGAGGCTCTCGGCCTCTTCCTTGGAGATGACCGGATCGGCCGCGATCACCTTCATGTGCAAGCCGCGGGCGCGGTCGGCAGCGATCTTGCCGATGTTGCCGAGACCCACGATGCCGAGGGTCTTGTTCCACTTCTCGCGCCCCTGGAACTTCTTCTTCTCCCACTTGCCCGCCTTCATGGAGGCGGTCGCCTGCGGGATGTGGCGGCAGAGCGCGTCGAGGAGCGAGAGCGCGTGCTCGGCCGTGGTCACTGCGTTGCCGAAGGGCGTGTTCATGACCACGACGCCCTTCTTGCTGGCGGCGGCCAGATCCACGTTGTCGACGCCGATGCCGGCACGGCCGATGACCTTCAGCTCGGTGGCGGCCTCGAGGACCTTCGCCGTGACCTTGGTGCCGCTCCGGATGACCAGGCCGTGGACGTCGCCGATGACCCCACAGAGCTCGTCTTCCGAGAGCCCCGTGTCGACGAGCACCTCGATTCCCTCCGCCTTGTGGAGGACCTCGAGGCCTTCTTCCGCGAGCTTGTCCGAGACCAGGACCTTGTACGACATGTGTTGGCGCTCCCTTCGCTTCCCGGTTCGCGTGTATGCCGCTCGGCGCGGTGCGTCAAGAGTGGCGATGCCCCCGAGCGAAGGACGCTAGCTCTGCCAGCGGACCAACTGGAGCTGTAGGCCCAGCAGCACGGCGCGATAGCCGCGGGTGGCGTCGTCCGGACCCTCGAGCGTCGCGACCACCTCCTGAAGGGGGACGGGCTCTCGGAGCGCGGCCATGAGGTCCGCGAGGATCGTCGGGAGCGAGCCCGACGATGCGAAGGCCGGCCGCTGCGGCGTCGGCTCCAGGACGTCGAGCAGGTGGCTCCGGAAGCGCTCCTCCTCGAGCCCCTCCGCCATTCGGTGGGCGAGCCCCCGGTCCAGCAGGGCCCAGACGTCGAGCCCGAGCGGGAAGCGGCTCGGGGGCGGCGGCACGCCTCGGTAGAACGTGGCTTCGCCGCTCGTCCACGCGAAGAGGTCGAGGACCTTCTCTTCCACCTGGGCGGCGATGTGCTGAAAGAGCTCGACCGGCTCCACGTAGCGGAGGCTCACGAGGGTGTCGCCGAGCCGACCATCGTACCGTGGCAGGAGGCCCAGAGCGGTGTCGAGCTGGCCACGCGAGAGCACGCCGCGGGCGACCAGGTATTCGCCCAGCATCTCGCCGGCGATGTTGGAGCCCACGAACTCGGGGACGCCATCGGCGACGTAGACCTCCTTGCGGGAGCCCCCTTGCTCGCAGAGCCACAGCCCGGTCTCTCGGGCGACGGCGGTCTCGGCGAGCCCACGGACGAAGCCACCGCCGGCGAAGTTGCGGCGGATGTCGGGCTCCTGAGCGAGCCGCTGGTCCATGGTGACCGGGGTCAGCGTCGCCATCGGCAGGTGCCGGTGGAGCGCGGGGTGGGTCCGGATGGGCTCGGGCCGCCCGCCGTCGATCGAGACGAGGTCGCCGGGGCCGATCACGCCCGTCGTCAGCGCCTGCGCCAGCTCCGCGAAGCGATAGGTCCCGCGGATCGTCCCGTCGGCCGTCTCCACCGCGTAGGTGTGCTCGAGCACCTCGGCGGTCTCGGGGAAGGAGGGCCGCATCGCGTCGGCTTCCAAGAGCGCGGCGGTCACGTGCGTCACCGGCGTGGGTTGGACCTCGGCGGCCCAGTGGCGAATCTCCGGCGTGCGCTGGAGCTCGGGGTCGTCCTTCCCGCCGGAGGCGACCCGGACGAGCTCGGCAATCTCTCGTCGGATCGCTGGCTCCGGGCTGGTGATGTGCTCGGCGATCCGCTCGGCGAACGCGGCCGCCGTCGGGATGCGCTGGTCGGGGTGACGGGCCAGCGCGTCGCAGACCACCGCCTTGAGGCCCGGGTCGATCGGCAGTCGCGTGAAGGGGCTGATCTTGGCGTCGCGAATCGCGAGGAGAATCGCCAGCTCGCTGCCACCGGAGAAGAGCTCGCGGCCCATGAGCAGCTCGGCGCCCACCACCCCGGCGGCGAAGATGTCGGCGCGCTGGTCCACGGCCTTGCCCATCACCTGCTCGGGCGAGAGGTAGCCGAGCTTGCCTTTGGCCTGGTTCGAGACCTGCGGGCGCTCCTCCACCAGCAGCGCCCGCGCGATGCCGAAGTCGCCGAGCTTCACGTCACCGTGGACCGAGAGGAGCACGTTCGAGGGCGAGACGTCTCGGTGGACGATGGCGAGCGGCGCACCGTCCTTGCTCTCGGTGTCGTGCACCGCCTGCAGGCCGAGGAGGAGATCACGGAGGACGAGCAGCGCGGGTTCCACGCCGAGCGAGCGACCTTCCCTCCGAAGCCAGCGCATGAGCCGCCAGAGATCGCAGCCGGGCACGTACTCGAGGACCAGGTAGGGCGCGTCCTCGACCTCCCCGGCGCCGAGGAGCTCCACCACGTTCGGGTGGCGGACCCGACCACCGATCTGCGCTTCCTTCTCGAACATCTCGAGGCCTTCGGCCTCTGCCGCGATGTGCGGGAGCATGCGCTTGATGACGACCGTCCGCGCGTCTGCGCCGGTGCGCGGCGCGAGTGCGCGATACACCTCGGCCATGCCCCCGACGGCGATTCGTCCGAGCAGGGTGTAGGGTCCGAACTCCCCCGGCTGGCCGCCTTCCACGGCGGGCATGGTACCCGAGTGAGTGCCGCTCGCGCGCAGGAAGCGCGCACGACGCTGGCTGGTCACGCTCGCACGGCGTGATATGCCGCCTCCGATGGCCGATCCCGAATCTCGCAAGGGCTCCCGATACGCCGACGAGGCAGCGCTCGACTACCTCGCGAAAGTCCACACGCCGCACGACGAGGCGCTGCAGGCTGCCTTCGAAGCCCACGAGCGCCACGGGATCCCGCCGATCCAGGTGGGACCGGCGGAAGGAAAGATGTTGGCCCTCTGGCTGAAGGCCATCGGAGCGACGAAGGTGGTCGAGGTCGGGACCTTGGCGGGCTACTCGGCCATCTGGATGGGCCGGGCTCTGCCCGAGGGCGGCAAGCTCTGGTCGATCGAGCACGACCCGAAACACGCCGAGGTCGCTCGGGAGAACATCGCGCTCGCGGGCTTGAGCGACAAGGTCGAGGTCCGGCTCGGCGACGGAGTCGAGGTGCTCGAGGAGCTCACCGCTCTGGGACCCTTCTGCGCGGTCTTCGTCGACGCGGACAAAGAGCGCTACGACCGGTACGGCCGCTGGGCCTTCGAGAACCTCCGTTCCGGTGGGCTCCTGCTCGGGGACAACGCCTACCTCTTCGGTCAGCTTCTCGCCGATGACCCCCGTGGGGCCGGCATGCGCCGCTTCCACGAAGAGGCCGCCGCCCAGATGGACAGCGTCTGCGCGCCCACGCCGGATGGGCTCGTGGTGGCTCGGAAACGCTGAGCACCCGGAAAAGATGCATGTAGCGCTTTGCATGTAATGTCGTTCGCGTTCAGGGTGGGTTTGATCTAGCCTCCCTGCCTCCAAAGGGGCCCGAACCGGCGGGCCGGGTGGTCAGCCGGTGTCCCTGGCAACCGCAACAATGACGAAGAACGACTCCGGATCCTCCACCCGTCCGCCTGACAGCCGCACCTCGGAAGCGCCGCCCCATCTCAAGGAGCTCGGCGCGGTCGAGAAGGGCTATCTCGCGAACCTCAAGTACGACCTGCCGGCGTCGGTGGTCGTCTTCCTGGTTGCGCTCCCGCTCTGCTTGGGCATCGCGGTCGCGTCTGGCGCGCCCCCGTTGGCGGGGCTGATCTCCGGCATCATCGGCGGTCTGGTCGTCGCGTGGGTCAGTGGCTCGCCGGCCGCCGTCAGCGGACCGGCGGCCGGGCTCACCGCCATCGTCCTCGCGGCAATCTCCGACCTCGGCTACGAGGGCTTCTTGCTCGCGGTGGTCCTCGCCGGGGTGATGCAGATGATCCTCGGCTTCGCCCGAGCCGGCATCTTCGCCTACTACTTCCCGAGCTCGGTCATCAAAGGGATGCTCGCCGCGATCGGCATCATCCTGATCATGAAGCAGATCCCGCACGCGCTCGGGTTCGACAAGGACTACGAGGGCGACCTGCACCTGCTCGAGTCCGTCACCGTGACGCTTCCGAACGGCGACGAGCGGGTGATGAACTTCTTCGACCAGCTCGGCTACGCCTTCGGTCACATCGGCTGGGGGGCCGTGACCATCACGCTGGTCGGACTCTTCATCCTCTTGCTCTGGGGCCGCATCAAGTTCCTGAAGGAGCTGCGCTGGGTGCCTGGTCCCCTGGTGGTCGTCGTTCTCGGCGCGGTGATCAACTCGCTCTTCTATACCGTCGCTCCCGAGTGGGCGCTGCGAAGCGAGCACCTGGTGCGCCTCCCCGACGAGGGACTCGGTGACCTGCTCGGCGCACTGCGCTTCCCGGCCTTCGGCCGCTTCGCCGACTTCGACATCTACTCCGCCGCGTTCACGATCGCGGCGGTCGCGAGCATCGAGACGCTCCTGTGCATCGAGGCGATGGACAAGCTCGACCCCTGGAAGCGCTCCACGCCGACCAACCGCGAGCTGGTGGCCCAGGGCGCTGGCAACATCATCGCCGGTCTGATCGGCGGCCTGCCGATGACCGCGGTCATCGTGCGCGGCTCCACCAACATCCAGTCCGGCGCCCGGACCCGGATGAGCGCCTTCGTCCACGGCATCCTGCTGCTGCTCGCGGTGGTGATGATCCCCTTCGTGATGAACCTGATCCCGCTGGCTGCGTTGGCCGCGGTGCTCCTCTACGTCGGTTACAAGCTCGCGAACCTCGGCCTCTTCAAGCAGATGCTGAGCAAGAGCCCCGACGTGTGGGTCCCCTTCATCACCACCATCGTCGCCATCCTGGCGACGGACCTGCTCTATGGCGTCGGCATCGGCATGGTCGTGGGTCTCTTCTTCATCCTCCGATCGAACCTCCAGACGGCCTTCTTCGTCCGCCATCGTGACTCGGACCCCGGCGACGGAGGACGGAAGCGGATTCGCCTCGAGCTCAGCGAGAACGTCTCGTTCCTCAACCGGGCCAGCGTCAACAAGGTGCTCCACGAGCTTCCGGAAGGGGCCATCGTGGAGATCGATGGAACCCGCTCGCAGTACATGCATCCGGACGTCATCGAGCTCATCCACGACTTCGAGCAGACCGCGCACACCCGCGACATCGAGGTCACGATGGTCTGCATCCCGGCGCCGGACCCGGTCCCCGGCCACTGAGCGAGCTCAGAAGCAGTCGAGGTGGGCGGTCGTGATGGCGCCCGGGTAGATCCGGACGTTCGGATCGGCGAGGACGCACCCGGGGGCCGCGATCGTCGCCACTCCGGGCGTCACGTCGGTGAAGACCACGACCTCGTTGCTGACGTCCGTGAAGAAGGCGCCGCTCGACCCATCGAGAGGTCGGAAGTCGAGCGCACGGAACGCGCCGCCGTGGTCGAGGCTCAGCACCACCGGCCGGGTCTCGCCCGCCGCCGCGGTGCCGCCGACCAGCACCAGCGCGCCGTGGGTCGGCGCCCACGTCCCTTCCCAGTCTTCCACCTCGGAGGTTCGCGCCATCACCACGGAGCCGAAACCGAGGAACGCATTCCCGTGCGTGAATCCGTCGTAGTCCGCCGGGACCAACATGGGCAGGAACCCATCGGCTTCCACGCGCACCCACTCGTGGACCTGCGACCGCAGCTCGAACTCGCCGTCCGTCGTGGGGTAGAGCCGACCGGTGATTCCGTAGCGTGCGTCGGTGATGGCCGCGCCCTCCAGGTTCACCACGGTGATCGAGCGCAGCGGCGCCGAACCCACGTCGCAACCACCGTTGCGGCAGGTCCCCGCGCAGATCGCGCCGCAGGCCCCGCAATGTCGTTCGTCGTAGAGGATGTCCGCCTCGCAGCCGTTGGCGGGGTTGCCATCGCAGTCGCCGCGCCCGTCCGGGCAGCGGTTGATCTGGCAGTAGCCGTCGCCACACACGAAGACCGCGTCGGGACCGGAACAGCGCGCGGTCGCGCGCTCGTCGACCACGCCATCGCAGTCGTCGTCCACGCCGTTGCAGCGCTCCGTCGCGCCGGGGAGCACCTGCCGGTCGCCGTCGTTGCAGTCGGTCCCCGTCGGCACGAAGCCCGAGCCGACGATGCACATCCGCATCGCCGACCCGGCGCCGACACCGTCGCCGTCGAGGTCCACGAACCAGTCGGAGGCGGTGGTCGCCTCGTCCACCATCCCGTCGCAGTCGTCGTCGCGTCCGTTGCAGAGCTCGGCGAACGTCCCGGCGGCGTGCGGATCTCGGTCGTCGCAATCCAGGCCGCCGCAGCGTTCGTCGGCGACGCCGTCCCGGTCGTCGTCCTCCAGGTCTCCGTCGCCCGCGTCGAAGTCGGCCACGCCGTTGCAGTCGTCGTCCACGCCGTTGCAGCTCTCGAGCTCCGCAGGGTTCACGGCGTCGTCGCCGTCATCGCAGTCGGTCGGCAGCAGCGCGTGGCCCGCCACCGGCTCGCACGAGAGCACCGCCGGACCCGCCGCGTCGCCATAGCCGTCGGCATCGGCGTCCGGGAACCAGAACACCGGTCGCGTGCCTTCGTCGGTGAGACCGTCGCAGTCGTTGTCTTCGCCGTCGCAGATCTCGACCTGGCCTGCGAAGACGGCGGGGCTCGCGTCGTCGCAGTCGTCGCCGACCTCGGCGAAGCGACCGCGTCCCAGGCATGCGCGCATCGCCATCGACGGGTCGCCGTGGCCATCCGCGTCGGCGTCGAGGAAGCCGTCGATGGTCACGCCTTCGTCGACGTTGCCATCGCAGTCGTCGTCGCGGCCGTTGCACGCCTCCTCGCCGATCGGCGAGACGCCCGGTTCACGGTCGTTGCAGTCGACCCCCGAAGCGCCCCCGACGTTCGCGCATTGGTCGTCGACGAAGCCGTCCCGGTCCCGGTCCAGCTCGCCGATGGTGTTCAGGTCGCAGTCCTCGTCGTGGCCGTCCGCGTCGCATACCTCGGTGTTGCCTGGGTAGCGCTCGGCGTCTTCGTCGTCGCAGTCGGCGCCGCCGCAGGCGATCCGCTCCACGCCATCCCCATCGCCGTCGGGCGTGGTGCAGCCGCCCTCGCAGCGATCCTCGACTTCGATGCACGCGGCGCCCACGTCGCACGGCCGAGCTCCGCCCACGCAACCGACGGAGCTCGCGCCCACTTCTTCCGGGGCGCAGCGCTCGACGCCGCTGCAGAAGACGCCGTCGTCGCACTGCTCGTCGCTGGTGCAGACGGCGAAGCCGCCGCCGCCGTCGTCGCCGCAGCCGACGAGCGCCGTGAGAGCCGCCATGACGAGGAGAGCGCGCATCAGAACTCCGCCGGGGTTTCGTTGCACCGGACCCGCACGGCGGTGAGCGCTCCCGCGTAGACCACCGGGTCCACCGAGCGCAGCACGCAGCCGGGGGCGTCGATCACGATCGGGCCCGGAGCGACATCGCCGAAGACGACGAGGTCCTGGTCCTCGCGGAAGGCCGGCGGCCCGTCGAGGATCATGTCGCGGAAGAAGTACCTGCCACCGACTGCGCTCCGGAACGGGACCCCCAGGGTGATCGGCTGGTCGTAGCCCGCCAGGATCCCCGGTCCGATGTCCCGGATGGCGACCACGCCTCGAGAAGGGCGCTGCCCGCCGAGCGGCTCGAGCTGCGCGACCGGCGGCGGGTAGACGGCCGCCGTGGTGCCGTCCTCGCTGCCGAAGAAGAAGAAGCCGATCGGTCCCGCGGCGTCGACTTCGGCGACCACCGGGTAGAGACCGCCCCCGCTCGCCCGGACCCAGGTTCGGAGGGGGACGGACACCATCGCCGTACCGCTCGCGTCCGTGAGCCACTCCCGCGTCGGGCTCATCGTGAGCGTCGTGACCCGACCACCGCCCGCCGGGACGTAGTCGCCAAAGGGCTCGATGCTTTCGTCGAACGCGAGCACCTGCAGGCTCCAAGGTGCCGGGGCGGTCGAGCACACGCCAGCGGTGCAGGTGCCGCTGCAGGTGCCGAAGCAGACGCCGCAGTGGTCGGTCGAGCTCTCCAGCGGGGTCTCGCATCCGGTCGCGTCGCGCAGGTCGCAGTCACCAAACCCCGGTTGGCATCCGGCCACCTGGCATCGCCCGCTCACACAGGCGTAGCTGGCGTTGCCGCCCCCGCCGCAGCGCGCCGCGGCGCCCTCGTCGATCGCGCCGTCGCAGTCTTGGTCGATCCCGTCGCACGCCTCGAGCGCACCGGGCGCGACGTCGACGCTTCGATCGTCACAGTCGCCCGCCCGCGGCGCGTAGCCGGAGCCGAGCGCACACATGGTGATCGGCGAGCCGTCGCCGTAGCCGTCTCCGTCCCGGTCGACGTACCAGTCGCTCTCGGTCACGCCTTCGTCGACCACGCCGTCGCAGTCGTCGTCGCGGTCGTTGCAGAGCTCGGGGAAGCCGGGCGCGGCGAAGGGGTCTCGGTCGTCGCAGTCGGTGCCGCCGCAGCTCGTGTCGGCCACCCCGTCGCGGTCGTCGTCCTCGAGGTCACCGCCCGGGCCGATGAAGTCGGCGACGCCGTTGCAGTCGTCGTCGACGCCGTTGCAGGCCTCCACGCTCGCCGGGCTGACGTCGCCGTTCCCGTCGTCGCAATCGGTCGGCAGGATGGAGCGGCCGGCGACGGGGTCGCAGCTCAGCAGCGGGTCGCCGTCGATCTCCCCGTAGCCGTCGCCATCGGCGTCGAGGTACCAGTAGACCTCGCCCGCGTTCTCGTCGGTCGTGCCGTCGCAGTCGTTGTCCTTGCCGTCACAGATCTCGTTCTGCGCGGGCTGCACCTCGAGGTCGGTGTCATCGCAATCCTCGCCGACCGCCGCGAAGCGAGCGGCGTCGCCGCATGCGCGGAGAGCCCGGCTGGAGTCGCCCCGGCCGTCGGCGTCCATGTCGGCGAAACCGTCGATGGCCACACCCTCGTCCACGTCGCCGTCGCAGTCGTCGTCGACGCCGTTGCACCGTTCGGTGCGTAGCGGGCCGACCCGGGCATTTCGGTCGTCACAGTCCGTGCCCGCGCTGCCGCCTTCGTTCCGACAGCGCGCATCCACGAAGCCGTCACCATCCTGGTCGCGCGCCCCGACGGTCACCGGGTCGCAGTCCTCGTCGTGGCCGTCGTCGCAGACCTCCGGGTTGCCGGGGAAGCGGTCACGGTCCTCGTCGTCGCAGTCGTCCCCCCCGCAGGCGAAGCGGTCGAAGCCGTCTCCGTCGCCGTCGGGAGTGTCACAGGCCTCGTCGCAGCTGTCGTCGGTCTCGATGCATGCGGCCGTGTCCCCGCAGGGCGCCACTCCGGCCACGCACCCGAACGCGTTCGCGTTGGGGTCCTCCGGCGTGCAGCGCTCGACTCCGTTGCAGAAGACCCCGTCGTCACAGGTCGCGTCGTCCTCGCACGGCAGCGGCTCGCCCGGGCCGCCATCGTCCCCGCAGCCCGCCAGGGCCACACACGAGACGATCGCTGCCACCCAAGCTCGCATCCGACAGTTCAGGAATACCACAGTAGCACCGGACGCCGATGCACACGGAGGTGCATCGGGGTCCGGCCTCGCGGTATGCACCCAGCGTGACCACCGAGCCGGAGCCTCCGAGCCGCTTCGCCCGTGTCCGCGCCGACCTGATCCTCGCGGCGGTCACGGCGGCGGTCTTCGCACGCGGGCTCGGTCACGGGCTGATGACCAGCTGGGACGACCAGCGCTTTCTGGTCGACTTCGAGCCGATCCAGTCGGTCTCCTGGGCGCACTTCGTGGCGATCTGGAGTGGGCCCCACTTCGAGGCCTACCACCCGCTGCACCTGCTCTCCTACTGGATCGACGTGCCGTGTTTCGGTCCCTCCGGGCCGGCGCTCCACGTCGTGAGTCTCGCGCTGTGGATCGGCGCGGCGATGGTCTGGCGCCGGGTCTTCCGGGCGCTCGGGCTCGGCGAGTGGGCGGCGCTCTTCGGCACGCTCCTCTTCGCCATCCACCCCGTCCAGATCGAGGTCGTCCAGTGGGCGACGGGCCGCAAGGACGTGCTGGCTGCGCTCTTCGCCGGGCTGGCGACGCTGGCCCACCTGAAGAGCGAGCGCTGGAACGACCGCGCATCGCTCCTCTCGCTCCTGGCCTTCGCGGCCGCCGCGCTCTCCAAGACCACGGTGCTCCCGTTGCCGCTCGTCTGGGCGCTCGTCGATGGTGTCCTGGAGCGGAGGCCCTGGCGGGAGGCCGCGCTGAGACAGGTGCCGGCGGCGACGGTCGCTGCCGGGCTCGCCTTCGTCGCGCTCGGCATCTGGCAGGAGGCGGAGATGGTGCGCGAGCCCCTCGTGGGCTTCGGCCGGGTGAGCCTCGTGGCCGGCTCGTTCGGGCACCACCTCAGCCAGGCGGTCTTCCCCTTCGAGCTCTCGCCCATCTACCCGATCCATCGGGAGGCGCCGGGGTGGGGCGCGTGGACCGGCCCGCTCGTCCTCGCCCTCGTGGCCGGCTTCTGCGTTCGGCGCGGCCACCGGCTGCCCCTCGTCGGGCTCCTCACGTTCGTGGTGCTGCTGATCCCGGCCAGCAACGTCGTGCCGCTCTACTTCGAAGTGCAGGACCGCTACCTCTCGCTCCCGCTCGTGGGCCTTGCGCTTCTCGCGGCGGCCAGCGTGGCCGAGCTCGAGGGGCGACGGCTCGCCGGGCTCGCCCTCGTCGTGGCGGCGTACGCCGCGGCCACGGTCGTTCAGCTCGCGCACTGGCGGAGCGACGAAGCGCTCTGGACCCAGGCCACCCACGCCCAGCCGGACGCGTTCTACGCCTGGATGAAGCTCGGGGAGGTCCGCCGCGACGACGGAGACTTCGACGGCGCCCTCCGTGCATACGACCGCGCCATCGCCCTCGAGCCGCAGCTCGCGCTCGGCCTCGCCGCGCACTTCCAGACCCAGGTGCTCCGCGACGAGCACGAGCATTCGCTCTCTCCCTCCCACGCCGAGGCGATCACCCAGCGTTTCCTCCAGGCGCAGGGGGACCCGGTCGCCTTGCGACGGCTCTCCGGTGACATGGTCCAGGAGGGCTATCGCGAGAGCATCTTCGTGCCCCTCGGCCGCGCGCTCGACCTCGCGCCCATCCCCGACCTCCGCCTCGCGGCGGCCGCCCAATCACAGATCGAACAGGGCAACCGTTGGCTCGCGCGCTTCTACGTCGAGCGAATGAGCGATCCGCCCCAGGCGCTCGTGGACCAGCTCGACGAGTGAGTCAGCGGGGCTCGAACGAGAGCGTCGAGTCCTCGCCGTAGACCAGCACCGCGTCGGCGGCGGTCAGCGCCCAATCGACCGAGAGCTTGAGGAAGCGTCGCTCCGGCGGCGTGAAGGCGACCGCCACCGGTCCCTCCTCCGGGTCGAAGAGCATCGACGCGCCGTGCAGCAGCCGCTCGTCCGCGGTGCGGAAGAGCGCGATGACGGCGGCGCGGTCGTCGACCTTGCCGCTGTAGACCCAGATCTCCTCGCCATCGACCGGGGTCCAGCGGAGCACCGGCCCGGCGAGCTCCCAGCCATGGAGCAGGGCGAGGTCACCGACCGCGCGGGTCATGGACTCGTCGGTCGCCGGCACGAAGCGCTCGGCGAAGGCCGCGACCTCGGGCACGGACGCCAGGTGCGCCTTCATCTCGTCGGCGGTCTGTTCGAGCCGCTGCACGCGGGGCGTGGTGCGCTCGGTGGGGTAGGTCGCGTCGGCCTGAGGCCCACGGCAGCAGCGGAACGTCAGGTGCCGCGACTGGGTCGAGGGAGCGGTCGCGCGTCGCGCGGCGCAGCGGTGGAAGGGCGCCTCTTGGTCCGGCGCGGCGCCGCGGAAGACGGCGGCGTTCACGGTGCCGGGCGCCAGGTCGCGGACGTCGGGGCTGGCGGTCCACTCGCCGTGCTCGGTCCCCATCGCATAGACGCCGAAGGGGCTCATGCCCTCGGTGGCGAAGGTATCGCCGACGGGGAAGCGTCGGTCACCCTCGCCCTTGCAGGCGCGCTCCCACTCGAGCTCGGTGCAGAGCCGCTTGCCCTCCTGCTCGCAGAGCTCGGTGGCCTGTCGGCGGTCGACGTTCACCATCGCCGGCCGGTCGGGGTCGTTGGGGTAGGGGCGGCGGTCGATCTCGAAGGCGGGCAGCGACACGGCGACGAGGTCCGCCTCGGCGGTCGCGTTGCGGCCCAAGGACCCGGGCCGGCTGCCGACCAGCAGCTCGCCCGCCGGGATGCTCGCCATCGGGCGGCCATCGTCGACCGGCGCGACCTCTTCGGGCTCGTCGACGACCGGCGAGGGCCGGATGGGGGCTTCGGGCTCGGTGGCTACGGGAACGGCGGCCGCTCCCGCGTCTGGGGCACTCTCGGGGGACGCCTCGCCACACGCGAGGGCGCCGAGGAGCAGGAAGAAGACGGAGCGCCGCATGGCTCGACGCTATGCGGGACCGGATCGGGGTCAAGAAAGGCGCAGGACCACGAAGCCTTGCCGAGGGGGCATCGGAGTCGTATCGAGTGCCCGTCGGAGCGGTTCGGAGGGTCGCCGGTGTGGTGGCCCGAGCGTTCACGCTCGGTGTTCATTCGCACGGGAGGAAAGTCCGAGCTCCACAGGGCAGGGTGCCAGGTAACTCCTGGTGGGGGCGACCCCGAGGAAAGTGCCACAGAAAGCAAACCGCTTCGCCGCCTTCGGGCCGCGGAGTAAGGGTGAAAGGGTGCTGGTAAGAGCGCACCGGGCCGGCGGTGACGTCGGTCGCATGGCAAACCCCACTCGGAGCAAGATCGAATAGGGAAGCGTTCGAGGGCGGCCCGCCCGAGCTTCCGGGTTGTATCGCTCGAGGCCGTCGGTGACGGCGGCCCTAGATGAATGATCCTCACCACGTCATCGGCAACGACGGCGCGGAACAGAACTCGGCTTATGAGCCCTCCGACCGCGAGGCGCCCCGGAATCCCTGGGGCGCCTCGCGCCCTTTGGGGGCTCCTCTGCTAAAAGCGAGCCCCATGGGGAGCCTCGCGGACGCCTGTGGTCGAGCGCTGAAAGGGCTGGAGTCGACCGACGCGCGGCTCTGCCTGGACGACGCCGTCCACCTCGGCGAGCAGGGAAGCAGCTGGGCGAGCCTCGGCATCGACGGAGAGCTGAGCCCGGCCGCACGGCTGGCGGTGCTCCTTGGGGTGACAGCCGTGCGGCCGAGCGCGTTCGCCGACGCGCGTGAGGTGCTCTCCGGGCTGGCGGAGCTGGAACCTGCCGAGCTCGTCGACGAGGCGATGCTCCGGGCTTGGACGGCTGCCGTGGTGGGGGCGGGTCGCGTCGATCTCGCCATCGATCTCCTGGCGCGTTGCCCCTACGCGCCGGCGCTCCCCGCCGTGCAGACGTTGGCGCGGGCGGGCGAGCTCGAAGGCGCCCGCCGGCTCATGCAGACCATCGGCTGGACCCGGAAGCACGACCGCGGGCTCGCGTTGGTCGAGCTGGCGCTCGCCGGTGATGGGGGCCTCAGGGATGCGTTCGACGCCGTGATGGCCACCGAGCGGATCGAGACGGGGCCCGACCGCGGGGGCTCGGAGCTGCATGCGCTCGCGGCGATGGCGGCGCGGCTCGTGGAGTCGGGGGCCGCCCCGGAGCCGACGTGGGTCGACGCGATGGTCCGGCTCGGCGGGGAGGGGCAGCAGCGGACGCGGCCGACCGGCTTCGCGACGCTGCTCGCGGAGGCGGCCATCGGAGTCGCCGAGCGGATCGGCGCGAGCACCGCGGCGTGGATCACCGTCGTGGAGCCGCTCCGGGCGGCGATCCTCTTCGACGACGTCGCGGCGCGGGTCGATGGTCCGTTGGCCGAGGCGCGGGCACGCGTCGACGGTGGTCGAGAGGTCGAGGTCGCCGAGGCCGCCCCCGAGCTGGCCACGCCGCCTGACGGTTGGCGGACCGAATCCGACGAGCGCTTTCGGCTGCAAGACGCGACCCTCGCCATGGCTCGGGCGCTCCGCGACGGAGACCTCGTCCGCTACTTCGACGCGCTGGCGGTCGGACTGGACTCGGACGGACCGACCGACGCCGACCGCTACGACGAGTGGGCGGCCGCGACCGGGGTGGATGCGGAGCGGCTCCTGGTCCGCTTCGTGCGGGAGCACTCCATCGAGCCGAACCGCTGGTGTTTCCGCGGACCGAGCGAGCCTTGGGACGCGGTCGCCGAGGTCACCGACCCGGCGTGCGCCGAGGCGCTGCTGACGGCACTCCTCGACCGCGATTTCGTCGCGCGGGCCTACGGCGATTGGCGACGCGCGAGCTCGCTCTCGGTGCCGCTGGCCGCGCTCCTCCGACGCTTCCCCGAGCGCGAATGGCTGGTGCGTGTGTTGCGCAGCTTCGCCGTCACCACGCACCCGAAGCACGACCATCGGCTCTACGACCTCCTCGTCGCCCTCGGTGACCACCCCGCGCTCGATCCGAGCCTCGCGGAGGAGCTGCCCACGGACCGGCGCTGGCCCCTCTGGGCGACCGTCGACCGAGAGCCGCGGAGTCTGGCCGAGCTGCGGGCGCACTTCGGCGAGCCGGCCGATGCGTTCCTCCACGAGGTCTGCGCTCGGCTCGCGGCGGCCGGCCGTATCGACGACGCGCTCACCCTCTCCGAGCACGAGCGCGATCGAGTGACCTCGCGCTTCGACTTCGAGCAGAACCCGCCCCCGACTCAGGCGTCGCTCATGGCCATCGCCCAGGCCGGGGTCCCGCTGAGCGCCGAGCAGAAGAAGGCGATCATCCGACGTATGAAGGACGCGCCGCGCCGCCGGGGCGATGGTCACTCGAAGCGGCTGAAGGAGCTCCGCGCGTTGCTGAAGACCCTCCCGGAGCCCGCATCCGTTTGACACCGGTCGGCAGCGATGGGCCTCATGCGCCGGTGCGCGCCGCGGTCCTGCTCTTGGTGGCTCTGGGAGTGTTCGCCGCCTCGAGCGCCCACGCGCAGACGTGGACCTCCACGGCTCCGACCGCGCGCCCGGAGCCGGCCGAGCGGAGCTTCTGGAACGTCCAGTCGGACGCTTCGTTCACCACGTATGCCGTCGCGTCCACGCTCTCGCCGATCGTCTGGGAGCGCCGTCGCTTCGTCGAGACCCTGGGGCTCATGCACGTGCTGAAGCTGGGCGAGGACCCGGCCGAATCCCGCTTCCAGATCCACACCTCGCTCGCGCTGCGTCTGGACCAGGACTTCGGCCGCGACTGCATCCGAGACACCGACCGCTGCTACGACGCGACCAACGCGTCGGACGCGCTCGGCTACCAGCCGCTCGCCCGCCGCACCCGCCTCGACGTGCCCACCTTTCAGCTGGAGCTGCGGGGCCCGCGGGGGCTCTCGGTCCGCGCGGGGCGTCAGATCGGGATGGACCCGGCGGGCATGTACCGATTCGATGGCGGCCGGGTCGCGGCGCGACCGCTCCGCTGGCTCGAGCTCGAGGGCTACGCCGGCCGGCAGGTCCGGCCGGGCACCTTCGGCGGCAGCCCCGGGCTCGGCACCCAGGGCTCCATTCACCTGGTGCTGCCGGAGACCTTGGCGCCGAGCGACTACCCGCAGATCCAGCCGACGCCACGCACGCGCCTCTTCGGTGCAGCGGTGGCGGTGGGCCTCGACCGCTACGCCAAGGCGCGCGCCTTCGTGCGGGAGATGCGAAGCGAGGAGGGCACGGTGCTCTCTTATGCAGGCGTCGGGCTCACCAGCCGACCGCACGCGGCGCTCGAGCTGCGTGGCGACATGGTCTGGGAGCTCGGCCGCGGGGAGCTCGTGGAGGCCTACGCGGAGCTCGCGGCGCACGCCTTCGAAGGCACGGCGCGCGTTCGCATCCGCCACCACGTGCCGCGTTTCGACGCTGGGAGCATCTGGGGCTTCTTCGACCCGGTGCCGGTGAGCCAGCTCGAGCTCGCGCTCGACGCGCCGCCGATCGGCGACGTGCGCCTCGGCGGGATCCTGCGCGGTCGTCGGTCGGAGCCGGGCAACGAGGTCGAGCGAGACCTCGGCGGCGAGCTCTGGGGCCGCATCGCGCGCGGCGGCTGGCGGGCGGAGCTCCGCGGCTTCGTGTGGGGGGGATCCCTTCGGCCGGTCGCCGCCGTCCTCGGTGAGGTCCGGCGGAACATCGGTGCACGGGGCGCGGCGTGGTGGCGCGGTTCGGTGTGGCGCTTCGACGATCCCTGGCGGCAGCAACGCGACACCACCTCCGTGTCACTTGCGTTCGGCGGTGAGTTTCGGCTGACCCGACAGAGCCGCTTTGCGCTGGACGTCGAGTGGGCCCACAGCGGCCTCGTGCGACACCGGGTCCGCGCATTGGCGAGCTTCCTCTTGAGGACATGGCGATGAAGGCGCGCTTGCTCTTCGGCGCGGCGCTCACCATCACGTTCGCGGGCGCCCTGACCCACTCCCGGTCGCAGAACGACACCGAAGAGCTTCCTTCGCCGGTGATCTATCCGACCCAGCGCATCGCCCTCCGGATGGACCACGGCCACCCGCAGCACGTGCGCCTGCGCTGCGAGCGTTGCCACGAGGGCGCCACCGACAGCACCCGCTCCGCCGAGTCGCTGATCCCGACCGAGGCGTCGTGCGCGCCCTGCCACGACGCGCAGACCGACCGTGAGCAGGCGAGCGCCGAGCGCTGCGGCTACTGCCACGTCGGCAGCGACGGAACGGCCATCGTCCCCTCCGAGTTTCCGCCGCCGCGCATCCACTTCTCGCACCAGCAGCACGCGCGCGAGGGCGTCCGCTGTCTCGACTGTCACGAGGACATCCAGCACCGGCAGACCGCCACCGCCCGCGACCTCCCGACGATGGAGTCGTGCTGGCGCTGCCACGGCACGGCCGGCCTCGGCGGCGACGAGGCGAGCGGAGAGTGCTCGGTCTGCCACGTGAGCAGCCCCGACGGTACGCTCCAGACGCGCTTCGGCGACACCGAGCTGCTGCCGCCGCGCTGGCTCCACGGCATGGACCACGACCGCGACTTCCTCGTGCGGCACCGCTGGGTCGCCGCCGACCGCGGTGAGCTCTGCGCCGAGTGCCACACCGAGAGCGAGTGCGTCGCCTGCCACGACGGCCGGGTGCGCCCCTCGAGCATCCACCCCGCGGACTTCCTCACCAACCACGGCCCGATGGCGCGCCGGGACCAGCACCGCTGCAGCAGCTGCCACACCACCCAGCGCTTCTGCACCGAATGCCACAGCCGCCTCGGCCTGAGCCCGATGGCTGCCCCCGTCGCCCGCGCCGGCGCTCGCTTCCACCCACCGAGCTTCGTCGACGCCCACGGCATCGAGGCGCGCCGCTCCATGACCACCTGCACCAGCTGCCACGCCGAGCGGGACTGTGTCGTCTGCCATGGCGCCCGCGGCATCGGCGCTGGGTTCAGCCCCCACGCACCCGGCTACGCCGCTCGCTGCCAGGACGACTACCGCCGCAACCCTCGGGCCTGCACCACCTGCCACGGCCCCGCCATCGATACCCGCTGCCGCTGAACGGGTGCGAGGCCGTTTGCGGGTCTCCCGACCAGCACGAGCTCGCTCCCCTCGCGGCTCTCAACACGCCCACGCGATCTGCGGTCGCGCTTCCAGGTCCTCCGGGGCACGGGCCAGCCACGCCTCGAGCGCCTCTGCCAGCGTCGCCGCATCCACGCCACGAACCACGCCGCCGACCCCGCGCAGGTGACCGACCGCCCGCTCGCCCAAGCGCCGGGCTCCGCGTCGCTCCCCCACCCGAACCTTCAGGCACGACGCCGCGCACTGAATCAGCCCCGCCAGGAGCTCGCGCTCGGATCCGTCGCTCGATCGCCACAGGGGCTCCCACGCTTCGTGGGCTTCCCAGAAGTAGCCGTGCTCGTAGAGGTCGACTCCCCACTCGAAGGCGAGCGGGTCGGCCGACGCGTCGTCCCCGAACGAATGCCCGGCCGGGTCCTTGGTCGGGTGTGGCGACTCGCCGGGCACGTAGGCATACGCGGGGAAGCTCCGGTCCGGCACGAGACGCACACCGGCACTCTGACACATGCTTTCGTCGGGGCCGTGGAGTTCGCCGGACCTTCTGCGACGTCCGCGACCTCGATCGCACCGCACACTCCTACGCGGTGCTCCTCGGTCTCGAGCTCGCCCTCGACCAGGGCAGCTGCCGCATCTACCGCGTCACCGACACTGCGTGACTCGGATGGCCACCTCGTCGAGGTCCAGCGCTTCGACGACCCGCCGCGTGGACGCTCCGTGAGTCGCTGGTCCGCGGGTCAGACCCACCTGCCGCCAGGACGCGTGAACGGCGCCATGGCTCACGTTGCCGGTCGCTCCGAAGACGAGGACCGTCGAGCCTGCGAGCTCATTCCCCATGACTCGTACCCGCCTGCTTCCACTGCTCCATCAACACGAAGAAGCCCGGGTCGACCGAGAGGGTTCGCTGCTTGAAGCGCCAGCCCTTCGACGTCCGCACCACCAGGCTTCGGTCGTAGCGACCGGTCGCGATGATCCTCGGCTCCTGGGCGACCTCCAGGACGATCATGTCGTGGGTCACGTGCACCTCGTCCGCGGACACCGGCTCGATGAGGAGGTTCGTGACTTGGTGTCGCTTGCCGTTGGCCATCCCGCCCGGCCCCACGTGCTCCTTCTCGAACTCGTAGAGCTCCTGCCAGGTCGCCATGCTCCCGAAGGGACCGCTCTCGTAGCCGCCGAACTCTTCGGGGGCGACCCAACAGTCCATGAAGCCGTCGGCGTCGGCGTCGTCGGTGGTCAGCGTGTAGCGCGCGACGAGATTGCGAATGGCCCGCTCGTCGGCGGCGGAAATGGGGGAATCGCTCATGGGTCTCTCCTTTGGGCCGGGTGTCTGCGCCGGCCTCGAGGAAGAGCTTGTTTATGATGCGCATGTCGGACAATGGGCGCACGTATTGACTGTCTGTCCGGAATAGTCGGACAATGGGCGGGTCGTATGGTCGAGCCACGGGACATGGTGCTCTTCGCCGAAGTGGTGGATGCGGAGAGCTTCACGGCGGCGGCGGCACGCGTCGGGTTGAGCAAACAGACCGTCAGCGAGCGCATCGGGAAGCTCGAAGAGGGGCTGGGAGTGCGCCTGCTCCACCGCACGACCCGCAGCCTTCGGCTCACGGACGCGGGGGCTCGCTACTACACCCGCTGCGCGGCGATCGCGGCGCAGGTGCGTGAAGCCAACGCCGAGGCTCGCGGGCGCCAGCGGGAGGTCGTCGGCCGGCTCCGCGTGTCGGTGCCGACGGCCTATGGTCGGCGCTTCCTCGTTCCACTGCTGGCCGGGCTCTTGGACGATGCGCCCGACCTCGTCGTGGAGGTCGTCCTGACCAATCGCCACGTGAACCTCGTCGACGAAGGGTTCGACGCCGCGCTGCGGGTGGGTGAGCTTCCCGACTCATCGATGATCGCCCAGAAGATTGGGGTCGGTGACGTCCATGACGTCGCGAGCCCCGCCTACCTCGACCGCCATGGCTCACCGACGCGGGAGTCTTTCGCTCGAGCCCGCCACATCGGCTTTCGTCCCACCGAAACTTGGCGGCGGGGCGACTGGAGCGTCGAGGTGGAGCCCGTGCTGGTCGTCAACGATCTCGAGATGGCGCACGACGCCGCCCTGGCTGGCATCGGCATCGCGCGGCTCCCTTCGTTCATCCACGGTCCGGCGGTGGAGCGGGGCGAGCTCGTTCGACTCTTCGGCGGGGAGCCGGCGATGCGCCCGCCGCTCTACGTGCTCTACCCGAGTCGGCGCTACCTGCCGGTGAAGGTCGAGCGCTTCATCGAGGCCATCCGCACTCGGACGGCCGAGCACTTCCCGCTCTGAGGCTCAGCGCCCCTGGAACTCCGGCGCCCGCTTCTCGAGCAGGGCCGCCATCCCTTCCTTGGCGTCCTCGGTCGTGAGCGTGTCCGCCTGCAGCGCTGCCTCATAGCGCGCGGCCGGCTTCGGGTCCCAGTCGAGGTTGTGCCGCAGCGCTCGCTTGATGGCGCGGACGGCCAGCGGCGCGCTCTTGGCGATCTCGTCCGCCAGCGCTCGAGCCTTCGGCAGGACCTCGTCGCCATCCACGGCCTCGGAGAGCAGGCCGATGGCCGCCGCCTCTTCGCCTTCGACGAGCCGCCCAGTGAAGAGCAGCTCGGCCGCCTTCGAGACGCCGACCAGCCGCGGCAGCACGTAGCTGATCGCCATTCCGCTCCCGAACCCGAGCCGGGCGAAGTTCGCGCCGTACTTGGCGTCCTTCTTCCCGATGCGGATGTCGCAGGTCAGGGCCAGCCCGAACCCGCCGCCCACGGCGTGCCCGTTCAGCGCGCCCACGATCGGCACCTCGATGTCGTTCAGTGAGAGGAAGGGTGCGTACATCGCGTAGGAACGCTCGTGCGGCAGCCCGCCGCCCGTCTGCAGATTCGCCTTCAGATCGGCCCCCGCGCTGAAGCAGCGCCCCTGACCGCGGACGATCAGGCAGCGGATCTCCGAGTCCTCCCTGGCCTGAGCCGAGGCGGCCGCGAAGGCCTCCAGTAGCTCGGGGGTCATGCTGTTGCGGCCGTCGGGGCGGTTCAGGACGATCTCGCCCACCACGCCGCGGCGCTCGTAGAGTACGGCGTCGCTCATATCGCCGGGAGCCTGCGCCGCCGAGAGCTCGCAGGAGGTGAGGGTGGTCACAACCCCCCGCGCCCCGCTACCGTCTGCCATCGCGTGCGTGCGACGCTCACGCCCGCTATGTCATGGGGACCGGTGCCTCGGCCCCGGCCTTGAAGGACCTTCGCATGCGCTCGCTCGACACCGCCTCCGTGGCCCGGCTCTGGACCCTCTCCCTCGTGCTCGCGCTCGGCGCCTGCGGCGACGACGACAGCACGGCCATGGACGCCGGGTCCGACGCCGGTCCGCTGGACATGGGTGACCCGGGCCTGCCGGACGGCTCCATCCCTTGCACGACCGACGACGACTGCGACGACGAGCTCGCCTGCACTCGCGACATCTGCGACGACCGCGGCATCTGCGTCTACCGGGTCGAGCCCGCCGTCTGCGACGACGGCATCTTCTGCAACGGCACCGAGGTCTGTGACCCCATCGAGGGCTGCATGCCCGGCGTGCCCGAAACCTGCAACGACGACGACGTCTGCACCATCGACCGCTGCGATGAAGAGGCGAAGCTCTGCCGCCGCACCAGCCGCGACTTCGACGAGGACGGAGAAGCCGATTGGTTCTGCGAGGGCGGCACCGACTGTGACGATCGGGACCCCACGCGCGGCACGACCATCAACGAGGTCTGCGAAGATGGCATCGACAACGACTGCGACGAGGACATCGACGAGGCCGAGTGCGGCGCGGTCCGCTACGACGCCTGCGACGACCCGCTCGATGTCTCGGCGGGTGGCTTCTTCGAGCTGACGAGCCTCGGCGCGATTCCCGACTACGAGCTCGGCTGCGCGCCCTCCGGTCGCCGCGACCTGGTGCTCACGTTCGACCTGACCGAGTCCCAGGACGTGACCGTCCGCGCCGAGGGCCGGAGCATCACCTACGTCGCGCTCCGCTCGGCCTGTGACGAGCGCACCAGCGAGCTCGAGTGCAACAGCGGCTTCCCGGGCGCCGTGCGCCGCCGTGCGCTCCCGGCGGGCCAGTACTTCGTCCTCATCGCCGACATCGGCGGTGACGTCGGCGTCGAGGTGGTCTTCGAGGACCCGACCGACCCGCCCAGCAACGAGTCCTGCGCGATGCCGCTCGACGTCTCGGCCGGCGGCACCTTCCCCGGAAGCTTGGTGGACGTGGACGACGACGTGACCACCAGCTGTGGCTCCACCAGCGCCCCCGACCTGGTCTACAGCTTCACGACCACCGAAGAGCGAGACGTCGTGGTCAGCGCCGCCTCCGTCTCTGGAGACTCGCTCTCCGTGGCCATCCAGAGTACCTGCGGCGACGACACGACCGACATGCGCTGCGTCCGCGGATCGACGGCCGGCACCCGGCTCCATCAGGTCCCGGCGGGGACCTACTTCGTGGTCGTCGAGGGCTCGTCGTCCCGTGAGAACGACTTCTCCCTCGACATCGCTTTCGAGGCGCCGACCCCGCCGCCGGCGGGCGACCTCTGCTCGAACGCCATCCCGATCACCGCGCCGGCCACCGTCACCGGGACCCTCGCGGACAAGCAGGACGACATCGATCTGAGCTGTGGCTTCAACTACAAGGACATCGTCTACGAGGTGACGCTCACGGAGCGCTCCGACCTCGTCGTCGTGGCGGACGGCTCCGGCTCGTTCATGTACGTCGGAATCCAGGAGACTTGCGGTGACGATGCCACCCAGCTCCGCTGCACCTCCGGCAACCCGAGCCGTAGCCGGCTCCGGGACCTGGCGCCGGGGACCTACTACCTGATCATCGAGTCGTTCAGCGGCACCAGCTTCGAGCTCCAGATCGAGGCCTCCGATCCGACGGTGCCCGTCCCCGTCACGGGCAACGACACCTGCGAGACCGCCCACGTGGTCCCGGCGACCGGCGGGCTCTTCACCGGCTCGACCGTGACGGCGCTCCCGGACTACGACACCGCGCTCTGCGGCAGCGGCGCGATGTCGAACGACGTGGCCTTCCGGCTCGATCTGGCCGCGACCAAGCAGGTGGTCGCGACGACGGATGGGTCCTCGTTCGATACCGTCCTCCACATGCACACGGACATGTGCGTCTCCCTCGAAGAGGAAGCGTGCAACGACGACGGCGGCGAGGGGTCGACCAGCCGCATCGACCGGACGCTCAACGCCGGGACGCACTACTTCATCGTCGATGGCTGGAGCAGCGGCCGCGCGGGCGACTACTTCTTCGAAGTCACCGTCTCCGACCCCTGAGCCCCGAATCGCCCCCGCCTCGGGGGCGATTCGCTCGTGATGGCGGGCCCTTCGGCCACCAACCGGTCACTTTCTTGCCCCCGATCGAGCGGGACCGGTATGCCGGAAGCATGCCGGGAATGCCGAGAGATCCAGGGGACGACGAGGGCAAGGTGGTCCGTCCGTTTGCCTTCTTCCGCGCAGGCGCCCGCGCCGACGCGCGCGCCGCGCAGCGGCCCATCCTCGTCTTCGACGGGGTGTTCAAGTACTTCCGCGAAGACCAGCCGACCCTCAAGGACGTCTACCTCGAGGTCGAACGCGGCGAGTTCGCGTTCATCACCGGGCCGAGCGGCGCGGGCAAGAGCACGCTGCTCCAGCTCGTGTACCGGAAGCACACGGTCGACCAGGGCCGCATCCTCTTCTGTGGTCGGGACATCGCCCGGCTCACCGACAAGTCGATCCCCTTCCTCCGGCGGAACCTCGGGATCGTCTTCCAGGACTTCAAGGTCATTCCGCACTGGACGGTCTTCGAGAACGTCGCCATCGCGCTGGAGATCCTCGCGATGCCGCGCCGCCTGGTCCGCTCCCGGGTCGCCGAGGCCCTCGAGCGGGTGGGTCTGGCCGGCCGCGGTCAGGAGCGCACCGAGTCGCTCAGCGGCGGCGAGCAGCAGCGCGTGGCGGTGGCGCGAGCCATCGTGACCGAGCCGGCCCTCATCCTCGCGGACGAGCCCACCGGCAACCTCGATCCCCACCTGGCGATCGACATTCTCACCCTCTTCGAAGAGATCAACGACACCGGTACGACGGTGCTCTTCGCGACCCACGATCACAGCCTGATCGCCAGTCGCGACCACCGGATCATCTCCATCGACGAGGGCCGGGTCATCGAAGCACGCACCGGGCTCCGCTCCTGGGGCGGAGGCAGCACGGGCGTACACGCGGCGGTCGGCTGAATGGCCGGTCCGGGGGCGAACGGAAGATCATCGGAGGCGAACGAGTGGATCTGAAATCGATGGTGGCGAGGGCGCGCCGCGGGCTCCGCGAGGAGCTGCGTCTGTACCTGGTGGCGGTCACCAGCTTGTCGGTGGCCTTCCTCTGCGTGGGCGGCGCGCTGCTCGCGACGACCAACCTCTCGGCGGCCGCCGAGCGTTGGGGCGAGAGCGGCCGGCTGAGCGTCTACCTGCGCGATGGAGCGCGGGCCGAGGACGTCACGCAGCTCCGGATGGTCCTCGAGGGGCTGCCCGAGGTCGCGTCGGTCGAGAGCCTGAGCTCCGAGGACGCCCGGGGCCTCTTCCTGGAGCAGTCCGAGGTCAGCAGCGACCTCGCCAGCCTGCCCGCCGAGGTCTTCCCGCCGAGCCTCGAGGTGGCCATCGCCGAGGGCACGCCGATTCAGCGCGTCGACGCCATCAGCGAGCGGGTGGGGCGCTTCCGCGCGGTCAGCGACGTGGAGACCTACCGCTCCTTCTTCGACCGGCTCGGTTCGCTCGTGACGGCTGGCACCAACCTCGCGCTCGTGCTCGGCCTGCTCGTTGCGCTCTGTGTCTTCGCGGTCATCGGCAACACCATCCGGCTCGCCGTCGCGCGCCGCCGCTCCGAGATCGAGGTCATGAAGCTGTGCGGCGCCACCGACAACTTCGTCCGCGGGCCCTTCGTGCTCGAGGGCACCTTCCAAGGAGCCATGAGCGCGCTGCTCGCGGTCCTGGCGCTCGGTGTGCTCTTCACCACCGTTCGCGGCTCGATCGACGCGAGCCTCGCCGAGCTCATGGGCACCCGCGCGGTCTTCCTGCCCGCCTGGATGCTCTTCGCGCTCGTTGCCGCTGGCGCCGTGGCGGGCGCCGCCGGTAGCGCGCTCTCCCTCCGCCGCTACCTGACCGTCTGATGCGCGTTCGGATTCCGACACGACGTTCCGTCCACGGCAAGAAGCGGCGCAGCCTGCTGCGACGCCGCGGGTGGCTCATGGCCCCGATGGCGCTTCTTCTGATGGGGCTCCCGGCCGTGGCGCAGCCCAGTCCGCTCGCGCCCACCCGACCGATTCCCCCGGCCGCCGCTCCGCAGGGTCTGCCGCCCAGCCCGCTCGACGCCCAGGTCCAAGAGCTGCAGGAGGCCGCCGAGGCCGCCACCGTCGAGAAGGGCGCGCTCGAGACCGAGGTCGAGCAGCTCCGCGAGCGCCGAGCGCGCGTCGAGGACAGCCTCCACCGCCGCGCCCGCGCCCTCTACCGCATGCGCCGCGCCGGGATGCTCCCGGTCGCCGGCGGCTTCGAGGCCATGCTCTCGCACCTCGGCCGGATGAAGCGTCTCGAGCGGATGGTCCAGGGCGACCTCCGCTCGGTCGCCTACCTGGACCGCCGCGCGACCGCCCTCGAGGGCGCCATCGCCGACGCCGAGCGGGAAGCGGAGCTCAAGGCTCGCCAAGTCGCGCAGCTCGCCGAGCAGCGGCGCCTCGAGGCCGGTCGGGCCCGCACCGCCGATCTCTTTGCCGATCTGGTGGACCCGAGCGTCCGCCTTCCCGTCACGTCCCAGGGCAACGCCGACGGCTATGGCCTCCGCGTCCACGGCGCCCAACAGGTCCGTTTCGACGCGCAGCGTGGTCGCCTGCGCCTCCCGGTCGCCGCCGGCGGTGCCGTGCGCGACGCCACCCGTGAGGACGGCTCCGGGCTGGAGTTCGTCGCGAGCGCAGGAGCGCGGGTCGAGGTCGTGAGCGAAGGGCGCGTCGCCTTCGCGCGCCGCTACGGCGTCTACGGAACCATGGTCGTGATCGACCATGGCGATGGGTACTTCACCGTCTACGCGGGCCTCGCCCGGCTGGACGTGACCGCGGGCGAGCCCGTCGTGCTCGGCCAGACCCTCGGCGCGGTCGGCAGCGACCCGCTCTACTTCGAGGTCCGACGCGGGACCCGCAGCCTCGATCCCCACGAGTGGGTGGGGATCTGAGGCGCGCGCCTCACTGGAACATCGCGTAGTTGGACTGGAGGTGGGCGAGGACGTTCTCGAGGTCCTCGTCGCTGATCTTGTCCGCGCCGAAGGCCGGCATCCGGTCCTCGCCTTCGCGGATGATCATGCGCGCTTCCGCCGCCGAAGCGCCGTGGGCCTGCAGGTCCGGGCCGACGCCGGGATGGCAGCCCGCGCAGTTGTTGGCGAAGACCGCCTCGCCAGCGACGGGATCGCCGGCGACCGGGCCGTCGTAGGCGGCCATCGTGGTCTCGCCGCCTTCGGTGCCCTCGTCCGTTCCATCGGTCGAGTCGCCGCCGCCGCCACAGGCGAGGGCGAGGGTCAGCGCGAGGAAGGCGAGGATACGAGCGGTACGGTTCATGTGGGTAGGTGCTCCGAGATGGGGGGTGGGGCTCAGGAAAACTCCCGACGCCGGATCTGTACCAGCTTTCGCCGATCGCGGCGTTACGAATCCGGCGTCGGTCGCCGAGCTCAGGATCGCGCCTCGCGGCGACCGATCTGCACCAGCTTCTCCTGCTGAATCCGCTGCGCGTCGTCGGCCGGGACCAGATCGCTGTGGCAGGACGCCTTGTCGCTGTCCGCGCCCAGCGCCTTCTTGGTCTTCGAGGCCAGTCGGTGGATCTCCTCGGGGCTCAGGTGGCCGCGCTGCTCCAGGATCTTTCGCTGCTCGTCGGTCAGCGCCGGCGACTTGAGCACCTTCTCCCGCTCGAAGCCCTCGGCCTTGCCGCTGGCGAACTCGACGATCTCCTTCGAGATGCGGACCGAGCACCAGTCGTGGCCGCACATCGCGCAGAAGTCGGTGTCCACGTCGAGGTCCTCGTCGTGGAAGGCGCGGGCGGTGTCGGCGTCGAAGCTCAGCTCGAAGTGCTTCTCCCAGTTGAGCGCGGCGCGCGCGCGGGTGAGGTCGTCGTCCCAGTCACGGGCGCCGGGGATGCCGAGCGCGACGTCGGCCGAGTGGGCTGCGATCTTGTAGGCGATGCAGCCCTGCTTCACGTCGTCCTTCTTCGGGAGTCCGAGGTGCTCCTTGGGGGTCACGTAGCAGAGCATGCTCGCGCCGTGATACGCGGCGGCGGTCGCGCCGATGCACGACGTGATGTGGTCGTAGCCGGGGAAGACGTCCGTCACGAGGGGCCCAAGCACGTAGAAGGGGGCGCCGTGACAGAGCGTCCGCTGCGCCTTCATGTTGTATTCGATCTGGTCGAAGGGGACGTGGCCCGGACCCTCGACCATCACCTGCACGCCCTTGCGCCAGGCTCGCTCGGTGAGCTCGCCGAGGGTCTGCAGCTCCGCGATCTGCGCGGTGTCGGTGGCGTCCGCGAGACCGCCGGGGCGGAGGCCGTCACCGAGCGAGAAGGACACGTCGTACTCGCGCATCACGTCGCAGATGGCCTCGAAGTCCGTGTACATCGGGTTCTGCTTGCCATGGTGGATCATCCACTTCGCCAGCAGCGACCCGCCGCGGGAAACGATGCCGATGAGCCGCTCCTTCACGAAGGGCAGGTGCTCCATGAGCACGCCCGCGTGAACGGTGAAGTAGTCGACGCCCTGCTTCGCTTGATGCTCGAGGGTGTCGAGGATGTCCTGGAGGCTCAGGTCCTCGATCTTCTTGCCGATGATCATCGAGTAGATGGGCACCGTGCCGATGGGCACCGTCGAGGCGTCGATGATCGCCTGGCGGGTGGCGTCGAGATCGCCGCCGGTCGACAGGTCCATCACCGTGTCGGCGCCCCACTTGGTCGCCCACTCGAGCTTCTCGACCTCGTCGCTCAGGCCGCTCGAGATGGGGCTCGCGCCCATGTTGGCGTTGATCTTCGTGAGGCTCGCGCGGCCGATGGCCATCGGGTCGAGCTTCTTGGCGAGGTGCACTCGGTTGGCCGGGATGATCATCCGACCGGCGGCGACCTCGTCGCGCACCTGCGCGGCGGTGAGGTGCTTCTCCCGGGCAGCCACCCGCTCCATCTCGGGCGTGATGGTTCCGAGGCGCGCGTGCTCGAGCTGGGTCACCGGCACGAAGCCCTCCGGGGCGACGGCGAACTCGCCCTCCCGACGCCAGCCCTCCGGCAGGAAGTCCCACGCCGTCTTCTCGCTCGGCGCGGGCATGCCCGGCGTGTCCGGCGAGGAGAAGGTCAGCGCCGCGCCGATCGCCGGAGCGTTCGCGAACGAGCCCGGGGTGGTCCCGGCGTCCGTGGAAGAGGGGTTGGCCGCGCCGTGGAGCGGCAGGGGGAGCTTCAGCTGAGTCATGCGTTCTCTCGTCTTCTTCGGTGCGATGGGCGCACACGGACGGAGAGAGCGTCGCGTTCCCTCCGCCGGTGCGAGCCGGATCAGGTTCCACGGGTCCATCTCAGCCCTCGAAGGGCGCCCCGCGCGACGGCTGGACCCTAACGCAGAACGAAGCCGAACGCAGCCCGTGCGGAGGGAACGTGCAAAAGCCCAGTGAGAACGGTGGGCTGGCCGGTCAGTCGCCGGCGAGCATCGCGTCGTAGCGCTGCTGCATCTCGGCCGGCGAGACGTCCTCGACCTTCTCACCGAGCATCCATCGGTGGCCGTAGGGGTCGACGACCACGGCCGCGAGGTAGCCGTAGAACTGCTTCTCCGGCTCGCGCTCGACGGTGGCGCCGGCTTCGGTCGCCTTGGCGAAGGCTGCGCGGCAGTCGTCGAGGTGCAGGTCGAGCGACACCGTGGTGCCGCCACGGGTCTTCGGGCCGAGGCAGTCCATGGAAGGGAACTCGCTCGCGAGGGCGAAGGAACCGCCGCCGGGCAGGTCCATCTCGGCGTGGCCGATGGCATCGCCGGGGCCGTCGAGGCGTAGGGTGGTCGTGGCGCCGAACGCTCGCTCGTAGAAGGCCAGGGCGGCCGCGGCGTCGTCGACGATGAGGTAGGGAATGAGCGTCATGGGGCCAATTTTGTCCGCGTCGCGCTCGGCCGTCTTGGACGAATTCGACCCACCCAACGTGAACGACTCGAGAAAGAACTCAAGAGCGTCCCCCGGGTGTACTTCTGCACTCGAGGGACGCTCTTGAGTTCTTTCCGAGTGCACAGAGCGCCGCTCAGAGGGGCAGGAGCTCTGGGGTCACGCGGGGCAGG
>CAYXAP010000065.1:0-51054 GCA_964462035.1 uncultured Sandaracinus sp.
CTTCTGCGAAGTCGCCGCCGATCGTGACCGCGAGGGCCTCGGCGGCCGAAAGGGGAGGCGCATGAAGGGGTGGTCCACGGGCTCCGAGCGTACCAGTGCGTCGCCCGGCGCACTCGGCGTAGTCGCGTCGAGTCAGAGGAAGAGGTCGGGCTGATCGGGCACGGAAGGGGGCTCGAGGTCCGGGGGCTCGGACTGGAGGCCGAGATGGCGGAGGAACCGCCGGATCACGTCGCGGGTCATGATGTTGGCGATGTGGCGGAAGCGGCCGCCGCAGGTCGGGCAGGCCAGAGTGTCGATCTGCAGGCCGCGTTGCATCAGCGCGGCCCAGCTGTCGTTGGGTGGCGGCCGTTGGCTCTCGCCCGTGCTGTCAGGATCCGTCTTGTCGGCCACGGAGCATGCCGCCGAGGGTGCGGGTGGTTCGGGGACCAGCCCGGCGCGCCACCGGTGGTGCGGTGAGAGCACGCCCAGGTGGAGGATCTGGTTGGCGCGGGGTCGGCAGACCAGCGCGGCGAGGCGCGCGATGAGATCGGTCGGGCTCAGCTCGAGGTGGGTGGTTCCGTCGCTCCAAGGGGTCTTTATCGCGAGGAGCACCTGTCCTTCAGGGGTGAGGTGGAGGCGATCCGCAGAAAGCGCCGGTCGCAGCAGGTAGCGGCAGAGCTGCTCGCGCCGGTCCTTGCGCTTGGCTCCGATGGGCCGACCGGCGTGCAGATCGAAGCCGTGGCTTCGGCCCTTGTTGCCGCCGGCGAAGGTCCTCGGTGCGGCATGGCGAAGGCGAAGCAGGCGCTTGCCGGCGCTGGTACCGGTCGCTCCGCGCTGCTGGATGCTGGCGGCGAAGAGGTCGGCCATCGGGGGCGGGTCGTCGAGCTCGGTGGCGCGGCCACCCTCTTCGTCGTCCTCCCAGTGTCCTCGGCGAACGAGCAGGCGCCGCACGCGCTTGGCGATGGTGTCGCAGAGCGCCGCGACCTCGTCGCTGGTCGGAGTGGGCAGGCGAACGAACACCGGAGGATGTCCTCGCTCCGCCTGCCTCGCGGTACGCACGTAGACACCATCCAGCATCGGGGTGTGGAAGTGCAGGTTGAGCTCGCAGCTGCTGCCGAAGCGCTGGATCACGGTGAATCCGCCGGCCTCGACTTCGGCGTCTGCGCGTACGAGACCCAGGCGTCGCGCGCGCTTCCGGTGGAAGGTGCGAAGCGCGCGCCAGTAGACGCGGTGAACGTCCAGGCTGAGGTCGTGGTCAAAGGCCAGAAGGAAGCGCAGCCGATGGGGGATCGAGAGGGTCCACTGCCGCAATCTGACCGAGGGCAGCACCCGGTCGGTCAGGTGGGCAGCGATCTCGGTCTGGCGCCGGGACATGCAGCTCGCGCAGATGCTTCGGTCCTTGCAGCTGAAGGCGACGAGCCGGTCGGTGCCGCAGCCGGCGCAGCGGAACCGGGCGAAGCCGCTCGCGAGGTCGCCGCAGCCGAGCAGGCCACGAAGCGCGGCCACGACGTACTTGGGCAGCGGGCGGTCGCGAGCTTCGCGCTCGGCCAGGAATGTACTCAGGTGCCTGCGTAGAACGCCGTGGAGCGTGCTTTCCTCCGGGCGGCGGCGAACGTACGGACGCTCCCCAGGGGCGAGCAAGGCTCCGGCGGGTGCGGCCATGGCGGTTCGCCAATGCAAGGCGCCGACCGACAGCTCCGTGAGCGATTGTCGGGGTTTCGGGGGTCGACCGCTGGCGACTGACCGGCGGTGCGGTGGCGGCCGCCAGCTGTGAGAGCTGGGGCATGCCGGGGCATGCCGCCCGTACGGACCGTTCCCACCCAGGATCCTCGCCCCGGTCGACCGAGGATCCTGGATCGGATCAGCTTGCGTCCGCGCGTCAGGTGGACCCTCGTTGACTCCAGATTGTTAGTCCGGGTTGCAGCCGTCGCCGCCGCAGATGTCGATGATCCGGCCCTCGCGGAAGAAGGTGTCCATCAGCTCGCCAACAGCGTCGACCTCGGCGATGCGCGGGTGCGGATCGCTCAGCCCGTCGTCGGGCGGGAGGTTGCCGCGGTCGGCCGGCCATGGGTTGCCGAAGTCGAAGAGGATCATCGCGGAGGCGGCGTCGAGCGGGTAGTCGGTGGTCTCGAGCCCGTAGGGGATTCGCTCGTCGTAGCCGTCCATCAGGTGCAGCTCGCCGGGCCAGGTCCGGGCCGCGATCTCGTTGGTCACGACGGCCACCTGATAGTCGCCCTTGGAGACGAGCATGAGCGCCTGTCGCTCCGGGTCGCCGAAGCTCGGGCCGTGGAGCATCCGGTCGATGTAGCTGACCGGGTCGGTGCGATCCCAGAGCAGCTGGATGGCCGCGGTCGCGATGGCCACGTTCGTGTCATTTCGATAGGTGTTCTTCAGCAGCGTGCCGAACTGGGCGAAGTTCACCGAGCGCTGGAGCAACGTGACGTAGTTGTTGCCCGGCACCGCGAGCACGCCCCGGGTGATGTCCGGCGAGGTGGCCAGCAGCGTTTGCCCGAAGATCCCGCCCTGCGAGCCGCCGAAGTAGACGAGCTCATCACCGTCCATTTGGATCTCGCCGTCCACTTCGCTCGTCAGCAGCGCGCTCAGGGTCTCGCGCCCGGCGCGCGCGGCCAGGTGGTGCTCGAGGATCCCCTGGTGGAGCGCGTCGCTGATCACCACGAAGCGGTTCAGGTCCGAGGTCATCGCGACCACCGTGTTGAAGTCGTCGTCGCTCATGCCGAGCATCGGGATCCCGATCACCACGAAGCCGAACTCCTGGGCGATGCGTTCGATGTGGTCCGCCCGGATCTCACCCTCGCTGGAGAAGAGGCCGTGCCCGTAGATCATCACCCCGACCGGATCCTCGGTGCCGATGGCGGAGTGGGGAACGTGGATGAGCAGTCGGGTGTCGTGGGTGCCTTCGAGTACCACTTCGCCGTCGCCGTCGAGTGCGAGCTCGAAGCCGGGCTCGTCGAGGTCGGGGTCGACCCGCGGCTTCACCACCGAGGGCGAGGTCATCGTCGCCCGGATGCGGTAGCGAATCTCGGCGTTCTCTGCGGTTTCGAAGGTCTCGACGTCGTCGATGGTGATGGTCCCGCCGTCCGGCGCGCTCTCGAACGCCAGCTCGATCGCTCGGTCCAGGCGATGGTGGAGCGCTTCGGTGCTGCTGGTCACGAAGTCCCACGCGAGCACGAGCTCGCTCCGGTCGATGCCTTCGCCCTCGAGCTCGGCGAAGAGCGCGTCGAAGCTCGGGCGGCGATCCTCGAGGAGCGGGTCGCCGCTCGGAGTGTCGTCGCGCAGCGCCGCAAAGGCCGAGGAGGCTTCGATGGTCGCGCCCTCGGCGCCGGGCAGGTTTCGGAGAACGACCACGTAGCGCGTCGCGGGGTCCAGGATCACCGCGGGTCGCAGGTAGGTCAGCGGGTTGCTGCGAGCGTTGCGGTCCAGCTCGACCCAATGCGGGACACGCTCGAAGCCGTCGCCGGTCTCCTTCAAGAGCAAGGTGGGCGAGTCCGCGTCGACCGAGTCACCCATCCGCTCCCACTCCCCGGGGAGCGCCTCGAAGTCGAGGGGGCCGACGTCGAAGAAGATGGGAGTGCCGTGGCCGTAGCCGTCGAGGCCGTCGAAGAGCGCGGGCGAGATGTGGCTGCGCCGGGCGTTCTGCGGGAGCGACTCCTCACCGAAGGCCAGTCGGAAGCCGGTCGCCGTGTCCGCGGGCTCCAGGTAGAGGCTCGAGGGCCACGGAAGGGCACAGGCAGTGGGGTCGATGGGATCGCAGCTCGGGTCGCTGCTGCCCGCGCCGAGATCGTCCGCGGCGCCATCGGGCGCGGCCATGTCCGCAGGCGCGGTCGAGTCGTCGTCGCCGCAGGCGACCAGGGAGAGGGCGAGCGCGAGACGGAGAATGAGAAGGCGATGCATGGCGGCCGCAAGATACGCGGGGGGCCGCTTACACCTGGTGGCCGGGTGGAAAACGGCGCCCCTCGCGACGACGGAGGGACATGCGAGCCCTCTGCCTCGTCCTGCTGGCTGGCTGCGCCAGCGCCACTCCGACCCCCCAGGCGACCGCACCGGAGCTCCGTTCACCCGACGACGCCGCGGTACGCCGTCAGCTGGCGGGGCACCTCCCACGGATTCGCGAGTGCCTCCCCATCGGCCGCTCGGGGCTCATCGACTTCGAGCTCACCGTCCTTCCCGACGGCACGGTGGCCAACGCGAAGGTCACCCGCGACACGAGCACCCTGCGCCAGGTCTCTCCCTGCATGCGGCAGCGGCTCGCGGCGCTGCACTTCGACCCACCGCCGAGTGGCCCGACTCGCTTCCGCCATCGCTTCACGGCGTGCGCCCTCGGGACCGACCTCGCGTGCGAGCTGGGTCCAGTGGTCGACCCCGAAGGTCGACGGGTGCGGCCTTCGCTCGAGGAGGGGCTCCGCTCCTTGCACGATCGCCGCGCGGAGTGCCTCGCGCGACACCCCGACGAGCGGGCGATCGTCGACGTCGAGGTGGCCGTCGATGGTCAGGGGAAGGTGATGAGCGGAACCGTCCTCCGCGTCGAGCCCGCGGGCTCCCCGCTGCGTGAATGTGCCGTCGGACCGCTGCTCGGGGCCGAGCTCACGGAGGTCCGCGGCGCTCGGCTGCGCGCCACCGTCGGCGTCGGCCTCGCCCCCGCGGAATCCCGAACGTGGGCGGGGCGTCGCCGCGCCTCACGCTGATCAGAGCGGCGTGAGGTGGTTCACGGGCCCCTGCCCGTGGCCGATGCCCGGCGCCGTCGCGATGGCGCGGGTCAGCCAGCCCTTGGCGCCGGTGACGGCGTCGACGAGCGTGTCGCCACGGGCCAGCCGGGCGGTGATGGCTGCGGCGTAGGTGCAGCCCGTGCCGTGGGTGTGCTTGGTGTCGATCCGCTTGGCCGGCAGCTCGTGGAGCTCGCCTTCGTGCAGCAGCAAGTCGATGGCGTCGGAGTCTCCCAGGTGGCCGCCCTTGAGCAGCACCGAGCAGCCTCGCTTCGCGAGCGCTGCGGCGGCGACCCGCGCCTGCTCGAGATCGTCCACCGGCAAGCCGGTCAGGGCGGCGGCCTCCGGGGCGTTCGGAGTGATCAGCGCAGCGTGCGTGAAGAGCCCGTCGAGCGCTTGGCGTGCCTCGTCGTCGAGGAGCGCCGCGCCGTGCTTGCTGATCATCACCGGGTCGACCACGAGCGGAAAGCCGAAGGCCGCCGCTGCCTCGGCCACGGCGCGAACGACTGGAGCCGAGCCGAGGGCGCCGGTCTTCGCCGCTCCGACCGGCAGGTCGCCAGTGACCGCGTCGATCTGGGCGAGCACCAGCTCCGGATCCATCACCTCGACGCGTGACACGTCCATGGTGTTCTGCACGGTCAGCAGCGTCACGACGCTGGCCCCGTAGACCTGGTGCTGGTGGAAGGTCTTCAGGTCGGCCTGGAGACCGGCGCCGCCCGAGGGGTCCGAGCCGGCGATGGTCAGCGCGATCGGAGTCATGGGAACCGGTGTGCCGCGAGAAGCTCGTGCGCGCTACCGGGTGGGTTGCGGCGGCGCCGTGCCTGGTGCCGGTGGGACCCAGGAGAGGTCGAGGGCGAAGCGCACGCGGAGCTCGTCCTGGAAGGGCTGGAAGCGCATGCGCTGCAGCTGGTGGATGAGACACGCGCTCTGGTCGGGGGTCACGCTCATTCCGTGCACGGTGTAGCCCGTGACGCGACCGCTCTGGCCCTCGATTGCCACGTCGACCTCCACCACGGGTCCGACCCCGAGGCACTCGCGCACCTTCGGCTCGATGCGCTCGAAGGTGGCCGCCAGCGCCTCTTCGGACGGCGGCTCCGGCATCGCCCGTGTCGGTTGGCTCGGCTGCGCGGGTGGCGGGACGGGCGCGACGACCGGCTCGGCTTCTTCTTCCGGAGACTCGCTGGGCGCGCTCTCCATGGCCTCGTAGCAGACCTGGTGCCGCCGTTCGCGCCGCTCCCTCCGACGGGCCCGGCGCCGGCTGCCGCCCCCGCTGCTGCCGCTACCGACGTTGCCCCGCGACGCGACCGCGATCACCACGATGGCGGTGGCGACGACCGCCATCCCCACCGTCACGCCGACGCCAGCCAGCGCTGCCTTGGTCCGGAGGCGGCGACACTCGCGCCGCTGTTCGCGGCTCATCTGCTGGCGGTGGGCGCAGCTGGTGGCGAGGAACATCGTCGCCACCACGATCACGAGTGTTCGCAGGTACCTCCCCATCGGTCCCCAGAGTAGTACACCAACTCGCGACGGTCCCATAACGGACCATCCAACCGCCCTGACGTATGCTCCCGTCCATGCCGCGCGCAGCTCTTCTCTTGGCGTTCCTGCTCGTCGCTTGTGGTGATGACGACGGGGGCGACACCTCGCCGGACGCCTTCGTACCGGAGAGCGACCTCGGGTCGGGCACCGACCTCGGCGGCGAGGAGAGCGACGCCTTCGTCGCGCCGATGGATTTCGGCGCGGACGCGGGCCCGGTCGGGAGCGTCGGCTGCGTCAGCGGTGACGGCCTGGACGAAGGCGAGCACACCTTCATGCTCGACGACCTCGAGCGCCGATACCTGCTCTACTTGCCGACCGGCTACACGACGGAGCGTTCGTGGCCGCTGATCTTCGCGCTCCACGGCAACGGCGGCAGCGTCTCCTATTGGAACAGCGAGAGCGGCGACCGGAACATCCGCGGGGAGGTGGCCGACGGGGCCATCCTCGTGATCGCCGAAGCCATCGACAACGCATGGCGTGACTACGACATGCCCTCGGACACCTGGCCCGCGCGGATCGAGATGGAGCTCGCCTACTTCGACCAGCTCGTCGACACGATGACCAGCGAGCTCTGCGTCGACGAGAACGCGATCTTCTCGATGGGTTTCAGCGGCGGCGGCTCCTTCTCTGGCGTGCTCGGCTGTCGGCGCGAGTACATCCGCGCGATCGCCGTCGGTGGCTCGGTGATCTACTTCGACCCCGCCGACTGCGTGTCGACCCCGGCGGCCTGGATCACCATCGGCACCGAGGAGCTGACCGGTGGCCGCGAGGCGTACCGCGACTTCTTCCGGGACCTGGCCGGATGCGAGAGCGGCACCATGGACACCGACCCGGACCCCTGCGTCGCCTATGACGGCTGCGGCGAGACCACACCGGTGCACTACTGCCAGCACCCCGATGGCCACATCTGGCCGGATTTCGGGACCGCGGCGGCTTGGTCGTTCTTCCAGCGCTTCGTCGACTGAGTCGGCGTGAGAGCTAGGTTCCGGCGACGCCGCCGTCTTCGATCGGCTCGCTGAGCTCGACCCAGACGGCGCGCGCTTTGGCGAGCAGCTCACCGTCGACCGAGAAGATGGCGGAGCCGGCGACGTGCTTTCGACCGTCCACCGGACCGCGCCAGCCCACCACGATGTGCTCTTCACCAGTCCAGATCGGCTCGAGCACTGCGGCGTGGAGCGTGCCCAGAACCGCGGCGAGGCCCGTGCGCTGCATCCCGAAGTAGCTGGGGCAGTCGAGAGCGGCCCATGCGATCGCGGGGCGCACCGTTCCGTCATCGAGCGCGAAATCGTCGGGTGGGGTCCAGGGCGCCGCAACCAGATCGCGACCAGGGACCGGACCCGGATGGATGGCCAGCGCGTCGGGCGGCCCACGGTCGATCCCGCAGACGAAGCACTCGGGAAAGACGTGCGCCTCTCTTCCAGCGTAGCGGCCCACGGCCTCGCGGGCTTCTTCCAACGTCGGAGCCTCTGGTGGCTCGTTCATCAGCGCCGCGGGCGAGCCGCTCCCGATGATCGTCTCGCCCTGCCGGAGGAACCAGCGATCGTCGTCCTGTTCGAGAGTGAGCGGCACGTCGAGCGGTGGCGGTGCGTGCAGTCGGACGGTGGCCGGCGCGCCGCCCATGGCTTCGGCGATCACTCCGCAGACATAGCCGCCGTTGCCCGATCGGTTCGGACCACGGAAGCGTCGCTCGATCGTTCGTTCCATCGTTCAGGCGCTCTTGGAGAAGGTGGGCTGGGGCAGCGGTGCGCCGATCGGCTCGCGGGCCGCCCGAGCCTCGGCGCTCACGCCACCGAGGCGGCCCGACATCTGCCCGAAGAGATCCCGGTTGAAGACGTCGGCCTGGACCGCCTCGGGCACGATCGCCCGAAGGTCGCGCTGATAGCGCGGGAGGTCGTACCAGGGGACCTGGAAGTTGAGGTGGTGCTCGAAGTGGAGGGTGATGTTGAAGGGCATCAGTAGCGGGCGGAGGAGGAAGAGCGAGGTCCGCGAACGGAGGAAGGGGCTGGCCTCGAGACCGATGGCGCCGCCGTGCTCGAGGCTCCCCTTCACCAGGTTGAAGCACGCGACCGTGGGGATTCCGAGGTAGAGCCCGACCGCGAGGGGCCACCCGACGAAGTGCGCCGCCAGTGTGCAGGCGCTCCCCCACCACAGGACGAAGAAGACGATCACGCCCTTGCTGCTGGACGACTTGCCCTTCTTCTTCTTCTTCCGCCGGACGGTGCGGTCATAGACCAGGAAGCCCGGCACGAGCAGGTAGCCCAGGACCATCCCCAGCAGGGTCATGCCCGTCACCACGCTTCGCTGCGGGTCGTCGGCTTCCATGGGGCGGATGTGGTGCTCGACGTGACCGCGCTCCCAGTGCTTGCCGTAGTGGGTCGCGAAGAGCGGAGTGACCATCCAACCGGCGACGCGGTTCACCTTCCGCTGGAGCGCTCGGTCGCGGAAGATCAGGAACATGTTGTGCGAGGCCTCGTGTACGACCAGCACGAAGAGTCCGAAGTAGACCCAGCCGAAGCCGAGCGCCGCCAGCGGTAGGTACGCCCACCACTCGAGCTGCGTGCTCGCCCAGCCCGTGAGCCCCGCCACCGCGAAGAGTAGGGCTAGCGCGGAGAGGTTGATCGTGTTGTGGACCCATGGGCGCTTGTCCTTGAAGGCGTAGGGGCGCCCCGCGCGGATGGCGGCGTCCACCCACGGCGGCGGTCGCTCACCCTTGCTGGATGGCGCGAGCTGCTCGTCCGCTCCCGGAGCGAGCGCGATCTCCTCGAGACTCCCCATTCCCCTCGTGGGGCGAGCCTAGCCCGGCCGACGGCGCCCCGTCGAGCGGCTGATGCGGACCTCGCACCCAGCGGGGGCGCCCGTGTTATGGAGCATTCATGGCCAGCGAGTCCCTCCACGCGCCGCGAGAGCGGCTCTCCCCCGAAACGATTCGACTCCACCAGGCGATCAGCTCGCTCATGGAAGAGCTCGAAGCGGTCGATTGGTATCGCCAGCGTGCCGACGACTGCGATGACGAAGAGCTGAAGGGCATCCTCCTGCACAACATGCGGGAGGAGATGGAGCACGCGGCGATGGTCCTCGAGTGGATCCGCCGCAACAGCGCCGACTTCGATGCCCAGCTCAAGGAGTTCCTCTTCACCGACAAGCCGCTCACCCACGACTGAGTGAAGGCGCGCCGACGGCGGCCGCTCGGCCGCCGGTCACTCGCGGGTTCGAGCTCAGAAACAGATGCGACCGCGGAAGTTGCCCTCGGTCTGACCGGACGCGAAGTCGAGCGCGCCGCGAAGCGCGATCTGCGCCGTCTGGAAATGCTCCAAGTGCCCGGTGCCCGACTGGAAGGTGATGAGGGACACGAAGCTCCCGAAACGAGTCGGGTCCAGGTCGATCGTTCCGGTGTCGATGCCGGTGAGGGTGGCGCCGTGACGCGTGGTCACCACGCTCTCACCGTTGAAGTCGTTCACACCCGGAACGCGCGCGTCGGCAGGGCCGGTCCCGTCCATCCGGAACTCATAGGTTCCGCGTAGGGTTCCAGAGAGGTTCCCCCGCGTGCAGAAGGCAACGGGTGAGTCGCACTCCGACGCCGGGGCGGGCACGGCGTCGAAACGACCGACGAGCGGCAAACAGAACGGGGAGTCTGCGGTCGCCCGACTCGGCATCAGACCAGAACCGAGAACACCGAGCGTGGCAATGACGAGCGCCAGGACGGACAGCTTCTTCATCTCGAGACCCCCTACTGCTTGCGAGAAGACTCACAGCCTACATGGGGGTCGTCGATCGTCAACGGCGGGGTCTCAATCTTCGATCAACGCCCGAATCTCTCCTACCGTGTGGGTGAAACGATCTTGTCCCATGCGCCATTCGCTGGGCGCGTGTTGCACGTACCAGGGCGCCGCTTCCTCGACGGAGCCGAACACGCGGTGCGGATACGCCTGTCGCGCGAGCATGGTCAGACCGGTCACCACTGCGCGTACGGCGGCGCTGCGGAAGCCGCCGCCCTCGAAGATCACCGCAGAGACGACGCACTTCTCGCTGATGCCGTTGAGAAACTCGGCGACGGCATCTCGTGCGTCGGAATCCGGAAGAGGCGCATCCGCTTCGATGATTGTAACCAGGCCATATTTTTGGCCTGGCTCTGCAAAATCATGGAAGGCGGTCGCCAGGTGTCGTGCTCCCGCAACCGTGGTCTGATCTCGCCAGATGACGGCGAAGACCCTGCCACTGTGACCCAAGGCATAGTCTTGCTCCGCATGGACGAGCTGCGCGGTCCAGGAGAGGGAGGATGAGGTGTTCATCGGAGGTCCGAAGAAGGTAGCAAATCCTGACCTGCACATCGAAGGTTGACGGGAGAGCCGATCGGCCTTTTCGTTGGAAGCCGGATGGCATCGCTCCAAAGCGCCCCACCCCTGCGCGCACGCGCGGGGTATCTCCTGCATCCAGGGGCGCTCGGAGTGCGAGCCAACGTCGCCGCCGTGGACACGCCGGTGGGCATTCGTCGGCTCAGTCTGCACGACGGTGAGATCGTGTTTCGCGAAGGCGCGGTCCTGCCCTTCGGGCGCGGCGCGGTCTTCGCGCTCCACATCGAGAGCGACGAGTGGGGCGCTCGACCGCTCGTGCTCCGTGCCCGGTGCCGAGACGTCTTCAAGGACGCGGGTCGCTTCCGCGTCGTCTTCGAGCATGCGCCCACGCCGGCGGACGCGCGGCGGCTGCACCAGCTACTCGAAGCGCTCCACGAGGCGAACCAAGCGCACAGCGATTGGCGGACGTGCCCCCCGATGCACGAGATTGGCGAGCCGCGAGAGCGAATCGCGGCCCTGCTCGAGGCCATGGTCCTCCTGCACCGCGAGCTCCGTGTGCACTCGAAGAGCGGTAGGCACATCCCTTCGTCCCACCTCCGGGAGAAGTCCCGCTGGCCGAAGAGCGCATTCACGGTCGACGTTCGGGCCCCCCGGGCCGACTACGTCTTCGACGTCGGCTCGCAGCCACCGGACGGGAGCCCCCGCGCGATCCGACTCCTGCGCACGGCGATGCGTTCGGAGTCGCGCGTGTCGGCGCCGCCGCGGACCCATCTCGACATCGAGCATCGCTTGGTCGACGGCCGCGTCAGCCTCGAGGTCGAGCGAGTGTCGCGCCGCGTGCTGATCGTTCGGCGACCCAAGGGGATGCTCCTCTATCCCGGCATGGAGCTGCCGGGCTCGACCTTGCGATGGAAGGGCGGTCAGCTCCGCCTCGACTTGGTCGTCGGCGACTCGGTCGACGACCCGGTCCATGGCAGCTGCCAAGAGCTGCGGGTCCGGCTCGAGAGCCGGGACCTCGACGAGTGGCGCAGTCAGATCGATCGGGTGTGTCACCCCCACGCCAAGCCCCACGCCGGTGATGCCAACGAGTTGTGGGACCTCTACGCGCGCTCCGGCTACCTCAACATCTCGGCCAAGGAGCCCGAGCATTTCGAGCACCTCCGATCGAGCTTCGTCCGCGCTGCCGACATCCTCGTCGCCCACCCGGAGCTCGGGGCTCAGCTCACCTGGCGGTCGATGGACGGCCTGGACGGCAGCGTGACCTTCTTGAACGCCTGGGAGCGGAGCGCGTTGATCTACCAGCTGGCACGCGCGGCCGAGCGCCCGCTCTGGATGAGCGGTAGCCGCCCACTCTACGATCTCTACCTCCGCGCCACCGAGCACGTGTTGCGGCACGGGACCGAGTGGCTCGTGGTGTTCGTGCAGCACGCGGGCGCGCGTTTCTCCAAGACGGTGAACCGAGACTTCCCGCTCCGCTTCGACGACGGTCGGCGAAGCCACGTCAGCCCGTTCCGCGCGTGGGAGATCGCCTCGATGGTCGTCGACCACGAAGGCGCCCGAGAGGTGAGTTGCAGCGAGCCCACCCCGGGCGAGCTGAAGGTATGGCTCGCCGACCTCGCGCTGCGGCGGCCGCATCCCTACCTGGCCGGCTACGATCTGGTCCCGCGGCGCGCGCAGTTGCGAGAGCCCGGCGCCCGCTTCGAGCGTGCCGGCGCGAGCCGTGAGCGAGTCTTTCGCCTGGCGAGGATCGATGGCGCACCGGTGGCCATGGCGTGGATCGAGACCGTCGCCGACGGCTTCCACCTCTTCGGACTGCTGGACTCCGTTCGCATCGACACCTTCGCGCCGCTCGATCGCGCCGCCGAGACGCTCGTTCGTCGGGCCCTCGTTCGTGAAGCGCAGCTCCACGTGGCCAAGCGCGGCAAACGCCAGCTCACCTTCTTCGACGAGGCGATGGGCGACGCGCCGGTGCCCTGCGCGGTGCATCTGGGCGACGCCGATCAGGCGCTCTACTCGACCGAGCTCTGTCCCGAGCTCATCGAGGAGGTCGCGATCGCCGTCGGAGGGAACGGCACGTGAACGGGACGGGCGGGCCAGCGGTCGGCCTCCCTCATCACGTCGAGTTGCTGGACCCGAGCACGGACGCAGGTCGTGAGCGACTCGCAGGGTTGCGGTCGGCCGGGGTCGACTTGCACGACACGTTGGCCCATCAGCTGGAGGAGCTCGTGGCGACGCGAGACCCGGCCCGCACATGGACGCCGGAGACGAAGCGCGCTGCGGTTCGTGAGCACCTCGGAGGCCAGACGCTGGCGAGCTACGGCCGATGGGTTCACTACCCCTGGCGCTCGGCAGCGGTGCACCTGCTCGGCCCGGAAGAGTTCCATGAGCTCCGAACGAGTCGGAATCGGAACAAGATCACGACCGCGGAGCAGCACCGACTCCGCTCGCTCACCCTGGGCGTCGCCGGGCTGAGTGTCGGGAGCTCGACGGCGCTCACCCTCGTTCAGGAAGGCCTCGGTCGAGAGATCCGGCTCGCGGACTTCGACACCCTCGACCTCTCGAACTTGAACCGACTCCGCGCGACCGTCCTCGACATCGGGATCCCCAAGACCACGATCACCGCGCGGGCGATCGCCGAGCTCGACCCCTACGTGCGCGTCCGCCTCTTCTCCGCGGGCGTGACCGACGACACCATCGGCCCCTTCCTCGATGGGCTCGATCTCCTCTTCGAGGAGTGCGACGGCCTGGCGATGAAGCTTCGCCTCCGAGAGGAAGCGCGCCGCCGACGGCTACCGGTGCTCATGGAGACCTCGGACCGAGGCATGGTCGACGTCGAGCGCTTCGACCTGGAGCCGGACCGACCGATCCTCCATGGACTCGCCGGCGACCTTCGAGCGGCCGACCTCGAGGGCCTCACGACCTACGAGAAGGTTCCCGCCGTACTCCGGATCATCGGCGTCGAGACGATGAGCACACGGCTCGGCGCGTCGATGCCCGACATCGACACGACACTCAAGACCTGGCCCCAGCTCGCGTCGGCGGTCGCGTTGGGTGGGGCGCTCAACACGGACGTCGCTCGCCGGATCGCGCTCGGCTCCATGACCCGCTCGGGTCGGTTCTTCGTCGACGTCTCCGAGCTGGTCTCCGACGAGGCCGAGGGCGAGGTGGCGCCCCCCCCGGCCGAGCCCTCGACGACGACGCCCGTCGCGCCGGTGGTGCCCGAGCTCGTCGATCGTGGCCCGGCGGAGGTCCCCACGGACGCCATGATCCGCGCCCTGGTCACCTTCGCGACCCTCGCGCCGTCGGGCGGTAACTGTCAGCCCTGGCAGCTCGCGTGGCGCGACGGAGAGCTGGCGCTGGGCGTCCACCCGGAGCGTGGGCTCACGCTGCTCGATCATCGACGCTACGCCTCTCTCCTCGCCGTCGGAGCGTTGCTCGAGTACCTGTGTACCGCCGCGCGAGCGACGGGGTGGGAACCCCGCGTCGAGACGTTCGTGGACGGCGTGGAGGACCGCTCGAGCTGTGCCCGGATCCGTTTCGCGCCATCGGCGGTCGACCTCGAGGCGAAGGCTCGGGTCGAATCGCTCGGGAGCCGGGTGACCAACCGCCGGCTCGGTGAGCGACGGCTCCCGCTCCCTGGCGGTGCGCTCGACGAGCTCGCGGCGGTCGCGCGCGACGCGGACTCGACCCTGCACGTCGTGACCGGTGACGACGCCCTGCAGCGCGCGGGCGAGGTGCTGGCCGAAGGCGACCGCTTTCGTTTCCTCCAGCCGCGGCTGCACCAAGAGCTCCTCTCGGAGGTTCGCTTCACCGACGAGGAGGTCCTGCGGACCCGCGACGGCATCGACCTGGCCGCGCTCGAGATGGACCCGACGCAAGTTGCCGGCACTCGGATGCTGCGGCGCCGCGCGTTCGTGGATCAGATGGCCGCCATGGACAGCGGCCAGGGGCTCGGGCGCAGCACCCGGCGTGCGGTCGCGGCGTCCTCGGCGCTGGTGATCCTGCGCAACGCGAAGACCGGACCGCCCGCGTTCCTCGAGGGTGGTCGAGCGCTCGCGCGGGTCTGGGCACGGGCCACGGCGCTCGGTCTCGCGTTCCAGCCGCTGAGTGCGCTCCTCTATCTCTTCGAGCGACTGTCCGATGGTGCCGAGGGGCTCACGAGGGCGGAGGCCTCACACCTCTCCGCGATCCGCGAGCAGTTCGCGGCGGCCTTCGACGTGCCGGCCGAGGGAACCGACCTGCTGCTCTTCCGCCTCGCGCCGGCGCCCGGACCGCCGACCGCCCGTTCGCCGCGTTACCCGGTCGAGTGGGTCCTCGATCTCTGACCGGATCAGCTGCGAACGATGTCGCCGTCGCGCTTCCAGGCGTGCATCGGCCCGAGGTCGACCACCTCCTTGCCATGGCGCTCGAGCATCTTGGCCGCGCTCGCGCTGCGCCCGCCGGAGCGGCAGTAGACGACGACGCGCTCGCCGGGCCGGCGCTGGCCGTTCCATCACGATGCGGCCACGACGTGCTTCTTCACGGTTCGGCGGTCGAGCTCGGTGATCGCGGCGACCGCTTCGTAGGTGCCGTGGATCGCGTAGAGGTGCGCGCAGTACTGGTCCAAGAGCTGCCGCGCGCTGAGGTCCCCCTCCCGCGCGCGCTCGAATGCATCACCGCGGGGCCGGTCGTCCGGCTCGCCGCAGCGCCCGGTGACCAGCACGCGGCGCACGGTCTGTTCGAGCTCGCGTACGTTGCCGGGCCAGCCGTAGTCGGCCGGGAGGTCGCGGTCGATCGCCTCCCGGACCATCGGCGCGAGCTCGCTGTCGCCGACGATGCGGGTCGTCAGCGCCTCGAGCAGGGCGTCGAGCTCGTTCGGCTCTTCGCGGAGGCGGACGCGGAGCGTGGGCACCTCGACCACGTCGGAGCAGAGTCGATAGTAGAAGTCGTCGCGGAAGCGGCCCTCCTCGCGGAGCTGGCCGAGCGAACGGTGGGTGGCCGCGACCACCCGTCCGCGAAAGCGCTCGGGCCGCGCCGCGCCGAGCGGGGTGTAGGTGCGCTCTTGCAACACGCGCAGCAGCTTCACCTGCGCGGCCGGTCCGATCTCCCCGATCTCGTCGAGGAAGATCATCCCGTGCGCGGGGCAGCGGGCGAGGGCGCCCTCGGCCTTGCGAATCGCGCCGGTGAACGCTCCCTTCTCGTGCCCGAAGAGCGCGCTCTCGAGCAGCGTGCCCGGTACCTCGGAGAGGTTGAGCGGGACGAAGGTGCGCTCGAAGCTCTCTTCGAAGGCGCCCGCCTTCGCGTCCCAGCCGATGAAGCCGGAGGCGCCGAGCGCCGCGGCCGCCACGCCCTTTCCCGTACCGGTCTCGCCGGTGAGGATCAGCGAGAAGTCCTCCATGCGGTCCCAGAGGTGGGCTTCATAGCGGCGCACGTCCTGGGTGAAGAGCTGGTTCCAGAGCGAGGCCCGGAGCGCGCGCATCGAAGCGCTCTCACCGACGAGCGAGTCGCGGATGAAGAGGAAGCCGCGCCGCAACTGGTAGAAGAGCTCGAAGACCCGCCCCATCCGGGCGCGTGGCCAGCCGCCGGCGGTGAGGTAGCGCGCGACCGAGCGGTGCGGCTCGAAGGGGACGGGATCGCTCGCTCGTCGCTGTCGCGCGATGAGGGCGTCGAAGTCGTCCGCGAACTGGTGGAAGGCGTCGAAGAGGAGCGCGTGCTCCACGAGGGTTCGGTCGCGACCCTGGTGCTCGTCCATCGGGCCGACCCGCTCGCGGACCTCGGCGACCCGGGCCACGGCCCGGTCCACGACATCGTCGGCGTCGGGCGCGGTGCCGGCGAGCTCGGCGTCGAGCTCCCAGCGCTCCTCGCCGAAGGGGTTGGCGAAGGTCGCGCGGCTGACCCGCTCGAGAAGGGCACGGTCGTCCGAGTCCATGTGCATCAGATGTACATCATCTGTCCACGGATGTACGAGAGGTCATTCAATGTCGTTGAAATGACTAGATAAAGTCCTTGGCAGTGCTCTTGCGAAGGGGGAGGGCATGCTGCAACTGCTCCGCACCCGTCGATTCGGGCCCCTCTTCCGGACCCAGCTCCTCGGCGCCTTCGCCGACAACCTCCTCAAGAGCGCGTTGGTCGCGGCCCTCGCCTTCGGTGGGCTGCACACCACGATGCCGGTCCCTGCGTTGATCAACGTGGCGACGGCGCTCCTGGTCCTGCCCTTCTTCCTCTTCGGTGCCCTCGCGGGCCAGCTCGCGGACCGCTTCGACAAGGCCCGAATGGTTCGGGTGCTGAAGACGGTCGAGGTGCTCGTGCTCGGCGTGGCGCTGGTGGGCTTCGTGACGGAGAGCGCGCCGCTGCTCTTCGTGGCGCTCTTCGGCATGGGCACGCAGTCGGCGTTCTTCGGACCGCTCAAGTACGCGTTGCTCCCCGAGCACCTGGAGCCGGAGGAGCTCGTGGCGGGCAACGCGCTGGTCGAGCTCGGCACCTTCGTGGCGATTCTCGTCGGCACGCTCGTGGGCACCCTCGCGGGTGCGGCGCCCGGCGCCGGCTCCACCGTCGGCCTCGCGCTCGTCGCGGTGGCGCTGCTCGGCCTCTACGCCTCGCGCGCCATTCCAGCGGCGCCACCCTCGGGCGTGATCCGAGTCGACTTGCGACCGGTGCGCTCCACGATCGCGACGCTGCGCCTCGGCTTCCGTGACCGCGCGACCGGAATGGCGATCGGCGGCGTGACGCTCTTCTGGGCGATCGGCGCGCTCGTGCTCGGTCAGCTGCCGACCCTCGCGACCGATCTCGGCTGGGACGAGCACGGCCTCTCGCTCCTGCTCGCCGGCTTCAGCGTGGGCATCGGGATCGGCGCGGTGCTCTGCGAGCGGTGGAGCCATGGGCGCGTCGAGCGCGGGTACATCGTGCTCGCCGCCCTCGGGATGGTGCTCGGGCTCGCGGCCCTCGCCGTCGCGAGCACGATGACCGGCGCGCTGGTCGCGGTGCTCGTCCTCGGTGTCGCCGGCGGGTTCTACGCCGTTCCCCTCCAAGCCCTGCTCCAACGTCGCGCGAAGGCGGAGGAGCGAGCCCGCGTGATCGCTGCGAACAACATCGTGAACGCGGCGGGTATGGTGCTCGCGGCCGGTGGTGCCGCCCTCGCGACCAGCGCTGCCGTGTCGGCTGGCGCGCTCCTGGCGATCGCGTCGGTCGTGGTCCTGCTCGTCACCGCGTTCGCCGGGTGGAAGTGGCGCTGTGACCTCATCCGGGTCGTGACGCGCGCTCTGGTGCACGTGCTCTACCGCGTGGACGCGAAGGACCTCGATCGCATCCCGGAGAAGGGCGCCGCGCTCATCGTCGCCAACCACCTCTCCTTCGTCGATGCCTTCGTTCTCGGCTGCCTCCTCGACCGGAACCCACGCTTCGTGATGGACCACCAGATGTTCCGCTTGCCCCTCCTGAGCCTGCTCTTCCGAGCGGCGCGAGCGATCCCCATCGCGCCGCGCAGCAAGGACCCCAGGTGCTTCGACGCCGCCTTCGACGCCATCGACGACGCGCTCGCAGCCGGGGAGCTCGTGATGATCTTCCCCGAGGGCAAGTGCACTCGCGACGGTGAGCTCGACGTCTTCAAGAGCGGCATGGAGCACATCCTCGAGCGCCGTCCGGTGCCGGTGGTTCCGGTCGGCCTCGGCGGCCTCTGGGGTTCGGTCTTCAGCTACGATGGCGGCTACCCCCTGACCCACCTGCCCAAGCGCTTTCGGTCGCGCGTGACCATTCGTGTGGGCGACACCCTCGACCCCGGCGTGAGCGCCGCCGAGGCCCGCGAGGCCGTGGCCCCGCTGATCGCCGCGTGAACACGGCGTGGGTCGGTGCGCTAGAGTCGCGCGATGCAGCATGAGCCGCTATGGGTCGCTCTCGCGGTCACGTGGCTGGCCTGCGCGCCTTGTGGAGCACGCGAACGCGCTCCCGACCCGCCACCCGGCCCGCCGCCCGACCCGACGACGGTGGAGCCGACGGACGAGCCGGCGCCGTCCACGTCGGCCATCGCACCCATTCACTTGCCGCTCGGAGTCGAGGCGCCGCCCCGGCTGGAGCCGAGCCCTCGCCAAACGCCGGTCGAGCAGGGGCCGCTCCCGGTGATCTGGCGGACGCCACTGCCGGACTTCTGCTTTCCAAGGGCGGTGTCCCGTGTCGAAGACACCCTGCTGGCGTGCTGTGGCGCGGATGCGTTCCTCCTCGATCCGGAGACCGGCGAGATCCGTACGGCGGTCGACCTCCACCCCGGCTCGTGTGCGTTCGCTCGACCGCACGATCGAGGCTGGGTCGTCGGTGCGAATGTCCTGGTGATGAGCGGCTCGGTGGTGCTCGCCCGGGCGACGTACGTGGCCCGCATCGAGATCGACGGGACGTTGGCGTGGCGCACACAGCTGGACGCGGACTACCTTCGAGACGCGGAGCTCGACGGCGACCGGCTCCTCGTGCTCGGCAACACGCGGGATCGACCGACGGCGTCCGAAGGTCGACTCTTCGTCGTCGAGCCGACGAGCGGTGCCATCACCCGATGGCACCCCATCGGCCCCACCGGGCGCTCGCTCGAGCTCGCTGGTGATCGTCTCGTGGTCGGCCGGGCGAGCGGCGTTCCAGGCCTACGCTCGTTGCGCGATGGGGAGACACAGATCCTCGCCGACCGGCCGGTACACGCGTTGGTGGCCAACGAGACTTGGGTCGCCGCGGCCAGTAGCTCGGACCTCTTCGACCCCCGACCTCACACCTCGGGCGTCGAGGTGCGGGATGTCCAGGGTCTCGAGGTGCGGTGGTCGACGGATGCGGTGAGCGCCTCGACCGCACTCGAGGGCGACCTCGTCGCTTGGGTCGACGGCACCGAGGACCGACCCTCGCTCGCGCTCCACGACATGGCGACCGGGCGAGCCGTGTGGCGCCGCCGCATCGAAGGCCTCCGTGCGGTGGGCTTCTTCGCGGGACCCTTCATCGCCGTGCACGCCGAGTCGCCGAGCATGCGGCTCGTTCGGCGCGAGAGCGGTCGGCCGGCAGGGAGCGCCGATTGGCGTACACCTCCGGAGGTCGGCGAGGATCGAATGTGGGTCGGCGCCGCCGGTGAGATCGCTTGCCTTTCGCTGACCGGGCGACGGCGCTGACCACGAGCCGCTGGTCAAGAGCCCGCCGAGCGCGGTACGTCCCCGAGGATGGCGGACGAGAAGCAGACCTCGCCGAAGCTCATCGCGCTCGCGGTCACGCTGGTCCTCGGACCGATCGCCGGCTGGCTCACGTTCGGGGGGGTGCAGGGCGGGCGGCTCGCGTCGGCGTCGGAGCCGTCGACGTGCAGCGTGCTCGGCGCGAGCACCGAGGAGATCGATGGTGCTCACGTGCCCTGGGTCATCTTGGTGCACACGATCGCCGGTGAGCGCTTCGAGCGTCGGGACGAGGGGCCCGCGGCGGAGAGCGAAGCCGAGGCCCGGGAGGCGATCGAGGACCTGACCCCCGGCCAGCAGGTCCCCTGCCGCTACGTCGCGGGGGCGCCCTCGTTGGTCGTGTACTTCGAACGCGAGCCGGCCGGACCCAACCTGAGACTCCACGGCGCGACCGCCCTCATGGTCCTCATCCTCGTCACCGTGGGCTGGGCGCTCCGACCCCGCCGCAGCTGAAGGGTTCGCGGTCGACCGCCTCGCCGTGCGACCCTCGCGGCCAAGGGGGGGACCGATGGCGATGCAGCGGTGGATCAACGAGGCGCTCGCGACCGCATGTCGCGGTGCGTATGTCTGGCGTCGACGGAAGCGCCGGATCCCCGCGCCGCCGCCACGACGGTCGGTGACCCCACCGCCGGGTTCGCGGAACATCCTCTTCATCACCGTGGACCAGCAGCGCTTCGATGCGCTCGGCGCCCACGGGCACCCACACACGCGGACGCCGGTGGTCGACCGGCTCTCGGCCGAGGGCATCGGCTACCAGCGTGCCCACGTGCAGAACGTGGTGTGCATGCCGGCGCGGACCACGATGATCACTGGCCAGTACCCGCGGACGCACGGAGTCTTCGCCAACGGCGTGCCGATGCCGGTCGACGCGCCGAGCGTGGTCGAGGAGCTCCGCAAGGCGGGCTACCGAACGGCGCTCCTCGGCAAGGCGCACTTCGATCCGCACCTCGACCCCTTCCTCCGCTTCTTCGAGAATCGCTGCGCCGCGGAGGGCTTCGAAGGGCCGTGGCACGGCTTCGAGCACGTGGAGCTGGCGACGCACGGACCGCTGGTCGGCCACCACTACGCCGCATGGCTCTGGGAGCACCATCGGCAGTACGTCGGCGGTTTCGGCTCGGTGCTGACCGGCGTCGGCGGTGGCGACACCGGCGCGCCGGAGGTCTCGCACAACCCGGTGCCGCGCGAGGCCTATCACACCGACTGGGTCGCCGACCGAACGCTCGCCTGGCTCCGCGAGGTGCAGGACGAGCGCTTCTTCGCGTGGATGAGCTTCCCCGACCCGCACCATCCCTTCGACCCGCCGCTCGACGAGGTGCGCGCGCGTGTCGACTGGCGCGACTTCCCGCTCCCCGAGCGCTACCTCGAGCGCGACGCCGCGCGGCGGACCCTCGGCGCGCGGCCGCAGCACTGGCTCGACTGGTACGAGGGCCGCTTCCGCAACCCGGAAGGTGGCCCGACCGCGGTCGTCCCCGGCGAGCTCAGCGCGGATCAGCTGCGCGAGATCAACGCGATGATCCACGTCGAGAACGAGTTGATCGACGAGGCCTGCGGCCGGGTCGTGCGCTGGCTCGAGGAGACGGGTCTCTCGGAGACGACCGACATCTTCTACACCTCGGACCACGGCGAGATGCAGGGCGACTACGGGCTGCTCTTCAAGGGCCCCTACCACGTCGAATCCCTGCTCCGGATCCCGATGATCTGGCGACCGGCGCCGAGCGCGAACATCGACCCGGCGTCGATCGACGAGCCAGTCGGTCACGTGGATCTCGCGCCGACCTTCTGCGAGGTCGCCGGCATCGGGGTGCCCGAGTGGATGGAAGGCCGACCGCTACCGACGGCGCCCGGCTCCGACCGGCGCTCGGTGGTGACCACCTTCGACAGCCAGTTCGCGCCGGTCGGGATGCACCTCGAGACCATCTATCGCGACGGCATGATCTGCACTCGTTACCGGCGACGGACGACCGACGAAGGTGGCCGTTTCCCGCTCATGTGGGCGGTGTGGGGATCCGGGTCGCGCATCCCGGAGTACGACGGCAGCGAGGGTGAGCTCTACGACCTGGGCGAGGACCCGCGAGGCATGACCAACCGCTGGTCCGACCCCGCGATGCGCTCACGGCGCGATGCGCTCCTCGCCGAGCTCGACGACGCCCTGCCGCCGGCGCGACAACCCCCCTTGGCGGTCGAGGCGCCCACCTGAGGGGAGCGTGAAGTGTCGGTCACAGACGGGCACGAGCTTCATGGTTGGCTCGACCTCTGAGCCGAGATCATTGGCTTAAGCCGACTTGGCCCCGCGATTGCTAAAGGGTGACCCCATGGTCATTCTTAGCCGTTCGTTCGTTCTCGCATCTCTCCTGCTCGCCTTCGGCTGCCCGGGCGAGCCACCGCCCATCACCACGGAGCCGGAGACGGATCTCGAAGGCTGCGGGCTCGTCGCGGAGCCAGCCGGATGGGATCGGCTTCGCACCGAGGGCATCGTTCGGCTCGGCGAGCCGGTGCACTCGGTGCTCGACGTGGTCGCCACCCCCGACGAGACGCCGACCCTCCGCGCGAAGCTCTCCTACGGCCCGACCAGCGCCGACCTCGAGGGCGAGCGCGTCGAGGGGTGGATCCAGATGGGCCACGAGTGCTCGGACTGGACGCGCATCGGTGAGACGCTCACCGATGACGACGGCCGCATCGCGGTCGAGCTCGAGGGCCCGCTGCCGGTCGGCATCTACCCGCTGGCGGTCGTCGCGCTCGGGGACGCGTCGACGGCCTTCGGATTCCTCCACGTGCTCGAGGCCGACCAGCCGATCGTGGTGTTCGACATCGATGGCACCCTCACGACCTCGGACGTCGAGCTCATCGACGGCATCGTCGTCCACCACGTCGGCGCCACCTCCGACGAGATCTTCGAGCTCGCCGGCTCACCGCTGACCCGCGCGCAGTGGCTGACCATCCTCGACCGCACCCTCGAGCCGGACGCCGCCATGCACGCGGGCGCGGACGAGGTCGTCTGGTGGTATGCGGAGCGTGGGATCCAGCCCGTCTACATCACCGGCCGGCCCTACCTCTACGACGGCATGACCCGCGAGTGGCTCGCCGAGCGCGGGATGCCCGCCGGGCCGCTCGTCCTGGTCCAGGCGATCGAGGAGAGCCTCCCGGAGTACGTCGACGACTACAAGGAGCGCTCGCTCGACGAGCTGACCGGCCGCGGCTTCTCCATCGAGGCCGCCTACGGCAACGCGCACACGGACATCTGTGCCTATGCGCGCGCCGGCGTCGCTGCGGACCGGACCTTCATCATCGGACCGAACGGGGGCGACGCGTGCGAGGGGCACGAGCCCAGCGCCGCCATCGCGAGCTATCCGGCGCACCTCCTCGAGCTCTGACGAGTCAGATGCCGCAGTTCCGCGCCGGAAGCTCGGGCAGCGAGCGTTCGGTCGTGGGCGCGCCGAGTGCGTCGAAGAAGCCTCGGAGGACCGGGCGCACCTCGGCCGGCGGCGCGCCCGGCTCGAAGCCGATGGCGACATGCACGAGCGCTTCGTCCGTCTGCGTCAGTCGATGGTAGTCGTCCGAGTTGGAGACCCCTTCGTGGCACGCCGGGACGATCATCTCGGCGTGGCGCCCCCGCTCGTCTCGCCACACGCGCAGCGCGCGATCGGGCTCGGCGAGCGCCTCGGCGCTCACGCCCGCCACACGCCGGAACCCACGGGCGGCGAACTCGTCGTCCGTGAGCGACGCCTCGAGCTCTCCGAGCTCCAGCCCTTCCGCGCGGACGCTCACGTACGCCTCGTTCTGCCAGAGCCGGCGGGGACCGAAGAGCGGTCCCTCCGGTAGGGCACGCTCCCGAAAGCCCTCGGGCGGCGAGGGCTCGTAGGGCAGCAGGGGAAAGTCGCCGCTCGGGCCACGACGGAGCACGGCGAACCCCTGACCCGACACCACGAGCATCGGCGCCTCCTCGGAGCCGACGAAGGACAGGCCACCCGATGGCGCGGCCGCGAAGCTCATCGCCTCGACCGCCCCCTGGCTCGCTCGTTCCAGGATTCGGAGATGCAGCCCTGCCGCGCTCGCTTGCAGGAGGGCCGCCACCGAGCCGCCAGGCGCGAGGGCGATCGACTGGGGCCATGACGACTCGGGGCCCTCGACCCGCCACAGGAGCTCCCCATGAGTGTCGATCACGCGAACGTCGGGGCCGCCGGGTCCGGGTCGGCCGACGACGAGCGCGGCCTGTCCGGTGGCGTCGAGCGCCACGTTCTCGAAGCCCTCGGCGACGACCGTTCGCTGCTCGGGGTCGGCTCCTTCCCAGCGCTCGAGGCGGGCGGGCTCGCAGCGGCCTCGGTGGCAGCTGGCGGAGACGACGACCACCAGGTCCTCCCCATCGAAACGGAGCCCTCGAGCCTCCATGTGGGCGTGTTCCCGAAGCACGACCCGCCACTCCTCGCGAAGCGAAGGCATCGCCAGCGCGACGAGCGACTGGCTGCGCTCGCGCCCCCGGTACTGCTCGTGGACCACGAAGAGCTGGTCGCCCTTCCACGCGGAGGCTGCCACCGATCCGTCGAGCGCGCGTTCGCTCAGCCGCTCGCCCGCGCGGTCGAAGAGCGTGACGCCATCGACCGCCATTCCGAGCATTCGGTCCGGGCCGACCATCGCCAGGGGGATCGGACTCTCCGGCGAGGGCATCGCCGTGATCCTCCCCGACGCCAGGTCGAAGCGGGTGTGGTCGAAGAGCAAGGCTCGGTCATCGAGGAGCGGGTCGTCCATCAAGGACCAGCCGGTTCGGCGATAGGCGACGTTCCAGCCCACCTCGGCCTCCTCCGCGGGGACGGTCTCGGTCGGCTCTGCCGGTTCGGAGGGAGCTGCAGGGGTGGGCGGTTCCTCACAGGCACAGAGCACCAGGAGAATCGCGAGGGACGGGCGCATGCCTCAAGAGACGATCGGCGCCGCGTGAACCTTCCTCGGCCACATGTCGGGGGAGATTGTCTGTCGCCATCCGTATGGGCTGGAGATGGAAGCGGTGGGGAAGACGATGGGTGACGAACAGGTGGACGAGCTAGACGCCGAGATGGCCGCAGTCGCGGCCCAGCGTTCGGCAGGGATCAAGACCGTGGGGGCCGCGGTGGCCACCTTCATCGTGGTCGCGTTCATCGGCGAGTTCACGCTGGCCGAGCCGATCTTCTTCGGGGAGTTCGAGCTCCATCGGGGGTACGCCTATCTCTTCGCGCCGCTCATGGCGCTCATCGTCGGCGTCGCCGTCTTCCTCAAGTTCCGACCGAAGGGCGGGAGCTTCCTGAACGACACCAGCTTGCTGACCCGCGAAGAGGCCGGCCCGCGCGACGCTCAGGCCGAGCTCGCCGCCGGGCTCGCGAGCGGCCGCAAGGCGGTCCAGGCGAAGATCGCCGGCGTCGCGACGGTGATCGTCGGCGCTGTGATCGGTCACTTCGGCGTCGACGCCTACTACACCCACCTCAACGAGCAGCCGCGCGAGAACCCCTGGGAGTACGTCCCGCGGATGAGGCTCCAGGTGGAGGAGAGCCTGGTCATCCTGGCCGTCAGCGCCGTGCTCGGCTTCATCGTCTACAAGCTCCTCGCGCCCGCGAAGGTGAAGGTCGCGACCGAGAAGGTCGAGCTCGACGCCGACACCGGCGCGCTCTACGGCGACATCCAGCGCAAGAGCCGGCAGGCCACCATGGCCACCGTCGTCGGTGGGCTCTTCGGTCTGCTGGTCGGCTTCGGCACCTTCTACGCGCTGGTCACTTGGCTCGAGCCGCGCTCTGCCTTCGACCTGAAGGTCCTCGGTGGCGCCACCCTCGCGGGTGTGGTGCTCGGCGGCGGTCTGCGGAAGCTGCTGCTCCCGGCCTCCATGCGGGAAGAGGGGGCCTTCGATTTCGCCTCCCTGCCGCCGGGTGACCCGGCGCACCTCGGCCAGGCGCTCAGCGCCGGTTTCACGCTCTCTCGGCGCTCGTCGCTGCTCGATCTGGTCGGCCTGGGCTCACGCGCACCGGCCCAGTACGACTTGCTCGTCGGCGGCGGCGTCGAGGGTTTCGTCTCCGAGGCTGGCGGCGCGCTCGGTCCGCTCGCCGCGCTCGCGCTCGGTGGCGAACGCCCCCTCACGCTGATCGTCAGCGACGCCGAGCAGCGCGCGTTCCACGTGGAGAAGGCGGCCTTCGGTGGCGAGCTGCAGGTGCGGAGCGCGACCGGCCAGGCGCTCGGCAAGGTGCGCCGGTCGCGGCTGCCCTTCGTCCGAACGATCGTCGTCGAGCTGGGCGGCGAGAAGCTCACGCTGAAGAAGCGCTTCTTCTCCGACCGCTACGTGCTTCGCACCACGCAAGGCGAGGCCGCCGAGGCGCGCGCCAAGCGGGTGAAGGACGACGTGGGTATGGAGGTGCGCCAGCTCGAGGTGACCGTCGCCCAGCCGGAGATGGCGCTCGCGGCCCTGGTCGGCGCGCTCGCGGTGGACGCGATCTGACCTTCCTGAGTTAGTGTCTCCGCCATGCGCCGCCTCGCGATCGCGTTGTCCCTCGTGGGTTGCGCGGGATCCACACCACCCGCCGAGGAACCCGCGACCGGGTCCTCGCCCGCCGACGAGCTCGCCGCCTTCGAAGCGGAACTGCTCGAGGCGGAGTCGCTGACCTTGCCCTTCGCCGTCGAAGCGGAGGGCGCGCTCGAGGTCGCGCTCGAAGGGGAGCTCCGGATCGAAGGGGCGATGATCCGACTCACGGCGAGCGGCACCTTCGGCGGAGAAGCGGTCGACCTGCAGCTCCACGCCGACGAGTCGTTCCTCTTCATTGGCGAGAGCGAGCAGCCCCGACCGCCGCACCTGAAGGAGGCGCTGGTCCTCGGGCTCACCCGGATGGGTATCCTCCACAACCTGGCGGTGCTCACGAACGGGCAGGCACCGGACCACTCGGACGTCGGCGTCGAGCCGTGGCTGAGGGTGAGGGTTCGAGAGGCCGCACCCTACTCGTTCGCCATCCTGGTGGACGGCGAGCGGGTCGCCGAGGCCCAACTGACCGTCACTGGTGGGCGGCCCGTCTCGCGCACCCAGACCGTCGCCTTCCCCGAAGGCGAGATGCGGGTCCGCGAGACCTACGGGAGCGGAGGCTGAGATGGACCAGAGCGCGACACGCCCCCCGGGCCTCTATGTGGTGGGCATCGGTACGATGCTCTTCGGGCTCCTCGGGATGTGCACCCAGGGCTTCGGGATCGTGAGCGCCGCGCAGCAGCGGGAGTCGATGGCGCAGCTGCAGTCGGACTTCGGCGACGAGTCGTTCCGCCAGTTCGCCGAGCTCCAGGGCTCGACGTACATCCCGAACCTCGTGTCGGGCTCGTTCGGAGTGCTGGTCGCGCTGGCCCTGCTGATCTTCGGCGCGTTGACCATCGCGCGGCTCGGCATCGCGCTCTGGACGCCCACGGTGCTGATCATGGCGGCGATCGTCGAGCTGCTGCAGCTGGCGCTCGCGCTCTACTTCCAGATGAAGATGGCCGACGTGATGACCGACATGACGGGCGGCTTCGACGTCGGGCCCGGTGGCGGGATGGGCATCGAGAGCATGATGTCCACGGCGATGGGCATCGGGATGTGTCTCCTCGGTGGCTGGGCGGTGGGCAAGTGCGCCTTCCTCGGGGCGGGCGCGGCCTATCTCCGCAAGCCGGAGATCCGTCAGCTCTTCGAGGCGCCCCCGCAGCTCAGCGCTCGCGGCGACTGATCGGCCGACTTCCTGCCATACCGTTGGCAGGAGTGTCGGCGGGCTCGAGAGGCTCCTGACAGAAGGGTGTCAGGAGGGGGGTGTCATGAGTTCTCTGGTCGCGGAGAGACGCGACGAAAGGAGAACGAGAGATGGCAAATCCGGTCGTTTGGTTCGAGGTCATGGGCGAGGACGCGAAGGCGCTCCGCGGGTTCTACGGGGACCTCTTCGGTTGGTCCTACGACCTGGTCGAGGAAGTCGACTATGGGATGGTCGGTTGCGAGCAGGGCGGCATCCCCGGCGGGGTCGGCAAGGTCCCGGAGAGCAAGGGGCCCTGGGTGACCTTCTACGTGTCCACCAAGGACGTGACGAAGTCGCTGGAGGAGGCGGCCAAGCTCGGCGGGAGCGTGGTCATGCCGCGCACCACGATGGCCGGAGGGGTCACGCTGGGCATGTTCACCGACCCGGCGGGCAACACCGTGGGGCTCGTGGAAGAGGCCGCCTGAGCGAGCCGGTCGGTTCGGCGTATCCTTCCCCCGTGCGACGCGCCGACCGGCTCTTTCGGATCATCCAGCTCCTCCGCGGTCGTCGCGGAGCGGTCACCGCCCGGTGGATCGCGGAGCAGCTGGAGGTCTCCGAGCGGACCATCTACCGAGACATTCGCGACCTCATCACGAACGGCACGCCGATCGAAGGGGAAGCGGGCGTCGGGTACACGCTCCGCTCGGGCTACGACCTCCCTCCGCTGATGTTCGACGAAGAGGAGATTCAGGCGCTGGCCCTCGGCGCCCGCGTGGTCGCAGCCTTCGGCGACGAGAAGCTGGCGAAGGCGGCGGGACGGGTGCTCGACAAGGTCGAGACCGTGCTCCCCGAACGCCTCGAAGGCGCGCTCGAAGCGGCCGCTCTCTTCGCGCCTCGCCTGCGCCACGGTGCCGAGATGAGCGCGTCGCTCGTCGACGTGCGACTCGCGCTCGGCGAGAAGCGGAAGATCCACATGCACTACGGACGCGCCGACGGCGAGCGGAGTCAGCGAGTGGTGCGGCCGCTCGGCGCGTTCTTCTGGGGGCACGCGTGGACCCTGAGCGCCTGGTGCGAGCTACGCGACGACTTCCGGAACTTCCGACTCGACCGAATCGAGTCGATCCAACTGGGGGACATCTTCGAGGACGAAGAGGGCAAGACCCTGCGCGACTTCCTCCGAACGATGGGGCCCGACGCCGAAGCGATGCTCGACCGATAGAGCTTCAGTGGTTCCCGAGCGGGAAGGTTCCGGCGCCCCGCGCGTAGGCGTGGGCATGCGATCGGTGATTGGAGTGCTCGCGCTGACGCTGTCGCTCGTGGGCTGCAGCGAGTCACGGCGTGGCGGGCTGGACGCTGGCCCGGTGGTCTCGGACGCCGGCCCGCTCGATGCGGGCCCACCCGATGGTGGGCCGGCCTTCCCGCCGGGGACGACCTGCACCCCGGGCTATGTCTGCCCGGACGGAGCGGAGTTCAGCTACGTCGACGGCATCGGCTACTGCCATTGGGCCGAGCTGGAGCTGCCGAGCTCCGCGGGGCTCGAGCCCTACTGCTTCTACTTCGACGACGGATACCTCGGCTTCTCCTGGCCCATCGGCACCGGCGGCAGCTACGAGTGCCCGCCGGGAGCGCGTCGCGCGCCGAGCAGTGAGCTCGACTACTGCCTCTACGAGGACCTGACGCCGCCGGCCGGCGCGATGGAAGACTGCGCCGGGCTCGTGAGCGAGCGCCGGCTCGGGTTCCGTTGGACCTGTCCCTGAGCTCTCAGAGCTTCGGCTCGGTCGCGACCATCGAGGGGCGCTCGGCGAAGTGGCCATGCCACTCGGCGAGCGCGGGGTGCGCGCTCCGCCAGAGATCGTGCTCCGCCCAGCGGAGGTCGAGATAGGCGAGGGCCACCGCCACGGCGATGGTGCCGAGGTCGGCGTCGGCCGGGAGCGTCTCGCTCGCGAGCGCGCCCACGGACCCGCGGATCTTTCGGAGCTGACCCTCGAGGAACTCGTCCCAGCGGAGCCCTTCGGGGCGCAGCACCGACTCGTAGCGCCCGAGGACGGCCGCGTCGCAGATCCCGTCGGCGAGCGCGACCCGGCGCAGCGTCTCGAAGCGCTGCGGACCTTCGGCCGGCAGCAGGCGTGTGCCCTCGTGGAGCGTGTCGAGGTACTCGGCGATCACCCGCGAGTCGTAGAGTGCGGTCCCGTCGTCGCGGATCAGCGCGGGGATCTTCCCGAGCGGGTTGCTCGCGTCGAGCTCGGCGACCGGCGAGGTCGGGGCGAGCCCGGAGCCGGACAAGTCGATGCGCTCGATCCGATCGGCGAGCCCGCACTCGTGGGCCTGGACGAGGATCTTTCGGACGAAGGGACTGGCCGCGCTGACGAAGAGCTTCATGGGCGGAGCCTAGCGCGGGAGCTGGAACTGGTAGAGCGCCGTGTGCGGCGCGCGCGAGTCGAGTCGCTCTCGCGAGGGCGGTCGGAGGAGCGGGTCGAGGTACGAGGGGATCGCGCTGTCCGTGAAGAAGACCTGGCCGCCGGGCGCGACGGTGATGCCGTCGGTCCAGCTCACCGAGTCCAGCTTCACCAGCGTTCGGGAGGTGCCGTCGGGGCGGACGCCCACGACCGCGCCGTGCTCGATGTCGGTGATCAGGACCTCGCCATCCTCCGACGTCTCGATCCCGTCGCTCAGCGGCTTGGTCGCGACCGCTTCGATCTGCGCGGTCAGCCCCTCCTCCGAGAGCGACGCATCCCGCACCGCGCTCATCGGGATCCGATAGAGCGTGTCGTGGGTCATCGTCGCGTAGTAGAGGGTCTCTCCGTCCGGGCTGAGCGCGATGCCGTCGACGCCGACCGAGAAGGTGATCAGCCCCCACCCGACGGTGTGGTCGCCCGCGTGGGTGCGGATCATCCAGTCCTGCGGTTGGGTGGAAGGGTGCCCCTTCAGGATCGTGCGAACCGCCTTGCTGTCCAGGTCGAGCACGAGCAGCGAGGCCGAGGTGAACTGGAAGGCGCCGGTGTCCGCGAGGATCATCGTCTCGCCGTCGGGCGTCACCCGGATGTCCTGCGCGAAGCGCCCGACCCCTTCGTCGAGCTCGAAGTCCTCGACGCGCTCGCCGGTCGCCAGGTCGAAGGCCTGCAGCCGAGTTCGGTCCCGGTCGAGGGTCGCAGGCGAGGTCAGCCAGAGCCGGTTCCGCGCGTCGACGGTCATGCCGAAGACGTAGCGGAGGTCGTTCTGCGTCGCCTGGTCGGGGTAGGGCACGAGCTCTCCATCCTCCAGCTCGAAGAGGAACGCATCCGTGAAGCGATCGGACTGCGTGAACGGGTGGATGTTTACGAACACCCGACCGTCGGCGGACGACGTCACGTTGCCGGCGGGGAAGGGCAGCCTTCCGACCCGCGTCACCGCGTCGCTGTCGATCACCGGGTCCGTCGTACGGTCCGGGTAGGCGTCGCCCCCGCCGTAGACCAAGCGAACGAAGATCAGCAGTGCGACCAGCAGGGTCAGCAACCCGCCGAGAATCTGCAGCACCCGTCGACGCAATCGCTTCATGAGCCGAGCATGGCCTGTCTTGAACCCGCTGTCTCATCGATGCATTCAATGTCTGCATGAACGATATCGATGTGTCGGCGCTCGACCTGAACCTGCTCAAGGTGCTCCACGCACTCCTGGCAGAGGGCAGCGTCACCGGGGCTGCTCGCCGACTCGGCGTCGGTCAGCCCGCGGCGAGCCATGGGCTCCGTCGGCTGCGGGAGCTCTTCGACGACCCTCTCTTCGTTCGCTCCGGTCGCTCGATCGCGCCGACGCCGAGAGCCGAGGCGCTTCGGGAGCCGGTCGCTCGCTTGCTCGGCGACGCGGCTCGCATCGTTCGGCAGGAGCTCGTCTTCGAGCCGAGCACGACCCGACGCGAGTTCCGGCTGATCTGCCCCGACCTCCTCGCGCCCATGGTCGGTGAGCTCGCTGCCACGCTCGCGGTCGAGGCGCCCCACGCAGCGCTGACGGTGACCACTCGCCGACCCGCCGACGCCCGAGAGCTCGAGCGGGGCGAGGCCGACGTGGCGCTCACGCCGACCCCCTCCTCGGGTCCGGGGCTGGTTCGGTTGGGCCTCGGCCGAGTGCGCTTCGGCGTGGTGCTCCGAGCGGCCCACCCGGTTCTCGGTCGCCGTCGCCGTCTCTCCACCAAGGCGTGGCTCGGCGAGTCACACGTCGTCGTTCGGACGGGCCATGGGGGTGAGAGCGTGGTCGGATCCGCGCTCGCGAGGGAGAGCCTCGAGCGGCGGATCGGGCTGGTGGTCCCAGGCTTCCTCGCCGCGCTGGTGGCCGTCAGCCGAACGGACATGCTCTTCGTGGCCCCCCGAAGCCTGGTGCAGCCGCTGCTCGAGCCGCTCGGCCTGCGCCTCCTGCCGCTCCCGATCGATCTGGCTCCGGTGCCAGTGGCGGCAGTGTGGCACGAGCGCTTCGGTGGGGACCCGGCACACCGCTTCTTCCGCCAGCTCGTTCGCCGCGAGGTGAGAGCCGGGCTCAGCGAGTGAGCGCGGTGCGCAGCCCGCTCGCGAGCGAGCAGCGCTCGTCGTCCAGTCGGTGGAGCTCGCGGTCGACTGCGAGATCGGACTCGACGTTGTTCAGCTCGTCCGCGTAGCGCTTGCGCATCTCCTTGCGGTGGATGGCTTCGAGGTAGCGGCGCACCTCGTCGCGATCCTCGAGGAGTAGCGGCGGGACCGTTCGGAGGTCGCCGTCGTCGTCCTTCGCGACCATCCAGAAGTAGCTGGTGTTGGTGTGGCGAACGGAGTGCACTCGGACGTTCTCGGCCTCGACCCGGATACCCACGAGCAGCGACGACGTGCCCACGTAGTTCACCGCGGCGTGGAGCGACACCAGGTCTCCGACGTCGATCGGCGCGCGGAAGGCCACGCCTTCCACGGCGACCGTCACGCAATAGCCGCCCGCGTGCTTCGCGGCACAGGCGTACGCGACCTTGTCCATCAGCTCGAGGATCACACCCCCGTGCACCTTGCCACCGAAGTTCGCGTAGGCGGGGATCATCAGCTCGGTGATGGTGGTGTGGGAGAGACGGGCGGCGCGAGGTTCCATCCCCGCAGAGTAGGGCTCAGCCCGAGTCTCGAACAGCGCGCTTCGGCGCGATGGAGAGGCCCACGCCGCCGAGGACCACCACCGAGGCCACTGCGAAGCGTAGTGTGAGGGTCTCGGCCAGGAGGACGATGCCGGCCGCCGCAGCGAGAATGGGCACCGTGAGCTGAACGAAGCCGGCTCGCGTCGCGCTCAGGTCGCGCAGCGCGGCGTACCAGATGGCGTAACCCAGGCCGGAGGCGAGCGCGCCGGAGGCTGCTGCGAGCGCGATGCCAGACCCGTCCCACGACCCGTGGCCGACACCGTGCGCGACGAGGGCCGCTGGCACGATGACGATGGCGCCACGCAGGAAGTTGCCGGCGGTCGTGCGCGTGGGGTCGGCGCCGCCCCTTCGGCCGAGCAGCGAGTACACCCCCCAACCCACACCGGCGGTCGCCATCAGCAGCGCCCCGACCGGGTCCGGGGCCTCCAGACCCGGGGAGACCAGATAGACCAGCCCGCCGAACGCGAGGACGAAGCCGAGCCACTCCGAAGGGCGGGGTCGCTCGCCGGCTCGAAGGCCCGCGCCGATCATGGTGAGCTGAACGGCGGCGAAGAGGACCAGCGCCCCGGTGCCCGTGGCGAGCTCCACGTAGGCGTACGAGAAGGGCGCGGCGTAGAGGAGCAGCGCGAGCGCTCCGGCCGCGCTCCCACCGAGCGGTCGGAACCCGCCGCGAAGCGTCAGGAGCAGCGCGAGCGTGAGCGCGCCGCTGCCGACTCGGACCGCGGTGAAGGTCAGCGGGTCGATGGTCGAATCGCCGCCCAGGGCCATGCGACAGAGCACCGAGTTGGCGGCGAACGCCACGAGCGCCGTGACCACCAGTGCCCAGAGACCGAGCTTGCCGCTCTGTCTCATCAGCGAGGACCGACTACGCCAGATTGGCAACCGCTCGGGTGATCGAGGCGCAAAACCCCCGATTCCGAGGCCCCACGGAACCGGCACGGTGCTTGCGATGTCCCTCCCCCATGCACGCCATGCCACTCCTCGATCGTCCCACCCTCGTCGACCCCGTCGTTCGGCCTCGGTTGGTCGAACGCGCACCCCTCGAGGGTCCGCTCTCCATCGTCCTGCTCTCCGTCGATGACCGCCCGGGTGGCGTCTGCGACGAGCTCCTCTTCGAGGTGCTCCTCTTCGAGCATCAGCCCAGCTGCCGGACCTGGCGACAGGGCGACTGTGTCGCGGTGCTCCGCGCCAGCGACGAGCTCGACGCGGTGCTCTGGGCCGGTCAGATCCGTGAGCGACTCCACGAGCACGGTCTGCGGCTGTCCGCGGGCGTCGCCTCGGCGACGGGCCAGAAGACGGCCTCCCGCCTGCTGGCCGAGGCGGAGTGGGCGCTCGATCGAGTCCGGCATCATGGCGGTGACATGGTCCTCGCCCACTCGACCACGGTGGCGGTCGGCGACCACCGTCGTTGAGCTACCGCTGCGTCAGCCGCAGTGCTGACCGACTTCGGAGCGCGCCGTCTCACACTCTTCGTTGCCCGCGTCGCAGCGCATGGAGACGTCGGGGTCGGTCGTGTCGAGCGCGCAGATCTGCTCCGCGATGTCGCAGATCTCGTCACGGGTGCTGGCCGCCTCTTCGCATGGGATGTCCTCCGCCTCGAGGTGCATCCCGAGCTGGACGTCCAGGCGGTGGAGCTCGCCGCGGATGTACTCCGCCTGATGGGCGTCTTCCGACGCGTCCTCACCGAGCGGGGGAATGCCAGTGCTCGCCACCGGGTGTGGCTGGTTCGCGAGAATCCCCTCGTCTTCGGCTTCGTCACCGGAGGTGTCCTCGGCGGTCTCGTCCGTCGAATCGCCTTCGCCACCCCCACAGGCCAGCGCCAGCGCCAACACCATCCAACCGAGCTCACGTCGCATCATTCTCTCCTCCACGCGCGGGAGCATACGTCGGGTCGGCCAGCGAGCGATAGCCCGTCGCCGCCCTCGGGTCGGACCGACCGCCTGGTATCGTTCGCTCATGAGCACGCGTGAAGGCGGTTGTCAGTGCGGGGCGGTTCGCTACCGACTCGAGGGTGAGCCCAAGTTCCTGGCGGTCTGCCACTGCAAGGAGTGTCAGCGTCAGACGGGCAGCGCCTTCGGGATGAGCCTGATGATCGCGGAGAAGGACGTGGTCATCACCGGCGAGCTCAAGGTCTTCGAGCGGAACACGGACTCGGGGCGGACCATCGCGTGTGCGTTCTGCCCGGAGTGCGGCGTGCGCATCTATCACCAGCCCCGCTACTTCGAAGGGGTGCTCAACATCCGCGCGGGCACCCTCGACGACACGTCGGAGCTCGCGCCCCAGCTCCATGCGTGGACGAAGAGCAAGCAAGACTGGCTCACCCTCCCGGAGGGAGCGCCGCAGCACGAGACTCAGCCGGTCTGATCGGACGCGAGGGGGACCCAGAGCGTGAACGTCGTCCCCTCGTCGATGATGCGCGCCTGCGCATCCGAGAACTCCGTCGCGCTCCCCCGGAGCGCTCGCGCAGTGACCGCCACGGCCGGACAGTAGATCTCCGACCGCGAGCGCGGAAGGACACCGCGGGGCGAGTTCGGTCGCTGGACGTCGCTCTCGCCCAGAGTACGGTCCCCACATGGGAGAGCTCGACCTCAGCGGCGCGCACGTCGCGATCCTCGGCTGGGCGGGGAGCAACCCGAAGCAGCTCCGGGGCATCGGCCGATTCTACCGACGGCGAGGCGTCCGAGCCGTCCTACCCCACAGCGCCACGGTCTGGCGGGCCATGGGGACTGCCGACGGCTGGCAGCACGAAGGACGGATGGTGGTCGACGCCCTCGAAGCGGAGGACCCGGAGACGCTCGTGGTCCACGTCTTCAGCAACGGCGGATTCTGGACGTGGGTCGCAGCGCTCGAAGTCATGACCCCAGCCATGCGCTCTCGGATCGCTGCCGTGGTCCTCGACTCTGCCCCAGGAGTGCCCGAGCGAATCGACCCCTGGTACTACGCCCACCACTCGACCAAGGCGATGGTGCCGATCGCGCTCGCGGCGCTCGGGCGGCCGCCCGCGGAGTCCCATCCGATCGTCACGCCGGCGATCTGGGCGTTCATGCGCTTCTACTTCCACGTCAGCCCGCGGCAGATTGCCTGGGCGGAGCGGAGCACCTCGATCGCCATCGAAACCGGCGACTGGGACCACCTCCTGCTCTACTCCGCGGCCGACCGGTTGGTGCCCCCACACTTCGTGGAGGCTTTCGCTCATCGGCTCCGTGCGGCGGGTCGCGGTGTGGAGTCCGAGCGCTGGGAGGAGAGCGCCCACGTCCGCCACATGATCAGCCACCGAGCCGCCTACTTCGGGCGAATCGCGAGGTTCCTCGCGCCCCGCCTTCCGGCGATCCCTCCCACATCAGCGACGTTGTAATTTGTCGCTGGAGCCGGCATTCTGATCGCTCCAATGAACGACATCGACAACCAACCGGATGCGTCGCGTCGCGGCTTCTTCCAGCTGATGATGCTCGCCTTCTTCGCCATGTTCGGTACCGCGTGCATCGTGCACACGGGGCCCAGCCGGGGCCGGAGCCGTTCCACGCGAGTTCGGAGCAGTCGTGGCCGCGGCCGTCGGACGACGGTTCGTTCGCGCGGGGGACGCCGTACCCAGCGCAGCCGTGGTCGGGGCCGAGGCACCACGGTGCGGACGTCACGTCGCACCACGCGCCGCCGCCGCTGATCGACCGCCGAGCGAGCTCTCACGCTCCGTGAGCTAGCTCCCGCGCACCGTTTGCAAGGTGTCGGGGAATGTCGGACAGGGTGCGAGACGCTGCGACCCCGCAGCGCTTCGACCCTGAAACGCTGGAGATTCCCCACCCATGCGAGCCCATTGGACTCTGGTCCTGCTCGTCGCGGGCTGCGTCGCGCAGCCCGGCGAGCGACCCACGAACGACGACCTCACCCACAAGACCGAGGCTCTCGTCGGCGCCGCCTGCATCGACGACTCGGGTTGCGAGTCGTGGGAGCACTGCAACCGGATCGTGTGCATCACGACCCCGTGCCCGAGTGACGGCACCTGCCAGAACATCACGCGCTGGTACGACAACGAAGGCGCCGCGATCCCGGACGCCGACCCGAACGGCGTGACCCGCACGATCACCGTCGATCGTCCGGCGTCGACGGTCGCCAACGCCCACGTCTCGGTCAACATCGACCACACCTGGCGCGGTGACCTCCGCGTCGTGCTGCGCTCCCCCGCCGGCACCGAGGAGGTCCTCCACGACCGGACCGGGCGAGACGAGGACGACCTGAACTTGGGCGTCGACGTCACTCGGATCTTCGAAGGCGAGACCGCCGTCGGTGACTGGCAGCTCGTGGTGAGCGACAACGCCGCCCAGGACACCGGCCGCATCCTCACGTGGCGCCTCGAGCTCGACTACGTCGAGGGCGCTCCCGAGCCGACCGAGGACGGTCGCGACGTGTGGGCCCAGGTCGAGGTCCCGACCATCCAGAGCGACCACGACTACGCCAACGACACCGACCAGGTCTGGGACCTGACGCCCTTCTCGGGCGGTGCCGATCGCGCCCGCATCCGCTTCTCGCGTCTCGAGACCGAGCGCGGCTACGACTTCGTCGAGATCCTCGACCAGGACACCGGCGCGGTCCTCGACCGCTTCGACGGCAACCAAGGCGCGTTCACCACGCGCGAGTACGAGACGGGCAACCTGGGCATCCGCCTGGTCACCGACTACTCGGTCACCGCCTGGGGCTTCGCGATGGAGTACGTCGAGACCTTCGGCCTCGGCTGCCTCGCCGACGACGACTGCGGGCCCGGCCTGCAGTGCCCGACCGAGGTCGTGCGCTGCATTCGCTTCCCCTGTTTCCTCAGCTGCCAGCCGGAGGCTTCGGCCGGCGGTGAGGGCGACCCCTGCGAGACGAGCTTCGACTGCGACACCGACCTCTATTGCGGCGCGGCCGGCACCTGTGAGCGCGACGGCTCCTGCCCCAGCGGCGACGTCGCCGAGTGCTCGATGGAGGGCAACGACTACCCCGTCATCCTCTGCGTCGGCACGCTCCGCTGCGAGGCCGGTGGCTGCGGCATCCAGTGCGACACCACCGAGATCTGCGCCGAGGGCGAGGTCCGCGACGACGGCTGCAACACCTGCACCTGCTCCGGCGGGGCGTGGGCCTGCACCGAGCGCTACTGCCCACCCGTCGTCGGCGAGGGCGAGGCGTGCGGCGCCGGCACCGTCTGCGACGAGGGCTTGGTCTGTGACCGCGGTCGCACCACCGGCGCGACCTGCACCAGCGACCACACGGGCGTGTGCGTGCTCGAGCCGCCCCGCCCTTGCACCCGCGAGTACGTGCCCGTCTGCGCCTGCAACGGTCAGACCTTCGGCAACGAGTGCGAGCGCCGAGGCATCGCCCCGTACGCTCACGAGGGCGCGTGCAGCCTCGATGTCGCCATTCCCGACGCGGACGCCGGCGGCGTGAGTCAGCGCATCACCGTGACCGCGCCCCGGGGCGCCGAGACCTACTCGGTCCAGGTCACCATCGACCACAGCTGGCGCGGTGACCTCATCGTCTGGCTGGACGACCCCGACGGGACCCGTCACGTGCTGACCAACCGCGAGGGCGGCAGCGCCGACGGCTTCGAGTACACGGGGACGTTCGACGCCGGCCCGAGCGGCGGTCTCGGCACCTACACGCTGCACGTCTCGGACAACGCCACGTACGACACCGGCGTCCTCCGATTCTTCAACGTGCGCGCCAACTGAGCGGCACGCCCCATCGACGAGCCCCCGGCCGCAGCTGCGCCCGGGGGCTTCGTCGTTTTCGGCTCGACCCAGACTGACTGATGTCTCCGGTTTCGTGTTTCGCGAGTTGACCACCAGGGTTCGAGCGTCCTCCGTGTCGAGTAGGGTTCACCGCCCGACTCCGCAGTCGGAGCCCACCTCATCGTGAGCACCACGGCAAAAGAAGCACCCAAGACGAACCTGCGGGGGCTGCGCGACCATTGGCGCAACGACCTGATCGCCGGGTTCAGCGTGGCGCTCGTCGCGCTCCCACTCGCGCTCGGCATCGCCACGGCTGCCGGAGCGCCGCCGATCTCCGGCCTGGTCTCCGTGGTCGTTGCCGGCTTGCTCGCGACCTTCCTCCGCGGGAGCCACGTCGCGATCAACGGTCCAGGCAACAGCCTCATCGTGATCATCGCCAGCGCCTACGCGGCGTTCGGGGGCGGCGAGGTCTTCCCCCACGTGCTCGGCGCGGTGATCGTCGCGGGCGCCGCGCAGATGCTCCTCGGCGTGCTGCGCTTGGGCAAGCTCGGCGATCTGATTCCACCGGCCGTGATCCAGGGGCTGCTCGCCGCGATCGGGCTGATCATCATCGGAAAGCAGGCCCACGTGCTCTTCGGCCGGGAGCCGGTCGGTGATGGCGCGATCGAGGTCCTGCAGCGGGTGCCGGAGAGCGTGCTCCACGCGCACCCGGCCGCGATGACGTTGGGCTTGCTCAGCCTCTTCATCCTGATCGTGCACCCCCGCATCAAGGCCAAGGTGGTGCACTTCATCCCGGCGCCGCTCTGGGTGGTCGCGGTGGCGATCCCTCTCGGGATGCTCTTCGAGTCGTACGCCTCCGAGATCGGCGCGGCGATCGGCACGACGATCGAGATGAGCCGCGAGCTCTTCGTGTCCATCCCCGATGACCTGCTCGGTAGCCTCGCCCGCCCGAGCTTCGCGAAGATCGGCGAACCTGGCTTCTGGCTCGTCGTGATGACCCTCAGCCTCGTCACGTCGATCGAGAACGTCGTCAGCGTGAAGGCGGTGGACAAGCTCGATTCCTACCGTCGGCGGTCGAACATGAACCGCGATCTGGTCGCGATGGGCTTGGCGACCATCGCGTCGGGCTTCCTCGGTGGTCTACCGGTGCTGACCGTCATCGCGCGCAGCTCGGTCAACACCAACCACGGCGGAAAGACCGGTTGGTCCAACTTCTTCCAGGGCGCGATCCTGCTCGCCCTCGTCCTGCTGATCCCGGCCGCGATCAAGGAGATCGCGCTGGCCGCGCTGGCGGGGATCCTCGTCTACACGGGCTACAAGCTCACCTCTCCGTTGGTGGTTTCGGACGCCGTTCGCAAGGGACCGGACCACTTCATCGTCTTCGGCATCACCCTGGTGGCGACGCTCGTCTGGGGGCTGCTCTGGGGGCTGGCGGTCGGGCTCGCGGCCGAGCTCTTGGGCCATCTGCTCATCCTCGGGCTGCAGCCACGGGACGCCCTCCGGCGCTTGCGGGCCACGAGCATCGAGCCGCTCGAAGACCCCGATGGAGGCATCGTGCTCCGGGTTCGCGGCATCGCGAACTTCCTCAACGTGCTCAGGGTCCGTCGGGCCCTCGACGAGCTCCCCGAGGACGGCAAGGTCATCATGGACTTCGGTCCCGCGATGCTCGTGGACAACACGGTGCTGGAACAGGTGCACGAGTTCGCCCGGCGCTACTCGAGAAGCAGCGAAGCCAGCGAGTTCGAAGTCATCGGTCTCGAGGCCCACCGCGCCATCTCGGACCACCCGGACGCGCTCCACGCGCAGGAGCGGAAGCTCCACGCCCTACGACTCACTCCGCGTCAGCGCCGCTTGGCAGCCAAGGCCGAGAGCGAGGGCTGGGACTTCGACGCCCGCCGGGACTGGGACCCCGGCCACCTCGACGACTTCCACTTCTTCCAGTTCCACCCGATCGAGTTCAGCGACACCTTCGTCCACGGTGCGCTCGCGGCCGGGGAAGGCGAGGTCGACTTCACGCTCTGTGACGTCACCTTCGACGAAGGCGTGATCGTCGGCGAGGTCTACCACACGACCACGTTGATGCTTCACCTACCCTTCGAGGTGCCGGAGTTCGTCCTGGAGAAGGAAGACATCCTCGACCGCGCCTTCGCGCTCGCGGGCTTCCAGGACATCGACTTCAAGCACTTCACGAAGTTCAGCCGTCGCTTCGTCCTCAAGGGCCCGGACGAAGCCGCGATCCGCGAGCTGATGACCCCCGAGATGCTGGAGTTCTTCGAGGGCGAGGCCGTGTATCACATCGAGTGCACGGGCCGAGACCTCATCGTCTTCGAGACGTTCATGCGCCGGGCGACGGTGACCGAGATCGAAGGCATGGCGCGCTTCACCGAGCGGCTGCTCGAGCGGTTGCTCGCATACGCCACGGTCGTGCCCACCGTGGCGACACTCGGTGACGGGGGCTCGAGCTCCGGCACCGGCGCCTCGACCAGCATTCATTGAGCTCAGGCGGCGAGCCGCGGCGCGCCGCGCAGCCGTCGCTCCGCATCGGCGATCGCATCACGAACGCAGCGCGCCCACAGCTCGGGGCCGGCCAGGCCCATGGTCTCGAAGCGGTCGTGATCGACCACCGAGCGTGGCACCGCCCGGCGGAGCTTCGACAGCACTCGATCGAAGGGCACGGTGTGGTCCAGCTCCCTGCGGAGCCAATCCAGCATCTGCCAGCCATGCTCGGCGTGACGAGCTTCGTCCTCCGCGATCGTGCGCAGCACCTCGGCGACCCGGCCGTCGTCGGTGCTCGCGGCCAGCGCCGCGGCGGCCTTCGCGGACGCAGCCTCGAGCACGCACGACTCTCGCAGACACTCGAGCGCCAGCGACTCGATGGTGGGCTGCCGATCGAGCGGGAGGGTGGCTGCGGGAAACGCGCCCGCCCCGAGCGCGCGGCCGTCCAGATCGCGTGCGACGTCGTAGCAGAGTCGCGCGTGGACGATCTCGTCGATGGCGTCTCGATGGGCGAGCTCGATCAGCACCGAGGGCGCACCGACCGCGAGGAGCTGGCTCGAGAGCGATGCGAAGGACGCGATGGACGCCGTCTCCGTCGCCGCCATCGCGCGCCATCCCTGGGCCAGCTCGGTCCGCTCGTGCGTGTCCCGGGGCCGGGGCGGTGAGTCGGTCCAGTGGTCGTTGGGCGCCGTGTCCGGGAGTCGCGCACGCCCCCGTCGTCGGAACGCGCGCCCGCGCTGGAAAGGGATGAGCGCGAGGCCGAAGAGGAACCCGAAGATGGCGGTCACGAAGGGCATCGTGAAGCCCAGGACGGCGACCATCTTGCTTCGCTTCGACGGCCTCAGCCTGCCCGCTCGAAGGCCCATCACTCCGCCGATGAACGAGCCGATGCAGCCGGCGCCCCATAGCGCCAAGGCCAGCGCGAAGAGCTCGCCAGAGTCGACGGCCAGCGCCACGCCACACCCACCGAAAGCCAACACGGGCATGAGTGCGAGGAAGAGCCCGGTGGTCGTGAACCGCCGGGCCCTGGCTTCGTCGGGGTGCTCGTCGATGTAGGGTTGGTCCGCCATGTGCTGAGGATAACCAATCGACGCCCGCCGCCGATTCCGGTTCAGAACCTCAGTCCGTCATGTCCGACCACCACCTCCCCCTCGAAGTGCGCACGGACCTCCTCGACCAGCGACTCCGGGGTCGCGCCCCAGAGGAGCAGGTGCGTCAACACCACCGCCTTCGCGCGGGCTCGGGTCGCGACCCGCCCCACGTCCGCCGCCGACGTGTGGAACGCCCCATGGTAGTGCTGCGCCGACGCGGGCAGACCCTCGTAGCGAGCGGTGGAGTACACCTCGTGCACGAGCACGTCGCAGCCATCGCAGGCCTGGACGATCGCGTCGCTCGGCGCGGTGTCGCCCGAGAGCACCACGCTCCGATCCGGCCCATCGACACGGTATCCATACGCGTGCGCCCAGCTGCCATGCTCGACCTCGAAGGCTTCGATGCGCACGCCGCCCTCGTCGAAGAGGACTCCGGGCGTCACATCGTGCGCTTCGATGCGGAGGGGGACCTTCCCTTCGAGTCCGGTGGTCCGCACCCGCTGGTCCTCGGCGAACGCGGCGACCAGATGGCCGACCATCGCATCGGTCCCCGGCGGTCCCTCGACCACCAGCGCTTCGTCTCGTCCGACGACCCAGGGCGAGAAGATCAGATCGGGCAATCCGAGCGAATGGTCCGAGTGCAGGTGGGTGAGGTAGACCCGCCCGACCTCGGTCGGCTCGAGCTCGGCCTCGACCGCCGCGCGGACCACACCGGGCCCCGCGTCGAAGAGGAAGGGCTCGCCGTCGACCACGACCGCCACCGAAGGGCCCGATCGCTCCGGGTCGGGGATGGGGGTGCCCGAGCCGACGATGACCACTTCGGTACGCGCTTCATCGTGGGCTCGATTGTGTGACTCGGGCTCCGCCGCGGCGGGCTCCTGCGGCGTCACGGCCCCGGGGGCGTCGTCGCCGCATGCGAGCGCGAAGACGAGCACGCTCACTCCGATGTCGAACGGACGCATGCCGCATGGTGCCATGCGGCGATCGCGGTCCGATGGGTCAGTAGCTCACGCCCTCGGCTTCGGCGGCGCGGCGGGCCTCGCGGTTCACGATGCCGCCGATGTCGCTATCCGAGAACTCCACCGGCGCGGCTGCGGGCGCCGCGGCGCTGCGGGGCGCGCCACCGGGACCACCCGCACGTCCTCGGGCCATTCGGCGGCGTGCCCGCGCGGGCGCGGCCCGCCGAGCGACCGCGGCGGGCGCCGGGCGGATGAGGTCCCGGGAGCGCAGCTCGCGGAAGGAGAGGGCGCGCTCGCGCTCGCGCAAGGGGCGACGGCTCATGAAGACCTCCTCACCGCGTCGGAGGAGCAGCCGCTGCCGTCCGTTGTGCGCGATCATCTGCCGGTAGGTCAGAATCTCGGCCTCACCGCCGGTCAGCTGCGCGATCTGGGTGAAGAGCGTGCCTCCCTCCGGGGTCATGCCGCTGGCCTGGACGGTGTGGAAGGTGATCTCGGCACGGCGCGCCCGCTCGAGCAGAGCAGTGCGGTCCACGCCATAGTTCTTCGGGGGCGCGTCTCCGATCAGGAACACGAGCTTGGCGCCCGTGTCGCTCCAGTTCATCTCATCGACCGCCAGCTGCAGCGCCGCGTCGACGTCTTCGGGGTAGTCGCCACCGCCCATGGCCCGAAGGTTCATCAGCTCTCGGTGGATGGCATCGACGTCCCGGGTCAGCGGCACCACCCGGGTGTGCTCGGAGTCGGTGCGGTCCCGGTAGACCACGAGACCGAAGCGGACGTCCGGCTGCGGGTCCCCCTGGAGGATCCCGTTCGCGGTGGCCCAGAGGTGTTGTTTCACCTGCTGGATCTCGTCGGCCATCGAGCCGGTGGCATCGATGGCGAAGACCACGTCGATCCGGGGGCCGCGCGGGGTCTCGGCGGGCTGGGCCGCCGCGGGGGCGGCGAGGGCGGCGAGGGTGAGGAGGAGAGCGCTGCGTCGGGCCATGGAGAGCCCAGACGCGCCACGATCGAAAACGATCTCTCAGGGCGTGAGATCCTGGACCGGCTCGGGTGGCGGTGGCGCACCGAGCTCGCCGATCGCGTCCAGCGCCGCCAGGTAGGCGTCCGCCTCCGCGCGAAGCGGCGGGTCGGTGATGCACTCGAGCGACTGGCGCGCCTCGGCCTTGCCGGTCTGCAGCAAGCGCGAGTACTCGGCGTCCTCGATCGCCCGGAGCGACTCCAGGGTGGCCACGGTGCCGATCACCACCTGCTCGAGACAGGCGAGCTGCCGTGGGTCGTGGGTCCGGCGCTCGCCGGCGCCGAGCGGTGGGGCGGTGAAGGGCAGGTTCGGCTCGAAGCCGATCGCGCCGGCCACGGTCGCGCCCTCCACTCGAGCGTTCAGATAGAGGTGCGGAACCAGCTGAGAGATCTCGTGGAGGTCTCGGCCGCCTTCGGCCCGCGCGATGCTGTCGATGTCCAGGTGGGCCTGGAGCCCTCCTTCGCCGAGCGAGCGGTCGGGGACGTAGCGGACGTGCTCCGCCACCGCCTCCATCGCACGCAGGTCGGTCGTCAGTCGCGCGACCGCGAGCGGCTGAGCGACCGTCCCGAAGAAAGAGTAGGGACCCGCACGGAACACGGCGCGCATCGCCTCGCGTGGACCGTCCCGAGGTACGGCGAAGGGCGGTGAGACCTGGCGGGTCGCGCCCCGGAGCGGGAGCGCCGACCGCACCTCGAGGTGCTGGTGCTCGGTGCGCGGCGACACCGCGTCGGTCGGCTCGGGCTCGGCCGCCGCGAGCGCGTCCGTCGCCTCCGGCGTCAGGTGGCCCACGAAGAGCAGCGCCGCGGGATCGGGTCGAAGCGCGAGCGCGCCCTCGTCGACCTCGGTCGCGTGGGGCGCGGTTCGGGCGTGGGAGGCGACCACCTCCGCGAGCCCCGCGACGGTCATCTCGTTCATGTACTCGGACGTCGCATACGAGAGAGCGCGCCGGATGTGGCGGATGCCGATGTGGACCCCGGCGCCGCGCAGCGCCGAGTAGCGAAAGTACGCCGCGGCTGGCCACCGCGGGTCCATCGCCCAGCGGAGGGTGCCCGACGCCTCACCAGGTCCCCGGAGCGGAGCGTCGAGCTCACCGAAGATGGCCCACACCCAGCGGCTCTCGGCTTCGATGCGGACGCTCCACCCACCGGGGCAGCGGCGCTCTCCCTCCTCGGGCCGACACAGATGATCGAGGGCTCGGCCGAGCGAGCGCTCGAGCGCCACCGGGTCGCTCGCCGGGATCGCCAACACGTGCCGAACGCCCGGTGGGTCGTCGCTGAGCCGGAACCCGTCGGCTGCGAGCTCCGTGACTCGGGCGATTCCGTCGTCGTTCGTCTCGGCGAAGCGCAGCACCATCGGTCGCTCGGTGTCGACGCCCCGGAGCTCACTCAGCGCGTCGGCCATCCGACGCGCACCGGACTCCCGCAGGGCGTCGACGTTGCCGAGGCTCAGGAAGTGCCGAACCTCTTCGGGGAGCGGTGTCGCGAGCGACCCGCGGATGGCGTCGCGCACCTCGGGCCAGCGCTCGGGGTGGAAGAACACGGTCGCCACGGCGCGATCGCCGGCGACCTCGGCCAGGTCCCCGTCGACCGGTGCCTCGGCTCCGGGAGCGATCGGGTCCGCCGAATCTCCCGGTTCGTTCGCTCCGCCGCCACACGCCAGCAGGCCGACGAGCGTCAGCCAACTCCACCGCCATCGGCGGCCCCCTCCGATCGATCCCATGGACCGAAGAGTCCCACCGACGGCGTCGGATCTCAAAGCTCGAGGAGGCGCTACCAGATGGAGACGCGCTCATCGGGGGCGAGGTAGAGCGCGTCGCCCTCCTGGACCCCGAAGGCCTCGTACCAGGCGTCGAGGTTCCGAACGATGCCGTTCGTTCGGTACTGCGACGGACTGTGTGGGTCGGTCACGATCCGGCGGCGCAGCTCGGCCTCGCGGTACTTGCGCTTCCATACCTGGGCCCAGGCGAGGAAGAAACGCTGGTCGCCGCTGAAGCCGTCGAGGACCGGGGCCTCCTCGTCGCCGAGGGCGAGGTGGTAAGCGTGGTACGCGAGGGTGAGCCCGCCGAGGTCACCGATGTTCTCACCCATGGTGAGCTCGGGGTTCAGCGGCATGCCGGGCAGCGGTTCGTAGCTCGCGTACTGCGAGCCGAGCATCGTCGTCCGCTGCTCGAAGCGCGCCTTGTCTTCGGCGGTCCACCAGTCTCGGAGCAGGCCGCGGCCGTCGGACTTGCGGCCCTGGTCGTCGAAGCCGTGGCCGATCTCGTGCCCGATGACCGCGCCGATGCCGCCGTAGTTGATCGCCATGTCCGCCTCGGGGTCGAAGAAGGGCGGCTGCAGGATCGCGGCGGGGAACACGATCTCGTTGCGTGTGCCCGAGTAGTAGGCGTTGATCGTCTGCGGCGTCATGAACCACTCGTTGCGGTCGACCGGTCCACCGAGCTTCCCGATCTCGTCCTGGTGGTGCCACTCGACGCTTCGCTTCGCGTTGCCGAGCGCGTCGCCGGCCACGATGGACAGGGCGCTGTAGTCCTCCCACTCGTCGGGGTAGGCGATCTTCGCGCGGAACGCCTCGAGCTTCGTCCGCGCCTCGGCCTTGGTCTCGTCGCTCATCCAGTCGAGGGTCTCGAGGCGCTCGAGGAACGCGCGCTTCACGTTCTCGACGAGCGCGAGCATCTGGGCCTTCGCCTCGGCGGGGAAGTGGCGCTCGACGTAGAGCCGCCCCATGGCCTCGCCGACGTAGCCGTTCACGGCGTCGATCGCGCGCTTCCATCGGTCTCGCTGTTCGGGCTGGCCGCTGAGCACCACGCCGTAGAACGCGAAGTTCGCTTCGTCGATGGCGCGCGGGAGCACGTCCGCGAAGCTGTGGATGTAGTGGAACTGGAGGTAGGCCTTCCACGTGTCCACGGGAGTCTCGCCGAAGAGGGCGGCCGTCTTCACGATCGCGTCCATCTCGCGGACGTTGAGGTCGGCCTCCTCGCCGAAGCCTGCCTCGTCGGCGTAGATCGCCCAAGGGAAGCCGGGTGCGAGGGTCGCGAGCTCCGCCTGCTCGGTGAGGTTGTAGGTCAGGTCGCGGTCGCGGCGCTTGGCTCGCGGCCAGTGGACCTCGGCGATGGCCTTCTCGAGCTCGAAGATGGCGGCGGCCTTGGCCTCTGCTCCCTCGACCTCGGCGAGCTCGAGCATCTGCTGAATGAACGCTTTGTACTGCTCTCGGATCTCGGCGAAGTTCTCTTCGAGGTAGTAGTCCCGGTCGGGCAGACCGAGCCCCGACTGCGTCAGATGCACGATGTAGCGGTCGGTGTCCTTCGGATCGAGGTCGACGTAGAAGCCGATCGGCGACGTGCCGAGCGCGGGGTTCGCCATGACCCGAGCGATCGCCTCGTGGTCGGCGAGCGTGTCGTACGAGGCGAGGTCCGCCGCGGCAGCCTCCATGCCCAGCTCTTCGATGCGGTCGGTGTCGAGGTAGGTCTGGTAGATGTCGCCGATCCGCTGGCTGTCGGTGCCGTCCGCCGACTCCGCCGCCGCGACCTCTTCGGCGATCGCCTTGAGGTGCGCTTCGGCTTCCTCGAAGAGCACCGTGAACGCGCCGTAGTTCGAGAACTGCGCGGGGATCTCGAAGCGCTCCAGCCACGCACCGTTCGCGTACGTGTAGAAGTCGTCGCCCGGATCGACCGCGCGATCCATGTCCTGCAGCTCGAAGCCCCAGGGCGCGATCGCCGCGTTGAACGTCGGCTGGGGAGCGTCGTCACGAACGGTCGTGGTGGTTCCGCCGCAGGCGATCGCGATCCAGGGCAGGGTCGCCCACAGGAGAGTCTTCTTGGTCATCCGGCGGAACGTAGCGCCAGCGCATGCGCCGTTCCAGCGCGGAGCCTCACCCGCAGAGGACGGCGTCGTCGCAGAGCTGGACCACGAATCCATCCTCGATGGAAACGGACGGAAAGACGAGATCGACCTGGATGGTCGTTCGGGCGCCCATCGGCGGATCGACCGAGAGGGTGCCGCTGGTCGCGTCCTCGCAGTCGCCCACCGCGGGGCAGTAGCGGAAGGTGACGAAGTCGTCGGCGACGGACCAGCTCGGGCCGCTCCCGGCCGCGTAGATCTCGAGCCGTGGGGTCGCCGTGCTCGTCCGCGAGCCATCGCAGACGGGGGCGCCCGCGAACACGAAGCCGCGAATGGCGGGGCCGTCCGCCGGGCCGCAGTCGTCGTAGATCACTCCTTCGCTCAGCGACACCTCGCCGCCGTCCACCTCACCACCGCCGCCGTCGCTGGGCGGGTCGTCCTCGGGGATGGTGGTCGAGGAACCACAGCCGAGCGTCAGGGCCGCGAGGATGAACGTCGTCCGCATGGGACGGACGGTACACCAACGCTCAGAGTCGGCGGAGCATGCGGAAGGTCTCCCCCGCGCCGACGGTGACCGTGTAGAGGTGCATCGTCCCATCCTGGGTGCGGAGCCCGACGCGGTGGCGACCCGGTGACACGCGGAGGTTGCGAACGGGCGTGTTCCTGCCGGTGTCTTCGCCGTCGATGAAGACGCGGGACCAAGGGATCGAGTTGATGACGAGTAGGCCGTGTCGCGCGGGCTCCGCGGTGGTTCGGTCGGCGAAGGGATCGATGGGCGCGCCCGTCGTCGCTTGCATCGTGGGTGGACGGTCGGCGAAGGGGTTGCGCAGCTCGTCGCCGCTGGCGCGCATCGAAGGAGGCTCGCGGCGACTTCGGCTCCGCCGCGAGCGCCGTCCCGCGAAGGGGTCGAGGAGATCCGGATGCGTACCGGAGCGCATCGAGGCGAGGCTCGGCTCGCCAGGTTCGTCGTCCGGCACCACTGGGTCGTCGGCTTCCACCGGCCCCCCAGGGAGAGCCGTCGAGCTCGGCTCCGGCGGTGGCTCGGCCACCGGCTCGGCCGGCTCGGGCTCGATGGTCTCCGGCTGCGCAGCCACGGTCGGCCGTTCGCTCTCCGGCTCGCCCCCCGCCGAGACCCAGCCGGCCATGAACGCCAGCAGAGCGATCGCGGCCGCGAGGAGGATCGCGAACCAGGGCACAGCTGGCGCGCCGTCGGTCGCGGCCCGAACCTCTCGGCCCACGCGCTTGCGAACCAGGGGAGGCAGCGGCGGGGGTTCCTCGAGGCTCGCGAGCAACGCGAGCGCGCCTTCGGGGGCCCCTTGGTCCTTCCAGCGGAGCGGATCCTCGGTGGATGTCATCGGTCGTCCTCCTCGAGCGCCTGAGCGAGCGCACGCCTCGCGGCGTGCAGCCGGGAGTGCACCGTGCCCAGCGGCACGTCGAGCAAGCGCGCGATCTCGCGACCGGTCAGCCCTTCGACCTCGAACATCACGAAGACGGCGCGCTTCTCCGGATCGAGCTCGGCCAGCAGCAGCTGGCCGCGTTCCTGCTGACGGCGTCGGCGCAGCGCCGCTTCCGGGTCGTCGATGATCGCCGTGGCTGGTCGACCCTCGAGCCGCTCCACCGACCGATGGGCCTTTCGCCGGTAGTTCCTCGCCTGACCGAGGGCGATGCCCCAGAGCCAGCCCCGGATCGGACGTTCGGGGTCGTAGTCGGCCTGACGCCGATGAACGACGACGAACACCTCCTGCAGGAGGTCCGCCAGGTCCTCGCTCCGGACGCCCATCCGATGCAACGCACGCCAGACGAACTCGGCGTGCGCGTCGTACGTGGCACCCACGTCCAGCGTGGCCTCCGCGGCCTCCGCCTTCACGGCGCGAGCATGGATCGTCTGCCCCATCACCCGAGAGATTGTCGCGAGTGGTGCGAATCTTCACCGGTCGCCGAAAAAACTCTCTCTCGGTCGAGAAGTGTCACTCCCCTTGGCTACGCTCCGGGCCATGACGATCACCCTTCATCATCACCCCTTCACCCGGGCCGCGGGCACCGTCTGGGCCCTCGAAGAGGTCGGCTGCGACTACGAGCTCGAGTACGTCGATCTCCTCGCCGGTGTGCAGAAGGCGGAGGCCTTCCGCCCGCTCAACCCCATGGGCAAGCTCCCCACGCTCGTCGACGGGGAGACGGTCGTCACCGAGGCGGCCGCCATCGCGCTCTACCTCGGCGACCGGTACGCCTCCGGTCGGCTGGCCCCCGCCCCCGACGATCCGGCGCGTGGCACCTACCTCCGTTGGTCCTTCTACGGTCCCTCGGTGATCGAGCCGGGCTGCATGGCGCACGCGGCGAAGTGGGAGTTCAAGCCCGGCTCGGCCGGCTGGGGAACGTACGGGGAGATGCTCGACACGATCTCCGCGGCCATCGGCGAGGGGCCCTGGCTCCTCGGGGACACCTTCTCGATGGCGGATGTGGTCTTCGGAGGCACCGTTCGTTGGCTGACCATGTTCGGGATGCTGGAGAAGCGACCGGAGTTCATGGCGTACGTCGAGCGTCTGACCGCCCGCCCGGCCGCGCAGCGCGCCACGGCGATCAACGAGCGCATCATCGAGGAGCGTGGGCTGCAGCGCGGCTGAGGTCTGACACCACCATCGCGGCCGTCTATCCTCCCTTCGATGGCTCGGGTGTGGAGGGTGACGATCGCGGTGCTCGCGCTGGTCGCGTGTGAGAACGAAATCGGCGGCGGCGGTCGGCGTGACGCCAGTGCGGGTTCGGACGCGTCGATGCGCGACGCCGCCGCCGACATGCGGATGGCTGCTCCCGATCTCCCGGTTGCGCCTCCCTGCGACGATGGCTTCTCCATCGCGCCCATACCGGCGGCGACGGGCTCGGTGATCTCCATCGCCTACACCCATCCCGAAGGCTTCACCTTCATCGGGCTCGAGCTCACCGGCCCCGGTGCCACCGAGATCGGCTCGGCAGCGATCGGCGGCGGGGGCCCCTACACGTGGACGTTCCCGACCACCGCGGCGGCCGCGGGTCGCTACACCGCCACCTTCCTGAAGGACATGACGGTGGTGCAGGCCACGTGCTCCTTCGACGTGGTCGACACCGGGCCGCCGCCCGACCTGGAAGACCCGGTCGAGTGCCTCTGCGGTGAGTCCTGCGCGGACCCGAGCTGTCCCGTCGTCGGGAGCTGCTTCGACTCACCCTCGCCCTACGCGCCCGGCGGTTCGGGGACCTGGCAGTGTCTGGACAATGCCGGTTGCGACGGCGGGAACTGCCGCATCTGGTGCCCCTTCGAGCCCTGCCCGCGCGAAGGCGGGGCCGGCTGCGTGAACAACACCGAGGCGTGTTGGGTGAACCCGTCGATCACCGACTACGACGAAGCCTGCCGCGTCTGCTGCGAGAGCGCCCCACGCAATGCCGAGTGGAACTCGGTAGACCACTACTGCATGGAGCCGCGGCCCCTCTAGC
>CAYXAP010000066.1:0-34732 GCA_964462035.1 uncultured Sandaracinus sp.
GCGCTTCGCGCCAGACAGGCTCTCCGATGACGTTCGATCTTCGCAGCGCCGATCTCGATCGGCTCAACTCGCTCACCAAGTACCCCTCCATCCCGACCTTTCACGCGCTCGGCGCGAAGGGCGTGCTGACGGAGGAGTGCCTGCCCTTTTCCGGGCCGGTGCTGTTGACCGAGAAGATCGACGGCACGAACACGCGGGTCGTGGTGTTCCCGGACGGCCGCTACGTGATCGGCAGCCGAAGCGAGCTGCTGCACGCGCGGGGTGACCTCATCGCGAACCCGGCGCTCGGCATCGTGGATGCCGTGCGCGAGGTGGCGGAGCGGCTGGTCGACGCGGCCCGGAGCGACGCGCTCGTGGCCTTCTACGGCGAGGTCTACGGCGGGAAGGTCACCGGCGCGAGCAAGCAGTACACCGGCGCTCGGCGGGTCGGCTTCCGGCTCTTCGACGTCGTGCGCACGGACGGCTTCGTCGACCGCCTCGGGGACGAGCCCGAGGCGATCGCCGGGTGGCGCAACGGCGGCGGGCAGACCTTCGTCGGCGAAGACGAGCTGCAGGCGCTCGCCGAGCGCTTCGAGCTCGAGCTTACGCTGCGCATCGCGCGGGTGGACGCCTTGCCGACGTCGGTCGAGGATGCGGCCGCGTTCCTGGAGGAGCACATCCCCAAGACGCGGAGCGCCCTCGATGGCGAGGCGGGCGGTCAGCCCGAGGGGCTGGTCGCACGGACGCTCGATCGTTCGGTCATCGCCAAGCTCCGGTTCGTGGACTACCGGCGGACGCTGAAGCGCCGGAGGTGAGCGAACCGGAGCCTCGAGTTCACGGACCGTGACCCCGAGGCACGCCACCCCCGGGGTGCGAACGCCCGAAAAGGTTGGGTTTTTCGCCCTCGGGGGTCGGCATGCTCCATGCTTCGTGAGTGACCATGGAACGAACGAGGGTGTGGATGGTCGGCGCGGCAGTGGCCTGTGCCTTGGTGGGGAGCAACGGAGCCGCGGCTCAGGACGGGCAGGTTCCCGTCGTGGAGCAGCACGAGGCGCCGCCGGCGCAGCAGCCGGTCCCCGATGGGTACCAGCAGCAACCGCAGCCGCAGCCGCCCGGCTACGTGCAGCAGCCAGCGTACGGACCGCAGCCGGGCTACCAGGGACGACGGCAGCGCATCGAGTACCACGAGGGCATGCCGATCCCGCCGGGCGGGGAGATTGTCAGCCGCGTGCGCCTCGGCATGCTGATCCCCGGTCTCGCGCTCTTCGGCGTGTCGTACATCGGGACGCTGGCGGCGTGGGCCGCGTCGGAGGACGCGGGCGGCCGCATCCAGGACATCAACCTGGTGCCGGTGGTCGGTCCCTACATCGCTGCGTCGCGCGCCGACACCCAGGCGCGAAAGCTGGGCGCGGCGTTCATGGGCGTGTTCCAGACCGTGGGGCTCGGTCTCCTGATCGGCGGCGTCGTGCCGAAGAAGTACATCGTCTACTACGCCGACGGGTGGCAGCTGACGCCGCGCGCGGGGCTGGACGGCGCGGGGCTCGACTTCTCGATGACGTTCTAGGGCGTCCAGACGCTGGCGTGGTCACGCACCATGTCGGCGACGGTGCGGGGCGGGCGTCCGAGGAGCTCGCGTAGGGTCGGGTCGACCGTGGCCGCCTGGCCGAAGCGAAGGCCGACGTGGAGCACGCACTGCACGGCGACCTGAGCCACCGGCAAGCCCCGCCGGTGCAGGTGGCGGGCGTAGCCGAGAACGCTCGCGGGCTCGTAGCCGATCGGCCGACCGAGCGCGGCGGTGAGGATGCGCGCGACCTCGTCGAAGGTCAGCGCCTCCGGACCAGTGAGGGTGTAGGCGCGCCGCCGGTGCGGGGCCGGCGCTTCGAAGATGTCGGCCGCGAGGTCACCGATGTCGTGCAGGTCGACGAAGGCCACGGCGCCCTGACCGGCGGGCACGTAGAGCCGGTCGTCCTCGAGGATGTCCCGGCGATAGGCGTCGACCAGGTTCTGCGCGAAGAAGCCCGGCCGCAGGATGGTCCACGACTGGTTCGACTCGATGAGGTGTCGCTCGACGGAGTGATGTGGGACCCACCGGTTCGTGTCGGCTCCGGCGACGGAGAGGAAGACGACGTGCTCGACGCCCGCGGCCCAGGCGCGGTCGAGGAACGGATTGAGGGTCCCCTTCGTGTCGGCGATCGGAGGTGGGCGGAGCAGAAAGAGCCGGTCGATGCCCTCGAGTATGGCGTCCCAGGTGCACTCGTCTTCGAAGTCGAAGGCCGGCTGGCCCCGTCGGGTGGGCGCGCGACGGGGGATCGAGCGCTCGCTGAGCGCGCGCACCACTTCGCGGCCGACGTTGCCGGAGGCGCCCGTGACGAGGATCGTCATGGCGCGGAGTGTACGGTCTGGGGGAGCGGTCAGCCGTGAGCGGCGAGGTCGTCGGCCTGGGCGAGCAGTTGGCCGGCGACCTTCACGCCACCGAGCGCGGTGGCGAGCGTGCTCTGCCCAGGGAAGACGCTGTCGCCGACCATCCAGAGGCCGGGCCAGATGGGCGGGTTGGTGAGGTGTCGGTAGTGGTGCAGCCCCTTGGTCCGCGGGATCCCGCCGACGTAGCCGAAGTCGCGGCCGGTGAAGCGCTCGAAGGTGCGCGGGCTCCCCGTCATCGAGTGAGCGGTCGCGGCGGTGAGGTCCGGCGCGAGCCGTTCGAGGGTCTTCGCCATGCGCGCCTGGATCGTGCGGACGTAGGTCGCGGGGTCGCTCGCCCGCAGCGTGGCCATCGGCACGTGGGTCGAGATGGTGACCGTGCGCTCGCCTTCGGGCCCGCGGCGTTCGTCTTCGGCGCTGATCGAGCAGAAGAGGTGGTTGCCCTCGATGAACGGCGCGCGCTCATCGGCGACCAGCTCGAGGTGGTGGGCCTCCGGTCGGTCGGGGAGGGCGCCCTCGGCGAGGCGCAGGTAGATCATCGCGGCGCCCCAGCCGCCTTCGACGGCGGTGGCCAGTCGGTCGAGGCGCGCAGTGGACTCGCCGCGGATCCGGCGGAGTGCGTGCGGAGTGAGGTTGGCGACGACCTGGCGGGCGTGGAGCTCGCCCTTGCGGGTCTTCAGGTGCCAGCCGCCGTCCGTCGGGGTGAGGCTGCGGACCTGGTCGGCGAACCGGAGCTCCGCGCCGTGTGCCTCGGCGGATCGGGCCAGCGCCCACGCGAGCTGGCCGATGCCGCCGTGGACGTGGCCGGTACCCCGGAAGTAGTAGTCCATCGCGGCCAGCGCGAAGGGGGCCTCGACCTCGGCGACGCCGCACTGGACGGTGATCTGGCACACGGCGTCGAGGAAGGTGCGGAGCGGTTGGCAGTCCGCCAGGCCATGGCGGCGCACGACGACCTCGAGCGGCAGGCCGATGACGCGCAGCAGCGGCAGGTAGCGGGGCGCGCGTCCCACGTGGCGGAAGAAGGTGCGCGCATCGAAGGGCGGCAGGAGGCTGGGCTCGTCGAAGAGCGCCCAGAGCGCATCGGCGACCTTTCGTTGCTCGGCGAAGAAGGCCCGGATGGCCCGCTCGTGGGTCGGAGCGAGGGCACACAGGCGCTCGAGGAAGGGCTCGCGCTCCGCCGGGATGCCCAGGGAGAAGGCGGGGGTCCGGAGCTCGACCAGTGGGTCCATCGTGCCGACCTCGACGTCGAGCTCGAGCTCGTCGATCCAGCGGCGGAAGAGCTGGCCTTCGCCGAAGCCGCTGAAGAGGGTGGCGCCGGACTCGTAGCGCGCGCCGCCGCGGGTGAAGGTCGAGGCGCATCCGCCGGGGTAGCGGAGCTGCTCGAGGAGGACGACGTCGGCGCCCGAGCGCGCGAGCTCGAGGGCGGCGGCGAGGCCGCCGAAGCCCGCGCCGATCACGGCGACGTCGCAGGTGCGCATGGGGGAAGGCTGGGGTCAGATGCCTGCGGTCGCCAAGCGGCGGAGGGGGGCTCGTTGCAGTGTTTGAATTCCTCCGCCGGAGAGGCCTGTCTCGCAGGGGGATCCGGGAGGGGGGAGTGTCCCCAGGGATCGGGTCAGGTGCGGAGGGAGAGGGGGGCGAGCGTCTCTGGGTGGAGGTCGTGCTGGCTGGCGACGCGGGTGACGAGCTCGCGGGTGGCGTCGGCGTCGTAGCGGCAGGCGCCGGCGACCTGGAGGAAGCGGTGGCGGTCCTCGTCGTCGAGGCCGCCGTTGCGGCCAGCGAGGATGACCAGGTTGGTCAGCAGGCGTTCGGCCTCTTCGGCGGTGTCGGGCTCGATGAACTGGAGGAGCTCCTCGGGTTCGCTCATGCCCGCGGTGACGATCGCCTTGCCGAACATCCGGGCGAAGGCGCCGTCCGGCAGCACGGGGTAGAGCTCGCTGACGCGCTGGTCGAGCGTCTCCTGCTCGCTCTCGTCGATCTCGCCATCCGAGAAGGCGATGTAGAGCCAGGCGTTCACCAGCTCCGTCGCCTCCCGTTCTTCGGCGATGGGCACGCTACTGCTGCGCGCCCGGGGCGTCGACGGTGGGCTTCGGGACGTCCTCGTCGGGGACCTCGGGCTTGATGAGCTTGCCGAAGCGGTACTCGAGGGGCTTCTTGCGCGCGGCGCCGAAGAGCGAGTCCGGGTCCGAGAGCACGAGCGCCTCCGCGAGGACCTGGTCCATGTGCTCGACGAGCACGACCCGCATGGCCTGCAGTACGCGCTTGGGGATCTCGCGGAGGTCCTTCCGGTTCTCCTGCGGGACCAGGATGGTGTCGATGCCGCCGCGGTGCGCCGCGAGCATCTTCTCCTTCAGGCCGCCGATGGGCATGACGCGGCCGCGGAGGGTGATCTCGCCGGTCATCGCCACGTTCTTCCGAACGGGGATGCGCAACAGCGCACTGGCGATCGAGGTCGCCATGGTGATGCCGGCGCTCGGGCCGTCCTTGGGCACGAACTCGGGGAAGTGAACGTGGACGTCGACCTCGGAGTAGAACTCGTCGGCGAGGCCGAGCACCCGCTGGCGCGAGCGGATGTAGCTCATCGCCGCCTGGGCGCTCTCCTGCATGCCCTTCTCGAGCAGGCCGGTGATGTGGAGCTTGCCCTTGCCGGGCACGACCGCGACCTCGCACTCGAGGATGGTGCCGCCGACGGTGGTGAAGGCCAGGCCGTTGGTGAGCCCGATCTGGTCCTCGTCGGACGCCTTGTTCGGGTTGTACTTCGGCACGCCCAGGTAGCCCGGTACGTCGCGCGCGGCGACGCGGAAGCTGGTGAGCTCCTCGCCGCTGTCGTCCTTCTCCTTCTGGACGACCTTGCGGGCGATCTTGCGGCAGATGCTCCCGAGCTCGCGCTCGAGGTTACGGACGCCGCTCTCCTTGGTGTAGTGGTGGATTACCGTGCGGATGGCGTTCTCGGTGATCTCCACCTCGACGCCCTCGAGACCGGCGGTCTTCAGCTGCCGCGGCACGAGGTACTTCACCGCGATGTTCAGCTTCTCGAACTCGGTGTACCCACTGAGCTCGATGATCTCCATCCGGTCGCGCAGCGGCAGCGGGATGCCGCTGAGCTGGTTCGCGGTGGTGATGAACATGACGTCCGAGAGGTCGTAGTCGAGGTCGAGGTAGTGGTCGTTGAACGTCTCGTTCTGCTCGGGGTCGAGCACCTCGAGGAGCGCCGCGGCCGGGTCGCCCCGGAAGTCGCTGCTCATCTTGTCGATCTCGTCGAGGAGGAAGACCGGGTTGTTGGTGCCGACCTTCTTGAGCGACTGGATCAGCCGGCCGGGGAGGGCGCCGATGTACGTGCGGCGGTGACCGCGGATCTCGGCCTCGTCGCGGACGCCGCCGAGGCTGAGCCGAACGAAGTCGCGACCGGTCGCCCGAGCGATGGAGCGCGCGAGCGAGGTCTTACCGACGCCGGGCGGACCGACCAGGCAGAGGACCGGGCCCTTGAGCTTCTTCACGAGCGCCTGGACCGCCAGGTACTCCAGGATCCGCTCCTTGATCTTCTTCAGGCCGTAGTGGTCCTCGTCGAGGATCCGTTCGGCCTCGTCGAGGTCGTAGTTCTCGTCGCTCTTGTCGTACCAGGGCAGGTTGAGGATCCAGTCGACGTAGTTGCGGACGACCGTCGCCTCCGCGCTCATCGGCTGCATCATCTTGAGCTTCTTCAGCTCCTTCTTGACCCGGGTCAGCGCCTCCTTGCTGAGGCGCTTGTCCTTGAGCTTCTCCTCGATCTCCTGCAGCTCGGACTTGAACTCGTCCCGCTCACCCAGCTCCTTCTGGATGGCCTGCATCTGCTCGTTGAGGTAGTACTCCTTCTGCGACTTCTCGACCTGCTTCTTCACACGGGATCGAATCTTCTTCTCCATCTGGAGGATGTCGATCTCCTTGTTCATCAGCTCGAAGAGCTGCTCGAGACGCTTGGCGGGGTCGAGGATCTCCAGCAGCTCCTGGCGGTCCGGGATCTTCCGACTGGTGAGCTGCGCGGCGATGGCGTCGGCCAGCCGCGAGGGGTCGTCGATGGTCTGGACCGTGACGAGCGTCTCCGGCGGCACGCGCTTGTTGAGCTTCGCGTAGGTCTCGAACTCGGCCTTCACGCTGCGAACGAGCGCCTCGAGCTCCGGCGACGACGCCGGGTCGTCCTTGAGCAGCTCCACGTCACAGAGGAAGAATTCCTCGTTCGGGATGAAACGCTGGATCTTCGCGCGGCGCTTGCCCTCGACGAGCACCTTCACGGTGCCATCCGGCAGGCGGAGCAGCTGGATCACCTTGCCGACCGTGCCGACGACGTAGATGTCGTCCGGCGTCGGGTCGTTGGTCTTGGCCTTCTTCTGAGCCGTGAGGAGGATCTCCTTCTCGTGGCTCATCGCCTCTTCGAGGGCGTTGATCGACTTCTCCCGGCCGACGAAGAGCCGGACGACCATGTGGGGGAACACGATGATGTCGCGCAGGGGGAGCAGAGGCAGGACCTTGTCGCCGCCGCTGGTCTCGTTCTTCTCGTCGTCGTCGTTCCGGTGAAAGAACATGTCGTCTGGTTCGCCCTTGGTCTTCGATCGTGGAGCGGGGCCGTGACGAATCGTCCGGCCCCGCGTACTTCTAGCTTGGGATGCTGTGGCTGAGCTGGCTTACGCCATCTCGGCCTTCTTCTTCTCTTCGTAGACGATCAACGGCTGCTCACCCTTGGTGATCACCTCTTCGTTGACCATCACTTCCTGAATGCCCGTCTGCGAGGGGATGTCGTACATGATGTCGAGCATCGCCTGCTCCATGATGGCGCGCAGACCGCGGGCACCGGCGTTGCGCTCGAGCGCCTTGCGGGCGACCGCCTTCAAGGCGTTCTCCGCGAAGCCGAGCTTCACGCCGTCCAGCTCGAAGAGCTTGCCGTACTGCTTCACCAACGCGTTCTTCGGCTTGGTCAGGATGTCGACCAGCGCGTCCTCGTTCAGCTCGTGGAGCGTCGCGATGACGGGCAGGCGACCGATGAACTCCGGGATCAGGCCGGCGCGAAGGAGATCCTCCGGCTGCACCTGCTCGAGGACCTCACCGATCTTCTTGTCCTTCTTCGACGGGATGTCCGCGCCGAAGCCGAGCGTCTTCTCGCCGATACGGCGTTCGATGACCTGGTCCAGGCCGACGAAGGCACCGCCGCAGATGAAGAGGATGTTCGAGGTGTCGATCTGCAGGAAGTCCTGCTGCGGGTGCTTGCGGCCGCCCTTGGGCGGGACGTTCGCGACCGTGCCCTCGATGATCTTGAGCAGCGCCTGCTGCACACCCTCGCCGCTGACGTCGCGGGTGATCGACGGGTTGTCGCCCTTGCGCGCGACCTTGTCGATCTCGTCGATGTAGACGATGCCGCGCTGCGCACGCTCGACGTCGTGGTCGGCGTTCTGCAGCAGCTGGACGATGATGTTCTCGACGTCTTCGCCGACGTAGCCCGCCTCGGTGAGCGTGGTCGCGTCCGCGATGGCGAAGGGCACGTTCAGGATGCGCGCGAGGGTCTGAGCGAGGAGCGTCTTGCCCGAGCCGGTCGGCCCGAGGAGCAGGATGTTCGACTTCTGCAGCTCGACTTCGTCGCCGACCTTGCTGTCGATCCGCTTGTAGTGGTTGTGCACCGCGACCGAGAGGACCTTCTTGGCCCGGTCCTGGCCGATCACGTACTCGTCCAGGATGTTCTTGATCTCGGCCGGCTTGGGCAGCGGCGTGCCCGAGCTCAGCGCGTCGTCTCGGTCGACCTCTTCCGCGATGATGTCGTTGCAGAGCGCGATGCACTCGTCGCAGATGTACACGGTCGGCCCAGCGATGAGCTTTTTGACTTCCTTTTGGGATTTACCGCAGAAGCTGCAGGTGAGGTTCCCATGGCCCTCGTCTCGCCGTCGGTCAGGCATCGATTCCCCGGTGTCGGTTGCTGATTCCGTACTCTAGTCCCGCCGTGCGCGGGGGGCAACGGGGGGGCGTCCCACCCCACTGCAGGATTACGGGTGAGCCGTTCACTTCTTCCTCGGCTGCACGACCTCGTCCAAGATCCCGTATTCCTTGGCTTCATCGGCGGACAGGTAGCGATCGCGCTCCGTGTCCTCCTTGATCTGCTCGGCCGTCTGGCCGGTGTGCTGGCTCATGATGTCGTTCATCCGATTACGGATCGCGATGATCTCGCGGGCGTGGATCTCGATGTCCGTGGCCTGGCCGCGGTAGCCGCCGAGGGGCTGGTGGATCATCACGCGGCTGTTCGGCAGCGCGCGGCGCATGCCCTTCTGACCGGCCGCGAGGAGCCAAGCCGCCATCGAGGCCGCCTGGCCGAGGCAGACCGTGGCCACCGGGCAGCGGACGTACTGCATGGTGTCGTAGATCGCGAGGCCGGCGGTGATCACCCCGCCCGGGCTGTTGATGTAGAGCGTGATCTCCTTGTCGGGATCCTCGCTCTCCAAGAAGAGCATTTGGGCGATGATGGTGTTGGCGACCGCGTCGTTCACCTCGGTGCCGAGGAAGACGATGCGGTCCTTGAGGAGCCGGCTGTAGATGTCCCAGAGCCGTTCCCCGCGGTGGGTGCTCTCGACGACGTAGACCGCCTGTGCGGGGTCGTGAATCGGGTCGCGCGCGGGGTCGTGGCTCATTCGCTCTTCTCCTCTTCCTTCTCGTCGGTCGCGGCAGCGGGCTCGGCCGTTTCTTCCGGCGCGTCCTCTTCTTCCAGGATGGTCGCCTTTTCCTTCAGGAAGGCCATGATCTTTCGATCGAGGAGCTCGTTTTCGAGCTGGTCGCGGCGTTCGCCCCGGTACTCGACCCGGACCTTCGCGATGTGCTTGCCGGTCTTCTCGGCGATGTCCGCGAGCTCGGCGTCCACCGCGTCGTCATCGACGGTGAGGTCGTTGAGCCGGGCGAGGGCACCCAGGACCAGGCCGGCGCGCACGCGGCGCTCCGCTCGGGCGGGGAGCCCTTCCAGCATCTCGGGACCCATCTGCTGACCGAACATCTGAGCGAACTGCGCCATTTCATAGATGAGGCGCTGCTGCTGCTCCTTGATCATCGAGGGCGGGACCTCGATCTCGTTCTTGGCGAGGATGGCGTCGATCAGCTTCTCGCGGATCTCGCTCTCGTCGCGCCGATCGAGCTTCTCCTGGATCTCGTCCCGGATCGCCTGCTTCAGCTCGGCGAGGGTCTCGTAGTCGCCGGCGTCCTTGGCGAGCTCGTCGTCGGCCTCGGGCAGGATCCGCTCGTGGAGCGCCTTGCAGGTGATGGCGAAGGTGGCGGTCTTGCCGCGCAGCACCTCGTTGGGGTGATCGTCGGGGAAGGGGACCTCGACGTCCTTGGTCTCGTCGGGGGTCATGCCCTTCATGCCGGCCTCGAGCTCGTCGAGGAAGCTGTCGTCGCCGAGCTGGATCTCGCGATCCTCGCCGCCCATGCCCTCCTGGACCTCGCCGTCCACCGAGACGGTGAAGTCGACGGTGATCCGGTCGCCGTCCTTCGCCCCCCGCATCGGATCGGGCTCGCGGAAGTCCGCGTTCTGCTTGCGCAGCTCGAGGAGACGCTCGTCGACCGCCTCGTCGGTGGCCTTCGGCGAGATGTGCTTGATCTCCAGTCCGTCGAGCTCGAGCGACTCGATGGTCGGCCGGACCTCGATCGTGGCGGTGAAGCGCAGCGGCTCGCCCTCGGCGATGGCGGGCTCCTCCGGGAGGTTCGGCTCGCTGACGATCTGGAGCTCGTGCTCCTCGACCGCGTGGATGAGGCCCGCCTGGACGAGCGAGCTGGTGACCTCGGCGCGCACCTGCTTGCCGAAGAGCTTCTTCACCATGCCGCGGGGCACCTTGCCCGGGCGGAAGCCGCGGACCTTGGCGGTCTTCGCGAGCTTGGAGAAGCTCTGATCGAGATCCTTCGAGACCCGCTCCCACGGAACCTCGACCTTGACCTCGACCTGGATGGGGCTGATCTCGCTGACCTCGGACTGCACGCGCTTCTCCACTTGGGAAAGGACTGAAGACAAAAGGGGACGGGACACCTAGCCCGGATTCGTCTTCAGTCAACGTCCCGCGGGGGTCCGAGCCGGATCAGGGAGCCTCGGGCGGTGGTGCCGGGCCGGTCTCGTGCGCGTCGAAGGCCGCTCGAGCCGCTCGGAGGAGCGCGGCGGTGGTCGCCCGGTGCCGCGCGCGAGGCACGTTCCGCAGGATCACGAGCGCTCGCCCCTCGCGCTCGACGTGGCCGCCGTCGACTCCCTGGCCGACCTGTCGGGCGGCCGCCTCGGCCTCGAGCGCCTCTTCCTCGTCGTCCCAGAGTGTGAGCCACACCACGGCCGTGCCCATCGGGCCGCCGCGATAGACCCGGAGCCGATCGCCCGCCCAGCCCGCTGCGGCGTCCGCGTGGACCCCGCTGGTCCGCCCCTGGCCGAAGTAGACCGCCAGCTCCAGCTCGCCCAGGGTGTCCTCGTCGACCACCTCGGTGCCCAGACCCTCGGCCCCGAGCTCCAGCTCCGGGAGGGCGATCGCGACCGGGCTCTCGCCCGAGGCGCTCTTCTCCGGGTGCAGGACCTGCTCGGTCGACTCGGGCAGGTGCTCGAACTGCTGCTCGACCGCGGCCCAGCCACCCTTGCTCGCCCAGTACGTGCAGAACCCGAGACCGGCGAGGTAGGGGACCACCAGGGTCGCCCGGACGATCGCCGGCGCCTGCGAGAGGGTCATGCCGCCCTGGGGCATGGCCGTGTCGACCATCATCTCCTCGAGGGTCGGCACGTTGCCGGCGATCTGCTGGGAGAGCCGTTGGACGTCGCCCATCCGCGCCCCGAGCGCGACCATCGCCAGGGTGGCGTCACCCTCGACGAGCGAGCGCAGGGCGCCGCTGGCGTCGTTGCTTCGATCCTGGTCGTAGAGCGCCTGCAGATCGTGGTGCTGGTCCTGGAGGGCGTGGACCAGCTCGTGGACGAGGATCCCCTCCGGCTCCTCGGCGGCCGGCCCGCCCCGGAGCAGGGTGGCCATCACGTCGTCGCGAATGACCATCTCGCCGGCGTCGGGGTCGTAGTAGCCGACCACCTGCTCGCCCAGGACGCCTTCCAGGAGCTCGCGGATCTCGGTGCCCTGCGGCAGCAGCCCGAGCGCCTCGTAGATCTCGGAGGCCTGGGCGAGCTCGTCCTCTTCCATCCGGGCGCTCAGCCGCTCGGTGATGGAGGCGGCGTTGCGGACCCGGGTGACCACCGGGCGGAGGAAGGGCAGCCGCCGGACCTCGACGGCGGCCGCCTGCAGGCTGGCCATCACGTCCCGCTCCGCGGGGGTGAGGGGCCGGTCGGTCGCGGTCGCCACCGGCTCGGCCGGCCGAGCCTCGATCGGCGGGTGCACCGGCGCCGGCCGCGGCGTGGGCGTGGCGCAGGCCATGCAGAGCGCGAGCAGGAGGAAGCGGCTCATCGGTCGGTCTCGATCGCGATGGGGACCACCTCTGGCTTGCGGCGGATCGATTTCCAGAAGAAGCGGCGGACCACCCGGCGGGCCCGGTCTTCCACCGCCTCGAGCGTCTCGTCCTCGTGGCCGAAGCGGCGGAAGTCGTCGCGGAGGTATTCGGTGCACTCGTCGAGGAGCTCGTCCTCGACCTCTTCGGGCAGGAAGCCGCGGGCCTCGAGGCGCGGCGGCCCGGAGAGGCGGGGCTTCTTCTTTCGGCCGAGCTGCACCGGGAGGGCCACGGCGATCATCCCGAGCTCGCCCATCCGGATCCGATCGCGCCGCATCAGGTCGTCGACCGCGACGCCGCCGTGGGCGATGTAGGCGCGCCCGCTCTCGACCGAGCCGACGACCGAGAGAGTGTCGGCCTTGAGCTCGACCACGGCCCCGTTTTCGATGGCCACCACGCTCTCGACGCCGGTGTCGCGAGCGAGCTGGGCGTGCTCCCGGAGCATGCCGTAGGTGCCGTGCACCGGGAGAAAGCACTTGGGCCGGAGCCACTCGATCAGCATGCGCTGCTCGTCGCGGTAGGCATGGCCGCTGACGTGGACACCGGGGTCGCTCTTGCGATGGTGGACGGTCACGCCGATGCGGGCGAGCTGGTCGCGGACCGCGAAGACCGAGCGCTCGAGGCCCGGGATGATCCGCGACGAGAAGACGACCGTGTCGCCGGGTTCGAGATCGAGGTCGCGGTGTTCCTTCCGCGCGAGCTTGGAGAGCGCAGCGGGCGGCTCTCCCTGGGTGCCGGTGGCGAGGACCAGCAGCTCGTTGCGGGGGAGCTTCTGCGCGTCGCCCGGGCGGACCACGAGATCGCTGACGTTCTTCAGGTGCCCGAGCTCGCGGGCCAGCTCGAAGTGCTTCCGGACCGAACGGCCGAGCAAGAGCACTCGGCGGCCGTGCTTGCGGGCGGAGTCGAAGGCGCTCCGCATCCGGTGGACGTTGGAGGCGAAGAGGGCGACCACGACCCGGTTGGGGAGGTCGCCGATCAGGCGATCCAAGGCCTCGGCCGCCTCCTTCTCGTCGCCGGAGCGGCCCTCGGAGAAGACGTTGGTCGAGTCGCTCATCAGGAGCGCGACGCCATCGTCGCCGAGCTGCTCCAGGCGATCGCGCGGGAAGGGGGCGTCGGCGGGGACGTCCTCGATCTTGAAGTCGCCCGAGTGGACCACCACGCCCGCCGGCGTGTGGAGGATCAGCCCCATCGCGTCCACGATGGAGTGGTTCACGTGGTAGGGCTCGATGGCGAAGGGCCCCGCCTCGAAGGTCTCCCCGACCGCGATCGGGTGCATCGGAGGCACGGCGATCCGCATCTCCTCGAGCCGCTGCTTGGCCAGCTCGAGGGCGTAGGGCGGCCCGAAGACCGGCGGGAGCGGTAGCTCGAGGTCCCGGAGCAGGTAGGGCAGGGCGCCGATGTGGTCCTCGTGCCCGTGGGTGATGACGATCGCCCTCAGTACGTCCGCGGGCTCGCCGACCCGCGGGTGCAGCATGGCCTGGAAGTCCGGGTGGATGATCGAGACACCGAGCGGTCGCACCCCCAGGTCCGCGTCCATCCCGGCGAAGGTCACACCGCAGTCGAGGAGGATCCGGCCCTCGGAGGTGCCGAGGATCATGGCGTTCATGCCCACTTCACCCAATCCACCCAGGGGGATCAGGTGCAGGGAGTCGGCGTCGGGGCGCATCGGGGGCGCAACCTAGCAGCAACCCGCCGAAGCGCCCGACGGCGTGTGCGGGCGGCCCGGCTCACGCGCCATTCGCGACGGTCCACGGGGCTGGCGGGCCGGCCGCCCAATTTCCTTGGAATGACCACGGGGCCGCCGCGTTGACCGGCCCGGATCGGGCGTGTTAGGCCCCGTCGGCCCCGAGGGGGTGGCTTCGGAGCCACCGCGCGTGGGGCGGATTCCTCTGGAAACGAGCATGCACGTGCAGGATTTGCTTCGACTCCTGGCGACCACCGTCGCCGCCCTCGCCCTGATGGCCGGCCCCGCGTTCGCGCAGCCGCCCGCAGGCGACGACACCGATGAGGTGGACGACGAGGACCTCGACGACGAGGAGCTCGATGACGAAGAGGACGACCTCGACGACGAGGACGACGAGCCGCAGCTGCGCCCGCCGCAGCTCGAGATGCCCGACGTCAGCACCGACGACGAGGAGGACGACGGCGAAGAAGAAGAGGCGGAGCTCGACGAGGAAGAGGACGACGAGGACGAAGAGGTCGACCCGGGCAGCGACATGGATCTGCTCAGCGAGGCCGAGCCGCCCCCCTCGAGCGACCCGACGCTCACCCGCTGGACCGCGCCCCGTTCGGTCGTGACGCTGAACGGCTACTTCCGGACCCGCGGCGAGCTCTGGGACAACTTCTTCCTCGGCCGGGGCTTCGACCGCAACGAGATCTACGACCCGACCGACGCCCCCTTCAGCCGATTCGTACCCGCCGACCGCATCGCGGCGACGAGCACCGGGGCCGGCGGTTGCGACACCATCGACGACACCCGGACGCCCTGTAACAACAGCGACCGGCAGCGCTTCGCCAACATGCGGCTCCGCATCCGGCCCACGATCGCGCTCAGCGACGACGTGAAGGTCCACATGATGATCGACGCGCTGGACAACCTGATCCTCGGGTCGACCCCGGACAGCGTGGCGTACATCCCGCCCGGCGGTCCTGGCGGTAGCGCGACCGGCTACACGCGCCCGGAGCGGACTCCCGGCGTGCCGATCGACACCTTCGCGGGCACCCAGAACCCGTCGCAGGCGAACCGCAACTCCGGCCGCGACAGCATCTACGTGCGTCGCGCCTGGGCCGAGGTGACCAACCGCGGCATCGGCCAGCTCCGCTTCGGTCGCATGGGCTCGCACTGGGGTCTCGGCATGTTCCAGAACGGCGGAGACGGCATCGACTCGGACTTCTCGTCCGACGTCGACCGACTCATGGTCGTCACCAAGCTGGCGGGCTTCCACTTCTTCGGCTCGTACGACTTCGCCGCCCAGGGCATCTCGAACCAGCTGGTCACGGACTTCCGCGACGTGCCCTTCGACCTCACGGCCAAGGACGACATCCGCCAGTACGTGCTCGGCGCCGCGCGGCGGACCGAGGACGAAGAAGCCGAGGCGCGGCTCCAGCGCGGCAGCTGGGTCCTCGAGGGTGGCCTCTACTTCATGTACCGCAGCCAGTCCTTCTCGACCGCGGGCGTCTCGAACGCCTTCCCGTCCTCGGGTGACTACTCGCTGGTGGAGCGCGACGCGCGCCAGTTCATCCCCGACCTCTGGGGTCGTTTCCGCATGGGCGGGCTCCGCCTCGAGGTCGAGATGGCCGCCATCATCGGCGACATCGGCAACATCGAGAACGACGTCGCGCGCGACGACCCCTACGACATTCGCCAGTTCGGTATCGCCTTCGAGGGTGAGTACCGGCTCCTCGACGACAAGCTCGCCATCCGCCTCTACACCGGCTACGCGAGCGGCGACCCCGACGTGAACGGCCTCAGCGCCCGCGACGGCCTGCTCGCGCAGCAGACCGACGACCGGACGATCAGCACCTTCCAGTTCCACCCGAACTACCGCATCGACCTGATCCTCTGGCGCAACATCATGCAGCGCGTGTCCGGTGCCTGGTACCTCAAGCCCGGCCTCGGCTACGACATCATCAAGAACCCCTTCGGCCAGATCTTCGGCATTCGGGCCGACGCGATCTACAGCCGCGCGGCGCAGGAAGTTCAGGCCTACGGCGCCGACCCGAACCTGGGCCTCGAGCTCAACTTCTCGCTCTACTACCAGAGCGAAGACGGACCGGACCTGCTCGACGGCTTCTACGCCAGCTTCCAGTACGGCGTGCTCTTCCCGCTCGCCGGCCTCGAGTTCGCCGCCGGCGACCCGCGCGGCGACGTCATCGACGTGGGCAACGCGCAGGCGCTTCGCCTGATCCTCGGCGTCCAGTACTGACCCGGCGCTACTCGGCCGGCGCCGCGGCCGAGGTCGCTTCGGTCGCGGGGCGCGTGAGCTGGACCCGCGGCGCGCCTCGGTAGTCGCGCGCGTCGAAGCGGGCGGCGCGCAGTCGAAACTCGAAGGTGAAGCCGGGCCAGAGCGTCGTGTTCTTGCCCGCGCTGGTCTGGTACCAGCTGTTGCAGCCCGAGGCCCAGACGGTCTTCGCCAGCCGCTTCTGCAGCGCGCGGTTGTAGCGCGCCTGCACCTCGGGGCGGACGTCGAGGTAGCGGAGCTTCTCACGCCGCATGTGCCGGATGGCCTTCATCACGTGAGCGATCTGGGTTTCGATCATGAAGACCATCGAGCTGTGGCCCAGCCCGGTGTTGGGGCCGGGGATCATGAAGAAGCTCGGGAAGCCGTGCACGGTCGAGCCCTTGTAGGCCTCGGCGCCCTCGGCGCGCCACGCGTCGTTCAGCGAGCGTCCATCGAGTCCACGCACCGGGAAGGGCGCGACGTCCTCGGCGGCGTGGAAACCGGTGCCGAAGACGATGACGTCGCAGGGATGCTCGGTGCCGTCGGCGGTGACGATCGAGCGCTCGCGGATCTCGCGGATGCCCGAGGTCACGAGCGCCACGTTCGGTTCGGCCAGCGCCGGGTAGTAGTCGTTGCTGATCAGGATGCGCTTGCAGCCGATGGTGTAGTCGGGGAGCAGCTTTGCGCGGAGGCCGAGGTCCTTCACCTGTCGGTAGAGGTGTCGCTTGGCGAAGATCTGAGCGACCTGCATGACCTTCGGGCTGATCGCGAACGCGGTGACTCGCGGCTCGAGCTGCCAATAGATGGCTTGGCGGGCGAGCCACTGCGCCGCGGGCATCCGCTGGTAGAGCGCCTGCTCCCTGGGTCCGATCGCGCGGTCGGGCTTGGGCAGGATCCACGGCGGCGTGCGCTGGTAGAGATCGACTCGTGCGGCAGACCTCTGCAGCTGCGGGACGAACTGGATGGCGCTCGCCCCCGTCCCGATGACCGCGACTCGCTTGGCGCTCAGGTCGACGTCGTGGCGCCACTCGGCTGAATGCCAGCGCTCGCCCTCGAAGCGTTCGAGGCCCGGGAGCGCGGGCACGGCGGGCCGGCTGAGCGCGCCGCAGCCCGAGACGAAGGCGCGGCCGCGGTAGCGCTCCGTTCGGCCCTCGTGCTCCGCCTCGATGGTCCACTGGCCCGCCCGCTCGTCGAAGGTGGCGGCGGTCGCCGTGCGCCCGAGCCGGATGTGCGGGCGCAGGCCGTAGGCGTCGGCACAGTGGACCAGGTAGGCCTGGATCTCCGGCTGCTCGGCGAACATTCGTGACCAACGCGGGTTCGGCTCGAAGGAGAACGAATAGAGGTGCGACTGCACGTCGCAGGCGGCGCCGGGGTAGTGGTTGTCCCGCCAGGTGCCGCCGACCTCGTCGCCCCGCTCGAGGATCACGAAGGGGATGCCCGCCTGCTTCAGCCGGATGCCCATCCCGAGGCCAGCGAAGCCACTGCCGACGATGACGATCTGCTCTTCGCTGCTGCTCATCGGGTCTCCATCCTCACGGTCCCTCCGGTCCAGGTCCACGACCTTTCGTTGAACCTGGTTCAATAGAACGTCGGGCACTCTGGGTCGCTATTGAACTCGAGTCAACAGGAGCTCCTTTCGAGCGCTGCACGCAACCGTCGCGGGGGCGTGCGATAACGACCGCCGTGGCGACGAAGAAGAAAAAGAAGAAGGTGGCCTACGAGTGCACCGCTTGTGGGGCCGCCCACGCGCGCTGGGTCGGGCGCTGCGGGACCTGCGGCGAGTGGAACAGCGTGGAGGAGGCGAAGGCCGCCCCGACCCAGGCCAGCAAGGAGCGGAGCGGTGGCACCTCGAAGGCTCGGCCGCTTCGCGAGGTGGACCTGGAAGACGCCGAGCGACTGCCCACCGGCATCGGCGAGCTCGACCGAGCATTGGGCGGCGGTCCGGTGCGGGGCGGCGTCATCCTCCTCGGCGGCGATCCCGGGATCGGAAAGTCGACCCTCCTGATGCAGGCGTTGGCGGCCCTCAGCCAGGCCGGCAACGACGTCCTCTACGTGACCGGCGAGGAGTCGGCCTCTCAGGTGGCGCTCCGCGCCCGCCGGCTCGACGCGCCCGGCGCCCTCGACGTGAACATCCTCGCCACCACCGAGCTCCAGGACGCGGAGAACGCGCTCATCGACGGATCGCCGACCGTGGCGGTCATCGACTCCATCCAGACCCTTCGCGACTCGGAGCTGAGCAATGCCCCCGGCAGCGTGACGCAGCTGCGCTCGGTGGCCGGCCGGCTGATCGACCTCGCCAAGCGCCGTCGCATCGCGCTCTTCCTGATCGGCCACGTGACCAAAGACGGCAACATCGCCGGCCCCAAGGTGCTCGAGCACCTGGTGGATACGGTGCTGGCCTTCGAAGGGGACCCGACCCACGCGTTTCGCATCGTGCGGGCGAACAAGAACCGCTTCGGCCCCGCGCAGGAGATCGGCATCTTCGAGATGGCGGGGGTGGGGCTGCGTGAGGTCCCCGACCCGAGCGCCCTCTTCCTCGCCGAGCGCCCGGACGCCACGAGCGGCTCGGTGGTGGCGCCCATCGCCGAGGCGACCCGACCGATGCTCGTCGAGCTACAGGCCCTGGTGGCGCCCGCCGCCTATGGCGCGCCCCGCCGAGTGGTCACCGGTGTGGATGGCAACCGGCTCGCGATCCTCCTGGCGGTCCTCGAGCGCCGCGCCCGCATGCGGATCCTCGACCGCGACGTCTTCGCAAGCGCGACCGGCGGCGTGCGTGCGACCGAACGGGCGCTGGACCTCCCGCTGGCGCTCGCGGTGGTCTCCAGCCTGAAGGACGTGCCGATGGACCCCGAGACCGTCGCCTTCGGTGAGGTGGGGTTGGCTGGCGAGGTCCGCGCGGTGCCGCGGCCGGGCGCGCGCATCGCCGAGGCCCGTAAGCTCGGCTTTCGGCGCATCGTGCTGCCGAAGGCGAACGCGAGCTCGCTCAACGCCGACGAGAAGGAAGGCGTCGAGCTCATCCCGGTGCAGGCCCTGGCCGGCGCCATCGCGAAGCTCTTCTGAGCGCTCAGCGAGGGGCGGCGGGGTCGTCGCAGACGTTTTGGGTGGCGGCGAACCCGCGCAGGGCCGCGGCGTCGGCGTTCAGTCCGGCTCGTTCGGCGAGGGTGGCGGCGAGCGCGGCGTCCTCACCGGAGTAGAAGTCCACGGAGCCCGTCGCCTCGGTCAGCGCGACCGCGGCTCGCAGGTGATCGCGCATCGGGTCCCACCGCTCTTCGCTGGCTTCCAGCGGGAGCATCGCAGCGAGGAAGCGAGCCTCGACCAGCGGCCTCGAGCCGGCGGCCTCGGCGCGGGCGCGCTCGAGGAGCACGCGTGCCCCCTCGGCGTCACCGCGGGCGCGGCGAACCCGGCCGAGCAGGTGGGTCGCGAAGTGGCGCTCCGAGGCCTGGATCTCGTCGTAGTGGCCGAAGGCGATGCCGGCGAGGCGCTCGGCCTCGGCGAGTTGGCCCCGGCGTTCGGCGATCGCGCCCAGGCCGAAGCGGGCGTGAGCGAGCGCCAGCCGGTTGTCGCCGTGGGCCTCGCTCAACGCCTCGGCCCCTCGGTAGATCGCCTCCGCCTCGGTGAGCCGCCCTCGGGTGAGCTGGACGATCCCCGTCGCCCAGAGCACGTGCAGCTGGCGCGCGGCCGACCAGCCGGGGCCACGGGTCAGTGCGATCAGCGGGGTCAGCAGCTTCTCGGCCGCGACCGGCCGCCCGGAGAGCAGCTGCACCCACGCGAGGTTCCACTGGATGAGTGCGGCGGTCCGCATGTCCCCTCGCGCGAGGGCGGCGTCGCGCGCGGGCGTCAGCCAGCGAGACGCGTCGCGGAGGTAGCCGCGACGCAGCGCGATCTCTCCGAGCCGGAGCTCGCAGAGTGAGCGCGTCTCGTCGTCGGTCGCGCGTTCGTGGGCGGAGGTGGCCAGCGCCTCGGCGCGGTCGAGCCGCCCCTCGAGGCGCAGGAGCCAAGCGCGGACCACGTCGCCCGCGACGCGAGTCGAGTCGTCGGTGGCCACATCGAGGGCGTCCAGTGACGCGTCGCGACGGTCCAGGAGCGCGGCCGCGCGGGTGTAGTCGCAGGTGCCGATGCGGTCGCGAGCCGCCTCCAGGAGCAGTCCGGCAGCTTCCGCGTGGCGACCGAGCGCCGCGAGGTGGTGGCCACGGCGTTCCGGGTCGCCCCCGTCGGCCCCTTCGAGGAGCTGGAGCGCGACACCGTGCAGCTCCGCCGCTCGCGGCGCGGCGTCGGTCTCGATCATCGAGCGCAGGAGGCCGTGAACGAACGCGACGTCCCGCCCTCGGCGTTCGAGCACCTGTGCGACGACCAGCGTCTGGACCCACTCCTCGTCCAGAGGGTCGCCGGCGAGCGCGCACGCGCGGCGCCACTCGTGGCGGTCGACCCGGAGGCCGAGGGTGGCGGCCAGCTCGAGCGCGCGACGATGGCTCGGGCTCCGGCCTTCGAGCAGGCGGTCGAGGCGTGCGCTCCACATGGCGCGGAGATCGGTCGGGACCGCCACGGCCACCCCGGTCTCCAGCTCGAAGCCGTCATCGGTGATCCGTAGGGCTCCGCGTGCGATCCACTCGCTCATCAGCTGGCCGACGAAGAGCGGATTGCCCTGGGTCTTCAGCGCGACCTCTCGCGCGAGCTCCGGGGCGAGCCGCAGCATGTGGCGCACCAACCGCAGGTGATCTTCCTCCGAGAGTGGCCCGAGCTGGATCGTCTCGCGCTCCAGCGCATCGAGTCGCTCGGCGCTCTCGGGAGAGTCCGCGAGGGCTTCTTCCTGAATCGTCCCCACGACCAGGACCGGCGCGGCCGAACGGCCGAGGAAGCCGCGCAGGAAGCGAAGCGTGTCCGGCGCCCACTGCAGGTCGTCCAGCCAGAGCAGCAGCGGACGCTCGGACGCCAACCGCTCGAGCAGACGCCGAACGACCTCGTCGCGCTCCGTCGGGGTCGCGAAGGTATGTGCGGGCTCCGGTGCGTCGCTGGCGCTCGGGGCCAACCACGTCGCGAGCGCGAGCGCCTCGTACTCGGCGCTGCGGGGGCCTTCGGCGACCCACTCGCGCACGGTGGCGAGCAGGTCGGCGTAGGGCAAGCCCGTGCAGCGGAGGTGTCGCGCGAGGGCGGCCGCCAGCCCATCGCCCGGACCGCCCGTCGGGCCGTGCGTGACCTCGACCACCGAACACGCGCCGACTTCGTGCGCGCGCTGGGCGAGCCACTGGGCCAGCCGCGACTTGCCCACCCCCGCCGCGCCTCGAATGAGAATCGCCGCGGGCCGTCCCTCGGTCACCACCCCACGGAGCGCCTCCCACAGCTGGTCACGCTCGGCGTGCCGGCCACAGAGCGGGGGCGGCTTCAGGCCGTGGAGCGCGAGGCCGGCGCCGACGAGCGGGAGGGCCGGTGGCGGGAGCGTCGGGCGTCGCCAACTCTCCGGGAAGGGGAGTCGCTCGCTCGTCCGAGGAGGCGGGCTGCTGGGGCTGACCGCGATCTCGCCGCGCAGGGCGGCCAGGGTCGTGAGCGCCTCTCCGACCGTGACCGCGATGGTCGTCGAGTCGCCCGCGGCCGGCGGTGGGGCCTCGCCGATGGGGATGGCCAGCGTTCCCACGGCGCCTCGGCCGGGGAAGGCGGCGGCGGCGTCCGCGGCGCGCTGAAAGCGCCGCTGGGGATCGTTGGCCGTGAGGCGCGCGATCCACGCGCTCACGCCCGGCGGTGCCACGGTCTCGGGCAGCGGCGGGAGCTCGGCCGTCATCAGCTCGAGCAGGAGCGCCGGCATCGGCTTTCCCGTGTCGAAAGGAGGCCGGCCCATCAGGAGAGACCAGGCGAGGCACCCGAGGGCGTAGAGGTCCGTCCACGGCCCCTGCTCGCGCACCGCGCCGCGCAGCTGCTCGGGGGCCATGTAGCCGGGCGTGCCGACGATGGACCCGTCTTCGAACGCCGGCCGACTCTCGTCTTCGGAGTCGATGAGCGCGCGACTCAGATGAGCGATGCCGAAGTCGCTCAGCCAGAGCTGCTGCCGTGGCTCGTCACCCGCTCCGGTCTCTTCGTGGACCAGCACGTTCTCGGGCTTGATGTCGCGATGGATCACGCCGCGGGCGTGTGCGTGGGCCAGTGCGTCGAGCAGCCGGAGCAGGACGCCGCGCACCTGCGGCCACGGCAGGGGTAGGGTCGCCTGGGCCAATGCGCCGTGGGATGCGCGACGCATGACCAGATAGGGCACCCGCGACTCGAGCCCGAGCGCTTGGAGCGCCGGGGCCTCTGGAACCACGCCGCAGTCGAGGAGGCCGATGATGCCTGGGTGGCTCAGCCGAGCGACCGCGTGCACTTCGGAGCGGAACGCGGCGACGTACTCCGGCTGCCGCGCCTCGTGCGCGGGCAGGAACTTGATGGCGACCGGCACGGCCTGATCGCGGTGACGACCGGCCCAGACCTCGCCCATGCCGCCGACGCCGATTCGCCGCTCGACCGTGAACGCCCCTAGCGCTGCGGCGCTCCGCATGGTCAGACGATATCAGCGGCCTCGGCCGCCGGGGTGCCGCCGGAGGAGCGTCGGTCGGGCCCGCACGCCGGAGCGGTCGCGCGCGCGAGCGCACTCGTCGGCGGTCAGCCGTCGTGGTCCGCGGAGCGTCGGATCGGCGGCGCCTGCGCTCATCAGGCGCCAGGGCACGGGGTCGGCGACGTCGTCGGGGTGGAAGGGCTGGTCGAGGAGCACGTGGCCGATCTCGTGCGCCTGGGTGAAGGCGGTGCGCTGCTGCTCGAGCCCGCGCCGATCGAGGATGACGGTGTTCACCAGCGCGCCGCGATCGGCCTCGATGAAGGCCTCGCCTTGGCGGGTGCGGCCCTCGAAGCGATTCACCACGTACAAGTCGATCGTGGACGGGTCTCCGTCGTGCGTTGGGAGGACGAGCGCTCGCTCCTCGAGCGAGCCGCTGGCTGCGTTCCGGTTGTCGAACTCCTCGAGCCCGCCGATGAGATCCACCTCTGGGATGCGCACGCGGAGGCGTCGGTCGTCGGTCAGCGGCACACCCTCGACCGGGCGGAGCGCCACCGGACGACCATCGCGACGGACGAGCACGTCGGCGGTCGGTCGTGCGGCGTAGCTCGCGCGTGGGTTGAGCGTCACGGTCGCTTCGAAGCCGGCTTCGCGGAGCGCCCGGGCGGCGGCCATGGCGGCGTCCAGCGGCTCTGCGCCGGGCTGGATCGTCACGGGGCCGATGGCAGTCTCCCCCGCGACGAAGCGCACCGACCCGCCGGCGGCGATGAACCCCTCGGGCTCGCCGAAGGAGAGCAGCGCGGGTGGGGCTGGGTCGTGCACGGTGATCGCTCGCGCTTCGAAGTCGACGAGGCACTGGGCCCAGACCTCGCTGGCGATCACCAGCTGCTCACGAGCCCACGCGCGAGCTTGCGCCGGGTCTCGGCCCACGACCGGTCGGCCGCCATCGCGGAGCACGTGCACGTCGACGGTGACTCGCCGGGCGGCGAGCGCGCCGTCCTCGTCGCCAGGCCGACCGACGCGCACGCTCTGGGTGGCGCCGAGGTAGTCGAGCTCGACGACGTTTCGGAGCGCGACGTGGAGCAGCCGCCCTTCGACGCCGGGGGCGGCGGCGTCGAGCGCGTCCGTTACCAGGCGGAGCCAAGGACTGACGTAGGTGCCGTCGCCGCGGGGGTGCACACGCAGTGGCAGCCGCGCGCGACGGCCGTTGCCGTCGACCGCCCGCAGGAGAGCGCGCGCTTCGTCGCCTTCGAGCTCCGGGTCGGCGATGACCACGCGAAACGCCGCCGGGTCGGCGCTCCGCTCCGCGCGTGGATCGCGGGGGAGGGTGCCGTCGTTCGGGATCTGGAGCGATGGACGGAGCGCGCCGGTTCGCGGGTCCACCTTTCCGCTCGCGCCCTCGAAGTGGAGCGAGACGACCCGCACGACCCGCTCGGCCTCCGTTCCACGTCCGCGAAGCCGCAGCGTGTGCTCGCCGAGCGCGCGGCCTTGGACCTGCAGCTCGACGGGGAGGGCCACGCGCGCCTCAGGTGGGAGCGCCGTGCGGCCGCGAAAGACGCGAAGCCCCGGGGGCGTGGCGAGGGTCGCCCAGCCGCTGCCGGTGAGTTGGAGCGTCCCGAAGTCGAAGGCGGGCGGAGTGTCCGCTTCCCGGTCGACGGTGCCGTCTTCGTCGTCGTCGTCGTCGTCGAGCGCCACCACCAGCGGCGTCGACTCGGCAAAGCCGGTCGTGGGCGGCTGCGCACCCGCGGGTGGGGCGAGCAGCAGGGCCAGGGCCAGGGGCGCGAGGGGCCCGCCGAGAGCTGCCCTCATTCGCCTCGCAGCAGAGCCTCGGCGCGTGGGGCGAGGCGCGGCCGCCGACAGAGCTCGGCGTGGATGATCCCCTTCAGCTCGGCCAGCGCCTGCTGCAGCTCGTCGTTGAGGACCAGGTAGTCGAAGAAGGGGTAGTGCTCGATCTCGACCTTGGCCTTGGCGAAACGACGCTCGAGGGAGTCGGGCGACTCGGTGCCGCGCCCTTCGAGCCGCTTGCGTAGCTCGGCCATGGACGGTGGCAGGATGAACACACCCACCGCCTGTGAGAGCTTGGCCTTGATCTGTCGCGCGCCCTGGTAGTCGACGTCGAAGAGGAGCGCTCGGGCGCCGGCGTCGCGGGCGCGGGCGATCTCCGAGGTAGCCGTGCCGTAGAGGTTGCCATGGACCTCGGCCCACTCGGCGAGCTCGCCGGCGTCGCGGCGGGCCTGGAAGGTCTCGCGGTCGACGAAGTGGTAGTCCTGCCCGTCGACCTCGTTCGGCCGCGGCGAGCGGGTGGTCAGCGACACGCTGAAGGTCATGCCGAGCCCCTTCTCCTGGAGGAGGCGCTGGGTCAGGGTGGTCTTGCCGGCCCCCGAGGGCGAGCTGAGGATCAACAGGAGCGGTTCGGTGCGGGTCATCGGGTCGGTCAGAGGATGTTCTGGGCCTGCTCTCGCATCCGCTCCACATCCGCCTTCATCTCGACCACGAGGCGGGTGATGTCGGCGTCGGAGATCTTGGACCCGATGGTGTTCACCTCTCGGGCCATCTCCTGGAGCAGGAAGTCGAGCTTCCGTCCGTGAGTCGGCCCGGTGCTCTGCATCAGGTCGACGAACTGGTCACAGTGGCTGCGCAGCCGCGCGAGCTCTTCGGCCACGTCCGCCTTGTCGGCGTAGAGGGCGACCTCGTGCTCGAGGCGCCCCTCGTCGAGGCTCATGCCCTGCTCGTCGAGCAGCTTGCGGATGCGCTCGCGCATCTTCTCGCGGTGGCCGTCGACGAGGCTCGGGCAGAGCACGTGCAGCTGCGCGGTGCGGGCGCGGATCGCCTCGAGTCGACCGGAGAGATCCTGTGCGAGGTTCTGCCCTTCGCGGAGGCGCATCGTCTCGAGCTGGTCGCAGGCCTCTCCGAGCGCTTCGAGCGCCAGGTCGCGGAGCGCCTCGGGCTCGATGGACTCGCCCCGGCGATAGAGGTCGGGCACCGACGCCAGCAGCGAGAGCGGCACCGGCTCATCGGGCGCGAGCTCGTCGCGCATCGCACAGAGCTCCGCGTACGCGCTCTTGGCCCGCTCGGTGTCCAGGGTGGCCGGCCCCTCGAGCCCGCGGCCGGTGAGCTTCACGCCGATCTCGACGCGCCCACGGTGGAGCCGCTTGCGCACGATCGACTCGAGCGCCGCGATGTGCTCCTGGAGCTCGCTGCTGGTCCGCGTTCGCACGTCCAGGAAGCGATGGTTGAGCGCGCGGACGTCCACGGTCAGCCGCGTGGAGACCCCGGGCAGGTCCCGCCGCGCGATCCCGTAGCCGGTCATGCTCCGCACGTCGCTTCTGTATCACGACCGTGGCGGAACGGGCTGTGCTCCGTCACAGAAGGGTCAGGTCAGCGCGGAGCGCGGCAGCGCCTTGGGCGGGGAGTTCGGGTGAATCGAGGAGGCCAGGCGAAGCGCCGAGCCGGGTGGCCAAGAACGCGGGTGCCACACCCTGATCAGGAAAGCCCCTTGCGGCGCTTGATCTGCTCCATGACCTTCTCGTACTCGATCTCGAAGCTCGCGGTGCCCTCGGAGAGGTTCTTGATCTTCGAGCGGACCTCCTTGTCGAGGTCGTCTTCGAGGTTCGTGTTCTTCTTGATGATCGTGGTGATCTTCTTCCGCAGCACGTGGTCCTCGCCGTAGACCTCGACGACGTTGTTGCTGTGGAAGAGCATGGTCATGACCTGCTCGACCAGGTACGGGAGCTGCTCGTCACGGTTCGGGAAGCCCATGTCGCGGGCGACCTGGGACTTGATCTTGCCGAGGACGCCGTAGCTGAGTCCCTCGCGCTCCATCCGGCCCTTGGCCTCGTCCAGGACGCGCCGATCGCGGCGGACGTACTCCTTGAAGACGGCCTCGAAATCGAGTCGCACTTCCTCTTCGGATTCGATCTCGATGTCCCCGTCGGCCGTCAGTGCCCGAAGGAGCTCTTCGGCCATGGCCGGGATTTTTCCGCTGTAGATACGCAAGGGGAGCCTCCGGAAGTGGAGGTAGCGGAGGCACCGCCGACCGTCAATCGAAGGCCGTGCGACTTCTTCGTTCATCCCTTCATTAATGGGCTTGCAAATGGGGGCTGTAGGCCCCACTCAAGGGGAGTGACCGAATCACGACGCGATCTCTACGAGGTCCTCGGCGTCGCCAAGGACGCCTCCAAGGACACGGTCCGCAAGGCCTACCGCAAGCTCGCTCGCGAGCTCCATCCGGACGTGAACCCGGGGGACGCGGAGGCCGAGGAGCGCTTCAAGGAAGTGGCCGCCGCCTACGACGTCCTCTCCGACGAGGAGAAGCGAAAGGCCTACGACGAGTTCGGCTTCGACTCGCTGCAGAGCGGCTTCGATCCGGAGAAGGCGCGCGCCTACCAGCAGTGGCAGCAGAGCCGCCGCTACCAGGGCGCGGCCAGCGGCTTCGGCGGTTTCGGCGGGATGCCCGGCGGCGTCGCCGACATGGGCGATCTCGGCGACTTCTTCTCGCGCATCCGCCAGCAACAGGCGAACCGTCCCCGACGCGGCGGCGACGTGCACGCGAGCCTCTCCGTCGATCTCGCCACCGCGATGAAGGGCACGCAGGTCTCGGTGGACGTACCGGCGAGCGGTGGCGGCACCCGATCGGTGCAGGTGCGGATCCCGCCGGGCGCCGACGACGGAGACACCCTCCGGATTCGCGGCAAGGGCGCGCCAGGAGCGAACGGTGGGCCCGACGGCGATCTCGTCATCGAGGTGCGCGTCGAGACCCACTCGGTCTTCGAGCGCGACGGGCTGCACCTGCGGCTCGAGCTCCCGATCTCCCTGCACGAGGCCTACTCGGGCGCGAAGGTGTCCGTGCCCACCATGGACGGCGACGTGACCATGACGATCCCGGCCGGCTCGCAATCGGGTCAGACGCTGCGCCTCAAGGGCAAGGGCGTCAGCCGGGGGAAGAAGACCGGCAACCTCTACGTGACGCTGAAGGTGTTGCTCCCGCCGCCGGGCGACGAGGCGTTGGCAGCGGCGCTGGAGAAGGCCGAGGCCCTCTACGAGGGCGACGTTCGAGAGGGGGTGAAGGCATGAGTGGTCGGGACCGACTGACGCTCGCCGAGCTCCTCGAGGTGCTCGGTGGTGACGAGAGCTTCCTCGACGAGGCCCGCGAGGCGGGGCTCGTCCACGAGGACGACGGCTACGACGTGGTGGTCGTCGAGCGGGTGCGCGTCGCGCGGACCTTGGTCCGCGAGCTCGACGTGAACTGGCCCGGCGTGGAGGTCGTGCTGCGGCTGCGCGAGGAGCTGGTGGAGACGCGGCGCGAAGTGCGGCGGCTCGCGAAGGTCCTCGAGGACAAGGGCGACTGATCAGCCGCCGGCGGCGAGGCGCTCGCGCATCTTGCCGAGCAGGCCGTCCCAGCCGTCTCGCTCGAGGATGCGGTGGAACTGGCTGCGGTAGGACTGCACCAGGCTCTGACCGTCGGTGACGACGTTCACGACCCGCCAGCCACGGCCCTCGGGGCGCATCTCGTACTCGATGGAGACGGCCGGTGCGCGGCGGTTCTCCCGGGAGCGGGCGCTGGTGCTCACGACGACTTTCTCGCCGCGGCGCTCCGCGGACTGGTAGTCGACGCGGTAGTCGAGGGTGCGTTGCAGGTTCGCCTTGTAGCTGCGCTCGACGAGCTGCTTCAGCAGGCTGACGAACTCCGCACGCTCGCTCTCGCTGTGCGACGCCCAGTGCTCACCGAGCGAGGCCTCGCTGAGCGCCTCGTAGTCGAGGAGATCGTCGAGGAGCTGGGAGAGCCGACGGTCGCGGGACGCGCCTGCGGCGCGCTGGAGCACCTGGTTCACCTGGTCGTGGCGCTGTTCCAGGAACGCCTTGGCGGCGTTCGGCGACTGGGCGCTGGCCACGGAGGCGAGCGAGGTCAGGAGTAGGGCGGCAAAGGTGGTTCGAAGCATGGTGGACATGGGGGTCTTCGGGAGGTGAGACGGCCCGGGAGGCCGGGCATTCAGCGCGGGGTCAATCGCAGGCCGGGTCCCAGCCGTCGGCGTCGACGATCGGCTCGCCGGTGGCGCGCTCGAGGTGAGCGATGGCGGTGTTGAGCTCGAGCACGGCCTGCAGGTGCTCGAAGCGGGCAGAGAAGTAGCCCTTGAGGGCGTCGATGAGGTCGCGGGCTTCGAGGGTGCCGATGTCGAAGGCCTGGGCGGCGCCGACGAACCACGCGCGGGTCTCGCGCTCGCCCGTGGCCCAGGCCTCCTCGCGGCGCTGCGCGTCCTGGACCTTCTCGTAGGCCAGCTCGACCTCGAGCTCGACGCCGCGACGGGCGGCGCTCGCCTGGGCTCGGGTCTCGGCGAGCTGGGCTTCGGCCCGACGGCGCCGGAAGGTGGCGCCGGCGAAGTCGAGGTTCCACCGCAGGAAGAGCCCGGCGCCGAGCTGCGGGGTGTTCGCCGGGTCTTGGATGAAGGGGTTCTCCTGGTCCGTGATGTGCGGGGCCCAGCTCAGCCCGGCCCGGAAACCGAGGCCGATCATGGGGATCAGGTCGCCGTTCTGGATGTCGACGTTCGCCTCCCGGGCGCGCAGCGCGGCGGCGAGCATGCCGAGCTCCGGCCGCTGCCCGCTGGCGTCCACGAAGCGCGTCAGCTCGCCGGACGGCACGGTGACCGGCTCCATGGGGCAGACCGGCGGCTCGATCGAGGACTTGCCCGTCAGCGTACGGAGCGCGGCCAGGCTGCTCCGGCGGATCAGCTCGGCCTGGGAGGCGCGAGCGTCGACCTCGGCGAGCGCGGCGGCCAGCCGGCGGCGATCGATCGGGTCGGCTTCGGGGTTGCCTTCGGCCAGCATCTCGTCGAGCTTCTCGATGGCGCGGACGAGCTTGCCGCGCCCCTCGCCGATCATCTGCTGGACGTCGAGCGCGAGCTGGAGCCCGAACCAGGCGCGGCGGATGTCGTAGGTCACCCGGGCCAGGGTCACGTCCCGTTGGAGCTCGGCGGCTTCGACGCCCGCGCGGGCCGCCTGCCGAGCACCCCGGAGCTTCCCGTAGGCCAGGATGGGCACCACGCCGCGAACCCCGACCTGGAGTACCGGACCCCAGGTCTGGTCGAGTGGCAGCTGGCTCTGATTGCTGAAGATCGGCGTACCGCTCGAGCCGGGCGCGAGGGTGGCGCCGGCGTCGAGGGTCCAGCCGGAGAAGAAGGGGCTCCAGCGCGCCTCGCCGAGGCGGGCTTCGGCGGCGTCCACGGCGTGGGCGTCGGCCTGGAGCTCCGGCCAGTGCGCCTCGGCGGCCTGGAGCAGGCCGGGCAGGGTGTCCGGCTCGGGATCGCTCTGGGCCGCGGCGGAGGCCGCGCTCAGGAGGACGAGCCATGAGGCGAGGAAGCGCACGGCGGTGTTGTTAGCAGCGATCGCGCCAAGCGCGCCAGGCGGGCGACCCTGTGCCCCGTTCGTGCTTCGAGCAGAGGTGACTGGAGACGCTGGGCTGCTGCCGCGCGCGGAGAGGGGGGACGCTCTTGAGCAGTTAAGCCGCGTGATGGACTAGCGACCTGCTTGGAGGCTGTCTCGCGGCGTAACTGCGTAAGAGCGTCCCCGCGGTTCGTCGACGGGCGTGCCTCCGGCGCCCACCTGTGGACGCTGGGTAACGCCGTTCGAGCTAGCGCATTCGGGAGCGGCGCATGCTCGAGCCGCCGCCGCCGCCGTTCTCGGCGTTGTAGCGCTGGATGAGCTGGTCGGTGAGGTCGTGGTTGGATGGAGTCCAGACCACGCCGGACTCGTTGGCCTCGAGCACGATCGTGTAGCCCTCGGCCTGGCCGATGCGCTGCATGATCTGCTGCATCTTCTCGAGGATGCCGCTGGTGAGCTCGGCTTCCTTGGCCGCGAGCTCCTGCTGGTACTCGACGTAGCTCTGCTGCAGCTTCACGAACTCCTGCTGGTAGGCCTCGAGGCGCTCGCGGAGCGCGGCCTTGCTCAGCACGTTCTTCTGCTGCTCGATCTCCGTCTTCATCTTCTTCAGCCGCTCCTGGGCGGCGTCGAGCGACTTCTGGCGTCGCTTGAAGAGGCGCTCGAGGCGGCGCTTGGCGCGGCGACCGTCCTCGGTCTCCATGAGGGCACGCTGGAGATCGACGACGGCGATCTTGGTCTGGGCGTAGACCTTCGGCGCGACCGCCGAGACGAGGAGGGCGGCGACGAGCGTGAGCGCGTGGCGTTGGAGGCGCATCAGCGCATCCTCGAGCGGCGCATGCTGCTCGATCCGCCGCCGTTCTCGGAGTTGTAGCGCTGGATGAGCTGGTCGGTCAGGTCGAGGTTGCCGGGCACCCAGACCACGCCGCCTTCGTTGGCCTCGAGGATCAGGGTGTAGCCCTCGGACTGGCCCAGCCGCCGTAGGATCTGCTGCATCTTCTCGAGGATGCCGCTCGTGAGCTCGGCCTCCTTGGCCGCCAGCTCACGCTGGTACTCCACGTACTGCGACTGCAGCTCCATGTACGCCTTCTGGTACTCCTCGAGTCGGCGCTGGAGGGCCTCGTCGGTGATGACGCCGGCCTTCTGCTGACGCTCGATGTCCTCCTTCATCTGCTTCATCTTGTTTTGAGCAGCGTCGAGGGACTTCTGGCGGCGCTTGAAGAGGCGCTCGAGGCGGCGCTTGGCGCGTCGACCGTCTTCGGTCTCCATGAGAGCTCGCTGGAGGTCGACCACCGCGATCTTCGTCTGAGCGAAGACCTTGGGGGCGACGCTGGAGACCAGGAGAGCGGCCAGGAGGGTCAGGGCGTGTCGTCGTACATTCATGAGATCAGAAAGCCGTACCGATGGTGAATTCGAAGCGGATCTTGTCTTCCCACTGTCGTCGCGCAAGGGGGATGCCCCATTCGAAGCGCAGCGGGCCGAGCGGCGAGATCCATCGGAGTCCGAACCCCACCGACGTACGGATGGCGAAGGGATTCACTCCACAGGGATCGGTGGTCCGATCTCCGTCGGCGGTCTCGGGCGCCTGGCAGAGGGTGTTCTCGAGGTTCCAGGCGTTGCCGCCGTCGGTGAAGACCACACCGAAGATGCCCACGGCCTCGACGATCGGGAATTCGACCTCGAGGTTGTAGTAGGCCTGGACGTTGCCGCCGATGGCGACGCCGCCCGGGAAGCCGTTGCCCGAGCTGCGCGGCGAGGCGTTCGGGTCCGTGCGCGAGGGAAGGGCGGCACGGGGGCCGAGGGCCTGGAGCCGGTAGCCGCGTACGTTGAAGATGCCCCCGAGGTAGTAGCGCTCGTAGATCGGCACCCCGCGCTCGGCGCGGCTGGTGATGACGCCGAGCTCCACGTTCGCGCGGAAGAGGAAGGGCCCCCAGATCGGCTTGTACCAGCGCGCGAAGGCGCTGTTCCGCCAGAAGATCTGATCGGAGCCGAGGAAGCGTTCGGCGACCTCGGTGCTCGCGCTGACGTAGGCGCCGCCGGTGGTCCGGAAGGGCGAGCCCGTGCGGCTGTCCCAGGTGAGCGTGAGCTTCAGCGAGCTGGTCAGGCCGTCGCGGAAGACGTTGTCGAGCGGGATGCGGTTGAAGAGGTTGAAGCCCTGGCCCCCGCCGCCGCTCTGGAAGAAGCCACCGGTCCGCGGGCTGATGTCCACGAGCTCGGCGCGGTACTGCAGGAAGACGCGGAGCCGCGGATCGAAGACCGGGTGGCCGAAGGTCAGGCCGCCGCCGGTGCTGTCTCGGTTGAAGCTCGAGAACTGGCGGATGGTCTTGAAGACGTCGACGCCGAGGCTCCACTGGCTGCCGAAGAGCCAGGGCTCGACGAAGCGGAGCTGGACGAACTGGCGGATGCCGGAGAGCTGCAGGTTCAGCGAGAGCGACTGGCCGTTGCCAAAGAGGTTCTGCTGCTGGATCTGCGCGGTGACGATGAAGCTCTCGATGGACGAGAAGCCGGCGCCGACCTGGAAGGTGCCGGTCGGTCGCTCCTGGACCTCGAAGGTCAGGATCATCAGATCGGGCCGCGAGCCCGTCTCCTCGCTCATGTCGACCCGCTCGAAGTAGCGGAGCTGGAGCAGGCGCTGCTTGGAGAGCTCGAGCGCGGACTGGTTGTAGAGCTCGCCCTCGAGCACGCGGATTTCGCGGCGGAGGACCGAGTCGCGGGTCTTGGTGTTGCCGCGGATGTCGATGCGCTCGATGCGCACGGGCGGGCCGCGCTGAATGGTGATCCGCACGTCGACGATGCGCCGCTGCTGGTCGAGGTCGGTCTCCGGGTTGAGCTGCACTCGCGCGTAGCCCACGTCTCGGTAGATGCGGGTGATCTCCTGGAGACCGAGGCCGATCTTGGTGCGTGAGAACCAGTCGCCGCTCTCGAGATCGACCTTGTCGCGCAAATCGCTCTCGAGCGCTTCGACCTCGGCGCCGTTCTCATCGACCTCGACGACCGTCAGCTCACCGATGCGGAAGCGGTTGCCCTCTTCGATCGGGATCGTGACGTCGATGTAGCGGCGGTCCGCGGTCATCTCGATGCGCGGCACGCCGACCTGCATCGCGAGGAAGCCCTGGTCGTAGTAGTAGGCCTGCAGACGTTGGACGTCCTCCTCGAAGACGTCCGAGTCGAAGGTGTCGTCGTCGGCGATGAACGAGAAGAAGCCCGTCTCGCTGGTCTGCATGAAGCCGTTGAGCTCGTCGGCATCGATGGAGCGGTTGCCGAGGTAGCGGATGCGGCGGACGGTGACCTCTTCGCCCTCGTCGATCGCGAAGCGGACCTCGACCTCGTTGCGATCGTTGGCGAGCCGGCGGACGTCGTAGGTGATCCGCGCGAGGAAGTAGCCCTCCTCGGCGTAGAGGTCGCGGATCTTCGTGACCTGCTTCTTCACGTCGGGGAGCGAGAGGATCTCGCCCTCCCGAAGCGTCAGCTTCTCCTCGATGTCCTCGTCGTCGACCTCGTCGTTGCCGCGGAAGACGACCCGGGCGATCGCCGGTCGCTCGCGGACGCGGATGGTCAGGTCGACCTGCTGGCCCACCTGGTCGGCCTCGACCTGGAGGTCGTCGAAGAACCCGAGGTCCCAGATCGCGCGGGCATCGCGGGCGATCTCCTCGTCGGTGCACGGGAGCTCGGAGCGGAGGCTCATCGTGGCGCGGATGTCGTCCGGGTCGACCCGCTGCGAGCCGAGCACGCGGATCTCGCGGATGCGCTTCCCGTGGCAGACGGTGCGCGGCGCGCGGGAGGGCTCTTCTTCCGGGGCGTAGGGCTCGAGAGAGTCGTCGAGCGGCTCCTCTTCCTCTTCTTCCCCGGCGTCGGGATCCGCGTCCGGATCGTCACCCTCGGCCTCGTCGCCCTCGGCCTCTTCCCCCGCTGCGGGCTCGTCTTCGAGCTCCGGTTCGTCCTCGAGCTCCGGCTCCTCCGCGGGGGGCTGCGCATGCAGTTCCGCCACCGGCGCGAGCAGGACGGCGCTGGCGAGCAGCGTGAGGCGAAGGAAAGGGTGCATCTCGTAGGGCGAGCGGACCGGGCAACCGTGGGATTTTCGGGCCCTGGGCGTCGCGCGGACATAGCTGTCCCCCATCCGAGGGTCAAGGCTTCGCGGCTCCCCCTCCGTTGCCGTTCGCGAACGCACGGGCCCTGAACCATTGCAGGGCGAAGACCTTCCCCGCCGAGACCGAATTTCCGGCGATCCGTCGCCCGGACCCGGTGAGTCGGGTGGGCTTCCGCTGGGAGCGGAACGGTCCGCCATCGTCGGCGAGCGGACCTCCTCCGGTTGGGACTACACTGGGCGGCGTGACCTGGGGGCACGTCGCGCGGTGGTCGCTGTTCGGGCTCTTGGCGCTCGGATGCGGCGATGACGATGGCGAACCGAGGGACGCGGGGGCCGACTCGTTCGTCGACGCCTTCGAGCCACCGGACGAGGGCATCGACGACGGGGGCATCCTGCCCGACGCGCCGCCGATCGAGTGTGACCCGGACCCTAGGGTCCAGTTCGAAGAGATCGGCGCGGCGGCGGGGCTGAGCGGTGTCCTCGCGCGGGAGATTGGCGAGTGCGACGACGGGCTGCTCGCCGGCGGGGCCCTGGTCCTCGACATCGATGGCGATGGTTTCGACGATCTCTTCTACCCCCAGCCCCAGGGGCGCGACCGGCTCTTCCGGAACCGGGGCGATGGCACGTTCGAGGACGTGGCGCCCGCGTTGGGGCTCGACCACGACGGACCGAGCGCGGCGGCGGTCTTCTTCGACATCGAGGGGGACGGCGACGGCGACCTCTACGTCACGATGGGCGGACGGGCTTCGAATCGTCTCTACGTCCGTGGCCCGGATGGCTTCACCGAGGAAGCGGTCGCCCGGGGCCTCGACCTGCCGCCGTTCTCGCCCTTCCTCTGCAGCTATCAGCTCGGGGTCGCGGCCGGTGACGCCGACGGTGACGGCGACCTGGACCTGATGATCGCGAGCTGGGAGCCCTTCGATGGCCCGACCTCCGACCGCACCCGTCTGATGATCAACGAGGGAGGAG
>CAYXAP010000066.1:34832-46908 GCA_964462035.1 uncultured Sandaracinus sp.
CCCTTCGATGGCCCGACCTCCGACCGCACCCGTCTGATGATCAACGAGGGAGGAGTCTTCACGGACGGAACGGAGGCCGCGGGCATCGACCCGAACGGAAGGGCGGGGTTCTCGCCCGCGTTCGCCGACGTGAACGGCGATGGCGTGATGGACATCGCCATCGCGGCGGACTGGGGCCGAAGCCGGCTCTACCTCGGCCGCGGCGACGGCACCTTCGACGACGTGACCGAGACCGCCGGCGTCGGCACCGACGAGAATGGGATGGGCTCGGTGCTCGAAGATCTCGATCAGGACGGCGACCTCGATTGGTTCGTCACCTCGATCTTCAACGACGAGAGCTGTGACGAGCCGATCGGGGCCTGCACCGGCAATCGGCTCTACCTGGGCGAGGGCGACGGGACCTTCACGGACGGCACCGACGCCGCCGGCGTCCGCGACGGGGGCTGGGGCTGGGGCGCGGTGGCGGTCGACTTCGACCACGACGGAGACCTCGATCTTCTGCACGAGAATGGGCAGGGGCTGATCGGCGCGTACTGGGACGATGCGCTCCGACTCTTTCGGAACGACGGCGAGATGCGCTTTCGAGAGATCGCCTGCGCCTACGGGCTGGCCTATCCCGGTGCGGACAAGGGCATCGTGCCCTTCGATCTCGAGAACGATGGCGACCTGGACCTCTTCGTCGCTCGGAGCTTCGACGACCCGCTCCTCTTCCGGAACGACGGCGCGGACGACCGAGCGTGGCTCCGCGTGCGGCTGAGCCAGAGCGGCGCGAACCCGAGCGGGGTCGGCGCCACCGTGACCGTCGACGCGGACGGGGTGACGCAGACCCGCCGGATCCACCTCGACCCGGGCTACGGCAGCCCGGCGGCGCCCGAGGCGCACTTCGGGTTCGGAGCGCACGAGGGCACCGTGGACGTTCGGGTGCGCTGGCCCGACGGGACCGAGCAGACGGTGGCCGGCGTCGATGCGCGCCAGCGGCTGCTGGTCACCCGCTAGATCTCGTCGACGACGGTGATGATGGCCGAGTCGGTGAGGTCACCGTCCGGCGCCTCGACGACCACCTCGATGCGGATCTGCCGGCCCACGATCTCGGTCTGGTCCACGCGCGTCTCGTCGAGGATCAGGCGGTCGCCCGCGCGAACGAACGAGCCGCCTTCGTCGATCACGTCCGTGGGGTCGAGGGAGCGGGAGGTCGGGATGAAGATCCGGAGCCCGCTCTCCGCGTCGTAGCCGAAGTAGCGCGTGATGAGCCGGTCTGGCTCCACCGCGACGACGCGTGCGGCGACGTAGAGATGGACCCCGCCCTGACCGCCCCGCGCGAGCTCGAGCTCGCCGTCGCTGGGGATCGGCTCGAAGTCGAGCTGCCCCGTGCCGAGGCTGACCGAAGGCTCGGGCGTTCCGGCGTCGTCCTCCGGGCCGCCGTCGAAGGGAGCCGCGTCGCTCGCGGTCGTCGCGTCGGTGACGGTGGCGTCGACCGGGTCGACCCCCGCGTCGCCAGGCGGCTCGACGCCTCCGTCGTCCGCCAGGTCGGCTCCACCGCAGGCCAGGCAGGCGGTCAGGAGCCAGCACCAGCGGGAAGTCATCGCCCCAAGCATGGCGTGCCCGAGCGGGGGGCGTCCAGCGAGGCGTGGCTCACCAGGCGCCGCGGGTTCGCTTGTCGGCGAAGGTGGGCCCGTGGGAGGTCAGGCGCACCGGCGTCTCGAGGGTGCGCTCGAGCCAGTCCGCGAAGCGCTGGCGGGCCGCCCCGTCGAGCGGTGCGAGCCGGGGGCGTAGCCGACCGAGGCGATCGGTCAGCGCTGCCTGCGCCTCCAGGTCTCCGGGGCTCGCCTCGATCGGCTCGGGGTAGGCGCGCACCACCTGCCACGACTCCCGCGCGTCGAGTCGGTCCACGTGGGTCAGCGCGATGGCGTCGAGGCCATCGTTCGCGGCGATCGCGTAGCGAAGGAGCGGCAGGTCGAGCCAGCCGACTCGGAACGCGCCCTGCCAGCCGCCCGCGCCGTTGTGCGGTTCGGGCAGGGCGGCGGCCAGCGTGTGGTCCGCCGAGGGGAGCGGCCCCGCGCCGTGGCGGGTGAGCGTGGTGCGCGTGACGCCGACGCGGAGCGGTGCATGGGGGAGCGCGTGGTCGGCGAGCCAACGCTCGGCCCACTCGCTCGTGCAGGTCGACCAGGTGGTGTGCGGATGGAAGCCGACGTGCTCGTCGAGGAGGATCCCCTGGGCTCCCTCGAAGACCACGTCCCCTTCGATGCTCGCCGCGACCTCGGCGTCGTCGACCAGTCGCGCGCGCTGCCGGAAGGGTGCGACCTGGTCCAACCAGCGGCCGCAGACCTCGGGGTCGGCCAGGAGCGCCCGCTCGTCGTCGCCGACGTCGGGCACGGACCGAAGCAGCCGACCTCGGATGCGCTCGAGCTTCGCGAGCAGCGCATCGGTGGGCCCCGTCAGCTCCGCGGCCAGCAGCGCGTCGTCCGGGTGCCCGAGCGCGTCGCGCACCGTTTCGCCGACGCCGACGCCGCAAGTGCCGTGAGCCTTCGTTCCGCGCGCCAGCTCGCGGAGTCGACCCGCGGACTGATGGAAGGGCGTGGTGATGCGGCAGCGCGGCGAGATCGTCAGCATGCTCAGCGGCTCTGCCACCCCTTTGTCCGCCAACACGCGCGCTTCGACCAGGAGCGCGCTCGGGTGGACGATGACCGTGCTCGCCAGGTGGGTCCGCGCGCCGGCGAAGCTGCCGGCACCGAGCTGCGAGAAGGTGTGGTGGCGCCCGTCGGGCAGCACGACGTTGTGCCCCGCTTGACCCCCGCCGTTGAAGCGGACGACCAGCCCGGCGCCGCGCTCGCGGACGAGGTGGTCGGTGACCGTGCCCTTGCCGCAGTCGCCGAAGCCCAAGCCCACGACGATGAAGGCGCGCGGCTCGCTCATCAGGCGCGGCGGTGCCGTGTCTCGCCGCCGTGCTCGGTGGGCAGCTCCACGGCTTCGTCGATGACGGGGCTCGGTGCTCCGTCGCGGCCCACGCTCGAGGCGAAGGGCATCAGCGCGCGGGCGATCATGCCGATGCGGCGTTGCTCGATGCCGGTGCTCCGGAGGTGCTTCACGACCCCGTCGAGGTCGCGGATGCCTTCGCCGAGCGCGATGAGGCTCGCGGCGACGATGCAGGTGTCGTCGGGGCTCTCGAGAGCGATCACGCGATCCCCGAGCAGGTCGCGCCAGGCGCGCTCGCAGGTCGCCCGACGCTCGAGATCGGGGATCAGGAAGAAGGGCTCGAACTGGTGGTGGAGCTCTTCGACGATCGCCGCGGTGGGGATGTCCTGCGCGAGCTCGTCGCCCATGACCTTCGCCACCGCCTTCTGCGAGACCTGCGGGTAGGGCTTCTCGTCGCCGGTCAGGAAGAGGTAGCCGCGCTGTCCGCGCTTTCGGTAGCAGTCCATGTCGACGTGGCGGGCGGCGAAGTAGAGCGCGAGCTCGTAGCTCTCCATGTCGCCGTGGCCGCCGCCGCCTTCGATCCAGCAGCTGGTGAGCCATTGGTCCATGAGCTCGGCGGTGGACTCGAACTGGCCGACCTGGAGCGGGGCGCGGTCGCCGAAGGCATCGCCGACGCCCATGAAGAGGACCTGCGGGTCGGGCACCCCGAGCTCGCCGAGGAGCTGCATGAACTGGGGCAAGTCCTCCTTGGCGAGTTGCTCGGGGATGCGGCCCATCGAGCCGGTGACGTCGAGGGCGAAGGCGATGCCGAGCGACTCCGGGTGGTCGGCGCTGTCACGCGACTCGCGGAGGTTCACGCCCTTGGGGTCCATCAGTGGGTGGCACTCGCGTTGGGCGAAGACCTCCTGCCGCGAACGCGTCGAGCGCGCCGTGGTCAGGGCGGTGTGGGCTTCGTAGCTGTAGGAGCCGTAGCCCATCTCAGCTTCCCGCGTGGGCCTTCGCCCACGGGGTCACCGCCTTCACCACGGCGGCGGCGCGGTCCTTCGTCCCGGCGGCGACGAGCTTGGCCTCGAGGTCTCCGAGCGCCACCTTGCCTTCGCCGAGGGCGACGAGCGCCGCCGATGCCGCGCAGGTGTCGACCGGATCGTCGAGCACGACGACGTAGTCGCCGAGGTACTCGCGCCAGAAGCCGCCGACGTTCTGACCACGCCGCTGGTCGGGGATCAGGAAGAAGGGGTGGAAGGTCTTCTTCACCTCGTCGACCACGCCGCTGAGCGGCATGTCCTGGATGTCGGTGCCGATCCACTGCCTCACGAGGTCGGCCTTCAACGTCAGGTTCGAGGGCTCGTCGCCGGTCATGAAGAGGTAGCCCTTCTTCTGGCGCTGCTCCCAGCAGTCCATCGCCGTGTGGCGTGCACAGAAGTGGAGGGCCAGCTCGTAGAGCTCGTTGCCGCCGCCCTTGAGCACGCAGCGGGTGAGCCACTGGTCCATCAACTCGGCGGTGGTCTCGAACTGACCGACCTGGAGCGGTCGGCCGTCGCCGACGACGTCCGTGAGGGCCATGAAGAGCACCTGCGGGTCCGGCACGTCGCAGTCGGTCAGCAGCTTCATGAACCCGGGCAGCTGCTCGGTCGCGATCTGCACCGGGATGGACGACATCGAGCCGCTGATGTCGAGTGCGAAGACGATGCCCAGCGAATTCGGGTTGTCGTCCGAGTCGCGGGATTCGCGGAACTTCACGCCCTTCGGATCCATGCCGGGGTCGACCTTCGAACCCGTGAACACGGCCTGCGCGGACTTCCCCTTCCGGCTGGACGTGATCGCCTTGTGCGCTTCGTAGCTGTAGGACCCGTAACCCATCGTCTCTGTCTCCCCTCGGTGTGCGTCAGTCCCAGCCCGGCATCGGGAAGGGAACGTACTTCGGTGGCCCGTAGGCCTCGCGCGCGACCGACTTCACGGTCTCGAGCAGCGCCCAGGCGTCGGTCTCGCCGCCGGCGTCGTCGCTCGCGATGCGCATCAGCAGGTCGGCGAGCGGCTTCGGCACGTCGCTGACCTTTGCGCCGATCTGACCGCTGCCGACCAGCCAGAGCATGCTGCGCGCGCTCATGGTCAGGTCCGTCGCCGGGCTCGCGGGACCGCCTTCCCAGACGGAGGCCGGGTAGAAGGCCTTGGCGTTGGCGGTGAACGCCTTCAGTGGCTGCCCCCGACGCGCTGCGCGCGAGAAGCCGATGAGGCGCACGCCATGGTCGCGGGCGTGCACCAGCAGGTGCTTGGGCAGGATCGCGCCGTGCACCCAGCCGGTCTGATGCATCCACGCGAGGATCTCGAGGATGCGCTTCCAGATCCAGATGGTCGCTGTGCCGTGGATGCCCTTCGGGTGAGCGGCGCGGACCTCGTCGAAATCGTGCACGAAGCCGGGCGAGTGCCGGATGACGGTGGCGACCCGCAGCCCTTCGTTGCCCTTCACGCCGAGCCGCGCTTCGCCGTGGGCGATGGGCTCGGGCAGGAGGCGCGTGAAGTGGTGGGCGCCCTGATGGGTCGCCCGTTGGAGCTTCTGCAGCACGTCGAACTCGTGGGCCATCAGGTCCCGGTCTTCTGGGGCGCGCATGACCTTCACCACCACCTGCTCGGCGAGCCGATGGTCGCGGCGACCGAGAAAGACCTCGCAGCCTTCGCCGGACCCGAGGTGCCCGAGCAGCACGTAGCGCCGGCCACCGAGCCAGAGCCGGGGGCGGTCCGGGTCGGGCAGGTCGGCGGGGTCGATCACCTTCTGCAGCCGGACGCCGCCCGCGCTCGGCACCAGCGGCGCCGCGCAGTAGGAGCAGTGCATCTCGCCCGTCGGCGCCGTGCTCGGCAGCGGCGCGCCACAGCGGGGGCATTTCAGCTCGACGTAGGTGACCACCGGGCGAACGAGCATACCCGAAAGGCGACGGCTCCGAAGCCCCGCCGTTGGGGGGTAGACCTCGGTGGGCTCGTGCGCCGGGGCTCCTCGATCCCGCTCCACTCACCGAAGGAGTCGAGCTTCCCAGGCTCGGGACGACTCAGGCGTCGGTGCCTGGGTCCTCGGTCTCGTCGCCCTCGGTCTCCTCCTGCGCGTCGCCGGCCGGCTTGTCGTGCCAGAAGACCTCGTCGACGGCCTCGGCGGTCTTGTCGGCGCCGCCGCGGTAGCTCTCGGCCTTGCGCTCGTCGCGCTGGATCACGCCGTCCTTCATGGACACGACGCGCGGCATGCGGCTGGCCAGGTCGCGCGAGTGGGTGACGATGAGGAAGGTCGTCTTCCGGGTCTCGTTGAGCTGGAAGAAGAGCTGGTGGATCGACTCGCTGGTCTCGCTGTCGAGGTTGCCGGTCGGCTCGTCGGCCATGACCACCGCGGGCTCCATCACGAGCGCGCGGGCGAGGGCGACGCGCTGCTGCTCGCCGCCGCTGAGCTCGCCGGGGCGGTGGTCGAGGCGGTGAGCGAGGCCGACCTCTTCGAGGAGGGCCCGGGCGCGGGCGCGGAGCGGGCCGCGAGCCTGGCCGCGGACCAGGCCGGGCATCATCACGTTCTCCAGCGCGTCGAACTCGGGCAGGAGGTGATGGAACTGGAAGACGAAGCCGATCTTCTCGTTCCGGAACGCCGCGAGCTGTGAGCTGGTCATCCGGGTGAGGTCGTCGTCGGCGAACTTGATGCGGCCCTTCGTGGGCAGGTCGAGGGTGCCGAGGAGGTGGAGCAGGGTGCTCTTGCCCGCACCCGAGGCGCCGACCACGCAGACCATCTCGCCCTCGTTGATCGAGAGGTCGACGCCGCGGAGGACCTCCACGACGTTGCCCTCGTGCAGGAAGGTCTTGTGGACGCCCTCGGCGACCAGGAGGTTCTCGCGCATCTCGCGCTTGGGCGCGGCGGGCTTCTCCGCCGCAGCCGTCGGCGCCGGCTCGGCCTTCGCGGGCGATTCGGTCTCGGCAGCGGCGGTATCAGTCATCGTTCGGAGTCTCGAGAAGGAGCGCGCATGGCGCGCTCGTTTGGGGGTGAGCAAGTCGTGGGCTCCGCCCACGCGACGCGAGGGGGGCTTTCGAAGACCCCCTCACAGCTGACGGAGCGCGTCGACCGGACGCATGCGGCTCGCCAGGTAGGCGGGGAAGAGGGTGGCGACCAGGCAGATGACCACGGCGCTGATGCCGACGACCACGAACTCCATCGGGTCGGTGTGCACCGGCAATCGGTCGATGTAGTAGACCTCCGGGTTCAGCCGGATGCCGAAGTGCTCCAGCACGAAGACCACCAGATAGCCCATGCCGAGTCCCATCAGGGCTCCGTATATGCCTATCAAGAGGCCCTCCCAGAGGAAGATCCGGACGACCTCCGACGCCTTGGTGCCCATCGCCTTGAGGATGCCGACCTCTCGGCCCTTCTCCTGGACCATGAGCGTGAGGGTGCCGAAGACGCAGAAGCCCGCGATCAGGATCGCGATGCCCAACGTCACGAACATCGCGAGCTTCTCGAGCTCGAGCGCACCGAAGAGGTTCTTGTTGAGCTCCTGCCAGTCCTGAACGCGCAGCTCCCGGCGCTGCGGCGTGCCTTCCTCGAGCTCCCGTTCGATGGCGAGGGCGACCTCCGGCGCCCGGTCCACGTCGCTGGTCTTCACCTCGATGCCGCTGATGGCGCCGCCCGTGCCGAGGAAGCGCTGCGCGTCGTCGAGCAGCACGTACGCCATCTTCATGTCGTACTCGTACATGCCGCTGTAGAAGATGGCCGCGACCCGGAAGCGTCGAGCCTTGGGCATCGGGCCGGCGGGCCCGAGATCGCCGAGCGGTGAGACCACGTCCAGATCGTCGCCGACGAAGAGGCGCAGCGTCCGCGCGAGCTCCTTGCCGACGATGATGCCGGGGAGGGTGTCCGGGTCGTCGGGTGAGCGTCTGGACGGCTCGGGCTCGTCGAGCAGGAACTCGTCGAGGTCCTCGATCGGCTCGTCGTCTTCGTCGACCACCTCGACCCGTGGGGATCCGTCGTCGTCGTCCTCGCCCTCCAGGTCGTCGAGGGTCGTGCCGAAGTCGAGGGGCAGGATCGAGCGTCGCTCCTCCGGCGGCAGGTCCAGCAAGCGGTGCGGCTCGCGGAGGTAGAGCATCCGGCCGTTGGTGATGTTGTCCACCAGGTCGGTGACCTCTTCGACGCTGTCCGGGTCGATGCCGCGGAGGACCGCGCCGGCGCGGTTCGAGGTCGAGCTGACCATCACCTCGCCGCGCACGAAGGGGGTCGCGCCGCGGACTCCGTCGACCTCGCCGATGCGGCCGAGCAGATCGTCCCAGCCCTCGAAGGGCCGCTCCTCTTCCTGGTCCACGACGATGTGGGCCTGGTTGCCGAGGATCTTCTGCTTCAGGTCGTCGCGGAAGCCGCCCATGACGCTGAGGACGGCGGTGAGCATGCAGGTCGAGACGCTGACCGCGAGGATCGAGAGACCGCCGATGGCCGCGAGGAAGCCGCTCTTCTTCGAGCTCAGGTGCCGGGTGGCGATGGTGAGCTCGAAGCTCAGCAACCCGAGCGCCTTCATCACCGGCGGGATCGCGCGGATCGAGTAGCGGAGCACGGCGAGCGCGGTCGTGCCGAGGCGGGCGCCGGACTTCGCGATCTGCTCGAGGTTGCCGTCTTCCTCTGGCTTGAGCGGCAACGTCCAGATCACGTACGCCGCGGCCAGGGTCACGGTGATGTCCCAGACGATCCAGAACCAGAAGCGGAAGCGCTCCGGGAGCAGGAACCACGTGCTGATGGCCAGGCCGAGATCCACCAGCAACACCACTGCCGCGACGATGCCGCTGACGAGCAGCCCGGTTCGCAGCACCAGGGGGAGCGCGTAGTACGCCTCGTCGTGGGTGTAGCTGAACGCGAAGCCCGTCTCGAAGGCCTTGGTCGCGCCGTAGTAGAAGATCGCGATCGGGATGAGCGTGATGAGCAGCGCGGCGACCGAGACGATGGGCCGCATGAGCAGCCGGCCGCGGCCGCGGGTGCCGGGCTGCACGCGGCGCGCCCGGAAGTAGGCGAGCACCGCCAGGACCATCGTCGCGGCGATCAGCGCACCGAATCCGATGGCGCCCCACCGGACCTGCTCCGGTTCCGCGAGCGAGTGTCGCCAGAGCTGAGGCCAAGCGACGCCGATGCCCACGAACCCCGCGATGCTCACCAGCGCGAGGATGCCGTGGGCCAGCGGGAGCGGTCCGTGGTGCTGCAGGCCGTAGCCACCCAGGTGGCGGAGGATGTGCCCCGCGCTCATCCGGCGGGTGCCCGCCATCGCGAGCAGGAGCACGCCAGGCGCGACCAGCAGCGGGGCCGCGAAGATCGGCAGGAAGACGACGCCGACGCCGCCGGCCACGAGCAGCGCCAGCCCGAGCACCACCTCGATCTTCGCGCGCCGCAGCTGCAGCGCGACGTCGGGGGGCAGCTCGGGGGTGCTCAACTCAGGCCTCCGGCCGCAGGAGCGGGAAGAGGAGCACATCGCGAATGGACGGGCGCCCGAGGAGGAGCATCACCAGGCGGTCGACGCCGACGCCGAGGCCGGCCGCCGAGGGCATGCCGTGACGGAGCGCGCGGACGTAGTCGTGGTCGAACTGCATGGCTTCGTCGTCGCCGGCCTGGGCCTTGGCGAGCTGGTCCTCGAAGCGGCTGGCCTGGTCGTCCGGGTCGTTGAGCTCGCTGAAGGCGTTCGCCAGCTCGCGACCTTCGATGAAGATCTCGAAGCGGTCGGTGAACGCCGGGTTCTCGTCGTTGCGACGGGCGAGCGGAGAGACTTCGAAGGGGTAGCCCATGATGAAGACCGGGACCGACTTGTCGCCCTCGCGATAGAGGTCGGTCAGGATCGGCTCGGCCAACAGCTCGAAGAGGGCAAAGATTCGCTCGCCGTGGTTTCGGACCCCGGAGAGGAGCTTCTTGTCGGGCGCTTCCAGCTTGAAGCCGCCGGTCCCACCCACGAGCTTCTCGGCGAAGGCCGAGAGCGCGGCCTCGTCGTCGAGGTCCTCGCGGGTCAGCTCGACCTTCAGGTGCTCGGCCGCGTCGGCGATGGCGTCGCGCATGTCGACGCGCCGCCACTCGGCGTCCAGATCGAAGCTGCGCTCGCCCATGAGCTCGGGGAAGCGCTCCTTCACCACCGCGTCCGCCGCGCGGACCATGTCGGTGAAGAGCACCATGAGCTCTTCGTAGCTCGCGTAGGCCTGGTAGAGCTCGAGCATCGAGAACTCGGGGTTGTGCCGAGTGCTGATGCCCTCGTTCCGGAAGCAGCGCGCGATCTCGTAGACCCGGTCGAGGCCGCCGACGACGAGCCGCTTCAGGTAGAGCTCCGGCGCGATGCGCAGGAAGAGATCCATGTCGAGCGCGTTGTGGTGCGTGTCGAAGGGCTTGGCGGTCGCGCCGCCGCGCACCGAGTGGAGCGTCGGCGTCTCGACCTCGAGGTAGCCGCGCTCGTCGAGGAAGCGACGGAGCGCCGTCACGATGGCGCCGCGGGCGCGAAAGACCTGCGCGACCTCGGGGTTCGCGAAGAGATCGACGTAGCGCTCGCGGTAGCGCTTCTCGACGTCCTTGAGCCCGTGCCACTTCGCCGGCGGCGGCAGCAGCGCCTTGCCGAGGTGGGCGTACTCGCGGGCGCTCACGGCCAGCGCGCCGGTGCGCGTCTTGATGAGCGGACCGCGGACCATCACGTGGTCGGCGAGGTCGACCGCGGCGAGCTGGGCCGCCTGCTTCTCCTCGAGCTTGTCCTTGCGGACGAGCGCCTGGACGTCGCCGTCGGGCGTGCGGATCACCAGGAAGGGACCGCGCTTGGCCATGACTCGACCCCAGACCGCGAACTGCTCGGCGTCGTCCGCGAGATCCGCTTCGTCCGGCAGGGACGCGCGCGCCTCGTCGTCCGCGGCGGCGAGCTTGACGATCTCGCTGCGCTTGGCGGTCTCCACCTCGGTCGGGCGGAAGGTGTTGGGGAACGGGCGGGTGCCCGCGTCCGTCAGCTGCGCGGCCTTGGTGCGCCGCGCTTCCATCAGCTCGTCTTCGGAAGCCATGACTACTTCTTCTTTTCCGCTTCTTTGTTCTCGCGCTGGTCGGCGGCCTGCATCAGGTAGGTCTCGATGAACGAGTCCAGGTCGCCGTCGAGGACCGCGTCGGCGTTGCCGACCTTGTGGTCCGTTCGCTCGTCCTTGACCATCTTGTAGGGCTGCAGGGTGTAGGTCCGCGCCTGCGAGCCGAAGCTGATGTCGCCCATGCCACTCATGAAGGCCTCCTCGAAGGCCTCTTCCTTCTCGCGGCGGGCCTTCTCGTAGAGGAAGCCCTTGAGCATCTTCATCGCCTGGTCGCGGTTCTGGTGCTGGGAGCGCTGGCTCTCGCAGCGGACCACGTAGCCGGTCGGGATGTGGCGGATGCGCACCGCGGACTCGGTCCGGTTGACGTGCTGACCACCGGCGCCGCCGGAGCGCATCGTGGTGATCTCGAGGTCGGACTCGTTGACCTCGACCTCCACTTGGTCGTCGAGGTCCGGGACCACGTTCACGCCCGCGAAGCTGGTCTCGCGCCGGCCGCTGAACTTCGAGATGCGGATGAGCCGGTGCACGCCGTTCTCGGCCCGCAGGAAGCCGTAGGCGTAGGGGCCCTCGACCAGGAAGCTCGCCGAGCTGATGCCGCAGACCTCGCCCGGCTGCTTGTCGATGAGCGTGGTCTTGAAGCCCTTCTTCTCGCACCAGCGCAGGTACATGCGGAGCAGGATCTCGGCCCAGTCCTCCGCGTCGGTGCCGCCGGCGCCGGAGTTGATGTTGACGATCGCGTCGTTGTCGTCGTCGTCGGTGAGCATCCGCTTGAGCTCGAGGTCGCGGACCCCGCGCTCGAGCTCGGGGATCTGCTCCAGCAGCTCGGCGACCTCGTCGGCGTCGTCGCCTTCGACCATCTCGAGGATCTCGAGCAGCCCTTGGACGTCGCTCTCGAGCTTCTCGAAGCTCTTCGCCGTCTCCTCTGCCTTGGCCCGGTCGCGCATCACCTTGCGCGCCTTCTCCTGATCGTCCCAGAAGCCCTCGCGGACGGACAGGTTGTTGAGCCGCTCGACCTCGTGCTTCAGGCCAGGGACGTCAAAGATACCTCCCCAGCGCCTCGAGGCGCTGAGAGAGGTCGCCGAGAATCTCTCGGCCCTCACCAATGGGCATGGTCATCGCAATAACTCCGAGG
>CAYXAP010000067.1:0-4573 GCA_964462035.1 uncultured Sandaracinus sp.
GTCCTGCAAGTTGGGTTCGGCGAGTTCATGGAAGTGGGCGATCTGCGCCTTCGTCAGACCCCGGAACGTCAGATCGATCCGGATCGGTGCTGATGGCGCGTCGACGCTACTAGATCGGCAGAAGTCATCCCTGCCAACTTGTACAGCCGTCCCGTCGGTCGCTGCAGTCGGGCCCAGTGCAACGCGGACAGCATCCAACAGGTTCGTTTTCCCAACGTTGTTCGGCCCAACCAAAACGTTTAGGCCCTTCTCCAAAACGACCACAACATTCTCGAGGTTCCTGAAGCCCTCCACCTTGATCTCCGCCAGATGCATGCTCAAGAGTACCAGCCCACGCCCATCACGACGTGCCCGACTGAACCCCCGATTGATACTTCCCGCGTGTGAAGGCCGCCTGGGCCCTGGTCGGAGACCTAGGGCGACTGAGACACCGTCGCCATGGCACCGTTCGTCGAATCCAAGTGCCCATCAGAGGCTCTTCTGCCGATAGCGTGTTGAACGCCTCCCATTAGGAGCTGTTCGGGGTGCGCCGCTCCCTGCTGCCTCGAGGTGAACCCCTGGTCGCTTCCCCACTCCGTGTCGTCAGCGGCACACCGCACCAGCCAACGCGTCGACTTCGACACCCTACGCGGGGTCCCGCCGGCGGGGGCGAGCGTCGTCGGGATCGCCAGCGAATTCACCCCCGAGAAAACGCCCCGGAGCGCGTGCCTGACATCGACGCTGCCATCATCGGCACCTGCTCAAGTTAGGCGGCGAGGTCGGCAAGGGCATGGACCCCAAGCTAGGCGATCAGTGCGCCAACCTCTCTAAGTAGCTGGACCCGCTGCACTTACAGCACGTGGAGATCGTCGACCTCGATCAACACACTTCCCTGTCGATCGTGGACAGTAAGGGACAGCGTCAAGTCGCTGCGGCCCTCCTCGGCGGTCCAGAGGGGCACATCCACGCCAAAGACATCAGGTTTCCCGTCCAGGGGATACAGGTCCCACTCGGCGATAGCGTTCGAAGGTAGGGGAACGAGCGTTCTTCCGTACTCCTCGATGCCTTGACGCATGTCAGCCGCCTGGAGCCGGCTCACGCGGCCGGCTGAGGTGATTGCCCGGTACTCTCCTCTACTTAGGGCAGCGACCAAGTCGTGGACACTGCGAATGGCTGCCTGGCTCAACGTCCCCATCTCAACGCCTCCCCGTCCGGTTGCCAGGGTATCGCGTCGGCGTGGAGGGTCCCACGCCGAGAGACCCGAAGTACTGATCGGCTGTTCCGATCAGCTGGCGTGCCTCCGCGGGGGGTACACCTGCTTTGCGCAGGGCCTTATACGCGATGCGGCGTTCGGCCGCGTACGTTCCACCGCCTGCCTGTCGCTGAACTTGGGTCGCGGTATGATGCGGCGTCCCCCGGACCCTAGCGGGTCCGCGCAGTTGGACTGAGGGTGCCGCGCTGCGCGAATAGCCTGCAATATCACGGACGGCAGCATCCTGGATTATGTGATGCGCGTCCTTCGCACCGGCACGTCGCAGCTGGCTGTAGGTCCCGGTGGCTCTACCAACCTTCGCCGCGACCGCGATCGCGCCAAGGGCCGTACCGAGCACTCCCCAGGCCAGCGCGTTGCCAGCCACCATGAAGAGATCGCCGAAACTATTGATTCGCCCGTTCATCAGCGCGCAGCCAACGGCGAACCCCAGCTCGAAAACCAGGCCAGCAATCCGCCCCGAGGGGTCGATAAAGTTGGCGGGGTCGTCATCGCCGTACGAGTACAGGTCCTGACCGCCGTCGAACCCAAGCGGGTCCGGCTGCACAAACCGCCCGGCGACGGGGTCGTAGTCCCGCACTCCGAGCCGAAGCAGACCCGTGTCCGGATCGATCAAGCCGCCTCCCATTCCGAAGGGCTGGAACCCTTCGTCGGTCGACTCGCCGGCAAGCACTCGACCCCACGGGTCGTAGGCCATCTTCTGCACGACGGCGCCGGTGGCGACATTCACCACCGCCCGGACGGAGCCGCGAATGTCCTTGATGAAGCGGTAGACCGTGCCGCCCTCGATCATCAGATCGGGGGTATGGGTGTGGGTCACGTAGATGAAGCGTTTCTGGACGATGCCGGCGCCGTCGAGCTCCGCGATCGGCCCGAGTGCGGAGCCGAAGACCCATTGACGTTCGAGGACCCCATCGACAGTTCGGCTGACTCGGCGGCCGTGGAAGTCGTAGCCGTAGTCGATGACCGGTCCGCCAGCGATGGTCACCCGACGAAGTTGCCCAAGCGGATCGTGTTCGAACGTCAGAGCCTGGTCGCTGCTCGTCCCCGGCAGATCGATCGCGCGTGACGCGATGTACCCATCGTCGTCGTAGGTCGCCGTGTAGTACGTCTCGGCGGCGGCCGCGTCGTTCAGCTGGAGCAACTGGTCATCACCGTTGTAGGTGGCGGTCAGGCTCCCGCGGTCGTCCACGGTCAGCTCTCGATGGCCGGCGGTGTCGTAGGTGTAGCTACCGCGCTGGACCGGGGTCGCCATGGGGGAGGGCCTGGACGTCCACTCGGTCAGCTTCCCGCTTCGGTCGTACTCGAAGCCGTAGTCTTCGGCGCCCGACGTCGCCGGCAGGACGGTTCGCTGGCGCGTGATCCGGCCGACCACATCGTAGTCGAGCTCGTGCGAGTAGATGGTGGCGCCACCTCGCGTCGTCACCTCCCGCTCGACCTCGCCAAACGAATTGCGGTCGGCTGGTCCGACGACGGAGGTGACGTCGCTACCGCCCGCGAAGACGAGCACCTCATCACGGAAGCCCGTCACGGGGCTCGGGACCACGGTCACCTGCGCGGCCGCGAGATAGGCCATGGGGTCGCAGGGATCAGTCGCGGCAACACACGCCGCGTCCGCACAGACACACGCGCTCGTCACCAAGTCGTCCTGGTCGGCGTAGCTCAGGCGGACGCCACTCTCGTGGCTCCCGACGGACAGCTGCTCTCCTTCGAGGCGCACTGACGAGTCGTAGTCGTACGACACTACACGCGAACCGGTGTCCACGCTTCGGAGCAACGGACCGTCGAAGGAGTAGTCTTCGATGTGCCCCTGGAACGATTCGACCCAGTCGAGTCGCCCCTCGGTGTCGTACGCCAGCTGCGCGTCCTCGACCACCGAAGCTCCGGGCAGCGTCGGATCGGTTCCATCGGCGATCCGCTGGATGCGCTCCAATCGTCGGCCGGCAAAGCTGACGCCCTCTCCCTCGTACAGATAGCGAAGCCGTCCAACGGGTTGGCTCACCGTCTTCGGTCGTCCGTCCGCGTCGTAGGTGTACGTCGTCGTGTGGCCGTCGGGCGTGGTCCAGCTGGTCAGTCGTTCGGCGCCGTCATAGCTCATCGCGTGATGAGCCGCGGACGCCGGGCGGTGCAGCTCGGTCAGACTGCCGTTGTCGTTGCGCTCGTAGCGCGTGATCCGGCTTTCGCCGTCGTGGATTCGATGCAGCCAGCCGGCGCCATCGTAGTCGAAGACGCTGCGCCCGCCGGCGCCATCGCCAACCCACCGGAGCAGACCGTCGGCTCCGTACTCGTAGTCGATCGTGCGGTCGAGCTCCCCGGCGAGGCCGTGCTGTGTGACGAGGTCGAGACGGTATTGCCCGTCGTACTGGAAGCTCGCCCGATGCGCGATCGTTCCACCGGCGTCTGGGTCGCCGTCGTACACGGCGGCGTCGGTCGGCTGATCGTAGATGTTCGTCTGAGTTCGAGAGTAGCGGCCACCGGGGGTGGTCACTTCCAGCTGGTGGGTGCCACCGCCGAGGTCATCGAATCGTCGAGTCGAGACGCGGCCGTTCGTATCGACCGTGGTGCTCATCCAAGTGACATCGCCGGCCACAGGGTCGGGCACCAGGCCGTCGTGACTCAGTTGGATGGTCGACGTCAGCGGCTCCGTCAGTCCGGAGTACGGGATCTCCGTGATGATGGTGCCTGCGCGCGGAGCCGCCATCTCGAACCGCGGGTCAGCGGCCGGATCTTGGCGAAGCACCGTTCCATCCGGTCTGGTCACGACCCTCCGGCCCGCGGAGACGCCCAGATCGATGGGAAGGTCGTTGCTGTCGACAACCCGCCGGCTCGCGCCTGTGGTTCCCGAGTAGCGCCGGAGGTAGAGCGTCTCGCGTCCGCCCGCAGTGGTGTGCCGGGTCCCATCGAACTCGATGGAGTCATCGGTCATCGGGTCGCCATCCATGTCCTGGACGAACTGGCCCGGAACGAAGGTCTGAGCTTCGGCGTTGGGGTTTGCGTCCGCCGAGAGCTGCCCGGTGATTGGATCGTAGGTGTAGTCGTGACGACCCGAGCGAGGGTCGTCCATGTAGTCGACCAAGTCTCCAGCCGTGAACTCGAAAGTGTGAGTTCTGCCGACCGGGTCGGAGATGAGCCGGAGCCGGCCGGCACTGTCGGGCGTGATGCTAGTTCGATGACCGTAGGGGCCGATGACTCCACTCGGTCCAGCAGTGCCGCGGTTGATGGTCGTCACTCCGGTCATCGAGTCGGTGGCGGACGCGAGCTGGTTCTCCGGCGTGTAGCCGAACGTCAGAAGCGTCGAGCCCGTCATCGCGTCGATCGTCTCGA
>CAYXAP010000067.1:4673-8261 GCA_964462035.1 uncultured Sandaracinus sp.
GGCGTGTAGCCGAACGTCAGAAGCGTCGAGCCCGTCATCGCGTCGATCGTCTCGAGGTGCCTCCCTCGCTCATCGAAGACGTAGACGACGTCGCCCGACGGTCCCGGTACTCGGATCTGGCCCCCGACGACCTCCGCCGAGACCGAACGATACAGTCGGCAGGTGAAGTCGTTGGTGTCGTTCGCCCCGACGATGATTTCGTCGTCGCCTCCGACGGCGAGTGTGGTGATCGAAGCGTAGTGGGTGGACCCCGCGAACCCAGGACCGGATTCACCCGCGCGCTGTCCCGGGAAGCACTTCCGCTCGTTGGACGAGCTGGCGCCCTTCTCCCCCCCACCAACGAGTCGAACCTGGAAGTCGTTGGCGCCGAGCACCATGACTCGGTCGTCCCCATCGATGTCCTGGTTGAAGTAGATGTCTCCGTTGTCCGCGATTGCCAGGCCGGGCCGGAGGTCAAGGCGTGCTTCTCTGCCCACGACACCAAGCGGAGACTCGGTGGTTCCGCCGCCGGCGAGCAAGCTGGCGCTGTTCATTCCCGCGAGCGCGTAGAGCTCGTCCGTGGTCGATACGCTGAACACGACTTGGCGACTGATTCGCGAGGCTGCGACGTTCAGAATCGTGAGGTCGAGATCGAGGTGCGTGATTCGGCCCTCCGAGTTCACGATCCGGAAGTGGCTCGCCAGCCCAGCGCCACCATTGCAGGCGATGTAGACGTTGCCAGCGATGTCCACCGCGAGGTCTGACGGGGAGTAGAGGGTCGCGTTTGTGGCGACGGATCCGTACTGCATCAGCACATCGCCAAGACCTGCGGGCTGGTTGTTGGGGTCACCGGCCACGAGCTCGACTACGGCCGCCGCCGGGTCGTGCGGTTGGGTCACTCGATAGACCGCGTAGACCCCGTCCTGGATGAAGTACAGGCTGCCATCCGGGCCGAAGGCCAGGTCGCTCGGCTGCGTGATCTGTGACGACGACGCCATCGCTCCGTCCACAGGGACGCCAGGGACGTCTTCGATCCCGATGACTTGCCGGAGCGTGCCGCTCGGATCGATGCGGACGATCTGGTCACGCTTCCGGTCCGACAGGTACACGGAACCATCAGGCCCGACTGCCGCCCCGTAGACATCCAACTTCGCGTCGATTGGCGACGCGCCGAAACGCGGCCCGGTGGCCGTGGTGGCACCAGCAAGATGCTCGGACGACCACACGTCATCCGCGGTGGGAACGGATCCGCCACCTGCCAGGTCCAGCGTCCGGCTCACGGGGTCATAGGAGTGATGGCCGGAGAGGGTGAAGGCGCCGAGACCCTTGGCCAGCTCATCTCGCACCCGGAAGAACCCGTGGTACCAGCTGGTGGCGAAGATCTCGCGGCGCGACTCGTTGGCGGTGAGTGAGAGAGTTCCAGGGAGCGCGAAGGAGGCGGTGGCGACTGCACTCGAACCGGACCCTCCGTAGGTGGCCGGGTACTGGTACTCGAGCTTCAACCGGTAGGGTACGGAGCCCTGGAGGAGCTGCCCGTGGGCGTCCCGGCCATCCCAGATGTGCTGGAAGCGATCGTTCGCGGTGAGCGGAGCTTCGAACCGCTGCGTGACCGTTCGGCCAGCCACGACCAGCGTGACCTCGACGGCCTCGATTCCGGCATGGTCGATCTCCGCCTGGGTGTAGGGAAGGATCGGAATGTCGATCGTGCGGGAGGTGGTTGCACCTAGGACGCGGCCCGACTGATAGATCAGCTCGTGTCCAGTGCCCGCGATTGGCGCAGACTCGCCAAGTGTGAGCGTCTCACAATCCACGACCGAGCCGAGGACCGCACAGATGTTCCCCACTCCCGCAACCAGGTTGTCCAGGAAGTTGGGGAAGAGGGCTTCGTCGGGGAATCCCCACGGCCAGTTGAGGTCCCACGGGCTGAAGTGGGAGACCCGAACGCGCCAGAACGACTCACCCGCAACGGGCCGCGAACTCTCCAGCGCGGCGAGCTGGACCAACTCGTCGTTGTCGATGCCAAAGCCGAGCAACTCGCCAGCGCTCTCCCCCACCCCATCGCCGTCCACGTCCACGGAGGCGATGCCCCCAGTGGTAGAGACGACGTAGAGCACGACGCCGTCAGCCTCGCTCTCCCAACGACCGGTAGCCCGGTTGTAGTAGCCGACCGGGACGGTCAGGGGGTCGCCACCAACACCCACCGGAAAGTCGAGGAAGTTGTCGACGTAGTAGGCGACCTCACCGTTCTGGAAATCCACGTCGCCCGTGGTCGAGTCGTTCGCGGCCAGCTCTACGGCGTAGGTGTACGCACTAGAGTCAGGCAGGGTCCCTGGCATGGCCGCGGGGCCGGAGTCACCCACGGTGTACTCCGTCATGGACACCTGCATCGATGAGAGGCTCGCGCCAGTCGCCGCGTCCGTGGCGGTGATGCCCGCAGGGAAGATCAGGAACGGCTGACGAGTCTGCGTCACCGTGTCGCTGGGGTCTTGGTCCGTTTCGGACGTGCCCAAGGCGACTTGAGCAGAGCCGCTGCCCAACGTGATCGTGGCCGCGGGGGCAGCCCGAGCCGTGAGCACGACGTCTTCGATCTCGAAGTACTCGTTTGCGAAAGGGATCATCTCCCGCTGCACCCCGAGGTAACCGGTGGCCCGGAAGTCGACCACGACCGTTTCGTCGGTCTCGACCATCAGGTCGAACGAGCCGTCCGGTCGAGTGAGGACCGATCCCCACGCTGGATTGCCGAGTGCCGAGACCTCGACGCCGACGACGGGGCTGCCGGCGCGGTCGAAGACTGCACCGCGGACCACGCCAACGGAGTTTCGGTCGGCGACCGAGACCAGCGAGCTCATCGTTCCGGTCGGAACTCCGGCGACCCGCTCGACCTGTGGGGGCGAGCAGACTGTCGGCGGGCTGAGAACCAGCCACCCCATGGAATCCCAGAGCCGGGTGGTCGCCGTGCGATCGAGTGCCGGGATCAGGCAGTCGGGATCATCACAGTTCACCAAGCCATCGCCGTCGTCGTCGAACATGTTCCCGCAGGCCGTCTCCCGCGCGGACGCGCAGCCCGAGAGGTTTTCGTCGACCTCGCCGTCGCAGTCGTCGTCAAGCTCGTTGCAGGTCTCGGTTCCCGGTGCTCCCGGCGTGCACGAGGTCTGTTCCGAGCCAGCCACACACGTCTGCAGCTCGTCGCGCATGCACAGCCCCAGTCCGCAGGTACCGACTACGAGGTCGAGCCCCTCATCGGTCAGCCCATCGAAATCTTGGTCTGTTCCGTCGCATGTCTCGGGACTCGCCGCGAGTGGCACGCAGTCGTCGACGGGGTTCCCTGCGACACAGGTCTGCGTGCCCGTAGTCATGCTCGGGCCAGACCCGCAGGTGACGGTTTCGGCTTCGTCGATGGCGCCGTCGCAGTCGTTGTCCGCACCGTCGCATGACTCCGGCGCAATCACCGCGTCTTCATCTTCGATGCCATCGCAGTCTTCGTCACCGCCTCCGCAACCGTCGATGGTGCTGGTGGGAACACAACAGGTCGGGTCCGCGCCTGGCCCGTCCCCGGCCTCGCAGGTGTAGCCCTGAGCGGTGCAAGCGTATCCGCCAAGGGTGAGGCAG
>CAYXAP010000067.1:8361-45119 GCA_964462035.1 uncultured Sandaracinus sp.
GGCCTCGCAGGTGTAGCCCTGAGCGGTGCAAGCGTATCCGCCAAGGGTGAGGCAGTCGTTTGCAGCCGACGCGTCCGTGTCGACGCAAGTGATGTCGCCCGGTGCGTTCGCCAGAACCAGATCGAGCACGCCCTCGTGGGAGAGGCAGACGTCGCCCAGGACCGCGTCGCAAATCACGACCTGTTGGCCCGCACCGGAGCATGCGCTCGTATCGGCGCAGACGGTCCCGACGGCGTCCGTGCAGGTCCGCCCGCAGTACTCGCCGGTTCCATGGTCGAATCGGAGGTCCAGCCCGTCACAGCACCCTCCTTCGGTCGGCGGCTGCCCTGGTACGCCTTGGCAAGGGGCGCACACGCCCTCGCTGGAGCAGGTGTTCCCAGGACAGCACTCGTCGGGTCCACTGCATCCTTCACCCTCCGGGAAACAACAGCGGCCCGGTAGACCACCAACGTCGAAGGGGTCCTCCTGGCAGCCGCCGATCGCGTCCTCGTTGCAACACGGGGTCCCGCCCTCTTCGCACTGGCCTGCATGCGGCACACAGACCGAGCAGAACCCCGAGAACGGTCGTCCCTCGTCGTCCAGGTTGTCGTGCAATTCGAACTCATTGATCCAATCCGGATCCGCGGGGCAGATCTCGCCCTCGTCGTACAGGTCGAACTGATTGCACGGGCACCCGTCCGGTTCTGCGCAAGGGCGGCGACAGATACCGAAGTCTGGGGGAAGGTCCGGGTTCCGCGGATCGTCGACCAGGCAGAAGGTCCCCGGTTCACACACCAAGCAAGCCATCGCCGGATCGCCACTCGCGAGATCGGTGAAGGAGTGCAGGCAGACATCGCCTTCCTGCACTGGCAACATGCAGGCACCGTCGTAGTTGGTGAGATCCGGGTACCGTTCGCGGAGCTGGATAACGCGTTCGTCCTCGCATTCGAGGTCCGGGGTGATGGAGCAATACGCGCCGAGCCACTGGTCGCCGCACTGCATCAAGGGGACCTGGGGATCGCAAGCGAGTCCGGGCAGGGCCACGAGGTCAACCTCGTCGCCGGACGCCGTCACGACCTTGTGCACTCCGCTCAATCCGCCCGAGCGACCACACACACCCGTCGCCGAGGCCACGTGATCGGTCAAGCAAGTCAGCCCGGCTTGGCAGACTTCGCCGGTTTCGCACGGATCCACACTGCAGGACTCACCTGCGGTCAGCAGTGGCATGCATCGATCCACGCACCCGAGAAGACGAGGGTCGGGCCTCGGACCTCCCCCGTGGTAGGCCTCGATTTCATCCTGGTACTGGGCCCAACACTGCGGCGTGCCGTCTCCAGCGTCCTTGTAGCAAGCGGCTGGACTGGCCTGACGGCAGTCCGGCGCGACGGACAACGCACAAAGGGTGAGGATGATAGCGGTCGTGATTCTGCGAGTCATGGTCGTCAGTCTCGGGGCAGGATGGGGACGCGTTTGCGTAGAACGGAAGCTGGAACGGCAGTGGCGTCCCACGGCGGAGCACCGTGCCGGCGGATCACACCGGCCCAGACCTCTTCGACGGGTTCATCATCGAGCCCGTAGAGGATCATCACCTCGGAGGCGCAGGCCTCGAGGAGACCTCGGTCGCGATAATCGATCACCGTCAGCGCGTTTCGCCCCCGCAGCACTGCCGAGAGGAAGCCATGGTGACCCGAAGCACCACGAACGCGCGCCTCATAGTCGGTCTGGCTCACGAATCGGGCGGCGATCTCCTCGACTTCCGGGACCACCATGCGCGCGGTTTCGCCGGGCTCCGGGAGCGGCGCCGAAACCAAGGCCTCGACCTGTTCGTCAGCGGACCGCAGGACCACGAAGATGTGAGTGGTCGGGGGCTCAGTGAACGGTATGAACGCTACCGATCCGCGAATGGTGGTTCCATCCACCACCTCGACACGGCCCACGCCGGACTCCGGACAGCGCATCACATCGCGCCGGCCCATCATCACCACTTCGGCGAGCTCGGCTCGACAGGCAGCCGGCTCTACCCCTACCACTTCGAGGTTCCAGGCCGTGGCGGCTGATACGTCGACTTCAAACTCGCGCCGCTCGGGGCGTACAGGGGCGACCAGGTCCTCGAACACGACCTCTTCGTCGCGTGAGCCGACGTCCACCGTCTTGAACCCGATCGGCCGACCTTCGCGGTCGAGGGCCAGGGTCGGCAACGAGTTCACCAGAGTGCGGCCATCACGACGAAAGCGCCTGCGGTACATGCGAAACGGCCCGCCGGAAAGCAAATCGATGCGGCTGTGGGGGCCGACACGCACCAGGAGCTGATCGACTTCGGAATCGGCGTCGACGCGCGCAACGATCGGCTCGTCGTCTAGAGCCCAGCCAGAAGTCGGGTACGGAATCAGAGCAGATGGGAGGTTAGACACGAGGCGACCGGCGTCGCGCGGCACACCCAGTACAGCGGCAGCTCCGTGGGGGCTGATGTTGTAGCGCTCTTCACTGTTTGGAAGGCACACGTCATACGGTTCGATCGTGTGGCGGGCAATCCTCGGCTCACCCTCGTAGACGCTGATTGAGTATGGAATTCCAGCTTCGGTGGTGATGTGGACGCCGACGCCGTGACCGAAACCGCTGAACCATCTACCAGAGATCTGGGAATCCAACACGAAGGGCGTGCAGTCCTCGGACTGCAAGAGGATCTCACCTTCCGCGGGTCGGTCCGGGCACGCTAGAAGTGGGCCGCCATCGGGCGGCCCGCCGTCGGACGGGGGTACGACAGGCACCGACTGGTAGCACCCTAGAGCGAGGGTGAAATAGAGCGATAGGCAGCGGGGAGTCATCGGAGTGAGTCGGAGTCGGGAGTCGTCTAGCAGGACACTGCGACAAGCGCTGTAGACGCCAGCGACCATTTTCGCGATCGACACGCACTCAAGGTGGACAGATCCGCTACAAACAGAGCTGCGACGAGACCAAAACGGATTCGGACCTCCTCGAGACGCAACCGCCGCACGAGAGTCCCGCCGGCTGGCGCCAGGAGGACGACGTACACGAAGCGCTGCCCTGAGCCGAACGTGTCAACGGCCTGATATCCTGACTCCCATGGAGGAGCCCGAGCGTTCGGCGACCTACGAGGACCTGCTGAGCCTCGAGGAGGACGTGCGGGCAGAGGTCCTCGGCGGCCGAGTCGTCACCAGCCCCGCGCCGCTGCCGCGTCACTCCAAGAGCCAGGGGGCCATCCGCTCCTTCGTCGGTCGACCCTACGACGATGACGACGGTCACGGCGGGCCGGGCGGCCGGTGGATCTTCGTGGAGGTCGACATCGAGCTCGCTCCCCACGATGTCGTTCGCCCCGACCTCAGTGGTTGGCGGCGTGAGCGCCTGCCGGACCCGGGAGGCGGATCCGCGTCACACCGGACTGGGTGTGCGAGGTCCTGTCTCCCAGCACTCAATCGCTCGACCGCAATGAGAAGCGTGCGCTCTACCATCGGCACGGCATCGGCCACTACTGGATCGTCGATCCGGACGCTCGACTCGTGGAGGTCTTCGCGCATGCCGAAGCGGGCTGGACCCTGCTCGGCACCTATGGTGACGGCGACACAGTCGCGATGCCGCCCTTCGTCGAAGTGGAGGTGCCCATCGAGAGGCTCTTCCTGCCGAAGGCACCGACCGAATAGCGGAAGCGAGCGCTCAGAGCACGCGGGTCGTCGACCTCGATCGTCTTAGCGAGTCGCATCTCGAAGCTCTTGGGATCCAACGCCGGCCTACCCGCTCACGCTTTCGCGGCAGCGACCGCGTCGTCGAAGACCGGGTCGCGGGCCGGTGGCGGAAGCGCGGGATCGACCTCGCGCGGTGAGCCGCCCTCCCAGGCCGGGCCCGCCACGAGGTCGTCGGGGTAGGTGCCGAGCGCGTCGATGAACATGGTGTCGACGACCCAGGGCGCCTGCCGAGACGCCGCGAAGAGGTGCACGGCGTCGAAGAGTCGCTCGCGCTCGGTGCGGTCTTCGTCGGCGTCGTCGCTCGCCTCGTGACCGGGGCAGAGGACCAGCAGCGCGAACTGTCCGGAGAAGAGCACCTCACCGCCACCGGGGAACGCGCGCCCGAACTGCTGCCCCAGGGCGGCGCGCTCGTCATCGGAAGGGGCGTGCTCGAAACGGAGCTCGAAGCGGAAGAAGAGGTCGTCGGCCCAGTCGTTCGGGTTGGCTTGGATGAAGCGGAAGCGCGCCCGCTTCGCCTCCGGCGCATCCAGGGCCGCCCGCTCCACCTCGCTCGGCCGGACCCGACGCTCGCCGCCACCGGCGGCATAGCGGACGACCAGCTTCTCCTCGCCGAAGCGCTTCTCGATCGCGAGCACGGCGGTCGTCTCGCCCTTGTAGACCACCAGATCTCCCACCTCGAATGCGTCGTCGCTCATGGGCGCCTCCAGCCGCGGCTCTTGGCACGGGTCGACGTCGGGCCGCGGCCCACGGGCCCCTTCTCACGCGATCCACACCCACGATCGCTGCCCGCTCACCCCCTCGAGGCGAAGCCCGTTTGATGCCTCCCGATCGTCATGCGCCTGTCACGAAGGGCGTTCACGCACGGTGGGTCATCCGGTCACAGCGGACATTCGCCATGGCTGTGCGGAATTTACACATAGATAACTGCCTGAAAACATTGATTTGACGCACCGCGTCGCTTTTTTGCGAAGTGGAGATACAGGGGAAACAAGCTCGAAATGGAGTTCCCTCACATTCCTCTCCGAATCGCACGACGTCCGACGGAACCCTCCTTTCACCCTTTCTGGTCCGTACGGCGTCGAGAAGCGGAGAGACCGATGAACCAAGCCATGCTCGACAGCGTCTGGGTACTCCTGAGCGCCTTCCTCGTCTTCTTCATGCACGCCGGCTTCGCCCTCGTGGAGTCCGGCTTCTGCCGCAAGAAGAACGCAGTGATGGTGCTCCTCAAGAATTTCGGAGTCGTCGCCATCGCATCGATCGTGTTCTACACGGTCGGCTACGGCTTCATGTTCGGCGAGGGCAACCCCTTCGTCGGCTTGAGCACCTTCGTACCGTCCGGGAACGAAGCGGACGTGGGCACGCTGCCCATCTACGTATTCCTCTTCTTCCAGCTCGTGTTCGCCGCGACCGCCTGCACGATCGTCAGCGGCGCGGTCGCCGAGCGCGCACGCCTCGGCACCTTCTTCGCCTTCACGGCCCTCGCGACCGCCATCATCTACCCGGTGGTCGGCCACTGGGTCTGGGGCGGCGGCTGGCTGAGCTCGATGGGCTTCAGCGACTTCGCCGGTAGCACGGTCGTCCACGCCGTCGGTGGCGGCATGGCCCTCGCTGGCGCCCTCGCCGTCGGCCCCCGCCTCGGCAAGTACGACAAGGACGGCAAGTCCAAGCCGATGCCCGCCCACAACTTCCCCCTCGCCGCGCTCGGCGTGATCGTCCTCTGGCTCGGCTGGTTCGGCTTCAACGGCGGCAGCACCGTCAGCGCCGAGGACCCGAAGGCCATCGCCGGCATCGTGCTCGTCACGAACCTCGCCGCCTCCGCTGGCTTCATCGTCAGCTTGGCCTGGGTCCGCTTCCGCACGGGCATGCTCGACCTCTCCATGGGTCTGAACGGCGCGCTCGCCGGCCTGGTCGGCATCACCGCCGGCTGCGACCTCATCGCGCCCGGCTACTCGCTCATCGTCGGCGGCATCGCCGGTGTGCTCTGCGTCGAGGGCGTCTACTTCCTCGACAAGGTCAAGATCGACGATCCCGTCGGCGCCATCACGGTCCACGGCATCTGCGGCATCTTCGGAACCCTCGCGGTCGGCCTCTTCGGCGACGGCGTCGGCCTCTTCGTTGGTGGCGGCGCTTCCCAGCTCGGCATCCAGGCCATCGGCGCCCTCTCGGGCACCGCCTTCGCCTTCGTCGCCGGCTCGATCCTCTGGTTCGGAATGAAGATGCTCGTTCCCGGCGGCGTGCGCGTCTCCGAGGAGCACGAGCTCGAGGGTCTCGATGTCGCCGAGTGCGGCGTCGATGCCTACGGCGAGGAGCTGGTCGCGACGTCGGCCGCCTCCACCGCCATGCCTGCGCCGGCCGAGTGATCGGCACCTGGCGGTGAAGCCTTCGGGCTTCACCGCCAACTCCCACCCTCGAGGTGAGCGCCCAATCGGGGCGGGTGCTCCCTCCACTGCTCGCGGCACTGATGCCGCAGCAGCCCAAAGTGACACTGCGCACGTCCATCGACGCAGACCCTCAGCGGGCTGTGAACGGCACCCGTGCGCGCGAAGAGAGGTACGACCATGAGCCCCGAACGAACCCACAAGAGCGGGCCGGAGGCGTGCAACCTGCGCAACTCCTTCCCCCGCACCGCGCTGCTCCTCAGCGCCCTGATTGCGCTCGCTGCGCCGCGGATGGCCGCGGCTCAGGAGCCGGCGACCGAGCCCACCGTGGGCACGGACGCGACCGAACCGGCCGGGGAGCCGGCGGCGGAAGCCGAGGTCGCGGAAGCCGAACCTGTGTCCTCCGAGGCGGCCGAGACCCCGACGGCTGTCTCGGAGGGCGACCCTTCCGCGGAACCGGAGCCCGCGGCCGAGCCCGACTTCGCGGAGCCGCCGGCCTCGCCCTTGTCGGACGAGCCGCCTGCCGAGACCCCGGCTGCCGAGCCTTCGGTCTGGGACGATTTCAAGATCAACGCCTTCGCCGACGCCCACTACATGGCGGACTGGCTCCTCCCCAGTGACCCGACCGCCAACGCGCTCGGCCACCGGGCCTTCGCGTCGTCGCACGGCTTCGGCTTCGCCTTCGCCGGCCTCGACGTGCGCTACGCCACCGAGCACTTCGGCGCGACCCTCGACCTGCGCTTCGGCCAGGGCGCGTACCGCCTCATCGGCAGCGACTCGCCGGTGCTCGGCAACGTGAAGCAGGCTTACGCGAGCTGGATGCCCATCGAGGGTCTGCAGTTCGACATCGGTCAGTTCGACACGCTCTACGGTGGTGAGGTCGCCGACAGCTGGCGAAACATCAACTACACCCGAGGCGCGCTCTACTACCTGATGCAGCCCTTCTATCACGTCGGTCTGCGCGGCTCGTACCAGGTCAACGACACCCTCGGCCTCACCGCCATGGTGGTCAACGGTACGAACAACCCCGTCGACAACGACATCTCGCCGCACGTCGGTCTGCAGGCCGCGCTCGGGCTCCCGGGTGGGCTCAGCATGGCCATCGGCTACTACGCCGGCGCCGGCTCCAGCGGCTTCGGCGACGGCTCGGACCCGACCACCAGCGACGACTGGGAGCACTTCGTCGATCTCGTCGTCGGCGGTGAGTGGGGCCCGGTCACGCTCGTCTTCAACGGCGACGTCTACGCCAGTGGTCCCGACTCCGGCCTCAACGGCCGCAGCGTCTACTGGGGCTCGAGCCTCGCGCTCGGCTTCAAGGTCGTCGACGAGTTCCGCCTCGGTCTCCGCGGCGAGATCCTCCACGACCCGGACCAGTACATCGGTGACGGCTGGGACACGCTCTCGACCGGAACGCTCACCTTCGACGTGCGCCCGATCGACAACGTCATCATCCGCCTCGACAACCGGATCGAGCACGCGAACACGGACGTCTTCACGGCCGGCAGCGACGCGATGCCGGGCAACAAGACCTGGTTCTCGAGCGTCCTCGGCGTGGTGGTCACCAGCGACCCCTGAGCCTGCGCGAGCCCTTCGAACGAAGGCGTCGTCCCGAGCGGGGCGGCGCCTTCGTCGTTCGGGGAAGGTCACCTCGAACCAGACGTACCGTGAGCCGTGGAGTGTTGCCGAACGTTCTCGATGCTCTGCCTCGTGGGCTGCGTCGGGGCGGCGCCCGCGCCCACCGCCGAGGCGACCTCGGTGGCGAGCCCGGGGGCGAGCGAGGCACCAGCCCCAGAGAGTGACTGGGCGACGGCCTCGGTCGGCGCGATCCTCCGCGAGACGGCGCGCCGATCGTGCCTGCAGCAGAACCGCTGTCGCTCCTACCTCTGCATGCCGGTCGGGGCCATCGCGGAGGTCTGCCACCCGGTCCGCGTCGAACCGCGCATCGCCGAAGCGCTCGCCGAGCTCGAGCGCGGTGAGAAGCGCTTCGATCGGGAGCGGGCGCTACGGATCCTCGCCGAGCTGGCCGACACCGGACCTTGTCGCGACCAATACGTCCACCCGGCCTGCGACGCCGGCATCGATCGAACGCTCGAAGCGCTGAGCCCGGAGCGCACACTCCCCCTTCCCCGGTCCGACGGCGACGAGGACTGCTGGTCGAGCCACGAGTGCGCTGAAGGTCGGATCTGTTCGGTGGAGGAGGGCTGCGTCGCTCCCCTACCCCAGGGCGCCGCTTGCGGCCCGCGCCTCGGCCCGAGCCACCTGAGCTCGTGCGCCGATGGGCTGGTGTGCACCAGCCACGGCTGCGACGTCGGCGGCGCCGTGGGCGACGCTTGTTCGAACGGCCGCAGCGAGCTCGACCCCTGCCGCCAAGGCCTCGCCTGCCGCGACCAGCGGTGCGTGTTGATCGGCGACCCGTGGGGCGCGTGCGGCACCGACGACCGCTGCCCGGATTCCTTCGGGTGCGAGCACGGGCGGTGCACACCGCTCCCGATGGTCGGCGAAGGGTGCAGCGGCCCCTGCGTCGACGGTCGCTGCACCGACGGGCTCTGCACGGCCGTGCCCATCGGTGAGCGGTGCGTCGGAGAGATCTTCGGAGGCAAGCGCTGTGAGGGCGGCCACTGTGACCTCGCGAACGACGTCTGCCGCCCGGGCTAGCGCCTCAACCCATCGAGTAGAAGAACTCTTCGCGGACGACCTTGCCGTCCTTCACATGGAAGACACCGACCTCTTTCATGGCCATGCGGTTGCCCGACGGCTTGTTCGTCACGTCGTAGTCGAAGATCACCGCGAAGCGATCGTCGCCGTGGGGGAACGGCCCTTCGACCGAGGCCGAGTGGATCTCGTGGTTCTCCACCCACCACTGGTTCTTGCCCTTCACCTTCTCCTTGCCCTCGGTGACCCGCGGACCGCCAGGCCCCTCAGCAGCCTCGACGCTCGCCACGTCGTCCGCGTAGAGGGTCTCCACCGACTCGAGGTTCCTTCCCTCTCTGCAGAACGCCACCAGCTTCTCTCCGATTGCCGCAATCTCACTCATGTCCGTCTCCTTGGTTCTCGGCGGTTCGACCGCCCGTTCGGTTCGTGGACGCGCGTACCACGACGGTGTGACGGCCCGTGATATCCTCTGCCGATGGCATGGGGGTGCCGAAGGTTGCTGGTCGGGGTCGTGCTCGCGCTCGGATGCGATGCGCAGGTCATTCGAACGCCTGCTCCTGCACCGCCGCCTGCCGAAGTGAGCCCTCCCCAGGTGGAGCCTCGCGAGGGAGAGCCGGTGGTCGGTGACGAGGCGGAGCCGGAGGACCGAGAGGAGCGCTGATGTGATCGACGGACGGCGAATGGGCGTGGCGGCCCTGGCGTTGCTCGCGCTGGCTGGCTGTGGAGACGACGCGATGCCGACGCCCGACGCCGGTGGGTGCGCGAACGACGACGCTTGCTCGGATGGGCTCTACTGCAATGGCGAGGAGCGCTGCGAGAGCGGTGTGTGCGAGCCCGGGACCAGCCCGTGCACCGGTGACGAGGTCTGTGACGAAGGCAACGACCGGTGCACCACGGTCGACTGCGAGAACGCGGACGCGGACGGCGACGGCTTCGACTCGATCTTCTGTGGTGGCCGCGATTGCGACGACGCGGACGCCGGGCGCTACCCGGGCAACACCGAGATCTGCGATGACTCGATCGACGAGGACTGCGACGAGCGGACCTTCGGCGTGCGCGACGCGGACGGTGACGGAGCGCCGGACGCGCTCTGCTGCAACATGGACGAAGCCGGCTCGCCCATCTGCGGCACCGACTGCGACGACACGCGGAGTGACGTGGGCCCGACCCAGGCAGAGACCTGCGACGGGTTGGACAACGACTGCGACGGATCCATCGACGAATCGGCGCCGCCGGGGACCTGGTATCCGGACGGAGACGGGGACGGCTTCGGCGTGACCGAGGGTGCGGTCACCGCGTGCTCCCCGCCCGCTGACCACGTGGACACGCCCGGAGACTGCGACGACGAGAACGCCGCCCGCCATCCGGCACAGCTGGAGGTCTGCGACCTGATCGACAACGACTGTGACGTCACGGTCGACGAGGGCACCACCGACGAGACCTGGTACGCCGACTGCGACGGGGACGGAGTGCCGGCGATGGGTGGCGAGACCGCCATGAGCTGCGGCGTGCCGACCACGCCCCCCGCCTGCAGCGGTGGCGCGTGGTACCTCGCGCCGAGCGGCGGCAACTGGGACTGCAACGACGGCAACGCGTCGGTCCGGCCCGGCGCGACGGAGGTCCCCGGCAACTCGTCGGACGACAACTGTGACGGCTCCGAGATCTGCTACATCGATGCGGACGACGACGGCCACCGGCCGAGCGGTGGCGACGCGCTCACCACGCAGTTCTCGGCGGACAGTGACTGCAACGACCCGGGCGAAGCGCGAAGCAGCGACCCGACGGACGACTGCTGCGACAGCGACGCGGACGCGTTCCCCCGCTCCGTCGGCGCGGTCTTCGACACGCCCACCAGCTGCGGTGGCTACGACTACGACTGCAACGGAGTCGACGAGCCGGCCATGCCCATCGCCACCATGAGCGGGGCAAACCAGTGCTCGAGCTTCTCGTTCCCGCTCGGCTGCTCCGGTCGCTGCGGTGACGGCAGCTGCCGGCCCCGCTTCTTCGACCCCGGCTCGGTGTGCGGCGGTAGTCACGCCTCCTTCGAGTGCGCTGGCTGCACGGTCTCGGGCACGTTCCTTCCGATGGTCGTGCGCTGCCGCTAGCATCGAACGCGCGGGAACGGCTCACGCCGAGGGGGACGACGGCGAGACCCACCCGACACGACCATCCCGCGCACCGCGCGGCTGCTCGAGCCGCTCGCAGACGAGGTCGAGGCCTTCGCCGATCATGAGTAGCTACGATCCACGTGGGCCCACCCGATGGGCTACATCGGGATCGGCAGTGTCGGCCACTCGCTCAACGCGGGACAGGCTGCGAAGCCGACGACCAGCAGGCCGCCGGTGCCGAGACGGCGAAACGTGACCTCGTCCATCACCGCCGAGACGATGGCGAGCCCGCGACCGGTCCGCCGCAGCGACCGTCCTTCCTCCTGCGCACCCCCGCGGTCCGTGCAGATGAGCGACAGCCCCGCCTTCGGTTCGGCCGATATCTGAATGAGCAGATGACCGCCGCCCCCGTGCTGGATCGCGTTCCTGGCCAGCTCGGATGCGGCGCAGGCGATGGCCTCGGCGCGTTCACGTGCGAAGCCGCAGCTCCGCGCGAGCTCCTTGCTGAGCATGGAGCAGTGGAGGACGTCCGCAGGGCTGCGGCAAGGGAGGATGTGGGAGGCGAGCATGCAGAGTCCCTTCGCAGGGACCGTGCCAGCCACGAGATCCTCGGAGACCCCGGTCACCGACGCGTCGGATTCGTCGTTCGAGAGCTCGGTCGTGGCCGCGAGACTGCAATCGTAGGCTGCAGTCCACGCTGGCGACGGACGCGAAAACGGCGACCTCCGAGACCGGAAGTCGCCGCTTCGCGAGTCGCGAGCCTCAGCTCACTTGTTGCGCTCTTCGCGCTCCTTGATCTCCTCGCGGACCTTCTCCACGACCGAGTTCGGGGCGGGGGCGTAGTGGCTGAACTCCATCGAGAACTGGCCGCGGCCGCTGGTGGCCGAGCGCAGGTCGCCGATGTAGCCGAACATCTCGCCGAGCGGGACGTCTGCCTTGATGCGCATGGCCATGGGCCCACGGTCCTGCGACTTGATCATGCCGCGGCGCCGGTTGAGGTCACCGATGACGTCGCCGAGGTACTCCTCGGGGACGAAGACGTCGACCTTCATGATCGGCTCGAGGAGCTGCGGACCACACTTCGGCAGGGTCTGCCGGTAGGCGGCGCGGGCGGCGGTCTCGAAGGCCATCTGCGAGGAGTCGACCGCGTGGAAGCCGCCGTCCTTCAGGGTGACCTTGAAGTCGAGGAGCGGGAAGCCGAGGAGCGGCCCCTTCTCGATGGAGGTGCGGAAGCCCTTCTCGACCGAGGGGATGTACTCCTTCGGGACGCGACCACCGGTGACGGAGTCCTCGAAGACGAAGCCGGAGCCGGTCTCGAGGGGCTCGACCGAGTAGTCGATCTTCGCGTACTGACCCGAGCCACCGGTCTGCTTCTTGTGGGTGTAGACGTCGTCGACGGCCTTGGTGATCGTCTCGCGGTAGGCGACCTGCGGCTTACCGACGTCGGCCTCGACGCCGTGGGTCCGCTTCAGGATGTCGACCTTGATGTCGAGGTGGAGCTCGCCCATGCCCTTGATGATCGTCTCACCGGACTCCTGGTCGACCTCGACCTGGAAGGACGGGTCCTCGGCGACCATCTTGCCGAGCGCCGTGGAGAGCTTCTCGGAGTTCTGCTTGTCGCGCGGGAGGACGGCGACCGAGATGACCGGGTCCGGGAAGACCATCGGCTCGAGGGTCGCCGGGTCCTTCGGGTCGGCCAGGGTGTGACCCGTACGGACGGCCTTGAGGCCCACCACGGCGACGATGTCGCCGGCGCGGCAGCTGTCCACCATGGTGCGGTCGTCGGCGTGCATCTCGACCATGCGGCCGATGCGCTCGCTCTTGCCGGTGAAGGTGTTCACCAGCGTATCGCCCTTGTTGATGGTGCCCGAGTAGACGCGGATGAAGGTCAGGGCGCCGAAGCGGTCGTCCATGATCTTGAAGGCGAGCGCGCGGACCGGACCCTCCGGATCGACCACGGCCTTCTTACCGGTCTCGTTGCCCTCGAGGTCGATCTCGGGCTGCGGCGGGACCTCGGTCGGGTTCGGCAGGTACTCGACGACGGCGTCGAGGACGTTCTGCACGCCCTTGTTCTTGAACGAGGAGCCGCAGTAGGTCGGGAAGAAGTCGAGGGCGATGGTGCCCTTGCGGATGCAGGCCTTGAGCTGCTCGACGGTGGGCTCGGTGCCCTCGAGGTAGGCCTCGAGGAGCTCGTCGTCCTGCTCGAGGGCGGTCTCCACCAGCTCGGTGCGCCACTTCTCGACGTCGTCCTTCATGTCCTCGGGGACGTCCTTGACCTCGTAGTTCTCCGGCAGGCCGGTGTCGTCCCAGACGTAGGCCTTGCGCTCGAGGAGATCGACGACGCCGACGAAGTCGGACTCGGTGCCGATCGGGAGGACCATCACCAGCGGCTTGGCCGCGAGCACGTCCTTGACCTGCTGCACGACGCGGTAGAAGTCGGCGCCGACGCGGTCGAGCTTGTTGACGTAGATGATGCGCGCGACCTTCGAGTCGTTCGCGTAGCGCCAGTTCGTCTCCGACTGGGGCTCGACGCCGCCGCTGCCACAGAAGACGCCGACGCCGCCGTCGAGCACCTTGAGCGACCGGTAGACCTCGATGGTGAAGTCGACGTGGCCGGGGGTGTCGATGATGTTGAGGCGGTGGTCCTTCCAGAAGCAGGTGGTCGCCGCGGACTGGATGGTGATGCCGCGCTCCTGCTCCTGCTCCATGAAGTCGGTGGTGGCCGCGCCGTCGTGGACCTCGCCGAGCTTGTGGATCTTGCCGGTGAGCTTGAGGATTCGCTCGGTGGTGGTGGTCTTGCCGGCGTCCACGTGGGCGAAGATGCCGATGTTTCGATACTTGCTGAGCTCGTGCTGCATTGGTCGGTCCGTTTCGACGACTTGAATGGGGGGAAGCGCGCGCGCGGGGGCACACGCCCCCGGAGTCGGGCGCCCGGTCCCTACCACCCTTCGGCGCATCGGCAAGCGGTCGCCGTGGGGACCGTCCCAAACCGACGGTGACGGGGTGAACGGAACTTCGTGCCCGATCGGGGAATTCGCCCGAGCCGGGGTGGTCGAGGGCTCGTCAACGAGTCGCTGCAGCCCTCCGGCGCGGACGGTAGGCTGCGAGGGTGATTCGCCATCTCTTCGCTTGGATCGGCCGGCTCGGGCTGACTCTGATGGTCGCTGGCTGTGGAGACGACGGGCCCGGGCCCTCGGAGCTGACCCTCGCCGATGGGACGGTGGTGGCGGTCGCCGCCGACGGATCGCTGGCCATCCAGGTGGATGGAGCGACGGTCTTCGCGACGGCGCCCGGTGCCCGGATGACCGCGCGAGCGTTCGAGCCGCGGGTCGACTTCGCGGGCGGGTTCTTCCGCTTCCGGCGGAGCGACGAGACCCAGCAGACGTTCCGCTACGAGGGCGCCGAGCTCGTCGAGGGGGAAGCCGTGCTGAGCTACGGGGGCGACGCAGGGGTGCTCCGGGTCCGGGTCGCGCCGGCCGAAGAGGGCACGGATGTCCGCCTCGAGGTGGAGGGCGAGGCGCCGGGGTCCCTGGCGGTCCCGCTCCGCTGCGACGAGGATGCCTCGTTCCTCGGCTTCGGAGCTCAGTACGAGCTGACCGATCAGCGTGGGGAGGCCTTCGACCTCTGGGTGCGCGAGCAGGGGATCGGCCGCAATGGTTCGGTCTGGAACGTCACCGGCGACCGGCACCACACCTACTTCCCGGTTCCCTACTTCATGGACGCTCGCGGGTTCGGCCTGGTGGTGAACACCGACGAGCGGGTGCTGGTCGATCTCTGCGCGACCGACCCCGAGGTCGCCTGGGTGGAGGTGGAGAACGTCGCCGAGCTCTCGCTGCAGGTGCTGCACGGGCCGGAGCCGCGCGACGTCGTTCGGCAGCTCGGCGACCGCCACGGCCGCCCGCAGGTGCCCGCGGACTGGGCCTGGGGCCCTTGGCTCGGCATCCAGGGGGGCGACGCGGCGGTGATCGGCCTGGCCGACGCTCTGGACGCCGCCGAGGTGCCCTTCACCGCGCTCTGGGCCCAGGACTGGGTCGGCCGCCAGGACATCACCGTCGGGCTCGTCGACATCGTCTACCACTGGGTCGCCGACGAGACCCTCTACCCCGACCTGCGCGGGACCATCGACGAGCTCCACGCGCGCGACAAGCACTTCCTCGGCTACATCAACCCCTTCGTCATCCGGGAGCGCGAGCACTTCGATCCGATGGCCGAGATGGGGCTGCTCATCCAGGACGACACCGGCGCGCCCTATGTCTTCGGCACCTTCAAGGGCGAGAGCTCGCTCCCCGACCTGACCAACGACGCCACGAAGGCGTTCGTGCGCACGTTCATGCTCGCGATGGCCAACGACTACGGCATGGACGGCTGGATGGCCGACTTCGCCGAGACGCTGCCGCACGACGCCGTGCTCTCGAACGGCGAGCCCCCGCGAGTGGAGCACAACCGCTACCCGGTCCGCTGGCAGGAGCTCAACAACGGGCTGATGCGCGAGGAGCGCGGCGACGACTACGCCATCTTCTCGCGCTCCGGTTGGCTCGGCAGCCAGGCCACCGCCCAGATCGTGTGGATCGGCGACCAGGAAGCCGACTGGGAAGACACCGACGGGCTGCCCACCGTGATCCCCGCGCTCGTGAACCTCGGGCTCTCCGGCGTGCCCTTCGTCACCCACGACATCGCCGGCTACAGCGGCGGACCGAGCACCAAGGAGCTCTTCCAGCGCTGGACCGAGCTCGGCGCCTTCACGCCGGTGATGCGCACCCACGAAGGGCTCGCCGCGATGGACAACTGGTCGTGGGACGCCGACGCCGAGACCACCGAGCACTTCCGCCGCTTCGCGCGGATCCACGAGGCGCTGGTGCCCGAGATCGCCGCGCTCGCGGACGAGGCCGCCACCTCCTCGATGCCCATCCTCCGGCACCTGATCCTCGAGTTCCCGGACGACCGCGCCGTGGTCGACATCCGCGACCAGTTCATGCTCGGCCCCGACCTGCTGGTCGCCCCGGTCATCGAAGAAGGCGCGACCAGCCGCGAGGTCTACCTACCGGCCGGCGAGTGGTTCCACGTCTTCACCGGCGAACGCTTCGAGGGCGGCGCCGAGGTCACGGTCGACGCGCCCATCGGGACGCCGCCGGTCTTCCACCGCGGCTCGGACCGGACCGACCTGCGCGCCATCGACTGACCCAAGGTCCGTCGGGGGATGGGGTACCCTCTGGCCATGAGGCGGGGACTTCTTCTAGCGGCGGCGCTCTGGGCCTTTCCGGCCAGCGCGCACGCTTTCTGTGGCTTCTATGTCGGTGGGGCCGACTCGGAGCTCTACAACGACGCGACGATGGTGGTGATGATGCGCGACGGCACCAAGACGGTGCTCTCGATGCAGAACGACTACCAGGGGCCGCCCGAGGGCTTCGCGCTGGTGGTGCCGGTGCCGGAGGTGCTCGGCGAAGAGAACGTGCGGACGCTGCCGAAGTCGATCTTCGAGCGCGTGGACCAGCTCGCGGCGCCGCGGCTGGTCGAGTACTGGGAGCAGGACCCCTGCTACCGGCCGCGGCCGCGCCGGGACGGCCTCCGTAGCCGAGCCAGCGGGATGATGGCCGCGCCCTCGGCTGCCCCGCGGGAGGATCGGGAGCTCGGGGTGACGGTCGAAGCGGAGTTCGCCGTCGGCGAGTACGACATCGTGATCCTGAGCGCCGAGGAGTCGAGCGGCCTCGAGACCTGGCTGCACCAGAACGACTACAACATGCCCGACGGGTCCGGGGAGGCGCTCGCACCCTACGTGCAGCTCGGCACGAAGTTCTTCGTCGCCAAGGTCGACCCGCAGCGGGTCACCTTCGAGCGCGGCCGCGCGCTGCTCTCGCCGCTGCGGGTGAGCTACGACGCCGAGACCTTCGCGCTCCCGATCCGCCTGGGGTTGCTCAACGCGCGCGGACCGCAGGATCTGATCGTTCACATCCTGGCGAAGAACGCGCGCTACGAGGTCGCCAACTATCCGAACGTCTTCATCCCCACGAACCTCATCGTGAAGGACCAGACGAAGCGGCGCTTCGGCGACTTCTACCGTGGACTCTTCGACGAGGTGCGCGCCCAGAACGAGGGCGCCGTGGTCACCGAATACTCCTGGCAGGCCAACAACTGCGACCCCTGCCCGACCCAGCCGCTGCAGCCCGGTGAGATCGCGCTGCTCGGCGGCGACGTCATCGACGGCATGCCGGTCCAGGAGCAGGGCCAGCAGGCGATGCCGAACCGACGACGGCGACCTTCCCCCGGCTTCGGCGGGAGCGGCGGTTGGACCCTCACCCGGCTGCACCACCGCTACGACGCGGGCGACCTCGATCACGACCTGGTCTTCCGCCGGGCCGAAGCCATCGTCGGCGGTCGCGGCATGCCGAACCAGGAAGGCGAGCTCACCGAGCAGCACGCCGTCCGCCAATCCAACGTGAACCAGTTCCAGGGCCGCTACGTGATGCTCCACCGCTGGACCCGCCCCATCCGCTGCGCCAACCCCGTCCGCGGCCGCTGGGGTGGCCCGCCCGGCCAGGGCGTCGGCTTCCTGGGCCGCATGCCTCCGGCCGCGTCGGCGCCGAGCCCCATCCGCAATCCGCGCCCCCGTCGCGCGCGGCCGGTCGATCCCCGTCGATACGTCACCCGCGCCGACCACCAGTACCTCGGCATCGAAGCCACTCCCGCGACCGACGCCCAGCTCGACTACGCCGCCGACCCGCCCGAGCCCGAGGTCGCACCCGAGCCCGAACCGGAAGCGCCCGCGGAGCCCGAGCCGACGGAGCCAGAACCGGTGGCCGAGCCCCAACCCCAGCCCCAGCCCCAACCGAACGCGGTGCCGGTCACCGAGGATGGCGGCTGCGCGAGCTGCGCGACCAACGGCCGCGGTGCCGCCGGCGCGCTGCTCTTCGTGGCCGCGCTCGGGATGGCGCTTCGCCGGCGCCGCTGAGGCAGTGGTCGGAGTCGCGCTCCGCCGGTGGGGCGGGGTACCCTCGGACCGAAACGAGGAGGGGGTCGGATGAGGGCGGGAGTCTCCACGTCGCTTGGCGAACCATGGGTCGCCCACGACGACGACGAGTTGCAGATCGTGCAGTGGGATCGCGTGACCACCAGCCGGTGGCGGTCGGCACCGACCCGCGATGGGCTGAGGGTCCTGCGGCAGCACCAGCTGGCGCAGTCGGAGGGACTCGGCGGTGACCGGATCCTCACCCTCTCGGTCATCGGACCGCGGGCCACGGTGCTCTTGGATGGCGACGCACGCCGCGAGGCGCAGGAGCAGGCGAAGCTGGGTGGGGACCTCCTGCTCGGACTGGCCTTCGTCGTGGAGGGCTCTGGCTTCGCCGCCGCCACCACGCGCGGCGTGATCGCCGGCGTCCAGCTGGCCGTCCGCAGTCCCTACCCGTCGAAGGTCTTCGCCGCGGTCGCCGACGCCGGTCCGTGGCTGAGGGATCGGCTCGAGTCGAACGGTCACGTCGAATCGGCGCGAGCGCTCTCCGCCGCGCTCGACGCCGGGCTGGCCGGCACCGACTCCTGAAAGAGCGCCGCTGAGGGTCAGCGCCCGATGCGCACGACGTTGGCCCCCGAGGTCGCGGTGGACTCGGCGTGCCATTCGGAGCGAGCGGTGGCCGGCGCGAGTGTGACCTCGCCCTCGCGGGTCGCCCAGAAGGGCAGCTCGAGCTGCCGCCGGTCCCCCGTCGCCAGGACCACCCGGACCTCGCCACCGCTCAGCGAGAAGTCGAGGATCTCCCCCGACGCTCGCATCCGGCGAAGCTCCTCGCGATCGATCGTGAGCGCCGCCGAGAGGGGCTGGACGAGGACCACGGCACCGACCTGCGGACCGCTCCTCACCACGTAACGGGCCTGAAGGGCCGCGCCCGGAGCGACCTGCGCCGGGAGCTCGCGGCCGAGGGTGAGACCTCGGGCGCCCTCGGGGGCCGCGGCCGTCGAGGTGCCGGTGTCGGGGGCGCCCCAACGCTCGATCTCGAGATCGACCCGAGCGCGGAGCCCACCATCGTAGCTGACCGTGACGGTGTGCTCGCCGGGCTCGGCGGCGAGCTCGATGGAGCGAAGCGCGAGCGCCGTCGCGTAGAGGTCACGGTCGCTCACGGCCACGCGCTGGACCTCGCGCCCGTCGAGCTCGACGACCACCGTGCCCGAGTCGCCCGCGGGCGCGGGCTCGAGGAGGAGCAGCGCGCGAATGGCGAACGACGCGCTCCGAGCGTTGTGCCAGCGGCCCCACGCGGTGCGCGTCGAGAGCAGGAAGCGCAGGGCCTCCCGGCGTGCGCTCTCCCACCGCTCGTGGTCGAGCTCGTCGAGGAGCAGGAGCGCCGCGTAGGCCGCCTCGATGCGGCCGCCGTAGGCCTCGAACCAGCCCGGTTCCCAGTGCAGGAGCTGGCCCACGTCGGCCAGCCGACGGGCGGCGCTCGCGGCGGTCGCCTGGGCATCGGAGAGGGCATCCGGCGCACCCTCCGCGCGAGCGATCTCGAGCAGCCCCAGGGCCGTACGCCCGAGCACGAGCGGGGAGGTGTCGGCGGCATCGAGCTTGGGCACGAGCACGCGGGACAGCGCCGTCAGCTGAGGCCAGAGCGAACGGTCCCCATCGCGCGCGGCCTGCGCCAATACGTGAAAGCTCTGCGCCAGCATCGCGTGGCGCACGGCGTCGTTGGTTCCCTCCCAGGGCGCGACCGCCGAGACGTCGACGCTGCGTCCGCCGACCATGGACGCGAGTTTCCGCGCGCCCCGCTCGATGACCTCGGTGGGGACGTGCTGCCCCGAGCGCCTCAGCGCCACGAGCGACTCGAGCGCGAAGGCCGTGGTGTGCACCTGGCTCTCGACGTGGAAGTAGCCGCCCCAACCGCCGTCGTCGTTCTGAGCGAGGGTGAGCGCCGCGCTCACGCGGGCGAGGAACGCACGAAGCTCCTCCTGGCGTGCTTCGTCCTCACCGCGACGCCGGAGGTAGTCGTACGCCGCGGCGGCCGCGAGGGTGCGCGAGGCCGCGGGCTCGGTCCCGTAGGTCCCTTCGGCCGCCATGCTCACGACGTCCTCGAGCGCCGGCACCACGGTCGGCAGGGCCACGCCGAGGCGGACCACGTGCTCACGGTCCGCCGCGTCGAGGGTGAAGGTGTGCTCGTAGTCGTCACTCGACGACGCGATCCCACTGTGCGTCGACCGGGTCGAGGTCCCTGCCGGTCGAACGTAGATCGTGCGGTACTCCTCGTCGCGGAGTCGCTCACCGTTCGCCACGACCGAGAGGCTCTCGGCGATCACCCGATACTCGGCGGCGCCGGGCCGGGCGCCGGCGACCGTGAAGCGCGCGGTGGCCGTGCCGTCGGGGGCGACGTCCACCTCGACGGGCTCCCCGTCCACCTCGAGATCGCTGGACTCGAGCGAGAGCCGAACGCGCTGTGCATCGCTGGTCAGGTTCCGAGCCGCGACGGCCACGCTGACCCGGTCGCCCGCGACCAGGCTCGCCGGCAGATCGCTGCGCACGTAGAGCGGTTGGCGCACGGCCACGCGACCACGACCGACGCCCACGCCACCCTCGTCGTCGCTGACCACCACGGCGATGTCCTGCTCGGTGATCGAATCGGGGAGCTGCGCCGTGAACGACGCGGACCCGTCGCTCATGCGGACATTCGGCCACCAGCCAGCCGTCTCGGCGAAGTCGGTGCGCACGACGAGCTGCACCGGCGCCGCCTCGTCCACGATGGGCGCGCCCGCTGGCTGCTCCCTGCCGTGGCCAATGGTGCCGAGGTTGCCGAGGCCGATGGTCCCCTCGCCGGTGCCACCGCCTCCACGGCCGGTGCCGCGAAGGCCGAGGCCGCCGAAACCATAGTTCGAGCCGACCTGGTCGCCCATCAGCGAGCCCAACGCGCTCATCGGGTCGTTGCCCAAGGCGCTGTCGGTACCGAAGGCATCGAGGATCCCGTCTGCGTCGTGGTCGCCGCCCCGGTTCCGGCCCGGCCGACGGAGCTGCTCGAGCACCTCGGGCGGGACCGGCACCGGCGCGGGTGCGCCCTCGTGCCAGCCGAAGCTCGCGGGCCACCCGATGTCGTAGCGGTCCGGCCCCCAGGTGCGCTGGACCACGGGCCAGGTGAGCGTCTGCGAGCCGGTGCTGGCGAGGACCTTGCGCTCCGGGTTGTAGAAGCGGTCGACCGGCGCTCGCTCGAGTGGGTCGAGCATCGTGATCACGCCGCGGTCCACGACCGCTGCGCTCGCCACCGCCGAGCGAGGCTCTCCGTCGGGTCCGGTCACCTGGACCTGGACGTTCAGCTCCTCGCCCGGCGCGACCTCCTCGGGCAACCCCTGGAGAGTCACCTGCAGGGTTCGGTTGGGCGTCACCGTCAGGTTCTGTCCGTCGGTCATCAGCCCCACGTCCCGGCCGCGGCGGCCCACGGACCAGAGCGTGAGCAACACCGAGCCCCAGCTCGGCGTGCGGATCGTGCCTCGGGCGATGCCGTTCTCGACCGGCACGAGGGCCGAGCGAATGATGGCGCCCGAGCTGTCCACGAGGTCGGCGTGGACCACCCGTTCGACGGGGACGGTCGAGGTCGGGAAGGCAATCTCCACGGCCAGGTCGGTCTCTTCCTGGACGACCGTCTCCGGCACGGCCGAGCGCATCGGCAAGGGCTCGCGCACGCGGAGCGACGCGCTCGCCACCGGATCGGAGACGTCGCTCATGTACGCCTGGAGGCGCACGTAGGACTCGCCGCTCGGCGTGGGGAAGTGGAACGCCGCGATGCCGGACTCGTCGGTGGTGGCCCGGAGTCGCCGGCCCTTCACGGCGAGCTGGACCGGCTCGTCACGGACCGGGACCGCGTCCAGGTCGACGACTCGCACGTTCGCCTGCACCGGGTCGCCCGCGGCGTACTGCGTGCGGTCGAGCTCGACCACCACACGATAGGGCACCCGCTCGTAGCGCATCATCCGGCGGACCTCGTCCTCGCGTCCGTCGGGGTCGGTCACCTTCAGCACCACGTCGATGCGACCGCCGACGCGACTCGCCGCGCGCGCTGCATGGAGCGCAGCTTCGGGGAGGGTCATCGCGTGCGGGCCGGGGCCGGAGAGGTGTTGGGGCGGGAGGCTGTGGACGGTCTCGTCGTCCACCTCGAAGCGGACCTCGAGGTCCGCCTCGCGGAAGGTGCCGCCACCGAGGTAGCCGAGCGTCAGCTCGTACTCGAGGCTCGCGACCTCGGGCGTCACGAAGCGAGGGAGGTCGTGCTCGATCGAGATCACTGGCGTGACGAAGCGCTCGATGCGCACGTCGGCCTCCGCGCGCTCGCTGCCGATGATCGCGGCCAGCTGGTAGCGACCCTCCGCGACGTGCTCCGGGAGGGGGATCTCGAAGGTTCCCGTGCCGAAGTCGTCCGTCGCGATCACGCCGCCGTGGACCACCCGTCCGTCGGCGTCGAGGAGCTGCAGCTCGATGCGCTGGTCCTCGAGCGGTGAGTACTCGCCGCGGAGCGCCCAGCCGATCGCCCGTACGTGGATCGTCTGGCCCGGTTGGTACACGCCGCGGTCGCTGTACACATAGACGGTCTTTGCCTCGAAGGACTCGGTGCGGGTGTTCGCCCGGTAGGCGATCGTTCGGCTCTGGTCCCCGTGCCGAAAGGTGAGCACGCCGCGGCTGCCGTCCTGCTCCGGTGTAGGGGTTCGGCGGAAGGCGACCGTGCCGTGCTCGTCGGTCCGCGCCACCAGCTCCGATCCGAGGTAGACCTCGGCGCCCGCGACGGGCTCGAGCGAGTCGTCCATCACCAGCGCGTGCACGAAGGTGCCGTCGCCGGACCAGCTCTGGTAGGGCGCGTCGAGCACGACGTGGAGCCCGGGCGCGCGGGGAAGTCGATCCCCGTGCCGCCGGCGCAGGTGCGCGTACTCCGTCACGCCGATACTCCGGACGTTTCGCGCCCAGGGGACCTCGTCGAGCGGCGGACCATCGGCGGGCTCCCCGAGAGTCACCTCGATGCTGCCTGGCTCCCGGCCGCTCGCCGCCCGCTGCGAGGGTTGGTCGTCGTCCGATGCGATGTCCTGCGGTCGAGAGGGGGACGGCAAGGGTCGTGACTCCGCTCGCTCCGGCCGCGGCGCGAACACGTCGTCGGTGAGCCACGCCTCCCCAGCCGGTCCGCTCTCGCCGCACTCGCAGCCGAGCACGAGCAGGCACGCGAAGGCCGCGAGCCCGCGGCCGTTCCGGCGCCGCTCGCTCGTCCGCCCACCTCGCCAGTCGCCATCACCCATTCGCGCCCCTCCCTCGGGTTCGAGATTATCACCGGCCCGGCCCGGGCCCGCGGCGTTCCACGACAGCCGGTCAGGGGCAAAGTTCCGCGAACGCCACGGTGATGTCGTCGCGGAGCGTTCCGCTCGGCAACCGGGCGGCATCGACGAAAGCGGACGGTGGCGAGCCCGCGGCCAAGAGAGCGCCGATGTGCCGAGGTGGAACGAACGCGCTCAGGCCGTCGCTCGCCACCAAAACGCGCCGGACCCGAGAGCGCACGAAGGGCACCGGTGTCGCCCGCCCGCTTCCGATCAGCGGACGCCGCGACTGGTGCTCCGTGAGCTCCTCGCACGACGACGCGGCGAGCGCCCAGGCGATGCTGTCGGTCGCCCCACGTCCACGAACGCCGGGAGCCGTTCAGCGTTCGTTCAGCGACCGACGAGGTGACACGGCTGCTCGAAGTCCGGGTCCGGGCACGAGCATTCGCGCACCGCGCTGACCTGGTGGACCGACCGCGCCTGCTCGCCATCGTGCAGCAGGAACTGCACGTCGGTCTGGCCGCCGGCGTGTGAGACGGTCGTCCAGAAGCACGCCGTGCCGGCCTGCGCCTGGAAATTGTCGATGTGCACCCGGGTCGAGGAACGCAGCATCTCCGTCAGGCTCGCCGCCTCGGGGCCAGCGACCGCCTCGCTGACGTCCTCGCCACCCGCGATGCGCTCCACATACGCGCGGACCGCGTCCTCGCCGGCGCCGCACTCCTGGGAGAGCACCACCACGAGCGCCGCCATGGCGCCGAGCATCACCAGGCCGAAGAGGATCCAGAGCCCCTTGGGCCCGGTGGACCCACCGTCGCTCGTGCTCATGGGGAGAGCATCGCATGAACGAGCCGCGGAGCCGTGTAGAGTCGTCGCATGAGCAACGATCCCGAGGACCGCTGGAGCCGCGTGCTCGCCGACGTACGTGCGTTCGTCGCGGAGCGCGAGTGGGAACCCTTCCACGACCCGAAGAACCTCGCGATGGCGGTGGCCTCGGAGGCCGGGGAGCTGCTGAGCGAGCTCCGCTGGATCGAGGGCGCCGAGTCGGACGCCCACTGCCGGGCGCCGGAGCACCGCCAAGCCGTGATCGACGAAATCGCCGACGTGGCGATCACCCTGACGATGCTCGCGGACCGAGTGGGCGTGGACCTGCCCGACGCGATGCACGCGAAGCTGGTGAAGAACCGCGAGAAGTACCCCGCCGACGAGTGGCGAGGGCGCTGACCTTCAGAGGTCCTGCGCCGCGTCGCGCAGACGCTCGAGACGGCCGCGCTTCACGCCGGAAGCATCGGCGAGGGTGTCGAGCGCTGCGTCGTCCATCGCCGCCAGCCGCCGCGCGTCGTCGAGCCCCGCGGCCTCGAGCTTCTTCGAGAGCTTGGGCCCGATGCCTTTCACGTCGGTGAGCGAGACCGGGTCGCCAGCGAGGTCCGACTCCGGAGCGGACGCCGACTCAGACGCCGACTCCGACGACCGTCCGCCGGCGTCCGATTCCGACGACCGTCCGCCGACGTCCGATTCCGACGACCGTCCTCCGACGTCCGATTCCGACGACCGCTCGCCTCTCACCGATCCACTCTCGAGCACCTCGAGCCGCTCCATCAACCCGGCGATCACCTCGTCGCGCCTCTTCAGCTCCGCATGCGCATCGCCGAGCGCTCGCTGCGCGTCGGCGAGACCGAGCTCCGCCGCCGCGAGCCGACGCTCGAGCTCCGCCGCCGACTCGCTCTCGCCGAGTCGCGCCTCGATGGCGCCGATCCGTCCGTCGAGCGAGAGCAACTCGTCACTCGACCCCTGACCGCCGCCTTCCTCGAGGGCCTCGATGCGGTCGTCGTGCGCCGCGAGCTCGAGCTGCATCCGGGTCGTCTCGGCGACTCGGGCCTCCATGGCCTCGATGCGATCCTTGGCCTTGTCGCCGCCGGCGTCGGCGAGGTCGTCGACCCGCTTGGTCAGCCGGTCGATGGTCTTGGCCAGCGAGTCTTGGAGCGCCTCCATCTTCTCGACGGCCACGCGCTGATCCTTGGCGTCGAGCTCGACGCTCCGCACCCGAGCCTGGAGCGCGACCACGGTCATGGACTCGCTCGAGAGTGCCCGGGCCGGGCGGGCGCTCCCGGTCACGGTCGGGATCGGAGGGCCGGAGCGACTGCTGCGCGGACGCTCGGGCTTGGTGGGCGTGCTGCTCGTCAACGAACCGGGTGCCGACGATGGGCTCGGCGCGGCGGGCTTCGTGCTCGCGGCCGGCTTCGGAGCCGTGCTCGAGCTCGGCTTCGACGTGACCGCCGCGGGCTTCGCGGCCGACGCCTTGGCTACCGCGTCCATCGGCCGGGGCGGGGCCTTCGGCGCGCTGGGCATCTTCGGCGCCTTGGGAATCGCCGCGCCGCCGACCTTCTTCATCTTGATGGTCGTCTTGAGCGTCCGGGCGGCGACCGGGGGCGGCGCGCTGGGGCGGGGCGGGATCGACCCCGGCTTGGGCGCCGAGGGCATGACGGAGCGACCGAGGCGCGCCGGGGGCTTTCGCGGTCCTCCCGCGGAGGGAAGCGGGGACTTCGGCGGGGCCGGATCGGTGGTGGCCGTCGGCGAGGGAGCCGTCCCGGGAAGGGGCGGCGGGCCGGTGCGCTTGGTCGGCAGCGGAGGCGGCACGCTCGGCCGAGGCGGCGAGCTCTCCCCTACTTCGGGGGGGATCCGAATCTCCGGATCCGTCGCCTCGCCAGCGTCGTCGAGCTGGATCTCCTGGGTCTGGTCCTCGCGCTCGCTACCCATCCGCGCGCCACCATACCCGATCGCCGGGCGCGGCTGGAACCATGGCGACATCCCACCGGCGAGGGCGGATTTTCTGGGGTACGGTGTCTGCCATGGGGGTTCGACTGAGCGAGCATCGTTTCGCGACCGATTCGGGTGAGCGCACCGCCTTGGTGCTCACCCCGACCGAGCACGCCCGAGTGGGCCGAGAGCGCCTCGAGCAACTCCGGGAGTCACACGCGGGAGCCGAGCTCGACCGCGAGATCGCCGAAGCGCTCCAGGCGCACGACCACGTGGACGCGCTGGTCGTCTTTCGGGGCAAGGACCCGGAGGGCGGCGGAAGCTGGGGCTTCGAGGACGACCTGACGGACGAAGAAGTGCTCGAGCTCGGGTACCACCTGGTGCTGGACCAGCTGCCGACGTACCGGCGGCTCGTTCGAGCAGGCGTCTTCGCCCTCATCCACGTCGAGTGGGGCACGCGCGAGAAGGAGGCCTACCGCAAGGGCACCGAACGCGTGCTGGAGGAGCTGGAGGACGAGTCGGTGGCAGAGGTCGAATCCGATCCCGAGACCATCGACCGACTCCGGGCGGACCGCTTCATCCTCCGCAACCTGACCCACTTCCACGACCAGCCGCTCGACGCCGTGGTGCGCTCGGTGCTGGTCGCGCACCACGCCGGCTTCGAAGAGCAGATCCCGCACTTCCGGGCGCTCATCGACCACATGCCGCCGACCGACCCACCGGCCTCGGCCAGCTAGAGCGGCAACCCGTTTGGAGGTGCCGCTCAGCGCATCGCTTCGGGGGGCGCGAGCTGCTGTTGGACGAGCATCGTCCGGAGCTCCTCGCTCGCGTGCTCCCATACGAAGGCCAGGTCCATCTCCGGCGGCAGGCCCGGGTCGGCCTTCGCTACGGCGACCTTGAGAAGCCGGAGCGTGCCGAGGTGGTCGCCGGCCAGACACGCCGCACGCGCCGCGAGGCCATACCAGAGCCCCTCGGCGCGAGTGCCGGCGAAGCGGGAAGCCGCGGCCTCGACCGCACCGGCGCTGACCTCGCCGTTCTCCACCATGGCCAACGTCTGCGGCGAGGCACCACCGAGGGTCGCGACGGCGAAGAGCTCGTCCCCCTCGAGCCCCGCCTCGCGGGCGATCGAGGTCATCCGCCAGAGCAGGCGCACGACGTCGTCGGGATCGGTCTCGGCGAGGACCGCTTCCACCGCATCCGGGTCCGGAAGGGCCGCTCGGATGGCCTCGTCGAAGCCGTCGGGGACGACGTCCTCCGCCTGGATGAAGTCACGGACCTCCGTGGCCTGCGGGTCGCCGGGGCGGGCCCGCTCGAGGAACGCCTCGGCGAGCCGGAGCGCGTGGATCAGGTCGCCGACCTCCGCGAGCACGCGAAGGTAGGGGAGCGGCGTGCCGCCTCGGAGCCACACGACCCGCTCGGCCGCCTCGAGTCGCTCGCTCCCGCCACCGCCCAGCCACTCGCACCACCCCGCGATCCGTTCGAGGTAGCGGCGCTCCGGCTGGCTCGCGCGCTCGTCCAGAGGCGTCGGCAGTCGGGACGCCTCCTCTCGCACCGCAGCCTCGAGCGCGAAGCGAGCCTCGACGTCCAGCTCCACGACCCAATCCGCCGGATTGGGAATGGTCCCCTCACCGGCTTCGCGCAGCTCGACCTCGAGGCGTTCGCGCCAGTCGAGACTCATCGCCGTGCCAATCGTGCGCCCGTCATGGGACGCACATGGAGCCGAATCACTCGGCCGCCATGGTCTTTTTCGAGAGAGTCGCGTCGATGGCGGATCCGGCGAGCCAGCCGAGCGCCGCGATCGTCCACTGAGGGTTGACGACGATGGTGGTCGGGAAAAGAGACGCGTCGGAGACGAATACGTTGTGGGCGCCGCGCAGGCGGAAGCCCGAGTCGACCGCGCCCTTGTCCGGGTGGTGGCTCATCCGGAGTCCGCCCTGCGGGTGCGCGCTCGAGAGCATCAGGTGCTCCGGCTCGGTGATGATCGCGCGAAGCTCGTCGTAGATCCGCTTCTCGCTCGCGTCGCCGAACTCCTCCTTGCGGAGGCGGAGGCCGACGCCGAGGCCAGCGCGCTCGCGACCCTGGCGCACGCCGCTGAGGCCGACCTCGTCGGCGCCGGACGCGAGGTAGAGCCGGACGATCGACGCGAGCGCGCGCACGTTCAGGTCGTGCTCGCTCTCGCTCAGTCGGTAATGGACGTCCCGGTCCGGATCGATGGTCCCGTGGAGCGGCGAGCCGATGGTCGTGGCGCACATCGCGAGCCGGTCGTAGCTCTGCATCCACCGCTTGTGGATCTCGCCGACGCCGGGAACCACGTTGCTGAGCAGGCCGGGCGGGACGAAGGCGTTCTCCATCACGTAGCGCGTGACGTGCGGACCGTGATGACCGGTCAGGGTGAAGTCCTCGTCCGGATCCTTGGTGGCGATGTACTTGATCTGGAAGCCGCGGTGGCCGGGCTTCTCGAAGGCGTCCGAGTAGAGCGCCGCGACGCCGGAGCCGTAGTTGAAACCGAGGTGGGTGCCGACCCAGCCGTTCTGGAACGAGGGAAGCAGGCCCCACGCCGGGTCGGCCTTGGCGCTTCGGAGCAGGAGCGCCGGCGAGCCCACGGCGCCGCACGCGAGGACCACCTGGTCGACGTCCACCCGCATGCCCGAGCCGCGGCCGAGCTCGAGGGCGGTGACTCGCATCTGACCGTCGCCCAGGTACTCGCCGATCAGTCGCTCCACCGGGAGGTTCGGATGGACGCGCGCCCCGGCCTTCTCTGCGTCCGGGATGTAGGTGAGGTCCATCGAGAGCTTGTGCCCGAAGTGGCAGCCATAGTTGCAGAGGCCGCAGCCCAGGCAGTAGTCGCCGTTCTGGTCCGGCGTCGGATGCGGCCGCTGGCCCGGCTGCATCATCACGTTGTTGAGTGCCTCTTCGGTGTCGAAGCGGTAGCCGCCGCCGAGCGCCTTGGCGCCCTTCTCGAGCAGGTGCGAAGGGTCGGTGAAGAGCGCGGGATTGATCGAGCCGAGCGACTGTCGCTTCCGGATCGCCTCGAGGGCGATGTCCATGTCCGCCGACGCCAGGCCGAGGTAGGTGTCGGCGTTCAGGCCACTGGTCCACGCCTCGAGCGTTCGCTTGCGAGGCCGCACGCTGAGGCCCGAGGTCATCACCGTCCCGCCGCCGACCAGCCGACCGCGGAGGAGATGCAGGTCGAGGTTCCGGCTGAGGGTCATCAGCCCGTCCTCGAAGAGCTGGCCCATCCCGACGAGGGTATCGAGCGGGTAATCGCCGGGCCGGAAGCGCGGCCCCGCCTCGAAGATCGCCACGTCGTAGTTGCCGCTCTGCGCGAGCCGGGCGGCGACCACGGCCCCACCGGCGCCGCTCCCGATGACCGCGACCTTCGGTCGACCGTCTTCGCGGAAGAGCCGGTCGACCTGGTAGGGGTGGCCCTGGAAGTGGACGCGCGCGACCTCTTCGGGGTCGAAGACGAAGGGCCGGGGCGGCGGCAGACGGAGCGTGTCCACGTCCTTGCGCTCGCGGAGCATCTTCTCGCGCTTCCAGATCCGCTCGTAGCCCGTGATCGTGTCGCTCGCCGGATTCGAATAGAACGCCAGCCCCATGACCTCGCGGAGGCTCTTCGCCAGGTCGCGGATGGTCGCGCGCTCGACCGAGTGGGGCACCAGCTTGCCGACCACGTCCCAGAACTTGTCGGCGGGCTTCGCGTCGGACTCGAAGAAGCGCTCGATGAAGCGCTGCCGTTCGGTGGCGGTCTGATTCCACGGGCGAGTGCCGTGCCCGACGAAGGTGCCGTGAATGGTCGTCCAGAGCAGCAGGCTGTAGAGCTTGTCGCGAGCGCGCTTCTCGTGGATGGGCAGGGCCCGGACGTACGCATCGAAGCGTTGCGTCGCCTGCCGCACCTGAAGCTCGTGCTCGGGGCCCGTCACGCCCAGCACGTAGGGCAGGTAGGCCTCGAAGGTCTTCAACTGCCAGTCGGGCAGCGGCTCGGCCGTCTGCACCTGGCGATCCCCCAGTTCTTTCACGCCGCGAACGCTACCAAACCGTGCCCCGGTCCGGGGGATTGGTTATCGTCGCGCCGGTGCGTAGCCGCCTCTTTCACCGCCCTCGCCTGCACAGCGTCGCGCACGACCCGGCGCGCGGGTCGAAAGAGGTCACGTGGCTCGAGCTCTTCTTCGACCTGACCTTCGTCGCGGCCTTCATCCAGCTCGGCAACGGGCTGGCGGCCAACGCCACCGGCCCGGGGGTGGGGACCTTCGTGGCCGTCTTCATTCCGCTCTGGGTCGCATGGACGGGGTTCACCTTCTTCGAGAACCGGTTCGCCCTCGACGACTTCGTCCACCGGCTCTTGGTCTTCGGGCAGATGTTCACCATCGGCGCGATGGCGCTGACGGCCGGCGACGCGATGGGCGGCCACCCCGGCCCGTTCAGCCTCGCCGCGGCGGCCAGTCAGCTCTGCGTGGTCGTGATGTACGTGCGCGCCTATGTGCAGGTCCCGGCGGCGCGGAGCTACTCGCTCTACTGGGGCGGGGTGTTCCTCGTGGCGGCGCTCCTCTGGGGGCTCGGCGCCTTCACGCCAGAGCTCTGGACCTACGTGCTCTGGGTCGGCGCCGGTGTGGTGATCCTGGTGGCCCCGGTGAGCGGCCAATCGAGAAAGCTCTCGGCCGCCTGGCCCATCGACTTGCAGCACCTCTCGAAGCGCTACGGCCTGCTGACGATCATCGTCATGGGCGAGAGCTTCGTGGTCGTCCTCGGACGCATCGCGGGGGAGAGCGTGAGCCTCGGCACCTACCTCGACGCGTGCGTGGTGCTGGCCATCGCGCTCTGCGTCTGGTGGGTCTACTTCGACGACGTCGGCGGCTCCCGCATCCGCGGCGAGCGCGGTGGCTGGATCGTCTGGTTCTTCGGCCACCTGCCGCTTCAGATGGGGTTGGTCGTGCTCGGGGTCGCGCTCGGACGCGCGACGCAGCTCACCATGGACGAGCCCCCGAGCACCGTGGACCGCTGGCTCCTCGGCGGCGCCATCGCGACCGTCTTCTTCAGCGTCGCCGTCGTAGACTCGGTCACCGAGCGACGGCAGGCCGAGCTCAGCGACGCGGCCCGCGTGTCGGCTCGCGCGTTCACCGGCGTGTTGGTGCTGGTGATGGCCGCGGCGGCTGGGGCGATGAGCGGCCAGGTCTTCCTCATCGTCATCACGGCGCTCTGCCTCGGGCAGGTGGTCTTCGACCTGATGATGGCGCCCTTCGAGAGCGCGCAGTTCGACGGTTCGGACGAGCGTTCGATCCAGGACATCGATCGCGCGGCCCTCTCGGACGGACCACGGGAGAAGCAGGCACCGCGCCGCGACTTGGCCGAAGCGATCCGCCGAGGCGCACCACCGCAGCTCCGGCGAGACCTCTACTCGTATCTGATGGACGGGAGCTGGCTCCGCCTCTTCGTCGTCCTCTTCTTCCTCTACCTGGTGGTGAACCTCCTCTTCGCCGGGCTCTTCGTCCTGCAGCCCGGCAGCATCGACGGCGCGCGCCCCAGCTCGTTCGCCGACGCCTTCTTCTTCAGCGTCCAGACGATGAGCACCATCGGCTACGGCGCGATGAGCCCGGGCTCGACCTACGGCGACGTCCTCGTGACGGCGGAAGCCGGCGTCGGAATCCTCGGGGTCGCCCTCGCCACCGGGGTCATGTTCGCCAAGGCGTCACGCCCCAGCACCAGCGTGCTCTTCAGCAGCTCGCTGGTGCTCTCCAACATGGACGGCGTGCCCACCCTCCGCTTCCGCGCCGGCAACGCGCGCGGCAACGAAGTGGTGGAGGCCTCCATCTCGGTGACCGCCGTCATGATCCACGTGACGCCGGAGGGGCAGCACCTGCGCAAGCTGGTCGATCTGCCACTCGTTCGTAGCCGCTCACCGATGTTCGCGCTGAGCTGGACGGTCATGCACCCGGTGAACGCCGACTCGCCGCTCCACGACTGCGACACCGATCACCTCGGCGATCGCGTCTTCTCGATCGTGGTCAGCCTGACCGGCTACGACGGCACGCTGGCCCAGACGATCCACGCGCGGAAGATCTACTACCCGGAGGACATCCAGGTGGGTCGACGTTTCGTCGACGTGATCAGCCAGCTCGCCGACGGCCGACTGATGATCGACTTCACCCGCTTCCACGACACCGAGCCGGTGGACTCGACCGAAGAGGTGGACGACGTCGAGGACGAAGAGGTCGCCGCCGAAGCCATCGAGGCGGAGCACGTCGACCCGCCGGAATCGAGCTCCGGCTAGACGGCCGCGCGGATCGCGGGTTGCCCGGCTGAGCCGCCGCCACTCGACGGGCAGCGCACCCCCCGTGATACTTCCCTCATGCCCGCGCGACTCCGGCACGTGCTCATCCTCGCGTGCCTCGCCCCGCCAGCGTGCACGTCCTCCGACTCGCACCAGCCCCCGTCGACGGGGGAGCCAGTCACGTCGACGGACCAGCCAGCCGCTTCGATGGACGAACCGGTCGCTCCCTCCACGGAAGCCGATGACGGCGAACCCGTGCCTTCACCCCCACCCGACGGGTGGCCCGCGTCGGTGCGGTGGCCAGAAGGGCTCGCAGCCGACGACGTCCGTGTGCGAGGCGGTCCATCGGTCGGCTGGAACGTGACCGGCGTCCATCCAAACGCCTCGTCCGTTTCCGCGTGGCGGGCCGCCCTCGCGGCGAGCGGGTTCGATACCGAGGCTTGCGGCACGTCGCTTCCCATGGACTGTGCGGTGACGAACGACGAGGGGGGTCGAGTCCGGTTCCGGGCCGGCCGCAGCGATCACCCCTCGTGGGTCGTCTTCTTCGACCTGCTTCCAACCGGGCACGAGCCGCTGGACGACTTCGCCGAGCCATGCGTGACGCCGCCGGAGCGCGCCCACCGAATTCACGTGAGCAGCGCGGGCATCGACACCTTCGGGGACCGCCGGCACGGCTCATCCAATCGGACCTACGAGACCCACGTGGGAGTCGACGTCGACGGTGACGCGCGGGGCGACACCTTCGTGCCGGTGCCGGACGTCGACGAGCACACCTGCCCGTGGGATCTCGGGTGGGAGATCTACGTCATGCGAGGCGAGTGCGGGCACCTCGTCGGCCGGATCGACGGCCGCCCGATCGACGAGACCGACGTAGCGCCCTTCGTGGGCGGCGTGCGCAGGATCGAGACCGTGGCGCATTGGGGCACGTCCGAGGGTGTCGGGCCGGAGCCGACCCAGCGGACACGAGTCCGAACCTACGCGATGCGTGACGGCACCCTGCACGCGGTGGGCGACGAGCAGAACCAGGCACCGTGCGCGCACTGCAGCATCACGTCCTGCCGCGTGCTCCGGCCGTGATCACGCTAGCGCTAGCGCCTGAACCAGAGCGTCAGGTGTCGGCTCCAGGCACCCATCCCCGGAAGCTCGCCCTCCCAACCGGTCCGGACCGCGACCCCGGCCGCTTCGAGCGCCTCGACCCGTTGCTGGTGCGCGATGCCGTCCAGCTCCACGGCGAAGCGCCGAAGCGCGTCGTCGATGGTCTCGTCGTCGTCGATGCCGGGATTGCAGAGTCCGAGCGCGCCGCAGGGGCAGCGTCGAGCGGCCCGGAGGATCCCCGGGTCGATCGCGACCGTCGCGATCACACCACAGAACGCACACTCGAAGGCCTCGTCGGGGGGTGCGTCGAGCGCTCCGGCAGGCAGCTCCCGTACGCAGCGCTGACGAACGAGCGCCAGCGCCATCGCTGGCGGGAACACACCGGAGGCGAGGCTCAGGGTCACACCGGCCTCGTCCCAGCTCAGCCGCACGACGTCCTCGATCGGATGACTCGTCTCGGGCCCGCCGCCGTTGTCGGTGGTGATGCGCAGGCGCGCGCTCGCTCCCGACACCTCCAGATCGAAGGCGGGCGGCGGCGTGAGGTCCGGCGGACGCCGAGCGGCGGCCACGCTCATCTCGCCGACCAGGGCTCGCAACTGGTCGAGGAACCCGGACACGACTCAGCCTTCACAGCCGCGAATGGCGAAAGCGTCGTCCTGCACCGTCTCGTGGACCACGACGTCGCGCAGGAGCACCTGTCGGTTGCCCTCGCCTTCTGCCGAGTGCTCGAGCGGGAGCGTGAGCGGACCGACCTCGGTGTGCCCCTCGAAGATCACGCCCTTCGGATCGTCGCCGGGCTCCGAGCCCTCGAGGGTCATCTCCCAGCGGGTGAGCCGGCCTTCGGGATCGATCTCGAGCACGTAGCGATCGCCCGGCGTGAGGCCGACGCCGTCGAAGGTGAGCTCCAGCCGCCGGGTCTCGCCCTCGGGCTCGAGGACCCGACGCGTGACGCCCGGGTCGAGGACCTTCAGCGGCACCATCAGCCAGTAGGCGTCGTTGACCCAGCGGCCGTACGCGCTCTGGCCGAGGGCGGCGAGCGGATCGCCCGACGCCGCGGTGCCGTCGACGTGACCGCACGCTCCTTTGTCCGCGAGCGTCACCACCACGTCGTTGAGCGCGCCCTCGCGTGTCGTCCAACTCACCCGATCGCGCCCGGCGAGTCGGTCCCAACGGTGGGCGGCTTCGAAGACCGTCTCTCCGTCGTCGGTGACCACGAAGCGGAAGTCGATCTGCGCGACCTCGTCGAGGTGCTCGCCGCCCGCCGTGCGCCAGAGCTCTCGGGCGAGCGCGTCGGCCGGCGAGTCGGGCTCCGGCTCCGCTTCCGGCTGCTCGTTGGCCGGCTCGGCGCTCGGCTCCGCCGGTTCCGCCGGTGCGCTGCCCGAGCACGCGAGCAGCGCCGTCAGCCACCAGGCCCGGCTCATTCTTCTTCTTCGGCCTCGAGGAAGCGCTCGAGGAGCTTCGCCGAGACCCGGATGAGATCGCTGGCGGTGATGATGCCCACCAGGCGCCCATCCTCGGTCACCGGGAGACAGCCGACGTTCTTCTCGCGCATCTTGCGGAGCGCTTCGAGCGTCGGCGTCTTGCGGGACACGGTGATCGGGTCACGGATCATCATCTCCTCGACGAGCACTTCCTGCTTCTGACCGCCGCGCGCCACGAGCCGGAGCAGGTCCCGGTGGGTCAGCAGACCGATGAGCTGACCCTGCTCGTCCTCGACCGGCACGTGCCGGATGTGCTCCCACTCCATCACGCTCGCGGCGAGGTCCACGAGGTCGCCGGGGCGCACGGTGAAGAGGTCGGTCGTCATGAACTGACCGACGTGCCGCAGGTGGCGGCGCCACTCTTCGGAGCTTTCGGTCAGCTGCTGGACCTCGGCGGGGTCCCAGAGATGGACCGGCGTGCCACGCGCCTGATGCTCCATCATCGCCGAGACGAGCCGACGGTTGCGCAGGTCCACGCTCGTCTTCTTGCCCATCGCGGTGATGGAGCCGAGCACCCAAGCGGAGCCGGTCTGACCGCTCTTCACGCGCGCCTCGATCACGTCGAGGTAGCGGTCGATCTCCGCATCGTCGACCTTCGAGTGGCGGAGCCCTTCGCGCGCGAGCGGGAGGAGCTCGGTGCGGATGAGATCGGCAGCGGTCACGGTCTCACCGCTCCGCCAGGTGAACTGGGCTTTGAGCCCGTGGCGGGCGGCGGCGAAGAAGTTGTCCTTGGCGGCGTCGAAGTCCATCCACTGGGCCGGGTCGCCGAGCTCCTCGAGCACACCGTTCATCAAGCCGAAGAAGAACGCCGCGTTGGCCACCTCGTCGACGATGGTCGGCCCGGCGGGCAGCACCCGGTTCTCGATGCGCAGGTGCGGCACGCCGTCCGTCGCGCCGTAGCACGCGCGGTTCCAGCGATAGACCGTGCCGTTGTGGAGCTTGAGCGCCGATAGGTCCGGCGTCTCGCCCCGCTCGACGACCGCGACCGGGTCCTCGTCGGTCTCGGCGGCGAGGACCACGCGAAAGCGAGAGACCTGCTCTCGGAAGATCTCGAGGACGCCCTCGCGCACCCACTGGTCACCGAAGGTCACGCGCGGCCGCTTGCTGCGCTGCTGCGGCGCGTTCGAGCGCTCGTCGATCGAGCTCGAGAAGAGCGCGATCCGCGTCTCGTGCCAGAGCCGCGAGCCGAAGAGCACCGGTGAGAAGACGGCCGCCGCGAGGATCGGCGCGGACACGAGCTGGGCCACGTTGTGGAGCTTGGCGAACTCGTCCGGCGCGACCTGGAAGTGGATCTGGAAGCTCGTGTTGCACGCCTCGAACATCACGTTGTCGTGCGTGATGTTGAGCTCGTCGATGCCCTTGATGGCGATGTTGAAGTCGCCGCCGCGCATCGCTCGGAGCGTGTCGTTCAGCGCCCGGTAGCGCGGGCGCGGGGTCATGTTGGCGAGCGAGAGGTCCTCGAGCCGGACGCTCGGGAGGATCCCGGCGAGCACGATGCGGGCGTCGTGTTTGGCCGCACGCATCTGCGCGATCTGGACCACCTCGCGGAGCTCGGTCTCGAGCTCCGAGAAGCAGAGCCCTTCGAAGAGCCGGGGGCTGACGTTCGCCTCTAGATTGAAGCGCGCCAGCTCACCGACGATGCGCGGGTCGACGTTCTCCTTCAGGAGCTCGTGGGCGACGGGCGCCGGCCGCAGGTCGCGGTCGACCAGGAACATCTCCTGCTCGGCGCCGATGCGGCGCTTGTGGGTCTCGAACATCCCCCGCTCGAGCATCGTCTCGAGCGCGCGCATGTCGCGCAGGAGCGCCTTCATGAAGGCTCGACCGGACTCGGTCCCGTTCACGTCTCGCGCGCTCTGCTCGCCCATCCACCCGAGATCTTACCGGAACCGCCCAGCGTGTGGGAAATCTCATGCCGACCCTGCCGAGCGAAGCGAGCGGAGTCGGGTGGGAGGCTCCTATCCGGCTTCGCCGGATGGAGGGAGCGTTTGCATCGCGCGCGCCACCACGAGGCCGAAGGCCGAGTGCCCGAGCGAACGCGAGGGCGCGAGCGAAGCGAGCGGAGTCGGGTGGGAGGCTCCTATCCGGCTTCGCCGGATGGA
>CAYXAP010000067.1:45219-46871 GCA_964462035.1 uncultured Sandaracinus sp.
GGGAGGGTTTGCATCAAACCCTCCAGAAACATCAGTCCGGCTGGAAGATGACGTTCTGGGTCGGGTCCGTGTCGTAGTAGGCCCAGGCCCTATCGAAGGTCACGGCGCCGAAGAGGTTGATGGCGATCGACCAGACCATCAGCAGGAAGAACCCGACCCGGAACGGTCGACGGCCGAGGGCCAGCACCAGGAAGAGCAGGGGCAGGTAGTCGAGGGCGAAGCGGTAACCGAACTGAACCCAGCCGCTGTTCTGATAGCAGAGGTTCCAGAACGCGACGGGGACGGCGGCCGCGAGGAGGAAGCCGATCACTCGGCGCGCCTCGCGGTTCAGCGGCTTGGACCAGAGCACGAGGAAGAGCGCCGGCGTGGTCACCCAGAGCGCCAGCCCGTGGCGGCTGATCTTGATGAAGGGCTCTTCGGCGCTGAGCCAGGGCAGCGAGCTGGTGAAGACGGCGAGGTTCTTCGCGAAGTAGTGGAAGTTGAAGAGCCCCCAGGTCTCGATGCGCGGGCGCCAGCGAATCTGGAGATAGGTGTGGCCGAACTCGAAGGGGTCGCCGAAGCGCGCGTCGTTCATCCACATCATCAGCGCACCGCAGCCGAGGATGGGGAGCGAGAAGAGTGCGCCGTCGCGGAGGACCCGCTTCCAGTCGGCGCCGCGGAGGAGCGCCCAGCCGCTCTTGAGCCACGACGGCTCTTCTGGCTTCGGGGGCTCGGCGAAGGGATCGTCCTCGGGCCCGCCGCGGTACGGATGGCCCTCGGGATCGTCGGCGTCGTCTTCGGCGTCTTGCTCCTCCGCTTCGGCGGCGGGCTTGTCGGGCCGGCGATGGCGCCGGAGGAGCTCGAGCCCGAAGAGCAGGCACAGGGCGGCCGTCGTCGGCCGGGTGAGGAAGCAGAGCCCGAGCATCAGCCCGGCGAGCAGCGGGCGCTTCGCGCCGATGGAGAACCAACAGAAGAGCAGGATCAGCGGAACGCAGACCACGTGCGCCGCAAACCACACCGTGCCCTGGACCGCCACGAAGAAGAAGACGGTGCCGAACGCGAAGAGCGCGGTGAGCACCAGGTCCTCCCAGCGCTTCCGGTCGCTGAGCCCGAGCTCGCGCATTCGCCCGAGCAGCAGGAAGAGGAGCAGCGGCCCCACCCCGGCGAGCAACGCCCAGAAGAGTCGATCGGGCAGGTCCACCCCGAGGACGGCGACCGCCGGGAGGATCACCGCCGCCGGCAGCGGTGGGAAGGAGACGTACCAGCGGTAGCGTTCCTGGTCGGCGAAGTGCCAGCGGTTGTTGGGGCAGCTGTCCTCGAGCTGAGTGTCGTAGCAGGCCCAGTCGTTGTTCCCCGGCGGGTCGCCCTCGATGCCGAGCCGGCCATCGAGCCAGGCCTGAGCGAGGTGCGCGTAGTGGTCGTCCGGGCTGTTCTCCAGCATCCGGTCGCCGAGCAGCGCGACGTACACGCCGGCGCTGACCAGGTAGACGAGGAGCGGAACGAGCCAGCGCCGCTTGGCCTTCGGCGCCGACTCCCGAGAACCGACCTCCGACTCCAACCCGGACTCCGAACCCGACTCCGACTCCGACTCCAACCCGGACTCCGAACCCGACTCCGCTCCGTCTTCCTCTGCGACCTCTGCGGCTCTGCGGCTCTGCGCGAGGCTCTCCTCC
>CAYXAP010000068.1:0-3569 GCA_964462035.1 uncultured Sandaracinus sp.
CGCAGCACGACCACTCGACTGTCGACGTTCAAGACCTGTGGTCCGTCCTCGGGCTCGTGCAGCGGCTCTTCCCAGTGGACGTGGCCGCACACCACGAGCCCCTCGAAGTCGTCGGTGCGGTCACGAACGTCGGCGTCGCCCGCCTGCCGATCGCCGCCATCGGGTCCCTGGTGGAGCACGAGCACGTCGGGTGTCTCGTCCACGACGAGCTCGAGCAACGTGAGGAACTCGGACACGGACTTGCGACCGGGCTTCTTGGCGTTGCCCATGATCTCGCCGACGCCGCCGATCGCCAGACCGTCGAGCGCTTCGACCGCGCCATCGAGCAGGTGGACACCCTCGGTCGCTTCCAGACGCTCACGGTCGCGCTTCGATCCGAAGCGATCGTGGTTCCCCTGGACCCCCGCCACCCATCGATAGGCGGCGGCGAAGGCGGTCCATACTTCGCGGACATCGCCGGAGGCGCCGCGCACGTTGCCAGCCGGCGCCGAGTACAGGTCGCCCGCCAGGATCACGCCCGTGCGTTCGGGGTAGGGCAGCTTCCCTCGTTCGCTCAGCTCGAGCAGCTGGTCGACCAGATGGACGCCGAGCAGCACGTTCGCGCCGTGGTGGATCCACGAAGGCGCCACGCCCTGGAGGTCGCTGGTGATCACCAGGGCGTCGATGTCGTCGGGCAGCCCTTCCGCCTCTCCCACCAGCACCGGCAAGACGGACGACTCCGCTCGACCTCGCTTCCCAGCATTGGTGTAGCGGATCCGATGCATCGCCTCCGATGTCAGCTCGGTCACCCTCATGAGGCGGCGCAGGGTGGGGACGAACCAGGGGAGCGCAAGACGCGGGGGCGCCGCACCTTCCGTGCCTATCGAACGATGCGGCATGACAATCGCTCGATCGTGCCTAGGGTGCGGCCCTCCATGGCCCACGCCCACCATCGAACGGAGTACACCCGATGAGTCGCTCTGCGGTTCTCACCGGTCGCATCGATGCGCGCGACCGCGCGAAGCTGCGCGGTCGGCTGGACACCGAAGCGCGGCCGGACGCCGATCCCTTCGAGGAGCTCTGGGCTTGGCTCAATCGCTCGAGCTACGGCGAGCAGCCGGCAGCGGTGGCGGCGCGCGTGGACCTCGACGAGTACCTACGACGCACGGGGTACATCGAGATCCCAGCGCACGAGCGACTCCGCCACCTCGCGATTCACATGGAATACCACTTCGGGTTCGCGCCGGAGGTGCTCGACCGGATCTACGAGGCGGGGTTGCGGCTCGAGCCGCACGACCACCTGCTCTGGCATTCGCGGGGGATCACGACCAAGTACGCGGCTCTCTGCGCAGCGGACGAGGCGACTCGGAAACGGCTCGCGCCCCTGGCGCTCCGTTGGCTCGAGCGGGCGCTGGAGCTGGACGACACCGACCCCGGCGTCCCCTACTCGATCGGCAAATGGCACTACTTCCACGGCTCGGGTGGCTCGGGTGACGAGGCCTGGCGTTGGTTCGAGCGCACCCTCGAGCTGGACCCCGAGCACGGCTGGGCACTGCTTTATCGGGCCCACTGCCTCCACGACAAGAAGCGCTTCGGAGAGGCGCTCGCTGCGTACGAAGCCGTGCCGCTGCAGACCTTCGACGGCCCGAGGGCATGGTGGGTCGACGTGGTCCTGGAGGCCAAGGCCGACTGTCGCCTCCATGCCGGCGACCGAGCGGGTGCGGTTGTGGATTTCGCTCGCCTCCTCGAACGGCTGGAACGAGAGCCCCACCGAAGGCAGCCACTCATGCTGCACCTGACGCGCGAGGCGTGTGAGGGCCCTCTTCGCGAAGAGCTCGGCGTGGCGTATCAGCGCATCCGCGAGCTCGACGCGCTGCCCCGCTAGAACTGCGCTCGATACTCGCTCGGGGTGAGCTCGGTGAACTTGCGGAAGGCCGTGCTGAAGGCGGCCATGTTGCCGTAGCCGACCTCCAACGCGGTCTCCGTGACCTGCTTGCCTTCGGCGAGGCACTCCATCGCTCTCAGCATTCGCGCGGCCTGCAGGTACTGGCCCCAGGTCATGTGGATCTCGGCGTTCAGGCGGCGGGTCAGCGTTCGTGGGCTCATCGCCGCCCTCTTCGCGGCGTCCTCGAGCCGGAGAGGGTCGCTCAGGTGGGCGCGGGTGTACTCGAGCACGCGACCCAGCTCGGGCGATTGGGCCTTCGGGAGCGAGAGCTGACCCGGCTCGTCCACGAGCTCGCGGCACAGGCCGAGCAAGGTGAGGAAGAAGCGCTCGAGCTCGGCGTCGCCGGGCTTGGCGGCGTGCACGTCCCAGCGGCGGGCGTGCTTCACCATCTCCCGGACGACCGGACTGACGTTGAACGCGATGAGGCGGTCGGCCAACGCGGGCGCGAGATCGCGGTCGAAGAACATCGAGGTGCAGCGCACCTGCTTGATGGTGGTCGCCGTGACGAGCGTGCCCGCCGGGACCCAGGCCGCCCGCGAAGGCGGGAGTCGCCACGACGCCTGGTCGGTCTCGAGCAGGAAGAGCCCCTCGAGGCCGTAGAGGAGCACGTGTCGATCGACCGCCATCGAGAGGTCGATCGCGTCCATGACGATGTCATGGCAGAAGACCGCGGCCCGACTGTGCTGGAGGGCGTGAGCCACTTCGTCGGGGAGCGGCGTCGACATGGGCCGAGTCTAACCGAACGTCGACGCTCGACGGGCCCGCGTGGCGCCTCGGCCTACAGGCTCTCGTACCAGTCGAGGATGTCGTCGGCGACGCTCTCCCAGCCGGGCTCGCCGCAGGTGAAGTGGCTCCGGCCTTCGTAGATCTTCACGTCGACGCGGCTGTCTTCGTCGCGGTAGCCGTTCGCGATGCGTCGCGTGAAGTCGGCCGGAAAGATGTGGTCGCTCGTCCCGCCCAGGAAGAGCAGCGGTACGTGTGGCTGAGCGAAGTCGACCCGCGCGAACTCGTCGAAGAGCAGCGAGGTGTTGACCTTGAAGCTCTCCGGCACCGCGTTGGCCTCGTAGGCGGCGGGTCGCAGCTCTTCCTCGAGCGTGTTGAAGAAGGCGTAGTCGAACCACTTGGGGCTGCCGAGCCAGGTCTTGCCGAAGCTGAACAGGCCGATGGCGGGAAACACCGTGCGCAGCGTCTGGAACGGCGCCGGGAACACGTTCTTCGGGGGCGCGCCATGGACGCTGACGCCGGCGACGGCCTTGCCCATCTCCACCAGCTTCATCACCGCGGCGCCACCCATCGAGTGACCGACGACCAGCGGCTTCTCGGGCAACCCGTCGATCACGCGCTCGAGATTCTCGACCACCTCGACGAACCCGGTGGTGGCGAGGTCTGGATGGACCTCGGCGCGCAGCTCGGCCGGCGTGCCTTCGTGGCCCGGGTTCGCCGGTGTGTGAACCGTGTACCCGCGCGCTTCGTAGCGCTGCTTCCATGGGGCCCATCCGTGATTGTTGACGAAGTTGCCGTGAATCAGGACGACGTGTTCCGAGCGAGCCATGAGCTCTCCTTCCGTAGTGGGTCAGGAAGATAGAGACGCCGCTCGAGCGGGGCTTTCGTGGAAGCGACGCTTTCTTTCGCGGGAACGACAAAT
>CAYXAP010000068.1:3669-29964 GCA_964462035.1 uncultured Sandaracinus sp.
TCCGCGCACGACTCGTCGAGGAACGAGCCCTCGATGGTCGCGCCGATCAGGTGCAGCGCTTCCAGCGTCTCGAAGAACGCGGCGTCGGGGAGCGCCTCGATCAGCTCGGGCCCGAACTCGCACGCATGCACGGTCAGCATCCGCAGGGCGGGCAGCTCGCGCGCCAGTAGCGTGTCCAGGTCGTCGATGCCGAGCAGGTCGGCGCCCTCGTTCTCGTGGTCGTAGAGCCAGAGCTCGAGGTGCTCGACGCCATCGAGGACCAGCTCGCTCAGGGCCTCGAGCGCGTCGACGCTCAGGGCGGCGAGGCCGAGATGGCGTAGGCCGGTCGTGTCGAGCTCGGCGTTCTCTTCGTGCCACTCGCCCTGCAGTCGGAGCGTCTCGAGATCGAGCTTCGAGAAGAGCGCGCCGCAGTCGGGGAGCTCCACGAAGCAGAAGCCCCAATCGGAGCCCCAGTAGAGCGAGCGCACGCTGTCGGGCAGCTTGTCGACGAGCAGATCGGCCAGCCACTCTCGGAAGAGCTCACCGGCGTAGTCCGGCCGCAGCTGGACCTCGACCGCGGTCGGCGAGCCCTTCGCGAGCACCTTCCCGAGCGCGTCGCCCACCCATCGCGCGAGCTCGCCTTCGCCTTCCAGCGCTGCGTCGTAGTCGTCGCAGTGGCGGATCTCGAGGGTCAGCGTGCCGTCCCGGAGGCGGACCACGCAGCCTGGGCTCCCATCTTCGTGGTCCCCCTGGCCGAGCTCGAAGCCGGCTTCGTTCGTCATGCTCTTCGCTACGCCCCGGCCGAGTCGCAACTTCCTCAGCCAGGCGGCAGGAGCCGCCGAACGATCGCGCGCACCATGGATCGGGTCGCCTTCTCGTCGTCGAGCGGAAGCGACGAGGCCCGCGTCAGATAGAGCGAGTGCACGAAGCGCGTGAGGAGCTCGGCCACCGGCGCGGGGTCGAGCTCCGTGATGCGACCGTCGGCGACCAGTCGACGGAGGTGGCCGGTGATGAACTGGGTGCCGAGCGTCATCAGTGTCTCGCCGCGGACGGTGATGAGGGGCAGCACGAGCTCGGGGTCGGTCTCGAGCAGGCGGGTCAGCAGCGGTGCGTCGCGGACCCGCATCAGCACTCGGACGATGGCGTTGGTGATCTGCTCGTCGGCCGGGCCGTCCTGGCTGACCGTGCCGTCGAGGTCGGTGAGCAGGCTGCTGATCGCGTTCGCCAAGACGGCGGTGGCCAGCTCCTCCTTGCCCGCGTAGCGGCGGTAGAGGGTCGCGGGGCTCATTCCCGCTCGCTCCGCGATGTCGCCCATCCGCGAGCGGCGGATCCCGAACTCGAGGAAGACGTCGCGGGCCGCCGCGAGCACGGCGTCGTCGCCGCGGTCCTCGCGGGCGAGCTGGGCCAGGAGCGCTTCGGTGGAGAGCTTCATCGTCAGCCCCCTCGGGATAGGCCGGTGCCGCTGCAATGTCGAGGCATGAACGCCTCACGCTCGCGGGGCACCTGCAAAACCATTGATGTTTTCCGCGGCTCGACGGCGGCCGTTTGACATCATGAGAAGGTTTTTCATAATTCTCTCATGGGTCGCGAGAGCGAGCCCGAAGGAGACGCGCCATGAAGACCCTGCTCGAGCTGTCCTCTCGCTTCATCGACGAGAACCTCTACGAAGGGCCCTTCTCGGTGAACCGCGTGAGCATGCAGCTCGCGCCGATCACCCAGGGCATCGCGATGGTGGAGGCCTTCTCCCACGTGGTCGTCTTCGACACTGGCGATGGGCTGGTGGCCTTCGACACGAGCCTCGAGCCGATGAACCAGGGCATCCTCAGAGGCATCCGCACCTGGTCGGACGCGCCGGTCCACACGGTCGCCTACACCCACGGGCACATCGACCACATCGGCGGCGCTCGGGCGTTCGTCGACGAGGCGCGCCAACGCGGCGATCGCGATCCGCGTTTCATCGGCCACCGCGGTGTCCTCGCGCGCTTCGATCGCTACCAGGCCACCAACGGCTACAACCGGATCATCAACGAGCGGCAGTTCAGCACGCTCGGCAAGGTGCTCCTCGGCGGCTCCCTCGACGGGCGCTTCGGCCCGAAGGATTGGGTGCGCCCGGACGTGACGTTCGACGACCGGATGAGCGTTCGGGTCGGTGAGCTCGACTTCCAGCTCTTCCACGACCGCGGCGAGACCGACGATCACCTCTGGGCCTGGGTGCCGCAGAAGAAGGCGCTCGTGGTCGGCGACTTCGTGACCTGGGTCTTCCCCAACGCCGGCAACCCACAGAAGGTCCAGCGCTACCCCGGCGAGTGGGCACGCGCGCTTCGCACGATGGCGAGCTACCCGGCCGAGCTCCTGCTGCCAGCCCACGGTCTACCGATCGGTGGCGCCGATCGGATCCAGCAGGTGCTCGGCGATCTCGCGACGGCGCTCGAGAGCCTGGTCGAGCAGACCCTCGCGCGAATGAACGAGGGCATGCTGCTCAACCAGATCCTGATGGAGGTGAAGGTCCCGGCCGAGCTCATGGAGCGGCCCTACCTGCAGCCCGCCTATGACGAGCCCGAGTTCGTGGTCCGCAACATCTGGCGCCTCTACGGCGGCTGGTACGACGGCAATCCGGCGCACCTGAAGCCACCCTCCGACGACTCCGTCGCCAAGGAGCTCGCCTCGCTCTGCGGTGGCGCCCATGCCCTCGCCGAGCGAGCCATCGCGCTGAAGGACTCCGACCCACGGCTTGCGTGCGAGCTCGCGCAGATGGCCTTCCTGGCCGCGCCGGACGAGGCTGCCGTCCACGGAGCGCGCGCCGAGGTCTACCGCGCTCGCCGCGACTCCGAGCTCAGCCTCATGGCCAAGGGGATCTTCGGCACCGCCGCGTCAGAGAGCGAGGCGCGGAAGAAGGCCCTCGAGGCCGAGGGCTGAGCCGTTGCGGCCATGGGGGGCGTCCTTAACGTCCGCCCATGGGCGTGCGCGGCAGAAGCTGCGCGATGTCTCGCGGATCACCCACCACAGCGATGAGGCCTACGTCGGGGCGCTGGCTCTCGCGCTCGCGCTGAGGTGGGCGTGCTCCACGGGATGGGGTGGGAGGGACGCGCTCTTCGCGATGCTCGCGGAAGAGCTCCCCGACACGCGGGTCCGCGACCGACTGGCAGAGGTGCGCTCCTTCGTTGGCAGCATCGGGGAAGCCGCCGAGCGCTTCGGAGCGAGCGGCTATGTCGTCGAGTCGGTCCCACTGGCGCTCCACGCGTTCTGCGTGAGTGTTCGTCGGGTGACTATCTGCACGGGCGCCCTACCTCGACGACGGCTGCGCCGAGACGCTCGAGGCGACCCTCGATGGCTCCTGCACGTCGGGCCACGAGCCGACCGTGCCGCTCGACGATGCGGACACCGCCGCTCTGCTCGCGTACTTGCGTTCGCTCTGAGGGAGCAGGCTGAGACCGTACGGATTGGGTAACGTCGGGGTGGGCGCCGCGACCGACGGCGCACAGGAGAGACCGAGTCCATGCCGAGCGCCACCACCGACACCCTGCCTCACGAGGTCCTGGGGCAGTCCTTCACCCTGCCGAACGGTCAGGTCGTCCCCAACCGGCTCATGAAGTCGGCCATGAGCGAGGCCCTCGCCGGTGGAGACACACGGGCGCCATCGAAGATGGCCACGCTCTACGGTCGCTGGGCCGCGGGTGGCATCGGACTGTCGGTGACCGGCAACGTGATGGTCGACGGGCGCGCGCTCGGCGAGCCGGGGAACATCGTGCTCGAAGACGACCGAGACCTGCCGGCGCTCGACGCGTGGGCCCGGGCGGCCAAGTCACGCGGCGGGTTGATCTACATGCAGCTGAACCACCCGGGGCGGCAGGTGCCGAAGTTCCTGAACGACGAGTCGGTCGCGCCGTCCGCGGTGCCCTTCAGCGAGGCGATGCAGGCGATGTTCGCAACGCCACGGGCGCTACGGATCGGCGAGATCGAAGACATCGTCGAGCGCTTCGGCCGAAGCGCGGCCATCGCGGAGCGAGCCGGCTTCGACGGCGTACAGATCCACGGCGCCCACGGCTATCTGGTGAGCCAGTTCCTCTCGCCGCTCACGAACCACCGCGACGACCGCTACGGCGGCTCGGCCGAGAACCGTCGCCGCTTCGTGCTCGAGGTCTACCGAGCGATGCGCGACGCGACGAAGCCGGGCTTCGGCGTGGCCATCAAGATCAACTCCGCCGACTTCCAGCGGGGCGGGGTCTCCGAAGAGGAGTCGATGGAGACCATACGCGCCCTCGGCGAGGCGGGCATGGACTTCATCGAGATCTCCGGCGGGACCTACGAGGCGCCGGCGATGGTGGGCGTGAAGTCGAGCACCAAGGAGCGGGAGGCGTACTTCCTGGCGTTCGCGGAGAAGGTCCGCGCCGAGCTCGACGCGCCATTGGCGGTGACCGGCGGTTTCCGGTCCGGCGCCGCGATGGCAGACGCGATCCAGTCGGGCGCAGTCGACTTCGTCGGACTGGCGCGACCGCTCGCCGTCTACCCGGACTTCCCCAACGAGCTGCTCACCCCGGGTGAGGCGAGCGTGAGCCTGGCCAAACGCACCACCGGCGTGAAGGCCATCGACCGGATGGGCATGGTCGAGCTCACCTGGTACGCGCGCCAGCTCCACTACATGGCAGCCGGCAAGGAACCGGTGCCGGACCGGCACCCGATCCGTGCGCTCGCCGAGCAGCTGATGACCGCCGGGCCCAAGGCGTTCCGCCCTCGTCGCGCGCGCTGACTCGTTACCGTGCGTCGGTGCACGCTCGGGGTGCATCGCCTCGCGTCACCGGACCTGCGCGGCCTCGTCTCATGAGCTCCAACGCAAAGGGAGCGAGACATGAAGAACGAGACGTATCTGGTCACCGGCGCCAACTCCGGCATGGGCTTCGAGACCGCGCGCCTGCTGGCAGCGCGCGGCGCGACCGTGATCGGCACCGGGCGAAGCGAAGAGCGGCTGGCCGCGGCGAGCGAGAAGCTGAAGGGCGTGGAGCTGGTGCGGTCCGACGCGGCGAAACCCGAAGACATCGACGGGCTCGCCGCGCGCTTCGAGCCCAAGAGTCTGAACGGCGTCTTCGTCAACGCGGGCATCGCCACCTTCCGTCCCTTCGAGGAGGCGACGCTCGATCAGTTCGACGCGACCTTCGCCCTCAACGTGCGCGGTCCCTTCCTGCTCCTGCAGAAGCTATCGGAGGCCATCGTCGACGGCGGCTCGGTGGTGATCAACACGACCATCGCCAACCGGAAGGGCTTTCCTTCGACCTCGGTGTACGCGGCGTCCAAGGGCGCGCTCCGGAGCTTCGCTCGGGTGCTCGCAGCCGAGTGGGCCGGCCGCGGCATTCGTGTGAACTGCGTGGCGCCGGGGCCGGTGGACACCCCGATCTACGGCAAGGTGGGCATGCCCGCCGAGGCCGTGGCCGAGCTCAAGGCAGGCTGGGGATCGCAGGTTCCGCTCGGGCGGATGGGCACCTCGGAGGAGGTGGCCCGCGTGGTGGTCTTCCTCCTCGGTCAGGAGGGCTCGTTCGTGACGGGCGCGGAAATCGACGTGGACGGCGGCGTCGTCGCCGCGTAGTGGGGGCGCGAGCGCTCAGGCCTTGACCATCACCTTGAGCGCCTCGCGCCGGTCCATCGCTCGGTAGCCATCGGGGATGCCGTCGATGTCGACGGTCATGTCGAAGACCGGCGAGGGGTCGAGGGTCCCGGCGAGGATGTCGGCCATGAGCTCTTCCATGTACGCGCGGACCGGCGCGGGACCGCCGCGGAGCACGGCGTTCTTGAAGAAGAGCTGCATGATGTCGATGCCGTCCTCGGCCGGGCCGTGGGGCACGCCGACGTAGCCGATGGCGCCACCGGGGCGCACGAGCTGGATGGCCTGCTTCATGGACGAGGTGGCGCCCACACACTCGAGCACGTGTTTGGCGCCGCCGCTGGTCATCTCGAGGATCTCGCCGATGGCACCCTCGTCGCCGGTGTCGACGACGTCGGTGGCGCCGAACGCGCGGGCCTTCTCGAGTCGGTCGGCGTGGTGACCGGCGGCGATGATGCGCTCGGCACCGAGCCGCTTGGCGGCCAGCACGCCGCAGAGACCGACGGCTCCGTCGCCGATGACCAGCGCGGTCGAGCCCGCCTCGACGCCCGAGCAGATCGCCGCGTGGTGGCCGGTGCCCATGACGTCGTTGAGGGGAAAGAGGGCGTCGAGCATCGCGTCGTCGCCGGCGACGCTCTCGGGGACCTTCACCAACGTGCCGTCGGCGTGCGGCGCGCGCACGGCTTCCCCCTGGGCGCCGTCGGTGATGCTCGCCCAGAACCCGCCGTGGGTGCAGGAGGTGTGCAGACCGGCTTCGCAGAACTCGCAGGTGCCGTCGGAGATGGCGAAGGGCGCGAGCACGAGGTCCCCCTTCTTCAACGTGCGCACCTCGGCGCCGACCTCCTCGACGATGCCCATGGGCTCGTGGCCGGTTCGGCTCCCCGGTTTGTAGCGCTGCAGCCCTCGGTAGAACCACAGGTCGGAGCCGCAGACGGCGGTGCGGGTGATCCGAACGATGGCGTCCGTCGGCGCTTCGATCGCCGGGTCCGGGACGTCGTCGATCCGGATGTCCTTGGTTCCGTGGAAGACTGCTGCGCGCATCGGGCTCCTGAGCGGTGGGGGGGGAGTCAGAGGGAGTGGGCTTCGAAGAAGTCCCACATGGCGTCGGTCGCGACGACGACGTCGGTGTTACTGCCGAGGCCGGGGAGGGTGGCGCCACCGGGCCACTGGTGGCCGCCGCCATCGACCGTGCAGAGGCGAACCACCGCGCCGTCGTCGCAGCCGGTCCAGTCCTCGCAGGTGACGTCGCCTTCGTCGAAGGTCGTGCTCGACGTCTCGCCGCAGCCGTTGCGGCTGACCCACCCGCTCATCGTGCTGGCGACCGACCCGAAGCCACCGGTGTAGCCTTCGTAGGGAACGAGCGTGTCTTCGGTGCCGTGAAAATGGAGCACGGGCACCGCTCGGCTCGGCGAGCAGACCGTCGTCACGTTCGTCCCGGCGACCGGAGCGATGGCGGCGATGCGATCCGAGAGCTGGCACCCGAGCTGGTGCGACATGAAGCCGCCGTTGGAGAGGCCCGTCGCGTAGATCCGGGCGGTGTCCACGCAGAAGCGCGTGCTCAGGTCGTCGAGCAGCGCGGCCGTGAAGCCGACGTCGTCGACGTCCTCGCTCATCGCTTCGCCGCAGCAGAAGCCGACGTTCCAGGTGTTGCCCACGCCCTGCGGGTGAACGGCGATGAAGCCCTCGGCGTCGGCCTCGGCGTCCATCGCGGTGACGTACTCCTGCTGGGTGGCGGTCATCGTCCGCCCGTGGAAGTTGAGGACCACCGGCGTCTCCACGCTCGGGTCGTAGCCGTCGGGGAGATGGACCAGGAAGGTTCGGGTCCGACCGTCGTGACTCAGCGAGAGCCGTTGGTCGGCGCCGCCGGGGTCTCGGCCGCAGCCGCTGCCGGGTGGTCCGAGGTCCACCCCGGGGGTGAACGCGTCCACGTCCGGGCCGCCCGAATCCGGGGTCGACCCGAGGTCCGCCCCCGGGCCGAGGTCCTCCATCGGAGCTCCGTCGTCTTCCAGGCCGTCGTCATCGCCACAGCCCCCGAGCACCACCAGCCCGGCGAGCACCCACACCGCTCGTTCCACCATGGCGCGCATGGTCGCGCACGACGCGATTCTCCGCCACCGTCGGGGCCGGGACACGCTCGTGCGGTGTGGTCGACACGATCGGCGGCGGGCTTCCCGCGCGAGGACGGTTGACGACGTTGGCCCGCACCTTGCTCACTGGGGCAGCGACCGTGCGTACCATTCGATCGATCCCGCTGCTGCTCCTCTTCGCGGCGTTCCTCCAACCCGAGCCGGCGGACGCCTGCGGCTTCATGCCCTACTCGGACACGGCGGGAGAGCCGAGACCCGCGCTCGATGCGCTCCTCGCGGGCGAGCGACTGCCGCTCCTCTCGCCCGGCTGGCACTCCGAGTACTGGGTGATCGCGTGGGCGCGGACGAAGGGGAAACGCTTCGACGCGACCGAGCGCGCTTCCTTCGGCGATGGCGGTAGCTGGCTGCAGCTCCGCGTGAGCGACGCGCTGCGGCCGGCGATGGACGCGTGGGCGAGCGCTCGCCGAGCCCATGGTGGTCGCACCGGGCGCGTGGATCCGTGGCGGCGTGGGCCCAACTACAGCCATCGGCTCATCTGCGGTCCGGACGCCTTCCGCACGGCGGCCGAGACTCTCATCGACCGCGCCGGTCGGCAGACCCCCGACGAGGTGCGCGCGTGGGTCGAGGCTCAGGATCAGGTCTTCGCCCGCTGCTCGGACGCGAGCGCGGCGGTGCCCGATCCCCTGCCCGCCACGGCCGCTCCGCTCGCGCGCTTCGATCGCGCCTACCAGATCGCCGCGGCTACCGCGTACGGCGAGGAGCCGGCCGCGGCGGAGCCGCTCTTCGCGGCGATCGCGCAGACCGCGTCCCCGTGGGCAGACATCGCCCGCTACCGGGTCGGCTACCTGCGGGTGAAGCGCGGGCTCGGCACCGCCGAAGACCTCCGCGATCGACTGCAGCAGACCCGCAGCGCCAAGGCGCGACGAGGCATCGTGCAGCTCCTCGACCAGGTGGTGCTCTTCGCCGGGCGCGATCCGGCCGACATCGTGGCGGTGCTCTCGGAGCGACTGCGGACCGAATCGGTCGGCGCCGATCTGCCGCGGCTGCTCCGCGACATCGTGCACTTCGCCAAGCGCGTCCCGCGTGATTCGTGCGCGAGCGGGCTGGTCGCGCTGATCGCCGGCCACGATCCCTGCGCCGGTGAGGACACGACCCTCGCGGAGCTGCGAGGACTCGGCCGGGTGATCCCACCGGTCCGGCAGCCACCCCAGCTTCGAGGTCGGCTCCTCGAGATCAATCGACGCTTCCACGCGGGTCGCTGGGCGCTCGCCCAGGGCCGGACCGGACCGGCGCGTCGCGAGGCGCAGGCGCTCCTCCGGCTGGCGCAGGATTCGAATGCCGCGACCCAGAACGCCGCGTCGGCGCTCGCGCTCGCCACGGCGCGCAACGAACGCGAGGTCCTCGAGTACAGCTTTCGGTGGCGTGTCACGACCGACCGCCATGGCGCGCCGACCGGCCGGGTCCGGGGCGCGCTCCACGCGGATGGCCGGGCCGCGGTCGCGCGGCTCTCCATGGCTCAGTGGCGACGGTTGATGGGGCGCGCGCCGGACTCGCTCGAAGACCAGCTCGCCATCGAAGGGCTGGCGCGGGCGACGTTCCTCGGCGACATGGACGAAGCGCGGCGCTTCGCCCGAGGAATCGTCGGCTCGGCGGCCGACGACGACGACGGTCTGCCGAGCACGCTCCGACCGCTCCTTCGCGTGTCGGACGAGGCGCTTCGCTTCGGCCTCACGCTGGCTCTGCTCGAGCACGACCCGGGCGACCTGAGCATCTGCGACGAGCTGCGCGAGCACTGGAACCACAGCCAAGGCTACGGCTGCCGCTTCGGCACCTGCGGCGACGACCATCCGGAGCAGACGGCGGTGTCGGTCTTTCTGGGAGCCGTCGAGCTGCCCGCCAGCGACGAACGCCGTGAGATGGAACGGAAGGGCCGGCGCATCAACGCGATGGGCGAGCTGGTGCTGGCACTCGCCCAGGCCCACCCCGCGGATCCGCGGACGCCGGAGATGCTCCACCGCTTCGTGGAGCGAACTCGGCGCGCCTCGCTCCACAACGCGACTGACGCGCGCACCGGAGTGCTCTCTCGGCGCGCCTTCGTGCTCCTCCACCAACGCTTCCCGGACGACCCATGGACCGCAGCCACCCGCTACTGGTACGGCTGAGCCTGGCCCTGTTCGTCGGGGCGAGCGCCTGCGCGCAGCCGGAGGAGCCCGCGCCGCGGAGCGCTGCCGCGGAGTCCGCGACCGAGCGCACCACGCCCCCGGAGGCGACGCTCTGGGTGTGGCATGGGGCGACCGATCTCCGCGGGCTGGAGGACGCCAGCGACGGACGAGTCGGTGTGGCCTACCTGGCGCGGACCGTTCGCGTCCGGCGGGAGGGGCTCTTCGTGCGACCGCGACGCTCGCCGATGCGGCTCGACGCCGCGACCCGGCGAAGCGCGGTGGTCCGCATCGAGGTGGAGCCCGACGTCTCCGCCGCGGACCTGGACCTCGACGGGCTGGTGGCCGAGATCGCGCCGGTGCTCGCGGAGCGCGCGAGCGGGCTGCAGATCGACTTCGACGCCCCGGTGTCGTTCCGGCCGGCGTATGCGGAGCTGCTCCAGCAGCTGAAGACGCGCCTCCCCGAGGGCTGGTCGCTCGAGATGACCGCGCTCGGCTCATGGTGCCTCCAGGACCGGTGGCTGGCCGACGTGCCCGTCGACCGGATCGTGCCGATGCTCTTCGGCCCCGGGCACGAGCGCGAGCTCACCTTCGCCGCGCTCCGCGAGGGACCCTTGCCGGAGGCGCGCTGCCGACCCAACCACGGCATCCGCGAGGGCCAGCGCACCCCCCGGATGCCCGACCAGCTCTACCTCTTCCCGAGCGAGGGCCCGTGGACCGTGGAGCGCGCCATGGCGGCGCTCGAAGCTCAGCGCTCGTGGACGGCGATGAGCGCCGGGGCCGCGAACGCGACCGATCCGTCCGGCTGAACGAAGCGGGCGAGCTCGGTCTCGGCGGCCTCGAGCAGCCGCGCCACGCCGTCGTCGTCGATCTGATCGGCGAGGGTCCATCCGCGGATGTCGACGTGGACCCACCGCTCGAGGGACGGGAAGCGGGCGGTCCCATCCACGAGCTCGACGGTCAGGTCCTCCATCCCGGCGTCGGCGAACGCCCGGCGAAGCACGTCCGGGTCGCCGAGCGAGTAGGGCGCCTCCAGCGATTCGGCGGCCGCGCGCCCGAAGAGGCGGCCGAGCAGCGAGGCCATCGCGGCGTAGCCCGGCGTCTCGTCGAGCGTGCTCCAGACCGCCACCGCGAGACTCCCGCCGGGCTTCACGAGCCGGCACATCTCGCGGAGCGCCTTCGCGCGGTCGACGAAGAACATCAGCCCGAACTGGCTGGCGACGACGTCGAAGCTCGCATCCTCGAAGGGCAGCTGCTCGGCGGCGGCCTGGACCCATTCGATGGCCGGCTCGCGGCGAGCCACCGCGAGCATGCCCTCGTTGATGTCCACGCCCACCACGTCGCGCGCCCGCTCACGCGCAGCACGCGCCAGCACGCCCGTGCCGCACGCCACGTCCAGTAGCCGGTCCGTCGCGCTGAGGCCGGCCGCGTCCAGGACGCGCGCCGGCCACTCCGCGAAGAGCGCGGGGACGAAGAGCTCGTCGTAGATCTCGGCCGCGCTGGCGTTCACCTGACCGCGCTCGTGGGCGTCGGTCGCTCGTCGGGTCGTCGATTCCATGGGCCGAGCGTCGGACGCCGACCCCCACCGGTCTACTGCAGGAAGTGTAGTAGCGGAGCTCCGCCGCGAGTGAGACCGTTCCCGTCGAGAGGGGAGCCCATGAAGTCCTACGGTCAGTTCTGCCCGGTCGCGAAAGCGGCCCAGCTCTTCTGTCAGCGGTGGACCCCGCTGCTCGTTCGGGACCTGGCCGGTGGTCCCCTCCGCTTCTCCGACCTGCAGCGTGGCGTGCCCACGATGTCCCCCTCGCTGCTCAGCCGGCGACTGAAGGAGCTCCAAGCGGAGGGCGTCATCGTGCAGGAGGGTGGCCGTGGTTCCGCCTATCGGCTCACGGAGGCCGGGGCCGAGCTCGTGCCGCTGGTGCTCACGCTCGGCGAGTGGGGGCAGCGCTGGACCCGTCGTGAGCTCGCGAAGGACGAGGTCGACCTCGGGCTCTTCATCTGGGCGTTCGAGCGGTCGGTTCGCCCCGAGGCCTTCGACGGCGAGCAGGTGGTGGTCGAGCTCCTCCTGACCGACCAGCCGAAGAACAAGCGGCGGTGGTGGTTCCTCAACGGACCGGGAGGCGTGGAGCTCTGCTTGGAGCCGCCGGGACTCGAGGTCGGTCTCTGGGTCGAAGCGTCCCTCCCCGACATGATCTACGCATGGCGCGGTGATCTCGCGCTGACCGATGCTCTCCGGGAGGGACGCATCGAGCTGCACGGAGCTCGTCGACTGCAGCGGGCCTTCCGCCGTTGGTTCGGCGTGAGCGTGCTGGCGCACGTCGCATCCGCTCGCACGTCGTGAGGGATCGATGCAGACGGCGGGCGGCGAGCGGTCTATCCTCCGTCGCCATGAACCCCGTTCGCTTTTGTGTCGCTCTCGTATCGGTCTCGGTGCTGGGGGGCGAGGCCTCTGCTCAGGACTGCGATTGCGACCACGTCGTCGCGCTCGACACCCAGACGGTCGATGGGGACGACCTCGGCTACGCGCCCGGCGACCGGGTCTGCGTCATGGCGGGCGAGCGCGAGTTCATCCGCTTTCGGCATCTCACCGGCACCGCCGACGCTCCGATCGAGATCATCAACTGTGGTGGTCTCGTTCGGATCCACAACGAGGAGCGCGCCTACGCGCTGGTGTTCGAAGACGACTCCCAACACTTCCACCTGACGGGCACCGGGGACCCGGCGCTGACCTACGGCTTCGAGATCTCCGCGCCCGACCGCGAGCCCTACCCGGGCGTGGGGCTCTGGCTGCTCGGGCGCTCGACCAACTACGAGGTCGACCACGTCGAGATCCACGACACCGGGTTCGCGGGTGTCTCCGCCAAGACCGATCCGCTCTGCGACGGCAGCGCCGACCGGGGGACGTTCACCCAGCGGGACGTCTCCTTTCACCACATGTACGTCCACGACACCATCGGTGAGGGCTTCTACATCGGCAGCACGCAGGCCAACGGCCAGACGATCCACTGCGAAGGGGCGAGCGAGACCCACCAGCCGCACTTCCTCGAGGGCGTCCGGCTCACCGACAACCTGATCGAGAACACCGGCTGGGACGGTGCCCAGATCGGCATGGCGCGCGAGGGCTGCCTGGTCGCCCGGAACGTGATCCGCAACGTCGGCCTCGAGGGCGTCGAGTTCCAGCAGCAAGGGCTTCAGATCGGGAGCTTCTCGCAGTGCGAGATCCACCGGAACCGACTCGAGAACGGTCCCACCAACGGCATCTTCGTGCTCGAGGCGGACGACACCTGGGTCCACGACAACGTGATCGTCCGTTTCGAAGGCGACGGGATCTACGCGAACGTTCGCGATCGCTTCGAGGGCAAGAGCTACCGCTTCCACCACAACACGATCGTTGGCTCGGGCGGCAACGCGCTGCGGGTATTCGGCGGCATCCTCGGGCCGAGCGAGGCGCTCTCGAATCTCGCCGTCGGCCCCAACGGCGGCATCAGCGCGGGCGGCGACGTGGACTGGATGGCCATGGGCAACGTCGAGGTCGCGGAGGCCGGCTTCGTGGGCGACGGCGACTACCGCATCGCCGCGGACTCGCCGGCGCGCGCCGCCGGGGTGTCGGTGCCGATGCTGGAGCTCGACTTCGAGGGCTATCCCCGACCGGAGCCGCCCTCGGCCGGCGCCTTCGAGTACCGGGACCCAGACGTGGACGCGGGCTTCATGCCGACCGACGGCGGCGTGCTGCCCGAGCGCGACGGAGGGCCCGGCTCGAGCGGCGACGGAGACGATGACGGTGGTTGCGGGTGCCGTACGTCCCGCGGCGCGCCCGTCGGCGCGCTCTGGCTCGTGCTCGCGCTCTTCGTCGTCCGCCGTCGGTGACGAAAAGATGTCATTCATGACGCTGGTGTGACGCGCCCATGCGGGTGTAAAGTTGCACCATATGCACATCTACCTCAGTCCTCGGATGGTGGTGTCGTGCGGGTGATCTCGCTCGATGGGCCGATCCCTCCCTCGGCCCGCTGGGCCCTCGTCTACGCAACGGTCGATGCGATCTCGAAGGTGCGAACGCAGGCCGATGGATCGACGCCGCTCTTCGGATGCACCTCGTTCCAGGGTGTCTTCACGCCCGACGGCTTCCCTCGGGGGGCCCACGCGCTGATCGGCGAGGCAGGCGATCCGGTCGCCGATGCCGTGAGCGCCACGGTCGGCGCGCGTGACGCACGAGAACGGGCCGCCGAGCTCACCCGGGAGCTGCGCGAGCGCCTCGGGAGAGTCGATGCGCTCCTGCTCCATGCCACCCCAGGCTTCGAGGAGCGCATCCTCGAGGGCATCGCCGACGCGTTCGATGGGTCGCCGCCGCCGGCGTATGGCGGGTCGGCCGCGGACGACGACATCAGCGGCCAGTGGCGCGTCTTCCACAGTCGCGAGGCGATCGGAGAAGGCTTCGTGCTGGCTGGCTTCCGGTCGGACGCCCCGGTGCACGGCTCGTTCGTCGCGGGCTACAACCCGGGCCGTCGCAAGGGGAAGGTCACGGCCGCATCGGGCCGGATCGTGCGTACGATCGACGGTCGCCCGGCAGCCGAGGTCTACGACGAGTGGCTCGGGGGCAAGCTCGGCGAGCAGCGCCGCACCGGCGGCGTGGTGCTGGGCGAAACCACCTTGCATCCACTCGGCCGGGCGGTCGGGACCATCGGTCGGATGACTCGCTACCTCTTGAGCCATCCGCACCGAGTCGAACCCGATGGATCGATGGCGCTCTTCACCGACGTGAAGGTGGGGGACGAGCTCGTATTGATGGTCGGCAGTCGCGACGCGCTCTTCGAGCGGACCGATCGCGTCGCCGGGCGGGCGAGTCGCGGTGCCGAGACGATCCGCGGTGGGGTGTTGGTCTACTGCGGCGGGTGTGTGGGCGTGACGGCCGAGCGGACCAACGAGGTGTCCCAGCGCTTCGGCAGCCGCATCGACGGAGCCCCCTTCGTCGGGCCCGCGACCTTCGGCGAGGTCGGCTGTTTCGATCGCCGCGAGGGCGTGAACCGGCACGGCAACCTCATGGCCGACGCCATCCTCTTCGAGTGAGGACCCGCCGCTCAGTCGTTCGGGTGTGAGCCTCTCAGCCGCACGGCTTCCCATGGCTCGCCGGTGGCGCGCTGGAGCTTCGTGTGGAGCTCGTCGCGGAGCGCGGCGATGGTCGGCTCCGGCAGGTCGCCTTCGACGCTCATCGTCACGCGGTCGAACCCTTCCTGGAAGCGCACGACCACGCCGGCCACCTCGATCCGGGTGATGTCGTACTCGTCGGACTCGAGCGCTTCGTGCGCGAGCGTCGGTCGGTAGAGCTCCTCGAGTGCCGTTCGGTCGTGAGGGCTCGGGTAGACGATCGTGCTCCGACTCTCGTGCTCCTGGTTCCAGAGCCACTGACGCATCTCCCAGAGCTCGTTTCGCTTTCCATCGAGCCGCCGCAGCTCCCAGAGCGGCCAGTCCCGCTCCGTCAGCCGCTCCCAGCGCCAGTCGTCGAGCCAGAGGCGGTAGTCGTCGATGTTCTCCATCAGCCGACCGGTCTCGTCGACCTCGACCAGACCACCGGTGATCAGGAGCGAGCTGCCGTCGTCTGCGAGAGCCGCGTCGTGTCGGTGGATCCAGCCGGGGGCTTCACCGAGCGAGCTCTGCGTCTCCACGGCCCAGCTCTCGAGCGTGAGCCGCACGATGGCGGTCGAGCCCAGACGCCGCTGCTTCGGGTAGCCGAGGTTGCCCACCAGCAGGATCTCGTCGCCGACCAACGTGGCGGAGTGGAAGTCCGTGGGCGGGAACACCTCTTCCGGGTACCCGAGGATCGTCAGGGTGTCGTCGGGCTCCCAGAGGATCACGTCGTTGTAGATGAAGAAGTCGGGGTCGTAGTAGTCCTCGTGCTCCCCGGCGATGAGCACTCGTCGCCCGTCGGGCAGCTCGATCTCGCTCTGGCCGAACCGATCGGCCGACCACGCGGGCGTTCCTCCGAACGAAGAGGGTCCGCCAAAGTGCTGGTTCGCTCCGTAGGCGCTCGCGTCGCTCTGGATCAGCCACGACCAGTACGGGTTCGTGAGCACTTCGCCGGCGAATGCGCCTCGCCGGGCGTCACGCCACCGGCGAAAGACCTCCGGGGTCACATCGGGGGGAGGCTTCGTCATCACACACCGAGCACGCCGCTGATCTTCTCCATCGTCTCGAGACGCCACTTCATGATCGGGCTCTCCCCGCGAAGCAGGGCGTCGGTCTCCTCGAGCACCGCGTGGAGCGGCACCAGGCTCACCGAGGGATCGCCCGTGGGGATGGCGGCCTCGCTCGGCGAGCGCCACGCGGTCATCACGTCGGTGCGGCCGTCGGCGAGCGCACCCAGGGCGGCGTAGGCCATCCGGCTCGCCACGCGTCGATCTTGGAACGAGGGCCGGCCGCCCCGCACCAGGTGACCGAGCACCGTGACCCGGACCAGGTCGCCCTCGATGCGATCGTTGAGCACTCGCGCGAGCTTCGTTCCCGGCAGGCGCACGCCCTCGGACTTGATGATCAGTACCCGCTGCTTGTCGCGGGTGAAGCCGCGGCGAATCGCCTGCTCGACCGCCTGCACCACCTCGTCCTCGCTGCGCTTCTGCTCCCGATAGAGCACCGCATCGGCGCCGGCCGCGATCGCGCTGGCCATCGCCAGGTACCCGCAGTCGCGGCCCATGACCTCCACGATGAAGGCACGCCGGTGGGCCGTCGCCGTGTCACTGATCCGGTCGCACGCGTCGATGATGGTGTTCACCGCCGTGTCGACGCCGATGGCCGTGGTGGTGCCGCCGATGTCGTTGTCGATCGACGCGGGGAGCCCGACCACGGGGATGCCATGCTCGTTGGCCAGCAGGTGGGCGCCCGTGAGCGAGCCGTTTCCGCCGATCACCACCAGCCCATCGATGCCGGCGTCCGCGATCGACGTCGCCGCCTTCGCTCGGCCCTCCGCGGTCAGGAAGCGCTTCGATCGCGCCGAGCCGAGCACGGTGCCGCCGGCTCCGGCCGCGCGATCGACGCTCGGCACCGGCCAGAGCTCCCCATCGTGGTCGGTGGTCAGCGGGCGGTGCTCCCCGTCGATGAGCCCGTCGTAGCCGAGCACCACTCCGAGCACGTTCACCCCGCGCGCGGCCGCGAGCTTGGTGAGCGCGCGAAGGCCCGCGTTCATGCCCGGCGCGTCGCCACCCGAGGTCAACACCGCGATCGTCCCCATGCCCATGGCGAACGATCCTACTTTACCGCCGCGCCCCATGCCTCTACGACGACGTCATGGAGCCGCTCACCGCGCTCGGGGTCGCCACGACGAGCTTCGTCGGCTTCCACTTCCTCCTCTCGGCTCATCCGCTCCGCGAGAAGCTCGTCGGCGCCATGGGGGCCGGCGGGTTCATGGGCTTCTACTCGCTCGTCAGCCTGGGGACCTTCGGCTGGATGCTCTGGGCATGGCGGGACGCGCCGATGGAGCTGCTCTGGGCGGCACCGGCGTGGACTCGATGGATCACTGCGGTGGGGACGCTGATCGCGTTTCTCTTCCTCGTGATCGGCGTGAGCACGCCGAACCCCACCGGCATGATGCAGAGTGGGCAGCTGGAGAAGGGCGCCGACGCGGTCCGCGGCATCACCCGGGTCACGCGTCACCCGGCGCTCTGGGGCTTCGCGCTCTGGGGCCTCGCTCACCTGCCGAGCAATGGCGACGTGCGATCGGCCTGGGTCATGGGCGGCATGGTCGTGCTCGCCATCGGCGGGATGGTCCACATCGATCGCCGTCGTCGCCGCGCGCACCCCGATGGCTGGGCGACCTTCGCCAAGCACACATCGCTCGTGCCCTTCGCGGCCATCGCGCGAGGGGACCAGAAGCTCGTGCTCGCCGAGATCGGTTTCGTTCGGCTGCTGGCGGCCCTGGGAGTCTTCGCGGCGATGGGGCTCATCCACCACTGGGCCATCGGCGTCTCGCCGTGGCCGTGAGCGTTCGAGCGTTCGGCCTGCTAGGGCGTCGGCGATGGCCCTCTTGCTCGGTACCCACAGTGGCTCCTTTCATGCGGACGACGTCCTCGCCGCGGCGCTGATCCGTGTCTTCCTCGACCCCGAGGCGGAGGTGGTCCGGTCCCGTGACCCCGAGGTGCTGGCGAAGGCGGACATCGTCTTCGACGTCGGTCACGTCTTCGACCCGACGACCCGCCGCTTCGACCACCACCAACGTGAGTACGAGGGCACGCGGAGCTCGGCGGGGATGGTGCTCGATCACCTCGAGGCCGAGGGGGCGGTCGCGGCCGACCTCGCGGGTCGCTACCGAGAGGAGCTCGTGGACTATGTCGACGCGGTGGACGTCGGCGCGCGCCAGCCGGAGCACGGCGTGCCGTGCTTCTCGATGATCGTGGGGGTGCTCAACGAGCGCGCCGGCGACGACTTCGACCGCTGGTACGAGCGCGCGGTGACGCTCGCGATGGACGTGGTCGAAGGGATCCGGGCGGGTTTCGAGCGCGCCAACGCGGACGCCGAGGCGGTTCGGCGAGCCATGGCGGCGGCCGAGAGCGAGGGCCGGCGAGCGCTGCAGCTCGACCGCTACCTCAAGTGGAAGCCGGCGTACTTCGCGGCCGGTGGGGCCGACCACCCGACGGATCTGGTCCTCTTTCCGGGTCGCGGCGACTGGCGTTTGGTGACCATTCCCGTCGCCGAAGGGAGTCGAGAAGACAAGGTGAAGCTCCCGGAAGCCTGGGCAGGTCTCGAGGGTGAAGCGCTGGTAGAAGCGAGTGGCATTCCCGGCGCACGCTTCTGCCACCGGAACCGTTTCATCGCGGCGTTCGACAGTGAAGCAGCGGCGCTCGAAGGGATCGCGCAGGTTCCGGCGGCATCGCCCCCGTCAGGGGACAGCTGAGATTTCGGACCCTTTCGGAGGTGACGTTTCCCCCAACTCGGGGGATATTGTCTGACGGTGAAGGGGGCGAAAGACACTCGGGAAGAGCCGGGCGATGCGGACGAGAAGGTCACGGGACCTCGCGTTCGCGACTCCGGCGTGAACCTACCGCGCGGGAGCGAGGTGGGTCGCTTCACGATCCAGCGTCAGCTCGGCGAAGGCGGCATGGGTGTCGTCTTCCTCGCTCGGGACCGTGAGCTGGACCGGAAGGTGGCGCTCAAGCTCCTGCGGACCGACCGCGACGAGCAGCCCGCCGCTCGCGCGCAGCGGCGAATGCTCCGCGAAGCCCGGGCGATGGCCGCGGTGTCTCATCCGAACCTCGTGACCATCTACGAGTGCGGCGTGTATCTGCAACACGTCTTCCTGGCCATCGAGTTCGTGGACGGCCTCGGGCTCGATGAGTGGGTGCACGCCGAGCCGCGAACGCTCGAACAGATCATCGACGTCTACGAGCAGGCGGGCAGCGCCCTCGAAGCGCTCCACGCGGCAGGGATCGTTCACCGCGACTTCAAGCCGGACAACGTCCTCGTCGACGGCGAGGGGCACGCGAAGCTGCTCGACCTCGGCATCGCTCGTCGGGTCCCGCTCGCCGAGGAGGTGAAGAGCTCGGTCGTCACCATGGCGGAGGCCAAACGAACCGGCACCGACGTCGGCGACTTCTCCGACTCCTTCGCCGAAGGCTCGATGATCGGCACTCCCGCCTACATGGCGCCCGAGCAGATGCTCGGCGGGAACGTCGGCCCGGCGGCGGACCAGTTCGCGTTCGCGCTCGCCTTCTACGAGTCACTCTGCGACGAGCGACCCTTCGATGGCCGCACCGAGCTCGAGATGATCTCCAACACGATCGCGGGGCTGGTTCGTCCCTGGGACGCACACACGCACGTCCCGGAGAAGCTCCGACCGGTGATCGAGCGGATGCTCGCTGGCGACCGCGACGAGCGCTACCCCTCGATGCAGGCGGCGCTCGACGCGATCCGCGAGGCCATCGGCATCCGGCGGCAGCTCCGGGTCTACACCGACCGCTGGCTGCGCCATGACCGTGGCACCGACTACCTGATCCCCAGCGGTGAGCCGCTCCTCGAGGCGCAACAGCTGCTGGAGAAGCACCCGAGCTCGCTCGACGACGACCAGAAGGCGCTGATCGAAGCCTCGCGCGGCGCGGCGGGTCGTCGCAGGATCCAGCGCCGTTTCCTCCTCGGCGCGGTCGGCGCCCTGACTCTCGGTCTCGCACCGACGCTCTACCTGCTCCGGCAGCGAACGCGGGCGCTGGAGGGAGCGACCCGTGAGCGGGTGCTGACGACGCTCGACACGGTGGTCGAGCAGATCGACGCGGTCTTCGCCGAGAGCAGCGAGACCCTCCGCTTGATGCTCGACCAGCGCGAGGTGTGGCTGCCGGCGATCGCCGGAGTCCAAGTGGCGGGTCCGGTCGGCGACGAGGCCTTGACCCAACAGCTCGCGTCTTCGTGCCGGGACCTGAACCGCTACTTCCGACCGGTGCTCGAGCGCAGCCCGACGGTCTCGTCGTTGATGGTCGCGACCGACACCTTCGAGTTCCTGGTGTTCGACGATGCCCACGCTCGGCAGCTCGTGCCGCCCTACGAGCTCTACAACCGGGTGGTGAACACCGAGGCGTTCGGCGACGCGGCCTTCCAGCTCTTCGATGGCGCCGACGCGAGCTGGCTTCGTCACGGTGACGAGGACCGCCGAGGTGCCGAGTGGACCGGCTACGACCCCGGCGAGCGGATCTTCGTTCGTCGCGCGGCACCGGCACCGGCGATCGGGTGGACCGAGCCCTACCTCTTCTTCGTCAGCAAGGAGGCCGGCATCACGGGCGGCTCCCGCTTCGACCACGAGACCGGACCGGTCGTGTTGGCCGTGGACGTGACGCTCACCGACCTCTCGCAGATCACTGGGGCGGTCGCTGCTCGAGGCGTCTCCGCCTTCGTGCTCACTCGTGGTGACGAGGTGGTCGCCCTGCCGAAGGACCCGGCTCTCGCCTCACGCGCCGACATCGTGGCTCGCTTCGCCGAGTTCGATGCCGAGCGGGAAGGGGACGAGGCGGCCGTGCTCCCGCGGCTCTCCGACCTCGGCGCCCCCGAGCTGGTGGCCGCCTGGGACGCCGTCCGTGGCCAGGGCACCGGCGTTCACGAATGTCGGGTCGAAGGCACCCCTCTCTGTGTCGGGGTCCGGCCGATCGGGCGCGACGAGCAGGACCTCACCTTGGTGGTGGTGGCCGAGCAGCTCTGAGGCTCCGGCTCAGGCCAGGTGGGCGCGATTCTCGCCCGGCGGGTAGCGCAGATCCGGGTAGATCTCGAAGAGCTGGTCCGCGAGCTCGAGCTCCTTCAGCGAGCCGGTGCTCTGGCGCCAGCGAATCTCACTCTCGGTCGAGATGCGTCGGATCGGGAACTCGCCGAGGCCCTGGGCCTGCCGCCACTTCTTCGCGTCCGTCGGACGCCGGAAGACGTACTCCTGCGAACCGGGGGGTCGGCTCCGCCAGACGATCCAGCCCACGAACACGCCCCTGCTCTCGGCGTCGCAGCGCTCGCACACCATCGAGGTGAAGAGCGGGGTCATCGGTTCGGAGCACTTCGGGCAGCGCACTCTCTCAGTGTTGGGGGCGATCTGCGAGAACGCCAACCCCGACGGTCCCTGAACTTAGAGGGGTTCAAGAACCTGCCTGCGATCCGAACGATCCCACGTGGGCGAAGAGTCGGCAGCGGGCCTCGGGGAGCGGGGCGAAAAGTCTTCCGATCGACCCGGATGGGAGCCCCGTTGGGGGAAGGTTTGGTGAGCTTGACCGAAGACCGCCCCGGCCGAGGAAGGGTCCGCTCGACTCTCCGTCGGTCACCCCTCGCAGCGTTTCCGGAGGCCGCTCTCCTGCTCGACGATCGGGGTCGAGTCGTGGCGTCGAACTCCCGATTCGGCGAGCTCGCTGCGTCGATGGGTCGGCCGGCGCCTCGGGAGGGCGACTCGTACGCCGACCTGCTGCGCTCCGCGCTGGGGGTCCCGCCGACGCAAGCGGAGGGGGTGGAGGACAAGCTCACCTACCTCGCGATCGAGGAGGCCCCCGGGCTCGCCTTCGTCCGTGAGGTCGAGTGCCTGATCGACGGCGAGACCTTCTACCACCGGATCCAGATGGTGCAGTGGGGTGACGACGACGGACGCCTGCTCGTGATGCACGTCGACGTCACCGAGGTTCGCCGCGTCGAGCGCCGCGCGGAGCTCGAGCTGGCCCTCTGCCGAGAGCTGAGTCGAAAGCCGGGTTCGACCCAGGGGCACCTGCTCGCGGCTCGCGTGTTCGGCGACCACATCGGCGCCCGTGCGGTCGTGCATGTCCCCGTCGACGTGCGGGGTCATCTCGCGGGGGCGGTGCGGCTCGGGCCCGTCGGGGGCGACGACGGGCAGCTGCCGCTCGGGGTCGTTCCCGGGCCGGACTCGCTGGTGTCCCAAGCGATCGAGACGCGCGCCCCGGTCCTGGCGGCGCCCACGGTCGACGAACGTCGCATCGCGGAACGCTCGGGGGTGTCGGCGACGCGTTGCTGTGTGGTGCCGAGCGCCAGACTGGGCCAGGTCGAGGGTGCGATCCTCCTGCTGTTGGCCGGCGAGGCGCCACGGGAGCGAGAGGCGGTCGCGCTCTTCGCCGGACTGCTGGGGGTAGACATCGAGTCGACGCTCGGGCCGACGCCGACCTCCGTGCCCCCGCCTGCGTCCACCGACCTGGACTCGATGGCCAGCCTGGCCTCCGACACCGACGCGCCGGTCTTGCTGCTCGGCGAGAGCGGCGTGGGCAAGACCCGACTGGCGCGGGTGATCCACGACCGCAGCCGCCGCCGCGATGGTCCCTTCCTGGACCTCAACTGCGCCGGGCTCTCCCCTCAGCTGCTGGAGAGCGAGCTCTTCGGGCACGAGCGGGGCTCGTTCACCGGCGCGCACGCTCGCAAGCTCGGGCTCCTGGAGAAAGCCAGCGGTGGGACGGTCCTGCTCGACGAGGTCGGTGAGCTCGATCTCACCGTTCAGGCGAAGCTCCTCAAGGTCATCGAGACTCGCACCATCCGACGGGTCGGTGGCGACCGAGAGATCCGCGTGGACGTGCGCTTCGTGGCGGCGACTCACCGGGACCTCTGGGCGCGCGTTCGCGAGCGCGACTTCCGCGAAGACCTGCTCTATCGGCTCAACGTCGTCCAGATCGCGGTCCCACCGCTCCGTGACAGCCCCTGGCGGATCCCGGCGCTGGCCGGTGAGCTCCTCGCGGAGCAGGGCGCCCGGGAGGGGCGGCCTCTCTCCCTGACCCCGGGGGCCGAGCTCCTGCTGATGCAGCAGCGCTGGCGTGGGAACATCCGTGAGCTGGCGAACGTGCTCGCGCGCGCTTCCCTCGGCGCGGTGCGGAGCATCGACGAGCGGCGCATCCGCTTCGCGCTGGGGCAGAGCCAGCAGAGCGCGACGACCGAACCGACTCGCGGCACGCTGGAGGAGACGGAGCGCGACACCATCGAGCGTGCGCTCGAGGCCAGCCGCTACAACATCAAGCGCGCCGCGAAGGTCCTCGGCATCGCGCGCTCGACGCTCTACGACAAGATCGCCCGATACGAGATCGACCTGGCCGCCGCCCGCAAGTGCCTGCGTGACTAGTAGGGACGTGCTCTAGAGTCGTTGCGTCACGATGAGGGGCCGACGGCTTCGGCGAAGCGGTAGATGAACTGCTCTTGCGCGGTGTTCTGGATGCAGCGGGGGCAGAGCTCTCGGACCCGCTCGATCGCGCGGTCCGGCGGATCACCGCGCCACGCGTGGTACGCGCCGATGATCGTCCCGGTGCGGCCCAGGCCTGCCCGGCAGTGCACCGCGACTCGCTCGCCCTGATCGATGAGCCGCGTCAGATCGCGGCAGAGCGAGGCCGTCCGGGCGACCGGGGGCACGTCCATGTCACGGATTCCGAAGTGGCGAACGAAGATGCGTCGCTCCGACAGGCTCGGATGCTCGAAGGGGCGCTCGGTGAGCGACACCAAGGTCCGCACCCCCGCTTGCTGGAGCCCGTGGAGATCCTTGTCGACATCGTCCATCAGCCCTGGCACGCCCATGCCGGCGAGCCGACCGGGGACGAACCAGCGGAGGTGGCTCGGCAGCGGGCTGAGTTGCTCGTCGCTCGAGGGCCAGACGTTGCCCTGGGCGATGAAACGCTGGGCCAGCGGGCCAGGGGGCTCCTCGAAGAAGAAGGGCGCCGCACCACGGGCCGCGAGCGCTCCGGCGCACAGCAGGTAGACGTCGTCGGCGATCTCCTTCGCGAAGGAGACGTCGTGGGTCACGACCACCGCGGCGCCGTGCGTCGCGGCTGCGCGGATCCGCTGGACGAGCTCGCGGCGGGAGGTCTCGTCGGGGAGCGCAGGCTCGTCGATGAGCAGGAGGTGCTTGTTCCAGTCGACTGCGGTGAGGTCCGTTGCGTCGCGTCGCCGCTGCGGTCCCCACCACATCTGCCGCGGGTTTGCTTCGGCGCCCCGGAGCCAGCCTCCCTCGAGCGAGAAGCCATCCGGCAGTGGTCGTCCTGCGAGGGCCTGGAGAAAGAGACTCTTCCCGGTGCCACCCGGACCGAGGAGGACGGTCACCGCCTGATTCCGGATCGACGCGGTGATCCCACTCAAGATGGTCTTGTCGGGTCCGCGGATGCCGGCCTCACGCAACACGAACGCGTGGTCCATCGTCACAATCCCTTCCTCAATCGCTCGTGGTTCACGTCGGGCAGGCCGGCTGCCTTCACCTCCGAGACGGTGGCCTCGAGGTCGTACTCGACTCGAATCGTCTCGACGGTTCGCTCCGTGAGGTCGACGATCGCGTAGCTGGCCCGCCAGTCTCCATCCCGTGGCTGACCGACGGCGCCCGGGTTCACGAGGACCGAGTCCGCCGCTTCCGGCCAGCGCGTGCGTCGACCGGTGGACTCGACGATCTCCCCTCGAAGCCGGTGAGCCGTCACCGGGATGTGCGTGTGGCCGCAGAAGGCCACCTTCGGCCACTCGGGGTTCGACGCCACGGCCTCGAGGTTGGCGGGCACCATGGTGCGCGTGACGTACCCCTCCACGTGGAAGTCGTTGAGGTAGCAACCGTGGACGCCCATCCATCCGTCGCCCTCCACCTTCCGCGGGAGAGAGCGCAGCCAGTCGCGCTCTGCATCGCCCAGTTGCTCCGCCGTCCACAGTTGGACCTTCCGAGCGGCCGCGTGGGTTCCGGGCGCTTCGTGATCGTCGCAGGCGGCCAGGTCGTGGTTGCCCACGATCACGTGATCGACGTGCGCACGGACCATCGCGATGCACTCGAGCGGCTGGGCGTTGTACCCCACCACGTCGCCGAGGCAGACCGACACGTCCGCGCTCCTCGCGTCGAGGTCCGAAAGCACCGCTTCGAGCGCGGCGAGGTTCGAGTGCACGTCCGCCAAGACCGCGACCCTCATTGCAGGGTCCCGACCGCTTCGATGAGTCGCTCTCGGGCGGGCTCTGCGGCCGGGGTCCGGGTGGGCGCGTCGACGATGAGCGGCATCAGGTCGAGGGCGTCGGCCATGGCCGCGTCCACGTGTGTGCGGAGCCCTTCCTCCAGCGCCGTGATGTAGCGCTCGATGGCACCCTCGGCGGCTGGATACTCCTCGACCCGCCGGAGGAGCGCGAAGCCTGCGGTGGCGACTCGGGAGAGCTCCCCGATGTCGTCGTCGATGTAGACGACCCCGTCCGCCGTCCGGGCATAGTTGCTCGGGTGGACGTCCAGGGAGACGGAGTCGGTGGCCGCGAGGACGAGTGACTCGATCGCCACGTTCGCGTAGGCGACGAGCGCGTCGCCCAGCGCGTCTTCGTCCCTCGCCTCCTCGGCGGCTCGCATCTCCGCACGGAGCGATGGCGTCCACGGTGCGATGGTCCAGAGCCAGTACACGTCGGTGGCATCGATCTGGAGCTGCAGGACGGTGTTGGGCGGCTGTAGATGCTTGAGCGCCACCTTGGCGCGCGCGAGGCGCACCAAAGCGGTTCGGCCGGCCTCGAGGTCCGGGCAACGCCGACGCGCCCGCGTCTTGAGGGCCCAGCCGGCCACCTCGTAGATCACCGTGTCGCTGCCGGAACCGTCGGCCTTTCCTCGCTGACCCGTGAGGTCGCTGCGGAGGACCGCCTGACTCATGTCGAGCCCCTGCAGGATCTGCCGTCCGGCCTGCGGCGGCCAGAGTTGGACGCTCGAGACGCCCGCCTCGGGCAGCGGCGGTGGAGGCGCGGCGGCGCTCTTGGGCATGTCGGGCAGTCGCGTCTCGGTCCCGGAGCGCGCGGGATAGGGCGTCGTCTTTCGACTCGCCTTCGGCACCGGGGTCGGGAGGAGAGGATCGAAGCCCGCCATCCGCTCCGCCAGCGATCCACCGGGCGGCGGGGCGCCCGGTGCGGGCCGGGTCCAGGAACGGCGGCTCTCGTCGTCCGCGTCGTTCGACTCCAGCGTCGACGGCTCGACCTCGCCCTCGGGGCGGGCCTCGGGCACATCGGTGTCTGCCTCCCGCGGGTCATCCGTCCGCGCGACCACCTCGACATCGTCCGAGTCCGAGTCGGAGTC
>CAYXAP010000068.1:30064-46400 GCA_964462035.1 uncultured Sandaracinus sp.
GAGTCGGAGTCCGAGTCGGAGTCGCCCACCGCGTGCGCGCGCACCTCGACGTTCACTTCGATCCCGTCGGGCTCGCCGTCGTCGGCCTCGGCCTCGGTCACCGCAGCGGGTTCGTCGTCGGCCGCGTCCGGCTCCGCAGAGTCCAGGACCTCGCCCTTGGTCTCTGCCTCCCCATCATCGGCTGGCTCCGCCTCGTCCTCACCGTCCGCGACCGCGCGCGCCTTCACCGAGCGATTCGACACGGTCGTCGGATCGGGGACCTCGAAGTCGATGCCGATCGCCTGCATCTCCTCGAGCAGCTGCTCCTGCGTTCCGACGGCGCCATCGAGCGAGCGCACTCCGTGCTGTGCCACGTGCCGCTGGAGGAGCGTGGCCGCCGCGCGAACCGCGAGCACCGCCGTCTCCTTCACTCCCACGCCGGTGTCCGCCTGGCTCGAGACCACGGGTACGTCCTCGTCGAGCGAGAGCTCTCGACGGAGCTCCTCCTCCGAGAGTCTCCCGGGCAGGTCCTGCTTGTTCGCCTGCACGACCAGCGGGAGCGGTCGGTCCTCCGTCCGCAGATCTTGAATCTGCGCCAACATCGGTCGTGCCGCGTCCACCCCCTCCGCGCTCGCCTCGCAGACGAACACCACCACGTCCGCGCTGTCGATCAGATGCGCGCGGCGGCTCCGGAGCACTCGCTGTCCTGGCACGGTGACCAGCTGGCAGCGGACCCGGTGCCCCCCGATCAGCCCCCCCTCGAGGCTCAACCAGTCGAAGTGGAGAGTTCGCCCCTGGTCAGATTGGGCGGGGGTATAGAGCTCCCCCCGGCGCATCGTGGTGAAGAACCCGCACAGTCGCTCGAGGTTCGTCGTCTTCCCGGCTCGGCCGGGCCCGTCGTAGACGACTCGGACGATGATGCGTTGGGCATCAGCATCGTACACAGCCATAGAATCACGTCTTCATCCTTGCTTTGACCAAGAGACCGAGGTCCGTGGGTCGGGTGAGAAAGTGAGCGACCGTGAGGTCGCCGTGGACGGCGAGCGCAAACTGCGCGCCGTCGTTCGCCCGCCAGTAGGCGAGGTCCGGGGGCTCGCCGCCGAGGCCCGCGATGCGTTCGCGCAGCTCGACGAAGCTCGGCCCACGAACACTGAGCTCGCTCTCGGTGGGCAGGGTCTCCGGCTGGGCCGAAGCCACGGGGAAGGCGTCGCGGACTTGGCCGCTCGAGAGGAAGGCGATGCCGGGGAGCGAGACGCTCTCGAGGATCGTCTGGCCGCGCTGTGCCGCCTCGGGGAACACCTTTCGAGCTACGCGGATCGCGATGTCGAGGGTCTCGAAGGTGAATCGCGGTGAGTAGCCCGGCGCGCGGTGCTCGAGCCAGTCGTAGCTGACCTGCGAATGCTCCCCCACTCGCACCAGCGCCTCCGAGGTGTGCTCGGCGAGCGCGTCGTGGAGCCCAGCGGGCGGCACCACTCCCCGTTTCACCAGCTCTTCGCCGAGCGGAACGTTCTTCCCTTTGCACTCCAGATAGATCTGCTCGAGCTGTCGTCGGTCGAGGTTGGCGTCGCTGCTCTCGAGGAGCAGGTCCGTCAGCCGTCGTTGCATGCCGGCGGCGACCGCCCAGCAGATCCTGCCCTCCTCCAGGAGCACGGTGGCCAACCGCGAGCCAGCGGCTTCGCAGATCAGCGCACCCGTGCCGCGCTCGGAATGCTCCACCAGGTCGATCAACGCGAGGACCGTTCCGAAGTGGAACCCGGAGGAGGGCATCAACATGACCGCTGCCGCTAGAGCGCGGCCTCGACTTTGGCGAGTTGCATGCGCGACTTGGTGAGGACCATGCCGAGGTTCGCGGAGACTCGGCAGACCACCACGAGGACCATGTCCACGTTGCGCTTGGCGCGCTGGAACACGTGGAGGAGGTTCTCCGAGAGAACGATGATCTCGTGGAAGTAGTGGTGGTTCGGATCGTTGGCGACGCCGCGGTTCTTCTTGAACATCTGCTCGATGGCCACGACGTTCGGGCCCTGGAAGAGGTCTCCGGTCGCGGCGGCGACCAAGTCGAGGACCTCCTGCGGATGGCTGTCCACCGTCTTCACTCCGAGGAGCATGCCGGTCTTCATGTCGACGTAGCCGGCTGCGAGGCAGTCCGGGACGGACTTCACGGTCTCGGCGATAGCGTTATCTAGGCTCATTGAGTTCTCTTTCGTGTTTGGTTTCGAATGTGTGTTGGATCTGTCGGAGCGAGGCCTCAGGGAACCTGTGGCTCGATTTCTGGAACGGCGGCCTTCATGCTGGCCCAGCCCATGCCGATGCTGGTCGTCTTGCGAGTGACCAGTACGATCACGGCCTTGCCGCCTTTGATCGTCTTCATGAAGTGAAAGTTGTGGCGGGAGGAAACGTGGATCTCCTCGAAGTAGTGCTCGCCACTCTCGGGCACGCCTCGATGGGCGCGCACCAGCTGCTCGACGCGGCTCACGTTCGGGCCGCGGAACATGTCCATGGCGGCGGCGCCGACGATCTCGTTCAGGGTCTGCGAGTAGCCGGCGTTGTTGTGAACGCCGAGCACCATGCCCGTGTCCAAGTCGACGACACCGCAGGCGACTCCGCCGTCGACCTGGTCGACGACCTTCTTACACGAGTCATCCATCTTTCCCATAGTCACCACCTTTTCATCGTGTGTTTCGTCGTCCTCCAAATCGAAGGACCATTCACCGCTGAGCCCTGAGGACTCGCCGGAATCAGAGCCGCCGCCAAAGCCCATCTCGGCTTCGTCGGACTGGCGAATCAGGTCGAGTATCAGCCCGGAGAAGGGCCGGGTGATCGTCCGCTCGACTTGTTTCAGGGGGCAGGTCTCCACTGACCCAGACTCGCTTTGCAGGATCGTTGCCAACGCTGGTTCGCCGACCGTGTCGCCGTTGACCGCGTGGATGATCTCTCCGTTCTCGACGTGGATCTCTTCGTCGCCGAGCCCACCCAGGGTGATCGTCACCGAGCGGCGGCCCAGGTGGAACATCTGGAGCATGTCGATGAGCGAGAGCCCGTGGATGCTCCCGCGGAACCCCTCTCGGCTCTCGATCGCGTGCTGCACCGCTCGACGGAGCTCGTGGGGGGTGAAGGGCTTGGTCAGCACCGACACGGCCCCGAGCCGGGTGGCGAGCTGATGGTCGCGCGCCGTCGCGTACGCGCTCATCAACACGGCACGAGTCTGGGGGGCGACCCGGATCGCGCTGGCGATCAGGTCGATGCCGTCGGTGCCGCTCATCCGCAGGTCGGTGAGGAGCACGTCGAAGGTCTTCGCCTCGAGGGTCTCGAGAGCCTCTTCCCCGGTCGAGACCGCGCCGACCTCGAAGCCGTTGTCTTCCAGCTGTCGCTGGAGCGCCCGACGCAGATCGTCGTCGTCGTCGACCACCAGAACGCTCGTCATCACGCGTCCTCCGCGATGGGGAGAAAGAGTGCGAAACAGGCCCCCGGCACCGCCGACTCACAGAGTCGGAGATCCCCACCACAGGCCACCACGGCCTCCCGCGCCATCGGCAGCCCGAGCCCGGTGCCGCCTTCCTTGCTCGTGTAGAAGGGGTCGAAGATTCGAGTCTGCAGCTCGGCGGGGACTCCCGGACCGTCGTCGATGACCCGCAGACAGATGCCCCGTTGCAGCTGGATCCGACCGGTGGGAACCAAGGCTCCTTCGCACTCGCCTTCGAAGCGACGCCCGACGATGCGGACGCGGAGCGAGCTCTCGGCTGCCTCCGCTGCGTTCACCACGAGGTTGACCAGCGCCTGCTCCATGATGAGCGCGTTCGCGCGGACCGGCGGCAGGTTCGGGTCGAGGTCGAGCTCCAGCTGATGGTCCCGGTCGCGGAAGAGCGGCCGGAGCAACCCGTCGATGCGCTCGACGATCGGGCGGAGCTCGATGGTCGAGACTTCCGTCCGTCCCACGCGCGAGTAGTCGAGCAGCGAGTCCACCGTGGTGGTCAGCCGGCTCGCGGCGGTCCGCACCGACTGGAGCATGCGGTCGAGGTCCACCGCCTCGAGCCGGTCCCGTCGCTCCCACACGTTCTCCACCTCCAGGAGCAGCGCCGCGAGCGGCGTGCGGATGTCGTGCGCGATCGTCGCCATGAGCTGGCCGACCGTCTCGAGGCGCTGCTGGTGCAGGCGGCGGGTCAGGTCTTGCTGGCGCTCCGAGATCTCGCGCATCGTGAGCAGCACGTAGTCGGTGCCCAGCGAGTGCCGACTGCAGCCGAGGCTGCGTCCACCCTCGCCGTGCCAGATCGCCGGGGTGTCGGGCGAGCTCTCGTCGATGACCGCCCACAGGCCGTCGGGGAGTGCGTGTGGCAGCTGCCCGAGGGCGGCACCGCAGTCGGCCAGGAGCGCGCGACCGCTCGGCGAAGCGCCGACCAGCACACCGGCCAGAGTGCACACGGCCACCGGCGCCCCGACCTGGTCGAGTGCGATGGTCCCCTCTTCGTATGCAGCTGCGATCACCAATGTCCCCACGGAGGCCACGCCCCCCGCGCACTCCCATCGCAAGGTTCAGACCAGCCGTGCTCGACGGGCAGCGGGCCGACGATCCAGCGGGATGGAGAGTCGTGGTGTCGCCCGTGTGTCCGGTTTCCGGACCGGTTGGGATGGGGATCAAGTGTGGAAACTTCCATTCCCATCGCCGCACACCCACGAGCCGCATCGTTTCTCGGGTTTTCTGGGAGAGACGAGCTGGTGTGTCCGGCGCCCGGACATGTCGAGGGGCCGCGACACTCCCAAAGCGCGGGCGCGTATCCGGACTCCTGAAACGACGAAACCCCCACACCGTGGGGTGTGGGGGCGTCGCCGAAAGGGAGTGTCGGTCAGGCGGAGCGGCGGTGTCGGGCTGTCATCGCCTCGGCGAGCCACAGCCGCAGCTCGTCCATGCTGAACGGCTTTCGGAGGAACGCGAAGCCGGCATCGAGCGCACCCTCGAGGCGGTAGCCGGTCACGATCATGACCGGCAGGCTCGGGTCCCGCTTCCGGAGCTCGCGGGCGAGCTCGACCCCGCTCATCTCGGGGAGGTTGTGGTCCGTGACGAGCGCCTGGATCTGGTCGAGCTCGGGCCACGCGAGCACCTCCCGTGCATCGCCGAACGCCATGACCTCGTAGTCCTTTCGGAGCGCCCGAGTCAGCGCACCGCGGACGAGCTCGTCATCTTCGACGACCACGACCGTCGGCGGGCTGTCTTCGCTCGAGGGTAGCCAGATCGACCAGGTGGTCCGGTCGGTGCCGGTGCGGACCTTCAGCCTTCCGCCGTGCGAACGGATCAGCGAGCCGACCACGGGGAGCTCGAGCCCAGGCTCGCTCGCCAGGGCGCCGTGGAGCGGGTCGTCGAGGTGGGCCAGGAGCGAGGGCTCCCGAACCGCTCCGGGGTGCGAGACCTCGATGGTCACACCCGGCTCGCCGTCCGCGGTCGTCGAGTCGGCACAGCTCACTCGGATCGGCGATCCGCTCGGGCTCTGGAGGAGCGCGTGGCGGTAGACGATTTCGACGGCGAGGTCGAGATCATGAGGGAGTATGGCCACCGAGCGAGTCGAGCGGAGATCGCGCTCCCGCAGCCGACCCTCGGCGCTCGCCTCGAGGAGCGGCAGGAGCCGCTGGAGTCGCGGGGTGGCTGGGACCGGGTCACCGCGTCCTCCCAGCTCGGTCGCGCCGAGCTCGACGATCGGCGTGCAGAGCTTGGCGGTCTCCGCGAGCCGACGAAGCACCTCTCGCATGGAGTCCGCGACGCGTGCGTCGAGGCCATCGCTCGCGGCGACCTCCTCCAGGAGAGTGGTGGCCCCTTGGAGTCGGTTGGTGAGGTCATGGGTGAGTCCGAGCGCCACCCGGCCCAGACTCGTCCGCCGCACCTCCTCCGCCCGGTGCAGGAGCAGCCGTGCTCGGTCGCGCAGGGCCATTCGGAGCTGCATCTCGTCGACCACGATCGACGCGAGGTCACGTAGGGTGGCGCGGTCGTCGTCGTTCAGCTCGCGCGGCTCGTAGTCGATGACGCAGACGGTCCCGAGCCGATGCCCTTCCACCTCGACGGGGGCGGCCGCATAGAAGCGGAGGCCGAAGCCTCCGGTGACCAGGGAGTGCGCCTGGGTTCGTGGGTCGTCCAGCGCGTCGTTCACCTCGTAGATGTCGGCGTCGTCGGTCACGACCGACGCGCAGAGGCCCGGTTCGCGGGGGATCTCCTGGAGCTCGAGGCCTTGGCGAGCCTTGAACCAGATCCGCTCTTCGTCCACCAGCGTCACCAGCGCGACCGGGGTGCCGAACCAGCGCCGAGCGATGGTGGCCACCCGGTCGAACGCGGCGTCCGGTGAGGTGTTCAGGATCTCGTGCCGTCGCAGCGCCGCCAGGCGTGCCATCTCCCTCTCGTCGGGGGGTTGGCTCTCGGAGGAGAGGTTCTCGTCGCTTCGCTTCATCACGCCATGGTCCAGATCCATCTTGCTCCCAAGGCTCTCGAAAGTGGAGCTCACGTCATCGGACGAACGCAAGGATCACGCCATCGCGGCTCTCGCTCTCGGGTCGAGCTATCCTCCCGATCGGGATGGTGTGGTGATGACGCGTGTGGTGGTGGCCCTGATCGTGGGCTCGGTGTTCGTGGCGATGGCTTGCGAACGGGTGGGGAGCTCGAGCGCTCCCGTGATCTACGGTCCGGACGACCGGCTCGAGGTCCACGAGGTCCCAGCTGGAGTTCATCGAGACGCGGCGGGGTCGTCCGTGGTGATGCAGACCGACGCGGATTTCCTGGATCGCTCCGATCCATCGAACATCCGGTTCACGTACGACGGGACCCTCGGCGGAACGGAAGAGCTGTGCGCGGATGTGCGCTTCTTCGATCAGCCGGATCCCGGCTATTGCAGCGGCACGCTCATCGACGACCGTCACGTCATGACTGCGGGCCACTGTGTCGAGACGGCGGACGACTGCAGCGCTCGATACCCCTGGGTGTTCGGCTACTACTACGAGAGCGCCGGGGTGCTCCGAACGATCACGGAGAACGACGTCTACGAGTGCGTCGATCGCGTGGTCTTCCGGAACGACCTCGAAGGGGATTACGCGATCATCGAGCTCGACCGACCCGTCGTCGGCCACGAACCTGCCATCCTCCGCTCGGGCACCGCGCCGGCACCGAACGGGACCGCGCTGACCTTGATCGGTCATCCGAACGGGATCCCGATGAAGGTCGCCGGTGACGCGACCGTGCTCGACTACGACGGACAGGAGCTCTTCACCGACCTGGACGCCTTCTTCGGAAACTCGGGCTCCGGCGTCTGGGACGACGCGGGGGTGGTCGTCGGGATCCTGGTCGCGGGTTCGCCAGCGGACTATCGGCGCCGACCGGGCGGTGGCGGCTGCTTCGAGCTGGTGGAGCTCACGACGGGCGACGACTACGAGTACGTCCAGCCGGTCCACGTGCCGGTGGGGCTCTTCTGCGACGGGAGCGTGAGCTCGCCGGTGTGTGGGGACGACCCTCCCCCGGCCGATGGGGGGATGCCCGGCTCGGATGCCGGAGCGCCGGCGGGCGATGGCGGAACGATCTCCACCGACGCCGGCTCGGTCACCACGGACATGGGGACCGACCCGGGCGACGGGATGGGCGACGACGATGGGTGCTCGTGCGCCACCGAGGGCAGCCGCAGCAGCGCCGGTCTGGTGGCGCTGGTCCTCTTCGGGCTCGTTCGCCGCCGCCGGCTCAGCGCGACCTGAACGCGTAGGGCGCGATGACCCGGACCATCCCGTCCGGCTGCGGGAACCGCCAGCGGCGGGAGCGCGCTGCCACGCACGACCCCACCGCCGAGTCCCCGACGCTGTTCTGTCGCACGACGCTCTGCGTGACCGTCCCGGCCGGCGTGATGAGCATCTGCATCACCAGCTGCCCCTGGAGGTTCGGGTTCGTCCGCAGCCGCTGCTCGTAGCAGAAGCGGACCTCGTTCAGGTGCTGTCGCAGGATTCGGCGCACGATGGCTGGGTCGAGGTTCCCCACGACTTGGGGCCCGCCGAGTCGAACGTTCGGCTGCACTCCGGGCGAGGGGCCGGTGGTCCAGCTGGTGCTCGCTCGAAGGCTGGCGACGCTCTTTCGCGCGTCGTCGGGTCCGAGCTCGAAGTCGATGGACCGGGATTCACCGTGAGCGCGGATCTGGAGACTGCCGGTGACCGGCGCCCGGTCGCTGGGATCGCTGCGCGAGACCTCGACCTGGTACCGGCCGTTGCTCAGTCGCTGGAGCCCCAGCTTCTCGCCCGTCCGCGAACCGGTGTCGTCACCCACGACGCTCGTTCGCCCGCCGAGCCACCAGATCCGTGTGCCTTCGTCGGTGATCACCGAGACGTCGAGGTCGGTGCTGGTCTCCCAGCTGGCTTCGATGGTCAGCTGGCCCTGGAAGCGCTCCTCCCGGGCGTCCTCGGCGGCCGCTTCGGTCACCGCTTCGCGGGAGCGCTCGGTGACCCGTGCGAGCAGTCGATCGGCGAGGTCGGAGCCGTCGTTCGCTCGCGCACAGCGGATCGCGTTCGCGACCTCGTCGTCGTCGTAGCCGCTGACGTTGGCGAGCGCGACGCGATGCGCGCACGCGGCCGCCGCGTCGCCCGCGCGATCGAAGCCATTGGCCAGCCGCTCGTGGAGCTTCGGCTCGTTGGGGACGAGATCGACCACCCCCTCGAGCAGCCGGATGGACTCCGCTCGGCGCCCTTGCCGTCCGACCGCGTCGCTCAGGTAGGTGAGCGCCTCCCAGTCGAGCTGGTCACGCTCCAGCCAGGCGCGCGCCGCCGTCTCGGCCCGCTCGAGCTCGTTGGCGCTCGACAGGGCGCGGACCAGGCTCCGGTGGGCGTCGCGGCTGTTGGGGTTCTCGTCGAGCGCCGCCTCGGCGACTCCGATGGCGTTCCGCACCGACTCGGACACGTCACCCGAAGCCTCGATGGTCGCGCTGCGGACCCGTCGGCGCGTCGGGCGCCGCATCCGCGGCATGCCGCCGATCTGACCGAGGCCGAAGCCGCCCGAGGAGCCGCCACCAGAGGCGGCGCCCGCCGAGTCTCCGAGTCCGTCGATCCCGTTGATGCCGCCGCCCCCGCCGGCGGCACGCCGAGGAGCGCTCGGCGCGCGCATCTGCGGAGCCGGTGTCCGAGTGCGCGCCGATCGAACGGGCATGGCGCCCTGCACGCTGCCTTCTTCCACGTCTTCTTCGCCGCTCCACTGCAGGGTGGGGGAGCTCCGGTCCACGCCGAACGCCTCGAACATGGCCTCGCTCTCGAGCACGATGAGGCTCGTCTCCCGGCTCATGACGCCGTAGCCCTTGGAGAGCGCGACGATGCGGTCCCGGTCTTCACCGCGACCAGCGAGGGCGAGCGATTCGATGCGCAGCCCGGCCCATTGGCGCGGCACGAACGTGTTGCCGGCCGAGGTCGAGGCGGCGAGCTGCAGCGGGTAGCGCTGCTCGAAGTCTTCGCCGCCCACCTTGCCGCGAAGCACGAGGTCACCGCGCGCGCTCTCGGCGCTCATGCGCGCGGCCACCAAGAGCTCCTGACCGGCGTGGACGTTGGGCAGCGCCGCCGGCGTCAGCTCCTCGACGCCGTCCGGTAGGTCGATGGTGACCTTGGTCAGGCTCGGTCCATAGGTGGTCTCCAGCACGTCGAGCGCCGCCGCGCTCGTGCGTTGCCCGGGCACGTAGGGCACGTAGTGGCCGCCGCCGGCTCGCGCGATCTGCCCGAGCACCACCGGGTCCGCGTCCTGACCGATGCCGACCGTGGTGATCCGTGTGCCATCGGCGGTCAGCGGTTCCATCTGCGCTGCCAGCTCACCGGCCGCGCGGGGTCCGACGGAAGGCGAGCCATCGCCGACCACGATCACGCGGAGCGCTCGGTCGCCCCCCGCGCCGGCGTCCCGACCGAGCCGGATGGCATCGCGGATCGACGCGTCGAGATCGGTCGCGCCCGCGGGCCGCTCCTCCTCGAGGAAGGTGGTCACGGCTTGGACGGCTTCTGGGCCGGGCGTCAGCAGCTGACTGGCTCGACACCGTCGATGGCAGGCGAGGACCATCAAGCGGTCGCGCCGGTCCATCTCGCCCGCCATCGCCTTCGCCAGGCCGCCCGCGCGCGCGAAGCGCTCGCCGACCATGCTCTGGCTCGCGTCGAGCACGATCAGGTAGTCGCGCTGCTGGTGCTCCGTCAGCCCCGGCAGCTCCGGTCGGATCGCGAAGAGCGCGTAGGGCCGCTCGTCGTCGGCCAGCTCGCTCTGGATGGCCAGCGCGGCCCGCTCTTCGGCGCTCCCGCGCCCACCAGGCCGCGCCACCGCCGAGCCCTGCCAAGTCCAGTAGCTGAGCTCGGGCGTGCCTGCGCGCTCGTAGTCGATGACCAGATCGCCCGTCGGCGAGAAGTTGCTCGCTTCGTAGTGCAGCCGATGCACCTCGTCGGCCTCCGAGCTCATCTCCACGTCGTAGCCCCACGGGTGCACCTTCCCGGCCCGCACCTGGACGTCCACGGAGAGCTCGCCGATCCGAGCGGAGTCGTCACTCGCGTAGGGGAGCGGATAGAGATAGCGGTGCCCGTCGCCGCGCGGCGCGAGCTCCTGCTCGTAGGCCAAACGGACCTTCCGGACGCCGTTGGCCGGGATCGGGAAGATGCGCAGCTCGAAGCGTCCGCCCTGCTGCCACTCGAGCAGCGCCGGGTCTCGCCACGGCCCGGGCACGAACATCATCTCCAGCGTCTCGATGCGCTCTTGGCGTGCGCCCTCACGTTCGCGGCGCGCGTTCTCGATTACGCCCTGCCAGATCCGCTGGCCTCGCTGCCGGTCGACGAAGGCGCCCTCTTCCCAGGTCTCGTCCACGAGCAGCGAGAGGCTGGCGATCCGTGCGCCCGGCGGGAGTGGGAACGCGAAGACGCCCTCGAGCTCCTCGTCCCCGTCGTTGCGGAAGACCTCTTCGATCTCCGTGCGAGCGATGTTGCCCGCGATGTGGACGTTCACGGCGTGGCGCGCCAAGGCGAGCGCGCGCTCGGTCTCCTCCGGTTCGCCCGGCACGTGCGCGCGGAGCTCCCCGAGCCCTCGCAGCGTGCTCTCGCCCTCGAGACCCTCGGCGTCGAGCTCGGCGAAGGCGACGGACGCGGCCATGTCCACTGCCGCGGCGACCTTGGGCGCCTCGCCCTGGTCGACCCACCCCTCGAAGCCGGTCTTCACCTCGACCGCGCCCGAGTCGTTGCGCAGCTGCGCGTCGCCCCGGAGCACCTGGAGCGTGGTCCGCTCGTCGGTCGCCGCGAGCGCGAGCTTCGTGCCGGTGACGTCGACGGTGCCCGAGGCGGTCTCGACGACCAGCGCCGGCCCACCGCTCGGGACCGGCGTGACCGTGGCCACCAGCCGTCCGCGGACGAGCTCCAGGTGGCCGGCCTCGTTCCCGAGGCGAATCTCGGTGTCGTGGTCGAGCACCACGAAGCCGCGCTCGCCGAAGCGAACCCGCGCGCGCGTGTTGCTGTCGGTGCGCACCGGGCCACCGAGCGGGAGCGGGGCACCGACGTCGGCGGCCCCGTTCTCGGTGCTCACGCCCTCGGTGTGGCTCTCCGGGACTCGCTGGGCGAGGGTCACCCGGACCGGTTCGACGGCCGGGGCTTCCGGCTGGTCGTCGTCCCCACAGGCGCCGGCCACCGCCAGCAAGATCATGGCGACCCGAAGTCGCCGCACGCTGCTCATTCGCTCCCCCTCGTCGGTCGGGGCTCGGACCCGTGATGCTCGTCGCACCTTGGGCTGGACCTCGATTCGGGGCGATTGTTCCAGACTTCGCCCCACGGATACAGGACCGAGGGGTCTGTTGGCCGCGCGACAAGAGCGCGCTCGAGGCGGTATCCTGGGCGAATGCGGCTCTCGGCGCTCCTGGGCACGATGGCGACGGCGCTCGAGTGGTGACGGCGCGCTGGACGCTCCGTCTTCGGCGGCACTTTCGAGCTGGACGCCAGCTGCGTGCCGGCCGAGAGCTACGACTACTCGGCCTTCACGGACCGGATCACCCAGTGGCGTGGAACGCTGGTCCGCGAAGAGCCCGAGTGATCACTCGGCGGTGAAACCGGCGCCCTTGTGGCTGCCGTCGCAGAAGGGCTTGTTCTTCGACTGACCGCAGCGGCAGAGGGCGCACTTGGTGCCCTTCCAGGCCACGCGGCCCGCGCCGTTCTTGATCACGACGTTTCCGTCCAGCAGCAGCGGGCCGTTCTTCGCGCGGTCGATGGTGAGCGTTCCGCCGGTCGCCTCGAGATCGGCGTCGCCGGATTCGCCCACCGCGCCGCGGTCGGCGAACTCGCCTTCGTGGCTGTTGTCGCAGAAGGGCTTCTTCTTCGACAGGCCACAGCGGCACAGGGCGGCGCGAAACTTCACGCCGGGCATGTCGGCCGCGGCGCCGTCGATCGCCAGATCGCCGCGCACGTAGAGCGGCCCGTTGTTGCTCACGGTGACCGTGTTCTCGGCGTCGGCCGTCTCCGGTGCGCTTCCGTCTTTCAGGCGGAGCGTGATGGCGCCGCTCGGGCAGCGCGTCACGACGTCGAGGGCGACGTCCGGCGCGACCTCGTCCGGCTGGCACCACGGCTTGCGTCCGCCGACGAAGAGCTCGTTGTTGGCGCGTCCGCACTCCCCGATGTGAATGCAAAGCCGTCCATCCCAGTCCACTTCGGCTTCCTTGCCGTCGTAGGTGAAGACCTTCTCGTCGTCGCTCATCGTCGTCCCTCTCGCATCGCGGGGAGGCTATAGGGTCGCCGTACCGGAGAGCAACGGCGGTCGCCCGTTCCGGGGAGGCTGGACAAGGTCACCGAGACGGCGGTACAGCCCAGCCGTGTCTTGGATGCATGCATGGCGCATGGCCGCGGGGGCGGTCGTGTTGGGGGCGCTCTGCGCGACGTCGGTCGCGGCGCAGGTCACGCAGCCGGACGGGACGCCAATCCCGACCGAGCCGGGGTGCAGCGGCGGGAACCCGACCGGGCTGCTCCCGACCTTCGCCTGCGTCTGCAACGAGCCGGGGGTCTGCAACATCGGCGACGTCTGCGAGAGCGAGAGCTCGTGCGACGACGGTCGCAACGGCACGTGCGAGAGCCGCATGTACCACGTGTTCAACGACAACACGTGCATCCCGAGCCAGAGCGACGGGCTCGATCCGCGCGCCGACGCGGCGACGGAGCCGGAGACCTTCTCGCCGACCTGCTCGTTGACCTTCACCGTGGTCAGCCGCGGCACCGCGCTCTTCGAGAACGCCTTCGGTTGGTACAACGTCACCGGCAGCGAGCCCTCCGCCGACGACCTGCACGTGATGCTCCCCTGCGACGCGGGGCCGGGCACCGAGGTCGTCCTCGACGTGCGCTCCGAGCCCGACTACGCGGGCGGCGAGATCGGCTTCTTCCTGCTCACGCCGGAGAACCGATCCGCGGGCGGGACCTGCGCCGGCGGCGACTGTTGCGCGACCGTCGATCGCTATCGGGCGGGCGAGGGCTGGGCCTACTACTCCGAGCGGGATCTCAACCCCGACGCCGATGGCGCGGACTCGATCATCCACCTGCTCACCTACGACTCGCGCATCACCGAGCGGAAGTTCTACTTCGCGTGGGAAGACACCTTCGACGCCGCGAACAACGACTTCACCGATCTGGTGACCGGCGTCGAGGGCGTCGAGTGCGCGGGGGCCGGTGACGACTGCGACACCGGCGGCATGGGCGCCTGCCAGGTCGGCGTCACGGCTTGCGAAGCCGGCGCGCTGACCTGCGTGCCGACGTTCACCGGCATGGCCGAGGTCTGCAACGGCACCGACGACGACTGCAACGGCATGGTGGACGACGGCGACCTCTGCCCCGGCGACGAGATCTGCGCCAACGGCGAGTGCTCCCCGCCCTGCGGCGCCGGCGAGTTCCTCTGCCCCTTCTCCTTCGACGAGTGCGACGACACGACCGGCCTCTGCATCGAGCCCGCATGCGTCGGCGTGACCTGCGAGACCGGCGAGGTCTGCCGCGACGGGACGTGCGCCGCCGAGTGCGAGGGCATCGTCTGTCCCGCGGGCTTCGACTGCTTGCTCGACCGTTGCGTGGACCTCTGTGAGGGCATCGACTGTGGCGTCGGCGAGGTCTGCCGCCGCGGGCTCTGCGTGCCCGGCTGCAACCAGTGCAACGGCCTGATCTGCAGCGGCGGCCTCGAGTGCGACGAGAGCTCGAGCGAGTGCACCGACCCGAGCTGCCCGAGCTGCGCCGACGGGACGGTCTGCGACGAGGGCACCTGCGTCGACGCCTGCGAGGGCGCGGTCTGTCCGCGCGAGCAGGTCTGCATGGACGGCCGCTGCGTCCCGGTCGAGGACCCGGGCGACGGTGGCGCGAGCACCGACGGCGGTAGCGCGGGGACGGACGGCGGCGCCGTCACCGGCGACGGCGGGCCCGGCGGGCCCGGCCGTGACGACGACGGCTGCGGCTGCCGCGTGCCTGCTGGAACGAAGAGCTCGTCGAGTGCACCGCTGCTGCTGGGCCTCCTCGGCCTCGCCCTCTGGATCCGCCGCCGCTAGGGTCAGAGCTCGCTCTCGCCCTCGGCGCCCATGAAGAGGTAGGGCTCGGGCTGGTCGTTCACGAGCGCGCGTAGCCGCTCCAGCTGCTCGCGGTCGACGCCGACGTCCATGCCCAGGTTCTCGCCGTGGGTGATGACGTGGGTGAGCCGATAGAAGAGCACGGGCCAGGGTGCCGTCTGCTTTTGGTCCCGAATGGCGGCCCAGAGGGCTTCGGGCAGGAGCTCCACGTTGTAGTGGTCCGGCCCGTAGGGGTTGGGATAGAGCGCGGCGATCTCTTCTTCCGCCCGGAGCTCGCTCGGGTTCAGCATCGTCAGCCCGACGTCGTCGTTCCGCACGTCCAGACCGTAGCCCTGCTCGGGTGGCTCCCCGAGGTAGATCCGCGAGAGGTTGCGGATGTCCCGGTCGCTCGCGTCTCTCGTTCGCTCCCAGTCGCCGTGGAAGAACGCCAGCAGCTCGCGCAGCGGCTCGACCTCCTCGGGACCGAGCAGCTCCTCGGCGGAGTCGAGCGCTTCCTCCGCGCGGGGGTCCCAGCGGCGGCCCAGGAGCGCGGCCCGGTAGCGATGAACCAGGCCTGCCCAGTGGCGCAGCCACTCATGCGCTGGTCGGTTCCGATCGCCGGCTGAAGGAGACTCCGCTCGGTCCGCGTCCGTCGATGGCTCGGCGCTCGACTCGAGCACCTGCGCCCCTTCGACGAGCCGATCCGCCAATCGCGCCAGCAGGGGTTCGTCCAGGGGTGGCACGAACGTCGGGTCGTAGAGGTCCGAGTGGAGGCCGTGACCGAGCCGGAGTCGGAACCCGAGCTCTCGCTCCGTCTCGAGCCACTCGAGCACGCGCTCCCAGTCGCCGCGCCAGTCCGCCGAGTCCGCGAGTTGCACGGTGCCGAGGAGCACGGTGACGACTCGCGCGCTCGCAAACTCGGGCACTGGCAAGGTCGGGACCTCGCCGGCGATCGGCTCGCCACGGGCCACCGCGGCGTGCGCTCGAAGGTCGACTTGTTCCGGGTCGGGGTAGTCGAACTCCGTCATGGCGTCTGCCATCGCGCGGGCGGTGTCGACGTCGCCCGCTCGAAGCGCACACGTCCCGGCGCGGAAGAGCACGTCCTGGCGCCGGAAATCCACCAGGTCTCCGTCGAGCAGCTCCTCGAACGCGGCCATCGCCTCGTCGTGGTAGCCCGCCATGCAGAGCACCACGCCCTTCTGTAGGCTCACGTCGCCGCCGATGAGGTGCACGTGGGCTCCGGGCTCGCGCCACGTCTCCACCGCTCCCTCGAGGTCGCCCAGGTAGAGATGGGCACGCACCCGCTCGGTCACCTCGCCGCCGCGCGGGAGCTTCGCCTGCAGCGCCACGATCGCTCGGTCGAGACCGGCTTCGTGGAGCGTCGCCTCGAGGTCGTTGCGGTCGCTGTCGTAGTACTCGTGCTCGGTGACCGCCGGCAGCGTGCGCTCCGCCCATCCGATCAGCGGTTCGACCCAGCTCACGGGCACGTGCGCGTTCATCCGGCAGACGCGCACGCCGTTGACCGCGCTGCTCAGCGACCGCGCGCGCCGCTTCAGCGAGGCTTCGCCGAACATGGGGAAGGCCCCCTCGATACGGGCCGCCCACTCGGCGGCGCGCAGCCACCAGTGACCGCTCGTGTCGCAATCGCGCAGCGTGTCGTTGCCCGTTCGCGCGAGCTGCTTGCCGCCGTGCTCGAGGCCCAGCGGGAGGAGGACGAAGACGAGCAACGCCATCCCCAGGGTGCGGAGCGCCCAGTCCTGGAAGGGCAGCCGCACGCGCGCCGGCGACTCCGCGGCGACCTCGATCGGCTCACCGTGTTTGCCGGTCACCAGCGCCCACGAGTGGGCTCCCTC
>CAYXAP010000069.1:0-1706 GCA_964462035.1 uncultured Sandaracinus sp.
GCCGACACAGATAGCCGCCCGTGACTGCCAGGCTCACGCGCAATGACTCTCTCCAGGACCGCGATTTCGCGATCCATGGAGCGGATTGCGCGCGCTGCGCCGGGTAGTCTTTCGCACGACGAGCAACGTCGTTCTTCGAGGCCGCCTGGATCCCAGGCGGCCTTTCTTCGTTTCGGCGTTCCGATCGCCGCTCACCCCGAGGCTTTCGATGCTTCTGACCCTCACCACCACCGCGACCGACCACGGGCCCGCGACCGATCTCGGCTACCTGCTGGGCAAGAACCCGAGCCGAGTGCAGTCCTTCGAGCTCCCCAGCGGGAAGGCCCACGTCTTCTACCCGGAGGCCACCGCCGAGCGCTGCACGGCGGCGCTGCTCCTCGATCTCGATCCGCTCGATCTGGTGCGGAGCGCGCGCAAGCGCAGCGCGAGCCAGGGGCTGCTGACGCACTACGTGAACGACCGGCCCTACGTCGCGTCGTCGTTCCTGAGCGTGGCGATCAGCCGGGTGCTGCGGTCGGCGATGAGCGGGAGCTGTGCGGACCGACCGGCGCTCGCGGAGGCGGCGTTGCCGCTCGAGGCCACGGTGGCGGCGTTGCCCGCGCGCGGTGGCGAGGGGTTCGTGCGCGCGCTCTTCGAGCCGCTGGGCTACGAGGTGGAGGTCGCGGCCGAGCCGCTCGACCCGAGCTTCGAGGGCTGGGGCGAAAGCCGCTACGTGACGCTGACGCTGCGGGCCGAGACCCGAGTCTCGGAGCTGCTGACGCACCTCTACGTGCTCGTCCCGGTGCTCGATGACGACAAGCACTACTGGGTCGGCCGCGAGGAGATCGACAAGCTGCTCGAGAAGGGTGGCGAGTGGCTGAAGGGTCACCCACAGCGCGAAGCGATCACCCGGCGCTACCTGAAGCGGCAGCGTGGGCTCACTCGCGAGGCGCTCTCGCGGCTCACCGAAGGCGAGGACGAGGATCCGGAGAAGGAACACGCCGAGGCCAAGATGGAAGGGCCGATCAAACTCTCGACCCAGCGAATGGCTGCGGTCGTGGCCGGGGTTCTCGAAGCCGGCGCCAAGCGCGTGGCCGATGTCGGCTGCGGCGAGGGGCGATTGCTGCGTGCGCTCCTGAAAGAGCCGAGCATCGAGAAGGTGCTCGGGATGGACGTGTCCGTCCGCGCGCTCGAGCGCGCGTCGCAGCGGCTGCACCTCGACGAGATGCCCGAGCGGAAGCGCGCGCGCGTCGAGCTCATGCAGGGCTCGATGACCTATCGCGACCGCCGGCTGCAGGGCTACGATGCGATCTGCGCGATCGAGGTCGTCGAGCATCTCGAGCCCTCGCGGCTGGAGGCGTTCGCGCGGGCGATCTTCGAGACCGCCGCGCCGCCGCTGGTGGTCGTGACCACACCGAACGTCGAGCACAACGTTCGCTTCGAATCGCTTCCGGCGGGTCGACTGCGCCACCACGACCACCGCTTCGAGTGGACCCGCGCCGAGTTCCGCGCGTGGGCCGCCCAGCTCGCCGAACGCTTCGGCTACGAGGTGCGCCACCTGCCGGTGGGCACCGATGACCCAGAGGTCGGTCCGCCGACCCAGATGGCGGTCTTCGACCGCGTGGAGAAGGAACGATGAGCGTTCTGCCGATCCCAGAGAAGTCGCTCGTGGTCCTCGTCGGGGCCTCCGGCAGCGGCAAGAGCACCTTCGCGGCGAAGCACTTCCT
>CAYXAP010000069.1:1806-45082 GCA_964462035.1 uncultured Sandaracinus sp.
CGGCTGAAGAAGGAAGGGTTCCGCCGCGTGCACGTGCTCGACTCGGTGCAGGCGATCGAGGACGCGACCTTCGAGCGACAGAAGCTGTGGAACGACCGGAAGGAAGACCACGGCCCCTTCGACATCATCGGCGACGTTCACGGTTGCGCGAGCGAGCTCCGCGCTCTGCTGGCCCGGCTCGGCTACGAGCGATCGGGCGAGGGATACGTGCACCCGGAAGGCCGGCGCGTGATCTTCGTGGGCGACCTCGTCGACCGCGGTCCGGACTCACCGGGCGTGCTGGCGATCGCGATGGCGATGGTCGAGAGCGGCCAGGCGCTCTGCGTGATGGGCAACCACGAGGCGAAGCTGCTGAAGAAGCTGCAGGGCAAGAAGGTGAAGCTCACCCACGGGCTCGCCGAGACCTGGGCGCAGCTCGAGGTGGCGAAGGAGACTCGCGGCGACGCGTTCATCGACCGCGTGCGCGCGTTCATCGACGCGCGCATCAGCCACTACCTGCTCGACGGCGGCAAGCTGGTCGTCGCTCACGCGGGGCTCGCGGAGCACCTGCAGGGCCGCGCTTCGGGACGCGTGCGTTCGTTCGCGCTCTACGGCGAGACCACCGGCGAGACCGACGAGTTCGGCTTCCCGGTGCGGCACGACTGGGCGCGCGACTATCGCGGGAAGGCGGTGGTGGTCTACGGCCACACGCCGGTGCCCGACGCCGAGTGGGTCAACGACACCATCTGCATCGACACCGGCTGCGTCTTCGGGGGTGCGCTCACCGCGCTCCGCTACCCGGAGCGAGAGCTGGTCTCCGTCCCGGCCGAGCGGGAGCACTACGCACCGCGCAAGCCGCTGGTGCCGGAGGCCCAGGTGCGCCCGGCGGGCGTGCTCGACGTGGACGACGTGATCGGCAAGCGCCACGTGCAGACGCGACTGGCGCGGACCGTGACGGTGCGCGAGGAGAACGGCGCGGCGGCGCTCGAGGTGATGAGCCGTTTCGCCGTCGACCCGCGCTGGTTGATCCACCTGCCGCCGACCATGGCGCCGGTGGCGACGAGCGCGCTCGATGGGTTCCTCGAGCACCCGGCGGAGGCGTTCGACTACTTCCGCTCGCACGGCGTGTCGCGGGTGATCTGCGAAGAGAAGCACATGGGCTCCCGGGCGGTGCTCGTGGTGTGCCGTGACGCGGACGCCGCGCGGGCGCGCTTCGGCGTGACCGACGGGAAGCGGGGCGTGGTCGTCTCGCGCACCGGCCGTGCGTTCTTCGCGGACGAGGCGACCGAGGCCGAGGTGCTCGGGCGCGTGGCGAAGGCGGTCGGCGCGGCCGGGCTCTGGGAAGAGCTCGGCAGCGACTGGGTCTGCTTGGACGCGGAGCTGATGCCGTGGTCGGCGAAGGCCATGGCGCTGCTGCGTTCGCAGTACGCGCCGGTGGCGGCGGCGTCGCGGCTCGGGCTCTCGGCGGCGACGGACGCGCTCGCTCGCTGCGAGCACTCCGATGCGCGGGCGCTGCTCGAGCGCTTTCAGGAGCGCCGGACACACACCGAGCGCTACACCGAAGCGTACCGCCGCTACTGCTGGCCGGTGGCGTCGACCGACGACCTGAAGCTGGCGCCCTTCCATGTGCTGGCGTCCGAGGGCGCGGTCCACACGGACCGCGACCACGGCTGGCACATGGCGACGCTCGCGCGACTGGCGGAGCACGACTCGCTGCTGATGGCGACCGCCCATCGCGTGGTGGAGATCGACGAGCCGAGCTCGGTCGACGACGCGACCGAGTGGTGGCTCTCGATGGTCGAGGGTGGCGGCGAGGGCATGGTCGTGAAGCCCTTCGAGTGGCTCGCGCACGGTGAGCACGGAGTGATTCAGCCGGCGCTCAAGGTCCGCGGACCCGAGTACCTCCGGATCATCTACGGACCGGAGTACCCGGCGAAGCTCGCCCGACTGCGGGACCGCCGCCTCGGCACCAAGCGCAAGCTCGCCATCCGCGAGCTCGCGCTCGGGCTCGAAGCGCTGCACCGCTTCGTCGAGAAGGAGCCGCTCTACCGGGTGCACGAGTGCGTCTTCGGCGTGCTCGCGCTCGAGAGCGAGCCGGTGGACCCGCGGCTCTAGGGATCGCAGCTCTCGAGCGATCCCGACTCGAGCGCGCGCGCGGCCGTCTCCGGGAGTGGTCTCCCGGAGGCGGCTGCGGCCTGGCGTGCCAGGTCGTAGCTGCGGAGGGCGCGGCATCGCAGCTCGCGGGCTGGCGCTTCCCGAAGCTCGGTGGGGACGTTCGCTCGTGCGACCGCATCGGCCAGCGAGTGGGCCCGGTCGCCCATCGCGACGAGCGCCGCGAGCGACGACTCGGGCGAGCGATAGGCGAAGATGCGTTCGTAGCCGTCGTCCGCCGCGGAGAGCGCCTGGGCCGCATTCGAGAGCGAGCGTTGGAAGGAGCGAACGCGGGCTCGCTCGCTTCCCCCGCGAGCCACGACTCGGGGGAGACGGGCCTCGGCCGCCAGCGCGAGCGCGGCGCGCGCCGCGATCGTGGCCGACGGCGAGCCAGGCGACGCACCGACCTGCTCGTAGGCGGCGAGCAGCCGGACGCGAGCCTCCCGGACGGTGTCTGCACGCGCCCCGCGGTGCTCGAGGCTGCGCACGATCCGGTCGTGGGCTCGGAGGATCATCTCGGCCGCCGGTCGATGCCTTCCGTAGCGATCGATGAGCTGCTCGCTCGTCCGCACGGCCTCGCGCCACTGGCCTGCCGAGGCGTAGAGCTCGGCGGCGTGGTCGAGGCGCCCGGCGCTCCCGGGATCGCTGGGATCCCAATCGACCGCGCGGAGCAGGTAGCGAGCGGCCGGCAGAAGCTCCCCGCGACGTTCGAGCGCATCGGAGGCGCCCACCAACGCCCGCCCGATGTGCTCGTGCATTCCGACGACCTGACCGCCCCGGAACCGCGGCGAGTCCGCCAGCATTCGCCAGAGGTGGGCCGCTTCTGCCCAATCGGCTCTCTGGACGGCTTCGGTGGCGAGCCGATCGAGCGCGAAGGTCACCGTGAGGACGAGTTGCGCATCGGCCTCGGGTGCGAGCATCGGCATTCCCTCGTTCACCACCCGTCGCCAGATCCGCTGGGCCGACTCCAGTCGCCCGAGGATGGCGAGCGCGCTCGCGGCAGACTCGAGCCCGGTCAGCGCGGCCGGGTGCGCAGGGTCGGCGTCGACGGCCGCCAGCATCCGGGTGACCGCGCGCTCGAGCGCTTCGTCGTCCTCCGATGGAGCCGCTCGAAGCTCGGCAAGGGCGAGCTCGACGGATGGCGGGTGCGCAGGTGGTTGGGCAGCGACCCGAAGCGCGGAGAAGAGACATACGAAGGCAAGGAGTCTCACGACCCCCTGGACCGCAGCAGCGCGCGAGAGTTCCCCTCAGCGGCGATCGGGCCCGCAGTACTCCTCGCGGTCAGTGGGGGGCACGGCAGCGGCAGGAGCAGCGTGCTCTCCGGTCCGACGGCGGCGGTGAAGTGGGTCGCCGTGTCGCAGCCGGGCTCCAGAGGGAAGTCGGGCAAGAGGTGGGTGACGGTGTGGAGGGTGCCACCACCCTCGAGTGCAACGGCCACCACGGGCACTGCCAGGGCGCAAAGAACCTCGTACGAGCCGTCCGGCGACAAGCGGACCGCCTGCGAGCGGTCGGCGGCAGGGAGGATCTGGACCGGCAGCATCGACACGAGCGGCAGCGGTCCGTCCACGTCGAAGGTGGCTGCGACCTCGCAGGGGCTCGGCCAAGCGCACTCCTCTCCTTCGAGCGCTTCCTCGCCGGTACCACCGCAGGACTGCTCCTCGTCGATGAGCTCCGCTTCGCTCGCTCCCCCGCAAGCGACCAGCACGGCGATCCACACGAGTCGTCGGGCACCCATGGGCCGAGGGTAGCGTCGATTCGCGACCACCCTTTACCCCCGTCCCAGAGATCGGTAGCTTCTCTCGAAGCCCCCTTTGGGGGCTTTTGGAAATTCGGTGTCCTCCTTTCTTCGCCGCCACCGGTGCGTGTTCGCCATGACCCTCGCGTTCATGGGCTGCACTGGACCCGGAGCGACGGATGCGGGCGCCCCCGATGCCAACGAGCCCACCGATCTGGGCACGGTGGACGCGGCCGTCCGCTGCGCGCGGGACCCCGACTGCAGTCCTGACCAGCGCTGTTTCGCCGGAGCGTGTCAGCCGGATCCGTGCGCGTCCGGGAGCGCCTGCGACGACGACGAGCGCTGCGTGGCTCGCTGTGTGCCGGTCGAAGACGCCTGCGCCGACGTCACCTGCGAGGCCGACGAGACCTGCATCGAAGGCGTCTGCTTCGCCGGCTGCCTCCCCGCGCCATGCACCGGCCGCACCTGCCCCGAAGGTCGCTTCTGTGACGTGGACGGCGCGTGCCGCCTCATCGATCCCTGCCGAGCCGAGTGCGGGGACGGCGCGGCGTGTCACCGCACCTGCGTGCCTCGCACCGCGTGCGAGGGAGTGAGGTGCGGCGATGACGAGCTGTGCCGGGACGGGGCCTGCGTCCCCAACCTCTGCGCCGGGGTGGGCTGCGCTTCCGGCCAGGTCTGCAACAACGGGGAGTGCGTGACGACCTGCGATTGCGAGCCCGCGTGCGCGCCGCCCAATCGATGCATCGGCAACGTGTGTGTCTGCACGCCGAGCTGCCTGCCGGGGATGGCCTGCGGTGAGCCCGATGGCTGCGGTGGGTACTGTCCCGGGTCGTGTCCGGGCGCGCGCGACGAGTGCGACCTCGAGACCGGCGAGTGCGCATGCACCCCTCGCTGTCCCTCGGACGCGACCTGCGGGGAGGACGATGGTTGCGGTGGAGGCTGCGACGGAGCGTGCACGGACGGCAGAACCTGCATCGACGGCGCGTGTGAGTGCACGGACGTCTGTTTGGACCCGGAGGTCGTGGCCTGTGGCGACCCACTGCCGGACACCTGCCTCGGGAGCGCCTGCCCGGGGACCGGCGAGCGGTGCGGAGGGAGCTCGGAGTGCCTCGATGGAGCGTGCTGCCCTCCTTGCGCATCGGTGCTCGATGTCGCCTGCGGCGTGCCCATCCCCGACGCGGTCGACTCGAGCGGCGGTGTCTGCCGCGAGTGCTCGGGCCTCGGCGCGCGCTGTACGGGGGGCAACAGCTGCCTCGCCAACCCGCCGGGCGCGCCCGGCGAGCGCGTGTGCTGCGGTCTGTGCGCGCACCAGTCCTCGGTCCCGTGCGGGGAGCCGATCCCCGACGAGCTCGACGCCGAGGGTGCGGTGTGCCGAGTGTGTTCGGTCGCCTACGGGAGCGGGTGTCCGGCGGGCGAGAGCTGCACGGGTGGTCCGGCCGGCGTGTGCTGCGAAGGGTGCGCCGCGGCGGCGGCGGTCGACTGCGGCGAGCCCATCCCAGATCTGGCTTGCCGCGCGTGCCCCGGCCTCGGCGAGCGCTGTCCAGGGAGCACCTCGTGTGTGAGTCCACCGGGGAGCACCGAGCTCGAGTGCTGCGCGAGCTGCCCGAACGCGGCGGCGGTGCCCTGCGGGACGCCGATCGATCCGGTGCTCGGCGCAGACGGCGAGGTCTGCAAGGACTGCGGACAGGGATCGATGTGTACGGGCACTCGCGTGTGTCACGAGGGGAGCTGCTGCGAGCCGAGTTGCACGCCAGCCTCGGAGCGGCCGTGCGGAACGGCGCCGAGTGACGGCTGTGGGGGTGTCTGTCCGGACGGAACACTGTGCGCGCTCGCCGGAGCGTCGTGCGTGGGCGACCCACTCCGTTGCGAGTGCACACCGGCGTGCGCGGGCCGTCGGTGTGGGGAGAGCGATGGCTGCGGAGGAGAGTGTGTCGGAGCCTGCGACCCGGGCTTCTCGTGCACCGAGCGCCCGCCGCCCGAGCCGCCAGGGGATTACGCGTGCGAGCCGGACCCGTGCATCATGAGCTGTGGCCTCTGTGAGTCCTGCGTGCTGGGCGTCTGCCAACCGCTCGAGTGTGGGCCGAGTCGAACGGCCTGTGCCGCCACGTGCGACTGCTGCGATCCGGGCGAGGTGTGCACCGCGAGTGGCTGCGACGAGCTCGGCTGACCCCGTCCGGTGACGGTCGTCGAGCACTCTCGAACAGTGTGCGAAAGGGAAACTCGAACGGTTGCAATCGATGCGCGGTGTCGATCGGCCCTCCGCCTGGATGGTACCGTTGGTGAATGGGGTTCGAGAGCAGGTCGATGGGGAGGCTCGCCCTCCTCGTGGTGTTGGTGTCGTCGCTCGCCGGATGTACGTCCGACGACAGCTCGGGACCGGGAGTTCGTCGTGGGGCCGAGCCGTCGCTCACGATCTATCGGGCGCCGCAGCTGCGGGACACCGCGCGCCACCCGGATCTCGACGCCGACCTGGTGGACGTGGAGGTCTTCGCGGACCGTCTGCTCTTCACCTACTCGAGCGCGCCGGAGTCGCCTCCGCAGATCGGCGAGGTCGTCGCCGGCACTCGTGGCGGTGGCTATCTCCGCCGCATCCTCGACGTGACCGAGCTCGCGCCGGAGCGCTTCGAGCTCGGCACCGAGAGCGCCTACCTGGTCGACTACTTCGAGGACGTTCACTTCCGCGCGGTCTTCGAGCCGCCGACCGACGTGTGGGTCGAAGGCGACGGCATCGGCGCGCGCAGCGACGCGCTCGGCGGGAGCGTGAACCTCATCAAGACCGAGGTGGCCCCCGGCTGTGATCTCGAGAGCGGCGCGGTCGAGGTCGGCGCGGACTTCATGCCCTCCTTCGAGATGGAGGTCGACATCAGCTGGCGCGAAGGACTCAAGGAATTCCGCTTCCTCGTCGGCGGTGACCTCGAGCTCTTCACCGCGCTGCGCAGCGGCGAGGCGAGCCTCGGGTGCAGCTGGGAGCGCACCTTCGAGTCGCTCCAGAAGGAGTTCACCTCGACCTTCTTCGTCGGCTTCGTGCCGGTGGTCGTGACCCACACGCTCGTGCCCGAGGGCAAGTACTCGCTCAGCGGCTCGGTGCAGGTCCCGCAGGTCGAGTTCGAGGCGCGCGGTGGCGTCGGCTTCACCGGCGGCGCGGTCTACGAGGACGGCTCGTGGACGCCGATCTCCGACGGCAGCCGCCGTGGAAACGTGACCTTCGAGATCGAAGAGGGCGGCAACGTGACCATCACCTCGCGACTGACCGCGGGGGTGAACTACCAGGCCAAGCTCTACGACCTCGCCGGTCCGCAGATGAACCTCGGGCCCTACGTCGAGGGTCAGGCGATGAGCGACCTGTGCATGTGGAACGCCAACGCGGACGTGGGGCTACAGCTCAACATCGGCGCGCGCGCCGACATCCCGGTCATCGACTACAGCCTCGCGGAGTACAACTCGGGCGCCATCGACGTGCTCAGCGGCACCTTCTGGACCGCCGAGGGCACCTGGCCCTGGTGCGCGGATGGCGCGATGCCAGAGGTCGACGGCGGCACGATCTCGATGGACGGCGGCGCGGGTGATCCCTGCGAGGCCTTCAGCGACTGTGACTCCTGCACCGCGAACACCGACGTAGCCTGCGGCTGGTGCGACGGCTCGTGCATCTCGGAGACGCGTGCCGGCGAGTGCAGCGGCGAGTTCCAGGACAGCCGCTCGAGCTGCGTGGATTGCAGCGCCTTCGGCGACTGCGGCTCCTGCGTGCCGAACGGCTACTGCGGTTGGTGCCCGGGCATGGGCTGCCTGAACGACGAGAGCAGCGAAGCGGCGGCTTGCGGGGCGAGCTACCAGCCCGCCAGTTGCGGCTGAGCGTGGACCCGAACTTCGAGCTCCACCACGGTCACGACGATCCAGGAACGGACTCGCCGGGTGGGTTGAACATCCACGACCCGGTCCTGGACTCCACGCCCGAGCTGCGCTCGCTCAAGAAGCAGCTCCCCCTCGCCGGCCTGGCGTTCGCGTTCGGCATGATGGGCGGACTGGGTCTGGCGATCTGGGGCCACGCGAGCGCGGGCGTGGCCCCGGTGGTGGGCGGCGCCCTGCTCGCGGTCGCGGGCACCTGCTACTTCGCGTACGTCACCATCGCGCTCAACGTGCACGCGCAGAGGGCGAAGCGGCAAGCGACGAAGCGGCGGCTCGAAGCGGCCGCCGCGGCGAACCCGCACGCTGCGAAAGCGCTGGAGGCGATGCTCGAGCACCTCTCGAAGTAGCGGCCCGAGGGGGCCCTCAGGCGCCGCCTTGGGCTAGACTCCCCTCATGCTCTCGTCGCTGGCCTTCTCGCGTTCCGGCTCGCCGCGCCGGCTCCCTCTCGTCGGCCATGGACTGGCGATGCGGGCGGACGCGCTCCGCTTCTACAGCGCCCTCCAGAAGGAGCACGGCGGCGTGGCGCCCGCGCGGGTGGGGCCGCTCGAGGCCTTGGTCGTCAGCGATCCGGAGGTCGCCAACGACGTGCTCGTGAAGCACCAGAACCGCTATACGCGGAAGACGCTGGTCTACGAGGCGATGGCGGAGTTCCTCGGCCGCGGGATCCTCACGACCGAGGGCGACGACTGGCGCACTCACCGGCGCATCGTCCAGCCTGCGTTCCACCGGAAGCGGCTGGCGTCCTTCACCGACGCGATCGTCGAGCTGACGGACACGCAGCTACGGAGCTGGCGCGGCGAGATCGACGTCAGCGCCGAGATGATGAAGCTGACGCTGCGGGTGGTGAGCGACGTCTTGCTGGGCACGCGCACGGACGAAGACGCCGACGCCATCGGCCACGCGATCGATCTGGCTCAGCGCTACGTCGAGTCGGTGATCGTCGGCGCCGTGGAGCTGCCGGAGTGGATCCCGACCCCGCGGCGCCGCGCGTTCAAGCGAGCGGTCGAGACGTTGGACCGGGTGGCGAACGGCATCATCGAGGAGCGGCGCCGGAGCGGGGAGCGCGGGGACGACGTGACCTCGATGCTGCTCGATGCGCGCTACGACGATGGATCGGAGCTCTCGCAGAAGCGGATCCGCGACGAGCTCATCACGCTCCTGGTGGCGGGGCACGAGACGACCTCGAACGCGCTGAGCTGGACGCTCATGCGGCTGAGCCAGCACCCGGCGGTCGCACGAAAGCTCCAAGCCGAGGTCGACGACGTGCTCGGACAGCGGAAGCCGACCTTCGAGGATCTGCCGAAGCTACGCTACACCCGTTGGGTCCTCGACGAGGCGATGCGCTTGCACCCGCCGGCCTGGACCACCGGTCGGCTCGCCCTCGAAGACCACGACCTGGGTGGTCACCCCATGGCGAAGGGTGACCTGGTACTGATCAGCTTCTACCTGCTCCACCGCAACCCGGAGGTCTGGTCGAACCCGGAGGGCTTCGATCCCGATCGCTGGGAGGCGCTCTCGAAGCCGGGCGCGCTCCCGAAGGGCGCGTTCATGCCTTTCGGAGCCGGCACACGGAAGTGCGTGGGCGAATCCTTCGCCTATCTCGAAGCGGTGGTCATCCTCGCGATGCTCACCCAGCGGCACCAGCTCTACCTGAGCGGCAGACCGATCGAACCCTCGCCGCAGATCACACTCGGGCTCGGCTCGGGACTCTGGATGCACGTGAAGCCGCGCGCGACCGCGAGCGGTCGACCCGCCGTTGCCCGCCCGGAGCCAGTCGCGCCTTAGCTAGCGTCTCCGCTCAATCGGCGGGAGCGTCGGACTCGGCCTCGGGCGCGTCGGGCGCGGACTCGTTGGCCTCGAGCTCCTGGATCATGTGGAGCCCGGCGTAGGCCAAGCCCAGCAGGCCGAGCATCACGAAGGTCAGGACGATGGGCATCCAGCTGAAGCCCTTGGCCAGGCTGAACCGGTCGCCGTAGTACTTGCCCTTGCTCCGCTCGCGGAGCTTCTTCTGGACGCCGGGCAGGAGGTTCGGCACCTCCACGTCTTCCTCACCCAGGCCGTGGGCCTCGTTGAGCAGGTCGACGAGCTCGTCGTACTCCGCCTTGAGGTCTGGATCGCCGTCGAGGGCGGCCTCGAAGGCCGCCAGGCGCTCGCCCGCGAGCATGCCGTCGTAGGCTTCGCTGAAGAGATCTCTGGCTTCTTCGGCGTTCACGCGTTCAGTCCTCGTTCTCGCTCATGGTGCCGCCCTGACGCAATTCGCGCACGCGTTTGGCGAGCGCCAACCGAGCGCGATGGAGGCGGCTCTTCACCGTCCCGGCGGCGAGCCCGGTGACCGATTGGATCTCCTCGTACGTGAGGTTCTCGATGTCCCGGAGGATGACCAGCTCGCGCTGATCCTCGCTCAGCTCGCGCAGCGCCTGGCCGATGAAGCCCTCGATCTGCCGACCCTGCATCGCCTCGTCCGGTCGAGGGAGGTTGGCGCTGGTGGCCATCGTCGCGCTCTCGATGGCGTGGGCGTCGGCGATCTCGTCGAGCTCGCGCTTCTTGCCGCGGCCCCGGCGGCCCAAGAACTTGAGCCGGTTCTTGCAGTGGTTGGTGGCGACTCGATACATCCAGGTGCTCAACTTGGAGTCGCCACGGAAGGTGTCGATACGCTTGAAGACCGTGACGAAGACCTCCTGGGCCAGGTCCTCGGCTTCCGCCCGGTCGCCGAGCATGCGGAAGACCAGCCGGTAGATGCGCGCCTGGTAGAGCTCGACGAGCTCGTTGAAGGCGACCTCGTCGCGTCGCTTCAGACGGGCTACCAGCTCTTCTTCGTGGCCTTCGGGCATGGGGACGTGGAAACCAGCTGCCGAGGCGGCCCGCTCGTCGAGGGTCAACGCGTTGGAAGAGGCTCCCACGCACGCTGGACAACCACATCGGCGCTCGGTTCCGTTCGGCCCGCCGAAGCTACCACTGGGGCGGGTCGAACGTCAGCGATCCCGGGCCGTCCCCGGACTGGGCCGGTCAGACCGCCACGGCGGCCACGCCCACGGGCGGCTCCTCGGTCAGGAAGCTCTCCAGGCCGGCGAGGATCTCCTCCATCATGCCGGTGAACTTCCGCCGCATCATCAGCACGTCCATCAGAGCACCGAGTGGTCCCATCTTGGGCGTGTAGTCCATCGTGAAGGTGACGGTGGCCTCGGTCCCTGAGCTCTCCGGGACGACGGCCAGGGTGCCCTGCGCTCGGGCGAGGGGCATCGACCCTTCGTAGATGTCGACGGTCATCGACTCGCCTTCCTTCCACTCGACGACGCGCTCACAGATGTGGTTGCCGTCCTTGAACTCGCAACGCCGTTCCGCGCCTTCGCCGCGGGCCTTGCCGTTCAAGATGGGCGAGCTCTCGAGGTAGGGATGGAAGCGGTGGATGCCGCCGAAGTCGGCGAGCGCGGCCCACACGGTGCGGGTGTCGACGGGGATGGTTCGGGTCACGGTGACGGTGCTCATGGGTCGTCCTTTCGGTGTCGCGGGCCGTCCTTCGGCCACGCCACCCATGAGTACGGGGCGCCGGCATCCCCGTGCCGGCGCGAGTTCGTGCGCTGTCCGTGCACGAATGCACGGGAGCTCCGGTCACTGCACGTGGTAGCGGAGGTTCAGCAGGATCTGGGTGTCGTTGTCGCCGTTGGCGACGTCCTGGCGCATGGCCAGGTCGAGACCGAACTGCTGGTCGACGTACCCGAGGGACGCGGTGATCTGGTTGAGGTCGCGACCCTGGTCGCGGCGGTAGCCGATGCGGATCGGGAAGCTCTCGCCGGCGAGGTACTCGAGGCCCCCGCCGATGAGGAGCTCGGCCGACTCGAAGGTCGTGATGTCGACCATGACGTCGATGCCCACGCTGAAGACGGTTCCGTAGGCGTAGGCGAGGCTGCCGCCGAGGAGCATGGGAGCGAGCGGCGAGTCGGTCTTGATGAGGTTGTTGCCGAGGAGGGCGAGGTGGAGTCCGTCCGTCGGGGTCACGCGGACCGCGGCGTCGAGGGTGAACGCCTTCACGCCAGCGCCGACCGACTCTCCGTCCTCGTTCTCGAGGCGGGAGCGGAGGTTCATGTAGCGGGCGGTCACACCGAGCCCGATTTTCGGCGAGAGCGGAAGACCCAGGGCGAGGCGACCGTCATAGCCGCGGAGAGCCCGGTCACCGCTTCCATAGAAGCCGTGCATGGAGAGACCGGCGGCGACCTTGCTGGTCACCGAGTCCACGACGCCGCCGCCATACATCCAGGCACGGTCACCGCGAACGAACGAGGCCATGGTCTCGATGTGATAGAGCTGGCCCATCCCGATGTTGGCCGGGTTGTAGGCCAACGCCGAGGTCCCCTGGGCGCTCGCGCGAGCCCCGGTGCCCATGCCCACGCCGCGCGCGGTCTCGTAGGTGGACTCCCGCGGGGCCTCACCTTCGGGGTCGACGAGGTCACCCGTTCCGGGGAGCTCCGTCGCCTGGGCGGACGCCGTGGTCGAACCCGCGAGGGCCATCATCACCAGGGCGGCGAGCACTCGCCCGTTCCCCAACCACCGCGTCGCGTCGTTCATCGACTTGTGCGTACCATCCCGAGGATCGGTGGCCGAAGAAAGTGGCTCACCGTCGCTTCCGAGCGCCACGATCGACACTCGTCGGACACAACGCCCCGCACCGGGCTGGATCATTCCCCACCCGTGCGCAAGTCGATCCATGGGTAGCACCCGCGATCCCTCCGGGATCACTTGGCGATCCGATTTTCCACAGGCTGTGGACAGATCCCCGAGAGCCGATCGGCCGGTTTTTCCACAGCCAATAGGCCAACGATTTCAGTCGCTTGCCGAGTTCTTCGCGTTCGTGGCGATCGTCGAGTGTTCGGGTCTCGGAATTCACGATCGTTTTTTTTCGGGCGATCCTCGGAGGTTAGCGATTCACAGCCAAAGTGACGTAGACGCGTCGGCAGGCGGCTGCTAGTTTCGCTCTTCCTCGATACGGGGAACCGAAGCCAGAGAGACACGGAAACGCGAGCCGGGTCGACCGCACACGAGATGATGCGGACGCCCGAATCGAAGCTCTCGATGGCACCCAGCGAGCTCCAGACGACTTCATAGCGATGACTCGAAGGGCAACCGGACCGTACCGAGGAACGTCGGGTTTCAGGACGAGGGCAGGACAGAGAATTTAGGGGACCAGTAGGCAGGGAGTACACCGCTCGAGCAGCATCGACGGAGTACTCCGGTGGCTCGCGCCTCGTCGTGGCGGTGTGGTGAACGCCCCGCCCACGAACGAGCTCTGCGGGTGTCGTTGCGAGCGCGTGAGTGTGTGGCCGGACCTGCTGGTCCAGATCGGATCCCACCTGGGGACAAGGTGGGGATCATTGGATAATTGCGTCGAGATTTCGAGGGTTTTAGCTGATGAACGAACTGTGGGAACGAGCACTTTCGTCGCTCCGGGACAAGCTGTCCGCGGAGAACTTCGACACGTGGCTTTCGCCGGTCGACTGCGACGCCATCGAGGGTGATACCGCCGTCCTACGGATCCCGAACCGCTTCTATGCGGACTGGATCAGCAACCACTACTCCGACCTCTTGCTGGAGGCCTTCGAAGAGGCAGCGCCGAGCGAGGCGCCCAAGCGACTCCGCTTCGAGGTCGACGAGCAGCTGCAGGAGAAGGTGCCCGCCGCTCGTCCCGCGGTCCCGGCACCGCGGCCGCGTGGTCGCGCATCGAGCCCGGAGCTCTCGAGCCCACCGGCGACGCTGAAGCCGACCGACCTCAACCCGAAGTACAGCTTCGACAACTTCGTCGTGGGGCCGTCGAACCAGCTCGGTCACGCGGCGTCCGTCGCGGTCGGCTCGGCGCCGGGCAAGCGCTACAACCCGCTCTTCATCTACGGCGGCGTCGGTCTCGGCAAGACGCATCTGATGAACGCGATGGGCCACCGGATCCTCGAGGACGACCCGAGCGCGCGCATCCTCTACCTCTCGGCCGAGCGCTTCACCAACGAGTTCATCTGGTCGCTGCAGAACCACCGCATCGACGAGTTCCGCCGGCGCTACCGCGAAGGCTGCGACGTCCTGCTCATGGACGACATCCAGTTCCTCGCCGGACGCGACCAGACGCAGGAAGAGTTCTTCCACACCTTCAACGCGCTCTACCACCGCGACAAGCAGATCGTGGTGACCTCGGACGTGTATCCGCAGCAGATCTCCGAGATGGAGGAGCGGCTCGTGAGCCGTTTCCAGTCCGGCATGGTCGCGGACATCCAGCCGCCCGAGCTCGACACCCGCGTCGCCATCATCCAGAAGAAGGCCGAAGCGGAGAACATCCCGCTCGACGCCGAGGTCGCCGACTTCATCGCGCACGTGGTGAAGAGCAACGTCCGCGAGCTCGAGGGCACGCTGCTGCGCATCGCCGTGAAGGCGGAGCTGCTCAACCGACCGATCGATCTCGAGCTGGCGAAGGACGCGCTCCGTGGCGTCCTCCCGCCACCCGAACAGGCGCTGACCGTCGAAGACATCCAGCGCACCGTCTGCGCGTACTTCGGCATCAAGCTCAGCGACCTCAAGGGCAAGCGCCGGCACCGCCAGGTGAGCTACCCGCGTCAGATCGCGATGTACCTCTGCCGGCAGCGCCTCGGCACCAGCTACCCCGAGCTGGGCGACCGCTTTGGCGGCAAAGACCACACCACGGTCATCAGCGCCTGCCGAAAGATCAACGGCCTCCTCGAGGGCGAAGACGAGCAGACCACGTCGGCCGTCAAGGCCCTCGAGATGAAGCTCGGCGCCTGACCGATCGCCCGTCTCCCGCCGGGGAGACGGCGACGCCCTAACCCACCCGCAAGGCCCGCCGCAGGCTGCCCGCGCTCGCATACCCGAGCGCCTCGGCCACCCGCGACGGGTCGTCCCCACGCTCGAGGCGACGGCGCGCCTCCGCGATGCGCGTCTGCGTCAGGATCGTCCGAAAGGATTCGCGCTCCGCGCGCAGCTGCCGCTGGAGTGTGCGGGCCGAGACCTCGAGCGCAGCGGCCACGTCGTCGATCCGAGGTACCCGACCGACCACCACGCCCGCCCGGATGACCGAGCGCGCCCGACTGGCCAGCGCCGACTCGGCCAGTGCGTCCCTGAGCGCCCGCTCGACCGGACGTTCGTTGGCGACCCGTCCACCGGTGATCGCCGCGACCGGTCCGAGCAGCAACGCCATTGGCATCGACGGCACCCGCGCCCGAAGGCGCGTGGGCGGCCCGAAGGGCTCATAGCCCGCGTCCCCCTCGGCGCTGGGGTTCACGTTCGCCCAGGACGCCGCCGCGACCGCGCGACGGGTCAGCAGCAGCGAGAGCGCCCAACGAGAGCCGAGGTCCAGCTTGCGGAAGATGCTCCGAAGCTGGCTCGCCACCGTCCGGCGGCTCACCCCACGGGCGTGAGCGATGGCGGCGTTGCTGAGGCCCTCGCCGACCAGCATGGCGACCTCCGACTCCCCTTCGGAGAGCTCCGGCAGTGGTGGCGGTGGCAGCTCGAGCTCGAAGACCAACACGTCCATGTCGTCCAGCTCGCAGCGCACCAACTCCTCGACCGACCGCATCGAGTAGAAGGCTGGGGGCGGCCCAGTGCCAGGGCCATGGTCATTTGCCGCGCGGCTGGCGTGGTCCCCCATCCGGGGATCAGAGAATGGTGGCAGCGAAGCGATGGAACGCTCGCTGGACGACCTCGTCGGCTTCGACGATGGCCGCGGGCTCGCCGCGCTCGATCGCTTGGAGAGCACGCTGCATTCGTGCCGCGGACACGAGGCCTCGGAAGCTCAGCTCGGCCTCGCCGAGTCGGCGCTGAAGGGTCCGAGAGCTGGTGTCGAGCGCTCGAGCGACGTCCTTGAGTCGGGGAGTGTCGTAGGCGCGAAGCGCGCGCATGATGGCGTTCCAGCTCTGGAAGACCACGGGATGCCCCGCGAGCTGCCCAGCCTTCAGTCGCGCGAGCACTCGGAAGAGCTCGAACACCTCCGGGTCGGCCGACGCCACGTGCGCGTCACCGACCTCGCGACGGAGCACGAGGCGCGTCGCATCCGACGCATAGCGGACCGGGCAGCCATAGAAGTCTTCCGCGACTTGGTCGCCCGGATCCGAGTAGGGCAGATGCACCTCGATCGGCTCGAGGTCGGTGTTGCGAGAGAGCGCGGAGAACGTGTAGGAGAACGACCAGTCCAGGATCACCCGCGGCGGCGCGGCGCCGTCCGTGGCATAGGTGAAGACCAGTCGGTCGCCCTCCATGTCGGTGATCCGCTTCGCCCCGGGGTGGAGCAGGTGGCCGAACGTGCTGCAGACCTGAAGCGTCTCCGCGAGCGTCGACGCCGAGGCCGCCAACCACTCGAGCAGTCCCATCGAGCCAGAGGGCAGGAAGCTCGGCAGCTCGAAGCCCAGCCCTGGCCGACCCGAGCCCCGAGCCAGCGCGTCGAAGAGCTCGCAGTAGGCCTCGCGACGGATGGCGCCATCCTCCCGGAGGAAGACGTCGTGGTCGCGGAGCGCCTCGTCGAAATCGGCGCCGTATTGCTCGTGCGCGGCGCGGAGGATCTTCACGGTGTCCGCCGAGTTGTAGACGCCGTCGTCGATGGGCAACGCAGGGTCGTCGTCGTCGCGGGTGTGGACGGCGGGCGCCTGCGCCGCCTGCGCCTCGAGGGCACGCCGTGTCATCAACAGGGTCAGGTCCCAGCGAGACGAGACACCGAGCTTCTGGAAGATGCTGCGGAGCTGGTTGGCGACGGTGCGAACGGAGACCTCGCGCGCCTCGGCGATCTCGGCGTTGGTCGCTCCGTCGAGGACCATCATGGCGACCTCACGCTCGGTGTCGGTCAGCTCGTCGAGCTCGGGGTCGGGCAGCTCGAGGTCGAGCACCAGCACCTCGAGGGAGCCGTGCTCGAAGCGAGCGAGCCCCTCTTCGTCCCCGCCGGGACCGCGGAGCATGATCTCAAGCGAGTCTTGCATGCGCCTCGGCGAGCCGAACCAGCTCGCTGCGTGGATCGATCCCGATCTTCGCGCGGATGCGGGCGATGCGGCCCGATACGGTGGCTTCGGCGATGTCGAGATCGAACGCGATCTCCTTGAGCGAGAGCCCGCGCTTGAGCCCGTCGAGCACCTGGCGTTCGCCCTCGTCGAGGGTGCGCATCGCGCGGGCCTCGGCGTCCTTCGGGCGGACGGCGATCAACCGACGGCGCCGGCCGGTGCGGCTCGACTGGACCACCGCGAAGCCCTTGTCGGCGAGGGAGTCGAGGAAGGTCATCGTCGGCAGCGGGTCGCCCGACGAGGTCGAAGGAGCATCGCGCCGGGTCTCGAGCACGGAGAGCGCGCGGCGAAGCTTGGAGGGAAGCTCGTGCTCCGGAACCGCGCTGGAGCGCTCGAGCGCCGAGCGTAGGGCCACCGAGGCGCCGACGTGGCGGGCGACGTTTCGCAGCATGGCGGCGCAGCGCTCGGTGAGGGGGTGCGGCTTCGTGAGGAGCAACGCGACTCGGACGCCGCGGGCACCGCAGAGGTAGAGCACGTCGGCCGCGCCCGGGAAGACGGCCGCGACGGACGTGGCCGAGACCCCGAGGTCGGAGAGCGAGAAGGCCTTCGTCCCTCGCTCCTGGAGCTTGGCCCAGGCCGCATCGGGCAGGACCGCCTGATGCGCCTCGACCGGCGCCTCCTCGCCGGCGCGCAGCGAGCAGAGCTCGTCGTCGCGCACCCGCATGAGATGGCACGCCGACCCGCCGAGGAGCTCCACGAACCCCCGCGCAAACGACTCGGCCCAGGCCTCGAGCCCCTCGTGCTGATCGGCAGCCTCGAGGACCTGAAGCGATTTCAGCGGTGACAACCCCACATCTGCACCCTGGCCCATGGCGTGACGCCACATCCATGGGCAATTCCTTGCCCTGTCCGCAAAAGCCCCCGTTGGGGGGATGCTCGTCTTCGGGATCGAGCGGTGGTACATCCCGGCGTGGCCATTCTCCGGTTCACCGACATCACCAAGCGCTACGGCGACTTCGAGGCGCTCCGCGGGGTGTCGCTCGAGGTGGAGGAAGGCGAGGTCTTCGGCCTGCTCGGGCCCAACGGGGCGGGGAAGACCTCCCTGATCCGGATCGGCCTCGACATCCTCCGCCCCGACGAGGGGGAGGTCGCGCTCTTCGGTCAGCCCATGAGCCGCGACGCGCTCGACCGGGTCGGCTACCTGCCCGAAGAGCGAGGTCTCTACAAGAAGACTCGAGTGGTCGACGTGCTGGTCTACCTCGGGCGGCTCAAGGGACTGAAGCGCCCCGACGCGAAGGCGCGCGCGATGCACTGGCTCGAGCGCGTCGGCTTGGGTGACGCGGCCCGAAAGCGACTCGAGGCGCTCTCGAAGGGGATGAGTCAGAAGGTGCAGATCGCCGGAACACTGTTGGCCGATCCCCCCTTGGCGATCCTCGACGAGCCCTTCAGCGGCCTCGACCCGGTGAACGTGGAGCTGGTGAAGGAGCTGATCCTCGAGCGCCGGGAGGCCGGGCGTACGACGGTGCTCTCGACGCATCTGATGCATCAGATCGAAGCGCTCTGCGATCGGGTGGCGGTGATTCATCAGGGCCGGCGGGTGGTCTACGGCGACATCGACACCGTGCGACGCGAGCGCTCGCGGCCGGCAGTCTTCGTGCGCACTCGTGGCGCCCTCCCCGAGCTCGAAGGGGTCCACGCGGTGCACCCGCGGGATGGGGGCTTCGAGCTCCTGCTCACCGAGGGCGTCGACCCGCCCGACGTGCTCGAGGCGCTCATCGCCAGCAAGGTGCGTGTGGAACGCTTCGAGGAGATCCTGGTGACGATGGAGCAGGTCTTCCTGCAGGTCGCACGCGGCGAAGGCACCTGGTCCGACCAGGAAGCGGAGCGAGTTCGGCTCGCGGAGGTCGGCGAATGATCCGTCCGAGCAGGGTCGGCGCCATCGCGCGCTTCGAGCTGGTGAACGTGGTGAAGCGGCCGACGTTCCTGCTGGCGACCTTCGGCCTGCCGATCTTCCTGGCGGTCGTCGGCGGCGTGCTCGGACTGGTCCAGAGCTCGTTCCTGCAGCGTCAGCTCGACGAGGTGGCCGTCTGCGGCATCGTCGACCAGGCCGGGCTCTTGGCCGACGACGGGATCTGGTCCGACCTCGACGCGCTCGAGCCGGACGAGAGAGCCGCCGCCCAGCCGATCGCGGATGGACCGCTTCTCGTGCTGCGCTCGGTGGTCTTCCGACGCTTCGACACGGTGGAGGAGGGCGAGGCGGCGCTCCGCGACGACCACCTCCCCGGTGGTCTCTTCGTGATCGGCGAGGACTACGTCGAGAGTGGGAGCGTCGCGGTCTTCACGCGCGCGGGCGGGCCCGTGATCAGCGCGCGCCACTCGGCGGTCGAGCCGACCCTCGCGCGCTTGCTCCGGGACCGGCTGCTCCGGGTCACCAGCGAGACCGAGGTCTCGGCCGAGGTTCGCCGGCGTGTGTTGGACCCGCTCGAGATCGAACGGACGATCCTGACCAGCGCCGGCGCACACCGCGGCGAGCAGGAGCGCACGGCGGAGCTGGTGCTCCGGATGGGCATCCCCTTCCTGCTGGGGATCTTCCTGCTGACCGCGCTGCTCTTCTCGAGCGGCTACCTCGTGCAGACCGTGGCGGTCGACAAGGAGTCGAAGATCATCGAGGTCATGCTCAGCTCGGCGGACCCGAACGAGATCCTGCTCGGCAAGCTGCTCGGGCTGGGTGCCGCAGGGTTGATCCAGCTGATGGTCTGGGGCGCGATGGCGCTCTTCGGCGTCGGCGGCGTGGTCGCGTACATCAGCACCATGAAGATCGCCTTCCCGTGGGAAGCGATCATGGTCGCACCGCTCTTCTTCGCGCTCGGCTACCTCTTCATCGGTAGCCTCATGATCGCGACCGGCTCGCTCGGCTCGTCGGTCGCGGAGAGCCAGAAGCTCACCATCGGCTGGGCCATCCTCGCGGTCACGCCGCTGATGGTCCTGCTGATCCTCCTCGAGGAGCCGCACGGCCCACTCGGGCGGGTCTTCAGCGTCATCCCGTTCACCGCGCCGCTCACCTTGATGGTGCGGCTGTCGGTGGACCCGGATGGGGTGGCCTTCTCGGAGCTCGCGCTGGCCGTGGCCAGTCTGATCCTCGCGACCTGGGTCGCGATCCGCATCGGCGCGCGTCTCTTCCGAGTCGGCCTCCTGCTCGGCGGCTCCCGGCCCAGTTGGCGGGAGATCGCCAAGCAGGCGAAGCTACTCGACTGAGGCCGTCACTTCTTCAGCATGCCGCCGATGCCACCGGGGAGCTTGTCGACGAGGCCCTTGGCCATCTCGTTCTGGCCGATCCACTCGGGCACCTTGTGCGCGTTCTCCTGCAGGAACTTCACGACCTGCTTGGCCTGCTCCTCGCTGATGCCGACCTTCTTCACGAGTCCCGTGATCATTTCTTCCATGGCGAATCCTCCTAGGGGCACTCGCGGCGCCCGGGTAGTCGCGAAACGCTATCTCGATCGCCGCCGCTCGCTCAACGGCGGCTGCGAAACTTTCCCAGCGCTTGGACGATGGACCGTCCCTCGAGCTCGGAGCCCCGAAGCGCCTCTCGGTGGTCGGCGCGAGCGGCGACGTCTTCTGCGGTGACCTCACCGCGAACGGTCCCCTGGTGGCCGTGCTCCCACTCGGCGAAGCGCCGAAGCGCGTCGACGTAGAGCGCCGGCTCCTCGAGCGCGACCGCGAGCCGATTGAGAGACCAGAACGCCACGACGCCGGGCTCGAACTCGGGACCGGCCAGCATTTCGCGGAGTGGCTCCACGATGGCCCGACCGAAGCGAGGGGCCTGCTCGGCGTAGCGAGCGATCGATTTCTCGAACGCCCCATAGGAGGCGAAGTGATGGGGCGGGGGATCCTTCGCGCCTTGGATGAAGCGGACTCGGGACACCGCGTCCAGGAACGCCTTAGCGCTCTCGAGCTCGGGCACCTTCCAAGCGGTCTTCTTCAAGGTCGGGCTCTTCGCGAGCTGTCGCACCTGGGGATGGAGCACCGCGGGGTCGCGCATGGCGACATCGAGGCCCGCACCGAGCGCCGCAACGAATCGCTCCTCGACCGGGGCGAGCGTCGCCACGACGGGGGCGGGATCGAGTGTGGGCTCGAAGCGAGCACCGCTGCCGTCGACATGCATCACGGCGAGGACGCCGTCCGCAGCCAGCCGCCCGCTCGGCTCGGCGGTGAGGATGACATCGAAGGACTTCTTCGCCGCGAGGTGCGACGCGGCGGCGGAGAGGGCCGTGAGCGCACCGGCGATCCGAACCTCGTCCAGGCCGATGGAGAGCTGGTGCAGCCACACGCACTTGGCGCGTCCGTCCCACGTGAGGACGAGCCCGCCCTGGCCCTCGCAGACCCCGTCGGCGACCGACGCGAAGAAGTGGCGGACGGTCTTCGGAACCGCCTTTCCTCTTGGCGTCCAGGTCAGACCGTCGCGGCCCGCCCACCCGCGACCCTCGAACATCGCGCCCATGGCCGGGCTCGCGGGCCAGGGTGTGCGAAGCCAGGCGGTGACCTTCTTCTTCGCGAGCGGCACTCGCGCGGCGACGACGAACGAGTCACTCACGGGTCACTCGGCGAGGCCGACGATGGCCACGAAGCTCGTGTCCTCCGGGTCGTACATCACCCGAACGCGCGCGCCCTGTTCGTAGCGCTGGGTGTCGGCGATGGAGAAGACCCACGTCGAGTGCGAGCGGAACGGGATCCCGTTCTCGGGCTCGACCTGCACGCTGACGCGAACCTCCGGCTGTTGGTTGATCATCGTGCCGGTCTCGCTGACGCGGGTGATGGTTCCCACGGCCGGGGTCCCTTGGTTCCGGAGCTCGTCGCGCCGCGCCTCGGCCTTCAGGTGGTCATTCAGGAACGCGTAGACCGTCAGCACGGGGAAGCCGACCACCACGGAGAGCAGGAGAATGGCGGTCGCGATCCGAACGGGCCGGGGCGGACGAGGCTTACCTGCCTCACGACGGCGACGGTTGCGGCGGGAGATCGCGAAGAGAGCGATCAGCCCGACGAGCTCGAGGACCATGAGCGTGAGCAGCAACCAGTCGGCCATCCGCCGATGGTACTCGACTCACCGTCGCAGCGAGGCCAGGGCGCGGTGCCGGTGTCTTCGGATGGCGATGGATGGGTCCCACCGCACTCCGAACGGGATGCGAGCAGGGCGAGCAGGAGCAAGCGCGGCATCGGTCGGGCATACACCCAGAGGTGGTTGGCAACGGGCCGTCCCATCGGGTACTGACCTGGCCATGGGGAACTCGACCTGTCGTCGCTCCGGCCTCGCCGGAGCTCTTCTCATCGCCCTCGCGCTCGGATGCGGCGGCGCGACCGCCGAGAGTGGCGGAGGCACCACCACCAACGAGCCGCCGCCTCCGGCGCCGACGTTCACCAGCACGCACGTGCTCACCGGACCGGACGGCGCCCGCGTCGAGATCGCCGAGTTCGGCACCGAGGACGCCTACCTGAAGATCAGCGGCGTTCGCACTCCGGTCGCCGGGATCGTCTTCCCGATCACGGTCCGACAGAACGGTCGCCAGCTGGAGTACATCACCACGCGCGACGGACAGGACTACTTCCCGATCCGGAAGTCGCCGATGCCGGACGGCACCAGCCGCTGGACGCTCTACGCGCCGGGGCTCGGCGAGGCGATGAACCTCGAGTGGAGCGAGGAGCTCTCCCCGACCCTCGATGGCAACGCGCTCCATGCCACCTTCGTCGAGCAGAGCCGCGACGGCACCCTCGCGGCGATCCAGACCTACGACCGCGACGCCGCCCAGGCGCGGAACGACGAGGCCATCGCCCGGGATCTCGCGCGCACCGAAGAGGCGTGCGGCTCGGTGCCCGAGTGGAGCTTCGCGTGGGACTCCATCACCGACGAGGTGATGCAGGAGAAGAACATCGCGGGCTACTGCGGCAGCGTGCTGCAGGCCTTCCGCAACATCTGCCGCTGGGACCCGGCCAAGGCCTTCGTGGCGTCGATCGATCGGATCGAGTGCTCCTGGATCGACGAGGAGCAGAACCTGGCCCTCTCGGATGGAACGCTCTCCTGGCAGGTCTCCGTGGGGATGCGCAACGGGCACCAGAAGGCCTACGACGCACTGATGGAGCTCGAGACGGCGAACGGCGACTCGCTCGCTCAGGCCCTCGCCTACGCGCAGAGCAGCGTGTGCCGCAGCCCGGACGGAGAGCACGTCGTGATCGTGCACCCCCATCGTCAGGGTGGACCGACCGGCATCAGCTACGGCACCCCCGAGACCGTCTACTACTCGCCGCAGCCCTACGACGTCGGGCGAGGCTGGTTCTTCGATCCGCGCCAGCAGAACGACGGGAACCACCAGAACTTCCGTGGCTACGACCTTCGCTTCTACTCGCACGTGGATGTCGAAGAAGGCAGCTGCGAGCTGACCTGCGGCGAGCGCAAGAGCGAGTGGACGCTGCTCTCGCCGGAAGACGCCCGCACGGTGATCGCCGGCGCCGAGTCGCGCCCCGCACCCTTCGACCGAGAGCCCTACGCGCTCGCACGCGACCGACGCGGCATCTACTACTACGTGGACCGCGGCAACACGCCCGAGACCCGACGCGACTTCCACGTCTTCCGGGGGCGCCGCGGGCGGATGGAGCAGCTCCAGATGACCGACATCGTGTCGGACTCGGAGGGGGAGATCTTCGCCACCGCGAGCGGCTCGCTCCGCCTGCTGGTCGACAGCGACGATGGGGCTGCCGAGACCGAAGAGAACGAAGGCGTCGGGGCACACTGGATCGAGCGGAACCGGCCCAAGGAGCTGCGCCGCATCCCGGTCGCCGAGAACTACAAGCTCATCATGGAAGAGCTCGGCGTGTACCTGGGCGAGCGCTTCGAGCTCCCCTGCGATGATCATTGAGTTTCTGGGGTCTTTTGCAAAGACCCCGCTTCGTCGGGAGTGAATCCCTCCTACGCTCCCCAAAAACCTGAAGCTCTCGCGCGGAGCGCTCGGTGCGTCCTCGCTACGCTCGTCCTCCCACGTCGCGACAAGACCCCGCTTCGTCGGGAGTGACTCCCGGCGCGCTCAGCGTGGGGCGAGGGTGACGCCGTTGTTCTGACAGTAGCGCGCGAGTCGCCGGTAGCCGGCGCGCGGTAGCGCACGGGCCATCGCGTTGGCAGCGCCGAGATCGTGCATGGCGCAGTGGGCGCGCCCCATCATCTCGCGCGCGAGCGGGCTGCGATCCGCGCGGAAAGAGCGCTGGGCGAGGCTCAGGGCCTGCCGAGGGTTCGTAGCGAGCGCCGCCTGGGCCTGCTCGAGGAGCTCCGCGGCCTCCGGCGAGAGACCCATCAGGCTGGGACGCATCCCACCGGTCATCGCCGTTTCCGTCATGGCCGTCTCCGTCATGACCGGCGCCGGCTCGGCTTCCATCGTCTCCGCCGGCTCGGCTTCCATCGTCTCCGCCGGCTCGGCTTCCATCGTCTCCGCCGGCTCGGCTTCCATCGTCCCTGCCGGCTCGGTTTCCATGGTCGCGGCGGTCTCCGGGGTCTCCGGGGTCTCCACGGGCCCTTCGGCGACGGGCTCGACGGATGAATCGTCACCGCCGACCAAGAAGACCGCCGCGACGCCCCCACCGACGAGGAGCGCGCCGACCAGCGCCGCCGCGACGAGCTTGCCACTGCCCCCGCTCGTGGCCTGCGGCTCGTGGGGCGCGACGGTCGGAACGGGCTCGGCGGTCGCCGGGGTGGGGGTCGCTGGGGTCGGGGTCGCTGCCGCAGGCTGCGCAGCGAGCTGGGTCGCCGGGATCGCGGCGACCGCGTCCCCTCGACCGACGAACGCCTCGACGAACGCTTCCACGCTCTCGAAGCGATCCTTGGGATCCTTCGCCATGCCCCGAGCGATGGCCGCCGCGGCGTGGTCCGGAACCCCCTGCACCACCGTCTGGATCGGTGGCGGCGTGGCCTGCACCACTTGCAACACGATCTCCGCCAAGGTCTCGCCGTCGAAGGCGACCTCGCCGCTCAGCATCTCGTAGGCGATGGTCGCCAACGCGAACTGGTCCGCCTCCGGACCGAGCTGCTTCGTGTGACCCATGGCCTGCTCGGGCGCCATGTAGCCGGGCGTCCCCATGACGGCCATGTCGCGGGTCAGCGCGCGGTCGGCCGTCTGGATCTTGGAGATCCCGAAATCGAGGATCTTCACTCGGTAGGGCGGGTCCGAGCTCGGCTCCGCGGACAGGAAGATGTTGTCCGGCTTGAGGTCGCGGTGCACGACGCCGGCCTCGTGGGCGACCTTCAGACCACGACCCGTCTGCTCCAGGATCTCGGCGACCTCCGCGAAGGGCATCGGACCCTGGATCATCCGGTCGTGCAGGGCGCTCCCCTCGAGGAACTCCATCGCGATGTACTTCCGGCCGTCCGGAAGGGTGTTGAAGTCGGTGACGTGGACGATGTGCGGGTGCGCGAGTCGCGAGCCGATCTCCGCCTCGCGCTGAAAGCGGGCCACGACCTCGCCGCTGGCGCTGACCGACGGCAAGAGGACCTTGATCGCCACCTTCTTCGGCAGCCGCAGGTGCTCCGCCGTCCACACCTCGCCCATGCCTCCACGACCGAGCAGCGCCACGAGGCGGTAGGTGTCGTTGAGGGTCATCCCCGCCTTCAGCTCCGGGGCGTTCTCGCCAGGAGCCGGTGGTGCGGAGGGCGCCGGTGCGTCCATCGACGCACGGGTGCTGGCGAACGCGATGTCGTCGTCGTTCCCGTTGCTCATGACGGGCCGTAGCATAGCCCCTTCGGGGCGGGGAGGCGGCGCAACCCCTCATAGAACCGCCCGTCCCCGGATGCGGAGGCGGATCGCGCGCGTGATAGAACGACCCTCGATGGAGGTGGAGACCGATCCTGGGAAGCCGCTGCACGGCAACATCGACGAGGACAGCCTCTTTCCGGATGGGAACGGCGCCTTCCTCCTGAAGGGGATGTTCTTCCGTCCCATCGCCAAAGCGCTCGGTCGCCGGCTCGACGGTCTGATCCCCGAGCTCGAGCGCCCACCCGGGCGCGCGGGTTGGCTGCCCTTCAGCGACTACCCGCAGCGCGACTACACCCGCCTCTCCATCGCGGCGGCGCGGATCCGGTATCCGCATCTCTCGGATCGTGAGGCTCTTCGGCGGCTGGCGCGGTCGGACGTGAACGTATTCGGTGACTCGATGATCGGCCGAGTGATGATGAGCGTCATCGGAGACACCGGACGGGCGCTCGCGGAGCTACCCACCGTCTACGACAAGGTCGCGCCGGGACCGTGGGGCTTCGACGCGACCGCGGAAGGCGATCGAGCGCTTCGAATCACCATCGCCAACCACCCGGGCGAGTGGTGCTATCAGGTCGGTCAGTGCGAAGGCATCGCGGCGCACTACGGCGACCGGCTCCGGACACGAGCAGTCCCGACCGAGGCTGGCGTCGTGCTCCACCTGCGTTGGTAGCTACTCGAAGACCGACTCGCAGGCCGTTCGCATCTCCTGCGCGTCCCGGTAGCGATCCTCGGGGTTCGGGGCCAGCGCCCGCTCGAGCACGGCACCGATTTCCGGGGGGAGGCGGCCGAGAGCGGCAACCACGCTCCAGGGGGTCCGCTCCATCGCCTCGCGAAGGTCCGTCGGGCTCGCGTACTGACTCGGAGGAAAGGGGAGCACGCCGGCCGCCAGCTGAAAGAGCGTGGCGCCCAGGCCGAACACGTCCGAGCGTGGCGTCGGTCGAGCGCCGCGGACGAGCTCCGGTGCGCTGTAGCCCGGCGGGAGTGGACGCGGCCGATCGGGCGACGAGAGATCGAACCCGATCCACTTCAGCTGTCGCTCGCCGTGCGCATGGCTGAGCAGCAGGCTCGAGGGAACGACCGAACCGTGGACGGCTCCCGACGCATGCATCGCCGCCAGGCCACCGAGCGCGCTCTTGCCGATGGCGCAGACGCTCTCGATCGGGAGGACGTCACCGAGGATCGTGGCGAGGGTCGGGCCATTGGCCAGCTCCATCACCAGAAGAGGCCGGCCATCGGCTGCCGTGTCGATGTCCAACACCCGAACGACGTTGGCGGAGCGAATCGCCGCCAGCACGGACGCTCGTTCGCGGAGCACGGCGAGGTCGCTCTGCCCCGAGAGCCACTTGATGGCGACCGAGCGATCCAGGTGGACGTCCCGTGCCTCCCAAACGTGACCGAAGGCGCCGGTGCCGAGGGGGCGCTGCAGGTGATAGCGGCCCGCGATGAGCTCGTTCGTGGGCTCCGGCCCCGGGGCAACCGGCCCGATCCGAAGACGGCTCGGGCCTCCGTCGAGGTCCATGAACCAGGAGACCATGCCGTCTTCCTCCCGGAGCCGAACCTCCCCGGAGAGGCCGGCGACCTCGAGCACGCCGAGGAGCGAGCCCGTCAGCGCGGTACGCCAACCGGGAGAGCTCCGGATCTGCGAGCTCGCCCCGACGATCGTCAAGCGAAGTCCGCGCGAGTCGCTCACGACCCGCACGCCGCCTGCGTCGCGGAAGGCCGTTTTCCAGTAGCCGGAGATCAACCGACCCAGGTCATCGCGGCTCGCCTGCGCGGCCGCGACGAAGGGCCCGTCGCGACTCTCGGCCACGACCCGTGCGCGGGTGACTTCTGCCAGCACCGACTGGCCGAGCACCGCATAGGCAGAGTCGAGCAAGCGGCAATACTCGGAGAGGGGAACCCACGGCCTCAGGTCGAGCTCGTCCAGGAATCGTGTGCGACCTCCGCGCTTCAGGAAGCGCTCGCGCACCCGTTCGTCACGCACCAGCGTTTCCACCCGGGACGCGGCGACCACCGACGCGATGGCCGGGTCGCTCGGCGTCTGGCTCGGCGCCTGCGAGCTCGGCTTCTCGACGACCGAACGGCCCACCAGGTCGAGCGCCGTGAGCATCTCCTCGGCGTTCGTGAAGCGCTGGTCGGGGTCGCTCGCGAGCGCCATCCGAACGAACGAGGTCACGGTGACGTCGAGCCACGGGCAATGGACCCGAAGCGGCGTGTGACGGCCATCGCGGATGTCGGCGAGGAGCGCCGACACCTCCTTCGTGCCACGAAAGGCGCGCTTCCCCGAGAGCATCTCGTAGAGCACGAGGCCGGCGCCGTAGAGATCGGTGCGGACGTCGGGCTCACGTCGCGCGAGTAGCTCGGGTGCCAAGTAGGGGGGCGTTCCCCGAAGGAGCTTCGGGTCCCAGGGGTCGAGGCCGCCCGGTCGACTGATGCCGAAGTCGATCAGCTTGGTGCCGCTCGAGCAGAGCATCACGTTCGAAGGTTTGACGTCGAGGTGCACGATGGCCCGCTGGTGAAGCGCTCGGAGGCCTCGGAGCAAGCCCGCCGTGACTCCGATGGCGAGCTCGATGGGGAAGGGCCCACGCGCCGACAGGCGGTGCCGGACGCTGATGCCATCGAGGAGCTCCATCACCAGGTAGGGCGTGTCGCGATCGAGGGAGGCGTCGAGCACGCGGACCACGTGAGGCGAGTCCACACTGGCCAGGAGGCTCGCCTCCCGTCGGAACGAAGCGGCGATGCCATCGTCGGCGACCTGCATCGTCTTGATGGCGACCTGCCTGCCCACGCGGGTATCGTGAGCCTCGAACACCATCCCGTAGCCACCGCTGCCGATCGGACGGTCCAGAACGTAGCGTTCATCGAGTACCGTACCGGCTCGTATAGACGCCACTTGTTTCATGAAATACTATTCTAACCTAAATGGGTGAGCTGGTTCTGGGACGGTTGATTCTAGCGGTGGAATCCGGGCGGAGCACCAGTCTATCTCCTCATGCCTGGGTGGCTGAGGCGCAGCTCGACCGCGCCCTGGCCGGCGTGTCGTGCGAGGTCGCCGAACGAGCCGGGCGAGACCTGATCGACCGCGACGTTCGGGTCGGTCCCTACCGTTTCCTGCGTTCGGAGCTCTCGCTCGCCTCCCTCGACGTGGTGGGCCGAGCGATCTTCAGGAGCTACTTCTCCGACCCCCACGTGGAGTTTCGAGCGAGCCGGCGCTCTCTGGACCTCCACTGGATGGAGCCCATCCCGAGAAGCGATCAGTACTGGGCCCTGGTCGACGGGATGGCCAAACGCATCGCCGAGCTGGCGCGCGTGGGGGCGACCGATTGGTCGATCACCCGTGACGGCGAACGACGGACCCTCTCCGGTCTCCTGGACCTCGAGGGCTAGCTCCAGGAGACGGCGCCCGCGGCCCGCTTCAGCGCGGCCGCGACCATGCCGCGATCGCTCGCGTCCGCGGGGGCGTGCTCGAGGTAAGCCTCGAGATCGGCCGACGCCTGGGCATGAGCCCCGAGCGCCAAGGCGTGGATGCCACGGTCTCGGCGAAAGACCACCGAGTCCGTCAGGTCCACCAGTCGATCGGTCACCACCAACGCCCGGGCGTGGTCGTTGTGGTTCTCGTGGACCCGCTTCAGGTTCAGCAGCATCCGGACCACCAGCGGCCGCAGACTCACGGCAGCGGTGTGCTCGGGGCGGAGGGGGCGGTTGCCGAGCACCCGACGGGCGAGCCGGCGCAGCGCCGGACGCTCGAGGCTCTCGCCCTGGTGGAAGGGGTCCACCAGGACACCGTCCGGGCCACCGACCCGAGCGAGGAAGTGACCAGGGAAGCCGATCCCGTCGACGGCGATCCCGGCTCGGCGACCGACCGCTGCGTAGACGATGCAGAGGGTGATCGGGATGCCGGTGCGGCGACGGAGCACCTCGTCCAGGTAGCTGTTCCGGACGTCGTAGTAGGCCGACTCGTTGCCGTAGAAGCCGACGGTTCCGTGCAGGTGAGCTGCCAGGGCGGCGGCCTGGTCCAGTGGGTCCTTCGTGGACCGACCGAGACCTTCGAGGGGCGCGGCGAGCTCGTCGATGCGCGCGAGCTCCGCGCCCACGTCGAGGCTCGGTCGCGCGTCACGCGCGACGAGGAGCGCTGCCACCTCCGGCGACACGCTCTCTTCCCGAACCGCGTCGACGAGCTCGAGCTGGTCCCAGTGGGTGTCGGACGGGATCGCCATGACCGGGTCGTTGTAGGACACAACGGAGGTCGGGGCCCGTCGACGCTCAGCGAACGCTATCGATCGCTGAGGCCCCGAATCAGTTCGAGCTCCAGCTCGTCGGTGCCGTCCGGGTACGGCTGGACTGAGCTGACGCGCGTCCACGAGGGCCAGCCATCGTCATCGAGAGAGTAGCGGATCGCGCGCGGCCCCGACGCACGGCCCACATGTCGGAAGAGCGCCCAGCGTCACGCGGTCGGCGGCATTCGACGCCATGCCCTCGGTCGGCGTCGTGGCCGCGCCGCACGCTCCCAGGAGCACCAGGAGCAGACCACCGAGCGACGGATGCTGCATGGGACCCGGCTTGCCACGCGTGCGCCGGGCTGACCGGCAGCTGACGCACAATGACCGACCACTGACGTGTCCGGGCGTCAGTGGTAGGGGCGAACGCGGGTCGCGAACTCGTCGGCGTCGAGGGTATTGAGGACCGCGTCCTTGGCCAGGCCGCCACGGCGAGCGACCGAGATGCCCCAGCGCGTGTAGTGGAGCGTGCGCGTCGAGTGGGCGTCGCTCGAGACCACGAAGGGGATGCCGCGATCGCGCGCGGCGCGAACGTGCTCCGGCGGGAGGTCCATCCGGTGGGGGTCGCCGTTGATCTCGATGGCACAGCGCTCCTCCGCGGCCACGTCGAAGATCTCCTCGAGCCGGCACGGCACGGGGTCGCGGCCCAGGATCAACCGACCGAGGGGGTGGCCCCAGATCTTGAAGCAGGGATGGCGGAGCGCCTTGATGATCCGAGCGGTCATCCCGTCCTCGTCGAGCTTGTGGCGCGTGTGGATGGACGCGATGACCACGTCGAGCTGTTCGAGGACATCGTCCTCGTAGTCGAGGGAGCCGTCCTTCAGGATGTCGCTCTCGATGCCCTTGAGCAGGCGGATGCCGACCTTCTCCTGCACCGCGTCGACCTCGTCCCACTGCCGCTTCATCTGGTCGACCTTGAGCCCCTTGGCGTAGTGCGCGGTCTGGGAGTGGTCGGTGATGGTCAGATACCGAAAGCCGCGTGCCTCCGCGGCGCGGGCCATCTCCTCGATGGTCTGCTTTCCGTCCGAGTAGAGCGTGTGGCAGTGGACCATCCCCTGCAGATCGCGCTCCTCGATGAGCGCTTCGCTCTCGGGACGGGTCGGATCGTCGCGGCGCTCGGGGGGCACCCACGAGACCCCCGCGGCGGTGTGCACCGCGAGCTCGTCGTCGCCCTCGGCGTCACCCAGGGTGGCCACGTACTCGGCAGGGCCGGTCGTCTCGGCGATGAGCCGGCCCCACGAGCGGCCGTTCGGCGAGTGGAGCACGACCACGAAGCCGTCCATGGCGCGCGCTCGAACCGGAGACTCACCGTCCGCGCTCACGATCCGTGCGATGCGCGGATGGCTCTCGAGGATGACCTCGGCGTGCGCCCCGTCCGCGTCGACCGCTAGCTCGAGCTCCGGCACCGCTTCTTCGAGCCGCCGCGCGGCGCCGACCAGCTCCGCCCGGACGCCGGCCTTCTGAAAATGCCGGATCAGCGTCTCTGCGATCGGGAGCGCGACCGGCAGGCGGTGGCCCGGCGGGGTGGCCTCGTAGCGCTCGAGGGCCTTTCGGATCTCGTCCACCGATAGACCGAGCTCGGCGGCGCCGTCCTCCTGGAGTCGGCGCATCAGATCGTCGATCCCGTCGATGCCCTCCTCTTCGAAGAGCCGCACCGCTTCCGTCGCGCCGATACCGTCGACCGCGCCCATCTCGAAGACCGATGCGGGGATCCGCCGGAGCTCGTCGAGCCGCGGGGAGCGACCTTCCCGAACCAGGTGGCGGATCTCCGCGGCGGTGCTCTTCCCGATCGACTGAAGCTTCTCGAGCGCGCCGGGCCGCAGGATGGTCGCCCGGTCGGGCCGCAGCCCTTCGATGGTTCGCGCCGCCTCGTGGAACGCCTTGCCGGCGTAGCGCTTCTTCTTGCCGAGCGCCGCGGTGCGCAGCGCGATCTCGCGCAGGTCCGCGACGAGGGCGTCGTGGTCGACGACTGAATCGGAAGCGCTCACGCCCTCAGTGGTAGGGGGCGCCCGCGGCGGAAGCAAGGGTGCTCAGAGCGGAAGCGGCGGCGGCTCAGGCAGCTCGAGCGGCTCCTGGGCGACCACGCGCCCGTCCTCGAAGTCGAAGGTCTCCACCCGCCCTTTGGCGAAGTCGGCCACGATGAAGCCCGGCGGACCGTCGTCGTGCAGGGTGCCCGCGTTGATCACCACCAGCCCCTGGAAGACTCGGACCATCCGGTGATGGGTGTGCGCCGCGACCATGTAGCCGAGCGACGGGTCGAGCATGAGCTTCTGCAGGATCGGCATGACAGGCTGCAGCGAGTAGCCACGGGTGTCGGCGTTGAGGAAGAAGAGGTCGTCTTCCCCCACGGCGTGACAGACCAGCGCCTCGCCACGGGTCGTCTCGATGCGGGCCGTCTGCGGCAGCTTCTCGAGGTAGCGGCGGGTCGGTGCCGAGAGCACGCGCGTCGCGTCCGGCAGGTCGCGCATGGTGCCGGCCAGGGCCCAGCGCTCGTGGTTCCCGGCGACGACGAGGGCGTCGGCGCCTTCGAGCAGCTGGACGCAGCGGTCCAGATCCCCGGGGCCATCCACGATGTCGCCGCAACAGAGCACGCGGTCCACGCCGACCTCCGCGAAGGTCTCGAGGGCGGCAGCCACGCGATCGGCGTGGGTATGCACGTCCCCCAACACTCCGATGCGCGCGACACTCACCGGTGCGCTCTACCCCGCGATCGGGGCGGTCGCCACGACGCGTTTTCGACGCAACGCGTCACGGAGAGAACTTTTGCGGGGGATGGGCGTACGAAGGGAGACGATGGTGGATCGGGCGAACGAACCTCGCGAGAGGCGACGGAGAGGCTGGCTCTTCGTACTGGTATCCCTGCTCGCCCACGGCGCCATCGTCGGTCTGGTCGGTACGCGTCCGGTGACGAACGAGGCCGACGAGACCCGGTCGACCACCGTGCCCCTCGCGCTCTTCACACCGGGTGGCGGGTCGGTGGCCGCGGCGTCCGACGACGTCGGTGAGGAAGCCGCGCCCGCCGCGGAGGAAGCGCATTCGGCCGCGCCACCCCGCCGAGCCGCCACCCGGTCGATGCCCGCCGCGACGACCAGGACCGAGGAGGAAGGCGATGCTGCGCCGACCGATCCCGACGGCGTCGACACCGAGGCCGCCGGCACCGGAGACGATCTCTCGAGCGACGAGTTCCTCGACGCGCTGATGGCGAGCTCGGGCCCGCGCCGAGCGCAGCCCGGTGCGTGCCCCGATCCGATCGTCGGGACCTGGCGCGCGCGCCGCTACGACCCCGATCAGGAGAAGCAGGCCGAGTTCTTGCTCCGCATCCGCGAGCACGAGGGAGAGCGCATCGGAGGGCAGATCACGCTCCGCGCGTGGTCCGGCCGGAGCCGCCGGCCCCCTCGCTGCGCGCCGGGCGTCTTCTTCCACACGGTCCGGATGCCCGCGAACGGGACCTTCGCCGACGGCCGCGTGAGCTTCGAGGCGAGCTCCTTCACCCGCGTTGCCCACTGCGTGGACCCGGGCTTCGAGTACAACCTCGATCACTTCACCGGCGCCGCCGACGGGGACCGTTTTCGCGCGGTCAACAACGACGGCGGCCACGAGGTGGACACGCCCTACGTGTTCGAGCGCATCGCCTGTCACTAGAGCAGACGTCACTCGTCGGCGATGACGACCTGGTCGCGCCCGGCGTCCTTCGCTTCGTAGAGCGCCGCGTCCGCGCGGGCGATGAGCGACTCGCGGCTCTCGCCCGGGCGCCACTGAGCGACGCCGAAGCTGACGGTGACCGATACCTCGAGCGAGCCCGACCGAATCGGCTCCTTCGAGACGGCGTCGCGAGCGCGCTCGGCGATCCGGGTGGCCTGCTGCTGGGTCGCGCCCGGTAGGACCATCAAGAACTCTTCACCGCCGTAGCGCGCGACCGCGTCGGACTCACGGACGACCTCCGCCAGCTTCCCAGCCACGACGCGCAGGACGCCGTCGCCGACCGAGTGGCCGTGTGAGTCGTTGACCTTCTTGAAGTGGTCCACGTCCGCCATGATCACCGAGAGCTTGCGAAGCTCCTCTTCGTCGATCTGACCGAGGAGCGAGTCGACCCCGCGCCGATTGAGCAGCCCGGTGAGCGGGTCCGCGGTCGACAGGCGCGCGAGCCGCGCCACCTCGATGTAGGGAGCGCAGATGGCCGCCAACAGCACCGCCGCGGCCTCGTGCCGGGCGTCGAAGCGATCGGGGTCGCTGTGGCTGGCGCTGAGCACGCCGACGCAGATCGGCGTCCGCACGATGGGCACCCCGATGAACGAGCGGATCGGCACCGTCATGTCCGGGCGCGGGACGAAGCGCGAGTCCGATGGCGCGTCCGCGAGCCGCAGCACCTCCTGTTGGCGGGCGACCCAGCCGAGCAGCCCCTCGCCGAGCTTCCACTTGGACTCGGAGTGCACGTGCACGGGCGAGCCGGCGCGGGCGGTGGCGGCCAGCGTCCCGTCGTGCTCGAGCAAGCGAACGCTCGCTCGCTCCACGCCGGTGACCCGCGCGGTCGATTCGGCGGCGGCTTCGAGCACGGCTTCGAGCTCCAGCGGCTCCTGCAGTCGAACCGCCAAGCGAGTGAGCTCTTCCAACACCTTCGACTCGTCCTCCGTCACCGCGTGATCGTAAGTGTACACCCAGAGCGACTCGAACCCATAACCTCGATCCGTGGCCTATGCTGGCAGGCATGCGATGGCTGCTGGCGTCGATCCTCGTTTTGACCGCGTGCGGGGATGACGCGGCGCGCACCCGAGCCCGCACCGACTACACGGCCACGGATACCGACTTCTTCGCGGCACCCTTCCCGGACGAAGGACGCCGCGACGCCGAAGGGTCGATCGACGTGAGCGCCTTTCCGCAGTCCCGGCCGAGCGCGCTCCTCACCGAGCTGGTCGCCATCGCGTCCGAAGCGGCCGACTTCGGGACCACGAGCACCATCTATCTGGCGTTCGATGGAGCGCTCGACCCCTCGGTCGAGGCCGATCCACTCGACGTGAGCATCGACGCGCCCGTGCTCCTGGTGCGGGTCGACGAGCCGGCACGGCCGCACCCGATCGAGGTCCGCTTCCTCGAGGACGGCGGTCCCTTCGGGGCGCCGCACCTGCTCTCGATCCTGCCGCTCCAGGGGATGCCGCTCGACACCGGGGCACGATACGCCGCGGTGGTCACCGAGCGGGTGCTCGACGCCGAAGGCGAGCCGATCGGCCGCTCGAGCGCCCTCGAGACCATCGCCGATGGCGGCACGCCGGAGGGGATGAGCGATGAGGCGGCCATGGCCCACCGAGAGGCGCTGACCGTACTGGAGACGCGGGGGATCGACGACATCGCAGCGCTGGCCGTCTTCGACACCCAGGACCCGACCGCCGATCTCTTTGCGTGGCGGACCACCGCCCTCGACGCGCTACCCACTCTGGACGCACCTGCCGAAGCCATCGAGACCCACGCCGAGTTCTGCGTGTTCCGGAGCACGGTCGCGATGCCGGTCTATCAGCGCGGGACCCCGCCTTTCACGGAAGGGGGCGGGGGCGACGTCCTCTTCGAAGGCGGAGCGCCGGTACAGCAGGGGACGGAGACCGCGCGGGTCCTGATCACCCTGCCGCGCCGACCGATGCCGGAGGGTGGCTTCCCGCTGGTCGTGTTCAGCCGGACCGGCGGAGGTGGCGACCGCCCGCTGGTGGATCGCGGGCGGCGGGACGAAACGGGGGAACCGGTCGAACCGGGGTCGGGGCCCGCTCGGGAGCTCGCACGCGAAGGCTGGGCCGCGATCAGCATCGACGGACCGCACGGCGGCACGCGCAACGTGAGCGGCGGCGACGAGCAGCTCCTCATCTTCAACGTCGCCAACCCGCGGGCCATGCGCGACAACATCCGGCAGTCGGCGATCGAGTTGATGCTGGCAGCCCACCTCGGGCCCTCGCTCACCATCGACGCCAGTGGCTGCGAGGGGCTCGCCGAGGCGGCAGCCACGCTGAGCTCCGAGCAGGTCGTGCTCATGGGGCACTCGATGGGGGCGACCATCGCTCCGCTCGCGATGGCCATCGAGCCCCGCTTCCAGGCGTTGCTCTTGAGCGGCGCCGGCGGGAGCTGGATCGAGAACGTCGTCCACAAGCTGAGCCCACTACCGGTGCGGCCCTTCGCCGAAGCCATCCTCGGGGTGGCCGGGCGCTACGAGCTCCACGAGCACGACCCGACCCTGATGCTCCTCCAGTGGGCCGGCGAAGACGCAGACCCGCCGGTCTACGGCCGCTTCATCCAGGACCGGAGCGTTCTGATGATGCAGGGGATCGTCGACACCTACATCCTGCCGCCCATCGCCAACGCCACGAGCCTCAGCCTGGCGCTCGACCTGGGTGGAATGGGGCTCGAGGACACCGACGAGCGTTCCGCGGTCTTCGATCCACTGGAGCCGCTGCTCCCCCTCGTGGGTGCGGAAGCGGTGCCCTTGCCGGTTCGGGGAAATCGAGGTGCGGCGACGGCCGTCGTCACCCAGCACCCCGAGGATCCGGTCGAGGATGGCCACGAGGTGGTCTTCCAGACGGATGGCCCCAAGAGCCAGTACCGATGCTTCCTCCGAACCCTCGCGATGGGGGTCCCACCGACGGTCCCTGCCGTCGACGGCACATGCCCTATGTGACCATGCGTGCCACGCCCTTTTCTTTTGGGGTCGGCTGAGATATGGCTTTTGGGCGCGCACCGTCGCCGGGCGGGCGTGTACCTCTGGGACTCCGAGAAAACCGGGGTCCTTTTTGTCCCCAACCCCCTGGGGACGAACCGCCCTGAGGGGCTGTGGGGAAAAGGGGGATGTTCTCTTCCACAGTCCCACCCGAGATCAGTCCACAAGCGGATTCTCAGCTTGTGCCAACGATGTCGGTCACTTGCTGGCCACAACGCACAATTCACAGGCGTTAAGACGACGATGAGATCTTAAAATTAGGATCTCTTTAACTACCCCACCCCCCGGCACGTTCCCCCCAAGCCACTTCCCTCCCCCGCCCACTCAACCCAAGCGCCGAGCAACTAGAGAACGAGGACCCATGGAGCTCAAGATCGAAAAGCGGGACTTCCTTCGGGGGCTGACCCGGACGCACGCGGTCGCGGACCGCAAGAGTTCGATGCCCATCCTGAGCAACGTGCTCCTCTCCACCGAGAGCACCAAGAAGCTCCGGTTGGCCGCCACCGACCTCTACCTGGGTGTGACCGCCATCGCCCCCGCCGAGATCCAGAAGGGCGGCAGCGTCGCGCTCGCGGCACGCACGCTCTTCGACATCGTGAAGGCCCTGCCCGAAGGCGAGGTGACCCTCAAGGTCGGAGCGGATCTGCAGACGACCATCGAGCAGGGTCGCATCCACTACAAGATCCCCGGACTGCCGGGCGACGACTTCCCGCCCATCCCGAATCCGGGCGACGCGGAGATGACCGCCCTCGACGCGGACCTGCTGTCGGAGCTCATCAGCCTGACCAGCTACTCGATGTCGAGCGACGACACGCGACCGCACCTGGCCGGCACGATGTTCCAGGGCGACGGCAAGACCGTTCGCATGGTCACCACCGACGGTCACCGACTCAGCAAGGCCGAGCAGGCGCTCGACGCGGACAGCCCGATGCTCGACTTCTCGATGCTCGTTCCGCACAAGGGCGTCGGCGAGCTCAAGCGCGTGGTCGACGACGCGAAGACCGCGGCCAAGGGTGGCGACGAGACTCCGGTGGTCCAGGTCGCGACCGCGGGTGGCAACGCCTTCTTCCAGAGCGGCGAGCTGCTTCTGAGCGTGAAGCTGGCGGACGAGCAGTTCCCTCCCTACGACAAGGTCATCCCGCAGCAGCAGTCCAAGCGCATGGTCTGTGGTCGCGCGAAGCTCATCGATTCGCTCCGGCGCATCAGCCTGGTCGCCAACGACAAGAGCGGCGGCGTCCAGCTCCACCTCGAGCCGGGCATGCTCAAGATCCAGAGCCAGAGCCCCGACGTCGGTGAAGGCACCGAAGAGGTCGAGATCGACTACGCGGACGAAGCCATCTCGGTCGGCTTCAACGCCCGCTACCTCCTCGACGCCCTGGGCGCGCTCCCACACGACGAGGTCGCCATCGAGCTCAGCGGCTCGCTCGATCCGGGCGTGATCAAGCCGGTCGGCGAAGGCGTCGACTACGTCGGCGTCATCATGCCGATGAGGATCTGATCGGTCGGGGCATTGCCCCGACCGATCCCCGTGCCCGTGCCCGAGGGTTCGACGAAGTCCGCGGCGAACGCCAACCGCATCGCCATCCTCGCGGTCGCCATGTCGGTCGCGCTCACGATCGCCCTCGCCGCGGTCTACGCGCTCTTCGACAGTCAGCTCGCCCTCGCGCAGGCCGCCGACAGCTTCAGCGACACGCTGACGCAGGTCGTGCTCACCGTGTCGCTCTTCATCGCGGCGCGACCGCCCGACCACAACCATCAGTTCGGGCACCAGCGCGCGGAGCCGATCGCGGCCCTCGTCGCGTCGGTGATGATCGGCGTGGTCTCGATCGAGGTGCTGCGGGAATCCGCTGGTGCGCTCCTCGGCCGAGAGGCTCCCTCGTTGCATTGGTCGCTGCCGGTGGTCTTCGGCGCCAAAGCCGCGATGAAGATCGTGCTCAGCCTGATCACCCGACCGGGCTCGAAAGAGAGCTCGGTGCTCCGCGCGATCCACGTCGACTCTCGCAACGACGTCGCGCTCAGCGCGCTCGCGGTCGGTGGCTACTTCGCGGCGCGCCATGGCCTGCCCAGCTTGGACGCCTGGCTCGCGTTGCCGATCGGGCTCTGGATCGGCTGGTCCGCCATCGGCCTGGCGCGCGAGACCCTGCCCTTGCTGATGGGCGAGGCCCCGAGCAAAGAGCGACAGCACGAGCTCGAGGCGATCGCCGAAGCGATCGATGACGTGCTGCGTGCGGTGCTGCTCCGCGCGCAGCACGTCGGCAGCGAGCTCGACCTCGACGTGCGGGTCGAAGCCGATCCTGGCCTCACGCTCGAGCAGGCGCGCCGTCTCGGCAGTCGTGTCGAGGAACGGCTGCTCGAGGAGAGCGACGTCGCCCACGTGATGGTCCACGTGGCGCCGCCCTCGGAGCCGGTCGAGTCAGCGACGGCGGCGGACGAGGACTAGCGCGAGCAGGAGCATCGACACGAGCGGCGCGTCGCTGCGTCCGCTCGGGGTGCGACAGCCGCAGCCGCTGTTCGTCGGCTCTTCGTCGCAGGGGGCGGTCCCTTCGGCGCACGACACGTAGCCGAGCACGTCGTCGTCGAGCTCGAGCAGGAAGCGCGCGATGAGCCGGCGCTCGTCATCGGTGAGGTCCACCGCAACGCCGCCTTCACCGTGGCCCGCGATCGCGTCTTCGAGCGTGGCCGCCGAGCCGTCGTGGAAGTAGGGCGCGCTCTGCCACACACCACGGAGGGTCGGCGTGTCGATGCCGTCGAGGGTGGCGCCGAGGCGGCCACCGCTGGCGTCGGAGATCGTGCCCACGTCGTGGCGGACGTCGAGCGCGCTATCGGTCAGCCGCTCGCCGGAGTGGCAACTCTGGCAACCGCTGGTCTCGAAGAGCGCCTGGCCCTCGAGCGCTTCGGCGGTGAGCTCGCCCTCGGGCGTCTTGAATGGGCTCCGCGGGAACGAGTCGAGCGAGCTCACGTACGCGGCCAGCGCGTCCAGCCGCTCCGAGAGCCCGGCCTTCGGCTCGCCGAGCGGGTCCATGGTGGTCTCGAAGTCCGCGTCGGCGAGCAGGCCGGGACCACCGAAGTGCAGCCGCATGTCGTTCTCGAAGTCCTGGATCTCGTCGAAGTTGCCACTCCAGTGGACCGGTCCGTGGGCCATGCCGGCGCGGCCGCGGAGATCGGTCGTGTTTCGGAGTCCCTCGCCCCGGCTGGTGAAGTCCCAGGTCCGGCCGTCGTGGTCCCCGCCGAGGTGGCAGCTCGCGCAGCTGATGTAGCCGTCCTGGCTCATCGCGTGGCCGTCGTAGAAGATCTGCTTGCCGAGCAGCACCGCCGGGTCGAGCGGCTCGGTCGCGACGGTGGACACGCTCGCGAGCGCCGTCGGCCGGGCGTCGTCGCCCGCCAGGAGCGCCGAGACGTCGACGACCTCGACGGTTCGCGAGAGGAAGCTCTGGACCCAGAGCCGGCCGTTGCCGTCGAGGGTCAGCCCCTGGGGAGCCAGGCCGGTGGCGAAGCCACCCACCAGACGGCCCGTGAAGGCGTCCAAAACGTCCACCCGCTGGGTGCCCTGGCTGACCACGAAGGCGAGGTCTGCAGCCGGGCTGAGGGCCACGGCGACGGTCATGTCGTGGTCATCGAGGTCCACCCGGGCGTCGAGCGTCTCGGATCCGGTCGCCAGGTCGATCTGTGCAACGATCGTACGGATGGTGTTGTCCGGGTCGAGCGCTTCTCCGTCGCGGACCAGGCCCCGGCCCAGGTTGTCTTTCTTGCCGGGAACCCAGGCGCGGGTTCCGTCGGGAGCGATGGTGACCGAGCTCAGGTAGTTCGGGACGCCGCGGCCGCTGCTCGAGGTGTCCGGGCCCGGATCGTCGACGAGCTCGATGGTGCTCTCGAGGGCCAGGGTGGCCGTGGCGAGACGGAAGACCTCGGCGACTTCCTCCGCGCTGCGGAAGCGGGTGACCAGCGTGGTCTCGCCTTGGATGGCGATGCCGCGCGGGACCACGACCCCGGCCGTGCCCAGCTCCGTGCGATCGGTGATGGCGCCGTCCTCGATGGTGATCACCTCGGCGGTGCCCTGGAGCGTGACCAGCACTCGGTCTTCGTCGGCCGCGACCCCGTAGGGCGCGGCGCCGTAGCGCAGCGCGATCCGATCCAGCTCGCCGCCGGAGTCGGGATCGAGGATCACGATCGCGTCGTCGCCTTCCGCGGCGACCCAGAGTCGGCCGTCGCTGGTCTGCGCGACCGTCCGGGGGTTGGCGCCGGCGGGAACCTCGAAGGTCACCGTGCGGGACTCGGTGTCGATGGCGGTCAGGGTGCCGGCGTCCGGGTTCACCACGAATGCCGTGCCGCGCGTGTCGTCGACGAGGATGGTGCTCGAACGAGTCGGCGGGGTCTCGAGGAGCGGTCGGTGGATCACCTGGGTCGCGGCACAGCTGCGGCTCGCACCCTCGGCGGTGGTCACGCGGAGGCGAACGGAGTGGCGCGCGGGCTCGGCGAACGCGTGGGTGAGCGTCGGTGTGTCCGTGGTGGTGATCTCGCCCTCGACCGTCCACGCGTAGGTCGCACCCGGGCCGGCGTCGGCGGCTCCGAGCGTGACCGCGCTTCCGACCTCGGTGGGATCGGCGTTGGCGATCGCGCAACTCGGCGAGACTAGCGTGTCGCCGGTGGCGAAGGTCGCGGTGAAGGTCTCGGCGATGGGGTTGCCGACCAGGTCGGTCACGCCGCCGGCGGGCAGCACGATCTCGTAGCTGGTGTTGTCGGCGAGTGGCTCGTCCGGCCAGAAGCTCAGCACGGTCTGCGAGGCGCCGAAGCTGCCCGCGAGGGGCTCACCGGCGCTGGGTCCGGTCAGCGGGCGAACCTGGATGGTGTCGGTGTCGACCGAGCCGAGCTCGATCTGGTCGGTGAACGAGAGGAAGACCCGTGAGCTCGGCGGCACGCCGGTGGCGCCGTCGCGCGGGAAGGTCTGCATCATCGCCGGGCCAGTCGTGTCCTGGGCGGCGTCGTGCACCGCGATGACCGAGCCGATGCCGACCTCGTCGTCGCTGAGCACGATCATGTTGCCGACGGGAAGCGAGAACTGGTCGTCGATGAACTGACCCTGCAGCTCGCCGCGCATGGTGCGGCCTTCGACGTATTGCACCATCTCGGGCGCGGCGAGGTTGGTGAGGTCGTACTTGTAGTTGCCGGCGTTGGGCCGCATGGAACCGACGAAGGCGTAGCCCTGACCGAAGGAGACGTACTCGCTGTCGGGGGTCTCGACCGAGCCGAGCATCGTGATCGCGGCCGGGTCGGTCGTGACGTCGTAGACCCGCAGCGGCGTGAGCAGGTAGGCCTCGCCGCCGTAGAAGCCGCCGATGTAGCTCTCCTCGTCGGGGAGCTCGCTGGCGAGCAGGCCCGGGTTCCAGGGATCGGTGACGTCGACGGTCGCGACGCCGGCGAACTCCTTGGGCGTGGTGATCACCAGGTGGTTGCCCAGCGCCCAGAGCGGCCCCGCGATCACCCCGCCGAGCTCGTCGGTGGTCAGCCGGGCGGCGACGGAGGGGTTCGCGAGGTCGGTCGTGTCGACCACGTGTAGGCCGGTGCTGGTGCCGCCCACGTAGAGCGCGGCGCCCTGCCAGAAGACTCCCCAGACCGCCTCGGTGTTGTCGCCGTACTCGACGCCTTCGATGTCGACCTCGGCGACCAGGACCGGCTCGATGACGTCGCTGATGTCCCAGACCTCGACCCCGAGCCCGTTGATCATCGCCGTGTAGGTGCGCCACTCGCTTCCGTCGTGGCGGCGCTGGAAGGCGACCTGATGCGACTCGGCCTCGCCGTCGTTGTGGGCACTCTCGAAGGCGCTGAGGAAGCGCGGCCGGTAGGGGTCCGAGATGTCCCAGAACGAATGGGTCGCGTTGCCCGCGAGCAGCAGCGCGCCGTTTACTACGCAGGGCTGATTGTGCTTCTTGCCCGCCTCCGTGAGCATGGCGGTGCTGATCACCCCGCCGACTTCGCTCGGCGCGAAAGCGCGGTTGGGGATCGACTGCGCTGCGGCGGTCGCGGCGAGGGACAGGCTCAGGGCTGCGAGGGGGAGGGCGCGCATCGGGCCGGCAGAATACCGGGGCCAGCCCCACCGCGCCCGATTCGCGCGGCAGCCGTGAGGTGCCCGTTCAGTCGCTGCGAGGCGGAGCGTCGAAGAGCAGCTCGAGGCCGAGGAGCCGTCCATCCGTGCCGATGTCGGCGATGACATCGGGCCCGCGATAGCGGTCGTCGGACGGTGTCAGGAAGACGGTCCGGTCGGAGCGGGTTTCGGCGGTCGGAACCGAGAGGTAGACCGCATCCCCACCGGTGACACGGAGCCGGAACCCCTGGACCTCTCGGACCTCGCTGACGGCTTCGTCTTCGTCGTGCTCGCTGCCGACCGATCCGGACTCGAGTCGCTCGAGCAGAGCCGCGAGCCGACCCACGCCGGCGTTGAGCCATCGCCGCCGGCTCTCGTCGAGCACGAGCTCGGTGACGGGAACGGAGCCGAGGAGAGCGCAATGCTCCTCCTCCAGGTCACGCCAGTCCTTCGAGTGGAGCTCGAGGTCCAGAGGCAGCTCCATCAGGCGATAGGTGTCCGGAAATTCGTCGAGCTCGGGGTCGAGCTCGCAGTCGAGGAAGAAGCGGCGACCGCGAGCGTGGAAGACGATCGCGCGGGGCACGTCGTGGAAGTCGCGGTAAGCGAAGGGCACCCACTCGTCGCGGGTCTCGGTCATGGAGCTCAGCCGGCGGAGAGCTCGCGGACGGAGGCGGTCTCGGAGTCGTCCGAATCGTCG
>CAYXAP010000070.1:0-44257 GCA_964462035.1 uncultured Sandaracinus sp.
GGCGTGGCTCACCGACTCCCCCGACTCGCTGCTCGGCGAGCTCGTCAACCACGCCGCCTCGCTCGTGCACTGCTGGGTGCGCTGGAGCGCCGAGCCGGAGCGACTCAGCGAGGCGACGATGATCGACTCCGCGGACATGATCCGGAAGCTCGCCCTGTGGCACGACGATATCGACAACGCCGGCCTGCGCGAACGCGCCGAGGCGGTCGCGACTCGCTTTCGCGCCGCGCTTGGGGGTGGGCGATGAGCCGCCGAACCATCGAAGAGCACGACGGTGACCCCGAGTGCTGCGCCCTCTGCAGAAGCCTGGCCACGTTCATCCTCGACGGACGCACGCCGCTGTCCGCTGACCACCTCGACCTGGCGATGGAGTACGGCCCCGCGGAGAGCGCTCAGGGTGGCAACGTTGCCACCGACTCCGCGGACTACGGCTCCCTCGGAGTGGCAACGTTGCCAGTCGACGAGCACAGCCCGGCGCCGCCCAGAGTGGCAACGTTGCCACCTCAGCAGCTCGATCCGCCACACTTCGCGAACGAGAGGGCCGCGTGAGCCCCCTCCCCTCGGCGTGGCGCCTGCTCCATCCCGGGCGAGTCGCACTCCACGACCTGCGGGAGGAGCTCGCCGCCGCGCAGCGCCGTGGCATCCATGTCTTCGTGGACGTGCTCGAGGTAGACGGCGGCGCGGCCATCGGTGCGTCGCCGCCCTGCGCCGACCCCAACTGCGTGAGCTACCGCGTCGGCCCGCGCGTCTTCCTTCGCCCTGGCTCCGACGAGGAGCTGCTCAACCAACTGCGCGACGGTCTCGCGCTCCTCGAACCGCTACCCTCGGAGGCCAGCCATGCGGCCCGATGACATCGCCACCCGCCAAGACCTCGAGCAGATGAAGCGAGAGCTGCTCGCCGCTCTTCGTGAGCGACCGACCACCGAGCCGCCCTCCCCCGTGTGCAGCTCGCAGGAAGCCGCTGACCTCCTTGGGGTCTGCACGAAGACGCTCTACGGGATGGTGGAGCGGAAAGAGATCCGCGCGGCCCGCCTCGGGACCGGCTGGCGCTTCCGTCGCTCCGACCTGCTCGCGTACATCGACGCGAAGCTCGACGAGGCCGGCTGATGCCGAAGGTCGACAACCGAGGCCTCGTGAAGACCACCTACGGCTGGTCGATCATCTACCGCGACCCGCGGAACGGGAAGCAGGTCCAGGAGGCCGGCGGCCACACGAAGGGAGAGGCGCGCGAGCTCCGGCGGAAGCGACTCGCGCAGATCGAAGCGGGCACCTGGGTCCACCCGCGGGAGCGCGCCGGCCGGCCAGGTGAGACGCTCGCCGAATGGAACGAGCGATGGCTCGACCAGCGAGCCCGCAGCCCGAAGGCACCGAAGACGCTCGGCGATGACGAGGCGCGGATGCGTGACCACGTGCTCCCCGAGCTCGGCCGCCTCTCGGTCGAGGATCTCACCGACCGGCACCTCGTCGAGCTCGTCGCCACACTGCGCGCGAAGGTCAGCGAGACGACCGGGAAGCGGCTCGGCCGCAACACCGTCGCGAACATCTGGGGCACGCTCTCGAAGTGCCTGCGCGATGCCGAGCGCGACCTGAAGCGCCGGGGCGTGCAGTGGATCAACCCGCTGGACACCATCGACCCGGCGGAGAAGCCGAGGCGGGTGAAGCGGAAGCGCGGCTACTACCGCCGGCACGAGCTCGAGGCGCTCATCACCGACCCGCGGATCCCGCTCGACCGCCGAACGCTCTGGGGGCTGCTCGGGCTCGCCGGCATGCGCCACGACGAGGGCGCTGCGCTGCGCTGGAGCGACATCGACTCGGACGCGCCGGAGATGCCGCGCATCACCCTCGGGCGGCAGGTGTCGGGCCCTCTGAAGGAAGACCGCCACGACGAGGGGCTCACCCGGGAGATCCCGCTGCACCCCACCCTGGCGACTCTACTGGAGCGCTGGCGCCACAAGGGATGGCCGGAGTACTTCGGACGCTTCCCGGAACCTGACGACCTCGTGGTGCCCGCGGAGCGCGGTCCGGAGTTCTTTCGCCCGAAGCGATCGAGCCTGAAACAGATCCGTCGCGACGCCTACGAGGTCGGCATCACCGAGCGGACCGTGCACGAGCTCCGGAACACCTTCCTAACCCTGTGCTCGGAGAACAGCCCGCACCTCGAGGCCGTCATCAAGCTGATGACCCACACGCCCAAGGGCGACGCGAGCGACAACTACATCGCCCAGCGGTGGCTCGCGAAGTGCGAAGCCATGGCCGCGTTCGACGTTCAGCTCGACCGCCGCGCCGAGGTCGTGGAGCTACCTCAGGTCGCGATTGCTGGCCGAGTTGCTGGCCGTCATGACGACGGAACCAAAAAGCCCCTGCAAAACAGGGGCTCGGTGGCGGAGCGGACGGGACTCGAACCCGCGGCCTCCGGCGTGACAGGCCGGCGTTATAACCAACTTAACTACCGCTCCAGATTCTGTTGTCACTTGCTCGGGACCGGGGTCCCTCGCGAAGGGAGTGGCTATCTAGCGCGGCTTATCGGGGGTGTCAAAAGAGAATTTCAGGTGTCGGCGTCGGAAGCCGATTTTCTCTGGCCCGTCCCCGTCTCGGGGGCTGGCGGACGGGCGCTGCGGGCGGCTTCGATGGCGATGAGGCCGGCCCGCGCCTTGTTGACGGTCTCCTCGAACTCCTTGGCCGGATCGCTCGCTTCGACGATGCCGGCGCCGCTCTGGAGCGCGAGGGTGCCGTTCTGGATGGTCGCGGTGCGGATGGCGATCGCCAGGTCCGCGTTGCCGTCGAAGCCGAGATAGCCGACGGCGCCGCCGTAGAGGCCGCGCCGTACGGGCTCGAGGTCTTCGATGATCTGCATGGCGCGCACCTTCGGGGCGCCGCTGAGCGTGCCCGCAGGGAAGGTGGCGCGCAGGACGTCGAGGGCGTCGCGTCCATCGGCGATCTCGCCGGTGACGTTCGAGGTCAGGTGGATGACGTGGCTGAAGCGCTCGACGATCATCCGCTCGGTGAGCTGGACGCTGCCCGGCTTGCTGATGCGACCGAGATCGTTGCGGCCGAGGTCGACGAGCATGACGTGCTCGGCGCGCTCCTTGGGGTCGGCGAGGAGATCGGCGGCGCGCTCCTCGTCGTCGGCGTCGGTGTCCCCGCGGCGGCGGGTGCCGGCGATGGGACGCACGGTGGCGACGCCGTCCTCGACGCGGACGAGGGTCTCGGGGCTGGCGCCGCTGACGCTGACGCCGGGCAGCTCCACGAAGAACATATAGGGCGAGGGGTTCACGACGCGCATCGCGCGGTAGAGCGCGAAGGGATCGAGGCCGGTCGCGTCGAGCTCGAAGCGTTGGCTGAGCACGACCTGGAAGATGTCGCCGGCGCGAATGTGCTCCTTGCACTGCTCCACGGCGGACTCGAAGGCGTCGCGGGTGAAGCTCGACGCAGGGAGCTCGCCGCGGATGTCGCGGTTCGGCATCGGGATGCGGTCGAGGCGCACGGGCTGCTCGAGGGCGTGGACCACGGCGTCGATGCGCGCGGCAGCGCGGTCGTAGGCGCCCTCGGCGTCGCCGTCGCGGACGCGCGCGGGGACCACGACACGCAGGGTCTGACGCAGGCCGTCGAAGATGAGCAGGGTCGCGCCGAGGCCGAAGGCGAGCTCGTCCTCTTCGTCACCGAGCGGCTCGCCGACGGTGGGCTCGAAGCGACGCACGGCGTCGTAAGCCAGGTACCCGACGGCGCCGCCCCAGAAGCGCGGGAGCTTCAGCGGCGCCAACTTCTCGGCGGGCGGCGGGACCCACTCGGCGAGGACCTCCCGGAGCCGTTCGTAGGGATCGACGCCGCTCTCGAGGACGGGCAGGCCCTCCCCTTCACGCTGGAGCTCGAAGCGGGTGCCGCCACCGCGGACGAGCTCTTCGGCGCCGACTCCGACGAAGCTGTAGCGGGCCCACTTCTCGCCGCCGATGACGGACTCGAGCAGGAAGGTCGGCTCGCCGTCGAAGGCCTTCGCCAAGAGCTCGCGGGCGACCACCGGCGTCAGCGCGTCGGCGACGATCTCGCGCTGCACCGGGATCACCGTGGCGCCCGCGTCGGCGAGCGACGCGAACTCGGGCCGCTCGGGCTGGAGCATCAGAGCCTCAGACGCCCGGCGCGGGGAACTGCTCGCAGAGCGCCGTGACCTCGCCGGCGATGCGCTCGATGGTCGCGTCGTCGTCCGGCGCGTCGATGACCGCGGTCATCCACTGGCCGACCTGCTTCATCTCGGCCGGGCCCATGCCCCGCGCCGCCATCGCCGGGGTGCCGAGGCGGATGCCGCTCGGGTCGAAGGGCTTGCGGGTGTCGAAGGGGACCGAGTTGTAGTTGCAGACGATGCCGGCGCGATCGAGCGCCTGCGCGGCGACCTTGCCCGGCACGTTCTTGCTGGTGAGATCGCAGAGGATGAGGTGGTTGTCACTGCCGCCAGTGACCACGTCGACGCCGCCGCCCATGAGCGTCTCGGCGAGGGCGCGGCTGTCGTCGACCACGCGCTGCGCGTAGGTCTTGAACTCGTCGGTCATCGCGAGCTTGGCCGCGATGGCGATGCCGGCGGTGGTGCCGTTGTGCGGGCCACCCTGAAGGCCAGGGAAGACCGCGCGGTCGATGGCCTTCTTGTGGGCCTCGTCGCAGAGGATCATGCCGCCGCGCGGGCCGCGGAAGGTCTTGTGGGTCGTGCTCGAGATCACGCCGGCGTGACCGACGGGGCTCGGGTGCACGCCCGCGGCCACCAGGCCGGAGATGTGGCTGATGTCCGCGACGAGGACCGCGCCGACGTCCTCGGCGATCTGAGCGAACTTCGCGAAGTCGATGATGCGTGGGTACGCGGTGGCGCCGCACCACAGGAGCTTCGGCTTGTGCTCCTTGGCGAGGCTCGCGACCTCGTCGAAGTCGATGAGCAGGTCGTCCTTGCGCACGCCGTACTGCTTGGCGTCGAAGAACTTGCCGCTGATCGAGACCTTCCAGCCGTGGGTGAGGTGACCGCCGCTCGGCAGGCCCATGCCCAGGACCGGGTCGCCGGGCTGGCAGAAGGCGAAGTAGACCGCCAGGTTCGCCGGGCTGCCGCTGTAGGGCTGCACGTTGGCGTGGTCGACGCCGAAGAGCGTCTTGAGCCGCTCCTTGGCCAGGTTCTCGACGTCGTCGATGTTTTGCTGGCCCTCGTAGTAGCGGCGACCGGCGTAGCCCTCGGAGTACTTGTTGTTCAGCGAGCTGCCGCAGGCCTCCATCACGGCCGGGTAGGCGTAGTTCTCGCTGGGGATGAGGCGCAGCTTGTCGCGCTGGCGAGCGTCTTCCTTCCGGATGAGCTCGAAGATCTCGGGGTCGACGGTGGAAAGCTCGGCGTCGTTGCTCATGGGTCGCTCCATAGCAGGTTTGGGCGGGCCGATCGCCCACCGGTCGCCGCTTTTTTGACCGGGCGGGCCTTCCTCGGGAGGGTCCAGACATGCTCCTGGGGACCCGTACGCGCCGATCGATCCTCCGGCTGGGCTGTGTGGCCGCGCTCCTGGGCCTCGGTGCCGCCGATGGCGAGGTCCGCGCGGATCCGGTGGTCGGGGTCAGCGTGGACGGCCGGCCGGTCGGGCCGAGCGAGGATCCGCGAGGGCTGGCGGCCGATCTGGCAGACGCGGCGTTGGAACGGCGCGTGACCCTGCGGGTGATGGGGCGGCCGACGCACCGCACCTGGCGCGAGCTCGGCGGTGAGGTCGACCAGGAGCGGCTGGTCGGCTGGATCGAGGCCGCGCGCTCGCCGGACTCGGCGATGAACGCCCACGCCCGCGACGAGGGTATGAGCGAGCTGGCGCTTCGGCTGCCGCTTCGGCTGGATGCCGAGAAGGCCGTGGAGGTGCTCGCGCAGATCGCCGCGCGCATCGACCAGCCGGCGCGCGACGCACGGGTGAACACCGACGACGGGACGATCACCCCCGACCAGGAGGGGCGGAAGCTCGACGTCTGGGCGACCCTGGACGCGCTCGACGCGGGGCTGCGCAGCGGTGCCGAGGAGATCGAGGTCGTGGTGCTGCGCACGGCGGCGAGGCGGACCGATGAGGAGCTGGAGGGCGCGCGCTTCGACACGCTGCTCGGGAGCTTCCAGACGCCCTACAACGGGATGGCGCGGGACCGGACGCACAACCTGCGAGTCGCGGCGCGGAAGGTGGACGGGCTGGTGCTGATGCCGGGCGAGACCTTCGACTTCAACGACCACGTGGGGGAGCGGAGCCTGGCCAATGGCTTCAAGCCGGCGACGGTGATCGCGGGCGGCGAGCTGGTGGATGGCGTGGGGGGCGGCGCCTGCCAGATCACGGGCACGCTGCACGCGGCGGTCTTCTTCGCCGGGCTCGAGATTCGCGAACGGCATCCGCACAGCCGACCGAGCAGCTACATCAAGCTCGGCCTGGACGCGGCGGTCTCCTATCCGAACTTGAGCTTCTCCTTCCGCAACGACCGCGACTTCCCCATCTACGTGCGGCTGAAGGTCAGCGGTGGGTGGACCCAGGCGGAGCTCTGGGGCGCGAGCCGCACCGACGAGGTGAAGTTCATGCGCCGCATCGACGAGGTCCTCCCCTTCGAGGAGCGGGAGACTCAGGACTCGAACCTCCCGGCTGGCGTTCGTGTCTTGAGTCAGCGCGGCGTGCCGGGCTTCGTGGTCTCCCGCTGGCGGCTGCGCCGCGACGTGCACACCAACATCACGACGCGAGAGATGAGCTCCGACCGCTACCCGCCCACGACCCAGATCTGGCGCGTGGGCACCGGCGGGCCGAAGCCTGACGACTACGAGCCGCCGGCCGGCGACGAGCACGACGAGTACACCGCCGACGAATACACGGTCATGACGCAGGGTCCGGGCATCGAAGAGACCGAGACCATCCGCCGCGCCGGCCGCACCGGCACTCCGGGCTGGACCGTCCGCCAGGGGATGCCCGGCATCGAGCCCGAGTAAGACAACGATGAAAACGAGCGTCCCCGGCTGACTTCGGGGAATCGCTTGGACATCGGCGCCCTGGTGGGCCGAGTAAGACAACAATGAAAACGAGCGTCCCTGTAGTGGGGGACGCTCGTTTTCATTGTTTTCATGGGCTGGGCGGGAGGTTGCTCACGGTGGGGCGGGGGCGGTCTTGACGGTGGGGGCGGGGGCGTGGAATGACTTTAGCCAAGTTGGAAGTGCCACTTCTTACTTTTCTTAGTCACCGGAGAGGGCGAACGATGGGCAACATGCGAACGATCGGTACGAAGACGGGGCTCGCCCTCTGCATTCTGGGACTGCTTGCTTGCGGGGACGACGGGTCCACTCGCGACACGATGACCCCCTTCGATTCCGGGCCGCGGCCCTCCGTCGACGCGTTCGTTCCTCCCGGCGTCGACGGTGGACCGCGGCCCGATGGCTTCGTCCCCGGCGTGGACATGGGCCCCGGCATGCCGGGCGTCGACGGGGGCGGCGTCACGCCCGACCCCGGCTCGCCCGCTGGGATGGGTCCCTACACGGTCAGCCAAGAGACGGCCTCGGTGACCGGCGGCGACGTGGTCGCCTTCGTGCCCGCCCTCCCCGGCGGAACGACCGTCCCCCTCGTGCTCTTCAAGCATGGCTTCCAGCTCTCGACCTCGAACTATGCGACCGCCTGTGAGCAGCTCGCGTCCCACGGGTTCGTCGTGGTCGGCGTGAACAACGGCGGCGGCGGCTTCGGTGGCGGCTCGACGAACCTCGAGGAGCAGAACACCACCATCGCCGCGCTCGACTGGGCCATCGGAACCGCGCCCTTCGCCAGCAGCATCGACAGCACCAAGATCGGCGTCGCCGGCCACAGCCGCGGCGGGAAGGTCGCCACGCAGGTCGCCGCGGCCGAGAGCCGCATCGGGGCAACGCTCCTCCTCGACCCGGTCAACGGCTGCGGCCCGACGGCCGGCTTCAGCGCGGACTGCCCCGACGTGACCAGCGCGGCCATCGCGGGCAGCATCACCACCCCGATCGGCGTGATGGGCGAGACCAACAACGCCACGGGCGGCTTCATGCCCTGCGCCCCGGCCGACCAGAACTACCAGACCATCTACGCCGCCCTCGGCTCCCCGAGCTGGAAGGCCGAGTGGACCTTCACTGGCGCCGATCACATGGACTTCACCGACGACGGCGGCGGCTTCGCTGGCAGCTTCTGCTCCGACGGTCCCGGCGACGACGATCAGATCCGCCGCGACTGGCGCGCGATGATGGTGGCCTTCTTCCGCCAGCACCTGAACGGCGAGACCGCGATGGGCGACTGGCTCACCGGCGGGTCGCTCCCGAGCGGCATCACGGTCGTCTCCGCTCCGTAAGCCACCTCCCCAGGCCGGCACTGGCCCGCTGAGCTGTCGGCTCGCGCAGAGCCGCGGAGCCGCGGAGCCGCGGAGGTCGCAGAGAAACGCAGTTGGATGGGCAGACGCGGTCCATCCGCGCCGGGGTGACGCGCGACGACTCGGTAGGCGGGGTCTGTCACCCACTCACAATCCCAACTCTTCGCGACCTCCGCGGCTCTGCGCGAGGCAAGGACGCAATGGCACCACTGGGAGACGCACCCGTGGAGAGGGTGCGAATGAAGCCGGCGCGCGGTACAGAGGGCACATGAACGTCGTGGTCGCCGTCGGTGGAGGCATCGCCGCCTACAAGTCGGCGATCGTCGTGCGCGAGCTGCAGCGTGGGGGCGCGCAGGTCCGGGTCGTGATGACCAAGGCCGCCCAGCGCTTCATCGGCTCGGCGACCTTCGCCGGTCTGACCGGCCAGAAGGTCGTCACCTCGCTCTGGGAGCACCCCGGCGAGATCCACGTCGAGCTCGGGCAGTGGGCGGACGCCATCGTCGTCGCGCCGGCCACCATGGACTTGCTCGCGAAGGCCGCCGCTGGGCTCGGCGACGACCCGGTGCTCGCCACGCTCAGCTGTGCCCAGGGCCAGGTCTTCTTCGCACCGGCGATGCATTGGCGGATGTGGGAGCGACCGAGCACCCAGCGCTCCGTCGCCACGCTGACCGCCGATGGCGCCATCATGATCGGCCCCGACAGCGGTCCCCTCGCCAGCGGGGAGTCCGGCCTCGGGCGCATGAGCGAGCCCGAAGCCATCGCCTCCGCCGTGCTGGCAGAGGGTCGCGGCGTGGATCTACGCGGCGCCACGGTGCTGGTCTCTGCGGGACCGACCCACGAGGACCTCGACCCAGTGCGCTTCCTCGGGAATCGGTCCACCGGGCGGATGGGTTTCGCCGTCGCTGCGGTCGCCGCCGCGCGCGGCGCGCAGGCCATCCTCGTCTCCGGCCCCAGCAGCCTCCCCACGCCACCGGGCGTCGAGCGCGTCGACGTCCGCTCTGCCCGCGACATGGAGGCCGCCATCCACGCACACCTCGCCTCCGCCGACGCGGTGGTCATGGCCGCCGCGGTGGCCGACTACCGGCCCGCCGACACCGCCGAAGAGAAGATCAAGAAGTCCGAGGGGAGCAAGACGCTCGAGCTGGTGCGGAACCCGGACATCCTCGCGGGGCTCGGCGCCAGCCGGGAGGGCGAGCGGCCCGTCCTGGTCGGCTTCGCCCTCGAGACCTCGGACGCCCCGACCAAGGCCCGGGCGAAGCTCGAGCGGAAGAAGGTCGATCTGGTGGTCGCCAACCTCGCCCGCCACGGGTTCGGTGGCGACGAGAACGAAGTGACGCTGGTCGACGCCGAGGGCGACGAGACCCTGCCACGATCGTCGAAACGGGCGATCGCGCACGCGATCTGTGACCGGATCGCCGCCCGCTTGGGCCGCTGACGACCCGCCCCGGTCCGTGGAGGTTGAATCTGGGGGGCGCTGCGACCATCCTCCCCCCTCGTGACGCACCCTGGGCGACAGACGATGATGGCCCTCGTCGGCAAGGTGATCGACGAGCGCTACCACATCACGGCGCTCATCGGAGAAGGCGGCATGGGCGCGGTCTACAAGGCCGAGCGCCCCGACGGCCCGCCGGTGGCCATCAAGGTCCTCCACGAGGAGCTCGGCGATCAGGAGGAGCTCCGCGCCCGCTTCGAGCGCGAGGCCCGTGCCCTCTTCGGCCTCGAGCACCCGAACATCCTCCATGTGGAGGACTTCGGCATCGTGGACGGAAAGCCCTACATCGCGATGGAGCTGCTCGAGGGCCAGCCCCTCGACAAGATGGTCGAGGACGGCCCGCTCCCGCCCGGCCTCGCCTTCGACATCGCCACGCAGATCCTCAACGGCCTCTCCTACGCCCACGGTCAGGGCGCGCTCCATCGCGACCTGAAGACGGAAAACGTCTTCGTCACTCGCGGACCGAACGGCGAGTGGATCGCGAAGCTCCTCGACTTCGGTCTGGTGAAGTTCACCGACGACGAACGATGGGGCCAGAGCTCCAAGCTCACCGTGACCGGCGCCGTCTTCGGCACGCCCGCCTACATGGCCCCCGAGCAGTGCGCCGGGGCGGCCGTCGACAGCCGCGCGGACGTCTACTCCACCGGCGTGATCCTCTTCGAGCTCTTCACCGGTCTGTGGCCCTTCATGGAAGAGAGCCGGATGGACATGTTCAAGGCGCACCTGACGACCCCGCCGCCGCACCTCGCGGACGTGGTCGAAGGCTGGGTGCCGCCGCCCGAGCTCGACGCGGTCATCCAGAAGGCACTCGGCAAGATGTCGAAGGACCGCTACCAGGACGCTCGGGAGATGCTCGCCGCCTTCCAGCAAGTCCCACGTCCCGGTCAGCCCGCCGCGGCGCGACCGATGATGCACGGCGCCACCCCTGCCAAGCCCTTCCCGCTCGGACTCGTGCTCGCGGGCGTGGGCACTCTGATCGTGATCGCGCTCGCCGCGGCCTTCGTACTGCTCTCCTGATGACTCCCGTCCGCCCCTTTGCACGAGCCCTCCGCGAGGGGGACCTCGCCCGAGCCCGTGTGCTCTGGCAGGCCACGACCGATCGACTCGGGCTCGTCGTGCTCCCCGACCACGAGGGCGAGCTCTTCGAGGGCGTGCTCGTCCCCCGTGACGAAGCGGTCTCGCCGACCACCGTCGACGAGCTCGCCCGGAGCTGGGAACGGCTCGATCGCGCCTACGCGCCCTGTGAGGACGACACCCTGCGCGCCGAAGTGGAAGCCGCCATCGCGGACCTCGCGCGCAGCACCGGCCTGACCGCCGACCTCGGCGAGGACCACCTCTTCGTGCGGCTCGGACCGGGCGGCGAGGCCGCCGCGGTAGCCCGCTTCACCGGCGACGCGTGGCGAACGTTGATCGACCTCCCCATCGACGAGGCGAGCCTCGCCATCGGCGCGACCTTCCGCCACCGCCGCGACGCCTTCGGCTGAGACCCTAGATGTCGTCGACCGGGCCCGCGCCGACGCGCACGATCTCGGCCTGGTCGCCGGTCAGATCGATCACCGTCGAGGGCTCGAGCGCACCCCAGCCAGCGTCGAGGACCACCTCGCACTGCTTGTAGTGGGCGGCGACGTCGTCCGGATCGTTGAGCTGCTCGCCCTCCCAAGTCGCCGAGGTGCTGACGATGGGATTGCCCAGCTCCTTGACGATGGCCTGCGGCACGGGGTGATCCGGCACGCGGATGCCGACGGTCTTGCGCTTCATCATCAGGATGCGCGGGACCTCTCGGGTCGCCGGCAGGATGAACGTGTACGGCCCCGGCAGGAGCCGCTTCATGAAGCGGTAGATCCGGTCGTCGACGATGGCGTACTTGGCGATGTCGCTCAGGTCGGCGCAGACGAAGGCCACCGGGTGGCTCTTGTCCATCTGCTTGAGCTGGTACACGCGATTGAGCGCCTTCTTCTCGAAGATGTCGCAGCCCAGCGCATAGACCGTGTCGGTCGGGTACGCGATGGTGCCGCCGCGCTTGAGCACGTCGACGGTCTTCTTGATGATCCGCGGCTGCGGAGTGGTGGGGTGGACTTCGAGTCGCATCAGCTTCTTCCGTGAACCAGCTTGCGCTCCGAGCCGTCTTCGAAGACGCAGAGGATCTGACCGGGGGCCGGCAGCTCCACGACCTTCCCCGCACCGAACTTCGGATGCATGAAGAGGTCGCCTTCGGCGAACGTGGTGCGCATCGAATAGCGAAGGCCGGTGTCCCGCGCCTTCACCGCTTCTTCGGCGGTGAGCTTGGGCTGCTTGGTCCGAGCCTTCGAGCTCTTCTTGGTGCCCGCGCTGCCCTTGGCAGCGAGCCGGCGGCGACGGGCCTTCTTGTCTTCCTGCTCGGGCTTGCGCAGCACCTTCTCTTCCGCGGTGGCCCCGTCGCCGATGCGGCGCTTGGCCTCGCGGAAGATCGGACCGGCCGGCTCACAGACGAACACCTCTTCGACCACCGGTGAGCGCCCGGCCTTGCGGCACTCTTCCTGATAGGCGTGCGCGGCCTGGACGATGATCGCGAGCCGCTCCGGACGGCCGAGCTCCGAGGGCCCCGCACCGAGCGCGGGGAACGCGATCTTCTCCACGCTGCGCTCCGCCGCGAAGCGTAGCGCCGCGAGCACACCCGCACGAAGCACCTCCGCGGGGGGCGCGTTCGAACGCTCCGTTCCCGGCTCCGGCGGACGGCTCGCGATCCACGCGAGGAAGTTGCAGTGCAGCCGACCCGGGTGGACGCGGATCACGGAGCCGAGCTCGAGCTTCTGTCCGTCGATCTGACGGAGCTCGTTGTCGAGGGCGCGCTGCAGTCCGTCGCCGTAGTGTTCCTGCAGCTCGCGCTCCGGACCCGGCCCAGGCCAGAGCTGCATGTCGGCGGCGCCATCGAACACGATGGCTCCCACGCGTCGGTTCGAGGGGATGTCGTAGACGCTTCGTTGGACGAGAGTGACTTCCATCGGGGGCGCTCCCTTACCATGGCGTCGGGGCTTACGCACCGCGCGCGTTGGCGCCATCGCAAACTGGTTGTATGGTCCCCCTTCGCCGATTCGCGCGCGGTGGATTTCGCGCGCGCCGGAGCAAGCATGCAAGACGCCACCAGCGAGTCCTCGAAGCCGACCCAGACCCCCGCCGCCGATCGCGATCCGCGACCCTTCCTGGTCGTCACCGCGCTCCTCGACAGCGGCGCGCGACCGGCCGCCGTGACGCGAAGTCATGGCGACGCGATGGAGCGCGCGTTCGTCTCCGCGGGTGCCGAGAGCACCGCCGGGATGGACCTGGTCGAGCTGCCCATTTCGCCCGCTGCGTTCGGCGCGCTCCGCAAGGCGCTCGCGCTCGGCGAAGACGTGGTCGGGCTCTACGACGTGTTCCCGCTCGCGTCGCATCTCGACGATGCCGTGCGCAAGGTCGCCGGCCAGTTCCTCGCCGCCGAGGCGCTGTGGACGCTCGAGGAGCAAGGGCAGCTCGGCGGTGTGCCGCTCAACGTGCGCCTCGACCTCCCGAAGGGCTGGGACCGTGATCCGAAGGCGGTGCATCAGAAGCTCGTCGAAGCGGGTGCGCTCGACCTGACGGCCGACGGCATCGAGACGTTCAAGCGCATCAAGGACGCCTGGGATCAGAGCAACCGTTGAGCCGCGGGCCTTTCGGCCTGGGCTCGCACCTGTAGACTGGCGCACATGGAGTGCGCCCCACGATCCGACGACCTGACGCCGATCACCGAAGAGCTCCGTCGGTTGGTCGCATTCCGGTCGATCACGCGAGGGCCCAACCGCGACCTGATCGAAGCCGTCCGCGAGCGGCTCACCGCGCTCGGCGTCCCCTGTCGGCTCACCTGGGACGACACCAAGACCAAGGCGAATCTCTTCGCCACCTTCGGTCCCACCGACCGAGCGGGCGTCGTGCTCTCCGGTCACACCGACGTGGTCCCGACGACCGGCCAGGAGTGGGCGAGCGACCCCTTCACCGCCGACGAGCGCGACGGCAGGCTCTACGGTCGCGGGACCTGCGACATGAAGGGCTTCCTGGCGGTGCCGCTGGCGATGGCGGCCGAGATCGCCGAACGCGAGCTCGCGCGGCCGCTCCACCTGGCGCTCTCCTACGACGAAGAGATCGGCTGCGTGGGCGTACGGCGGATGCTGGCCGAGCTGAGCGAGTACACGACGACACCCGCCGCGTGCATCGTCGGCGAGCCCACCTCCATGGGAGTGGTGACCGGGCACAAGGGCAAGCGGGTGCTCCGCTGTCACGTGCAGGGTGTCGCCGGGCACAGCTCGCGACCGGCGGAGGGAGTGAACGCGATCGAGAACGCCGCCGAGCTGGTGGTGCGTGCCCGCGCCATCGCGCGCCGTCTGATCGCCGAGGGGCCCTTCGACGAGGACTTCCACCCGCCCTACTCCAGCATGCAGACGGGAACGATCCAGGGCGGGGTCGCGGTGAACATCGTCCCGGCGCGCTGCGCGTTCGACCTCGAGATCCGTCACCTGCCGACGCACGATCCGGAGCCGGTGCTCGCGGAGCTGAGGCACTTCGCGCAGGAGACGCTCGAGCCGGAGATGCGCGCGCTCGACCCCGACGCAGGGTTCACCTGGGAAGAGACGGTGCGCTACCCCGGGCTGCGCACCGGCCCTGGCGCCGAGGTGGTCGCGCTCGCGCAGCGACTGGCGAGCGAGACAGAGACCCGCGCGGTCGGCTTCGGCTCGGAGGCCGGCCTCTTCGCGGAGGCGGGGGTTCCGGCGGTCGTGTGTGGGCCCGGCGGCATCACCGAGGCGCACCGGCCGGACGAACACATCGAGCTCGCGCAGCTCGAGCGCTGCGCGACGTTCGTCCGGCGGTTGGTCGACGAGCTCAGCGAAGCGACTTCGGCTGGCTGACCCAGCGGGTCCCGGCCGCGGCGAAGCGCCAGAGCGCCTCACGGTCGATCGGGTCGGCGTAGTCGATGCCCACTCGCGGTCCGGTCAGGATCGCCTCGGGCGCCGCGCCGTCATGGAGCTCGACCCCGCCGCGCCGGTAGAGCACGTGGCCGCTGAAGCTCGTGTCCACGCCGAGCGCCTGACCGACCTTCCCCGGACCCGTGAGGAGCACTGGGCCGGACTTGCCGCCGCGCCGCTCCTGGACCACTTCGAGGCCCGCGACCGGCTCGCAGGCGCGGACCAACACCGCCGCCGCCTGGCTGGAATCGGTCACGACGTTGAGCATCTGGTGGATGCCGTAGCACAGGTAGACGTAGGCCCGCCCCGGCGGTCCGAAGAGGACCTCCGTGCGGTCGGTCCGTCCCTTGTAGGCGTGGCAGGCCGTGTCGTCCTCGGTGTAGGCCTCCACCTCGGTGATGCGCAGCCGCACCGCTCCGTGGCGCAGCTCTTTGCCGAGCAGGTCGGGCGCGACCTCGAGCGCGCTGCGGTCGTAGAACGAGCGGGGCAGGAGCACCTCACCGGCGTAGCACGAACCCGTGGTAGAACCCGCGGCGTGACGGAGACCGAATCGACCGCCCTGACCCATGGTGTGCGGGTGACCGTGCAGAGCCAGTACATCGCCGACCAGTCCGCACCGGCGATGGGGCGCTACGTCTTCGCCTACCGCGTGCGCATCGCCAACGAGAGCTCGTCCGAGCCCGTCCACCTCCAGACCCGCCACTGGATCATCCGCGACCAGCTCGGCAAGGAAGAGGAGGTCCGCGGCCCGGGCGTGGTCGGCGAGTTTCCCCGCCTCGAGCGCGGCCAGGCCTTCGAGTACACCAGTGGCGCCATCCTGGAGACCCCGCGCGGCGAGATGCGCGGCAGCTACCAGATGAAGCTCCCGGACGGCGACGTGATCGACGTCACCATCGCGCCCTTCGCCCTGGCCATGCCCTTCACCCTGAACTGACGGGGACACTCCCCCCTCCGGATCCCCCTACGTACACGGGCTCTCCCAGCGAAGAATTCAAACACTCCTCCGAGCGCCCCCAACTGTTGTCGTCTGTCGACGACACCCCGTCGGCGCCACCCTGCGAACTCGCGGTGATCGCCGGTCTTCGCGAGCCGGCACGGCGCTTGCGCTACCGGAGGCATGCGCCACCTCCTCGCCGCCCTCACGTTCGCCCTCGCCCTCCCCTCCCTCGCCTCCGCCCAGCTCACGAGCGGCGGCGGCGACCTGCGGCTCTTTCGGCCCGCGGTGGACTCCAAGGGTCTGTTCCACACCGAGGGCGCCGAGGTCTTCGGCCATCTGGACCCGAGCTTCGGGCTCATCCTCGACGCGGGCTTCGGGCTCCTGCCCAACTCGGTCTTCCGGAACGACGCCGAGCGCGCGGCGATGGACGCCCGTCGCACGGACCGGCTGCTGGACCGAGTGATCAGCGGCACACTCTTCGCGAGCATGGGCATCGGCGACCGCGTGATGGTCGGGCTGCAGCTCCCGCTCGTGGTGAGCGGTGGCCCGAACGCCACCCTCCCCGGCGTCTGGAACGACGACGCGGGCGGCGTCGACGCGCAGGGCATCGGCGACCTGAGCCTCCACGGCAAGGTCCGCTTCCTCCGGGATCCGATCGGCCTGGCGCTCGTGGTCCGCGCGACCGTCCCGACCGGCGCCGAGCGCGCGACCACCGGTGAGCCCGGCTTCGCGGCGAGCGGCATCTTCGTCCTCGAGGGCCGACCGCACCGCCGGGTGCGACTCCTGGCGAACGCTGGCTACCGCCTGGTGACCGGCGATGGCGCGACGCTCCGGACCGGCGCGCGTACCGAGCCGATGGCCGGCAACGCCACCAACGCGATGCTCACCGACGCCGGCGACACGCTGATCCACGACGACCAGATCCTCTTCGGCGGTGGCCTCGCCGTGCGCGCGACCGACTCCCTCGACCTGATCGGAGAGGTCTACGGCTCCGCCTACGCGCGCTCCCTCGGCGACCCCGGCGCGCTCTCGATGGAGGCGCTCGTCGGCATGAAGATCTTCGTCCACGACAGCTCCTACCTCCAGCTCGGCGGCGGTCTCGGCCTGACGCCGGGAGCGATGGCGAGCGACTACCGAGCCACGGTCGGCTTCGTCTTCGAGCCGAGCATCGGGGACCGCGACGGCGACGGCTACAAGGACGACGAGGACCAGTGCCCGGACGAGCCGGAGGACTTCGACCACTTCGCCGACGAGGAGGGCTGCCCCGACCCGGACAACGACCGCGACGGCATCCTCGACGACGACGACGAGTGCCCGATGATCCCGGAGGACCGCGACGGGGACGCCGACGACGACGGCTGCCCCGAGGGCAACGAAGGCGACCGCGACGGCGACGGGCTGATCGACGACGTGGACGCCTGTCCCGACGACCCGGAGGACCGGGACGGCTTCCGAGACGACGACGGCTGCCCGGACTACGACAACGACAGCGATGGCATCCTCGACATGGACGACCTCTGCCCCGACGACGCCGAAGACGCCGACGACTTCGAGGACCAAGACGGCTGCCCCGACCTCGACAACGACGGCGACCGGATCCTCGACGTGGACGACGCCTGCCCGAACGACCCGGAGACCTACAACGGCGAGGAAGACGAAGACGGCTGCCCGGACACCGGCATCGTCGAGTGGGGCGACACGGGCCTGACCATCTTCCGGAAGATCCAGTTCGAGACCGACAGCGCCCGGATCGACTCGGGCAGCTTCGAGATCGTCGACGCCATCGCCGCGGCGCTCAATGGCAACACCGACGTGCGCCTCGTCGAGGTCCAGGGCCACGCCGACGAGCGCGGCTCCGACGAGTACAACCTCGCGCTGACCCGCGACCGCGCCGCCGCCGTGATGGAGGCCCTCGTGCAGCGGGGCGTCGACCGCCGCCGGATGCGCTCCGAGGGCTACGGCGAGTACTGCCCCATCGACGCTCGGAGCATCCCCATCGCTTGGGAGACGAACCGCCGGGTCGAGGTGAAGCTCATCGTCGACGCCAACGGACCGACCGGCGTCGAGGTCTCCTGCCCCCGCGCACGCCGAGAGATGGAGTGACGCGCGCTACTTCAAGCCGTGACGCTGCAGGAGCTTGATGAGGTAGGTGCGGTCCATCCGCGCGAGTCGTGCCGCCTTCGACACGTTCCCCTCGGCCCGCTCGACCAGCTCTTCGAGGAAGCGCCGCTCGAAATCGGCGATCACCGTGGCGCGCGCGTCCTTGTAGCCCTGCTCGAGCCAGCGCGCGGCGTCACCGGCGTCCGCGCCGAGCGGACCTTCGCCGAGCACCAGCTCGCCCATCGCGAAGGTCGCCTCCACCGCGTTGCGCAGCTCGCGCACGTTCCCCGGCCAGCGGTGGGCGGCGAAGGCGTCCATCTGCTCGCTGCCGATGATGTCCTCGACCGGTCCCTCGTGGCCCGCCTCACGCAGGAAGCGCTCCACCAGGAGCGGCAGGTCTTCGAGCCGCTCGCGAAGCGCGGGCAAGCGAAGCACCACCACGGCGAGGCGATAGTAGAGGTCGAGCCGGAAGCGCCCCGCGTTCACCTCCGCTCGCAGGTCTCGGTGCGTGGCGCCCACGACGCGGACGTCGACCGAGACCTCCTCGCGCCCCCCGACTCGGCGAAAAGCACGCCGCTCGAGTGCGCCGAGCAGCATCGGCTGGAGCGAGGGCGGCAGCTCGCCGATCTCGTCGAGGAAGAGCGTGCCCCCGTTCGCCCGCTCGAAGGCACCCAGGTGCTGGCGCTCCGCGCCGGTGAACGCGCCCTTCTCGTGGCCGAAGAGCTCGCTGGCGATCAGCGAAGGTGCCAACGCGCCGCAGTCGACGGTGACGAAGGGCCCACGCGCTCGCTCTCCCTCGGCGTGGAGCGCCCGCGCCACGAGCTCCTTACCGGTGCCAGACTCGCCGACGAGCAGCACCGCGACCTCCCGCCGCGCCGCGCGCCGGACCAGGGCCATCAGTCGACGCATCGCCGGCGTGCGCCCCACGAGCGCACCGAGCTCGTCGTCCTCGTGCAGCTCGAGGGTCATTCGGCCGCCGTCGCTCACCCGGAGCGCGCTCTCACCGATGGTGAGCGTGGCACCGGCCGGCACCTCCGCCTCGGCGATCCGGGCGCCCTCGTGGAGGGTACCGTTCGTCGAGTCGAGGTCGACCACGCGAACGCCGAAGCGGCCCCGCCGGAGCTCCAGGTGGAAGCGGCTCACGGTCGGGTCGTCGATGACCAGGTCGTTACCGTCGGCGCTGCCCACCGTGAGCGCCTCCGTCTCTGGCTCGAGTCGAGCACCCGCCGCCGGCCCGCTCGTCACCTCCACCACCAAGCGGCGCATGGGTAGACCCGGCCGACCATCCGCAGGCTCGGTGCTCTCGATCGCCATCGCGCCCATCGTAGCCCGCCTCGCGGGCGACTGCGGCGGAATCACTGGCGGCCCTACCCCCGTTGCCCGCAAGCTTTCCCTCGTGCGGGATGGGGTAGCGACGACGAGCGAGGAAGGGAGCCGACGTGCCCGCTTCCCGTTCCGGCGGAAGCTCGCTTTGGCCTTCGGGACGCTCGCGGTCCTGCCGGTCGCCGCGATCGGTGCGCTGCTGCTCGATGCGAACGAAGATGCCCTCCGACGTTCGACCCTCGAGCTGCAGATCTCGGTCGCGGACAACGTCGGCACGACCGTGACGCGTCAGCTTCGCGACGCGACGCGAGCCACCGAGGAGATCGGCGAGATCCTGGGCGACGGCACGATGAGCCCCGACGAGCGCCTCCGGCTCGCGACCGACCGCTTCGAGCGCAGCGGGCTGCTCCGCCTGACGATCCTCGACGCCGATGGCGAGACGATCGACACCTTTCGCCGGCAGTCCCCTCCGGAGGTCGAGTGGGCACCGGTGGCGCTCGATGCGCCCATCGTCGACCGCGGGGGCCAACGGACGGGGAGTGTCCGCGGCGAGATGCCCGTCGACCCGATTCGCGAGCGCATGTTCGCGCTCGGCGATCGTCACCCGGGCGCGGCGGGCGACATCGTCGTGATGAATGCGGAGCGCGAGCCGGTGGTCGCCACGACTCCCGAATGGGCGTTCGTCCCCGATGGGCGCGACCGGGAGATGCTCGCGGTCGGTCCCACCAGCGCACCGTTGCTGGCCCCCATCGCCGTGGAGAGCGAGGACTCGATCACGACGCTGGCCCCGGTGGCCGGCGACGAGAGCCTCATCGTCTTGGTGCGCACCTCGCGGACCGCCGCCTTCGCCACCCTCCGAGAGCTGCGGACCTTCGTCATCGCCACGTGCGTCGCGCTGGCGGTCCTCGCGCTGCTGGCGGCCCTCCTCCTCGCGCGCCGCATCACCCGGCCGCTCGAGTCGCTCTCGCGCTTCGCGGGCGACCTGGCCGAGCGGCGCTTCGACGCGCCGCTCGTCGTCGACACCCGCGACGAGATCGGTGCGTTGGCCGAGGACATGCGGCGGTCGGCCAAGGAGCTCGCCGCGAGCGAGGAGCGCGTGCTCCGGGAAGAGGCGATCCGCGCGGACCTCGGGCGCTACCTCGCCGCCGACCTGGTCGAGCGCATCGTGAAGCGCGAGCAGGCCATGGAGCTCGGCGGCCGCCGCGCCGACATCACCGTCCTCTTCGCCGACGTGGTGGCGTTCACGCCGCTCAGCCGCACCCTCCCTCCGGAGGACGTGGTCGCGCTCCTCAACGAGCTCTTCACGCTGCTGACCGAAGCCGTCTTCCGCCATGGCGGCACGGTGGACAAGCTCGTGGGCGATGCGGTGATGGCCGTCTTCGGTGCGCCCGCCGACGACCCGGACCACGCGCGGAGCGCAGTGGAGACGGCCGAAGCGATGATGGCCATCGTCGAGACCGCGAGCGCTGGCTGGCAGGAGCGCTACGGCGTCGGACTCCAGCTCGCCATCGGCATCCACTCCGGAGAGGCGGTCGTGGGCAACGTCGGCTCCGAGCGCCGGATGGACTACACCGCCATCGGCGAGGTCGTGAACCTCGCGTCTCGACTCGAGACGATCGCGCGTCCGCGGCAGATCCTGATCAGCGCCGCCACGGCCGAACGTCTGGGCGACGATTTCGAGCTCGTCTCGGTCGGAGAAAGAGCCGTGGGCGAGAGCGCGATGGCGCTCTTCGAGGTGCAACCGTGAGCCCCGCCGAAGGCGACTTGATCGACGGACGCTATCGACTCGGTCCGGTGATCGGCCGCGGAGCGACGGGCACCGTGCATCGCGCCCACCACGACGGACTCGCTCGCGAGGTGGCCATCAAGCTGCTCCGCGCCAGCGGCAGCCCCCAGGCTCGGGCGCGCTTCGAGCGGGAGGCACGGGTGGCCAGCGCCCTCGACCACCCACGCGCGGTGAAGGTCTTCGACGTGGGCGAGCACGAAGGGACCGCCTACCTGGCGATGGAGCTGGTGCGCGGTGAGCCACTCCACGCATTGCTCCGTGACGGACCGGTGGCAGCGACCGAGGCGCTGGCGCTGGTGGCCGAAATCGCCGAGGTGCTGGTCGTCGCTCACCAGCTCCCGCTGGTGCATCGCGATCTCAAGCCGGCGAACGTGATGGTCGAGCACGCGCCCACGCTCCGCGGCGCGCGGGTCCTCGACTTCGGCCTGGCCTTCCTCGAAGGCCGCGAGGAGCGAATGACGGTCGAGGGAGTCGTGACCGGCACCCCCGCGTACCTCTCGCCGGAGCAGGCGCGCGGGCGGATGGATCTCGGACCGGCCACGGACGTCTACGCCCTCGGCTGCATGATCCACGAGATGCTCCGAGGCGCACCGCCCTTCGTCGGCACCGAGCTCGAGGTCCTGACCCGACAGCTCTACGCCCCACCGCCGCCGCTCCGGGTGGCAGGCGCCCTCCCCTCCAATCTCCCGCCGCTCGTGAGCGCCATGCTCGCCAAGCGACCCGAGGACCGACCGAGCGCCCTCGAGGTGCTCCGTGCGCTCGAGCATCTCGGCTCCGGCCCGCGGGAGGGTCGTGACCTCCTGGAGGGACGCGGGGCTCGCATGGTCCCCGCCTCCGACGCCCGCCGGACCGACGCGAGCGCGCTCGAGGTCGGCGTGGTCGGCCGCTCCCTCGACGCCGAGCTGGTGGTCGCGCTCGCGAGCAACGGCATCTCCGCGTTTCCCGGCGAGGCTGCGCTGGTCTTCGCGCCCGCCGCGTCGCCAGAACGGGTCGCCGAGCTCGTGGCGCGCGCCGCGGTGGTCAGTGACGCCTCGCCGGACGACATCGAGCGCATGCGCGCGCTCCTGGCCGCCGGTGCACTCGAAGTGGTGCCGCTCCCGCTGCGCGCCGAGGAGCTCGCGCGCCGACTGCAGCGAGCTGCCCGAAAGGCGCGCCGGTGAGGGCCCTGCTGGCCATGACGCTGCTGCTCGCGACGGGCATCGCGGAGGCCCAGCCCACGGTGGGCCACGTGGTCCAGCGCGGCGACACCTGCCGCAGGCTCGCCCAGGAGCTCTATGGCGATCGGAGCCGGGTCGACCTGATCCACGCCCACAACCCGCAGCTCGGCCCCGGACCGCACCGACTCCGACCGGGCAGTACGCTGCAGGTCCTCCCAGTCGCGCTGCGTCAGGCCGAGGCCACGGTGGTGCACAAGCGGCAGGAGGTGCAGTCCCGGCGCGGCGACGAGCCCTGGGTCGACGCGCGCATTCACGCGCCGCTCGGAACCGGCCACCAGGTCGCCACCGGTTCAGGGGCCAGCGCGGAGCTCGCCTTCCGCGACGGCAGCCGGCTGCAGATGCGGTCGCGGAGCTTGGTCATCCTGGTCGGCTCCGGTCGCGCGCAGCGCCAGACGCTCGGAGAAGCTCGGCTCGAACGCGGCGTGCTCCGGAGCCGCCTGGCCGAGCTCGCCGGCGACGAGCGACTCGCGCTCGCCACGCCGAGTGCGGACACCCGCCTCGGGCGGGAGAGCGTGGTGCGGGTCGCCGATGACGGCGAAGCGATGGTCGCGGCGCTGAGCGGGGACTCCGAGGTCGGCGGCGTGCGGGTCCCCGAGGGGATGGGGACCCGGGTGCGCCGAGGCGAGCGCCCCGCGCGCCCCAGGCCGCTCCCACAGGCTCCCCGTTGGTCCATCGAGGCCCGCCCCCGGGTCATCGGTCTCGGCGGCAGCGGAGCCTCTCTGAGCGGCCACTGGGAGCCCGTCGAGGGCGCTCGTCGCTACCGGGTGGAGATCGCCACCCGCGCCGATGGCCGAGACCTCTTCGCCGCCCTCGAGATCCCGGCCCCAGCGACCAGCTTCACGCTCCACCGTGTCCCGGCCGGGACCTACTACGCCCGAGTCGCCACCATCGACGGCGAAGGTTTCGAGGGCCGCCCCTCGCCCCGTCGCGCCTTCACGGTCCGCTCGGCGCGCGTCATCCCCCCGGGCGGCGGGGACCCACCTCCCGACGTCCACGATCCCGGCGACCCGTCTCGGCCATGGAGCCCTCCGCGGCTGCTGCCAGGCACGTTGGTGGTCGCCCCCTACGGCGTCCGCTGTGGTGAGCCGCCGGCCGCAGGTGAAGCGGAGTCGCTCGAGCTCGGCGGCATCGCGACCCTCCGGCGGCTGGGTCGCTACCGACTCCGCTGTTTGGACCGCGGCGACCGCCCACTGATGGGCCCAGAGGTGGTCGTCCTACGGGCGCGGGCCGAGGTCGTCGGGCGCCCCACCGTCCCGCGCGGTGGCGGCCGGCGGCTGACCATCCGCGTCCGTTCGCCCCTTCGGTTGCCCGATCGCCTCATCGCCAGCGCCCCCGAGGGGGTCGCGGTCGGCGCCGTGCGGCGGGTCGGCCGCGGGCGCTACTCGCTCGAGGTCGGTGTCGCGGCCGGGGCGCCCCAGAACATCCGGGTCACGCTGCAGGTGGCGGCCGGCGCGGAGCGCATCGACATCGCGCACCTGACGCTGCGGAGCGAGTAGCGGCGACGGCGACGGAAGAAAAAAGCCCGCTCTCGGCAGGAGAGCGGGCTTTCCATCGGGTGACCCCAGGGAGATTCGAACTCCCGTTACCGGCGTGAGAGGCCGATGTCCTAACCACTAGACGATGGGGCCGTGATGACTTTGCTCGGGGACTAGGATTCGAACCTAGATAACCAGAACCAGAATCTGGTGTCCTGCCGTTAGACGATCCCCGAAAAGAACGATGCGTGCCGGTTCGCGACTCGCGCCCCGCCTCAGCGGGCTGCACTAGCTAGCTCTCAGTCTGGGGGGTGTCAAGGAAACTTGATTACCTACTCATCGAGTCAAGTATAAATCCGAGAAAACCCCTGCTTTCACCGTAGTCGACCACTATTCTCGGGTTCTCTACTTGACTATAGCCCTCCTCGCTGCCTAACTGCCCTTCACCGGTTCGGCGGCTTTTCGCCGGCCACGGAGGACGAGATGAGCGAGCGAAGCTGGAAGGACGCCCTCGGCGACCAGGTGCCGGCCGACTTGGGCACGGAGATCGACACCTGGCAGGGCCAGATCGACCTCAAGAAGCAGGGCGAGCTGGGCGACAAGATCTTCGCCGAGACCCGCCTGCGGCGCGGCGTCTACGGCCAGCGCTACGACAACGGTCTCCGGGACGACGGCACCGGTCAGAAGCCCCTCGAGTTCCCCTGTGGCGAGCTCAAGAAGGGCCCGGACACGGTCTGGGACGCGCCGGGCATGCAGCGGATCAAGATCCCCTACGGCCGCGTCACCGCCGAGCAGCTCGACGTCATGAGCGATCTCGCCGAGGAGTACTCGGACAAGATCCTCCACGTCACGACCCGCCAGGACATCCAGCTCCACTTCGTCCACATCGAGGACACCGTGGACATGCACCGGCGGCTCGCCGCCTGCGGCATCACCACCCGGGAGGCCTGCGGCAACAGCGTCCGGAACGTCACCGCCTGCCAGTTCGCCGGCGTGTGCCACTCGGAGAGCTTCGACGTCACGCCCTACGCGGACGCGATCACCCAGTTCCTGCTCGGTCACCCGGACGTCCAGGACTTCGGGCGGAAGTTCAAGATCGCCTTCAGCGGCTGCCACGACGAGCCGTGCGGGCTGGTGACCTTCCACGACCTCGGCGCCACCGCGAAGACCAAGGACGGCAAGCGCGGCTTCGAGCTCGTCGTCGGCGGCGGCCTGGGCGCCGTGCCCGTCGAGGCGCGGGTCCTGATGGAGTTCTGCCCCGAGGAGGAGCTGCTGCCGGTCTCGCAGGCCGTCTGCCGCGTGTTCGCCCGCCTCGGCGAGAAGCAGAGCCGTGCCCGCGCCCGCATCAAGTTCCTGGTCCAGAAGGTCGGCATCGAGGAGTTCCGCAAGCTCGTCGCCGAGGAGCGCGAGCAGCTCCGGCCCGACCCGCGCTGGACCGAGTTCCTCGAGGATCTCCGCGGCCCGGACGAGACCCCCGTCCGCGACGCGGCGCCGCTCCCCGACGAAGGCCCCGAGCGCTTCCGCAAGTGGGTGAAGACCAACCTCCGGCCGCAGAGCCAGGAGGGCTACTACGTCGCGACCCTCACCCTGCCGCTGGGTGACATCAGCTCCGAGCAAGGGTGGATCCTCGCGGACCTCGCCCGGAAGTACACCGGCGACTCGATCCGCTGCACCGTCGAGCAGAACCTCGCGTTCCGCTGGCTCAGCGGCGCCGATGCCCTCGCCTTCTGGGAGGCGCTCGACGCCATCGGCCTCGGCGAGGCCGGCGCGAGCACCATCACCGACATCACCAGCTGCCCGGGCACCGACACCTGCAAGCTCGGCATCAGCGCCAGCCGCGGCCTCGCCGGCGAGCTCAAGCGGAGCCTCACCGTGCTCCAGGACGATCTCGACCCGGCGGTACAGCCGCTGCGGATCAAGGCGAGCGGCTGCTTCAACGGCTGCGGCCAGCACCACGTGGCCGACCTCGGCTTCCTCGGCGTCAGCCGCAACGTCGGCGGTCGCAAGGTGCCCCACTTCAACGTCGTCCTCGGCGGTCAGTGGACCGAGAACGCCAAGTCCTACGGCATGGTCGTCGGCGCGGTGCCCTCGAAGAACGTCCCGCAGGCCGTGTTGATGATCACCAAGAAGTTCGTCGACGAGCGCGAGGAGGACGAATCCTTTCAGGACTTCATCAAGCGCGTCGGCAAGTTCGAGATCCGCAACCTGCTCAAGCCCATCTCGAAGCCGCCGAGCTATGAAGAGGATCCGAGCTACTACAGCGACTGGGGCGACCCGCGCGAGTACACCATCGGCGACCTCGGCATCGGTGAGTGTGCCGGTGAGATCGTGCCCTTCGTCGAGTTCGGCATCCAGGCCGCCGAGCAGACCCTCGACGAGGCCCAGGATCTCCACGACGTCGGCGAGCACGGCAAGGCCGCGTCGAAGGCGTTCCGCGCGATGCTGACGGCTGCGCAGGCGCTCGTTCGCCACCTCGACCACGAGGTCCGCGACGACGCCGACGACATCGTGAAGCTCTTCCGCGAGCACCTGCACGACAGTGGTCTCTTCCACGACCCGTTCGCGGGCGGGAAGTTCGCCACCTACCTCTTCAAGGCCCACTCGGCCGGTGGCGAGACCCACTGGCTCGGCGCCGACCAGGACGCCGCGCACCGCCTGCTCGACGAGGCCCGCCTCTTCGTCGAGGCGACCCACTCCGCCTACGGGCGAATCGGCGAGACACCCAACCTGACCAAGCCCTCGGCGACCGCCGCGAGCCCAGCCCCGGCCGAGTGAAGGAAGCTCCGATGACCGACATCCAACACGCCGAACGCGTCCAGGTGAAGCTCTTCGCGAGCAAGCCCGCCGCCGACCCGCTCGATCTCGTGCCCGTCTTCCACCGGTGGATCCGCGAAGACAAGGTCCCGGGCGAGCTGCTCATCGACGTCGCCGACTACACCCACGTCTGGCAAGGGCCCGGCATTCTCTTGGTCGGCCACGGCGTCGACCTCTACTACGACCTCGGCGAGAACCGTCCGGGCATCCTCTTCGCCCGCAAGCGGGAGCTCGAGGGCGACTTGAAGGCCCGCCTCGTCGACGCGCTGAAACGTGCGCTCACTGCCTGCAAGGAGCTCGAGAGCGACGGCCTCGAGTTCCAGGCCAACGAGGTCCTGGTGCGGGTGCCCGACCGACTCCACGCCCCCAACGACGATGACGCGTTCACCGCGTTCGTACCCGTCCTGGAAGACGCGGCCCGTGAGATCTACGGCGCCGACACCACCCTGGTGATCGAGCGCGAAGCGGCCGGCAAGCGGGAGCCGCTCACCGCCCGGCTCCGTGTCGACGACGCGCCGCCGGTCGCCGCCCTCGCCTGAGACTCCCCACCCCGCGCACTGGCGCCGACGCGCGAGTCGGGGGATGGAGAGTCATGACCATCCAATTGGGATCGGGACGCTGCGCCTGCGGCTCGGTCACCCACGCCCCCAAGCTCGTGGCCGTCACCGGCGGCCCCGGTGCCGGCAAGACCGCCGTGCTCGAGCTCGCGCTCCGCGCGTTCTGCAACCACGTAGCCGTCCTGCCCGAGTCTGCGAGCATCATCTTCGGCGGTGGGTTCCCTCGCTACCCCAGCGACGTGGGTCGTCGAGCGGCGCAGCGAGCGATCTTCCGAGTGCAGCAGCAGCTGGAGGTCTTGGCTCTGGGAGACGGTCCGATCGCGGTAGCGCTCTGCGACCGCGGGACGGTCGACGGCGTCGCCTACTGGCCCGGCGACCCGGCGGAGTACTGGGCGGAGCTCGGCACCACCCGCGAGGCGGAGGTCGCTCGCTACGCAGCGGTCATCCACCTGCGCACACCCACCGAGGAGCAGGGCTACAACCGCGACTACGCGTTGCGCGTCGAGTCGGCGGAGGAGGCGCACGTCCTGGACCAACGCATCTCGAAGGCTTGGGACGGGCATCCCCGCCGGATCATCGTGGACAGCGACGCCGACTTCGTCGTGAAGGCGACGCGCGCCATCGAACACGTGCGGGCGCAGCTCCCCGAGTGCTGCCACCTCGCCACGGCCGCAGAGTAAGGCTCAGCGCGGGAAACGAACGGCGAGCTTGGCCGCCAGCGGCGCATCGGCCGGCGGAAGGTCGAGCTCGCCGACGGTCGAGGGGTGGATCCACTGGTGGTCGGCCACGCCGAGGTGCTGCACCTCGCCCTCGACCAGCGCGCACTCCCAGAAGAGCAGGAGCACGTCCTTCTCCGGGTAGCTGTGGAAGGTGACCTCGAGGATGTCGCTGACGGCGATCTGGATGCCGCACTCCTCGAGGCACTCGCGGACGACCGTATCCTTCGGGTCCTCGCCCTTCTCGACCTTGCCGCCCGGGAACTCCCACTTGCCGGCGAGGTGGGTCTTCGCCGGCCGTTGGGTCATGAGGACCCGGCCCTCGTGGAGGATGACGGCTGCGCTGACCACGACCATGCAGTGGCCATCGATCGTTTCGGGCGCCGAGTCAATCCGCGCAGCAGCGGAAGCCCAGGGACACGACCTTCCGCATGCGCGGCCATCGGAGCCGTTCGCCCATCGCGCAGCGGAGCCCGTGGGTGTTGTGCTCGAAGCTCCCGCCGCGGATCCGGCAGGCGGCGTCCGACTCGTCGCTCTCACAGCCGTCGTCCCACTCGGCGGCGTTCCCGCTGAGGTCGAAGACCGCGCCGTAGTCATCATCCGGCGAGTGGCAGCCGTCCAGCGTCCCCACGTCCACGAAGCCCCACGTCTCGAACGTGTCCGCGTCGGCGCCCCGGCACCGCTGGGTGTCGAGCTCGTCTCCGTAGGTGTACTCGTGGTCCCCGCCGGAGCTGCAGGCGGCCTGCCACTCGCTCACCTCCGCGTCGGCGTACTGGTCGAAGTCGTAGCCACCGCCGCCGATGCGGCCGCAGAGGCGCTTGCCGGCGGCCTCGCAGAACGCCTTGGCGTCGCACCAGTCGACGCACACCACCGGCTGGTCCCCGTATCGCCCCGGCTCCCAGCGGCAGGTCGGGGTGAAGTCGTCGTTGACCGAGCACGCCGGCACCTGGCCATCGGTGGACGGACTGGTCTCGAGCCACGCCTCGTACTGGGCTTGGGTGACCTCCGTCGTGTCGATGCAGAACCCCTCGGGAAGGCGAGCCATCGTTGGCCCGGCGGTCCCGGGACAGGTCGGCCCCTGCGCGGGGGAGCGTTCCGGGTCCGGAGTCAGCGGCGTCTCCGCCGTCGGCGCGCACCCGAGCGCGAGGACCAGTATCAGCGTGGCGCGCATCACCAGAACACCGGCGAGGAGTTTCGGTAGGGGGCGTCGTCCGCCATCGGGAAGTGCATCTCGACGTCCTCGGCAGGCGGGAAGCCCTCCGTTCGATTGAGCACGTTGCCCTCGGCGACGCCGGCGACGTTCCGCAGCTTGTAGTTCTCGCCCGCGGTCCGCTCGATGCGGTTGTCGTTCAGGCGTGTGCAGCTGAGGTTGAACCCGAGGATCAGTCCGTCATGGATCACGTTGTCCGCGAAGACGTAGCGCATGTTGTGGGCGGCGTGGATACCGCAGCCGTGGAAGATGTTGCCGCGGATCTCGTTGCCTACGGGGTTCTCGCGAACCGCACCGTCGCGACGGGTGTAGCCGATGATTCCCCAGAGGCCGTTCACGGTCCGCATCGACATCCGGATCGTGTTGCCCACGATCACGTTGTCGGTCTCCTTCCAGTGGACGATCGGGCCGTCGACCTGCTCCTCGAGCTCGCAGGGCAGCGCCGGGTCGTACTGGCCCTCGTCGTCGGCCTGGCACTGGACCATCGTGTTCTCCTCGATCCAGACGTTGCGCCCGGTGGAGGTGACGACGTCGCCGCCGGCGTTGTCATGGAAGCGGTTGCGCGCGATGAGGATGTCGCGGTCGCTGCGCCCGGCGCCCTCGATGTCCACCCCGAACTGGGGCGCGGTGCCCTGGATGTGGTGGATGTGGTTGTCCTCGATGACGACGCCGTGCGCACCGACCACGGACACTCCCTGGCGTCGGTTGTGGTGGATCTCGCTGCGCCGAATCGTGACGTTCGTCGAAGGCGCCTCGGCGTCGGTGTCGCTCTCGCGGCGGCCGACGATCAGCACGCCGTCGCCGGTGAGCTCGTGGAGCTCGATGTCCTCGATCAGGACGCGGTCGACGGCGGTCCACACGCAGATGCCGTGGCCCTCGTCGTGGGCTCCGTCCCCCTCGAAGACGTGCGTCTCGCGGTCGCCGCGGATGGCGCCGCCGCGGATCGTCACGTTGCTGTTCCCGTCGACGTTGACCACGCAGTAGTTCCACCGGTCGTTGGTGGCCATCTGCAGCACGGTCCCCTCCGAGAGCTCGAGGGTCATGTCCCCCACCAGATCGATGCCGGCGGCGTAGTTGTCCGTGGTCGCCTCCCCGACGACGAAGGTCCCCGGCGGCACCACGATGCGGTCGAACCCGTTGTCCGTGGCCCAGCGGATCGCCTCGTTCATCCGGGCGCGAGTCTCGATCGGGTCCCCATCGGCCTCGATGGCCCATCGCTCCAGCTCGATCACGTACTCCGCCTCGTGGGTCGGCGGGAGCTCGGCGGTCGGGCGCTCGCCCCGCTCCCAGGCGCACTCGCCCTCCCCCGGCACCGGCGGCAGCGCACCATCCCGCTCGGTCGAGCCATCCTCCGCGGGCGAATCCCCCGAGGTCCCGCCGCAGTCGCAGCTCGCCAGCAGGAACGAGAGCGCGAGCCAGAATGATGTCCGCACCGTCGCAGTCTCTCACTGGTCCGATGACCAGCCACTCGGTGAATCGGTCGGTGACCGATTGGGTCGGGGAAACTCCTTGGGGGCTAACAACGCACCGGCGACCGCGATACGATCCGGTAGATGCGTCACCGTTACTTCGCCCTGGCCTTCCTGGCGCTCGCCTCCTGCGGCGACTCCGGCCCCGCTGCCTACCAACCTGCGGGGACCGTCGTTCCGGTGCTCGCGACCGCCGCCCCGGACCTCGCGACGATGGTGGCGGAGGCCGACCAGGCGGAGGGGACGCTTCCCATCCTCAACGGTTTCGTGGACGGTGAGCCGGTCAGCTACTGGACCATCGGGGAGAGCCCGGCGGCGCCCCAGCGGGTGCGGGTGCTCTGCCGCGAAGTCGATGGTGAGTGCATTCTCGAGGACCACCCCATCGTGCTCGAGACCCTCCCGGGCGAAGCGGGCTACAGCGCCTTCGCGCAGGTCACCGAGGTCCACGTGACCGAGGACTACGCCGGCGAGGTCATGGCCTCCTTCGAGGCGATCGACGACGCCGTCCGCGACGGGCTGGCCACCCTCGAGGAGCGCAACGCCTACATCAACTGCCCCATCGTGGACCCCGACGTCCGCCTCGAGATGCCCGACGGCTCCGAGGCAGGGCCCATGGCCGTGTACGTCCGCGACATGCAGGCCGCCTGCATTCTCTTCGACCGCGGCACCGGCTCGCTCGGCCTCGGCGAGCGGGGCACCGAGATGGGCGAGGTGCTCATCCGCAACGTCTACGTGCTGACCCGCGAAGGCGAAGAGATGCCGCTGATGGAAGCGGCCCGCATGGAGGACATCACCGGCGACGGCGACGCGGTCGACTCCAACAACATCTTCGGCGCCCAGCTCGGCGACGTGGACTACACCCCGCTCTGGCGAATGGTCACGGTCACCGTCCCGAGCGAGTACGCGAGCGTCGACACCAACATGGACCAGACCATGGCGGACTACACCTACGACTCGGACATGTTCGAGGTCGACCCGCTGACCTACGAGATCACGCCCATCGACGGCCAGATCGTGAGCTACTCGGAGACCGAGATGCTCATCAACTGCCCGCTCGTTCCCTGACCCCACTGCCGCATCGCAGCCGTCGCCGGGGGGCTCAGAAGCAGCATGGCGCTGCCGAGCGAGTCAACGCCTGGTCGAGCGCTCGGTGCAGCGGCCGCTCCTGTCCCGGCTGAACGGCGAGCTCGACGGCCGCACCGTGCTCATCCAACACGCTCACGGCCGGAATGAAGGTCGCGAAGTCGATCTCACGCTCGCCGAGCTCGACGCGGAGCGGGCCCACCAACCGCTGGCCGCCCGGCATGGGGAGTCCCACGAACACTCGCCAGCTCCTCGCCGACCCATCGCGGAAGCGCAGCACCCTCCCGGAGAGGAGGCACAGGGGCAACGAGAGCAGCCAGCACCAGCCGATGGCGCCACCGACGAGGAATGGGAGGCCGAGCTGCAGCGGAATCCCCACCACGAGCACGATGGTGCTCATCGCGTCGTCGGTTCGCTGGAAGACCCAGTGCGAGCGACCGAGCCGCCAAGTGAGCAACGCGCGAAAGGGCGAGAGCGACATGCCCCCACCCTGGCCAGGGTTTCCTGGGTACCCAACCAGGAAACCCGACTTCGATGCGAACGCCCTACTCGACCGCGCCGACGGCCCGGTTCAACCGAGCCCGGGCCAGCCGGAGCTCGATGGCCGCGTCGATGAGCTGCAGCCGCGAGCGGGTCACACTGGTCTCGGCGTCGAGCACGTCGCTGGTGACGGCGGCGCCCGCTTCGAGCTGCGCCATGCGGACCTGATGCTCCGCCTCGGCGGCGACCAGGCCGACCTGGGCCGCCTCGAACGCCAGCCGCGAGGCCTCGAGACTCGAGTGAGCTTCGGAGACCTCGAGGCGCACGCCATCGGTCAGGCTCGCGATGTCCTGGCGAGCCTGCTCGAGCTGCGCGCGGGCCTCCGCAGCCTGCGCGCGCGCCGTGCCCATCTCGTTCGGCGACCAGCGGAGCACCACCGAGACGTCCCAGGTGGTGTTGAACTCCTGCTGCTGCGGGATGATCCGCTGGTTCGGGTTCGCGATGTCGACGTTGCCCTGGACGAAGAGCTGGGGCCACTGGCGACCGAGGGTCGCTCGAATGGATCGCTCTCGGGCCTCGACCAGTCGGCGGAGCGCGTCGATCTCCGGGCGGTCACGGAGCGCTCGGTCGGTGAGCGCGTCCACGGTGCCCTCGGGCGCGGCGGGCTCGCTGGCGAAGTCCTCGCCGAGCACGATGGGCGCGTCGTCGTGCATCAGGAGCTGGAGCGCACGCTCGGCGATCCGGGCGCCGCTCTCCGCTTGGGCCACCTGCACCCGAGCGCGGGCGAGGCCCGCGTTGATCTGGAGCAAGTCGACCTGCGCCGCCGCCCCCGCCTCGACCAGAGTGGCGATGCGCTGCCGGTTGGCCTCGACCTGCTCGACCGACTTCCGCGCGACCACCGCCGCGCCGCGGGCACGAGCGAGCTGGTAGTAGGCCTCGCGGGCCCGGTACGCGATCTGAGCGCGCTCGGACGCGATCTGGGCTTGGTTGACGTCCACCACCGCCTGCGCCGCTCGATAGCCGGGCAGGATGGTCAGGAAGAGATCCGAGACCGGCAGGGTCGCCGTCCCCCGGAGCACGTAGTTGTTCAGGATGACCGGGAACTCGAAGCCCTCGGTGCTGCTGAACGTGTCGATGAGGTTGTTCCAGAGCAGCTGCGCCTCCGGGTCGTCGACCCCCGCCGCCAGGATGCGTGCCCCGTTGGCCTGATCCTCGGTGATCAACGCGCCGCCGAACGAGGGCTGGTTGATGCGGCTGAGCCGCGTGTAGCGCGCGCTGACCTCCAGCTGGGGAAAGAACCCCTGCCAGGCACGACGGGCCCCGGCTTCGGCGGCGGCCACCGCGGCGGCGGCGCGATCCATGCTCGGTGAAGTGGCCACGGCGCGCTCGGCGGCGGCATCGGCGGTCAAACCACCAGGTTCGGTGAGATCCGCCACCTGCTCGCGAACCCGAGCTTCGATGGTCTCGGGATCGGCGAAGGCCACCGCGGGCGCCGCCTCCGCCGTCTGAGCGGCTTCGGCGGTCTCCTGGGGGCTGGGCGGAGCGGGCGTCTGGGCCGATGCGATCGATGCGGCCAGGACGAGAGAGAATGGGACGAGGGGGGTGAGGACACGCATGGTCGCGTCATGAAGCGAACGGGCCTCGAAGGCCAGCAAACCCCCTTGAAACAGCGCACCGACTGGAAACCAAGCGCTCGCTGTGACAAGGCGTGAGCCATGAGTTTCAGAGTCGCCGTCGTCGGCGCCACCGGGATGGTGGGCCGAGAAATGTTGAAGGTCCTGGAGCAGCGGAAGTTCCCCGTGAAGGAGCTGGTGCCGCTGGCCTCCGCCCGTAGCGCGGGCAAGACGCTCCCCTTCGCGGGTGGCGAAGTCACGGTCAAGGAGGTCTCGGCCGAGAACTTCGAAGGGATCGACGTGGCCCTCTTCTCCGCGGGTAGCGGCCCCTCCAAGGAGTGGAGCCCCATCGCCGCCGACAAGGGCGCCATCGTCATCGACAACTCCTCGGCCTTCCGGAAGGACCCGGAGTGCCCGCTGGTCGTCCCCGAGGTGAACCTCGAGGCCGCCAAGACCCGGCCCAAGGGGATCATCGCCAACCCGAACTGCTCGACCATCCAGATGGTGGTGGCGATCGCGCCGATCCATCGGGTGAACCCGATCAAGCGAATCATCGTGGCGACCTACCAGGCCATCAGCGGCGCTGGCGCCGACGCCGTCGAGGCGCTCGAGGAGCAGCGGAAGGGCGGCAAGGGCGAAGCGCTCGGTGGCCAGCTCGCCGGGAACCTCCTCATGCACTGGACCGTCCAGGAGGACGGCTACTACCAGGAAGAGGAGCTCAAGATGCTCCACGAGACCCGCAAGATCCTCGGTGACGACGCGATCCGCGTCTCCCCGACCGCGGTTCGGGTCCCCGTCGTGACCGGTCACTCCGAGGCCATCACCCTGGAGCTCACCGAGCCGATGGACGTCGCCACCGCGCGAGGGCTCCTCGAGAAGGCGCCCGGCATCGAGCTGGTCGACGACTTCAAGAACGGCGTCTACCCCACCCCGCTCCAGGCGGCGGGCACCGACCCGGTCTACGTCGGCCGCATCCGGGAGGACGTCGGCAACCCCGGCGGCATCCAGATGTGGGTCGTCTCGGACAACCTTCGGAAGGGCGCGGCGCTCAACGCCGTCCAGATCGCCGAAGGGCTCCTCCTCTGACCGCCCGCCAACCTGGCACGGGCCCCCGCCCAGCTGCCAGGATGACAGCTGCAATCCTGCTCGAATCGATGAAAACCCCGGGACTGGACGCCACGCGCACGGCCCGGGAATTGCACGGAAGACTGCTCATGGCTCGCCTCTCGCCGATCCGACTCCTCCTGGCCTTCGCGGCCATCGGCCTGCTACTGCCCAGCGGCGCCTTCGCTCAGCTCGATCTCAATGTCACCCGCTTGGACAAGACCGACGGCGAAGACTGCTCCGATATTGGTTGCCGAGCCATCGGCTTCAACGGCCAGGACTGTGACGCTGCGGCCATAGGGAACACGGATGTGCAGCTGGTCCTCGGGACGATGTCCACTCTCAACACGATCGACGTTTGGGTCGGCGGTGACTGTGGTACGGCCACCGACCGCCAGATGATGGGCGGCTGCCGTCACGTCGGCTGCTACACGGTGAGCAGCGGCAACGAATTCCTGCTGCCGCTGGCGGACATCGACTCGGCCCCCGACACCTCGCCGTGTGACGCCACGACTTCGGCCCCACAGACGCTCACCCTCACGGCGCTGAGCGTCCCCACGTGCAACGACACCACGACCGACGTGGAGGCCGCCAACCTGGCGACCTTCGACGTCACCATCGACGCAGTCGGACCGGCGGCTCCCGACGTGAACACGACCCCCCGCTCCGGAGACACCGAAGTGCAGGTCGGATGGTCGGCCGGCAGCGAGACCGGCCTGACGTACCGTCTCTACTACGCCGACGGGTGCGATGGCATGGGCGGCGATGGTGGCACGACGACCGTCGATCCCGGTAGCCTCCAACGGATTGCAGGGGAGACCAGCCCCAACGCGAGGTCCGAAACGATCGACCCCGACGCCGACCTCGATCTCGATTTCGACGACGGCAGCAACATGGCCTCGGTCTACGTCGCCGCCGTCGACCTCGCTGGAAACGAGGGAGAGCTCGGTGGGCCGGTCTGCGTGACGCGAATTCCGGGTCGAGGGTTCTGCGAGGACTTCGGAGGCTGCGACTCGGACGGCTGCTCCGCCGGCCCCATCACGGGTGCGGGCTTCGGCTCCCTCTTCCTGCTCGGGCTGGTCGTGCTACGGAGAAGGCGCTGACATGCACCCCCTGATTCCGACTCGACCCGCGGCGGCCCTCTTCGTCGTGTTCGCCATGGCGTACGCGGCGCCCGCCGACGCCCAGTACACCTACTCCGACAGCTCTTCCTCCGGCCGGGCCACCACACCGGAGACGTTCGCCTTCGAGATTCGTATCGGTGGCTATCGACCCGACGGGACCAACGGCTTCGACGAGGCCTTCCAGACGGCGTACGGGGACGAGATCGGGCCGATGGTCGGCCTCGAGCTCGACGTGCTTCCGCTCCGGATCCCCTACGTCGGCATGTTCGGTGGGGGCCTGCGCTTCGACTGGGCCAAGTACTCGGGGAAGGCGAAGGGCCCGACCGGCGAGAACCTGGACCAGAATCAGGAGTTCCGTGTCTTCGGGCTACCCGTGCTGGCGGTGCTCCGGGTCGACGTGCTGGCTCGCGAGCTCGACGTGCCCCTGATCTTCACCGGAAAGCTCGGCTTCCATACGGTCTTCACGCTCATCGACAACGGCTCGCGACGCGCACACAGCGGGGTCGCCAACGGCCTCAGCTGGGGTGCTCAGATCGCCCTGGAGCTCGACTTCATCAACCCGCGCCGGGCCGCGACGCTCGACAACGAGTGGGGCATCAACCACACCACGTTGCTCTTCGAGCTCTTCGGAAACACCGCCGGGATCGGCGGCGCGAACATCGCCTGGACCGCCGGTCTCGGCATGACGTTCTGAACCTGGGCTGATGGGCCGTTCCGAGCCGCGCCTGGCGCATGGCGTGCGCTTGATCGTGGCGTACGACGGCACGGAGTTCCACGGTTGGCAGGCTCAGCCACGCGTGCGCACCGTCCAGCAGACGCTGGAAGCGGCGCTGAAGGCCATGGGCCTGGAGACGAGCCGACTCCGGGGCGCGAGTCGAACCGACGCCGGCGTCCACGCCGAGGGCCAGGTGGTGAGCTTCGCTTGCGACCGCGCCCTTCCACCGGCGGCCTTCACCCTCGGCCTGAACGGGCTGCTCCCGGACGACGTCTCCGTCCGCGCGGCGACCGCCGTCGACCGACGCTACGACCCCCGGAACGACGCCTCGGGGAAGCTCTACCGCTACCGCGTCTTTTGCAGCCCGACCCGAGACCCGCTCCGCCGCCGGCAGGCCTGGCGCGTGGGACCCCAGCTCGCCCGGCCGGACATCCCTCGCGCGGAGCGGCGCGAGGTCGCCGAGGACTACCTCGACGTCGAGGCGATGCAGGCCGCCGCCGACGTGTTGGTCGGCACCCACGACTTCCGCGCGTTCCGGGCCTCCACGGACGACCGCGAGAACACCGAGCGAACGATGCGACGCATCGCGATCCTCCCGGGCTACGAAGGTCATCCGCAGCAGCTCGCCATCGAGGTCGAGGGCACCGCGTTCATGAAGAACATGGTCCGGATCTTCGCGGGCACCCTGCTGGACGTGGGCCGCCACCGATTGGACGTGGACCGTGTGCGTGCGCTCCTCGGCCCCGCCGGTCGACGGCCCGACGCCGGGCCGACCGCTCCGGCTCACGGCCTGTGCCTGGTCCGCATCGAGCTCGGCCGCGGCGACCACCCGAAAGCGGGCTAGCGCGGAACGAGCCGACGGAGCTCTTCGACGATCGACTCGAAGCGCTCCGCGGTGAGATCCCAGCGGGCGGGCGCATGCTCGGCGATCCACGCGGAGGCGTCGGCCAACGAGTCGAACGCCTCGTGGGGGTAGTCCCGCTTGGCGAGCATCGTGAACCCCGCGTCGACCCCACGGAACGCGGCGGACTGCATCGCCGGCCCCTCCACGAGGAGCGCGGAGACACCGATCAGCTCGGCCACCGCGTCGAGGTAGGCCGCGGACATCTCCCGGGCCGCCTGATCGGGCACCGTCGCGCCCGGTTCGATGACGGTCAGCACCGCGAGCGGTGCGTGCGAGGTCCGGGCGGCGATGGCGAGCTGGAGCTGCTGGAGCGCCTGGGCCGTGACCTGGCGGTTCCAGAAATGAGCGACAATCGGCCCGGCATGGCCGATCGCCACGTCCGGATCAGCGAACGCGAGCTCGGGGGTCCACTCCGCCATCGCCGCGGAGCATAGCAAGTTCCGTCCCTAGTTGGGGGATGTGCCTTTCGGCCCTGAGTGGAACGGATCGTTCGCTAGGGAGTCGCGCTCGGGACGTGCACGAAGTGGTCTCGGGGGCGAATCGTCGTCCACTTCTCGAGGACCTGCAGAGTCTCGGCGTCGCCGGTGGCGAGCTTCTCGAAGAGGTAGTCCTGGATGCCCTTGTGGACCTGACAGAGCGAGCTCTCGCGCATGCGACCGAGCAGGCTGCCTTGGATGCGGTGCGAGTGGACCGGCGGGATGCCGCAATAGGGCACGTAGGGGCAGTTCACGCAGTCGGCCTGCCCCTCGAGCTGACCGGCGACCACGACCGCCCGGACCGTCTCGTGGCCGACCACGTCGCGGTACTTGCTCGTCGCGACGTGACCGATCTCGAAGGTGTCGTCGCCCGACTCGTGGAGCATGCGCCCCTCGTCGCAGGTGAAGATGCGCCCGTCGTAGCTGTAGGCGAGCTGCCCAATCCCGGCGCCGCTCGGCTGCCGGATGTCGAGGAAGTTCGGGTCGACGCCGCTCAGGATCTTGGTGAGGAAGATCGCCGCGTAGCGCTCGAGGATCTCGACCCCCTGCTTGTTCAACTCGATCATGTAGTCGACGGCGTTGCGGTAGTACTCGATGTACTCCGCCCGCGGATACTCGATCAGGCGCGCCGTCTTCTCGGCCCAGCCGAAGGGGTCGAGCGGTCGCAGGAAGAGCGCACGGCAGCCGAGATCGACATAGAGATCGACCAGCTCCTTCCAGCGGCCCAGGATCGGGCGCGTCGTCGTGACGAGCGCCTCCACATGGTAGAGCGTCTCGTCCAGGCCCATCTCGCGGTAGCGCTCGTCGATGCGCTTCATCCACTTGATGGCCTCGCCGTGGGCGCTCGCCTTCGGGAGCTTGCGCTGGCCATCGTGGACGTCCTGTGGCCCATCGATGCTGGTGCAGATCTGCACGCGGTTCTCGAGGAGCCAGTCGAGCTTCTCCTCGTCCATCAACGAGAGGTTGGTGACGAGCGTGAAGTCGAGCTCCTTCTGCGCCACCTGGTTCTTCTCGTGCGCGTACTCGACGACGTGCTGGAGCAGGTCGAAGCGAACGAGGGGCTCGCCGCCCTGGAACTCGATGGTCACGGCCGGGTTCGTCGACTGCAGGATGAAGTCCACCGACTGCTCGGCGATCTCCTTCGTCATGTCGGTCTGGACCTGGTCCATGTTCGCGCGGGACGCGTGGCAGTAGACGCACGTGGTGTTGCACCGAAGGGTGATCACCATGATGTGCAGGTTCGGGCCGGCGCCGACGAACTCGCGGCGGGCTCGGATCATCTCGGCGGCCGCAGGCACGTCGTAGTAGGCGCGGAGGAAGTTGCGCTGCCGCAGCTTCGTGAAGAGCTCGGAGCCCTCCTCGACCTCGCCCCGGGCGAAGGTCTCGAAGTCCCCGCGGTCCAAGACGAGCCAGCGACCCTCGAGGTTGGAGAGCACGACCTTGTCGGGTGCCATCGGCAGCTGACGGAACCGGAAGAACGCCGGCTGTCGTGCGTCGAGCGCCTCGAGCGAGGCATCGTGGAAGATCGGCTTGCTCACGCGTTCTCCTCGGCGGCTCGGCGGCCACGGATGGTCAGGCCGAGCGCATAGTTGGCGATTTCACCGGCGAGCCGTCGCACGCGGGCGTCGCTCGGGGCCTCGACCTTCACGATCCAGGCGCCCTCCTCCTCGGCGGTGGAGAGCTGGCCGAAGCGCTCGAAGACCTTCACGGCCGCGTCGACTTGCGTGCCCTCATAGAGGTCCTTGGCGAAGCGCAGCTCTCTCACGCCTTCTCCTCGCCCGAGTCGTCCTCGGCCTTCTTCTCTTTCTTGCCGTACTTCTCTTCCCAACTCATCGCGATGCCGAGCGGGTCGTCGAAGGGCTCCTCGCTGAAGTCGAAGTCCTCGAGCTCGTCGAGGCTGGGCGGACCCATCGCGCCGCCGATGGCCTGCATCGTGACCGCTTCGATGGTCGCGCGGTTCTGCTCGAGGATCCGACCGCGCCAGGCGCAGGCGAGAAGCTCGTTGGCCAGCTCGCCGACCCACCCGCGGAGCGCGTCGTCCTCGGCGGGCGGCTTCTTCACGCTCAGCGTGATCGACACCTGACCGGGCTCGCCGCGACCGAGGAAGACGAAGCAGCGGTCGAGGAACGTGAAGGTCGCGCCATAGATGGCGTCGAGCGGGTACACGCTCTCGTCCACCACGAAGGTCACGGAGCCCTCCGCACGATCGACGCTCACGAAGGTGTCGGGGATGGCATCCAAGCTTTCGGTCATCGGCTCCTCATACCAGATCGATCCTGCGGAATCTCGGTCGGATCGGCCCGGGGGGTGTCTAGGGCGGGCTCGGTGGGGGACTCGCGCACGAGTCGTAGGATCCAGCGGTTGCTGGTGCCGATCCCCACGTCGCGGCGGAGGGATAGGGTCGCCCCCTCGAGGCCGTCCAGCCGCTCGAGCGCCATGCTCGCGTCGTCGTTGCGGAGGTGCTCCCACTCGGCGCCGCCGGCCTGCGCGCGGGCCGTCGCCTTTCGGGTTCGCGCCAGCCCGAAGGGCACGTCGTCGACGATGAGCAGTGAGCCGCCGGGCCGCAGCCGCGCCCAGAGCTCGGCGGCGACGCTGCGTGCCTGCCGGAGGTGGTTCCAGCTCCGCAGCAAGAGCACGTGGTCGAAGCGCCGGTCGGCCGCGAGCGGCAGACCCTCGGCGGTCCCCTCGTGGAGCTCGGCCCACGGATGGGCCTTGGCCAACGAACGAAGGGCTTCGACGTTCGGGTCCACGCCGGTGTAGCGGATCCGCCCGGCGGCCGCGCTCTCGGCGAGCGCCACCAGCGAGCGCCCATCGCCGCAGCCGATGTCGAGCACGTCGCCTTCGAGACCGGCGAGGAGCGCCTCGAGCTCCGCCTCGTCCTCGGCGAAGACCCGCTCCATGTGTGGCTCCACCATCCCGGCGCAGTGGGCGCGCTCTCCACAGCCGCCGCAGACGGTGGCGGGCCGGAGCGGGACGAGGTCCTTGCCGAAGTCGTCCGGCGCGACCTTCCCGGAGATGTCGTAGTAGACCTGCCCGACCTGATGCTTGGTGGCCTCGATCGCCACGTCGGAGAAGTCGCGGGTGGTCGCGCGGAAGCGCGCGAGCTTCCCCTGGTGACGCACGAAGAGGTGGCGTCCGCGGTCCCAGGGGGTGACCCCGAGCGGACCATCACGAAGGGCGCAGCCATCGGGACCGAAGGGGTCTTCGATCATCGACTCCAGGACGTAGTCGAAGGAGTTGGCGCGCGGTCCTTCGGCAACCGGCGCGAGCTCGTCGTGGCCGTAGGCCTCGTGGTAGCCGGTGTAGAGCCCCGGGCAGGGCCCGGCGAGGGCACAGCCCCGGCACGGCTCGGGCTGGAGCTTGTTCCGGTCGTCGACCGGGAAGAAGTCGCCCTCCCCCACTTCGACCATCGTCGCGTAGCGGTGGGTCTTGAGGTCGTCGTAGCGGTCCTCGAGCCCCGGCATCAGGCAGAGCGGGATCGCCCCATGGGCGAAGCGCGGGCCCGCGGCGGAGCCGCGCTTCGCCTCGCCGTAACGGATGGCGTCGGCGACCTTCTCGGCGACCTCGGTGATCGACGGCATCAGCCGGCGGAAGTGTTTGTCGCCGCCGCCCTTCGGCTCGACCATCGACATCTTCACGGTCGCATCCGGGTACGGCATCACCGCGTCGACCAGCTCACGGAGCTTGTTCACGTTCTGCTTGGTCACCACGCAGTTGACATGGAGGTCCACCCCGGTGCCCGAGAGGTTCTTCAGCGCGCCGTAGCTCTCGTCGAAGGCGCGGGCGCGCACCAGCAGATCGTGAACCCGGCGGGAGCCGCCGTGGAGCGAGAGATAGACGTAGCGGAGCCGACGCTCGAGGAGCTGCTCGACCACGTCCGGGTACGCCAGCAGTCGGCCGTTGGTGACCAGCCCGAAGTCCATGTCGAGCTCGGCCACGTACTCCGCCCAGGCCATGAGCTCCCCCCTGATGGTGGGCTCTCCGCCGCTGAGGACGACCATCGTGTGGCCGAGCTCTTTCGCGCGCCGGATCTTGGATCGAACCTCGGCGTCCGACCCCTGCACCTCTCGCACATCCAACGTGTGACAGAAGGTGCAGTGGTCGTTGCAGCCGTAGCCGACCTTGAGGAGCGCCTTCATCCGCCGGGAGTCTAACGTCTCCAGCCGAGGAGCGCCCTCCAGAACCCTGCGGAAGCACTGGCCAAGAACCGCTCCGCTGAGGCATTCTGCAATCTCAGTGTCGGACCGCCCCACCCCCGAAGTCCCCAGTGTCACCCGAGACGGCTTCGCCGACCCGACCCTGAGGACACTCCGAGAGCACACCGGCCACACGGAGATCGACGCTCCAGAGCCTCGAATCGGTGGACGCACCGACATCGGACTCCAGCGTGAGCGGAACCAGGACCAGTTCCTGGTGACCGAGCTCGACCGCACTCTCCGTATCGTCGGGTCCAGCTTCGAGGTCCCGGACGGCTCCTCGGTGGTGAGCCGCGAGCGGAACTATCTGCTCTGTGTGGCGGACGGTATCGGCAGCCACGCGCGTTCGGAGCTCGCCAGTGCGGTGGCGATCGACGCCCTGGCCTACCACGCCCTCTCCATCCTCCCCTGGCTGCCGGGCACGACGCGGCCCTCACAGGAGGTCCTCGAGAGCTTCTCCGAAGGGCTCCGCGACGCGGTCATCGACGCCCAGGCCCACCTGCGCAAGGTCGCGGTCCGGAAGAACCTGGGCGACAACGTCGGCACCACCCTGACTGTGGCGTACGTCGTCTGGCCCGCGCTCTACATCGTCCACGTGGGCGACAGCCGCGGCTACCTGATGCGCGGCGACACCCTTCAGCGGCTGACCCGCGACCACACGATGGCGGAGGCGCTCAAGGAGCGGGGCTTCCCCGACACCCACCCGCGCTTCGGCCACATCCTCACCAACGCCATCGGCGGCGGCGACACCGACGTGAGCGTCGACTTCACGGCGGCCGAGCTCGAGCCGGGCGACATCCTCCTGCTCTGCAGCGATGGCCTCAGCGGCCAGGTCAGCGAGGATGTGATCAAGGAGAAGCTCGCCGGTCTGCGCCGAGGCGGCACCCCCGACAGCGTCTCCGCCGAGCTCATCCAGCTCGCCAACGACGCCGGCGGCGACGACAACTGCACCGTCGTCATCGGGCATTTCTAGGAGCGAGAGCTTCCTAGAAGCGGGAACGGATCGGGACGGCCGCGCACCTCCTGAAAGCCCACCCCAATCCCACTCGTCTACCTTGCCCCACATGGTTGGGTCACGGTGGGTTTGGTTCGCGGTTCTCGGGGTGATGGTCGGGTGCGACCCCAGCGGCGGCGACCGCACGGGCAGTCGACCGGGCGTCGACTCGGGCGGCCCCTCGATCGACGGCGGCGGTGAGCCCATCGACTTCGGCGGCCCCATCCGCGTCGACTCCGGACCGCCGCAGGACTTCGGTCCGCGGCTCGACGGCGGCTGCGACCTGATGGAGCCGGTGATGAACGAGATCGTCGGCGACCCGCCCGACATGCTCCTCACCGTCGACATCTCCGGGTCGATGTGCACCCCGCTCATCGACACCTTCCCGCCCTCCATGATCACCAAGATGTCGATCATGAAGGCCGCGCTGAACGACCTGGTCGCCAGCAAGGACGCCCGCATCAACTTCGGGATGATGCTCTTCCCAGGCACCAGCGACGCCTGCGCGCCGGGCACCGTCACCAACCCGATCATGCCTCGCAACGGTGCGTCGATCATGAGCACCGTCAGCGGTCTCAACGAGGACTTCTTCGGCTGCGCCTTCGAACACGACGGCGCCACGCCGACCCCGACCTCGCTGGACGCTGCCCGCGCCTACTACGACTCCATCCCGGTCAACGAGATCGGTCGGTACGTCCTGCTCGCGACGGACGGCCAGCCCAACTGCGGGCCTCCGCTCCCCGACGGCGGAACCGAAGAGACCGTCGACGAGACCGTCGCCGCGATCGAGGCGCTCTACGCCGCCGGCATCGAGACCTACGTGCTCGGCTTCGGCGACGGCATCACCGCCGGCGACCTGAACCGCATGGCCACGGCCGGAGGCACCGGCATGCCCTACTCCGCTCGCTCCGCCGCCGAGCTCGACATGGCGCTCGACATGATCGCCGCCGAGATCATCCCTGCCAGCTGCACCGTCGCCCTCGGCGGCGCGTCCCGCGACCCGTCGCTGCTCCAGGTGAGCTTCGACGGCGGCCCGCTGATCCCGCGCAACATGGCTCGCACGAGCGGCTGGGACTACGACATGGCGACCAACACGATCACCTTCTACGGCGCCGAGTGCACCCGGCTGCAGTCCGGCGAGGTCGACGAGGTGAACATCGACTTCGGCTGCCCCGGCCCGCTGATCTAG